>CAVQKQ010000029.1:0-35522 GCA_963713085.1 uncultured Pseudomonadota bacterium | reverse complement strand
CCAGACCATAAAAAACGCGGGAGACCCCCGCGTTTTCCTTTAACCCCGGATTGCAGGGTCAGTGGGTCATGATCCACTCGGCCAGCGCGGTTGCGTCGCCAGCGGCCTTGGCCTGGGGCGGCATGGGGATCTTGCCGTAGACGCCATGGCTGCCCTTGGTGATGGTCTCGGCCAGGATCTTCACGGCATCTTTTTCGCCTTTGTGCTTGGTGGCCACATCCTTCCAGGTCGGGCCGATTTTCTTGGCGGTGGCGTCATGGCAGACGAAGCATCCGTCTTTCTTGACGAGGTCGGCACCGTCTGCAAAAGCGGTGCCGCAGAAGGCCAGCGAGGCAAAGAGGGTAATTGCGGTCAGTGTTTTCACTTGGTGTTCCTTTTGCAGTTAATAAAATGCGGTTGTGAACAGGCGAACTGCGGTTCCGGCCATCATGAATTTCAAGCCTTGTTCGGGATGGCTTGCTTCCATAACGCATGGCAAAGGCCACGGGTTTACCAGTTAACCACATGGACATTGGACAGGCTGCGGCCGAGAAAACGCTCTCCGATGGTCTGGAAGCGCAACGGCACATCCGTCACCCAGAAATGATAGCCGGGCGGGGTGCGATCCGGATTATGCAAATTTTGATCGGTCAGTAGCAAGGCGGTTTGCTGCGCCATGGCATCGGCCGAGTCGACCAGGGCGATCCCGGGGCCGGCCACATCCTGCAGCAGGGGCTTGAGCAGGGGGTAGTGGGTGCAGCCCAGAACCAGGCTGTCGACATGCTCGGCCAGCACCGGCTTCAGGTATTCCTGAGCGGTCAGTCGGGTGACCGGATGGTCGAGCCAGCCTTCCTCAACCAAAGGCACCAACAGGGCACAGGCCTGGGAGGTGAGGCGCGCCTCGGGGTCGATGCCATGGATGGCCCGGGCATAGGCGTTGCTGTTGATGGTGGTGGGGGTGCCGATGACGCCGATGCGCTTTGTGGTGGTTGCCGCCAGGGCCGCCAGGGCGCCGGCCTCGATGACATCGAGCACGGGGGTGGGGGAGAGGTCCCGAACCATCTGGGCGGCGACGGCCGCCATGGTGTTGCAGGCGATGATGAGCAGCTTGACCTGTTTCTCCAGCAGGAACTCGGCGATCTGGGTGGTGTAGTGGCTGATGGTCTGGACTGATTTCACGCCGTAAGGCACCCGCGCGGTGTCGCCGAAATAATGGATGGATTCAAACGGCAACCGTTCCATCAGGGCCCGCACCACGGTCAGGCCGCCGACGCCTGAGTCGAAAACACCGATGGGACTACGGGGGTCGAGGTGGCCGTTCATCTTGGCTGGGTCTGTCGGGAAAGAGCCCATTGTAAATGCTCTCTGACCAAGGCCGAGGGATGATCCATGCGGGATGCCAGGGCGGCCTGGATGGCGCTGTCGGCCGGCGCATTGCCGAGGGCCACGGCCAGATTCCGCAGCCAGCGTTCATGACCGATGCGGCGGATCGCGGAGCCTTCCGTGCGGGCCAGGAATTTGGCCTCGTCCCAGGAGAACAGTTCCAGCAGGCTCGCCCTGTCCAGGCCGTATCGAGGGTTGAAATCCTTGGTTGCGGCGGTTTGGGCAAAGCGGTTCCAGGGGCACGCCAATTGGCAGTCGTCGCAGCCATAGATCCGGTTGCCCATGAGGGGACGCAACTCGACCGGAATGGCACCGGCGTGTTCGATGGTGAGATAGGAGATGCAACGCCGCGCATCCAGCTGGTAGGGCGCGGTAATGGCCCGGGTGGGACAGATATCGATGCAGGCCCGGCAGGTGCCGCAGTGCCCGGTCTGGGGCGGGTCCGGGGCGAAGGGCAGGTCGAGATAGAGTTCCCCGAGGAAGAACCAGGAGCCCCGGCGGGTAAGCAGCAGGGTGTGCTTGCCTTCCCATCCAAGGCCGGCGCGCCGGGCCAGTTCCACTTCCATGACCGGGGCGCTGTCGGCGAAGGCACGAAAGCGGCAGCCGGTCTCCGCCGCGATCCGTTCGCCCAATTTCTGCAAGCGGCCACGTACGAGCTTGTGGTAATCCCTGCCCAGTGCATAGCGCGAGATGTAGGCGCGGCTAGGGGTGGCGAGATTGTCCCAGGCGTCGCCCGCATCGGGCAGGTAGTCCAGGCGGGCCGAGATGATGCCGGCCGTTCCGGGCACCAGTTCGGCGGGGCGGGCGCGTGCCAGACCGTGGCGGGTCATATAATCCATGTCGCCATGGCGGCCTTGGGCTAGCCAATCCAGCAGCCTTTGCTCCGCCTCTTCCAGGTGTATGGGGGCGAAGGCGAGATCGACAAACCCAAGCTCCCGGCCCCATTGCCGGATGGCGGTCTTGAGGGCGTCCAGGTCCGTGGCGGAGTGGGCTTCACGCATGTAGGGATGATAGCTTGACGGAGACCTTGATGATCGATCTGCCCGATGAGGCGGCCACCCTGGCGCTGGGCGGGCGTCTGGGGCGGGCCTTGGTTGCGGGGCTGTCGATCTGGCTGTCGGGCGACCTGGGCGCGGGGAAGACGACCCTGACACGGGGGGTGTTGCGGGCGCTGGGATTCGCCGGTCGGGTCAAGAGCCCGACCTATACATTGGTTGAACTTTATCCAATTTCGGGCTTTAATCTATATCACTTTGATTTGTATAGATTTGCCGATCCGGCAGAATGGGACGAAGCGGGCTTTCGCGAATACTTCAATCCGGCCAGTGTTTGTCTGGTGGAGTGGCCGGAAAAAGCGGTCGGTTTCATCCCCGCCCCGGATCTCGGGATCGACCTGGATTTTCGCGATGAAGGCCGCGTGGCGCGCATCGCCGCATTGACGGAGGAAGGAAGGGCATGTATCGAGCGCTTGGCATCCTGATCGGACTGTCCGCGATGTGGTGGATAGCCACTGCCCAGGCTGCGGTGGTGACCGCCACACGCCTCTGGCCGTCGCCTGAATACAGCCGCATCACCATCGAGCTGGACGGCGCGGTCGCCTACAAGCAATTCGAGCTGAAGGACCCATTGCGCACGGTCCTGGACCTGGAAGGGGTGGACCCGACGCCGGCGCTGCAGGAACTGGTGGCCAAGGTGTCCGCGGATGACCCCTATATCGCAGCCATAAGGGTGGCGCGCAACCGTCCCGGCGTGACCCGCATCGTGGTGGAGCAGAAGACCGAGGTGCAACCCCAGGTATTCATGCTCAAGCCCATGGGGGAATACGGCAATCGCATCGTGATGGACCTTTATCCCGGCTCACCCGACGCCATCCCGGATCAGGTCGAAATCGCCATCGACAAGGCGGAAAAAGGGGTATCAGCGGGTGCCGGCGACGCAGTCCAGGCCGCTCCGCAAACAGTCAGGGAAACCAAGCTGGTTAAGGCCGCCAAACCGGACTATGTGCGTCTGATCACGGTGGCCATCGACGCCGGACATGGCGGGGAGGATCCGGGCGCGAGAGGCGCCAACGGCTCCCATGAGAAGGACATCACCCTGGCCATCGCCCGGCGCCTGAAAGGGATGATCGACAAGCAGGAAAACATGCGTGCCGTTTTGACCCGTGACGGGGATTACTTCATCCCGTTGCAGGAAAGGGTGAATAAGGCGCGCCGTGCCCAGGCCGATCTGTTCGTGTCCATCCACGCCGATGCCTTCGTCAAATCCCACGCCCGGGGTTCCTCGGTATTCGCGCTCTCGGAGAAGGGCGCCACCTCCGCCGCCGCCAAATGGTTGGCCCGGCATGAAAACGAGGCGGACCTGATCGGCGGTGTAAACATCGACGTGAAGGATCCCTATCTCAAACAGACCTTGATCGACCTGTCCCAGACCGCACAGATTGCAGACAGTCTCAAGCTGGGCAAGGCTGTGCTGGAAGAGTTGGGCACCATCAACCAACTGCACAAGGGGCGAGTGGAGCAAGCCGGTTTCGCCGTGCTCAAGGCCCCGGATATCCCCTCTATCCTTGTGGAGACGGCGTTTATATCCAACCCGGAGGAGGAGGCGCGCCTCAATGATGATGCGTATCAGGACAAGATTGCCGCCGCCTTGGTTGATGGCATCAAGCGCTATTTCGAGAAGAATCCCCCCCTGGCCCGCAACAAGCTGACCCAGAACTTCTGACCAGCGCCAGCCTTGCGTTGCCCTGGATACAGGGCGTCCCGTACCATCCAAGTCTGAACCATTTATTTCCCGAGTCTTGGACGTACACCTAATCCCCCTCGCAGATATCGCCAAGACGCCGCTTCCGGGAGAGGCGGCGGTCGGTGGCGGCAACCGCTTGCCGGTGATCGAGGTGCTGGCGGAGATCGCCAGCAGCATGAGTTCCGATGCCAATACGGAACAAATGCTGATGCGCTTCCTGGAGATCATGGTGCGCATCTCCGGGGCCAAGGCTGGCGCGGTGAGGGTGCTGACCGCGGATGGCGCCCATCTGCGCATGGTCGGCGCCATCGGCCTGTCTCCCGCCCTGGTGGAGAAGGAGCGTTATGTGCCCCTGGAGTGCGGCATCTGCGGCAAGGCTACCCTGGCCCAGGCCACCCAGTCGGACAGCGTCATGGAGGTGTGCCAGAAACAGGTGCGGCACATCTATTTCGCCCAGAAGTGCCGGACCGTTTACGCAGTGCCCCTGCGTCACAAGGGCAAGGCCCTGGGGGTCTACAATCTGTTCATGGATGATCCCAAGCCGTTGCCCGAGGACATCCGCTATCTGTTCAACTCCATCAGCGAGCATCTGGGCATGGCCCTGGAAAATGCCCGGCTGACACGGGAGAACATGCGCATCTCGCTGATGAACGAGCGCACCATGCTGGCCAACCAGATCCACGACTCCCTGGCCCAGACCCTGGCCTACGCCAAGATGCGCCTCACCGTTCTTAATGAGTCGATGGCCGACGGCGACCAGGAGCGGGCCACGCGTTACTTGGGGGATGTGGAGGAGGCCGTGGACATGGCCTATTCGGAACTGCGCAACCTGATCACCCAGTTCCGGGACCGCATTGACCCGCGCGGCCTGGTGCCTGCCCTCCAGGAAATGGCGGAGAGCTTCAGCAAGAAGGCCAATGCTGACGTGGACTTCCTTAATGTGGCCCAGGATGTGGTGCTGACGCCGGAGGAGGAGATCCAGGTGTTCCACATCATCCAGGAGTCCCTCTACAACATCTGCAAGCATGCCCGGGCACGTCACGTGGTGGTGACCCTGGACCTGCACGAACATGAATATGTGGTGAATGTCGCGGATGATGGCGTGGGACTGCAAGCCAGCGCCACGTCCAACATGGGCAAGAGCTTCGGCCTCACCATCATGCGGGAGCGGGCCGCAAAGTTGAACGGAAAACTCACGATTGAGAGCCGGCCGGCGGGGGGGACCATCGTGCGACTGGTCTTCCCCGCACGCCATGATCTGGAAGGCAAGGAATGACCGTGGCACGCATCATCCTCGTGGACGACCACACCTTGTTCCGCAAGGGTTTGGCGGAACTGCTCGAGCGCGAAGGGGCGGTGCAGGTCGCGGCGATTACCGGCAATCCGGAAGAAGTGCCGGCCTTGCTCGACCAGCATCATCCCGATGTGCTTTTGCTGGACCTGAACATAGGGGGCACGGACGGCATCAACGTCATGCAGCAGCTGCGCGGCGGAGGCTACAAGTTGCCCGTGCTGATGCTGACCGTGAGCGAGGCGGAAGAGGATCTCGCCCGAGCCCTCAGGAACGGCGCCAATGGCTACCTGCTCAAGAGCATGGAACCGGACGAGGTGGTGGATGCCATATCGCGGGCGGCGCGGGGCGAAACCGTGGTGGCCCCGGCCATGACCGCCAAGCTGGTCAGCCTGTTGGACAACAAGGGCAGCGAGTCGGTATCGCTCATGGACAGCCTGACCCAGCGGGAACGGGAAATCCTGGCCCACCTGGCCAAGGGGGAGAGCAACAAGGCCATCGCGCGCCAGCTGGACATCAGCTACGACACGGTGAAACTCCATGTGCGCCATATCCTGGCCAAACTGAATCTCTCCTCCCGGGTCGAGGCCGCTGTGTTCGCCGTGGAGCACAGGCTTCCGGGACTGGAAACCAGGAAGAGTTGATTCAGCCGCGCAGGTTGCGCAGGTGGTCGTGGTAGCGGGCCCGGTAGAGCAGGCGTCGGTGTTCGGGCCGATCGGTGAAGCCGGTGCGGGTATGCAGGACGTTGTTGCATATCACCCCCATGCCGGGCTGCAGGCGGACGCTGAATGCCCCGAATGGTTGGGAGGCCAGGAGGTCTTCGATGGCCTTGATCGCAGCTATGGTGTCGGCGTCCTGTTTCCAGGCAATGCTCTTGGTGCGCGCCGTATAGCGCAGGTGCAGCAAGCCTTCATCCTCCAGCATGGCAGGTCCCACTTCATCCGGCCGGGCAACGCCCATCTCGTCCACCCGAGCGGGAATGGTCATGGCGTCCGGCGCTATCAGGGCCAGGATGTGCTCCGGCAAGCTATCCCGAAGGGCGATGTAAGCCAGATCCTGATCGTAGAGTTCGTTCTCGCCGCCGGTATCCGCCTGGCGAACACAGTGCAGCGCCATTGCGAAGATGCGGCGCTGCGGCGGGTTGTAATAGCCGTCGGTATGCCAGCGGATGCGATGGTGGGTGTAGGGAATGTAATCGCCGCGCCCACCGCCGCCTTCCTCATCCCGGGGGGTCAGGCTGGAGATGCCGTCCTCGTCGGACAGCCAGTTGGCGTCCAGCCGTTGTAATCCGAATTGTTCGGCCAGCAGCCGGGGCGCCTCCTTGTCTTCGGATTCACCCACGGAGGTGGCATAGACCGCCATGTTGGTCTTGGCGATGCGTGTCCAAAGTGCCCGGTATTCCGCGTCGCTCAGTTTCTTCGCGTCTCGGACCTCGACGATAAGGTCTTCGCCCCTAATCGGATAATTGGCCAGCTTGGCCACACGCCAGGACTGATAGCCGGCCTCGTTGTCGGGATGGAAGGGGCTGTCGCGGGGAATCACGATTCTGGCGTCGATATCTGCACGGGGTAGAAGCCATCCACGTTCTTCTTCACCATGCCCATCATTTCCGGCATCTCGATATCCATCACCTGGTCCTGGATCCAGGTCTGGTCGGATTGCTCCATGACCTCGCGGATCATCAGGCTGAGGAAGCGCAGAGCCTGGAAGCTGGCCTTGTCGGCCGGGAATTCGAATTCGGAGTAGTCCTTCATGCGCAGGTTCAGCAGATCGATGAAGCCTTGACGGTAGTCATATTCAGGATCCCGCCGGCCGCCGGTGAGCTCCAGGATGTTTTCATCCATGATCTCAGCAAGCCGCAAGCCCACGGCCGAGACAATCTCGGCCCGCTTCTGCTCGTCCATCCGCTGATAGACAAGGCGATCGACGTAATGGGTCAGAAAGCAGGCCATCTCTCCGATGATGCGGAAGCCCCGATCGGGCGTGATGATGTCGAAGTTGGCCTTGGACAGATTGTCGATGCAACGGTCAGCAAGGCGCCAGATGGTGGAAGCGAGCACCGTAGCCACTTCATGGGCCGGACGTTCGCCTTCCTTCTTGAACCAGACGGTCTTTACCCTCAGGGCCATTTCAGAATCCTTATTCTCCGGTTGCCACCGGGCGGGCGGGGTCGCGGATCCATTCGCTCCAGGATCCGGGATAAAGTCGGGAGCCGGGCAGGCCCGCGATCTCCATGGCCAGGATGTTGTGGCAGGCGGTGACCCCGGAACCGCACATATGGATGACCTGCCAGGCCGGCCTGCCCTTGAGCAGCGACTGGTAATTCTCGCGCAGGGCTTCGGGGGGCATGAAGGTGCCGTCGATGTCCAGGTTTTCCTCGAATGGCCAGTTGATGGCCCCGGGCACGTGGCCCGCTACCGGATCCAGAGGCTCGAACTCGGCGCTGAAGCGACGGTCCGGGCGGGCGTCGATGATCAGTTGTGTGTCGCTTCGTGAGGCTGCCAGCACCTCGTCCGCCGTGACGATCTGGCTGGGTTCGGGCAGGCAGGCGCAGTTGGCTTTCCTGATTTCTGGCGGGGCGGTCGTCACCTGTCGCGCCTCGCGTTTCCATTTGGGATACCCGCCGTCCAGCAGGGCGACACCCGGGTGTCCCAGCCAGCGCAGCATCCACCACATGCGCACCGCCATGGCGCCATAGCTGTCATCGTATACGACGACCTGTTTATTCACGCTGACGCCAAATCGGCAGATCCGGTCTACGAATTCGTTGGGATCCGGGAGGGGATGGCGCCCACTCTCCGCGGAGATTGGCGCCGAGAGGTCTTCTTCCAGATGGATGTAGTGAGCCCCCGGGATGTGCCCCTTGGCATAGGCCAGGCGACCGGCTTCGGGATCGGTCAGGGTGAAGCGGCAATCGCAGACGATCCAGTTGGGGTCGTCGAGATGTTTTGCCAAGTCCTCGGTGGAAACTAGGGTGTTGATGAACATGTTGGGGTGCTCTGTCGGCAGTCGGTAGACGGCGGTTGGAAAGGCGGCTGCCTTCACCGCCGACTACAAACTGACGGCTGATTAATAGCCGCCCTTACCGAAGGGTTTGGTCAGGCCTGCGACCTTGGCGGACTGCCGGTTGGGCTGTTTGGGAAACAGTGTATACAGGGTCTTTTTCCAGTCGGTACCTGGATGTTCCTCATCCAACTCCGCCACCATGTTGCGGAAGTTGGGGGTATGCCCGTCTTCCTGGTACTTGCGACGCATGTAATTGATCACCTGCCAGTGCTGCTCTGTGAGCGTAAGGTCTTCCGACTCGGCGATGATCGGCACGATTTCGTCGCTGAAGTTGGCCTCGGTCAAGAAACCCTCATCGTCAACTTCCAATTCTTCGCCGTTCAACACATATCCCACGATTACTCTCCTATTTCACGAGTTTAAAAAAATGTGGCATCGCCCAGTTCGCTTAGCCGATGGCCACTTCCTTAATTGATTTATGCGGGATAAAGATCCCGCAGCCCCAGTTGCGATGCAGCCCGAGGCCACGCTCCTGCACGGTCAGGGATTGCGCCAAGTCAATATCGTGCAGCATCAGGCTGTATCCGCCAATTACCCCATTGGGGGTGTGCATAATCTGCTTCTTGCCGGGGATGAGTCCGCAGCGGATGTCCATTTCATCCAGCTGCCTGCGCGCCTCCGCCAAAAACGCCATTTCATCCTCGATGCCCAATGCCACAAAATGGGAATACAAGGTCGCATATGGCGTCAGCAGCTTTTCTTTCGAGTTGCCCACGATCAATGGGCCCGCGCCGGGGTCGATCCGCTTGCCTGTCAGCGCCCGGGCATCGGCCAGCCGCTCCACGGGCAGGCGCAGCACAAGTTTCACCCGGCGGTTGATCACCAGATTCTCGTTGCGCCCACTGGGGGCGCCGTGGACCGGATGGATGCCGGCTTCGGGTGTATCACGCAGCCAGGGGAGATGCTGCGCTATGGCTTCGAACAGCGGGTATCCATGGTCTGCCGGGAGTTCCAGGCCGGTCAGGTCAAACAGCGCGTCCTTGATCGTGGGGGTATAGCTGAAGTCCTTGATGGCTTCCCACTCAGGGTTGTACATCCGCATGATTACTCTCCGGTTGGTGTGGCTGGGGTGTCCGCCAGCGGCGCGGCCCATTTCAGCATCTCTTCGGCCCAATACTTGGCGGTAACCGGATCTACATCAAAAATAGTGAATCGTGCTCCCCGTTCCTTGATGCGCAGGCGTAGCATGGGTGTTCCTCCCGCCTCGTAGCGTACGTCCTGAATTTCTATTTCCTGATTGCCGTACGGATTGCGGAACTTCGCAAGTGAGGTGATTTGGTTCATAATTCATTAGTAAGTGTTGATGTGCTGATTATCCGATATTTTCAGTCGGGTATTAACATCCCCGGTGGGGGATAAGCCTAACCTACTCCTTCGGGTAGGTGCAGGTTACCCGAGTGAAATATGCGGTTACCCCTTCGGAATGATGGTGGTATGGATTAGCACTCCCTAATATGCAAAGACGCGTTCCGTGCAGGCGTCTGGCCGGCGGGAAGTTCTGTAGGTTGTGTGACGACACCAGTTGTTCGAGACTTCTAAGGAGAAAGACAGATGGCTAAGCAAATGATTGACACGCCGAACCTTGACGAACTCGAGAAAGGCCGTTGGCCCTCGTTTGTCACCGGTTTGAAGCGGCTTGCAAAAGACAATGACATGATGGTCGACCTCATGGGTCAACTGGAAACCTCCTACAAGACGCGCTTCGGCTACTGGAAGGGTGGCACGGTCGGCGTGGTGGGTTATGGCGGCGGCGTTATCCCCCGCTTTACCGAATTGAAGGGCGCGGACGGCAAGCCCGTGTTCCCGGAATCCGCCGAGTTCCACACGCTGCGCATCCAGCCCCCCGCCGGTATGCACTACACCTCCGACCTGTTGCGCCAGATGTGCGATGCGTGGCTGGAAACCGGTGGTTCCGGCCTGATCGCCTTCCATGGCCAGTCCGGCGACATCATGTTCCAGGGCATCAGCACCGCGAATGTCCAGCCCGCCTTCGACAGGCTGAACGAAATGGGTTTCGACCTGGGTGGTGCCGGCCCCGCGCTGCGCACCTCCATGTCCTGCGTGGGTGCGGCCCGTTGTGAAATGTCCTGTTATGACGAGGCTCGCGCGCTGCGCACGGTCATCAACAACAACCTGGACGACATGCACCGCCCGTCCCTGCCCTACAAGTTCAAGTTCAAGTTCTCCGGCTGCCCCAACGATTGCATGAACGCGATTCAGCGTTCGGACATGGCCACCATCGGTACCTGGCGCGACGACATCCGCGCCGATGAGAAGCTGGCGCGTGAATGGTATGCCGCCCACGGCATCGAAGATGCCATCAACATGGTGGTGAACCACTGCCCCACCAAGGCCATCCAGTTGAAGAAGAACGATGGCGCAGCCGCTGGCGAGGGTGTCACCAAGGTGACTCTGTCCGACGAGCATTGCCTGGAGATCGACAACCACAACTGCGTGCGCTGCATGCACTGCCTGAATGTCATGCCCGGTGCGCTCCTTCCCGGCAAGGACAAGGGTGTCACCATCCTGGTGGGCGGCAAGAGCGTGCTGAAGATTGGTGCCACCATGGGCACGGTCATCATTCCGTTCATGAGGTTGGAATCCGACGAGGATTTCGAGAAGCTCAATGAACTGTCCCGCAACATCCTGGACTTCTTCGCCGAGAACGCCCTGGAGCATGAGCGTACCGGTGAAATGATCGAGCGGATCGGCCTGGTGAACTTCCTCGAGGGTCTCGATATCGAGGTGGATCCCAATATGATGACGCATCCCCGCACCAATCCCTACATCCGTATGGATGGATGGGATGCCGAGGCAGAGAAGTGGTGGGAGCGCAAGCAGGCCGCCGCGTAATTGGTAGTGCCCCTGGTCGTCGGCGACGACCAGGGATAACTAAGATTTTCGATCTCACCCAGTTGGAGAGAAAGTATGGCTGAAAGGACTCATGACACCATCGAATCCGGCGCGCCGGACCCGATGCCCTACATGCACCCCACGATGAAGAACAACTATGGGAAGTGGGTGTTCCACTCGCATCCCAAGCCGGGCGTGCTTTATCACCGTGCGGAGAATGGCGACGAAATCTGGACCGTTAAGGCCGGTACCCAGCGCCAGATGGACCATTACACCGTGCGTACTCTTGCCGACATCGCCGACCAGTATGGCGACGGCTATGTGCGTTTCACCACCCGTTCCAATATCGAGTACATGGTGACCGATGGGGCCAAGGTGGATGGACTGATCAAGGCGCTGAACGATCACGGCTTCCCCGTGGGCGGTACCGCAAACTCCGTGTCCATGATCGCCCACACCCAGGGTTGGCTGCACTGCGACATCCCCGGTACCGACGCCTCCGGCGCGGTAAAGGCCCTGATGGATGAGCTTTACGAAGAGTTTGTGAAGTGCGAGATGCCCAATCGGGTCAAGCTCTCCACCTCATGCTGCGAGATCAACTGTGGCGGCCAAGCCGACATCGCCATCGTCATCCAGCACACCAAGCCGCCCAAGATCAACCATGATCTGGTGGCCAACGTGTGCGAGCGTCCTTCCGTTGTTGCCCGTTGCCCGGTTGCGGCCATCCGTCCCGCCCTGGTAAACGGTAAGCCCTCACTGGAAGTGGACGAGAAAAAGTGCATCTGCTGTGGCGCCTGCTTCCCTCCGTGTCCCCCGATGCAGATCAACGATCCCGAGCACTCCAAATTTGCGATCTGGGTTGGCGGCAAGAACTCCAATGCCCGCTCCAAGCCCACCTTCCACAAACTTGTGGCTGCCGGCATCCCCAACAATCCGCCGCGTTGGCCCGAGGTAAGCGAGATCGTCAAGAAGATCCTGGCGACCTACAAGGCCGATGGCCGTCCTTGGGAACGCATGAACGACTGGATCGACCGGATCGGTTGGCCCGCCTTCTTCGAGAAGACCGGTCTGCCGTTCACCAAGTATCACATCGATAACTGGCGTGGTGGTCGTGCGTCTCTGAACGCATCTGCCCATATCCGCTTCTGATCTCCAGTCCCGACTTAGCCGGGGCTGGTGTCAACTTGGATATTCGGAGATAGGGATATTTAAATGAAAATCGGGATTATGGTTAGTGAAGGGCCGTACAACCACCAGGCGAGCGATACTGCGTATCTGTTTGCCAGGACGGCCATCGAGAAGGGGCACAAAGTGCCTCGGGTGTTCTTCTACCACGACGGTGTTTACAACTCGACCAAACTTACGGAGCCGCCTCAGGACGACCGCAACGTGGTCAATCGTTGGGCCAAGCTGGCGGAAGATCATGGGGTTGACTTGGTGGTCTGCGTCGCGGCGGGTTTGCGGCGTGGCCTCAAGGACGAAATTCTGGCTCCGGGCTTCCGCATTTCCGGCCTGGGTCAATTGGTGGAAGCAGGTATCCAGTGCGACCGCCTGGTGACCTTCGGCGATTAAGGAGATATCCATGAGCGATATGATGGACGAAATGGACGGCGGCGAAGGCATCATCAAGAAATTCATGTTCGTAAACCGCAAGGCGCCGCACGGGACGGTCTACGCCCTTGAGGGGCTGGAGGTGGTGTTGATCTCCGCGGCATTCGATCAAGACGTGAGTCTGGCGTTTGCCGATGACGGCGTATATGAACTGATCAAAGGTATGAACACCAAGGGGATCGAGGTCAAGGACTTCTCCAAGACCTATCGTGCGCTTGAGGGTTACGACATCGAAAAGCTGTACGTGGAAAAGGCTTCCATGGATGCGCGTGGCCTCACCGAGGACGACCTGATTGTCGACGTTACCGTGCTCGATAGCGCAGAGATGGCAAATCTCATGGCTGAGCAGGATGTCGTGGTCAGCTTCTAAGGAAAACGAACATGCTGAATATCGTTAATAAATCGGCCACCGACCGCAACTCTCTCGAGAGTTGCCTGCGCATGGCTAGCAAAGGTTCCGCAGTGCTGTTGATCGAGGATGCTGTCTATGCAGCGACCAAGGGCAGCGAAGCGGCGGCAAAAATCCAGGCGGCCATGGCCGAGTTCAAGATTTATGCCCTGGGTCCTGACTTGGAGGCGCGCGGCATGGCCGGGCGTATCCTGGATGGAGTTAATGTTGTTGATTACGGCGGTTTTGTGGATCTGGTTGCGGAACACAACAGCTG
Organism: uncultured Pseudomonadota bacterium; assembly: GCA_963713085.1. Classification (GTDB taxonomy): domain Bacteria; phylum Pseudomonadota; class Gammaproteobacteria; order Burkholderiales; family Thiobacillaceae; genus PFJX01. Next base: position 21,932 of record CAVQKQ010000029.1, on the reverse strand, counting down.
TCAGTCTTGGTTGTGAATATCTTTTAAGGAGTGCGCTATGCCCACCGTCGAAATTGCTGGCAAGTCCGTTGAAGTTGATGAAGAAGGTTATCTGACCAACCTGGCTGACTGGGACAAGGATGTCGCCGACTACCTGGCCAAGGAAGAAAAGGTCGAAATGACCGATTCCCACTGGGAAGTGGTCAACTTCCTGCGTGAATATTACGAAGAGTATCAGATCGCCCCCGCGGTTCGCGTGCTGACCAAGGCCATCGCCAAGAAGTTGGGTGCCGACAAGGGTAACAACAAGTATCTGTACGAACTGTTCCCCTACGGGCCTGCCAAGCAGGCATGCAAGATCGCCGGTCTGCCCAAGCCGACCGGCTGCATCTGATCGATCTGTAACTGTATCGACCACGTGCCCGGCGGGTACGCCCGCCGGGCACCATGGTTACAAAGGGTTATTTCCGGCGCCGCCGGGATGCTGTCGTTTTTATCTGCCAGATGCAGAGGAACGGATGACTTCACTGACGGTTTTCTATATTGGCCTGTTCTACCTAGCGGCAATCGTGCTGGTTGGAGGATTGGCCTATCGCATTGTCGAGTACGGCCGTACGCCTGCTCCGCTGAATATTCCCACCACGCCCGCCCCCACCACCGGTACCGGTGTGGCTATGCGAATGGCGCGGGAAGTCGTGCTGTTCGAATCCCTGTTCAAGTCCGACAAGTGGATCTGGCTATTCGGCTGGCTCTTTCACGTTGGCTTGGCCTTGGTTTTGATGCGCCACATGCGTTATTTCCAGGAACCGGTCTGGTTCTGGGTCGGTTTCATCCAGCCGTTCGGTAAATACGCCAGCTTCATGATGGTGGCAGGTCTCGCCGGTCTGTGGGCCAGGCGCTTTCTGGTTGATCGGGTGCGCTATATCTCCACGCCTTCCGACCACCTGATGCTGGCTTTGTTGATTGCGATCGGCTTGTCCGGAATGGCCATGACTTTCGTGAAGCACACCGATATCGTGGAACTCAAGGCCTTCATGCTTGGTTTGATGACCTTCGACTGGCAGCCGTTGCCCAGCGACGGCATCCTGCTGGTGCACCTGTTCCTCGTGGCTTCGCTGATGATCATCTTCCCGGTCAGCAAGCTGTTGCATGCCCCCGGCATCTTCTTCAGCCCGACTCGCAATCAGGTGGATAACCCCCGCGTGACACGGCATATCGCGCCCTGGGCAGCGGCCGCCGAGCGTGACAACGGTTGACCTGAAGAGCTAACGAAACGAGATTCAAGGAGCGATTGTGGCAGCCGCAGAGTTTGAAACCCCCAAGCTGACGGAATACACCGAGATCCCCAAGATCAAAGAGGGGGCGATGGCGCATGTCAAAACCTTCCAAGCCCAGCAGGCCTCCCAGGAGTTTCTGGGCTACCCCTGGACGCTGACCGAGGACTGGAAGGATCGCGCAATCAACCGCATGGGTGAACTGCTGGGCAAGTACCGGTCCCTGCGCGTGTTCATGGATGCCTGCGTGCATTGCGGCGCCTGTACCGACAAATGCCATTATTTCCTGGGCACGGCAGATCCCAACAACATGCCCGTCGCCCGCCAGGATTTGATGCGCAAGGTGTACCGCCGCTATTTCACCCTGCCGGGCAAAATAGTCCCTTGGCTGGTGGGCGCGGAAGATCTGACCGAGCAAACCCTCGAACAGTGGCACAACTACTACCACCAGTGTTCCGAGTGCCGCCGTTGCTCGGTCTACTGCCCCTACGGGATCGACACCGCCGAGATCACCATGGCCGGCCGCGAAATCCTGAACAGCGTGGGTATTGGCCAGAAGTACTCCAGCGAGATCCTGAACAAGGTCCAGAAGATCGGTAACAACCTCGGCCTGCCGGGGCCGGCATTGGAAGACACCTTGTTGGGCTTGGAAGAAGATATAGAGGCGGATACCGGCGTGCCGGTCAAGATGCCGTTGAACGTCAAAGGCGCGGAGATACTTCTGATCACCCCTTCGGCCGACTTTTTCTCCGAGCCCCACGTGGAATCCCTGATCGGTTATGCCAAGGTGTTCCATGCTGCGGGCGCATCCTGGACCATGTCGTCCTATGCCTCCGAGGCCGGAAATTTCGGCCTGTTCAACGGCAATTACGAAACCATGCGCAAGGTCGCCATGCGAATACGCGACGCGGCACTGGAACTGGGCTGCAAACGCATCATCGTCGGCGAATGCGGCCATGCCTGGCGTGTCGCCTATGCCTTCTGGAACACCCTGACCGGTATCGGCTATGGCGGCAAAGACCCCTTCTCCGTGGAACTGCAAAAGCAGCTCGACAGCCGTTATCCCCAGCCCCAACACATCTGCGAGTACACCTGGGACCTGATCCAGAAGGGCGCGCTGAAATTCGACAAGTCGGCTAACGATGACCGAGTCATCACTTTCCATGACTCCTGCAACGTGGCCCGTGCTTCGCGTATGGGCGACATGCCGGGCGGCCAGTTCATCATCCCGCGCAACATCATCAGGGCGGTGGCGAACAACTTCCAGGACATGGCTGCAGGCACCATAGGTGAAAGCACATTCTGTTGTGGTGGTGGCGGCGGCGTCCTGACCGATGACCTGATCGAAGTGCGGGTGAAGGGTGCCTTGCCCCGCATGAATGCCATGAACAACGTGGTACAGAGTGACAAGGTCAACTTTCTGGCCATGATTTGTGCCATCTGCAAGGCACAGTTCACCAAGGTTCTGCCTTATTACGGTTTTGATCGCAACATGGTCGGCGGTGTGCACCAGCTCGTCAGCACGGCCATCAAGCTGGATTAGGGTTAAGCAACACTTTTATGACTTGAATGGCGCGGTTTGCCGCGTCAACACGAGATGAGCGGTTCAACCGCGCGAATTTGACGATAGGAGAGCGAAGATGTCGGTCACTTCCAAAGATGTTAAGAAAACCGAGGGTATGTCCTGGCGCCGTTACAAGGAAGGCGAGTCCCCCGATGACTACAGTAACAATCAGGATCGCATCTTCCAGGCCAGTTGGACCCACAAGTGTCCTGAGTATGTCCACTCCACCCCGCCTTGCCAGGGTTCCTGCCCCGCCGGCGAGGATATCCGTGGCTACATGAATATCGTGCGCGGTATCGAAAAGCCCACCGGCGGGCAGAGCTGGCAGGAGTATGCATTTCACCGCATGACCAGCGCCAACCCCTTCCCCGCCGTCATGGGCCGGGTCTGTCCCGCGCCGTGCGAGTCCGGCTGCAATCGCAACCAGGTGGAAGATACCGTGGGCATCAACTCGGTCGAGCACTTCATCGGCAACTGGGCCTTGGACAACAACGTGGGTTTCGAGAAGCCCGCGACTGAAAGCGGAAAGAAAGTCGCCATCATCGGGGGTGGTCCCGCTGGTCTGGCCGCCGCTTACCAACTGCGCCTCATGGGCCATGGCGCCACCATCTTCGACGACCACGCTGAACTGGGCGGCATGATGCGTTATGGCATTCCGGGCTTCCGGACGCCGCGCGAAGTGCTGGACGGCGAGATCAAGCGCATCGTCGACATGGGTGTGGAAGCCCGCCTCAACACCCGCATCGGCACCGACGTCAGCATGGAGCAGATCGAGCAGGAATTCGACGCCGTGCTGTTCGCACTGGGCGCCCAGGGCGGCCGCACCCTGCCGGTGCCGGGAGCCGACGCCCCCAACTGCGTGACTGCCACTTCCTTCCTGCGCGCCTTCAACGAAGGCCGTCTGCAGCACGTGGGCGACAAGGTGGTGGTCATCGGCGGCGGCGACACCTCCATCGACGTGGCGACCGTCGCCCGCCGTTTGGGCAAGGTCACCAATGTTTCCAGCAGCGACCTGCCGGAAATGGTGCTGGCCGGCCATGCCGCCCACGACGTCGCTTCCATTGCCGCGCGCCAAGGCGTGGACGTGGTGCTGATTTCCCGCTCCACGGTCGACAAGATGGCCGCCAACAAGCATGAAGTGGAGCAGGCCAAGGCTGAAGGCATCGAGATCATCGGCGGCGTGACCCCCGTGGCCGTGGTCAAAGGTGCCGATGGTCGCGCCACCGCCCTGCGCGTCGCCGACTTCGAAATGGTCGGCAAGGAAATGAAGATCATCGAGGGCAGCGAGCGGGACATCCCCGGCACTCTGATCGTCTCCGCCATCGGTCAGGCCGTCGACTTCACCGGCCTGGAAGGCTTCAACAACAACAACGGCCTGATCAAGACCGACAAGAACTACCGTTTCCCCGGCAAGGCCAACGTCTTCGTCGCCGGCGACGTGATCCGTCCCCACCTGCTGACTACGGCCATCGGCCATGCCCGCATCTGTGCCGAAGGCATCGACGCCTTCCTGGCAGGGCATGACGTGGACAAGCGTCCCAAGGTGGACGTGGCCCACTGGGATCAGGTGCGCAAGTGGGTCGAAGCCGGCCACGAGTACAAGGAGCACCACGGCCAGGAAACGGGTACCGATGGTTGGAAGGACACCCTGCACAATTACGAGGACCGTTCCGGCCGTTATGTGATCCCGTCCACCGAGTTGTTCCTGGGCCACTTCATGAACACCCCGCGCAACCAGCGTGGCGTGACCGTGCTGGATGCGGATTCCGCGCTGGGCAACTTCGAGGACCGTCTCCATCCCCTGGACGAGAAACAAGTGGTGGCGGAAGCCAAGCGCTGCATGTCCTGCGGCCTGTGCTTCGAATGCGACAACTGCGTGATTTATTGTCCGCAAACCGCCGTGTTCAAGGTCAAGAAGAAGGACGGTCCCACTACGGGTCGCTATGTGGACACCGACTACACCAAATGTATCGGCTGCCACATCTGCGCGGAGGTATGTCCCACCGGCTACATTCTCATGGGCATGGGCGACTAAGGAAGGAATCGGCATGGCGAGCAGCATTCGCAATCTAGGCTCTTGGCTGCGGCTCGCCGCCTTGCTGGGCGTGGCGGCTTTCCTGGCTACCCCGTCCTTCGAGGTGGTGGCGGGCGTCGATCTACCCGTGCTGGAGCACGGCAAGGGGGACAGGTGCGTGGATGATGAAGACTACATCCGTCGCAACCATCCGGATCTGCTCAAGCATCATCGCGACGAAACGATGCATCTTGGCATTCGCACCACAAAGTACAGCCTGAAAAAGTGCGTGGAATGCCATGCCGGCAGCAAGACCGGCAGCGTGGCCTCGACCAAGGACGATTTCTGCGTTGCCTGTCATAACTATGCCGGCGTCCATTTGGACTGCTGGGATTGTCATGCCACCAGGCCCGCCCAGCCGAAGCCGGCCGATACCGCCATGCAGGCGTCTCCACTCATGGCCGCCACTCAGCATGGAGAAAGCGAATGAGCGAACCCATCAAGCACGAAACCCAGCCGGTGGAAAGCGATGAACGCCGCACTTTCCTGAAGGCGGGCGCAGCAGTTGCCGGCACCGCCCTCGTTCCAGGCGTGCTGCTGTACGGCGAAGCCTACAGCCGCCCCCCAGAGGAGCCGGCCTCCAGCAAGATCCGCTGGGGCATGCTGATCGACACCACCAAGTGCGGTGACGGCTGCGATGATTGCGTAACCGCCTGCAATACCGAGAATGGACTGTCTGGTGCCACCGGACCCCAGGATTCCCAGTGGATCCGCAAGCTCGACATCAGGAACCTGCGCGACGGCACCGTACACAGCCTGCCCATGATGTGCCAGCACTGCGAGAACCCGCCCTGCGTCGACGTGTGTCCCACCGGGGCCTCTTTCAAGCGTGCCGATGGCATCGTGCTGGTGGACCGGCACATCTGCATCGGCTGTCGTTATTGCATGATGGCCTGTCCCTACAAGGCCCGCTCCTTCGTGCATGAGCCGCTCCACGACCAGAAGCCGGATGTGCCGCGCGGTAAGGGTTGCGTTGAGTCTTGCACCTTCTGTGTGCAGCGTGTTGACAAGGATGAGCAACCCGCCTGCGTCGAGGCCTGCAACGCCAAGAATCACAACGCCATGCTGTTCGGTGATCTGAACGACGCCAATAGCGAGATCGCCAAGGCGGTCAAGACCTATACCAGCACCGAGGTGAGGGCCGACCTGCGCCTGAATACCGGTGTGCGTTACCAAGGGATTTGAGCCATGTCCAGTGAAGCCTGTTTCGATCAACAACGCTGCAAATCCAAGCAGTTCTGGACCCTGCTTGGCGCCGGCGGCCTGGTGCTGCTGGGTACGATGTTCGCGTTCTTCACTCTGGAACACCATGGCCATGTGCTGACCGGCATGAACAACCAGATCGTCTGGGGCCTGCCCCACGTCTTCGCGGTGTTCCTGATCGTCGCCGCGTCCGGCGTGCTGAACGTGGCCTCCATCGGCTCGGTGTTCGGCAAGAAGATGTACAAGGCGCGGGCACCGCTTTCCGGCCTGCTGGCCCTGACCATGCTGGCGGGCGGCCTGGCGGTGCTGGTGCTCGACCTGGGGCGTCCCGATCGTCTGATCGTGGCCATGACCTACTACAACTTCAAGTCGATATTCGCCTTGAACATGATCTTCTACAACGGCTTCTTCGCCATTGTGGCCTTGTATCTGCTTACCTTGATGAACCGTAAACTGAAGGTGTTCTCCAAGCCCGTGGGGGTGCTGGCCTTCCTCTGGCGCGTTGCCCTGACCACCGCCACCGGCTCCATCTTCGGCTTCCTGGTGGCCCGGGCCGGCTACAACTCGGCCCTGATGGGGCCGATGTTCGTGATCTTCTCGTTCGCCTACGGTCTGGCCGCATTCATCGTGGTCCAGGCGGTCATCTACAAATGGAACGACATCCAGCTGGACGAGCGGATCCTCGGCCGTCTCAAGAACCTGCTGGCCGTGTTCATCGGCGCCGGCATGTACTTCACCGCTGTTTTCCATCTCACCAGCCTGTATTTCGCCAAGCAGTGGGATTACGAACATTTCCTTCTCGTGAATGGCGGCATCTATACCCTGCTGTTCTGGGGCGGCCAGATATTCCTGGGTGGCGTATTGCCGCTGATCATGCTGTTCCATCCCGCCGCCCGCAAGACGCCAGCATTGGTGTTTTTCGCCGCCTTGCTGGTCCTTGTCGGAGGCCACGCCCAGATGTACGTCACCATCATCGGTGCCCAGGCCTTCCCCCTGACCTTGTTCCCGGGATATGCGGAGACCAGCAGTTTCTTCGACGGCCAATTGCATTCTTATACTCCCAGTATCTGGGAGCTGTTGCTGGGCCTTGGCGGCATGGGTATCGCCTTCGTCCTGACCTTGGTGGCCGTGCGGGTACTCAATTTTCTGCCCAAGGATGACCTCAAGGCGCTGGAAGCCAGCGACGCCTGACCTCGGCGCCGGCGCATGCCGGCCCGCCAATGACTTAACCGGAAAAGCCGACTAAATCTGTCGGCTTTTCTCTCTGGGCGATACAATACGCGTATGTCCCATCTCTACATTTCCGCAGCCCATAAATCCTCCGGCAAGACCACGGTCACGCTGGGATTGTGCCGCGCCCTGCGGAACCGGGGATTGAAGGTGCAACCCTTCAAGAAAGGGCCGGACTATATTGATCCCATCTGGCACGGCCAGGCCAGCGGCAGGCCCAGCTACAACCTGGATTTTCACATGATGAAGGGCGATGAGATCGCCGCTCTTTTCATGCGCCATGCCGCCCAGGCCGATATCGCGCTGATAGAAGGCAACAAGGGTCTCTACGACGGGATGGATGTGGAGGGCAGCAACAGCAATGCCGCCCTCGCCAAGAAACTTGGTGCGCCGGTAGTGCTAGTGCTGGACACGGTGGGCATGACGCGGGGCGTGGCCCCGTTGATCCTGGGGTATCAGGCCTTCGACCGGGAGGTCGGCATCGCCGGGGTGATCCTGAACAAGGTGGGCGGCCCGCGCCACGAGGAAAAGCTCCGCGCCGTGATCGAGCGCTATACCGACGTGAAGGTGCTCGGGGCGGTACGCATGGATGATCGCCTGACCATCGCCGAACGCCACTTGGGCCTAATCCCGGGCAATGAAGCCGATGCCGCCGAGTCCCGCATCGAGGCCATCGCCGAGCGGGTGCGGGAGCAGGTGGACCTGGATGCGCTGCTGTCCCTGGCCGCGCCGACACCCGCCGCTACGGGGCCAAACATTGCTGCCGCTCACGCCGACGCCCAAGGCATCCGGCTGGCTTATGCCCATGACCGGTCGTTCGGCTTCTACTATCAGGAAGACCTGGACACCCTGCGCGGGGCCGGGGTTGAACTCCTGCCCCTCGACACCCTGCGCCATGTCCGGTTGCCGGACTGCGACGGCCTGCTGCTGGGAGGGGGATTTCCCGAGGTTTTCATACCGGAACTGGTCGCCAACAGCAGCCTGCGCGGGGATATCCGGCGTGCCGTGGAGGCCGGTCTTCCTACCTACGCGGAATGCGGCGGACTGATGTATTTGTCCCGCAGCATCCGCTGGAACGAGCAGGTTGGCGAGATGGTGGGGGTGGTACCGGGCGATGCGGTCATGGGCGCCCGTCCGGTGGGCCGGGGCTATGCCGTCTTGCAGGAAACGGCGGACGCCCCGTGGCCCGCATTGCCGGGGCAGATCCCTGCACACGAATTCCACTATTCGCGCCTCGAGAATCTTCCCGACGGGCTGCGCTATGCCTACCAGGTGAATCGCGGCCATGGTATCGATGGGGAGCGGGACGGCTATGTCTACATGAATCTCCTGGCCTCCTATTGCCATCGCCGCGGCAGCGGCAGCCAGGGGTGGATCACGCCTTTTCTCGACCAGGTCAGGGCACACAGGAAAAAACGTTTACAAACCCGGAACGCGGCCCGGCTTGCCGCCTAACCTTTCTTGAGGAAACAAGAGATGATCAGCTTGACCAAAGAAGCCGCGGAACAGGTCCGTGTCGCCGCCGAAAAATCGGGTGCCGCCAACATGGCCCTGCGTATCGCGGCCCGCATCAACGACGCCGGCATGATGGAATTCGGCATGGGCTTCGATGACGAGCGCAGCAACGATGCCGCCGTGGATTCCTGGGGCGTGACCCTGCTTATCAACGCCCAGTCCGCGCCCATGCTGGACGACGTGACCATCGACTTCACCGAGGTATCGCCCGGCGAATCACGCTTCGTGTTCATGAAGGCCAGCGCCAGCGGGGGTTGCGGCACGGGCGGCGAGAATGCCGGCGGCGGCGGTTGCGGCACCGGTGGCTGCGGATCCGGCGGTTGCGGCAGCCACGGCTGATTCCCGTCATACCGGCCTAGTCAGGTTTCGATGTCGCCGGGGTGCCCGGCACCCGTAATTTAATGAGTTGGCAGTATGGACTATCTACCGATCTTTCTTGACCTGCGTGGTCGCAAGGGCCTGGTGGCGGGGGGTGGCGATGCCGCCGCGCGCAAGGCGTCGCTGATGCTGAACGCGGGGGCCTGGGTGACCGTCGTGGCACCCGGAGACCTGAGCGACACCTTTAATGAACTGGCCGGTACCGATCGCATGATCCATGTGCGCGAGGACTTCCGTCCGGCCCACCTGGACGGGATGGATGTGGTCTTCGCCGCGAGCGGGGATGCCGCCCTGGATCAGGCCGTGCAGGAGGCGGCCCGGTCCCGTCATGTGCCGGTCAACGTGGTGGACCGGCCTTCCCAGTGTTCCTTCATCATGCCCTCCATCATCGACCGTTCCCCGGTCATGGTGGCGGTGTCCAGCGGCGGCGAAGCGCCGGTGCTGTCGCGGCTGCTGCGGGCCCGGCTGGAGACCCTGATCCCCGCCGCTTACGGCCGCCTGGCCGCCCTGGCCGGCCGCTTCAAGACCCGGGTGCGTGCCCATTTCCAGACCACCGAGGGCCGGCGCAAGTTCTGGGAGAAGGCCCTGCTCTCGCCCATCGCCGAGATGGTGTTCGCAGGGCGGGAACAGGAAGCCGAGGCAGCCCTGGTCGAGATGCTGGACAAGGCGGGCAACGCCCCCGACCGGGGCGAGGTCTACCTGGTGGGGGCGGGGCCGGGCAATCCCGACTTGGTCACCTTCCGGGCCCTGCGCCTGATGCAGCAGGCCGACGTGGTGGTCTACGACCGGCTGGTGAGCCCGCCCATCCTGGACATGTGCCGGCGCGATGCGGATCGCATCTACGTCGGCAAGGAGCAGGACAACCATGCCCTGCCCCAGGAGGACATCAACATGCTGCTGGTGCGCCTGGCCCTGGAAGGCAAGCGGGTGCTGCGCCTGAAGGGCGGCGATCCGTTCATCTTCGGCCGGGGCGGGGAAGAGATCGAAACCCTGCGCGAGCACGGCGTGTCCTTCCAGGTGGTGCCCGCCATCACCGCGGCGGCGGGGGTGGCCTCCTATGCCGGCATCCCGCTCACCCATCGGGACCATGCCCAGGCCCTGGTGTTCGTCACCGGGCACCTCAAGGACAACACCATGGACCTGGACTGGGACATGCTCTGCCGGCCCCGCCAGACCATCGTCATCTACATGGGCCTCAAGGGGCTGGTGCATATGTGCGAGCAGATGATCAAGCACGGCCTGCCCGGCACCACCCCGGCGGCCATCGTCCAGCAAGGCACCACGCCGAACCAGAAGGTGGTCATCGCCACCCTGGACACCCTGCCTTCCAGGGCGGCCCAGGCCCAGCTCAAGCCACCCACCCTGATCATCGTCGGCAGCGTGGTCAGCCTGCACGAGAAGCTCAACTGGTTCCATCCGGAACCGGCGGCCGATGACCACTGGCACACGCCCCTGGACAAGCCGGCGGCGCTGGAGCACGAGGCGGCCAAATAACGAGGGAGCCGCTCAGGCCCCCACAGGCGTTCAGAACCCCGGCCGTTCAACCGGCCGGGGTCGTTTCGCGGTCCGCTACAGCATGCGCGAGATCATGCGCACGCTGTCGTCCTCGGGATGGGGTTCGATCTTGAAGCCCAGTCCCGCGCACAGCTTCAACATCCGGGTATTGGTCTTCAGCACCTCGCCCTCGATGCTGTCGAGTCCCTTGGCCCGGGCCACGTCCATCAGCACGTTCATCAGCTTGTGGCCGATACCCTGGTGCTGCCACTTGTCGTCCACCACCAGGGCGAACTCGCAGGACGTGCCATCCGGGTTCTCGGCATAGCGGGCAACGCCCAGTTCCACCTCCTTCCCATCCTGCTCGGTGATCGCCAGCAGGGCCATCTCCCGGTCGTAATCGATCTGGGTCAGGCGCACCAGCATGACGGGCGAGAGTTCCTGAACGGCGTCCATGTAGCGGAAATACTTGGTTTCCGAGGAAAGGCCGCGCACGAACTCCTGGGTCATGTCCGCATCCTCGGGACGGATCGGGCGGATGGTGACATCGGCGCCGTTGGGCAACTGCCATTGGGTCACCAGATGGGCCGGGTAGGGATGGATCGCCATGTGGCTGTAGCGGTCCGCCGCCGGCGGCCGGGGGCGGATGATGATGCGCGCATCGGCGGCCAGTGCGCCGTGCTCGTCCACAAGTAGCGGGTTGATGTCCAGTTCCATCAGCCAGGGCAGGGCGCAGACCATCTCGGAGACCCGCAGCAGGATCTTCTCCACGGCCGAGAGATCAGCCGAGGGCCGGTTGCGGAACTCGCCCAGCAGGCGGGACACCCGGGTTCGCTTGATCAGGTCGTCGGCCAGATAGCGGTTGAGGGGGGGCAGTGCAACCGCCCGGTCCTGCAAGGCCTCCACGTCCACGCCGCCGGCGCCGAACATGATGACCGGCCCCAACACCGGATCGGTGGCCACACCAATCAGTACTTCCCGGGCGTTGGGCCGGGTGACCATGGGTTCGATCACCACGCCGTCCAGTTTGGCCTCGGGCTGATGCTTGTGCACCTCGCTCATCATGCCCATGAATGCGCCCCGCACCGCCTGGCCGCTGGACAGGCCCAGGCGCACCCCGCCCACGTCGGACTTGTGGCTGATCTGCTGGGAATTGATCTTCATGGCCACCGGAAAGCCCATCTGCTGGGCCATGAGCATGGCCTCGGAGGGATCCCGGGCGATCAGGGTCTGGGCCACGGGAATATGGAAACAGGCAAGCAGAGACTTGGACTCCACCTCGGTCAGGGTATGGCGGCCCTGGGCCAGCGCGCTCTCGATGATCAAGCGGGCGCCCTCCAGGTCCGGGGCGGCCTGCTGGGAAAGGGAGCCCGGGGTCTGCATGAGCTGGCGTTGGTTTTCATAGAAGGCGGAGAGGAAGGAAAAGACCTCGACCGCCGGCTCCGGGGTGGTGAAGTAGGGGATGCCCGCCTCCTTGAACAGCCTGCGGCCATCGGCCACCTGGCTTTCTCCCATCCAGCAGGTAAGAACCGGCTTGAGGGATTGCTTGGCCACGTCCACCACGGCCTGGGCGGCCTCGGTCGGCTTGCTCATGGCCTGGGGGGTGAGCATGGTGAGGACCCCGTCCACGCCCGGATCGGCCAGGCAGGCCTCCAGAGCGGCGTGGTAACGGTCCGCTCCGGCATCGCCGATGATATCCACCGGGTTGCCGTGGGACCAGGTGGGGGGCAGGGCGCCATTGAGCTTTTCCACGGTCCCGGGGGCCAGTTCGGCCAGTCGCACCCCCATGTCCACGGCCAGGTCGGTGGCCATGACGCCGGGGCCGCCGCCGTTGGTGACGATGGCCAGTCGGTTGCCGATGGGCTTGATGTGGGTGGACAGGGCGCGGGCACAGGAGAACAGCTGCAGGATGGTCTTAACCCGCACCACGCCGGCGCGCCGCACCAGGGCGTCGAATACCGCGTCGGAGCCCACCAGGGCGCCGGTGTGGGAGGCCACCGCCTTGGAGCCGGCCTCGTGTCGGCCCACCTTCACCATCACCACCGGCTTCAGGCGGGAGACGGCGCGCAGGGCGCTCATGAAGCGGCGGGCGTCGCGGATGCCCTCGATGTAGAGCAGGATGCCCTTGGTGGCGGTGTCATAGGCCAGGAAATCGAGGATCTCGCCGAAATCCAGGTCCGCGGAGGCGCCGGTGGAGATCACGCTGGAAAAGCCGATGCCGTTGGACGCGGCCCAGTCCAGCATGGCCGTGCACAGGGCACCGGACTGGGACACCAGGGCCAAGTCGCCGGTCAGGGCCGTGCCCTGGGCGAATGTGGCGTTGAGGCCTATGGACGGTCGCTGGATACCCAGGCAATTGGGGCCGATGAAGCGGATGTTGTGCTTCTTGCCCATGTCGGAAATGGCCTCTTCCAGGGCAACCCCCTTGGCGCCGATCTCCCGGAAGCCGGCGGACAGCACCACCGCATAACGCACGCCGCGCTTGCCGCAGTCTTCCATGATCCGGGCCACGGTCGGGGCGGGGGTGGCGATGATGGCCAGGTCCGGCGCTTCGGGCAGATCGCTGGCGTGGGCGTAGCACTTCTCGCCCAGGAGGACCTCGTGCTTGGGATTCACCGGATAGACCGCGCCGGTAAAGCCGGATTTGCGCAGGTTGGCGTAGATGACGCCCGCCACGGAATCCTCCCGTTCGCTGGCGCCGAATACGGCGACCGAGCGGGGACTGAAAAGGGGGTGCAGGTAATGACTGGACATGGCCGCTTTCTGGTTAATGGCTGATTGATACGTGATACCGACTAATTTTATAGGGTTCGTTACTTTGTGTAATTTCAGGCCATGTTATGCCGCTAAGGGTTACGGCACCATGGCGCGGGCTATATAGTGAGCATTGGTTTATAGCGTTGCAATATCCGGTCTTGACCGGTTCCGGCAGTTTCGGCCGGTTGAAAGGTTGATTCCATGCATACCGCCTATATTACCCACCCCGAATGCCAGCGCCATGAAATGGGCCATTGGCATCCGGAGAGTCCCGCCCGGCTGCGCGCCATCGACGACCGCCTCCATGCCGCCCATTTGTATGACTACCTGGTGCACCATGAGGCCCCCTTGGTGCACCGCACTCACCTGGCGCGGGTTCATGATCCGGCCTATATCGAGGCCATCGAAGCGGCATCGCCCTATGACGGTATCGCCGAACTGGACCAGGACACCTACATGAATTCCCATACCCTGGAGGCTGCCTATCGGGCCGCCGGTGGGGCAGTCATGGCGGTGGATCGGGTGATGGATGGGGATATAGAAAACGCATTCGTCGCCTGCCGTCCCCCGGGGCACCATGCCACGCGCAATCGCACCATGGGATTCTGCATCTTCAACAACGTGGCGGTGGCCGCCGCCCACGCCCTGGAGGGCCATGGACTGGAACGGGTGGCGGTGGTGGACTTCGACGTGCATCACGGCAACGGCACCGAGGACATCTTCCGCGACGACCCGCGGGTGATGCTCTGCTCCACCTTCCAGCACCCGTTCTACCCATTCTGCGGCACGGACACCGTCAGCGACCACATCATCAACGTGCCCTTGCCGGCGGGCACCATGGGCAAGCAGTACCGGGAGGTGTTCGCGGCGCGGATCATGCCTCCCCTGGAGGCCTTCCGGCCCCAAATGCTGTTCATATCCGCGGGTTTCGACGCCCACCGGGAGGATGACATGGGCCAGTTCGGCCTGATGGAGAGCGACTACATCTGGATCACCGAACAGGTCAAGGAGTTGGCCGCGCGCCATGCCGACCGTCGCATCGTCTCCCTGCTGGAGGGGGGCTACGATCTGAGTTCCCTGGGCCGCAGCGTGGCGGCCCACATCAAGGTGCTGGCCGATCTTTAGGCCACGCGGTTCAAAGGGGCCGGCCCCCGGGTTTCCCATTCGGCGTATCGGGACGGCAATCCAGGCTCAAGAAATCACATGGCGTGCCGTTATCATGTCACGCCCGGCAACCACCATGCTCCGTTCGCCGGGTACCCCCCAGGAGCAAGTTTGAACGATCCGTGTTACCCCCCTTTCCGACTTCCTGACCAGACGGTGGATTGCCAGGCCTTGTTCGAGGCGGCGGCCGATGCCATCTTCCTGCTGGACGACACGCGTTTCGTGGCCTGCAATCCCAGCACCCTGGTGCTATACGGTTGTCAGCCGGAAGATATCCTAGGGATGTCGCCCTGGGACATTTCCCCCGCCCGCCAGCCGGACGGAACCGACTCGCAAGCCAAGGCCGGCGCGCTTTGCCGGCGGGCCATGGAAGGCGAACCCCAGTGGTTCGAATGGCAACATCGGCGCTCGGATGGCAGCCTGTTCGACGTCGATTTCCGGCTCAACCGCGTCGAATTGCCCGGCGGACCACGCCTGCAGGCCGTCGTCCGGGAGATTGCCGGGCGCGGACAGGACCCGTTCGCCACGCGTGATCACGCCCGAAGATTGTTGACGACCACCGGCGCCATCATCCTGGGACTCGATGCGGAAGGCAGGGTGACCAGCCTCAATCCAGCCGGCAGCGTTCTTCTGGGTCGCACCGAGGCCGAACTCCAGGGGCGGGACTGGTTCGAGGATTTCCTGCCCGAGCCGGCGCGCGGGGCGCTGCGCGAAGGCTTCCTGCAACTGGTGTCCGACAAGGACACGCCCGGCATGACCTGCCGTGAATACCCCGTGCTCACCTGTGGCGGCGAAGAGCGCCATATCCGCTGGCACGACGTGGTCCTGAACGATGCCGACGGCCGCGTCTCCGGGATGCTCTGCTCGGGCCTGGACGTCACCGACCAGCATAGGCATGTGGAAGATCTGCGCCTTTACGAGCGGATCGTGTCCGGCAGCAACGATCTCATCTCCGTGGTGGGGCGGGACTACGTTTACCGGGTAGTCAACGATGCCTATGTCGACGCCCATGGCCGAGCCAAGGAGGAGATCGTCGGCCACAGCGTGACCGACCTTTTCGGCCGCGAGGTGTTCGAGACGGTGTTCAGGGAAAAACTGGCCCGTTGTTTCGCTGGCGAGGATGTGCGTTTTTCGACCTGGCTGGATTTCACAGCCATCGGCCGGCGCTTCATGAATGTGCTCTATACCCCCTATCGGGACGCCGCCGGGGAGGTCGGCGGCGTCATCGTCAGCGCCCGCGACATCACCGAGCAGCGTTTGGTGGAAGAGGCCCTGGAGGCGAGCCTGGCGCGCAACCGGGTGATCGTCGATACCGCCGTGGACGCCATTCTCGCCGTGGACATGGCCAGCCGGATCGCATTCGCCAATCCGGCCGCCTGCCGTCTCGCTGGATACAGCGGCGAGGAACTCCGGGGCCGGATGCTCACCGACCTGATGCCGGAGCATTACCGGGTCCGTCACCAGGCCGCCTTCCAGCGCTATCTGGAAACGGGCCAGCCCCGGATGCCCTGGCGTGACCTCGAGTTCATGCTGTTGCACCGGGACGGACACGAGATCCCGGTGGAGGTCAGCATCGGCGAGGACATCGGCACCGAGCCGCGCCTGTTCATCGGCGTCCTGCGCGATATGAGCGAGCGGCGGCGGGCCGAGCAGGCGCTGGAGGAGAGCCGGGATCGATATCGCGCCCTGTTCGTGAACATGATGGACGGCTATGCCTATTGCCTCATGTTGTTCGACGACGGTGAGCCCAGTGATTTCATCTATTTGGACGTCAATCCCGCCTTCGAAAGGCTGACAGGACTCAAGGGCGTGGTGGGCAAGCGAGTCAGCCAACTAATCCCGGGCATCCGCGAGTCCAACCCGGATTTGTTCCAGCTCTACGGTCGGGTGGCACGGGGTGGCCGGGAGGAGCGCCTGGAAACCTATGTGCCCGGCCTGGACATCTGGTTTTCGCTGTCGGTCTACAGCCACGAGCCGGACCACTTCGTCGCGGTGTTTGAAAACATCACCGAACGCATGCGATCGCTGCAGGCCCTGGAGCAACGCGAGGAACGCGTGCAACTGCTGTTGGATTCCACCGCCGAGGCCATCTACGGGGTGGATACCGAAGGGTTCTGCACCTTCGTCAACCGTTCCTGCCTGAGCATGCTGGGCTACGACCGGGTCGAGGACCTGCTGGGGACGCATATCCATGAAATCATCCATCACAGCCATGCCGACGGCAGCCCTTATCCCGCCACCGAGTGCCGCGCCTACCAAGCCTACGTGCAGGACCGCGGCGTCCACGTGGACGACGAGGTGTTCTGGCACCGGGACGGCAGCGCCTTCCCCGTGGAGTTCTGGTCCTATCCCATGCACAGCGGCGGCCAGGTGGTGGGCTCGGTGGTCACCTTCCTGAACATCACCGATCGGCGTCTGGCGCAGGAGCGCCTGTCCTCGGCGCGACAGATGCTGGAACAGGTGATCAACACGGTCCCCTTGCAGGTGTTCTGGAAGGACTGGCAGTTGAATTACCTCGGCTGCAACCTTGCATTCGCCCGGTTCGTGGGCGAGGAGCGGCCGCAGGATATCGTCGGCAAGAACGACTTCGACCTGACCAGCCGGAAATACGCCGAGCTGTACCGGCTGGACGATGCACGGGTGATGCAGACCGAGCAGGCCAAGCACAATTTCGTCGAACCCATCGAGCTGCCGGACGGCAGCCAGCACTGGCTGGAGACCAGCAAGATCCCGTTGCGCGACGGCCAGGGCCAGATCGTCGGGGTATTGGGGGTGTTCCAGGACATCACCGAGCGGCTCCAATCCGAGGAGCGCTTGCTCCAGGCCGCCAAGGTGTTCGAGAGCACCACCGACGGTGTCGTGATCACCGATGCGGAGACCCATATCGTCGCCGTAAACCGTGCCTTCACCGAGATCACCGGCTATGGCGAGGCGGAGGCGCGGGGCCACACGCCGCGTCTGCTCCAGTCCGGACGCCATGACGAACACTTTTATCAGTCGGTCTGGAACAGCATCAAGCAGACGGGTTCCTGGAGCGGCGAGATCTGGAACCGGCGCAAGGGCGGCGAGGTGTATCCCGAGTGGCTCAACATCAGCGCGGTGCGGGATGAGGCGGAGCGGCTGACCAATTATGTGGGGGTTTTCTCCGACCTCAGCCAGGTCAAGCGATCCGAGGAAGAGCTGGAACAACTGGCCCATTACGACCCGCTGACCGGGCTCCCCAACCGCCTGCTGTTCAACGCCCGGCTGGATCACGCCCTGCTGCGCGTCGAGCGGGAAGGCATGGTGCTGACCCTGCTGTTCATCGACCTGGACCACTTCAAGATCGTCAACGACGGCCTGGGCCACCCCACCGGCGACAAGCTGCTGCAGGAGGTGGCCCAGCGCCTGAGCCAAGCGGTGCGCTCGGAGGATACGGTGGCGCGCCTGGGTGGCGATGAATTCGTCGTCGCCCTGGAGGGTCTGGAGAACACCCTTCGGGTCTCCAACCTGGCGGAAAAACTCCTGGACGGCTTGACCAGCCCCTTCGAAATCGATGGCAATACGATATTCATCGGCGCCAGCATCGGCATCAGCAGCTATCCCATGGACGGGTTGGATGGCACCACCCTCCTGAAGAACGCGGATGCGGCGATGTACAGCGCCAAGGAGGAAGGGCGCAACACCTACCGTTTCTACAATGCCGAGATGACCCGTTCGGCCCGGGAGCGCCTGACCCTTGAGGCCCATATGCGCCGGGGTATCGTGGAGCAGGAATTCATACTGCACTACCAGCCCCAGGTGGATGTGGCCAGCGGCGAGATTGTCGGCGTGGAAGCCCTGGTTCGCTGGGATCATCCGACCTCCGGCCTTATTCCTCCGGCGCGCTTCATCCCCCTTGCGGAGGAAACCGGCCTGATCGTCCCCCTGGGGGACTGGGTGTTGTACAGCGCCTGCCTGCAGGCCAAGGCCTGGCTGGAAGACCCCGGCATGCCGCCTCTCACCATGGCGGTGAATCTCTCGCCGCGCCAGTTCCGGCAGGCGGACCTGGCCGCCCACGTGCGGTCCGTGCTGGACGCCACCGAGTTGCCGCCGGGCATGCTGGAACTGGAAATCACCGAAAGCGCCGTGATGGGAAACGCCGAGCAGGCCGCCGCCACCCTCCAGGCGCTCAAGGAGCTGGGGGTGATGATCTCCATCGACGATTTCGGCACCGGCTATTCTTCCCTCTCCTACCTCAAGCGGTTTCCCATCGACAAGCTCAAGATCGACCAGAGTTTTATTCGCGACATCCCGCAGGACCAGAGCGACATGGAAATCGCCGCGACCATCATCGCCATGTCCCGCAACCTGCGCCTGAAGGTTCTGGCCGAAGGGGTGGAAACGGAAGCCCAGCTGTCCTTCCTGAAGGCCCAGGGTTGCGATGCCTATCAGGGCTTCCTGTTCAGCCGGCCGGTGCCGGCAGATGTATTGCGCTCGATGCTCGAAACGTCCTGACTCGGCCACGCCTCGTGCCCTCCGTTCCGACCATGCCGCTGACCCCTCCCGCAGGCGCGGTGCCGCCCGATCCACCGGGCGTCGCGGAGGATATCGCGGAACGTAAGCGCCAGGCGGATGCGCTGCGCATGTTCGAGCGCATGGTGTCCGGCATGCCCGACCACATCTCGGTCCTGGATAGGGATTACCGCTATGTCGTGGTCAACGATGCCTATCTGCGCCACCACGATCTGCCCCGGGACGCCATCATCGGTCGTGGCGTGGCCGAACTGCTCGGCCAGACCGTGTTCGATTCGATGGTGAAATCCAAGCTGGACAATTGTCTGGCGGGTGAAAAGGTGCACTACCAGAGCTGGTTCATTTTCAAGGCGACGGGGCCGCGCTTCATGGATGTGACTTACACCCCATATCAGGACGGCGACGGCCGGACGATCGGCGTGATTGTGGCCTCCCGCGACATCACCGAGTTGGAACAGGCCCACCAGGCCCTGATGGCGAGCGAGGTGCGTTTCCGCCAGGTGGTGGATCAGGCGGCGGATGCCCTCTATATCCATGATCGCGGCGGGCAGTTCCTCGATGTCAACCAGCGTGCCTGCGAAACCCTGGGTTATTCCCGGGAGGAATTGCTGCGGATGGGGGTGCTGGACGTGGAACGGGACTTCGATCTGGCGGCGGCCAAGGCGGTGTGGGACGGCCTCCAGCCCGGCAGCCTCATCACCCTCCTGGGGCATCACCGGCGCAAGGATGGCTCGGTATTCCCCACGGAGATCCGGGTCAGCTGCTTCGAGCTGAATGGCCAGTTGCTTATCACCTCCCTGGCGCGGGATATCAGCGAGCGCCTCCACGCGGAAGAAAGGCTGCGCCAGGCCGCCGTCGTGTTCGAGAATGCCCAGGAAGGCATCGTCATCACCGACCGGGATAGCCGGATCCTGGCGGTCAACCAGGCGTTCTGCGAGATCTCCGGCTGCACCGAACAGGACGTGCTGGGCCAGAAACCGACCCTGTTCAAGTCCGGCCGGCATGACGCGGCGTTCTACCGGGACATGTGGGCCATCCTTGAGCGAACCGGGCGCTGGCAGGGCGAGATCTGGGACCGGCGCCTGAACGGCGAGATCTTTCCCAAGTGGCTGTCCATCAGCGCGGTCAAGGATGCCCACGGCCAGGTCACGCACTATGTCGCCCTGTTCGCCGACATCACCCACCTGAAGGAGTCGGAGCAGCGCCTGGAACACCTGGCCCACTTCGATCCCCTCACCGACCTGCCCAACAGGTTGTTGTTCAATTCGCGACTGGAACACGCACTGGATCAGGCCAAGCGCCATGATCGGCGCATCGCCGTGCTGTTCCTCGATCTGGACCGGTTCAAGACGGTCAACGACAGCCTCGGCCATCCCGCCGGTGACGAGTTGCTGATCGCCGTCGCGCGCCGGATACACGAAAGGTTGCGCGGCGAGGACACGCTGGGCCGCCTGGGCGGAGACGAGTTCGTGATCCTGCTGGAGAATATCGACGAGCCCCAGACGGCCGCGGTGGTCGCCCAGGATATTATTGGCATCCTGGGTGCGCCAATCCAGTTGAGCGGCGGCCATGAGGTGTTCATCGGCGGCAGCATCGGCATCAGCCTCTACCCGGACGATGCCGGCGAGGCCATGCAACTGGTGCGCAATGCCGATGCCGCCCTCTACCAGGCCAAGGAGCTTGGCCGCAACACCTGCTGTTTCTATACCGAGGCCCTGACCCGTCATGCCCAGGCCCGCCTGGCCCTGGAAGCCAAGATGCGGCGTGGCCTGGAGCGGCAGGAATTCGTGGTGCACTACCAGCCCCAGGTTTCCGTAGCCGACGGCCGTATCATCGGCGTCGAGGCCCTGGTGCGTTGGCGGCAGCCGGAAGAGGGGCTCCTCGTGCCCGACCAATTCATACCGCTGGCCGAGGAGACCGGACTGATCGTGCCCCTTGGGGAGTGGGTCCTGTCCACCGCTTGCGCCCAGATGAGGACCTGGCTGGACCAGGGCCTGCGTCCCATCTCCCTGGCCGTCAACCTGTCCTCGCGTCAATTCCGGCAGCCGAATCTGGCGGAGCGGGTGCGCACGGTGCTGGAGCAGACCGGAGTGCCCGCCCATTTGCTGGAATTGGAGATTACCGAAAGCGCCATCATGGAACAGGGCGAGCAGGCCATCTCCATCGTCCACGCGCTCAAGACCTTCGGGGTGCGCATGGCCATCGACGACTTTGGCACCGGCTATTCCTCACTGGCCTATCTGAAGCGTTTCGAAGTGAACACCCTGAAGATCGACCGCAGCTTCGTC
This sequence comes from uncultured Pseudomonadota bacterium, assembly GCA_963713085.1. Taxonomy (GTDB): domain Bacteria; phylum Pseudomonadota; class Gammaproteobacteria; order Burkholderiales; family Thiobacillaceae; genus PFJX01. Next base: position 518 of record CAVQKQ010000029.1, on the reverse strand, counting down.
TGTGATATTCCTGATGACGAGGACGACAGGGAGATCGCCGCCTCCATCATCGGCATGGCCCACAACCTGCGCCTTCAGGTCCTGGCCGAAGGGGTGGAAACGCAAGCGCAACTCGCCTTTCTGAAGGATCAGGGCTGCGACAGCTGCCAGGGCTACCTGTTCAGCCGGCCGGTTCCTGCGGAGGATGTTGAAGGTCTGTTGCGAGGGCCACCGCCCGGGCAGGTTTCCGAGTAAGGCAGCGCAAGCCGGGCTACAGGCGCTGACAATCGCTGGGCGTTGCCACATCCTGAACGGCTGGCATGTAACGCCAAGCTGGTTGAAGTTAAGGCGGAAAACCGGAGTTGCCGGCCTGAACGTAACGGTCGATTGGTTGTTACAAGAGTCTTGAGGTCGGCTTTGCCGACTTTCCTGCCTTCCTGATAGCGGACGTTCACAAACGTCAGCTCTAAAAGTGCCGCGACTTCCGCAACCGCCTCATTGCGGTCATTCAGCGTTCGGACCTGGCCGTCTCTGGTTCG
>CAVQKQ010000028.1:0-106401 GCA_963713085.1 uncultured Pseudomonadota bacterium | reverse complement strand
TCGCCGTAGCCAGTCTGAACTTCCGCTCCTGGCCCGAACAGCGCCTGACCGCCCGCGGATAGGCACCTTGATGCCGGCGACCCTGCGGCCGCGCCCACCGGGATCATCTCATCCTCCATCCGCTCGCCCTGGGCTGAACTAGCGGCTTGCCAGTGCCCGTAGTGGGCTGGCGTAGTAAATCCTTTACCTTAAAAGCAAGCTTCCATGACTGCCCATGGCTCCCGCGCGAACCTGGCCTTCATAGCGCAAAGGATGGCAATGGAGGCCAGTGGCGACTCGCTCGGGTTTTGGGCGCTCTCCGTGCATGGCTGGCTTCTGTTGCGAACTGGAGCATGCGAGAGATGAGAACCATCAAGCAGGAGACCTGCAATCCGCTGGGGATTTCGTTGCGCGCCGAATTGCCCGACGCCGGTGGGAGAACAAGCATCAGACCGGTGTCCGCCTTGGAGCGCTGGCTGCTGAAGGAGATGCTCAGGACGCTGGGTGATCCGCCCGTGGCCTTGGTGGCGTGGGACAGCACAGTGGTCAACCCTGCCGGCCGCGGGGAGGCGCTGATCAGGTTGCATCTGCATGATCCCGGCGCGCTGCTCCGGCTGGCGCTCGATCGCGGGTTCCTGCATGCGCATCAACCGGCCCTGCCTTACATTCCGGCCGCGCAGGCGTAGCCCGCTGCGACCGGTGTGGCGGGACCGGCATGGAGTCCTGCCCTGGATTCGGCTGTCCTATGCTGGAAATGACTAACGGAGGTGGCCATGTTCAAACACATACTGGTACCCGTCGATGGCAGCGAGTTGTCCAATGCGGCGGTCGAGCGCGCCTGTACATTCGCCCGGGAGGCCGGCGCCCGGCTGACATTTTATTACGCCAAGCCCGGCTACTATCCCACACCGCTTTCCGGCGAATTCGTCATGGGCGACCCCGGTATCGAGGAAGCGTTTCGCGGCGCCATGGACAAACAAGCCGAAGCCATATTGGCCGAGGCATCGCGGGCGGCAAGCGAAGCGGGTGTCGCGCATGAAACCCTGAGCAGCGAATCCGACCCGCCCCATGACGGGATCATCGCCGCCGCCGAGAGCAAGGGCTGCGATCTCATTTTCATGGCGTCCCACGGCCGGCGCGGCGCGGGCGCGCTGCTGCTGGGGTCGGAAACCCAGAAGGTTCTGACCCATTGCAAGATTCCGGTACTGGTTTATCGCTGACCCGGAATCGCTTCATCTTTCAACATCGGCAAGGAGTCCATCATGCTGGATACATTGAAACAGGCAGGGAAGAACATCGGCCGCGAACTCAACCGCGCCTGGGAAAGCCTTTCCGAAGGCTGGCGCGAACTGCTCAGCCGCAGCGGCAACGCCTTGACCCACTTCACCCGGCCCAAGGATGCGGAGGCGCCTGAAAGCGGCGCACTCGTCCCCTTCCCAAGTTGGAGTCTGCTGGCCGGCGAAGTGGAGGAGACTGGCAAGGATGTCCTGGTGCGGGTGGAAATGCCCGGCATGGACAAGGCGGACTGCCGCATCACCATCGAGGGCAACATGCTCTACGTGAGCGGGGAAAAGCGCTTCGAGCGGGAGACACATGACAGCACCTACCACGTCATGGAGCGCGCCTATGGGGCATTCCAGCGCGCCATTCCCTTGCCCAGCAACGTGGACATCGACCAGGCGGATGCCAGCTACAAGGACGGGGTGCTTACCGTGCGTCTTCCCAAGACGGGCGGCGGCGGCACGGCGAAGACCATTCCGGTTTCCTGAAACCGGACTTACGGGCGGTTGCTGCTTACCAACACATCGCGCAGGGCCTCGCCTATCCCACGCGCCAGATGGGCATCGGTAAAGCTCAGTCGGATTTCCCCCGTCGATTCTTCGACCGCCATGATGCGCATGAGGGGATGCTCCGCCCGTTCCCGTTCCTCATGGTGACGGGCAAGCTGCATGACCTCCTGGCGGTGGTCGGCCGGGAACGTACCTCGCAGCGTGAGGTGGGCGGCGGGCATCCGGTCGCGTCTACGCATGCAGGCCGGGCACAATGCCTTTTCCGCCCCGGGCAGTGCTTCCCCCCAACTCCAGCGGCCCTTGTGGAATACCGCGCCGCATCCCTCGCAAACGGTGGGTTCCCTTAGTTTCATCTTGGCTTGACAGTGATCGTGTCCCCGTTCCTGGATCAGCCGGTCACGCCGTTGCAAATCGTGACGCTGGTTGGATATGTTTCTGACTTGCATGATGACGATCTCCCGTTTACTGATGAGGGGCCATTCAAAGGCGGGAAAACATCTCCCGACACATCGGGTCCTCTCACTTTCGGAATAGCTCGGGAGGGCGGGGCCGGGCCGGGAGCCTTGCCGACGTTGAATCCACTGCCGTGTCTGAAGACAGGTTCAGCAGGCTTGGGTTGCCGCCCCGATAAAGCTTGCGGCAAGGCCTTCCGAACATTTGCGCACGACCCTTATGGGCAGCCACCGCTCGGCGGGTGTCTGCCCGTTGTAGACCAGCATGACGTCCAGATGCTTGCCCGGCTCGAGTTGGTCATCGGAAAAATCATGCTGGATCCGCATCAGCAGACCATGCTCGCTCATGTCCACGGTCGTCCCGCTGGCCACCTGCAGGCCGTAGGCATAGAGCCGCAATTCCAGGGTCGTGGGGATGCGCCGGCTCATGCGTCGTTCCATGCCGGGCTGCTGGTCCATGCCTTGCCCCCGGGTCATGGCTATTTGACCGTGATCTGTTTGCTTGCGCCACCGTCTTTCTTGGGCAGGGTGAGGATCAGCACGCCATTGGAAAACTTGGCATAGGCGGTTTCCTGGTCGACGTCGCTATCCAGCGTCATGGCCCTAAATACCTTGCCGAAATAGCGTTCGCTGCGGATGACCTTGGAACCTTGCTTTTCCTCGGTTTCCTTCTTGGTTTCAGCCCTGATGGAGACCCGGTTGCCGTTGATGGAGACTTTGATGTCCTCCTTCTTTACGCCGGGTATATCCGCTTTGATGGTGTGGTTCTTGTCATCCTCGGACACGACCGTGCGCATCTGCATGCCGGCCTCGTCTTCCAGAAAACGCATGGGCCGGCTCATGAAGTTCTTGAACATCTCGTCCATCGGGTCACTGAACGGTGAGTAACGGGTGATGTTTGCCATGATTTACTCCTTTCCGGGTTGCGCGGCACATGCCGGCGCTGGGGTGTGGGCAGGTCACGCCCCGGCAGCGGATCCGGCGCCTTGGGATACCACCCTCTGTCTGATTTCCTGTTCCGCCATGAGCCAGTCATCCTGCTCATGTCCCGCCTCAAAGCCGCGTTGCAGCGCCCGGTAGTAGGCCGCCGTAGCGACCCATTGCCGGACTTCCTCGGCACTGGCGACGGGTTCCGCGGCGGTTTTCGCGGTGGCTGTTTTTCTGGTCTTTACCGTGGAGGTTGCCCTGGCTGATGCGGGTTTGTCTGAGTGCGCGGGCGGGGTTTTCATGTATTGCTCTCCTTGCAATTGGCCACGGACTAGGTTTGAAGTCCGTGGTGGAAACGGGAAGAAGCCGCTTGGTCGGGTTCGGTGTCGTGGTTTAGCTGGCTTCTCAACTCGGCCCGGTAAGCCAGTTTGACAAGTTCCAGGGAAAGGGTCCGGGCCTCGGCCAGAGAGATGCGGTGACTGTTGTTTGCCGATACGCTGGAAACCATCAATACCAAGTGCCCGTCGTCATCGGCGTGGGTAACATCAACACTGACCCGCGACTCGGGATCACTCTTGGTCATTTCGGACGCTCCTCACCCTGTGTTTCCTGTGGGGTGGATGCCGGCTGCTTTGCGAGAAACTCGCGCGCCAGTCTTTCCTTGTTGTCGAACGCCGGCATATACCAGTCGTACTGGGGCTTGAATGCCTGGCACAGGGTCAAACCCTTGATATTTTCGATCCATACCAGGAATTCAAGTATGGCCTGCACCATCTTCTCGTCCCCCGGGGGCGCGACAATCGCCGCTGGCGATGATTGCCCGGATATACGCCGCGACACTTCCCTCATTTTCGTCTCCTCCAAGAATTGGTCTGTGCGTGGGACCTCCCCGACTGCCAGCCATTGGTCTGTGCAATCAAAATAGCCCGGCATTGGAGACGGCAACAGTCGTTGAAACTTGGTTTTCCCGTAGGGATTACACTACAGAGTAATCCCCGCCCCTGGCGTTCGAGTTCAGAGGCCGGCGGGAAAGGCCTACGGGATCAGTTCATGCTTGATGGCGTAGCGCACCAGACCGGCGTTGTTATCGATGCCGAGCTTGTGCATCAGGCGGCGCTTGTGGGTGCTTACCGTGTTTGGGCTGAGGGAAAGCTGTTGGGCGATGTCGTTGACGGAACTGCCCCCGGCCAATTTGCGGAGTACCTGGAACTCCCGGTTTGAAAGCAGTTTGTGCGGGGTTTCCAGGGGCGCGGGAAGGATGGCGTTGGCCAGGGCCTCTGCCACTTCCGGGGTGATGTACTTCCCGCCCAGCACCACCCGGCGAATGGCTTGCGCCAACTGCTCGGGTGCACAGTCCTTGGTGAGATAGCCCGCCGCGCCCGCCTTGAGCGCGCGCACCGCGAATTGCTCTTCCTTGTGCATGGAAAGCACCAGCATATGCAGCTCGGGGTGCTCTGCGCGTATCCTGCCGATCAGATCGATGCCGCTCATGCCGGGCATGGAGATGTCCACCAGCACCACATCCGGATGGCAAGTCCCGATCTTCCCGAGCGCCTCGTTGCCGTCCGCCGCCTCGCCCACCACCGTGATGTCCTGGCTGGCGCCGAGAAGCCTGCGCAGGCCATCGCGCACGATGGCATGGTCGTCGATGATCAGCACGCGTGTGGTCATTCCCGCTCCTCGTGCAGGGGAATGGTCACATTCAGCTTGGTCCCGCGTCCGGGGCGGCTGCTGATTTCCATCTCCCCACCTAGCAGCAGCGCGCGTTCCCGCATGCCGGCGATACCGAAGGAGCGCGCCTTTTTCAGTGCCTCCTTGCTCATGCCGCCGCCGTTGTCCGTTACCTGGACCTGCAGCATGTCTCTGTTCAAACCCATGGTCAGCTGGACTTTGCTGGCACCGGCATGGCGGAAGATGTTGGTGAGGGACTCCTGGACGATACGAAATACCGCCGTGGCGCGCTCGTTGTCCAGGGTGATGTGCTCGTCGCCCAGTTTCAGCGTGCAAGCGATCCCCGTGCGGCGGCGGAATTCCTGCACTTGCCACTCGATGGCCGCAACCAAGCCGAGATCGAGCACCGCCGGTCGCAGGTCCGAGGCGATGGCGCGCGCCGCCTTGATGGTGTCGTCGATCTGCTCCAGCAGCGAGGCCACAGCCCCCGACAACCCGGGTGGGAGTGGCTCCGTACCCGTGCCCAACAAGGCCACTTCGAAGCGCAGGGCAGTGAGCTTCTGCCCCAGTTCGTCATGAATTTCCCGCGCGAGATGCCTGCGTTCCTCTTCCCTGACCCGATCCAGGTGAGCGGACAATTCGCGCAGCTGCTGGCGCGATTGGGTCAGTTCCGCTTCTTTTACCTTGAGCGGGGTGATATCCACCAGCGCCGTACGGCAGACATGTCCCGCATCCCTGCCATCGGCGATAGCGGCACTGACCATGCTGATGTGCCGCGGCGGCCCGCTGTCGCCGCCCAGCAGCATCTCGTCCACCACGCGTTCATTGGCTTCGCACACCCGCCGCAGGTGCTGGAAGAACAGGGCATGACATTCCTCCTGCAACCAGAGGGTGAGGGGCTTGCCGAGCACATGCTTGCGTTCGCAACCCAGCTGGCTGGTGCCGGTGAGGTTGATTTCCCGCACGCAGCCTTGTCTGTCCAGGGTCACATAGCCCACCGGGGCGAAGTCATAGAGGTCGGTATAACGGTCGCGCGCCTCCTCTATGCGCTGCTGGGATTCGCGCAGTTTCTGGTTCTGGGTTTCCAGCCCGATCTGATGGGTGCCCAATTCCAGCTTCAGGCGCTCGACGGGACATGTTTCCAATTTGAAGGTTGGCGCGCACGGCAAGGATTCGAGGCGTGCGATCAACTCGGCCTTGGACAGTGCGGCCAGTTCGGTCCGAAGCGATGGAGGCTTGGAATCGGCTTTCTTCATGGTTCATTATGGGCTTATTGTTAGTAATGTTATGCCACTGCGTGGGCAAGCCTTCCTGGTCATTTGCTTGGAGAAAGGCGGGCACGAAGGAGAGCGCTGGATTGCGGGGGGATCCTGAGCCGTCCATATCCCGGCCAAACCGCTTTCCACGGTTGACGGATCGCCCGGCAACCAGCAGGCTTTGGTCGTCCCAGCAGTGTGAGCAGATTAGCCATGCGCCGACCCATCCGACTCAAGATCTTCAGTATCACCCTGGCCCTGCTGGTCCTGATGGTGGTCGTCACCTGGCTCTCGGTATTCAATTTCCGCCAGCTGAACAACCAGGTGCGGGCCCTTTCCGACTACTACCTGCCCCTGCAGCAGGAGGTGGCCAGCGTGGAGATCCTGATCCGCCAGCAGATGGTGCACATGGAGCGCATCCTGGGGGGCATGGAGGCGGTCCACCCCGATCCTGCCTTCCTGACCAAGGAATCGGCGGATTTCGATGCCCGGGGCATCAATGCCGACCAGATCATCGATTCCGCCCTGCGCCAGTTGGCCGAAGCGGAGCAGGCCAGGGACATCCAGCTGGACCGGGTGACCCTGGCCGTACTGGGCCGCGAGCTGCCGGCCATCCAGACCACCCGCCAGCAGTTCCACGCCACCTTCCGCCAGTTTCAGATCGAGGCCAAGGAGGGCAATCCGCGCTCGGAAAAGCTGGTCCGGGCCGCCCTGCAGCAGGCCAAGGACAGCGTTGACATGGAGATCGGCAAGACCATCGACCTGCTCAACAAGCTGACCCAGGATACCGCCAGCCAGGCCAAGGCGGAGGAGGCCCGGGCCATCCGCTTCAACTGGATCGTCACTGGCATCGCCACCCTGCTGGGCCTGATTTTCACCTGGGCCGTGTCCCGTGCCCTGGTGGAGCCCCTGCGACGCCTGGTGGGCGGCACCCATGCGGTGGAGCAGGGCGACCTGGACGTGGAGATCCTGGTGCATACCCGGGACGAACTGGCCACTCTGGCCGAGTCCTTCAACCACATGGTGGTGGGGCTGCGGGAGAAAGAGCACATCCGGGAAACCTTTGGCCAGTATGTGGACCCGCGCATCGTCCGCGGCCTGCTGGAAAAACGCCTCCCCACCGAGGGCGGCCAGCGCCAGGTGATGACCGTGTTCTTCTCCGACCTGGCGGACTTCACCCGCATGTGTGAGGGACTGACGCCGGATAGCACAGTGCGCTTCCTGAACCGCTATTTCTCCCTCATGGCCGAGTTGATCAACGCCCGTCAGGGCATCATCGATAAATTTATCGGCGATTCGGTAATGGCCTTCTGGGGGCCCCCCTTCACCGGGGAAAGCGACCATGCCGCCCTCTGTTGCCAGGCAGCCCTGGAACAGATGGACCGGCTGGAAGGCTTCCGCGCCAACTTGCCGAACCTGCTGGGCATCCGCTCGGGCCTGCCCGAAGTGGACGTCCGCATGGGCATCGCCACCGGCGAGATGACAGTGGGCAACATCGGGTCGGACACGGTGCGCGGCTATACGGTCATCGGCGATATCGTGAATCTGTCCTCGCGCCTGGAACAGGCCAACAAGTTTTACGGCACCCACATTTTGGTGAGCGAGGACACCCGCGACCTGACTAACGAGGCGTTCGCCTTCCGCGAGATCGACAGCCTGCGGGTCATGGGCAAGACCGAGCCGGTGCGGGTGTTCGAGCTGCTCGGCCAGGCCGGTGCGCTGTCCCCGGCGCAGCAGGCGCTGGTGGCCGCCTTCGAGGGCGGCCTGGCCCATTATCGCGGCCGGGATTGGGATGCGGCCGAAGTGGCCTTCGGGGAATGCCTGGAGACGGTGCCGGACGATCCGCCCAGCCGGGTCTTCCTGGACCGGATCCGTGCGTTCCGCCAGTCGCCGCCGGGACCGGACTGGGATGGGGTGTGGATCGCCCTGGGCAAGTGAAGGGAAGCCACTTGATCAAGGTCTCCGCATTAAACCCTCCCCCGCCGGGGGAGGGTGGCGAAGCCGGGTGAGGGCACGCACATCGAGCTGGCCTCCGGACGGCCTACCAAGCAACCTTCTCCGGGAAGAAGGGACACAACAATAACCGGCTGCTAGTCGGCGATGTTCCAGTCTGAATGGCAGGTGCAGTTCGGGCTGGCGCTGTTGTCGCAGCATACGATCTTGCCGGCCCGGCAGCCGCACACGCCCTTGTGGTTCTTGCAGCAATCCGTCTGGCTGACCTCGCTCAGGCTGGTGCGTTGGGTTCGCGGCGACAGGCAGGATTGCCTCTCGGCGTTCAGCCGGGCCAGTTGGGAAAAGGTGGGTGCCGGGTTGACCGCTGTCTCAGCCTGGACAGTCAGAGGCAACAGAAAGGCCGTGGCGACCAGCAGGATCACGCTCAACAGGGTTCGAATCTTCATGATGCCTTCCTCTCGATCTAGGGGATTGCCTGGGTGGGATTGTTTTTTATAACGTTCGTTCCACCCGGGGGGATGACAAGCGGTGGACAGGCCGGATGGGAACCACCCCGTCAGATCAGGGCGCTGCCGTGCTTCTCGCCCCGTTCATACACGACGTGGGCGCGGCCCACCAGCAACAGGTCCAGGGGGCCGATGCGTTCCACGTCCTTGTTGCCGTAGGGTAGGCGGTGCAGCACGTAGCGCATGGCGTTGAGCCGGGCCCGCTTCTTGTCGTCGGACTTGATCACGGTCCAGGGCGAGTCGGCGGTGTCGGTGTAGAAGAACATGGCCTCCTTGGCCTTGGTGTAGTCCTCCCACTTGTCCAGGGAGGCCAGGTCGATTGGGGACAGCTTCCATTGCTTGAGCGGGTGCACCTCGCGCTCCTTGAACCGGCGGCGCTGCTCCTCCCGGCTCACCGAGAACCAGAACTTGATCAGGTGTACGCCGCTGCGCACCAGGTTGCGCTCGAACTCCGGCGCCTGGCGCATGAACTCCAGGTATTCCTCGTCGTTGCAAAAGCCCATGACCCGCTCCACGCCGGCCCGGTTGTACCAGGAGCGGTCGAACAGGGCGATCTCGCCGGCGGTGGGCAGGTGCTGCACGTAGCGCTGGAAATACCACTGGCCCCGCTCCATCTCGGAGGGTTTTTCCAGGGCCACCACGTGGGCGCCACGAGGGTTCAGGTGCTCCATGAAGCGCTTGATGGTGCCGCCCTTGCCGGCCGCGTCCCGGCCCTCGAACAGGATCACCACCTTCTGGCCGGTCTCCTTGACCCAGGCCTGCAGCTTGAGCAGTTCCACCTGGAGCCGGTACTTCTGGCGCTCGTAGGACTTGCGGGACATCAGGTTCTTGTAGGGATAGCCACCCTCGCGCCAGTCCGGGGACAACTCGTCGTCGGGGCTTACCGGGGACGGGACGACGATGGGCTCCGGCTTCTTCAGCAGGACGCCGCGCAGCAGGGCGGCATCCTCCGGCGATGCACCGGCCAGGACCGCCTCCAGGGACTGGATAAGGCCCGAACTGCCGCCGGCGATGGCGGCGTTGCTGAGCACGTCCTTGATGGCCGCCAGCTTGGATTCCTGGGCGGCATCGACCGCCTCGCCCACGGCGAAATTCTCAATGCCGGTCGTGGTGAGCCTGGGGGCCACGTCGCCCGCCCGAGCCTTGCGCGGACGGCTCGCGGCCTTCGCTCGGGGCGCGGTGTTCTTGGGGGCGGAAGCGGATGGGGCGCGCTTTGCCGCGGGTTTGTCCTGGGATCTCATGGTCGTCTCCGGATCGGTTCGTTCTGACATCAAACTTGAACCATAGGCCTCGCCAGGAGGCATTTCAACGCGAAATTACCCAGGAGCTATTTCCTCGACGTCCGCCGCAGGCGGGCCAGCAGCCGCCGCGCCAGGTCTCCGAATATCTCGGTCTGGGTGGGGTGGGGGAAGATGGCCTGGGCCACCTGGGTCAGGGTCAGGCCGGCCGACACCATCATCACCCCCGCGCCGATCAGGGTGTCGGTATGCTCGGCCAGGAAGTGCACGCCGATGATCTTCTGGCTGGATTTCTCCGCCACCAGCTTGATCATGCCGTGGGTCTCCAGGGAGATCATGGACTTGGCGTCGATGGCCATGGAGGTCTTGACCTCCACCGCATCCAGTCCGCGCCCCTTGGCCTGCTCCAGTGTCAGGCCGACGAATCCCGCCTGGGGCCGGCTGAAGATGACGCCGCAATCCAGTTCCGGGTGGTATTCCAGAGGATGGCCCAGCAGGTTCCTGGCGGCGACCCGGCCCTGGGCTGCGGCGGTGTGGGCCAGCATGTAGCCGCCTATGACGTCGCCCACGGCATAGATGTGGGGCACGCTGGTGCGGCAGGCGGCGTCGGTGCGGATCGCGGTGCCGTCCAGTTCCACCCCCGCCGCTTCCAGGTTAAGGCCGGTGGTGTTGGGCCGCTTGCCGGTGCCCATCAGCACATAGTCGCACAGGTAGTGGTGGCGTGCGCCTTCGGAATCCGTGTACTTGATCATCATGTTGCCCGGCGCGCCGGTGATCTCGGTGATGGTCGCGGCGGTGACCACCTTGATTTCCTTTTCCAGGACGCCGGTCAAGAGCTTGGCAATCTCTTCCTCCACCTCGACCAGTATGCGGTCGCGTGCCTCCAGCATCAGGATGTGGGCGCCGAAGTCGCGCCAGATCTGGGCCATCTCCACGCCGATCACGCCGCCGCCGATGATGCCCAGCTTGCTGGGCGGGCGAGGCAGGTTCCAGATGTCGTCCGAGGTGAGCACCCCGCCGCTCTGCAGGCCTTCCCGCGCACCCAGGATGGGCGGCACGAAGGGCGGCGCGCCGGTGGAGATGACCGCCGCCCCGAAGCTGAGGTTGGTGGTGTCGCCGTCCAGGCCCTGGATCTTCAGGTTGTGGGCGTCCGTGAACGAGGCGTAGCCGCGGCGCACGTCGATGCGCACGCCCTTGTCGGTCTTGAGGGCCATGTCGCCGCGGGTCTCCTGGACGTCGCGCCGGTGCACCTCCAGGGTGGCCCAGTCCAGGCTTGGATTGGCGGTGCCCAGCACCCCCTTGATGGCGTCATGGGCCCGGTCGCGGATCATGTCCGCCGCGTGGCGCCAGGCCTTGGAGGGGATACAGCCGCGCCACAGGCATTCGCCCCCCGGCAAGAGGGCATTGTTGATCATGGCCACCTTGATGCCGTGATCGGCCAGGTCCCGCGCGCAGTCCTCGCCGCCCGGCCCGCCGCCGATGATGGCTACCTGCACGTCCCAATCCCCGGCGGGTATGGGCGATGGATGCTCGGTTGCCGACGTTTTTCCCGCCGGGTCTCCGGTTACGCCGCCGATGAAGCTATCCATGTACCACTCCTGATTATGAATACCTGATGATGATCATCCTCCGCGCGCCTCGCGGCAATAGGAAATGCAACACAGAAATCGCTGTGAACCGGGTCCGTCAGGCAAGGACGGGCAAGGTCGATTGTCGCGATACCGGGCACCTGCTGGGATAATGGCCCTTGCCTCCGAAGCGCGTGTTCAAGGCCTGATCCGGGCCATGGGAGAAGCAACGACATGACCATGAAACTTACCTCGATGGAAACCCGCTGGCTGGCGGAGGGCTTTGTCGAGTGCCCCATGCCCGGGCATTTCGTGCCGGCCATGATGCCGGTGTTATGCCGACAGGAAGGTGGATATTTCTGCTTCCGTGTGGAGGTGCGCCCACAGCACTGCAACGGCTATGGCACCGCCCACGGCGGCTTCATCGCCACCCTGGCGGATATCTGGCTGGCCTACAACGTCTTCCGTCAACTGCCCAAGGGGAGCCGGATCGTGACCTCCAGCCTGGCGGTGGACTACCTGGCGCCGGTCCGGGCGGGGGATTGCCTGGAAAGCCAGATGGATCGCGTCAAGATCGGTTCCCGGTTGTGCCATGCCTCCGGGGCGATCCTGCAGGACGGGAAGGCGGTGGCGGCCATGCGCGCCACCTTCGCGGTGATCGGGACGGAGGGCGGTTGAGTCCGGCGGGCGGGAACGCTGCCCGCCGGCCGGCTATTTCTTCCTTGGTGGCAGCAAATCGGTGATGGTGCCCTCGGCCATCTCGGCGGCGAAGCAGATGGTTTCCGACAGGGTCGGGTGGGCGTGGATGGTGAGGCCGATGTCCTCCGCCGTGGCGCCCATCTCGATGGCCAGTACCGCCTCGGCCAAGAGTTCGCCTGCGTTGATGCCGACGATGCCGGCGCCGATGACCCGGCCGGATTCCTTGTCCATGATCAGCTTGGTCATGCCTTCGGTGCGGGCGATGGACAGGGCCCGGCCGCTGGCGGCCCAGGGGAAGGCGCCTTTTTCGATCTCCATGCCCTTGGCCTTGGCTTCGGTCTCGGTGACACCTACCCAGGCCACTTCCGGGTCTGTGTAGGCCACGGAGGGGATCGCCAGCGCCTGGAACTCCACCTTGTGTCCGGCGATGACCTCGGCCGCCACCTTGCCCTCGTGCACCGCCTTGTGGGCCAGCATGGGCTGGCCGACGATGTCGCCTATGGCGAAGATGTGGGGCACGTTGGTTCGCATCTGCCTGTCCACGGGGATGAAGCCCTGCTCGTTCACGGCCACGCCAGCGGCTTCCACGTTGATGGCCTTGCCGTTGGGACGGCGGCCGATGGCCACCAGCACCCGGTCGAAGATCTGGGTCTCTGTTTTGTCGACAGCCTGGAGACTGACGTGGATGCCATCCTTCTTTGCCTCCATGCCGGTGACGCCGGTGTTCAGCAGGATCTTCTCGAAGCGGGTTCCCATGCGCTTGGCCAGGGGTTTCACCAGGTCGGCGTCGCAGCCGGGGATGAGCTGGCCGCCGCGTTCCACGACGGTGACTTTGCTGCCCAGGGCGTCGTAGACGGTACCCATCTCCAGACCGATGATGCCGCCGCCGATGACCAATAAACGTTTCGGCACGTCGGCCAGAGCCAGGGCGCCGGTGGAATCCATGACCCGCTCGTCGTCCGGCTGGAAAGGCAGCTTGATGGCCTGGGAGCCGGCGGCGACGATGGCGTGATCGAAGGAGAGGGTCTTCACCGAGCCGTCGGCCACCGTGACCTGGAACTGGTTGGGGCCGGTGAACCGGCCCACGCCCTGGACCACGCTGACCTTGCGCTGCTTGGCCAGCTGACTCAAACCACCGGTGAGCTTGTTCACCACGTCGTTGGCCTGCCAGGCCCGCAGCTTGTCCAGGTCCACCTCGGGCTTGGCGAAGCTGACGCCGTGCTCGGCCATCTCCTCCGCTTCGGTGATAAGCCGGGCCGTATGCAGCAGGGCCTTGGAGGGGATGCAGCCCACGTTGAGGCAGACCCCGCCCAGGCTCGGGTAGCGCTCCACCAATGCCACCTGCAAGCCCAGGTCGGCGGCGCGGAAGGCGGCGGTGTAGCCGCCGGGGCCGGCGCCCAAAACCAGCACTTCAGCGTGCAGGTCGTCTTTAGCTCCCTCTCCCGTAGGCGGGAGAGGGCTGGGGAGCGGGAGCTTTTCAGTTGTTTTGGCGGGGTCAATAACACCCTCTCCCCCAGCCCTTTCCCCGCTTGCGGGGGAAGGGAGCGAGGCGGTCAGCATCAGAATGGGCGAGCCTTCTGACACCTTGTCCCCCACCTTCACCAGCAGTTTGTCCACCACGCCGGCCTGCGGGCAGGGGATGTCCATGGCGGCCTTGTCGGACTCCACGGTGATCAGCGCGGTGTCCTTGGCCAGGTTGTCACCCTGGCCGACCAGGACGTCGATGACCTGGACGTCTTTGAATCCGCCGATGTCGGGGACCTTGATTTCGATGGTTTTGCTCATGGTTCGATCTTGGTAGCAGTCACAGCAGCAGGCGCCGCACGTCGGAGAGCATCAGGCGCAGGTGGCTGGTGAAGCGGGCGCCGTCGGCGCCGTCGATGACCCGATGGTCGTAGGAGAGGGACAGGGGCAGCACCAAGCGCGGCTCGAAGCCCTTGGTGGCCTTGTTCCACACCGGCTTGTAGTCGGCCCGGGACAGGCCCAGGATTGCCACTTCCGGGCAGTTGATGATGGGCGTGAAGGCGGTGCCGCCGATGCCGCCCAGGCTGGATATGGTGAAGCAGCCGCCCTGCATGGCATCCACCTTGAGCTTGCGCTCCCGAGCCAGCTCCGACATCTCGGCCAGTTCCCGGGCGATGTCCATCACGTCCTTCTTGTTGACGTCCCGGACCACCGGCACCACCAGGCCATCCGGGGTATCGCAGGCGAAACCCACGTGGAAGTACTTCTTCAGCACCAGGTTTTCACCGTCGGCGGCGAGGGAGGCGTTGAATTGGGGATAGGAGCGCAGCGCGTTGACCACGGCTTTCATCATGAAGGCCAGCAGGGTGAGCTTGACGCCGCGTTTGGCGGCCTCGTCCAGCATGGACTTGCGGAAGTCCTCCAGGTCGGTGATATCGGCCTCGTCGAACTGGGTGACGTGGGGGGCGGTGACCCAGTTGCGGTGCAGGTTGGCGCCGGACAGCTTCTTGATGCGGGAAAGGGGCTGCCAGTCGATCTCGCCGAACTGGCCGAAGTCGATCACGGGGGCGGGCGGGAAGCCCAGGCCTATGGCCTCGCCGGTGGGCTTGGCCAGTTCCGCCTTGATCCAGTCCTGCACGTCATCCTTGAGGATGCGGCCCCGGGGACCGCTGCCTTTCATGAGCGTCAGGTCGGCACCCAGTTCCCGCGCGAAGCGCCGCACCGAGGGGCTGGCGTGGGCCGGCTTGCCGGTGGCGAACCCGGCATGGGCCGCCACCGGATCGGGCCGGTGCTTGGGCGGGATGTGGGCCGGAACCTCGGGGGCCGGATGGCTGGGGGGCGGTACGGCAGCCACGGTCTCGGCGGTGGGGGACGTGAAGGACTTCACCACCGGGGCGGCAGCGGTGGGGGCATCCGCCTGGCTGGTGTCCAGCATCAGTACCAGGGAGCCGGCAGAGACCTTGTCCCCCACCTTGAGCTTGAGTTCCGTGACCGTGCCGCCGAAGGGAGCAGGGATGTCCATGGCGGCCTTGTCGGACTCCACGGTCATGAGGGAGGTGTCGGCGGCAATGGTGTCGCCCACCTTCACCATGAGCTCGATGACCTCCACGTCCTTGAAGTTGCCGATGTCGGGGACGAGAACTTCCTTGATAGACATGCTCTCGTCTCCTTACACGTTGACCGGGTTGGAGCGGTCGGCGTCGATGCCGTATTTCCTGATGGCTTCCGCGGCTTTGCCCGCCGGCAGCACGCCGTCGTCGGCCAGGGCCTTGAGCGCGGCCAGCACCACATAATGGCGGTCCACCTCGAAGAAGCGGCGCAGGGCCTCGCGGGAGTCGGAACGGCCGAAGCCGTCGGTGCCCAGAGTCACGTAGCGGCGATGCACATAGGGCCGGATCTGGTCCGGGAAGGCGCGCATGTAGTCGGTGGAGGCGATGACGGGGCCCTCGGTGCCGTCCAGGCACTTTTCGACATATGAAATTTTTGCCTTCTTGTCCGGGTGCAGCAGGTTCCAGCGGTGTACTTCCTGGGCCTCCCGGCGCAGCTCGTTGAAGCTGGTGGCGCTCCACACGTCGGCGGCCACGCCCCAGTCGGCTTCCAACAGCTCGGCGGCGGCCATCACTTCCCGCAGGATGGTGCCGCTGCCCAGCAGTTGTACGCGGGGCTTCTTGGTCTTGCCTTTACCCTTTGTGCCTTCGCTCAGGCGATACAGGCCCTTGAGGATGCCCGTCTGGGCGCCCCTGGGCAGGGCAGGGTGGCTGTAGTTCTCGTTCATCACGGTGATGTAATAGAACACGTCCTCCTGGTCCTGGAACATGCGCCGCATGCCGTCCTGCATGATGACCGCCAGTTCGTAGTGGAAGGTGGGGTCGTAGGAGATGCAGTTGGGGATCATGGCCGCCTGCAGATGCGAATGCCCATCCTCGTGCTGCAGGCCCTCGCCGTTCAGCGTGGTGCGGCCGGCGGTGCCGCCCAGCAGGAATCCCCGGGCCCTGGAGTCGCCTGCGGCCCAGGCCAGGTCGCCGATACGCTGGAAGCCGAACATGGAGTAGTAGATGTAGAAGGGGATCATCTGCACGCCGTTGGTGCTGTAGGAGGTGGCGGCGGCCAGCCAGGACGAGAAGGCGCCGGCCTCGTTGATGCCTTCCTCCAGGATCTGCCCCCCCTTGTCCTCCCGGTAATACATCACCTGGTCGGAGTCCACCGGCTCGTAGAGCTGTCCCACTGAGGAATAGATGCCGACGGTGCGGAACAGGCCTTCCATGCCGAAGGTGCGGGCCTCGTCCGGGATGATGGGCACGACGTGGCGGCCCAGGGTCTTGTCGCGCAGCAGGCTGGTAAGCAGGCGTACGAATGCCATGGTGGTGGAAATTTCCCGCTCGCCGGTGGCCTCCAGCATGGCCTGGAAGGTGGACAGCTCCGGTGCGGCCAAGGGCTCGGCCTTCAGCCGGCGGCTCGGCACGTAGCCGCCCAGTGCTTCGCGGCGGGCACGCAGGTATTTCATTTCCGGGCTGTCCTCGGCCGGCCGGTAGAAGGGCAGCTTGGGCAGGTCCGCGTCGGCGATCGGGATCTGGAAGCGGTCACGGAAGGCGCGCAGGTCGTCCAGGGCCATCTTCTTGGCCTGGTGGGTGGGGTTCTGGGCCTCGCCGGAAGCGCCCATGCCGTATCCCTTGACGGTCTTGGCCAGGATCACGGTGGGTTGGCCGGTGTGCTTCACCGCCTCGGCGTAGGCCGCGTAGACCTTGTGGGGGTCGTGGCCGCCCCGGTTGAGGCGCCAGATGTCCTCGTCGGACATGGCGGCGACCATTTCCTTGAGTTCCGGGTACTTGCCGAAGAAGTGTTCCCGGGTATAGGCACCGCCCTTGGCCTTGAAGTTCTGGTATTCGCCGTCAACGCACTCCTCCATGCGCTGGCGCAACAGGCCCTTGCCATCCATCGCCAGGAGCGGGTCCCAGTAGGAGCCCCAGATCACCTTGAGCACATTCCAGCCGGCGCCTCGGAAGGCGGCTTCCAGTTCCTGGATGATCTTGCCGTTGCCCCGCACCGGGCCGTCCAGGCGTTGCAGGTTGCAGTTGATGACGAAGATCAGGTTGTCGAGCTTCTCCCGTGAAGCCAGGTTGATGGCGCCCAGTGTTTCCGGCTCGTCGGTCTCGCCGTCCCCCAGGAAGGCCCAGACGTGGCGCCCGGAGGTGTCGGCGATGCCCCGGTCGTTCAGGTACTTGAGGAAGCGCGCCTGGTAGATGGCGGTGATGGGGCCCAGGCCCATGGATACCGTGGGGAACTGCCAGAACTCCGGCATCAGCCAGGGGTGGGGGTAGGAGGGGATGCCGTGACCGCTGGTTTCCTGGCGGAAGTTGCCGAACTGCTCTTCGCTGATGCGGCCTTCGATGAAGGCCCGGGCATAGATACCGGGGGCCGAATGGCCCTGGAAATAGATCAGGTCGCCGCCGTGATCGACCGTGGGAGCGCGAAAGAAATGGTTGAAGCCCACGTCATAGAGCGTGGCGGAAGATTGGAAGCTGGCGATATGACCACCCACCCCGGGCGCCTTCTCGTTGGCGCGCATCACGCAGGCCACGGCGTTCCAGCGGATCAGGGCCTTGATGCGCCGCTCCACGGGGATGTCGCCCGGGTGTTTTTCCTGGAGATGCACCGGGATGGTGTTCACATAGGCGGTGGTGGCGTTGTAGGGCAGATAGGCGCCCGAGCGGCGCGCCTTGTCCACCAAGCGTTCCAGGATGTAGTGGGCACGTTCGGGACCTTCCTCTACGATCACCGCGGCCAGGGCGTCCAGCCACTCGCGGGTCTCCTGAGGATCGATATCAGGTATGGAATTGGGCATAAACAGGGGTCTCCGGGTAAAGCCGGACAGTCGGTACGGGTCTTCGTACCACAGACGCGTCCGGCCAAGGCGGGTCGATTCGTGGAACAATCCGATTAAAAGGCCGCGAATTATCGGGGCGCGAGTCGCTTTCGGTCAATTTATCAATACTTAGTATTAATGTTTTAAATATAAAGGACGGCTAATGGACAAACCCGCGTTCAGCCTACAAGTTTCCGCCCGGCTGGTCGAGCATAAAGCGCCCCTATTGCGGCGGGACGGGCGGATGCAGCACCTGCTGGTGATCCTCCCATCCGGCAAGGGGTGGCATGATGCCCCGGAGCACGAGGTGGTCCAGGCATCGCTCGCCCGGCGCGGCAAACAGGCGGAAGACCTGGCCAAGCAGCCGCTGGCGGTGGAACTTCCCGGAGGGGGGCTTTCCGTCTGGTTGCGTCTCGATCCCGCAAAGTCCGCCTTCGAGCGCCAGACCCGGTTGCGCAAGGCGCTGGCGGTGCTGCTGGACGAACATCCCAAATCCATCGCCATCGCCGTCTACGGCGACGCCGCATTCACCGCGCTGGCGGCGCGGGAGGGTGTCGGCGTGGCCTGGCTGAACAGCGCTGAGTTGCCCAACTACAAGAGCGAGGCCAAGCCGGCGTCCCTCAAGCGCATCGTCGTTCACGGGGCCAGCAGCCAGGATGGCTATGCGCGGGAATGGGCCCTGGCCGAGGGCAATACCCTGACCCGGCAATTGACCATGCTGCCGCCCAATTTCCTCACCCCCGCCAGCTATCGGCGGCATGTGCGGCAACTGGCCGGGCAACTGGACTGGAAAATCGAGGAATTCGACACCCGGCGCCTGAAACGGCTGAAGGCTGGGGCATTCCTGGCCGTGGCGCGGGGAAGCGGCCATGAGGACGCCGCGATCGTCCATCTGACCTATCGCGGCCGGGGGGCCGGGAAGGGCCGGTCCATCGCCCTGGTGGGCAAGGGCATCTGTTTCGATACCGGCGGCCACAACCTCAAACCGGCCCGCTACATGAACAACATGCATGACGATATGAACGGCTCGGCCGTGGTGTTGGGCATCCTGCTCGCCGCGACCCGGCTCGGCCTGCCGCTGCGCATCGATGCCTGGCTGGCCATCGCCCAGAATCACCTGTCGCCCGAGGCCTACACCCAGAACGAGGTGGTCACCGCCCTGAACGGCACCACCATCGAGATCGTCCACACCGATGCCGAAGGGCGCATGGTGTTGGCCGATACCCTGACCCTGGCGGCACGGGCAAAGCCCGACCAGATCCTGGATTTCGCCACCCTGACCGGAAGCATGGCCGTGGCCGTGGGCGAGCGCATGAGCGGGGTCATCGCCAACCGGGACGAGCTCGCGGAGCTGGCCAGGACGGCGGGCATCGCCACGGGGGAGCGGGTGGTGGCCTTCCCCATGCCTGAGGATTACGACGACGCCCTGGATTCTCCCGTGGCGGACGTGAAGCAATGCACACTGGAAAGCGAGGCGGACCACATTCTGGCGGCTCGATTCCTGCAGCGTTTCGTCGACGATCGGCCCTGGCTGCATGTCGACCTATCCGCCAGCCGTTGCAAAGGGGGGCTGGGGGCGGTGGGCTCGGAGATCACCGGATTCGGCGTGGCGCTGGGTCTGGAATTGCTCTCCGGACTGGCCGGTTGACCGCTACCTGACGCCGTAGGGTCCCACGCTGCCCAGCTTGCTGCGATCCATGCTGGCGAAGTAGGTCGCAACGTCGGCCATGTCGGCTTCGTCCAGGGTTTGCATCAGCAAAGTCATGATCGGATGGAAGCGCTGGCCGCTACGGATGCTGGCCATGTCGGCGAGCAGTTCATAGTAGTCGCGGCCGCCGATCGCGGGCAGGCCCGGGGCCTGGCGGAGTCCGTCCAGGCCGTGGCAGGTGGTGCAGGGATGGGCTTTCTCCCGGCCAATCTCATACGACGTGTCCGCGGGGGCGGACAGCGGCGCGAGGCTGATCAGGGCGAGGGCAACGGCAAGGGTGGTTTTCACGACAAACTCCGGGGCGGACAATTGGTTTCTGAGACTGCAGGAATGGCGCTCAGCGTAACCAAGATTCCGGGATAAATACAAACAACCCGGTTGCCCGGCCGTGCGCCGGGGGTCGGATCGGCCCGGCGTCCTGAAAGCCGGTCGGCCGTGCGATAATTCGCCCAATTGACAGCCTCGGTTTTCCCATGTCAGGCAATTCCATCGGTCTTCTGTTCACGGTCACCTCCTTCGGCGAATCCCACGGCCCGGCCATCGGCTGCGTCGTCGACGGCTGCCCTCCGGGCCTGGCATTGACCGTAGCGGATATCCAGCACGACCTGGACCGGCGCAAGCCCGGCACCTCGCGCCATGTCACCCAGCGACGCGAGTCGGACACCGTGGAAATCCTGTCCGGGATGTTCGAGGGACGCACCACAGGCACCCCCATCGCTCTGCTGATCCGCAACGAGGACCAGCGCAGCAAGGACTACGGCAATATCTCAGAGACCTTCCGGCCGGGCCACGCCGACTACACCTACGACCAGAAATACGGGTTCCGGGACTATCGTGGCGGCGGCCGCTCCTCGGCCCGGGAGACGGCGGTGCGGGTAGCGGCGGGCGCCATCGCCCGCAAATGGCTACACGAGAAGTTCGGCATGGTGATCCGGGGCTACCTGGCCCAGCTGGGCCCCATCGTGGTGCCCTTCAAGACCTGGGACGCCGTGGCGGAAAACCCCTTCTTCGCGCCCGATCCGGATTCGGTGCCGGCCTTGGAGCAATACATGGACGAGCTGCGCAAGTCGGGCAATTCGGTGGGGGCCCGGATCAACGTGGTGGCGGAGAACGTGCCGGTGGGCCTGGGCGAGCCGGTCTACGACCGTCTCGACGCCGACCTGGCCCATGCCCTGATGAGCATCAACGCGGTGAAGGGGGTGGAGATCGGCGACGGCTTCGCGGTGGTGGCACAGAAAGGCACCGAACATCGGGACGAGATGACGCCCCAGGGTTTTCTCTCCAACCATGCCGGCGGCATCCTGGGCGGCATTTCCTCGGGCCAGAACATCGTCGCCTCCATCGCCATCAAGCCCACCTCCAGCCTGCGCATCCCGGGCCGGTCCATCGATGTCCGGGGTGACCCCACCGAGGTGGTGACCCATGGCCGCCACGACCCCTGCGTGGGCATCCGCGCCACCCCCATCGCCGAGGCCATGCTGGCCATCGTCCTGATGGATCATTGCCTGCGCCATCGCGCCCAGAACGCCGACGTGGTCTGCCCCACGCCCCGGATACCCGGACGGGCGCCCGAAATGCCCTGATCCCCTGCCGATAAACGTGCCACCCAGGAGAAACCCATGATAGAAAGCCACGACCTGTTCCACGAGTTTCCCGAGCACCAGGATGCCATCCGCAAGCTGATGCTCTGCAACGATAACTTTGTCGCCCTGATGAAGGACTACGACGACCTGGACCGCAAGGTCGCCCGCATCGAGCAGCGCGTGGATCCGGCCACCGACCTCTATGCCGATGAACTGAAAAGTCTGCGCGTGCGCCTGAAGGACAAGCTGTACCAGATGCTGACCGCGACGGCTTGACGCCGGCACCCGACCCGACCCGGCCCGGCATGCATTGTCCCGGGCCGGGTTTGTCTTGCCGGGGGCTTCGCGGATGGGCAGCGGCGACACATTCCTGTCTGATCTCATCTCTCCCCGGTCCCTAGGCCATGTCCGCCTTGCCCTACTGGCGCCTGTCCGGCTTCTATTTCTTCTACTTCGCCTTCGTCGGCGCCATGGCGCCGTTCTGGGGCCTCTACTTGCGCTCGCTGGAGTTCAACGCCTTCCAGATCGGCGTCCTGATGTCCCTGCTCCAGGTCATGCGCATCTTCGCCCCCAACATCTGGGGCCATATCGCCGACCACTCGGGAAAACGCGTCGCTATCGTGCAGCTGGCGGCCCTGGTCTGCCTGGTGGCCTTCGTCGGCGTGTTCTGGGCCACCTCGTTCTGGCCCCTGTTCCTGGTGATGAGCCTGATCAGTTTCTTCTGGAGCGCCTCCCTGCCCCTGGTGGAGGCCACCACCCTATCCCACCTGGGCGACCGAACCGATCGCTACGGCCGCATCCGCCTGTGGGGTTCCGTGGGTTTCATCCTGGTGGTGGTGGGCCTGGGGGCGGCCCTGGATCATGCCTCCATCCGCCTGGTGCCCTGGGTGGTGACGGGTCTGCTGGTGGGGATCGTGCTGACTTCCCGGGTCATCCCCGAGGCGGAGATCGCCCGCCATGAGCACGTCCACATTCCGCTCCGGGACGTGGTGCGACGTCCCCAGGTGCTCGCCCTATTCATCGCCGCCCTGCTGATGGCCGCCGCCCACGGCCCCTATTACACTTTCTTCACCATCCACCTGGTGGAGGCTGGTTACAGCAAGACGGTGGCGGGATGGTTGTGGGCCCTTGGTGTGGTATGCGAGATAGGTATCTTCCTGATAATGCCCCGGGTATTCGCCCGGATTCGCCACGAGACCGTTCTGTTGGTCACCCTGGCGGCCGCGGCATTGCGTTTCCTGCTGATCGGCTGGCTGGTGGACAATCTGCTGGTGTTGTTGTTCGCCCAACTACTGCACGGTCTGACCTTCGGTGCCTACCATGCCTCGGCCCTGGCCCTCGTGCATCGCCATTTCATCGGCAAGAACCAGGCCCGGGGCCAGGCCTTGTATAACAGCCTGGCCTTCGGCGTGGGCGGGACCCTGGGCAGCCTTTACTCCGGGGCGGTGTGGGACCGGATCGGGAGCGGTTGGACCTTCAGCCTGGCATCGCTGTGCGCTTTCCTGGCGGCCTTGGTGTTTGCCTGGAAGGGACGGGCGGTGATACCGAAAGCTTCATGATCTCGATGGAACCCGATGGTATTGGCGGCTACGGATGGGCACAGCTTTCCTTGGATTGCATGGCCGGGCATGTCGAAGGCCTGGGCGCTATGTAATAATCCACAGTCTCATAATTTACTTATTTAGTGGCGCAAATGCAGGCACGCACCCTCTACGACAAGCTTTGGGACGACCATGTGGTGCACGTGGGTTCCGACGGGACGGCGCTGCTCTACATCGACCGGCATCTGGTCCACGAGGTGACCAGCCCCCAGGCCTTCGAGGGCATGAGGATCAACAACCGGAAACCCTGGCGCGCGGCCACGGTGCTGGCGACCCCCGACCACAACGTGCCTACCACGGACCGGCACGAAGGCATCGCCGATCCGGTGTCCCGCCTGCAGGTGGAGACCCTGGACGCCAATTGCCGTGAATATGGTTTGAACGAATTCAGCATGGACGATCCTCGCCAGGGCATCGTCCATGTCATCGGCCCCGAGCAGGGTTTCACCCAGCCCGGCGTGACCCTGGTGTGCGGCGACTCCCACACCAGCACCCATGGGGCCTTCGCCGCACTTGCCTTCGGTATCGGCACCTCCGAGGTGGAACACGTCCTGGCCACCCAATGCCTGTGGCAAAAGAAGTCCAAGGCCATGCTGGTGAAGGTGGAGGGGGACCTTCCCCCCTGGGTGACCGCCAAGGACATCATCCTTGCCGTGATCGGCAGGATCGGCACGGCGGGCGGAACCGGTTACGCCATCGAATTCGGCGGCTCGGCCCTGCGCGCCCTGTCCATGGAAGGACGCATGACCATCTGCAACATGGCCATCGAGGCGGGAGCCCGGGCCGGCCTGGTGGCGGTGGACGACAAGACCATCGATTACGTGCGTGGCCGGTCCCAGGCCCCCCAGGGCGAGTTTTGGGACAAGGCGGTGGATTACTGGCGCAGCCTGGTGTCCGACCCGGGTGCGCGGTTCGACGCCGTGGTGGAGTTGAACGCGGCGGATCTCCGGCCCCAAGTCACCTGGGGTACCTCCCCGGAGATGGTGGTGGCGGTGGATGGTCGTGTGCCCGATCCGGCCGACGCCCCCAGCGCGGTCAAGCGGGCCGACTGGGAAAGGGCGCTGCGATACATGGGGCTGGAGGCCAACACGCCCATTTCCGCCATCCCGGTGGACAAGGTATTCATCGGCTCCTGCACCAATTCCCGTATCGAAGACCTGCGCGAGGCGGCTAAGGTGGCCCGCTTTGCCGTGGGACAAGGCCGCAAGGTGGCGGCCAACGTGAAACTGGCTTTGGTGGTGCCCGGTTCGGGACTGGTCAAGCATCAGGCCGAGGCGGAAGGGCTGGACAAGGTCTTTACCGAGGCTGGATTCGAGTGGCGCGAGCCGGGCTGCTCCATGTGCCTGGCCATGAATGCCGACCGCCTGGAGCCGGGCGAGCGTTGCGCCTCCACCTCCAACCGCAATTTCGAGGGGCGCCAAGGGCAGGGCGGCCGCACCCACCTGGTCAGTCCGGCCATGGCGGCGGCGGCGGCGGTATATGGACATTTTGTTGATGTAAACGAGGTGATGCAATGATTCCGAGAAAATTCATCATTTTGGGCGTGCTCAAGCTGGTGGTGCTGGCGCTGGCGGTGGGCGTGGTGTTCAGCATCTATGGCTGCAACACCGTGCGCGGCATGGGCCAGGATATCGAGAAGGCGGGCGAGGCGATCCAGAGGTCGAGTAATAAATGAGAGCCTTCAGCCGGATCGAAGGCTTGGTGGCGCCGCTGGACCGCGCCAATGTGGACACCGACGCCATCATTCCCAAGCAGTTCCTGAAGTCCATCAAGCGCACCGGTTTCGGGCCCAACGCCTTTGACGAATGGCGCTACCTGGATAGGGGCGAGCCGGGCCAGTCCCACCACGACCGTCCCTTGAATCCCGAATTCGTGCTGAACCAGGCACGCTACCAGGGGGCCTCGATCCTGCTGACCCGGGAGAACTTCGGTTGCGGCTCCTCCCGGGAACACGCGCCCTGGGCACTGGAGGACTACGGTTTTCGCGCCATCATCGCGCCCAGCTATGCCGACATCTTCTACAACAACTGCTTCAAGAACGGCCTGTTGCCCATCGTCCTGCCCGCCGCCACGGTGGATCAACTATTCAGCGAGGTGTCCGAAAACGAGGGCTACCTGCTGAAGGTGGATCTGGCCGGGCAGACGGTCACCACGCCCACCGGCAAGGTCTTCCGTTTCGAGGTGGATGGGGAGCGCAAGCACCGCCTGCTCAACGGTCTTGACGACATCGGCCTGACCTTGCAGTACACGGAAAAAATCAAGGCCTACGAGGCGCGCCGCAAACAGGAAGCCCCCTGGCTTTTTGCCTAAAAGGAAACACGCAATGAAGATCGCAGTCTTGCCGGGCGACGGCATCGGCCCGGAGATCGTCGCCCAGGCGATGAAGGTGTTGGATGTCCTGAAGAAGGACGGCATGAAGATCGAGACCGAGGAGGCCGCCATCGGCGGCGCCGGCTACGACACGGCCGGACATCCCCTGCCGGACGCCACCCTGAAACTGGCCAGGGCGGCGGATGCCGTGCTGCTGGGCGCCGTGGGCGGCCCCCAGTACGACACCCTGGACCGGCCGTTGCGGCCGGAGCGTGGCCTGTTGGGCATTCGCAAGGAACTGAACCTGTTCGCCAACCTGCGTCCGGCCCTGCTTTATCCGGAGTTGGCCGGTGCCTCCTCATTGAAGCCGGAAGTGGTGGCGGGCCTGGACATCATGATCGTGCGGGAACTGACCGGCGACGTGTACTTCGGCCAGCCGCGCGGCATCGAGGTGCGCAACGGCGAGCGGGTCGGCTTCAACACCATGATCTATTCCGAGAGCGAAGTACGCCGGGTCGCCCACGTGGCCTTCGGCATCGCCATGAAGCGGGGCAGGAAACTGTGTTCGGTGGAAAAGGCCAACGTGCTGGAATGCTCCGAACTCTGGAAGGAAGTGGTCGCCGAGGTGGCGAAGGACTTTCCCGAGGTGGAACTGTCCACCATGTACGTGGACAACGCCGCCATGCAACTGGTGCGCAATCCCAAGCAGTTCGACGTGATTGTCACTGGCAACATCTTCGGCGACATCCTCTCGGACGAGGCTTCTATGCTGTCCGGCTCCATCGGCATGCTGCCCTCGGCGTCGCTGGACGAGGATAACAAGGGCATGTACGAGCCCATCCACGGATCCGCGCCGGACATCGCCGGCCAGGACCTGGCCAACCCCTTGGCCACCATCCTGTCCGTGTCCATGATGTTCAAGTACACCTTCAACGACCAGGCCACCGCCGACCGCATCGACCACGCGGTGAAGCGGGTGGTCGCCCGGGGCTATCGCACCGGTGATATCTGGACCAAGGGTTGCCAGCGGGTATCCTGCAGCGCCATGGGCGATGCGGTCGTGGCGGCGATGTAATCTGATTCTTCGAGGCGAATGATGAAACGTGTAGGTCTGATCGGTTGGCGCGGCATGGTGGGTTCGGTTCTCATGGGCCGGATGAAGGAAGAACGGGATTTTGATCTGATCGAGCCGGTGTTCTTCACCACCTCCAACGTAGGCGGCAAGGGACCCGAAATCGGCAAGGACGTGCCGCCCCTGAAGGATGCCAACAGCATCGACGAGCTGAAGGCCATGGACGTAATCATCACCGCCCAGGGAGGGGATTACACCA
The DNA here is from genome assembly GCA_963713085.1 of uncultured Pseudomonadota bacterium. Classification (GTDB taxonomy): domain Bacteria; phylum Pseudomonadota; class Gammaproteobacteria; order Burkholderiales; family Thiobacillaceae; genus PFJX01. The sequence continues at coordinate 80,002 of CAVQKQ010000028.1, read as the reverse complement.
AAGAGGTGTATCCCCGATTGCGCGCAGCCGGCTGGAACGGCTACTGGATCGACGCGGCATCCGCCCTGCGCATGAAGGACGAGGCCATCATCGTCCTGGACCCGGTCAACAAGGACGTGATCAAGAATGGCCTGGTTAGCGGCGTGAAGTCCTACGTGGGCGGCAACTGCACCGTGTCCCTGATGCTCATGGCCATCGGCGGCCTGTTCGACGCGGGCCTCATCGAGTGGATATCTCCCATGACCTACCAGGCCGCCTCCGGCGCCGGCGCGCGCAACATGCGCGAGTTGATCAGGCAGATGGGCGCAGTCCACGGCGAGGTGGCCGACCTAGTGGCCGACCCGGCCTCCGCGATCCTGGAGATCGACAGAAAGGTCGCCGACTTCATCCGGTCCGACCGCTACCCGCTGGACGCGTGGCCCGTGCCCCTGGCCGGCAACCTGATCCCCTGGATCGACGTGGCCCTGGAGTCCGGCCAGTCCAAGGAGGAGTGGAAGGCCCAGGTGGAGGCCAACAAGATCCTCGGGCGTTCCGACAATCCGGTGCCTATCGACGGTCTCTGCGTGCGGGTCGGCGCCATGCGCTGCCATTCCCAGGCCCTGACCATCAAGATGACCAGGGACGTGCCCCTGGACGAGATCCACGACCTCATTGCCGCCCACAACGCTTGGGTGAAGGTGGTGCCCAACGACAGGGACCTCACGATGCGGGAACTGACCCCCGCAGCTGTCACCGGCACCCTTACCGTACCAGTGGGGCGCATGCGCAAGCTCAACATGGGTCCCGAGTACCTGACCGCCTTCACCGTTGGCGACCAACTTCTGTGGGGTGCGGCCGAACCCTTGCGGCGCATGCTGCGCATCCTTCTGGAGTCCTGATCCTGTCCATGTCGTCCAGCTTCGATCTTGCCGTACTGGGGGCGGATGACCCCCTCGGCGAGGCGGTTCTCAAGCTGTTGGAAGAGCGGGAAGTGCCGGTCGGCCACCTGTATGCCTTGACCCTGGACGAAGAGGAGGGGGCGGTCCATTTCAGGGGACGGGATTGGCCATGCCACCAAGCCGAGGGTTTCGATTTCTCCCGGATACAGGCCCTTCTCGCCACCAGCGGTTCTTCCGCCGCCACGCGGCTACTCAAGCAGGTCGGGGAGCGGTATCCCGCCATGCCCATATCAGGACCTGAAGACATCATGCCGGCACCGGCCCTGGCAGTGTCCCGTCTGCTCAAACCTCTGGCCGCGTTGACATCGCTGGAGTCGGCGGAGGCCTTTTGCGCATTACCCGTTTCCGTTGCGGGGAAGGTGGGTGTGGAAGAGTTGGCTAACCAATCCCGCAGTCTGTTCAATATGGAATCGCCGGACCCGGAGGTGTTTCCGCTTCAGGTGGCTTTCAATCTGATTCCCCTCGGGGGCACCCCGGATTCCGTCGGATACGGCGCCCGTTTGGCTGAATCGAATCGACGGATCGCAGGCGGGCCTCGGGTCGGCTACAGTGTTGTTTGGGCGCCGGTTTTCTATGGCGCCGCAATTTTTCTTCATGTTCTGGGAAAAAATGCCGTAGATATCTCCGCCTTGCGAAACAACCTGGTCCACGTGGACGGGGTCACGCTGATGGAAACGGATCTGCCGGGAGGCGTGCCCACACCGGCCACGGATGCGGCCGAAAGCGACGATGTTTTCGTGGGGCAGATCATGGTGGAAGGAAATCGAATGCGATTCTGGTTGGTGCTCGATCCCATGCGCCTGGAGGCCGCTCAGATCGTGTCGGTCGTGGAAAATTGGATTGATAAGCCGGCGAATTCGGTGCTAACGTGAGGATTCCTTCAGATATTGCGCCTAACCCCATGAGACATTTCAATAAATTAAGAGTGTCCGGGTTAGAGCACACCACCCTTGTAAAAGGTTGAGAAAAAGGCGGAGCGATGAAGAAGACGATGAGAATCAGCGCATTATTGTGGACGCTGCTGTTGGCCTGGGGAGGGTCTGAGGCCGCGGGATTGGGCAAGCTTTCCGTCCAATCCGCCTTGGGGCAACCGCTCAAGGCCGAGATTGAACTGTTGTCCGTAAGCAAGGATGATCTGTCCGGCATTACAGCAAGCCTGGCCGCCAGCGAGGCTTTCCGCCAGGCACGGATCGATCGGGCGGAATCCCTCAGAAACCTGCAGTTCACCGTCGATCAGCGTAGCAACGGCCAACCCATCATACGCATCACCTCTACCACGCCGGTGGGGGATCCATTCCTGGATCTGCTGGTTGAACTGAACTGGAATACCGGACGCATCATCCGCGAATACACCATCCTGCTGGACCCGCCGACCTACGAGAGTCCGGTGGCAACGGCGGTCAAGCCCGCCATGGTGCCGGAGATGGGACGCGAGACCGGGGCAGCCGGTGCAAAGCCCGCCGCTGCCCAGCCGGAAAAATCAGTGTCCGAGCCGGCCAAGGCTGTCGCCAAGCCCATGGCTCCCGCCAAGTCCACCCGCTATGGGCCGGTGAAGTTCGGGGAAACCCTGCACGGTATCGCCGCCAAGGTCAAACCCGCAGACCTGAGCCTAGCGCAGATGATGGTGGGGCTATACCAGGCCAATAAATCGGCCTTCTACGACAACATGAATCGCCTCCAGCAAGGCAGGGTGCTCAACATCCCCGACGTGGCCGCCGCCAGCGCCGTGTCACCCGCCGAGGCCAGACATATTTTGCATGTCCATGACGTGGAGTGGCATGCCTATCGCCAGAAGATCGCCGAGATGGCGGGCCAGGTGACGCCGTCCGCGGCCGAGCAACAGGCCGCGGCGGGGAAAGTGGTAACCAGGGTGGAGGAGAAGGCCGCGCCCGCGCCCGCGTCGCCCAGGGACGTGCTCAAGCTCTCCAAAGGCGAGCCCACCGGCACGGGTGGGGCTGACCTCAAGGCCCAGGAAAAAATGAATTCCCTGGAAGAGGAATTGGCCGCAAAGGCGAGGGCACTTCAGGAGGCCCAGGATCGTGTGAGCCAACTGGAACATACGGTCCAGGACATGCAGAAGCTCCTCGACCTCAAGTCCCGCGAAGCATCTCAGGCCCCGGCGCCGGCCGCGACACCCATGGCTGAACAACCGCTTCAACCCGAAGCGGCCCCGCCACCAGCCGCACCGGCAGTCAAGGCGGTACCGGTTGCGCCGCCCGCTCCTGTCACCGAATCCGATAAAGGCTGGTTCTCTACATTCATTGGCAATCCGATCTACATCGGCGGTCTGGTCGCGGCTGTGCTGCTCTCCGCCCTGCTGTGGATGATGATGGTGGGCAGCCGCCGCCGACAGGGCCTCAACAAGTTCGAAGACAGCATCATGACCGGCGGCGAGTTCAAGAATACCGCCGTATTCAATACCGGCAGCGGTACGGCGGTGGGTGCCAGCACGGAAGGCAGCATGTTGCTGACCGACTTCAGCCGCCTTGGGCTGGGAGCCATCGACTCTCACGAGGTGGATCCGATCGCCGAGGCAGAGGTCTATATGGCCTATGGGCGGGATGCCCAGGCCGAAGAGATTCTCAGGGAAGCATTGAGCAAGGATCCGGGCCGCCACGAGATCGCCCTGAAACTGCTCGAAATCTATTCGGCCCGGAAGGACCCCCTGGCCTTCGAGACCACGGCTAGCGAGCTTTATGCGGGTCTCGGCGGACAGAACACCCCGGTATGGCTGCGCGCCGCCGAGATGGGACGCGCCATCGATGCGGACAATCCGCTTTACCGGATTGGGCCAATGGATATCCCAGTCGAGGAGCCGGCTCAACCCGATGTTGTCGCCACCTCCGAAGCATCGCCTGGCGAAGCGGAACCTGTCATCGAGGCGCCTGCCGTTGAGCTGGCTGATCAGACCGAGCAAGACTGGACCGCGGTGGAAACGACGGCCGGCGAGACCGGTACTGACATGGAATTCTCCACGGATGAAGGTATTCCTGCTGTTGCCGAGGAAGCAACGCCGACTTCCGAGATGGCCTCCGAGCAAGCAGAGATCCAAGCTGATTCCCATCATGAGATGGATCTGGAGTTCGAGACCAGCGCATCCGAGTCCATCCCCACAGAAGAAATTGACCTCGAGAACTTTGAGGCACCGTCGTCTGAGACTGAAGCCGAAACGGAATCCATTCCAGAATTCCATATTGACGAGGAATCTGTCGAGGAAGCGACATTGGAAGTGGATTTTCCCGCTGCCGATGCGGAGGAGGCCGCAACCCTGCCCGAATTGGATCTCAGCGGAATAGACCTGGATCTAGAGGCCCCTTCGGAGCCGGAAATAGAGGCCCCGAAAGAAGCGGAGGCGGCCGCGCCCGAGCCCGAGTTGGAGGCACCCGTGGAACCGCCGCCCGAAGTGGAAACGGCCGAGCCGGTCCCGGAAGAGGCGGAACCCGTTACCGAGGCTGCCGGCGAGACTGCCATCGACCCGGCCATATGGGATGAGGTCAACACCAAACTGGATCTCGCCCGTGCTTATCTGGAAATGGGGGACAAGGAAGGCGCTCGGGAAATCCTCCAGGAAGTGGCCAGCGAAGGCGACTCCGGGCAAAAGGCGGATGCGGAGAAATTGCTGGCGGAGGCGGGCTGATTGCACCCGGCAAGCCGGGTACTGATCTACATCCTGGCAGCCCTGGTCATTCCAGGGCTGCCTTTTTTCATGCTCTCGATCCTGTTTCTCCTGGCCGTCCTGGTCTTCCTGTATCGGCGGCGTCATCCATTCCGCTTGGTCTGGCGCACACGCTGGCTTCTGTTGGTGCTGGCCCTGGGATATGGCTATAGCCTGCCCGGCGCGCCGGTCCTGGGTTTCCTGCAGGACTGGTCTCCCTCGGATGAGGGGCTGCTGCGGGGGCTGGAACAGGTGTTGCGGTTGTTGACCCTCCTGTTCTGGCTGGACTTGCTGGTGCTGCGCATGCCGTCCGCCCGGCTACTGGCTGGATTGCACAGTATATTGCGGCCCTTCACGGTGCTTGGGGTGGATGCCGAACGTGCCGCCGTCCGGCTCGGACTGACCTTGCGGGCGATCGAGGACATGGAGCGGGGCATCGGGAACCTGAAACGCCTGCTACGGGGTGACGAAGAACCAGATTTGCCGGCGCGGATCCATATCGAGGTCAGAACTTTGAGATACTGGGATGTGCTTGTTCCCGGCGCGATGTTGATGGGGGCGTTGGGGTGGTGGTTGTGCGCGTAGCCCTGGGGCTCGAGTATAACGGCGGCGCCTACTGCGGCTGGCAGACCCAGCCGGCGGGCTGTTCCGTGCAGGACCACCTGGAACGCGCCCTGGCAACGATCCACGGCGCGCCGGTACAGACCATCACCGCCGGGCGCACCGATGCCGGCGTGCATGCCCTGGCCCAGGTCGCGCATTTCGAGACCATCCATGAACGTCCGGACCATGCCTGGGTGATGGGCGCAAACAGCCATCTTCCGTCCGGTATTGCGGTGCTGTGGGCCAGGAACGTGCCGGAGACCTTCCATGCCCGGTTTTCCGCACTGGAGCGCCGGTATCGCTACGTATTGTTCAATGGCCCGGTACGTCCCGCCCTGTTGTCGGGAAAAGTCGGGTGGGTGCACGGTCGGCTGGATCTGGCGGCAATGGCCGAAGCGTCCGGTCATTTGCTGGGCGAACATGATTTTTCCGCATTCCGCGCGGCTGAATGCCAGGCCAAATCGCCGGTCCGGGAATTGCGCAGTGCCCGGGTCACCCCCTTGGGCGACTACGTGATCCTGGACTTCCAAGCCAATGCCTTCCTGCACCATCAGGTCCGCAACATGGTGGGGGCGCTGGTCTGGGTGGGGTTGGGACGCAGGCCGGCGGACTGGGTGGCCGATGTCCTGTCCAGCCGGGACCGGTCCCGTGCCGCCGCAACCTTCGCGGCAGAAGGCCTATATCTGGCCGGGGTGCAGTACGATGAGGTCTGGCAATTGCCGCCATTCACGAATCGCATCCCGCCTTTCCTGCCATGAATTTTCCAACAACCCGCGTTAAGATCTGCGGCATCACCCGCCTCGAAGACGCATTGGCCGCCGCCCGGGCCGGGGCCGATGCCATCGGCCTGGTATTCGCCGACCAAAGCCCGCGTCGGCTCGAACCCGCCAGGGCGGCGGCCATCGCCAGGGCCTTGCCACCCTTCGTCACCAGCGTGGCACTGTTCGTCAATCCGGAGGCGGAATGGGTGGAGGAGGTCATCCACAAGGTTTGCCCCGACCTGCTGCAGTTTCACGGCGAGGAATCGCCCGATTTCTGCCGCGGCTTCGACGTGCCCTACATCAAGGCGGCCAGAATGAAGCCCGGCCTCGATTTGCTACAATACGCGGCCCTGTTTTCCGATGCCCGGGGACTGCTGATGGATGCCTGGTCCCCAGTTGCGCATGGCGGCACGGGGGAGGGATTCGATTGGGATCTTATCCCGCCTGATTTGCCTATTCCGCTGATCCTGGCGGGGGGGCTGACCCCCGGCAATGTCACCGAGGCCGTGTGCCGGGTGCGGCCCTGGGCGGTGGACGTGTCGAGCGGCGTCGAGCTTTCCAAAGGCATCAAGGATGCCGCCAAGATCGCGGCCTTCATGAATGCAATTCGAGCGGTAAGCGGTAACTAATGGATGAGGTGTGTTATGCACATGTATGACCTCCCTGATGCCCATGGGCATTTCGGTCCCTACGGCGGCGTGTTCGTCGCCGAGACCCTGATGCAGGCCCTGGACGAATTGGGCCGGGAGTATGAGGCGGCCCGCAACGATCCGGATTTCCAGGCGGAATTCAAGAATGAGCTGCGCCATTACGTGGGCCGGCCCAGCCCCATCTACCACGCCAAACGCTGGTCCGATATCCTGGGCGGCGCACAGATCTACCTCAAGCGGGAAGACCTGAACCATACCGGCGCCCACAAGATCAACAATACTATCGGCCAGGCCCTGCTGGCCCGGCGCATGGGCAAGAAGCGGGTGATCGCCGAGACCGGCGCCGGCCAACACGGTGTGGCCTCCGCCACCGTGGCCGCCCGCTACGGCATGGAGTGTGTGGTGTACATGGGTGCCGAAGACATCAAGCGCCAGTCCCCCAACGTGTTCCGCATGAAGCTGCTGGGCGCCACCGTGGTGGGTGTGGATTCCGGTTCCAAGACCCTGAAGGACGCCCTGAACGAGGCCATGCGCGACTGGGTCACCAACGTGGAATCCACCTTCTACATCCTCGGCACCGCCGCCGGTCCCCACCCGTATCCCATGCTGGTTCGGGACTTCCAGTGCGTGATCGGCGAGGAATGCATGGTGCAGATGGGCGAGATGCTGGGGCGCCAGCCGGACGCCGTGATCGCCTGCGTGGGCGGCGGTTCCAACGCCATCGGCATCTTCCATCCCTACATCGACATGGCAGGCGTGCGCCTGATCGGCGTGGAGGCCGGCGGACACGGCCTCGCCTCGGGACAGCATGCCGCCTCCCTGTCCGCGGGCACGCCAGGTGTCTTGCACGGTTTCCGCAGTTACCTGATGCAGGACGCCAACGGCCAGGTTATCGAGACCCACTCAGTTTCCGCGGGTCTGGATTACCCGGGAGTCGGGCCGGAACACAGCTACCTCAAGGACATCGGCCGGGCACAATACGTGGCCATCAACGACGACGAGGCCCTGGCCGCGTTCCACAACCTGTGCCGTTACGAGGGCATCATCCCGGCCCTGGAGTCCAGCCATGCACTGGCCCACGCCGCCAAGATCGCGCCCGCCATGGACAAGGACAAGATTCTTCTGGTGAACCTGTCCGGGCGCGGCGATAAGGACATTAATACCGTCGCCAAGCTGGCGGGAATCGAGCTCTGAGCATGTCGCGTATCACCACAGTTTTTTCCGCGCTCCATGCGCGCGGCCGCAAGGCCCTGATCCCGTTCATCACCGCCGGCGATCCGGCCCCCGACATGACCGTGCCGCTCATGCATGCCCTGGTGGCGGGGGGCGCGGACATCCTGGAACTGGGAGTACCCTTCTCCGACCCCATGGCTGACGGCCCCACCATCCAGCGAAGTTCGGAGCGGGCGCTGAGGCATGGGGTCGGTCTGAAGGACGTGCTGGCCATGGTGGCCGAGTTCCGCCGGAGCAATTCCGAAACGCCGGTGGTGCTGATGGGTTATGCCAATCCCATCGAGGCCATGGGCTGGGACCGCTTCTGCGCCGATGCCGCCCAGGCCGGGGTGGACGGGGTGCTGACCGTGGATTATCCGCCCGAGGAATCCGCGGAGTTCACGGCCAAGTGCGTCGCCGCCGGCCTGGACAACATCTACCTGCTGGCCCCAACCACCCCCGAGGCGCGCATCGCCGCGGTGGGGAAACAGGCCCGAGGCTTCATCTATTACGTGTCTCTAAAAGGGGTGACCGGCGCGGCCAACCTGGACATGGCCGAGGTGGCGGCCAAGTTGCCACTGATCCGTGCCGCCACCGGCCTGCCGGTAGGCGTGGGCTTCGGCATCAGGGATGCCGAGACCGCCCGCCGGGTGTCCGAGGTTGCGGATGCCGTGGTGATCGGTTCCCGCATCGTCCAGGAAATCGAGAATTCGTCCCCGGACGCGGTATTGGCCAACGTCAAGAACTTCGTTGCCGTCGTACGCACCGCCCTCGACCAGTAAGGAAACGACCATGAGCTGGTTCCAAAAACTCATCCCCCCTAAGATCAAGCGCCGGGAGTCCGCCCGCAAGGTGGTTCCAGAGGGTCTGTGGAGCAAATGCCCGGATTGCGAGGCGGTCTTATACGCCACCGACCTGGAAAACAATCAGCAAGTCTGCCCTCAGTGTGGACATCACCACCGCATCGACGCGCGCAAACGCCTCGACCTCCTGCTGGACGAGGAGGGCAGAAGCGAAATCGGCGCCAATGTGCAGCCTGTGGATTCCCTCAAGTTCAAGGACAGCAAACGCTACACCGACCGCCTGGTCGAAGCGGCGAAGGCGACGGGTGAGCGGGACGCCCTGGTGGTCATGGAAGGCAGCATTGCGGGCTTGCCGGTTACTGCGGCGGCCTTCGAGTTCCGGTTCATGGGCGGCTCAATGGGATCGGTGGTGGGCGAGCGCTTCGTACGCGGCGTCGAGGCAAGCATCAAGGGCAAGAAGCCGTTCATTTGTATCGCCGCAAGCGGCGGCGCGCGCATGCAGGAAGGGCTTTTGTCGCTGATGCAGATGGCCAAGACCAGCGCGGCCCTGACCCATCTTGCCGCCGGGCGCCTGCCTTTCATCTCCGTCCTCACCGATCCCACCATGGGCGGCGTCTCCGCCAGCTTCGCCATGCTGGGCGACGTAATCGTTGCCGAGCCCAAAGCCCTGATCGGATTCGCCGGTCCCAGGGTAATCGAGCAGACGGTTCGGGAGAAACTGCCGGAGGGCTTCCAGCGCGCCGAGTTCCTGGTGGAACACGGCGCTGTCGATCTGATCGTCGATCGGCGCGAGATGAAAAAGTCCCTGGCGCGGCTTTGCGCCCAGATGATGCGCAAGCCTTCACCCGTTTAATTTCTTGCGCCGTCCCGCAGACCTCGCCGGATGGCTCGAGCATCTGGAGTCCCGCAACCGGGAGGCCATCGTCCTGGGCCTGGAACGGGTGGCGGCGGTGCGGGACCGTCTCGCACTCCATCCCGATTTTCCCCTGATATCGGTCGCCGGCACCAACGGCAAGGGGTCCGTCTGCGCCTATCTGGAAGCCATGCTGACCGCCGCCGGCTACCGGGTGGGCTGTTACACCTCGCCGCATCTGCTGCGTTACAACGAACGCCTGCGCATCGACGGCGCGGAAGCGACGGATGCCGACATTTGCATCGCACTCGCGGCGGTGGAGGACGCCCGGGGCGATATCCCCCTGACCTACTTCGAGCAGGGCACCCTGGCCGCCATGTGGCTGATGATGCGCACCGGCCTGGACGCCGGCGTGTTGGAAGTGGGCCTCGGCGGTCGCCTAGATGCGGTGAATGCCTGGGATGCCGATTGCGGCGTGGTGGTGGCCGTCGACCTGGACCATCAGCATTTTTTGGGGGAGAGCCGCGAAAGCATCGGCTTCGAGAAGGCGGGCATTTACCGGCCGGGCAGGCCCGCCATCTGCGGCGATCCCGCGCCGCCCGAGAGCCTGCTGCGACATGCCGCCGCCATCGATGCCCGCTTGATGCGGCTGGGCACGGAGATTCGCGTCGAGGCGGGGCGGGATACCTGGACGGCACGCATCCCGGGCGCGGTGTTCCCGGCCCTGCCCAGGCCCGCCATGCCCGGTCTGCACCAGTTGGGCAACGCCGCCTGCGCCATCGCGGCCCTGTGGGCCCTGCGCGAGCGTCTGCCGGTGCAGATGCTGGCCATTCGCGGCGGCATTGCCGGCGCGCGCCAACCGGGACGGTTCCAGATCGTTGGCAGGGAACCCCTGCGAGTACTGGATGTGGCCCACAACCCCCAGGCGGCGCGCGCCTTGGCATCCAATCTGGCGGACTTGCTGCCGGATGGTCGGGTCATCGCCGTATTCGCCATGTTGGCGGACAAGGACGTTGCCGGGGTTGTCGCCAGTCTGAAACAGCATGTCCAGGTCTGGCATGTGGCGGCGCTGGACACCGCGAGGGCCCTGTCGGCGGAACAATTGGCGAAGCATCTGACGGATGCCGGATGTCGATATGTCATGCACGAGGGGATTGCTGAAGCTTGGCGTGATGCGTGCGAACAGGCGGAGTCGGCTGATACAATTCTATCTTTCGGCTCCTTCCATACCGTAGCCGAGGTAATGGCTGAAATCCAGGCTCATGGCTGACATTCCCGTTTCCCAGGACGAACATGCATTGCGCCGCCGCGCTCGGCGCCGTCTGGTCGGCGCCATCGCCATCGCGTTGACCGCCGTGGTGGTGTTGCCCATGTTGTTCGATACGGAACCCAAGCCCTTGGGGCCGGACGTGGATGTTCGCATCCCGGCCAAGAACAGCCCCTTCGAGGCGGAGGAGCCTGCGCCGACACCACAGCCCCCCCCGCCGGACGTGGAAGAGCCGCCTCAAGAAGCGGAGCCCACCTCGCCCATGACGCTCGCTCCGAGCGGTGAGGAGAATGCCCGGGAAAAGCGGCCGGTGCCGGAAAAGGTGTCGCCCAAGACCGTGAAGGCGCCCGAGGTACCGCCCATGGCCAAGACTGCCGCCGAGTTGGCCGAAGTCACGGCGGCTGCCAAGCCCTCCGAGGCGGTGCTTGAGAAAGGGTATTACCTGCAACTGGGCGCCTTCAGCAACGAGCGCAACGCCAAACAACTCCAGTCGAAGGTCCAGGCGATCGGTTTCAAGGCCGGCCTGTCCAATGCCAATGGCCAGGTACGCGTGCGGGTGGGACCCATCGCCGAACATGAGACCGCGCTGAATTACCTGGCACAACTCAAGGACAAGGGTTTCAAGCCCGTCCTGATCGCGCCATGACCAGCCTGGATTTCTTCGTATTGGGCGTGGTCGCGGTTTCCACCGTGGTCGGCCTGATGCGCGGACTGGTGCGCGAGGTGTTTTCCCTTGCGGCCTGGGTGCTGGCCTTCGTCGGTGCGAGAACCCTGGCGCCGATGCTGGCGCCCCTCATTCCCGGCATCGATGCCCCGGGGCTTAAGCATGCCGCGGCGCTGGTGCTGGTGTTCGTGGCCATCCTGATCGCCGCCAGCCTAACCGGAATGCTGCTTTCCAGCGTGTTGAAGATGGCCGGGCTGGGGCCTGTGGACCGGGCTCTCGGCGCCATTTTCGGGATCCTTCGGGCCGGCGTGGCCTTGGTCGGGCTTACCGTGGTGGCGGGCCTGACCGCGCTGCCGAAGACCCAGGCCTGGCAACACTCGTTATCGCGGGCCCCATTGGAACAGGCCGCCGTCCACCTTAAACCCTGGCTGCCGCAGGATCTCGCGGCCCTCATCCGTTACTGAACAAGGCGCATCATGTGCGGCATCGTCGGAATATTCTCCCGTGAGCCCGTGAACCAGCTGCTCTACGACGGACTGCAGCTGCTTCAGCATCGCGGCCAGGACGCGGCGGGGATCGTTACGATGGATGGCAGCATGTTCCACATGCACAAGCATCTGGGCATGGTGCGCGATGTGTTCCGGACCCGGGACATGCGCAACCTCATCGGCAACATAGGCATTGCCCACGTGCGCTACCCCACCGCCGGTTCTGCGGCCAGTCCGGCCGAGGCCCAGCCGTTCTACGTGAATTCGCCGTTCGGCATCGTCCTGGGGCACAACGGCAATCTGACCAATACCGAATCCCTCCAGCAGGACCTGTTCCTGGATGACCTGCGCCACGTGAACACCGGCTCGGATTCCGAGGTTCTGCTCAATGTGCTGGCCCATGAATTGCAGGAAGCGGTTCATGGCCACCGAATCACCCCGGACGATATCTTCAACGCCGTGACGGGCGTGCACCGGCGCTGCAAGGGTGCCTACGCCGTGGTGGCCATGATCGCGGGCTTCGGCCTGCTGGCATTCCGGGATCCCAACGGGATCCGTCCCCTAGTCATCGGCCATATGCAAACCGGGGCAGGAACCGAATGGATCGTCGCCTCCGAGAGCGTGGCGGTGGAGGGCCTCGGCTACAAGATCCTGCGTGACGTCGCGCCCGGAGAGGCTGTGCTCGTCACTGCGGATGGGCAATTGCTGAGCCGGCCGTATGCCGGGGCCACCTATTTCACGCCCTGTCTGTTCGAGTTCGTCTATTTTGCCCGTCCCGATTCGGTGATGGACGGCACTTCCGTCTATGAAAGCCGGCTGCGCATGGGCGAATTTCTGGCCGACAAGGTTAAGCGCGAGTTCGGCCATTTTCGGATCGACGTCGTGGTCCCGATCCCGGATACCAGCCGTCCTTCCGCCCTCCAGTTAGCATTCAAGCTGGGACTTCCTTATCGGGAAGGTTTCATCAAGAACCGTTACATTGGCCGCACCTTCATCATGCCCGGCCAACCGGAGCGCAAGAAATCGGTACGCCAGAAACTCAACGCCATGCCCCTGGAGTTCAAGGGCAAGAACGTGCTGCTGGTGGACGACTCCATCGTGCGCGGCACCACCAGCCGGGAGATCATCCAGATGGCCCGGGATGCCGGTGCGACCGCGGTGTATTTCGCCTCGGCCAGCCCGCCGGTCCGGTTTCCCAACGTCTACGGCATTGACATGCCGACGCGCCGGGAACTGCTGGCCAATGATCGTAGCGACGAGGAGATCGCCCGGGAAATCGGTGCCGACGCCGTGATCTACCAGGACCTCGACGACCTGATCGCCGCCGTGAAGTCGGTCAACCCCGCCATTCAGCGGTTCGATGCCTCCTGCTTCGACGGCTGCTACGTGACCGGCGACGTAACCGAGGAATATTTGGCCCGCCTGGAAGACCAGCGCAGCGGTGCCATTCCCACCACCCCGGCACCCGCCACCCGGCAGATGGACTTGAACCTGGCGACCTCCTCATGATCCCGGAAGACCTTCATCCCGATACCCTGGCGGTACGCGCCGGCACCCTGCGCAGCGAATTCCAGGAACATTCCGAGGCCGTCTTTCTGACCTCTAGCTTCGTATTCGGCAGCGCCGCAGAAGCCGCCGCCAGGTTCTCCGGCGCCGAGGCGGGTCCCATCTATGCCCGCTTCACCAATCCCAGCGTTTCCATGTTCGAGGCGCGCCTGGCCGCCCTGGAAGGCGCGGAACGCTGCGTCGCCTTCGCGTCCGGCATGGCGGCCATCCTGGCCACGGTCATGGGCTTGATGAAGGCGGGGGAGCACGTGGTGGCCTCCCGTTCCATCTTCGGCTCCACGGTGCAACTGTTCCAGAACATCCTTGGCCGCTTCGGGGTGGGGACCACTTTCGTTTCTCCCACGGATACCGAGGAATGGCGTGCCGCGCTCAGGCCGGAGACGTGCCTGCTGTTCGTCGAATCCCCCTCCAACCCGCTGACCGAGGTCAGCGACATCCGGGCCCTGTCCGAGATCGCCCACCAGGCCGGTGCCTGGCTGGCGGTGGACAACTGCTTCTGTACTCCTGCCCTGCAACGGCCTTTGGAGTTGGGTGCGGACCTGGTCATCCATTCCGCCACCAAGTACCTGGACGGGCAGGGCAGGGTGCTGGGCGGGGCCGTGCTGGGCGGTAAGGACCTGCTGGAAGGGGTGTTCACCTTTTTGCGGACGGCGGGTCCGACGCTCTCCGCCTTCAATGCCTGGGTGCTGTTGAAGGGCCTGGAGACCCTGTCCCTGCGCATGCGGGCCCATTCCGACCATGCTATGGAACTGGCGCGCTGGCTGGAAGGGCAACCCCAGGTGGCGCGCGTGTTCTATCCGGGTCTGCCCTCCCATCCTCAGCATGCCCTGGCCATGACGCAGCAGAAGACCGGCGGCGGCATCGTCGCGTTCGAGGTGACTGGAGGCAGGGAAGCGGCTTGGAAGGTGGTCGACGCCACCCGGATCATGTCCATTACCGCCAATTTGGGGGATACCCGCACCACCATCACCCATCCAGCGACCACGACCCATGGACGTCTGAGCCCGGAACAACGCGCGGCGGCCGGCATCGGGGAGGGTCTGCTGCGGATCGCGGTGGGCCTGGAAGCGGTTGACGATTTGCGGGCCGACCTGGAACGGGGTTTCTCCAGCCTTTGATCCTGCCGTGGGTCCTTGCACCCGTCAGGTCCCGTAGTTCTTCAGCTTTTCCCTATCCAGCACCGTGATCGTGCGTCCCCTCACCTGGATCAGGCCGGCCTCGGTCAAATGCCCCAGGACCCGGGAGAGTGTTTCCGGTGCCAGGTTGAGTTGGGAGGCGATGGTCTGCTTGCTCGCCGACAGCACCACGTCATACCTGGGTTCGTTGCCCGCGGGCGCCCCCTGATTCAGAAAACATAGAACCCGCTGGGCGCTGGTGCGCAGGGTGCAGGTTTCCATGTCCTCCAGCAGTTCGTGCAGCCGCGTGGAGAGGCTGGCCAACATCTTGCGGCCCAACATGGGGCTTGCTTCCACCGCCTCCAGCAGGGCCTGGCTGGATACCAGCAACACGATGCTGTCCAGGGTGGCCTGGCCGGTCACCGGATAGGGCTTGCCCAGGAACACCACCGCCTCGCCGAAGGTGGCGCCGGGTCCGCACATGTGCACAACTTTTTCCGTGCCCTGGTTGGATGGCAGGGCCAGCTTTATCTGGCCCATTATCAGCACATGCATGCCCGCGGGCGTATCGCCTTTGTGGAACAGGACTTCGTTCTTGCTGACGCGAAACTCCCTGCATCCCCGGGAGAGTTGTTCGAGTTCGAGCTCGGACAGGCCGCGGAACAAGGGTTGGCGCGAAAGTATTTCCGCGATGGGATGTCTGGTTTCAAGGATCAATTGCGGGCTCTGCGATGAAATCCGGCGGCATGAATTACGACATATATGTCTTGGTTGAAACTTGACCATTGTCAAAGTAATTAGTGGACATGATTGTCAGGATTTATACCCAGTCCAACCCCAGGAGGAAGACGGTGAATTTGTCAGGGATATTGGTGGTTGCCCACCCAGAATGGCAAGCGGAAGTCATCGCGGCATTGGATGCCCTGGACGGGGTGGAGGTGCATCAGGTGGAAGAGGCGAGCGGCCGGATCATCGCCGTGCAGGAAGCGGAAGACATCGGGGCGGAGATCGACGGGCTCAGGCGTATCAAGGCGCTGCCCCACGTGGTCATGGCGGAGATGGTCTACCACTACCTCGCCGAGGATGAGCGGAGCTACGACGCCATGCCACCCGAATTGCAGGATGCGCAGGATGATTTCAGCACCTGCGCCGTACCGACATATCTGAACAGTTGATCGAGCAAGGAGGCCGAGATGGGACTTTCACGTCGTGAATTTATCAAGACCAGTGTTGCCGGCGCGACCGCCGCCACAGTGGGCATGCCCTTGGCGAAGCATGCCGAGGCTGCCGTAAGGGCCGGGGAGAAGGGCTGGCAGTGGGACAAGGGTGTGTGCCGATTCTGCGGCACAGGTTGCGGCATCATGATCGCCACCAAAGGCGGCCGGATCGTCGCCACCAAGGGCGACCCGGACGCGCCCGTGAACCGCGGCCTGAACTGCATCAAGGGCTACTTCAACGGCAAGATCAACTACGGCAAGGACCGCCTGACCCAGCCCCTGCTGCGCATGACCGACGGCAAGTTCGACAAGAAGGGCAAGTTCCATCCCATCTCCTGGGACCAGGCCCTGGACATCATGGAGGAGAAGATGCGCTGGGCCCTGAAGGAAAAGGGTCCAGCCGGCATCTCCATCTTCGGTTCCGGCCAGTACACCATCCATGAGGGCTATGCGGCCGCCAAACTGATGAAGGCCGGCTTCCGCTCCAACAACATCGACCCCAACGCCCGGCATTGCATGGCCTCCGCCGTGGTGGGCTTCATCCAGACCTTCGGCATCGACGAGCCGGCGGGGAACTACGACGACATCGAGCACACCGACACCGCCGTGCTGTGGGGCGCCAACATGGCCGAGATGCACCCGATCCTGTGGTCGCGCATCACCGACCGGCGCCTGACCCACGACAGGATGAAGATTGTGAACCTGACCACCTACGGCAACATGTCCTCCGACATCGCCGATATCGAGATCATCTTCAGTCCCAGCGGCGACCTGGCCATCCAGAACTACATCGCCCGGGAGATCGTCAAGCGCGACGCCATCGACTGGGACTTCGTCAACAAGCACACCGTGTTCGCCACCGGGCCTTATGACATCGGCTATGGCTTCCGTCCGAAGAACGCCGACAAGTTCGCCTCTGCCGCCGAGATGGAGACCTTCAAGAACGAGCAGGTCCACGTCATCGACAAGTTCGAGGCCATCGCCCAGCGGCGGAAGGAAGGCGAGGCCGTGGAGCAGAAGAACACCGCCACCGCCGGCAAGCACTGGATGATCGGCTTCGATGACTTCAAGGCGGGTCTCGAGCCCTATACCCTGGATTTCGTGGCCGAGGTGGCCAAGGGCGACCCGGACGAGCCCATGGACCAGTTCAAGGCCAAACTCCAGACCCTGGCCGACATGTACTGCGACAAGAACCGCAAGCTGGTGTCCTACTGGACCATGGGTTTCAACCAGCATCAGCGCGGCTCCTGGGTCAACGAACAGGCCTACATGAACCATCTGCTGACCGGCAAGCAGTGCCAGCCCGGCAATGGCGCATTCTCCCTCACCGGACAGCCCTCCGCCTGCGGCACCGCCCGCGAGGTGGGCACCTTCGCCCACCGCCTGCCCGCCGACATGGTTGTGGACAATCCCAAGCATCGGGAGCATGCCGAGCAGCTCTGGAAGCTGCCTGCCAAGACCCTGAATCCCAAGGTGGGCAGCCACTTCGTCAAGATCATGCGGGATTTGGAGGACGGCAACATCCTGTTCAACTGGACCCAGGTGAACAATCCCTGGCAGAACACCGCCAATGCGAATCACTGGATCAAGGCCGCCCGCGACATGGACAACTTCATCGTCGTCGCCGATGCCTACCCCGGCGTGTCCTGCAAGGTGGCCGACCTGATACTGCCCGCCGCCATGATCAACGAGAAGTGGGGCGCCTACGGCAACGCCGAGCGCCGCACCCAGGTGTGGCGCCAGCAGATCCTGCCACCGGGCCAGGCGCGGGGCGATACCTGGATGCTTCTTGAGTTGTCCAAGCGCTTCAAGCTCAAGGATGTCTGGGGCGAGCAGCCGCTGCCCGGCCTGAAGGAAGAAGGTTTCCCGGAAGGCAAACTGCCAAGCGTGCTCGACGAGGCGGTGAAGATGGGCTACAGCCCCGACTCCACCCTGTACGAAGTTCTGTTCGCCACTCCGGACAACAAGAAGTACAAGTGGCCGGACAAGGCCGTGGCCCATGGACACGGCAACCACATCGCCGATCTGCTGGGTGACGGCTGGTTCCCGGAAAAGGCCTTGTTCGAGGAATACCGCCTGTTCGGCAAGGGACATGCCCACGACTTGGCCCCCTTCGACGTCTATCACGACGACAAGGTGCGCGGCCTCAAGTGGCCGGTGATCGAGAAGGACGGCAAGTGGGTGGAGACCGCCTGGCGTTTCAACGAGAAGTACGACACCTACTGCAAACCAGGCAGCGGTTTCGACTTCTATGGCGGGGCACTCAAGGCGCTGCCCTCCGGCAACCTGGACGGCATCACCGATCCCAACAAGAAGTCCCTGGCGGGCAAGGCCAAGATCTTCTTCCGGCCCTATGCCTCGCCGGTAGAGAAACCGGACGCCGACTACAACCTGTGGCTGTGTACCGGCAGGGTCCTGGAGCACTGGCATTCCGGCACCATGACCATGCGTGTGCCGGAGCTGTACCGTGCGGTGCCCGAGGCCCTTTGCTGGATCAATACCCAGGATGCGGAAGCCCGGGGCCTCAAGCGCAACGACCTGGTTTGGGTGGAGTCGCGCCGGGGCAAGGTGCGGGTGCGCGTCGAGACCGGCGGCCGCAACCGTGTCCCGCGCGGCCTGGTGTATGTGCCCTGGTTCGACGAACGCGTCCTGATCAACAAGGTGACCTTGGACGCCACCTGCCCCCTGTCGAAGGAGACGGATTACAAGAAATGCGCAGTTAAGGTCTACAAGGCCTGATGTAGGGCCGGCCACGCTCCCACAAGGGGGCGGGCCTGCCTGAGGGCATGGTTTGAGTGCCCTCAGGCAGACCCAATGGGCAAGACCCATTCGGGCCGACTTATCGAAGGACGCAATTCATGGCAGATCAAGGCCTCACGGGCCGATCATCATCCCGCCGCGATTTCCTGGTGAAGATGGCTCAGGGCGCGGCCCTGGCCGGAACCGGAGGCTTCCTTTGGGCCTACCTGTTGCGGGACGAGGCGCGGGCCTATCCCTATGCCCTGCGTCCTCCGGGTGCCCTGGCCGAGGCGGATTTCAACGCGGCCTGCATCAAGTGCGGCCAATGCGTGAATGCCTGTCCGCCCAAGATCCTGAAGCTGGCGCCCGCCGGCGGCGACCTGCCCATCGGCATGCCCTATTTCACCCCCCGTACCGGGGCCTGCATCATGTGCCCGGACATTCCCTGCATGAAAGTCTGTCCCACCGGGGCGCTGACACCGGAACTGCAGGACATCAACGACGCCCGCATGGGACTGGCGGTGATCGACATCGAGAACTGCCTGTCCTGGAAGGGACTGCGCTGCGAGATCTGCCACCGGGATTGTCCGCTGAAAGGCAAGGCCATCGTGCTGGAGACGGATCCCCGGGGCATCTCCAAGCATGCCGTATTCCGGCCCATGGTGAACTCGGATGCCTGCACCGGCTGCGGCATCTGCGAGAAGGCCTGCCCCACCGAGGTGGCGGCCATCCGGATCCTTCCCCACAAGCTGGTGCAGGGCAAGATCGGCGAACACTATCGTTTGGGCTGGACCTTCGATACCGAAATCACCCAGGACTTCAAGCCGGAAGTTCCACCTGCCCAGACACCGGCCCAGCCCAGCCCGGTGGATAGCAAGCCCGGCGGCCTGGATTATCTGAATAGCGGGGGCCTATGAACGCGCCCGATTCCAAGCTGCTGGATACCCAAACCGAGGCGGACGAAGTGAGTCAATCCGTGCCGACCGGACTTTGGGTCTGGCGCTACGTCATCCTGCGCCGGATCAGCCAATTCACCGCCCTGCTGTTGTTCTTTGGGACTGCGCATTGGGGGTGGGGCGTGGCCAGCGGGGTTGGTAAAAGCGTGCCCATGCTGAGCGGCAATCTGTCCGCGTCCAAGTTCATCGGCCTGGTTCCCATGACCGATCCCTTCGCCGCCCTGCAGATATTCCTGGCGGGGCATGTGCTGCAGAAGGAGAGCCTGATCGGCGCGGCCATCGTCTTTTCTGTCTATCTGCTGATCGGCGGGCGCATGTTCTGCGCCTGGGTGTGCCCGGTGAACGTGGTGACGGATGCGGCCGGCTGGCTGCGCAACAAGCTGGATGTGAAACCCATCTTCCACATCAACCGCACCCTGCGCTATTTCATCCTGGCGGCCTCCCTGGCGTTGTCCCTGCTCACCGGCGTGGCGGCGTTCGAATGGGTCAGCCCCATCGGCATGGCCCATCGCGAGATCATATTCGGCGCGGGCATGGGTTTCATGGCCCTGGCATCCATATTCCTGTTCGATCTGCTCATCCTCAAGAACGGCTGGTGCGGCCATCTCTGCCCCCTGGGCGGCTTCTACAGCCTGCTGGGCAAGACCGCGCTGCTGCGGGTGCGGTTCGACAAGAACACCTGTACCCACTGCGGCGAGTGCGCCAGGGTCTGCCCCGAACCCCAGGTGCTGAACCTCAAGAAACTGGAGGAACGCGGCTATGTATTTTCGGGTGAATGCAGCAATTGCGGCCGGTGCACGCCGATATGTCCGGAAGGTAGCCTGAAGTTCGATTTCAAACCCCTGATCCGCAGCCACAATGCGCAGGCGGACACCATTGCCTTTCAAAGGAGGACGAGATGAGCAATCCCGTGAGGAAGACCCTGCTGTTGAGTATGATCCTGGCCTCAGTCCTGTCCCTGCCCGCACAAGCGGTGGAGGACCAGGCAATTCCCGATACCGATCTCGGCCTGTCCAAGACCAGTGTCTTTGACGATCCCGCGCCGCCCATCATCAAGTACGATGCCGGCGACCCGGGCACCAACAAACGCGCGGTCCGTTCCTATAATTCCGCTCCGCCGATGATCACGCACAGCATCAAGGACATGGTGCCCATTACCCGCGACTTCAACCTGTGCAAGGACTGCCACGTGCAGCCGGACCTGATCGGGCACAAGCTATCCCCGGGCATGCCGGTACCGGCCCCGGCCAGCCACTACGTCAATGTCAAGAAGGGTGAACTCTACATGGGGCGTTGGAACTGCACCCAATGCCACCGCCCTCAGGCCGATGTGAACCTGCTGGTTCAGAGCACTTTCAAGAAGGCTAGATAAGTAATACGGTCCGCGGCCGGATTTATTGGCAGGGCGGTATTGGAGGGAACAAAAGCATAAGGGCGGCCAATCGGCCGCCCTTATGTGTACAGAAGTGATCTTCCTCAGGTTTGCTCGGGTTTGGCGTGTTCGCGGGCTGGAATATCGAATTGCCTGGCGGGAGATACCGTCGAAATGGCATGTTTGAAGATGGCCTGAACCGCCTGATCGTTGCCGCGCAACAGGACCATGTACTGGTCGAAAGACTCGATCCGTCCCACCAGTTTGATTCCGTTCACCAGGAATACGGAGCAATGGATATGCTCCTTGCGCAAGGTGTTCAGGAACTGGTCTTGCAAGTTGTAGCGCTCGTTCATGTTTCCAACCTGAGCTGAATTTGATCAGGAATCATAACATGGACTCCGAGCCTGGTAGCCAGCTACTTGCGGTGGGATGGCGGCCGAGGATCCCGGGTCGTGCCAGATGTCCGGCGGGTGGTCCGCTAAAGGAAATTTGGTATATATAGGTTATATTGCCGTAGAGCCAGGAGGGTCCCGGTAATGAGTCTTTACACGAAATTGTTGGCGGATGCGGCATCTGCGGATGCGCTGTTCCCCGATAACTCAGCCATTCAGGCGGCCTCTCTGGACAACCGTTCAAAGATGGCATTGAGCCAGGGTCTCGATTTCTATACAAAAAAACACTATGACGAGGCGATCGTCGCCTTGAAGCGGACTGTGGGCCTGGCGCCAAACTCGTCTCAGGCGATCGACGCATACAACTATATCGCCCAGTCCTATGTACAGAAGGGCGATAGCCGTTCAGCTCTCAATGCCTACCAACAGTCCTTGCGCGTCGACCCAGGCAATGCCGAAACCTATGTGTCGATAGGCAATCTTCATTATTCGGACGGCAATTATGCCGAGGCGCAGAAGGCCTACGCAAAGGCGGTCAAGTTCGACCCGAGCGCCAACAACCATTATTCCCTTGGTCAGGCCTATCTGGCACTGGGGCAATATGCCGACTCGCAACATGAGTTTCAACAAGTGCAGGTGCTGACACCGACCCAGCCCAACGGCGAATACGGCATGGGACAGGTATACGCAAAGCAGGGGGACACGACCCAGGCCATCAGCGCCTTCGACAAAGCCTTGAAGCTGCAGAGCAACTTTTGGCTTGCCCTGTCGGACAAAGCCTATGCCCTGGTCGATTCGGGCGACACCGGCGGGGCGCAGGACATCGCCACGAGTCTGGCGAACAGCAACGATCCCAATGCCACCAAGCTTGCCCCCACTCTGACTGCCTACATCTACGAAAAGTCGCCGCCGGCCATGACCGCCACTTATGGCACCGGGAGTTTCCCCTGGACCCTGGGTGGTGGCACCCAGGTGGCCGCTCTTGGCCTGTACGATGCCGGTGACAGCCAGACCTTTTCCATGGTGTTCCAATTCAGCAAGCAGATGGATGCAGCCTCGGTGCAAAACGTCTTCAATTGGCAGATCAGCCGAGCCACGGCGACCCGCCTGGCGAGTGGCTACAATTCCAACCTGCCGGTCCCTACCACCGAGATCAGCCCGCCTGTCAATCCTACGGGGGTGAGTTACAACCCTACCGACATGACCGCAACCGTGTTTTTTACCCTGCAACAGAATGCCACGGATGACGGAACCATTGATCCCTCGCACATCCAATTCAGCTTCTCCGGCAAGGATGCGGCAGGTATCACCATGGATCCGATGGCGGACCAATTCACGGGCATTTCCGGATTCGCCTAGCAATCAGCCTATCGATCCTTGCAGGTAGTAGTCGTCTGAGGATCAAAGTCGCAGCAAGTACGGTGGCCTGAAATCGCGTCTGCGTAGATGTGGCATGTCTGGCATGTGGCGCGGTTGATATCGCGGCGCCTCCAAGATTGTGGCGCAGGGATGTCACCTGTCTGAGCAGTCGGCGGCTCGTTCTGGCCTTGTTCGGTTCCCTGCGTTTCCTCACGCAAAGTGTGTCGGCAATCGCTGCCGGCCCAGGCAATTTTTGCCAGCCAGGGTCATCGGATCCCCGATATGCCGCTACGAAATGCCTCCGCAAGTGAGTTAACTCCCTGACCCGTTGGTGTTTATTGGTCAGGATCGCACTTTCAAGCCGCGTTGGCACACCCCTTGCTTTTGCTGCTCCAGAGGTTCTGCACGGGTCGTTTGGCCCGAAGGGGACTCGGCGGATCGATCAAGCTCAGGTTTGAGTCATCCGATCTGGATCAACTTGCAAACGGAGATATGAGATGGCTATCGGCGACATCACCCTGACCGCGGCAATGCGGGCAAATCTGGCGAGTCTGCAGACGACGGCGCAATTGGTTGGCACGACCCAGGAGCAGTTGGCGACGGGCAAGCGTGTGAACAGCGCTTTGGACAATCCGGCGAACTACTTCGCGGCATCCGCGGCCAACACCCGCGCCAACCAGCTCACCGGCCTCAAGGACAATATCAGCCAGGCCATCCAGACCATCAAGGCGGCGGACAACGGCGTGACCGGGATTACCTCCCTGCTCGAGTCGATCCGCGGCGTCATCACCCAGGCGCGCACCGCCAACAACAACACGACTTCCGCCACCGATCTGGCCAGCTTGACCACGTCGTACAACAGCCTGGTGCAACAACTCAACGGGCTGCAGACCGACGCCAGCTACAACGGTACCAATTTCCTGAAGTCGACCACCTCGCTGACCGTGAACTTCAATGAAAGCGCCACAACGAGCTTGACCCTTTCGGGCTTCGAGGCCAGCGCCTCGGGTCTTTCGATCTCGGGGGGCAGCGCGAGCGGTGTCGGTACCCTGACCTCCGCCGACCTGACCGGCACAAGCAACCTGAACAACATCGAAACGACGATCAACGCGGCCGAAACCTACCTGCAGTCCAACAGTGCAACGTTGGCTGCGAACCTGGCGGTTATGAGCACGCGCCAGCAGTTCATCACCAATTTGGTCGGGACCCTGGCCGATGGCGCGAACAACCTGACGGTGGCGGACACCAACGAGGCGAGCGCCAACATGCTGGCCCTGCAGACCCGGCAATCGTTGGGTATCTCCTCGCTGTCGCTGGCGTCGCAGGCCAACCAGGCCATTTTGCGCCTGTTCGGTTAAACGGGCCGGGGGCCTGAGCGATGGATGTCGGTGCGGTATCTGTTCAGACGGGTGTCAAGGAGCGGGCAAGCGTTCCCGGCACAGGGTCGCATCTCGCTATTCACCAGGGCGTGGCGAGTGCGGACCCGAGCGTATCCGTGGGCGAGGTCCTTCCCTCCCAGGTGGGGATAGACTTCGCCTCCCTGCAATCACGTTGGGACGAGATGGCACGGATTGCAGCGGGGTTGCGCGCCCAGAGCCCCAAACCTTCAGATGCATCCTTCCTGGTTCGCAAGCTTTACCCACCCTATCCACCCGAGCAGCGGGCTCGTATGAGTGTTTGGCAATCGGTCAGCGGACTCACAGCGGTCGATACGAGCCTGGATCCGTCCCGTACGGCGGTTCCCCAAGACCAGATCGATAGCTTGGCCGTCCACATCGGCCATCTCATACAACAAGACTTGGCCGATTCCACGGCGATCACGGGGCTCACTCGGAATCGTGGGCATCTGCAGGCGATCGGCCAAGACGTATTCAACTCTTGAACGGAGATCACAATGATTGCGATGACAATGCAGGCAGCACTGGAAACCGTGCAGATGAACGAGGGTCTTTCGGGGCGTGAACTGGAGGCCTCGGTCCTGACCAAGGCGGCCGAGATCCTCGAGGACGCGAAGGGTAATTGGCATAACGACGACAGTCATGCCTACCTTGATGAAGCGCTGAAATACAACCAGCGCCTATGGACGCTGTTTCAAGCAGAAATGGTCGAGGACGAAAGCCGGATTCCCGCGGGCATTCGCCAAAACATCCTGTCCTTATCCACCTTCGTCGATCAGCGCACATTCGAAGTCATGGCCTACCCGGCGCCCGAGAAGCTCGACATCCTGATACAGATCAACCGTAATCTGGCGGAAGGTCTGCTGGCACAGTGAAGCGTGCATAAATAAAGCCTCGGCAGGGGTGCGGCGGCCGCCAGCACCCTGCCGATCTCGGCGTGAACATTTGCCGAAATTCTTGGAGATGTCATGTTCGACGACAAGGCGGTTCTGGTCACCGGTGGTACGGGCTCATTCGGCAAGAGCTTCATCCGTACCATGCTGGCGCGGTATAGTCCGCGCCGCGTGGTGGTCTATTCCCGCGACGAACTCAAGCAGTTCGAGATGCAGCAGGCGTTCACGGATCCCTGCATGCGCTTCTTCATTGGCGACGTGCGCGACCGCGACCGGCTCGCCCAGGCGATGCGCGGCGTCGACTACGTGGTCCACGCCGCGGCCCTGAAGCAGGTCCCCACCGCCGAATACAATCCGACGGAGTGCATACGCACCAACATCAACGGCGCCGAGAATGTCATCCGCGCGGCGCTGGATTGCGGGGTGCAGCGGGTCATCGCCCTGTCCACAGACAAGGCCGCGAGTCCCATCAACCTGTATGGGGCCACCAAGCTGGTGTCCGACAAGTTGTTTGTCGCCGCCAACAACATCGCCGGGACCCAGGCCACGCGCTTCGCCGTTGTCCGCTATGGCAACGTAGTCGGTTCGCGCGGTTCGGTGGTGCCGTACTTCCGCAAGCTCATCGACGAGGGTGCAACCGAATTGCCAGTCACCGACCCACGCATGACGCGCTTCTGGATCACCCTGAAGCAGGGTGTCGATTTCGTTCTCAAGAGCTTCGCCCGCATGCAAGGTGGCGAGATCTTCGTTCCCAAGATACCTGCCTCGCGCATCACCGATCTGGCCACGGCCATGGCACCGGATCTACCCCTGAAGATCATCGGCATCCGCCCGGGTGAGAAACTGCACGAGGTCATGTGCCCGGAGGACGATTCACACCTGACGCTCTCCTTCGCCGACCATTTCGTGATTCGCCCCGCGATCCATTTCATCGTCGCATCGGACTACACCCGTAATGCCGTCAACGAGTCCGGGGTGCCGGTCGAGCAGGGGTTCGAGTATTCATCGGGGACCAATCCGGTGATGCTGGATGTGGACGCAATTCGTAACTTGCTGGCCAGTCTGGACACATGATCCCCTACGGTCGCCAGGACATCGATGCGACCGATATCGCCGCAGTGGTTGAGGTGCTACGATCGGACTGGTTGACTCAAGGCCCGATGGTGCCGCGGTTTGAGGCCGTCGTTGCGGCACGATGCAGGGCAAAGGGTGCCGTGGCCGTGAACAGCGCCACCTCCGCTCTGCACCTCGCCTGCCTGGCGCTGGATGTGGGGCTGGGTGACCTTGGTTGGACCGTGCCCAATACCTTCGTCGCCTCGGCCAATTGTCTGCGCCACTGCGGCGCGGACGTTGATTTCGTCGATATCGATCCGCTGACCCTCAACCTGAGCGTGCCCGCGCTGGAAGCAAGACTGCGCCAGGCGCGACGCGCTGGACGTTTGCCCAAGGTGTTGATCGCGGTGCATTTCGCCGGCCGCGCCTGCGACATGGCGGCCATAGGCGGACTCGCGGACGAATATGGATTTCGGGTCATCGAGGACGCGTCCCATGCTGTCGGCGCGCGCTGCGCCGGCCATCCGGTGGGTGCGTGTGTCCATTCCGACCTGGCTGTGTTCAGTTTCCATCCGGTCAAGATCATTACTACCGGCGAGGGCGGCATGGTGCTCGGCAAAGACACTGCCTTAATACGTCGCATCAAGCGACTCCGCTCCCATGGTATTACCCGCGATGCGGCGGAAATGACAGGGGAGAGCGAGGGTGATTGGTACTACCAGCAGATTGAGCTTGGCTTCAACTACCGTATGACCGACTTTCAGGCCGCCCTAGGCATGTCGCAGCTAGCCCGGCTCGATTCGTTTCTGACCCGGCGACGCGTGCTTGCAAAGCGATATGGGGAATTGCTTGCAGGTCTGCCGCTCGATCTACCGTCCTTCGACCCGGACAGTGCTTGGCACCTCTACTGTGTGCGTTTGCATGACGATAACCGGCGGCGCCCTGTTTTCGATGCCCTGAAATCGGCAGGAATCGGAGTCAACGTCCATTACCGTCCAGTGTATCTGCAACCCTATTACCGGCAACGCGGCTTTCTTCCCGGCCACTGTCCAGTCGCAGAGGCGTACTACGCCGGAGCGCTGACCCTCCCTCTGTATCCAGGTCTGGACGAAGCCGGTCAGAAGCGGATCACGGATACTTTGCGGAACCTGTTGCAATGAGGCTCTGCGTGATTCCCGCGCGTGGCGGCAGCCAGCGCATTCCGAAGAAAAATATCCGTCCCTTCGCCGGCCGCCCTATGCTGGCCTGGCCGGTAGCTACGGCACTGGCCTCGGGTTTGTTCGAGCGCGTGGTTGTCTCAACCGACGACGAGTCTATCGCCCAGATTGCGCGTGACTGTGGAGCGGAAGTCCCGTTCATTCGACCGGCGGATCTGTCCGATGCCCACACCGGCACCAACGCCGTGGTCAGGCACGCCATCGAATGGCACCAAACGCATGGCCAGACCGTCGAATATGCCTGTTGTCTGTATGCCACTGCACCCTTGGTTCGAGCAGCCGATTTGTCTGCAGCATTCGATCGGCTGCAGGTTTCCGGCAAGTCCTTCGTGTTTTCCGTCACCCGTTTCGACTTCCCTATCCAGCGCGCCCTTCGGTTGGGATCGACGGGTGAGGTGGAGGCCATTTATCCGCAATATCGCAATGCCCGCTCTCAGGACCTGGAACCTGCCTGGCACGATGCCGGCCAGTTTTACTGGGGTACTGCACAAGCATTTCTGCGCGATACAGTGCTGTATTCCTCCGATTCCCTGGGTTATCCACTGCCCACCCACCGGGTTCAGGACATCGATTGCGAGGACGACTGGTTACGAGCGGAACTTCTATTCGAGATCCTGCGCCAGCAAGGCGAGTTGCAGTGAAGGTCGCGATCCGTGCCGACGCCTCGATCGCCATCGGCAGCGGTCACGTCATGCGTTGCCTGGCGCTGGCTGATACCTTGCGTCGGCGCGGGGCGGAAACCCGTTTCCTGTGCCGTCGTCAGCCCGGCCATCTGGGTGACCTCATCGCAGCCCGTGGCCATGCGCTCTCCTGGCTGCCGGCGGACATTGGTGCCGGAGAGGATGCGCGCCTTTGCCGCACAGCCCTTGCCGAAGGCGCGGATTGGCTAGTTGCAGACCATTATGGGCTGGATGCTGAGTGGGAGACGACGCTGGCCACGGTCGCCCGGAGCCTGCTGGTCATCGACGATCTGGCCGACCGTCCGCATGCCTGCGACCTCCTGCTGGACCAGAACTTGTTCGCCGATCCCGCCGGACGCTATGCGCGACTTCTGCTGCCGCACTGCCGGACCCTGCTCGGACCGGTGCATGCCCTGCTGCGGCCCGAGTTTCGGCAGCTGGCGAAGCTGCAGCCCGACCGGGCTCGCGGCGTGGGGCGCGTCCTGGTCTTTCTCGGCGGGAGCGATGCGGACAACTGCACCGGACGGGTCCTGACCATGCTGGACGGACATCCTGGCCTGGCCGTGGATGTCGTGGCGGGGGCTGTCCATCCGGCAGCGGCGGCGTTGGCTCGCTGGTGTTACGCCAGGGCGGGGGCGCGACTGATCCCCGCCGGTGGCAACTTCCCCGCGCTGCTCGCCGCTGCCGACCTGGCCATTGGCGCCGGCGGCACCACGACCTGGGAGCGCTGCTGCCTGGGACTGCCTAGCCTGGTGCTCGGAGTGGCCGACAACCAGCATACTGTTGCCGCAGCGGTGGCGGGATTCGGCGCCCACCTGTACCTGGGGCCGGCAGCAGCGGTGACCGACCGACGCCTGCAGGCGTCGCTGGATGTCCTGCTGGACTCGCCCGAACTGCGCCGGCACATGGCCGCGCAGGGACGCGCCCTAGTCGACGGCATTGGCGCCGAGCGGGTGGCCGATGCAATGCTGCCCGAGTTGGGACTCACCCTGTCGCCGGCCAAGCCGACCGATGCGCAGTTGATCTTCGCTTGGCGCAACGCCAGAGAAACGCGCAGGTATTTCTTCAATCCCGCCGCGTTGACCGAGGCCGAACACGCCTGCTGGTTCGAGCAGGTGCTGGCCGACCCCGATCGAATCCTGCTCGTCGCCCGGGATGGCGAGCGGCCTATCGGGGCGATTCGCTATGACATCGTCGGCGCAGAGGCGGCCATCTCGGTCTTCCTGGCGCCCGATGCACGCGGGCTTGGCCTGGGCCGACGGCTGATCCGGTCCGGCAGCCGTTGGCTTGCCGGCGCGCGTCCGACGGTCCGTTACCTTCAGGCCAGCATCCACCCAGACAACCGCGCATCGCAGACCGCCTTCGCTGACGCCGGATTCGTCGAATGCGAACGGCACTACCGCCTGGATCTATGACCAACATTGTCATCGCTACTTCCCGCCTGTGGCGCCCCGATCTGGTCGCCAGGCTGTCAGCGCGCTGCGCCTTCGACTTCCAACTCGTCACCCGGCCGGAGGAACTGACAGCCGCACGCCTGACAGAGTTGGCGCCGCGTTACGTATTCTTCCCCCACTGGTCGCACCGCATTCCGGCAGAAATCCACGCCGACCACGAATGCGTGGTCTTTCACATGAGCGACCTGCCTTTCGGGCGAGGCGGCAGCCCCTTGCAGAATCTCATCGTCCGGGGCATAACCGAGACTCGGCTATGCGCCCTGCGTTGCGTCAAGCAGATCGACGCGGGGCCTGTCTACCTGCGCCGACCCATGTCACTGTTCGGATCGGCGCAGGAGATTTACTTGCGCGCCACCGACCTTATTGAGGAGATGATCGTCGACATGCTCGCCACGCAACCCGCCGCCGTGCCACAGGTGGGCGAAGCGGTCGTTTTCAAGCGTCGCAAGCCGGAGGAGGGCGACCTAGCCGGCCTTGCGTCTCTGCAAGAACTCCATAATTTCATCCGCATGCTTGACGCCGACGGCTATCCGCCTGCCTTTCTGGAGATCGGCCGCTTCCGACTGGAGTTCCGCCGTGCGAGCTACCGAGGTGAGTCCGTGTTGGCGGACGTGACCATCAGGGAACGCCCTTGAGCAAATCAGTAGCCATCATCGCCGCACATCCCGACGACGAGGTGCTGGGTTGTGGTGGCACCGCCATTGAACACGCCCGCCGGGGCGATGACGTGCACATCCTCATCCTGGCCGAGGGCATCACCGCCCGGGATGCAAAACGGGATGTCGTCGCGCGCGCCGAGGACCTGTCCTCCAGGCAGGACAGCGCCCGGCAGGCTGCGGCCCTGCTGGGTGCCCGCTCGGTGGCGTTCGGCGGCCTACCGGACAATCGCATGGACGGCATGGAACTGCTCGACGTGATCAAGCGGGTTGAAGCCTTCCTGGCGCCCCTTGCCGTGCACCTCATCTATACGCACCACGGCGGCGACCTCAACATCGATCACCGCCTCACCCATCAGGCCGTGGTGACGGCGGCGCGGCCACAGGGACGCGACACGCCAACCCTGCTCTTCTTCGAGGTTCCCTCCAGTACCGAATGGGCTACGCCGGGCAGCTTCGCTCCCTACCTGCCCAACTGGTACCAGGACATAAGCGCCGTGCTAGACGACAAGCTCGCCGCCCTGGATGCCTATGCGACGGAGCTGCGCGCCTGGCCCCATCCGCGTTCCAGGGAAGCCGTGCGGGACCTGGCCCGGCTGCGCGGCAGCCAGGTGGCGTTGCCGGCGGCCGAGTCCTTCATGCTTGGCCGCATGGTGGTGGCCGGAAAGGATTAGGTGCCTGACCATGTTAAAGATAGGCGACCGCGTTGTCGGCACCGAAGCGCAGCCACTGCTCATCGCCGAAATGTCCGGCAATCACAACCAGTCCCTGGAGCGGGCGTTGGCAATTGTCGAGGCGGCCGCGCAAAGCGGTGCTCACGCCCTGAAGATCCAGACCTATACCGCAGACACCATGACCCTCGATCTGGACGAGGGGGCGTTTCATGTCGAGCACCCCCTGTGGGGCGGGCAATCCCTGTACCACCTCTACCAGAAGGCTTACACGCCCTGGGAGTGGCACCGGCAAATATTCGAGCGGGCCAGGGAACTCGGGCTGATCGCCTTTTCCACCCCGTTCGACGCCAGTGCCGTGGACTTCCTGGAGACCCTGGATGTCCCCGCATACAAGATCGCTTCATTCGAGAACACCGATCTGCCACTTATCCGCAAGGTGGCGGGAACCGGTAAGCCCATGATTATCTCCACAGGCATGGCCACGGTGGCCGAACTGGACGAAACGGTGCGAACAGCGCGCACAGCTGGCTGTCGCGACTTGGTATTGCTGAAATGCACCAGTACCTACCCGGCAACTCCTGAAAATACCCACCTGCGCACCATCCCTCATATGCGCGCAATGTTCGACTGCGAGGTGGGATTGTCAGACCACACCATGGGTGTGGGCGCAGCGGTGGCGGCGGTGGCTCTGGGGGCGACGGTAGTCGAAAAACACTTTACCCTTGACCGGGCCGACGGCGGCGTGGATTCGACCTTTTCGCTGGAACCAGCGGAGTTCGCGCAACTGCGTGTGGAAACTGAACGCGCCTTCCTCGCCTTGGGCCGGGTGAGCTATGGTGCCAGTCAGGCTGAGGAGGAGTCTCTGATGTTCCGCCGCTCGCTTTACATCACCGTCGATCTCAAAGCCGGCGACGAACTCACGCCTGCCAACGTACGGGCCATCCGGCCTGGCTACGGCTTGCCGCCAAAGTTTCTTGAACAACTGCTGGGGCGCCGGTTGCGCTGCGACGCCAAGCGCGGCACGCCGCTGACCTGGGACCTATTGGCCTGAATGGAGATGGCCTTGAGCCAAGAGCTGATCACCTGGAAGACAGACGCCTGGAAGAACCCGGAGATGGTGGCCTGGTACCACCAACGCATGATCGAGAACACGGGTACCAACACCCTTAAAAACGAGGTTGAGGTAGGGTTGTGCCGGCAGTATGCCGTGGGCCACAAGTTGCTGGATGTCGGCATCGGCACCGGGCGCGGATCGTTGCCGCTGGCGCGGGAAGGGTTCGATCTGACTGGCGTGGACAGTTCACAGGCCATGCTCGATCAATGCGCCAAGCTTGCCGGCGAACTGCCGGTGCGATTGCTGCGTCGGGACCTGGCCGACCTGGGTTTTTCCGAAGGTGAGTTCGATACACTCGTCTCTCTCAACGTGATGGTGCATTTCCCACACTGGGGAGAAGTCTTGCGCGAGTGGAGGCGGGTAGTGAGTCCGGCAGGACGCATTGTCTTCGATATCCACTCTCTGGACCACGAACTGGCTGCCGCCGGCGCACTGGGCCTGAAACCACCGTCCGAAGAGTTACCGCCGGATCGCTACATAAACCGTGTACGGGCGCAGGAACTGGCCGAGACGGCCGATGCGCTGGATCTGGCCATCGTCGCGGTTGTGCCTTACGCCGGCATTTTCGCGGGCGGCAATCCCAATTACTGGCTGCATTCCAGCCTGGCCTACGGCGCCCGTTTCGACCGCCTTCTGTCGTGGTTGTCCATTGATGCGCGCCTGTTCGAGTTCGCCTTGTTCCTGGAGCGCGAGGTGTTCGCTGCGCTGACCCCCAAGGTGACCGGGCGCATGATGGTGGTGCTCGAAAATCGGGCCGATCGCGTCGCCAATGCGGCCTGGCTGCAACGGAATCAAGCGCTGGATGATGCGTTGGCAGGCGAGCCGCTACGCCGCGAGGTTCTTATCGACATGCTGCCGGCATGGGATGCCGATTGGCAGACCCGTTTAGACGCGCATCTGGACTGGCCGCGCAACCGCGTGCTGTTGCATTTCCTTCTCTCCAATTTCGCAGGGCGCGTGGACCTGGCAAGCTTCCTGGCTACACGCCATGCCGAGACGTTGACCGACTGGCAGCGGCGCCTGGTATTTGATTTATTGACCACGAAAAGCCTGCGGGAATTTGCCGCCGCACCTGAATTCGCCAAGGCGTTCGACTACCACGGAGTCAATTTGCGCCCTGGTTTGGAGTACGAATTAACCCAAACCATGCTCACCAGCTATTTCAAGGCATTCCCAAACACATGAAACGTCCTGCCCTCGTTTGCCTGTACTGGGATCGCCATCTCACCGCGCTGATCCATTACCTGGCCTCGCGCCCCAGCGTGGTGATAGTCCCCTCCATGTGCACGGCCATCGTTCAGCTCAAGGAGCTCATTGCTCAGGTCGGCGGCGAGGTGGTGGTGCTGGACAGCTTTCTTGATGCCTCCGCTGTGGAAGCGGTGAAGTCTCGTGCCGCACAATTGGCAGAGACCCTGCCCAACCTGCTGAGCAGTAACGATTGGCAGGCCTTCGCTAACCGCCACAGTCTGGATGTGACGGCGTTCGCAGGCGTGGTAGGCGAGCAGTTGCTGGTGCGCCTTGAAGAACAATTGGTGTTGGTGGAGGCGTTGGAACGGGCCTCCGACCATTACCGCATCGAACTCCTGGCCGTGAGCGAAGACCTGACTCGTCTGCCGCGTACCGCTGTGCAATGGGCTAAGGTGCGCGCCATCCCCAGTCTGCATGTGGCACATGGCTTGCCATTGGCGACACCGTATACGGTACACAACCAACTAAGCGCGGATATTTACGCAATCTACGGCAAGCGTGCCGCCGAGGCCTGCATGGACGCCGGCATGCCGGGAGAACGTTTGCGTATAACCGGTAATCCGGGCTGGGATGGCTATGCCAAGGCACTGCCGAAACGCGCAGAAATCCAGGCCGGCATGCAGGAAAAATATTCGCTGGGTAAACGCCCCACGGTGGTCTTCGCTACGACGTGGGTGGCATGGTTGTCTGCCTTCGATCACGCCGACCGTTTCGACAACGGAGTGAGAGCGTTCCTGCGTGCCGTACGCGTCTTGCGTAGCTCTGGCAAGGTCTGGAATTTCGTCATCAAGGACCGTGATCCGAACAGAGACCAAGGGCATGCCTGGGTGAAACGCATTGCCAGGGAGGAAGGTGTCGACGACGATGCCTACCTGTATGTGACCGACGAAGCCATGTCCTGGGTGATGTGCGCGGATGCGTTGGTGGCTTCTGATTCCAACATGCTTGTCGAGGCCATGCATGTCGGTGTGCCGGCGGTCAATTTGCTGAACGAGCACGGCTTGCTGATGGGCCCCAGTTTCGAGGCCGATTGCGGGTTGCTGGAAATAGCGGACCAGGATTTGGCGGAGGTTCTGCAACGCCTGATCGAAGACCCGCAACTTCGTGCCGACCTGGCTTGGGCCATGAAGAAACGGCTTCCGGACTATAACGCCGGCCATGACGGTTCAGCCGCCCTGAAAGTGGCGGCAGTCATGTTAGATCTCGCCCAGCAGACCGCGCCTGCCAATTTCGTTGAAGGCGAATCCTTCAATGACGGCAAGAGCGCAGGCAGCGCCAGCCATTACGTCTGGCAAAGCCTGGGGGAAACGGCGGGGGCACGCGAATCAGCGGAAGTCTATCTCGACGTACCGCGCAAGGAGGTCGTAGGGCTGTTCATCAAACCACCGCGACGTGTGCTTGAGATCGGTTGCGCCACTGGCGCTACAGCACTACATCTCAAGTCGGTCTATCCCGATGCGTGGGTGGCAGGCATCGAACTGTCCGAGGCGGCAGTGGAGACGGCGCGCGCGCGCATGGACGTGGTGATCAACGCCAAGTTCGAGGAGGCGGATCTCGAGGCCCACGGCATCAGTGCGGGCAGCATCGATGCCGTGATAGTGGCGGATGTGCTTGAGCACATGTACGACCCCTGGGGGGTGCTGGTGCGCCTCAAACCTTATTTGTCCCCAGACGCCCAGGTGATCGCCAGCATCCCTAACGCGCGCAACCTCTGGCTTATGAACGAATTGGCCAACGGTCGATTTCCGTATGCGCCGATCGGATTGCTCGACATTACCCACATCCGCTTCTTCACCCGTCTCGAAATCGAAAAAATGTTTCACGAGACCGGCTATGCCATCGAAGCCTGGTTTCGCACACCCGACCCGCGCCTGATGCATCTTGTCTGGCAGCCGGAAATGACCGCCATCGAGACCGAAAAGCTGGCGCTCAAGAATGTCGGTCCAGAGGAATTCGAGGATCTGAAGAGCCTGCAGTTCGTGGTGCGGGCGCACCCCTTGAGCACGGACTCCCTACCCACCGTGCCGCCCGCGCGCTGGGTGGGCGCCGCGCCTCGGGTGGCGGTCTACTCGATCGACCATCCGGAGGCCGCCTGTGCCCAAATCCGCTACTTCCGCGTGTTCCGGGAATTGGCCGGGGCGTGCGATCTGATCTGGGCGGTACGCGAAGTCGGGGGACATGCGGTCTGGGACGAGACTGCGATCGCGAAGGCCGACGTCATCGTCCTGTCACGCCTGTTTCCTGGCGAAGAGAGTCAACGTCTCATCGACGCGGCATTCACCAGCGGCAAGCCGGTGATCTACGAAGCCGACGACCTGCTCATCGATCTGCCGGCGGACAACTTGCATGCCCAGGAATATGCACCTCGCGTACCTTATATAGAAGCCACGATCCGACGCGCCCATGCCGTGGTGGCATCGACCCCGATATTGGCCGAACGCCTCAAGCAGCTAAATCAGAACGTCCAGGTAATGCCTAACCTCATCGACCTGCTGCTGTTCCAACAGGATGTCCCAGACAATGGCCGAATGGTGAGAATCGGAGTCGTCGGCACTTCGGGGCGCGGCTCCGACTTCGCGCTGATCGACGCCGCACTTCGTGGTATCAGCGCGGAGTACGGCAAACGTGTGCGCCTGGTGTTTGTCGGTACGCAACCATCCGATTGGCAGGGGCACTCCAACGCGGAATTCGTGCCATTCACGGGTGACTACGGTGCTTATGCCGCGCGCATGAAAGGCCTCAATCTGGATATCGGCTTGGCGCCGCTGGCCGATAACCCGTTCAATGACTGCAAGAGCCCGATCAAATGGCTCGAATTTTCCTCTCTGGGCATGGCGGGGGTTTTTAGCAACGTGCCAGCCTATGCAAGCCTGCTGCGTCAGGGTGAGACCGGGCTGCTGGTCGACAACACGACCGAGAAGTGGATCGCTGCCATCAAGTTGCTCATCGACTATCCCGAGTTTCGTCTGAAAATCGCCCATGCCGCCAAGCTGGCCGTGTTGCGCGACCACTCGATAGCACGTAAGGCCCATCGTCTCGCAGAACTCTTTCGCCGACATGCGGCGGCGGGGATGGCGGCTTCGGGACAGATCGACGTCCCGGCCGAGACGGAAGACCGTCCTGACATCGACTACTACACACTCTGGCAACTAGGCCATGGCTACCAGGAACGCGATGCGCGGTGGATGGCGGAACGCATGGCCGACTGGCATGGTCCCGCCCGTTTTCACATCGCCGCCATCTGTTTGGCCGGCGGCGAGGCTCTCTTGGCCCACAACATCAAGTCCCTGAACCACCAGTTCTACAAGGGCTGGCGTCTGACCATCGTCGCCGAATCTCCCGCACCAGAGGAATTTTCAGATCTATCTCAGATAGCGTGGGTCAGCGCCTCGCGTGACGAACTTCTGCCGACCCTGAACCGGGTATTGATGGATTCAGAACAAGACTGGGTGGGCATGGTCGAGGCGGGTGACCGGCTGGCCCCGCACGCCACCTTCGCGGTCGCCGACGCATTGCAGCGCCACCCGGCTTGGCGCCTGTTCTACAGCGACGAGGATAGCCTGCTGGATAGCGGCGAGCGGCGGCAACCGTTCTTCAAGACCGAATTCAATCTTGACATGCTGCGTGCCGCGCCCTTCGGCATAGGCGGTATCGTGTTGATGGCGCGTGCCGACTTTGCACGGGTCGGCGGATTTCGTGCCGCGGCAGAGGGAGTTGAGACCTGGGATCTGGTGCTGCGCGCCAGTGAAGGTCTGCATGATGACGAGATCGGCCATATCGCGGATGTCCTATACCATCGCCATGAGGCTGGTGGGCACTGCTCTCGGGCGTCGGAGGAAGTGGCCGCGGCGGCTCGCACCTGTCTCGCTGAACACCTGGAACGCCTCGGTCTGGAGGCTGACATCGAAGATTCGGTATTGCTGCCCGGCAGCTTCCGGATTCGTTACCAAGTGCGCGGCGAGCCGCTGGTATCGGTCATCATTCCGACCAAGAACCGCGTCGACCTCCTGAAAAATTGCCTCACCAGCTTGATCGAACGTACCGCCTATAGCCGTGCCGAGATCCTGGTGGTGGACAACGGCAGCGACGATCCCGCCACCTTGGCGTTTCTTCAGGAACTGCGCAATATGGGTGCCGACAGCCTGCGCGTCCTGGAACACCCGGGCGAGTTCAATTTCTCTGCCATGAACAATCATGCAGCCCGGGAAGCGCGGGGCGAGTATCTGCTGCTGCTGAACAACGACACGGAGATCCTCCACGGCGACTGGCTCGAGGAGATGCTTGGTTACGCCCAGCGTGCCGATGTCGGCGCTGTGGGCGCTCGCTTGCTCTATCCCGACGGCAGCATCCAGCATGCCGGGATTATCCTGGGCCTGGGGGGGATTGCCTCAAACCACCCATGGCAAAAAGCGGCGGGCGACGACCCGGGCTATTTCGGACGCTTGATGCTTGCGCAGGACTTTTCCGCCTTGACAGGGGCCTGCCTGCTCACGCGCAAGGCCGTGTATGACGCGGCGGGTGGCCTGGATGAACAGGCTTTCTCGGTCAATTTCAATGATGTCGATTATTGCCTGCGTTTGCGGGAGCAAGGCCTCAAGGTGGTCTGGACCCCATTCGCCACGTTGCGTCACGAGGAGTCGGTGAGTCAGGTCGATGCGACGGTTGAACAGGCGACAATGGCCGATAAGCAGGGGCGCCTGTTCGATGAGGTAGATGCAATTACCGGAAAATGGCCGCGCTGGTTTGCCAACGACCCGGCCTATAACCGCAACCTGAGCCTGATACTGCCCTTTCAGCCCGAGCCAACGCCGGCCCTGTGCTGGGACCCGGAGTGGCGCCCGCGCCCAAGGGTGCTATCGATTCATGCCGATGCAATGGGCTGTGGCGAGTACCGCATCATTGCGCCGATGCGCGCA
The DNA here is from genome assembly GCA_963713085.1 of uncultured Pseudomonadota bacterium. Lineage (GTDB taxonomy): Bacteria > Pseudomonadota > Gammaproteobacteria > Burkholderiales > Thiobacillaceae > PFJX01. The sequence continues at coordinate 42,087 of CAVQKQ010000028.1, read as the reverse complement.
CTCAATACCGCGGGCAAGGTGATGGGATGGGATGCGGCGGGTTATTTCCATCCACGCGAATATGCTCGCGTCGATCCGGACAGTATCGTATTTCAGCGTCAGGTGAATTGGGCCCAGATCGAATGTATCGAGAAGATCGCACGCCAGTATCCGGAGATATTCCGTGTGTTCGAACTCGACGACCTGATCACCAACATCCCCATCATGAGTTCGGTCAAGGCAGACTTCGTCAGCCAGAAGGACATCACCAAGCGCTTCCGCAAGGCGGTGGGGCTCTGCCACCGTTTCGTAGTTTCAACCGACTACCTGGCCGAAGCCTTCGCAAGGTACAACGATGAATTGGTGGTGGTGCCAAACTACCTTGAACAGGCGCGTTGGGGCGGGTTAACACCGAGGCGTCGCGGTGGCGAAAAGGCCCGCGTTGGCTGGGCTGGAAGCGCCACGCACGCCGGGGACCTGCGATTGATCGTCGACGTGGTCAAGGCGACGGCTGATGAGGTCGATTGGGTGTTTTTCGGCATGTGCCCGGATGCCATCCGTCCCCTGGTCAAGGAGTATCACGAGCCAGTTCGGCTGGTCGACTATGCCGCCAAGCTCGCCAGTCTCGATCTGGACCTGGCTATCGCCCCCCTTGAGGACATCCCGTTCAATCACGGCAAAAGTCACTTGCGTATTCTGGAATACGGCATGATGGGCTATCCGGTCGTCTGCTCCAACATCACCCCCTACCGTGGTGACTATCCCGTGACTCGCGTGGAGAATAAGTTCAAGGCTTGGGTGGAGGCGATTCGCAGTCATGTTGCGGACCGCGATGCGCTGGCTGTCATGGGTGATGACCTTCGTGACCACGTGCTGAAACACTGGGTGCTTGAGGATCACCTGGATGTCTGGCTCAAGGCCTGGCTGCCTTCATAGGCAGTTATGAGAACGACCACAGGTTGTGTCATCTCTCTGCCGCGATGTCCGACCATGTGTCCGGATATATGGGTGCGATGGATGCGAGACAAGACTAGTACATAGATACCATCTAAAGTTTTGTTAAGACCTGCCGATAAACATTTTGCCCCCACAATTTAGGGGCTTATTGCCCCGGGGCAGAATGTCCCGGATAAACAACCCCTGAAAGGAGTTACACCATGGCAATCGGCGACATCACCCTGACCTCTGCAATGCGTTCGAACCTGGCGAGCCTGCAACAGACTGCTGACTTGGTTGGGAAGGTTCAGCAACAGCTGGCGACCGGCAAGAAAGTCAATAGCGCACTCGACAACCCGGCGAACTATTTCGCGGCTTCCGCGGCCAACACCCGCGCCAACCAGCTCACAGGCCTCAAGGACAATATCGGCCAGGCCATCCAGACCATCAAGGCGGCGGACAACGGTGTAACCGGCATTAATTCGCTGCTCGAGTCGATCCGCGGCATCGTTACCCAAGCGCGTACCGCCAACAACAACACCACCTCCGCCACCGATCTGGCCAACTTGACCACGTCTTACAACAGCCTTGTGCAGCAACTCAACGGGCTGCAGTCCGACGCCAGCTACAACGGCACCAATTTCCTGAAGTCGACCACCTCGCTGACGGTGAACTTCAATGAAAGCGCCACAACGAGCCTGACCCTTTCGGGCTTCGAGGGCAGCGCCTCGGGTCTGGCGATCTCGGGGGGTAGTGCAAGCGGTGTCGGTACCCTGACCTCCGCCGACCTGACCGGCACAAGCAGCCTGAACAACATCGAAACGACGATCAACGCGGCAGAAACCTACCTGCAGTCCAACAGTGCGACTCTGGCGGCGAATCTGGCAGTGCTAAGCACCCGCCAGCAGTTCATCACCAATATGGTCGGCACCCTGGCCGATGGCGCGAACAACCTGACGCAGGCAGACACCAACGAGGCGAGTGCCAACATGCTGGCCCTGCAGACCCGGCAACAGTTGGGGATCTCCTCGTTGTCGCTGGCATCGCAGGCGAACCAGGCCGTATTGCGGTTGTTCTGATACGCAATGTGATGACCGGGCCGTGAGCCGGCCGCTGGCCGGCCCACGGCAGGGAGGGCAAAATGGTCACAAAAATAAGAAACATCTCTGCACAATCAAACGTCTATCCATTTCAGGGGGCGATGCAGTCAACGCACCTTCGTGTTTCAAGCACCACAATACCGCCCGTCGCGTCAGGCGACGGGCATTTTCTCTTGGCGCATCGCCTGGGAGAAGTCGCCACCCAACAGGAAAATCTGAGTCGTGCAGCGATACAGGTGCGCCGGACGGAAGCCAATCTGCAAGCATTGGATCGTTATCTCTCCGGGATGAAGAAGAACCTGGTGGAACTTGTCAAAATGTACCCTCCCTACCCGATGGACAGCCCCCAGCGAGTGGCGCTGCTAAACCAGATCCAAGGCCTGAGGCAGCAGGTCGATGCCTTGGTTTTCCAAGTCCCGTCTCGTTTGCCTTTCCCGGAATCTGCCCAGGATCCTGTGGCGGCGCCTGAATCAACTTTGCTTAAGCCGTCGGATCTCGGCTTGCCCACGCTGGATCCCGGTAATGCAAGCGATGCCCAGATCGGCCAGGCTCTGGTACAGGTGGAGCAGGCACAAACGACGGTATCTCAGGCCCGGCAGGGTATGTGGCATGACGTAGTCCGCATTGTGGGGTTGAACTCGTCCGCTCAGGCCGAAAGCCAATCAAAGGCGGTACGGGGTTATTTGGCAAACACCGATGGGGCCACCTTGGTATCCCATAAGTCAGAGACCCTATCAGCTGTCGCCGGCTGATCCCGGTATGCCTCTAAGGCTCGAACTCAAGCCCAATGAAAAGCTGTTCATCGGGGGAGCGGTGCTGGTCAACGGTGACAGCAGAGCGACCATGACAGTAATGAACGACATACCCATCCTGCGCGAGAAGGACATTCTTACGGAGGTCACCGCGGACACGCCCTGTAAGCGGATCTACCTTGCGATACAGTTGATGTACATGGATCAGGCTGAGCTCGCGAAATATCACCAACTTTACTGGTCTCTGGTTAGGGACCTGATTGGCGCTGTGCCCAGTACGGCCGGGCACATAGCAGCGATCAGTGACTTGATCCTGGAGGCCAGGTACTATCAAGCGCTCAAGCAGACCCTAGGTCTGATCGAGTATGAGACGGAGCTCATGACCAATGCCAGTCAATCCCCTTGAGGCCTATCAGAATGTCGAATCCTCCACCCTCACGGGCCGGGAACTCGAATCTTCAATCCTGACCAAGGCGGCGTTGCGGCTTCTGGAGGTGCAACAGAACTGGGATGCCCCCGATCTGGATGCGCGCCTCAATGAGGCACTCAAGTATAACCAGCGCGTCTGGACCTTTTTCCAGGCCGAGGTCGGACAGGAAGACAACCCTCTACCGATTGATATCAAGCGCAATATTCTGCAACTCTCCGCCTTTATCGACCGACGCATTTTCGAGGTGATGGCCTATCCTGCCCCCGAGAAACTCGACGTCCTCATCAATATCAATAAAGGACTCGCCGCTGGCCTGCGTGGTGACCCGGGGGAGGGGGTCTCGCCATAGATCACACGCCAGGCAGGAGCCAAGATTGCTCGGCGGTTAGGGGATGAGGCAAGAAGGTTGGGCGATGCGGGACCGTCTTATCACTCGTGCGCTTTTTTCAACCGGGCCAACAGGCCGTCGGTGATGTCCACCTTGTCGCTGACATAGATCACGGCATTGTCATTGAGGATCAGGTCGTATTTTTCCTCCTTTGCCATGGTCTGGATGACCGCGAGGATCTGGTTCTGGACCTTGCCCAATTCCTCGGCTTTGCGGGCTCTCAGATCCTCCCTGAATTCGTCCTCGCCCACCTTCAGGTCCCGGGCCAGCCTGCCGATTTCCTTTTCAAGGTCCTTGCGGGCGGTTTCGCTCATGGTGAGGCTGTCTTTTTCTCCCTGCTGCTGTTTTTGCGAAAGCTCATCTTTAAGCTTGATGAGTTTGCTCTGGCGCGGTTCGAATTCCTGGGTAAGGCGCTTGGTGGCGGCCTCCGCCTGGGGGGCTTGCTCCATCACCTTGCCGGTGTTGATGACCCCGATACGGAGATCTTCTGCCCTGGCGCCCTGCGCAATGGACAGGGCCATGGCAACACCCAGAACTACGTTGATGGCATATGAGAATTTCATCCCCTTGGTCCTATTCAATGTATAAAGATTTGTCGGTTGGATTGCTTTCCAGCCTGGTTGCAAAGGAGTGATGGCGAGCCGGATAAGTTCCGGTACGTCAGTCGATCCCCCGCATGTCAATCAGATCGGCTGCATGGCACAGGGCGATTTATACCATTCATGAATGAACCGGAACTTATCTGGGCCACTTTTTTGATATTCCCTTCTCCAACTACAATTTTCTGGCAAGCAGCCTGGCTCAGGTTGCTAAAGAAATCTCCTTGACCGGTCGTTAACCTGTCTGACGAGGAGCGATCCGCCTAATCACCAGGTCGAATGCAATGTTGGAACAATTCCAGTTTACCGGTCGCGAGTTGCTGATCGCCGTCATTCTCGCCACCGTCATTTATCTTATGGAGGTGCTGATTTTTTCCCGGCGCAGGAAGTCGTCCGGCTCACGGGAAATCGACCGGCGTATCGACCAAATGCAAACTCAGATCGATGAACTGCAGTCCCGTCTGGAACGACTCGAGGCATTGCCTCCAGCGGAATCGGCGCTGGACAAACAGACCTCCACGTATGCCGAGGCGGTGCGTCTGGCCCGGGATGGAAAAACCGCCTCGGAATTGGCCGCCGACCTGGGAATTTCCCTTTCCGAGGCGGATCTCATCATTGCTTTGCAGAGGGAAGAGTCGTGAATTTCTTGGCCTTTCCGGAGTTGCTGCTTTCCTGGGTCAGAAATCAGGGGGCGGCCCTCCTGCAAGGTGGCAAGGGGGATCAGGCGCAGGCCTTCAAGGTGGGGGCCGAATATGATGGCAAGGTCTTGGATCAACTGGCCAACGGACGCCACCTGGTTCAGGTTGGGGGGCAGAAGTTGGATATGAACCTGCCAGCCAATACCCGTGCAGGTGATACGGTCAAGCTAACCTTCCTTAATGCCGGACCGCGACCAACCTTCCTTCTCAATCAGGTTACACCGGCCGCCCCCCAGCAGGTCAACCTTTCCAATACCGTGCAACAGGTGAATGCCTTGATCCGTTTCGCCCAATCGGCGCCGGTCCAATCGGTGCCAACCCAGCCCGTGGTTTCACTGGCGGTAAAGGGATTGGCCAATACCGATACTGGAGGGGCGCCCGGGACGAATCAGGCATCACTCGGGCCGTCAACTCAGAATGGCATCGTCTTCAGCGCTGTGTCGGCTCGCGGCGCGGTGCCGACTGAAGGTCCAAGCATGGCCGCTCGTGCGGAGCCGGCAGCCTCGGGCCAAACGGCCGGTGCCACAATTCCAACCATTGCCACGAATGCGCCGGCCCGCATCCTTGCACCGGCCGGGAATGCCGCCTCGGCACAAACGGGAAGCGCCACACCGAGGGCCCCGGCCAGCATCAATGCCAACGCCATGGCTAGTGCCACATCCAGTGCCAGCGCGCGTCCCATCGTGACCAATGTGGTCATGGTGCAAAACTACAGCGCCGCAGCAACCGTTGCGTCGGCTGCGACGACCACTGCCACCACCCAATTTGCCCAGGCAGGGATGGTCAGTGCCGGGAGGGGACTGATGGGGCAGGCGGTGGATGGCCTGCGTGCAGCCATTCCTGCCAGCACGACCCTGAAGCCCAATGACCTGGCCGAATTGCCCGAACCTTCCAAGAACATGCTGCCGGTGCGACTCTCCCAGACCCTCAGCGAAAGCGGCTTGTTCTATGAATCCCACCTGGCCCGATGGACCAAGGGCCAATTCCCATTCGAATCCCTGCTGCGAGAACCTCAGGTTCAGATAAGCCGGAATACCCTCGCCGGCGCCCATGTCGCAGAGCTGGGGGGGATGCCGGAAGAAGCGGCCCGCCTGGCAGGACGTCAATTGACCATGCTGGCAGGCATGCCGTTTCAATGGCAAGGTTTGGCTTGGCCCGGTCAATGGATGGAATGGCTGGTGCAGGAGCGTCCGGAAAACGGTGGGGAAGGCGGCGCCAGTGAAGAGGGACGGCAGTGGGTTACCGAACTTCGGCTGACCATGCCCCGCATGGGGCAGATACAGGCGCAACTCAGCCTGTCCGGGCGGCGTCTGGGAATCCGCCTTACCGCGCCAGATGCCACGATCCAGGGCGAGATGCGGGAGGCGTTGCCAGGCCTTGTGCAAGGTTTGGAGGCCACGGGTCTGCAAACCGTAAACCTGAACCTGGATATCGCCGATGCCCGCCCCTGAAAAGCGCCAAGAGGCCGTGGCCCTGACCTATGCTCGGCAGGATGGGGCCCCCAGGGTGGTGGCCAAGGGCCGGGGCTTGCTCGCTGAGGAGATCATAGAGCGGGCCAAGGCTGCGGGCGTGTTCGTCCACGAATCGCCCGAACTGTTGTCTTTGCTGATGCAGGTGGACCTGGACGAACGCATTCCGGCGGAACTGTACGTCGCCGTGGCGGAATTGCTCGGGTGGCTGTACCGCCTGGAACAGAGGCAGGCCGGGATGATGGTCACAACCTAATAATCAATTGGTTGATCGCTATGTCTTCAAGGTATTTATGAGGTCTTGCTCCAAGGCAAGACGCTTGCTGGTCCTTTCCAGGTCTTCCCCTTCCAGCACGAAGACGTCCTCGGCCCTGTTGCCCAGGGTATTGATGCGGGCGGTCAGAACGCTCACCCTGTGTTGATGCAGAATACGGGCCACGCTGGCCAGCAGGCCGGGTCGGTCGCCGGCGGAAAACGAGAGTAGATAGTCGCGTCCATTGTCGCCGGGTGACAGGGACACTACCGGTTCGATGGGAAAGGCCTTCAGGCGCCGCGCCAGGCGGCCCGATGGGGTGGGCGCCAAGGCCTGGTGCCGTGCCAGTTCCTCTTCCAGTTCGTATTCGATGTAATTGAGAAAGTCCCGGTAGGCCACCTGGCGTTGCTCCGGATCATAGGCATAGAAAGTATCCAAGGCATATCCGTCCCGGGTGGTATGAATGCGCGCTTCCAGGATGGTGTAACCCAGGTGGGCGAAGAAGGCGCAGATGCGGGCGAACAGGGCCTCCTCGTCGGGGGCGAAGACCATGACCTCCACCCCTTCTCCCACGGGGGCCAAGCGGGCCCGGACGATATGTTCCTGTTTGCCGATGACTGGGAGGAGCCGCCGGGTCTGCCAGGCAATATCCCGGCTGTCCTGGCGCAGGAAATAGACATCGTCCAGCCGATTCCACAGCGCCTCCTCGGCGCCGGTTGCATAGCCGTAGAGACGCAACTGCGCGCGTGCCATCAACTTTTTTTCTTCCACACTGTCGGTCTGCGGCGAGGCGCCTTCAAGAATGCGGCGGCTGGCCAGATAGAGTTCACGGGTGAGTTTGTCCTTCCAGGCATTCCAGACTTTGGGGCTGGTGCCGCGTATGTCCGCGACAGTGAGCAGATACAGCGCCGTGAGGTGGCGCACATCGCGGCATTTCGCGGCAAAGACAGCGATAACTTCCGGGTTTGAAAGGTCTTTCTTTTGTGCGGTCTGGGACAGGGTCAGGTGTTCCGCCACCAACCAGGCAACCAGCTCGGCATCTTCCTTGCCCAGTCCATGGCTGCGGCAGAAGCGGCGCGCGTCTCGCGCGCCAAGATTGGAGTGGTCGCCGCCCCGGCCCTTGGCGATGTCATGGAACAGGGCGGCCAGCAGCAGGAGATCCTGTCCTTCGAACGAGGTCATCAGCCGGTGGGCCAGAGGGAATTCATGTGCAAGTTCGGGAACGGCCAGGCGGCGCAGGTTGCGCAACACCATGAGGATGTGTTCGTCCACCGGGTAAATATGGAACTGGTCGTGCTGCATCTGGCCGGTGATGCGTCCGAAAAGGGGAAGGTAGCGTCCCAGGATGCCCAACTGGTGCATGAGGCGGATGCTCTGGGTGACGCCTGTGGGATGGGTGAACAATTCGAGGAAGCGGCGCTGATTGGCCCGGTCTTTACGGAATACCGCGTCGATTCGGCGTCCGGCGCGCCAGAGCCCGCGCAGCAGTCGGGGAGTCAATCCGGCCAGTGAGGATTCCCGGGCCAGTACAAGGAACGTTTCGAGGATCAGTTCGGGATGCCGTTCCAGTAGATCCTCATCGGCATCGAGGGAGTTCCCGACCGCGCGAAAGCCCGGGGCCTCGGGCAGGTCTCGCGCCAAGGGCGTCGGTAGAAGGCGGGTGCGCAGTTCTCCCAGCACGAGTTCGTTGATCAGGCGGATATGGCGGGTTGCCCGGTAGTAGCGTTGCATGAGCCTTTCCGAGGCGCGCTGGCTTCCCTTTGCGGTCACGCCCATGCCGGTGGCGACGTGTTCCTGGAATTCGAACAGGAGCCGATCTTCGCGCCGATTCACCGCGAGATGCAGGCGAATGCGCAGGTTGGCCAAAAGGCGCAGATCCGCAGCCGCGGCCCGGGCCTCGTCGGGATGCAGCAGACCGGCCCTGACCAGGGCGGGCAGGTTGTCCCCCACCCCCGCGGCACGGCAAGCCCAGAACATGGTTTGGACGTCCCTGAGCCCACCGGGACTTTCCTTGAGATTGGGCTCCAGCAGCAGGGCCACGTCGCTGTGGCGGCCGTGGCGAGCCTTCTGCTCCATCACCTTGGCCTGGAAAAATAGGGCGGGGTCCAACTGGCCGCGCTGGCCTTCCCGCATGCGCAGGAACACGGCGCGATTGCCGGCAAGATAGCGCGCTTCCATCATGTTGGTCTGGATCGTGATGTCGCCGGCCGCTTCCACCAGACATTCGGACAAGGTGCGAACACTGCTGCCTATGGGTAGGCCAACGTCCCAAAGCAGCCCGACCAGCGGCTCGAAGCGGGACCGGTCCGACTCGGGCAGGCCGTCATCAAGGAGCAGCAGGACATCCACGTCGGACTGGGGATAGAGTTCGTCGCGGCCATATCCACCCACCGCCACCAGCGCGGCTTGTTTGGGCAGGTCCTGGCTCGACCAGATCTCGGCCAGGACCTGGTCGGTCAGGCGGGACAGGCCGGTCAAGAAGCGTCTTGGCCGAGGCCGTTCCTGGTATGACTGGATTAATCGCGAACGGCCCTGGACGAGGCGCTGGCGCCATTCTGCAATCTGGCGTGGGCCTTCATTCATGGCGCGATTCAATGGGTATTAATTGGTAATGAACGCGGGCAGGGCGGGGGATCCCGCAGAGAGCGTGAGCACTTCGTAGCCGATTTCCGTTACCAGGACGGTGTGTTCCCATTGAGCGGAGAGGGAATGATCCTTGGTCACCACGGTCCAGCCGTCCCCCAGGACCCGGATATCGCGACGCCCGGCATTAATCATGGGCTCGATGGTGAAGATCATGCCGGCCTCCAACAGTGGACCGGTGCCGGGCTGTCCGTAATGCAGGACTTGGGGTTCTTCGTGGAATTGGCTGCCGATGCCATGACCGCAGAATTCGCGCACTACCGAATAGCCGTTATGTTCCGCATGGCGCTGGATGGCGGCGCCGATATCGCCCAGATGGATGCCGGGGCGGACCATGGCGATGCCTTTCCACATGCATTCATAGGTCACCTCGGTGAGGCGCCGGGACTGGATGCTGGGTTCACCGACGAAGAACATGCGGGAGGTGTCGCCATGCCAGCCGTCCTTGATTACAGTGATGTCCAGGTTCACCACATCACCGTTCTTGAGCCGCTTGTCACCCGGGACACCATGGCACACCTGATGGTTGACCGAGGTGCAGATGGACTTTGGGTAGGGAGCATGGCCCGGCGGCGCGTAGTTCAAGGGGGCGGGAATGCAGCCTTGCACATCTACCTGGTAGTCGTGGCAGAGCTTGTCCAGTTCACCCGTGGTCACGCCGGGTTTGACGTATGGGGTGATGTAATCCAGTACCTCACCGCCCAATCGACCGGCTATGCGCATCTTTTCTATTTCTTCTGGGGTTTTAATGGTGATGGACATGGCGGTGCACTGCAAAAAAGACCATCAGAATAGGCGGGGGCCGTTGGAAAGTAAAGTTGAGCGAGCCGGTCGGATAAGTTGAATCAAGATGGCTTACGCAATGTTTTCAAACGGATAGGATCCACCGTGCGGTGGGCGACAGCGGGTCCAAGTCGGATATCCAGACAAAATGCTGTGGGCCGGACCTGACCCGGAATGGGCAAAGCTGTTTGGCGATCAGATGTAGGGCCGTTTTTCAAAGACCTCGAACCGGCCTTCCGCTTCCGAGATTTCTATTCCGGCCACCTCGGCGGCCGGCGGTCCGATCCTGGCCCAGGCGATGAGGGCACGGACCGCGGTGGATTCGCCCTGCACCACCGCCTCCACGGAGCCATCACGGCGATTGCGCACCCAGCCCGCCACACCCAGGCGTTCGGCTTCCAGGCGCATGGATTCCCGATACCACACCCCCTGCACCCGTCCGGTGATGACGAGGCGGAGCGTCTCGGTCATTTGATGCGCATGCCCGGCAGGGCGCCGGAATCGGGGGACAGCAGGAAAGGTCCGCCGCGCTCGTCGGAGGCGGCCAGCACCATGCCCTCGGACAGGCCGAATTTCATCTTGCGCGGCGCCAGGTTGGCCACCATAACGGTGAGCCGGCCCACCAGGCTCTCAGGCGCGTAGGCGGCCTTGATGCCGGCGAACACGGTGCGGGTCTCCGTGCCGATGTCCAGGGTGAGCTTCAACAGTTTGTTAGCTCCCTCCACATGCTCGGCGTTGGCGATGCGGGCGATGCGCAGGTCCACCTTGGTGAAGTCGTCGATGGAGATGAAGGGTTCCCAGGGCGAGGCGGCCTCAGTTTCCAGCTTGGATACATGTTCCTGGTGCCGGGCATGCTTGACCGGGGCCGGCTCCGGGGTTGGGGCCAGACTTTCCTTGTTTTCTTCCACCATGGCTTCGATCTTCTTGGGATCGATGCGGGTCATCAGGTGCTGGTATTCGTTGATGGCGTGGCCGGGGGGCATGGGCGACCAGACATCCATCCAATGCAGGGCAGGGATGTTGAGGAAGGATTCAACAGCTTCGGCAAGCTTGGGCAGCACCGGTTTCAGGTACAGGGTCAGATCCCGGAACATGGTCATGGCGGTGGAGCAGACTTCATGCAGTTCCTTCTCGCGGCCTTCTTGTTTCGCCATTTCCCAGGGTTTTTTCTCGGCGATGTAGACGTTGGCCACGTCTGCCAGCCGCATGATCTCCCTCAGAGCGCGGCCGTAGTCGCGGTCTTCGTAACAGTTGGCGACCAAGCCTTCTGCGAAGGCAATGCTGAATTCAGCAGTGGCATCCATATCACCTGATCCCAACTTGCCATCAAATCGTTTGCTGATGAAGCCCGCGCAGCGGCTGGCGATATTCACGTACTTACCCACCAGGTCGCTGTTCACCCGGGCGGCGAAGTCCTCCAGGTTGAGGTCGATGTCCTCCATGGAGCCGTTGAGCTTGGCGGCGTAGTAGTAGCGCAGCCATTCCGGATTGAGATGGTTGAGGTAGCTCTCGGCGGTGATGAAGGTGCCCCGGGACTTGGACATCTTGGCGCCGTTCACCGTGAGGAAGCCGTGGCAGAACACGCCGGTCGGCGTGCGGAAGCCGGCATGGAGCAGTTCGGCGGGCCAGAACAGGGCGTGGAAGTAGAGGATGTCCTTGCCGATGAAGTGGTACACCTCGGCCTCGCTGTCCGGTCTCCAGAACGCGTCGAAGTCCAGGCCGTTGCGGTCGCACAGGTTGCGGAAGCTGCCCAGGTAGCCGATGGGGGCATCGAGCCAGACGTAGTAGTACTTGCCCGTGCTGTTGCCGGACTGGTCGGGGATCTCGAAGCCGAAATAGGGGGCGTCCCGGGAGATGTCCCAGTCCGAAAGGCCGCCTTCCAGCCATTCGTTGAGCTTGTTGCCGGCCTCGGTCTGGACGTGGGGTGGCGCGATCCAGCCTCGCAGGAAGTCGGTGCAGCGGGGGTCGGAAAGCTTGAAGAAGTAGTGGTCTGACTGCTTTTTCACCGGCGCGGCGCCGGACACGGCGGAGTAGGGCTCGATAAGGTCGGTGGGCTGGTAGGCGGCGCCGCACACCTCGCAACTGTCGCCGTACTGGTCCTTGGCGTGGCACTTGGGGCATTCGCCCTTGATGAAGCGGTCCGGCAGGAACATGGCCTTGACCGGGTCGTAAAACTGCTCGATGGCGCGGACCTCGATCAGGCTCGGGTTAGTGTCCCGCAGCCGGGTATAGATGGTGTCGGCGTAGTGCCGGGTTTCATCCGAGTTGGTGGTGTAGTAGTTGTCGAATTCGACGTGGAAACCGTCGAAGTCCCGCTTGTGCTCATGCCAGACCCGGTCGATCAATTGTTCCGGGGTAATGCCTTCCTTTTCCGCCCGCAGCATGATGGGGGTGCCGTGGGTGTCGTCGGCGCAGACGTAGTAGCACTCATTGCCCCGCATTTTCTGGAAACGCACCCAGATATCAGTCTGGATGTATTCCACCAGATGGCCCAGATGGATGGAGCCATTGGCATAGGGCAGGGCGGAGGTGACGAGAATCTTGCGGGCCATGATGATCTGCTGACTGAAAATGGCGCTATTTTACGCAGCCAACCGTAAACAGGAGTCGGCAATTGGCAAAGGCAGGGCGGGACACCCTCAACCCCGGGGTGGCGAAACGGGAAGTCTGGGCCTGGGCCATGTACGACTTCGCCAACTCGGGTTACACCACCGTGGTCATCACCGCGGTGTTCAACGCCTATTTCGTCGCCTCGGTGGCGGGCAACGCGCCCTGGGCCACCCTGGCCTGGACTTTGGCCCTGGCCGTGTCCTATGCCCTGATCATGGTCACCGCGCCTGGCCTGGGGGCCTACGCGGATCTGGGCCGGGCGAAAAAGCGCCTGCTCGCCGTCACTACTTTGGGCTGTGTGGCGGGCACCATGGCCCTGGGCGCGGTGGGCCCGGGGGATGTGGGCCTGGCGGTGGTACTGGTGGTGGTGAGCAATTATTTCTTCGGCACGGGGGAAAATCTGATCGCCGCTTTCCTGCCGGAACTGGCCCGGGGCCGGGCGATGGGTCGCATCTCGGGGCTCGGCTGGGGCTTGGGCTACATCGGCGGCATTGTCACGCTGGGGGCCTGCCTGGCCTATGTGGCCCATGCCCAGGCGGCGGGGCGAGGGGCCGAGGCATTCGTGCCGGTGACTTTGTGGATCACCGCCGGTCTTTTCGCCCTGGCCAGCCTGCCCACCTTCCTGTGGCTGAAGGAACGTGGCAATCCCGGCCAGATGGGCGCCGGAAGGCGGGCGGTGTCCGGCGCTTACCAGCGCATGCTGGATACCTTGCGCCATGCCATGGACTACCCGGATCTGGCCCGTTTTTTGTTGTGTATCGTGTTCTACCAGGCGGGCGTCCAGGCGGTCATCGCCCTGGCGGCGGTCTATGCCCAGCAGGCCATGGGCTTCGATACCCAGCAAAGTATCGTGCTGATCATGGTGGTGAATGTAACCGCCGCACTGGGCGCGGTGGCCTTCGGCCATGTCCAGGACCGGATCGGCCACAAGGCGGCCATCGCCTGGACCCTGGCGGGCTGGCTGCTGACCATCCTGCTGGCCTGGTTCGCCACCGGCTCAGCCCTGTTCTGGGTGGCGGCCAACGTTGCCGGTCTGTGCCTGGGCGCGTCCCAGTCCGCGGGCCGGGCGATGGTGGGCTATCTCAGCCCCTATGGGCATCGCGCCGAGTTTTTTGGCCTGTGGGGACTGGCGGTAAAGTTCTCATCCATCCTAGGACCCATCACCTACGGACTGGCGGTCTGGCTGTCCCGGGGCGATCACCGCCTGGCCATGCTCACCCTGTCAATCTACTTCCTTGCGGGGCTGGGGATTCTGGCTACGGTGGACGTGCGGCGTGGCCGTCGTCGAACGTCCAGGAAATCGGCACTGACAGCGCAAATAGACATTGCCGCTGGCGGTGGCCTTGGATAGAATGCGCCCCTCTTTAGGCGCGTAGCTCAGCTGGTTAGAGCACCACCTTGACATGGTGGGGGTCGTTGGTTCGAGTCCAATCGCGCCTACCAGCTACCCATAGGAACATACGAAATGGATTTTCGAACTTGCACGATCCCCGGGATCCCCCAAGCGGCCTAAGCCTTATTTCGTGTTGTCCTGAAGAAGAAGTGCGGCCCGTCCGCACTTTTTTTTTGCATTTTTGATGGATCGAATACCGGAGCGCGCTATGCCTCAAATCAGACTGCCCGACGGTTCCGTCAGGGGCTTCGACACCCCGGTCACCGTGGCCCAGGTGGCCGCCAGCATCGGTGCCGGGTTGGCGCGTGCCGCCCTGGCCGGCAAGGTGGATGGCCAGTTGGTGGACACTTCCCATCTGATTGATCGGGATGTGGACCTGGCCATCGTCACCGACAAGGATGCGGACGGCCTGGACCTGATCCGCCACTCCACCGCCCACCTGCTGGCCTATGCCGTGAAGGAACTATTTCCCGATGCCCAGGTGACCATCGGCCCGGTCATCGAGGACGGCTTCTACTACGACTTCGCCTTCAAGCGCCCCTTCACCCCGGAAGACCTGGCGGCCATCGAAAAGCGCATGGCGGAGCTGGCCAAGAAGGACATCCCGGTGACCCGGGAGGAGTGGGACCGGGACGCGGCGGTGGACTTCTTCAAGTCCATCGGCGAGCACTACAAGGCAGAGATAATCGCCTCCATTCCCGCCGGCCAGACCATCTCCCTCTATCGGGAAGGCGATTTCATCGACCTGTGCCGGGGCCCCCACGTGCCCTCCACCGGCAAGCTCAAGGCCTTCAAGCTCATGAAGCTGGCGGGGGCCTACTGGCGCGGCGACTCCCGGAACGAGATGCTGCAGCGGATCTACGGCACCGCCTGGGCCAACAAGGACGACATGGCCGCCTACCTGCACCGCCTGGAAGAGGCGGAGAAGCGGGACCACCGGCGCCTGGCCAAGCAGCTCGACCTGTTCCATCTTCAGGACGAGGCCCCGGGCATGGTGTTCTGGCATCCCCACGGCTGGGTGCTGTGGCAGGAGATCGAGCAGTACATGCGCGGCAAATTCCGGGAGTACGGCTACCTGGAGGTGAAGACCCCCACGGTGATGGACAAGACCCTGTGGGAAAAGTCCGGCCACTGGGATAACTACCGGGAACAGATGTTCACCACCTCCTCGGAGAACCGGGACTACGCGGTGAAGCCCATGAACTGCCCGGGCCACGTGCAGAT
This sequence comes from uncultured Pseudomonadota bacterium, assembly GCA_963713085.1. Taxonomy (GTDB): domain Bacteria; phylum Pseudomonadota; class Gammaproteobacteria; order Burkholderiales; family Thiobacillaceae; genus PFJX01. The sequence goes on along the minus strand of CAVQKQ010000028.1, from coordinate 26,830 downwards.
CTTCAACCACGGTCTGCGCAGCTATCGCGACCTGCCCCTGCGTCTGGCGGAATTCGGTTCCTGCCACCGCAACGAGCCCTCGGGCGCGCTGCACGGCCTGATGCGGGTGCGGGCTTTTACCCAGGACGATGCCCACATCTTCTGCACCGAGGACCAGATTCAGGCCGAGGTGTCGGACTTTATCAAGATGTTGCAGGCGGTATATGCCGACTTCGGATTCAGCGATGTGCTGGTGAAGCTCTCGACCCGGCCGGACAAGCGGGTGGGTTCCGACGAGAGCTGGGACAAGGCCGAAGCCTCCCTGGCGGCGGCCCTGGAACAGAATCACCTGGTCTTCGACCTACAACCGGGCGAGGGGGCGTTCTACGGTCCCAAGATAGAGTTCACCCTGAAGGACTCCCTGGGCCGCTTGTGGCAGGTGGGCACCATCCAGCTGGACTTCAACCTGCCGGTGCGCCTGGGCGCCGAGTATGTGGACGAGGACAACAGCCGTAAGCCGCCGGTCATGCTGCACCGGGCCATCCTGGGTTCCATGGAGCGCTTCATCGGCATCCTCATCGAGCACTATGCAGGCAATTTCCCGGTCTGGCTCGCGCCGGTGCAGGTGGTGGTGATGTGCATCACCGACGCCCAGGCCGAATACGCCGCCCATGTGACGGAAGCCCTTAAAAAACAAGGCTTCCGGGTGGTTTCTGACTTGAGAAACGAAAAGATTACCTATAAAATCCGCGAGCACTCCATGCAGCGCGTGCCGTTCCAGGTGATCGTGGGCGAGAAGGAACGCCTGGAAAACAAGGTGGCGGTGCGCGCGAGGGGCGGCGAGGATCTCGGCCAGATGGGTCTGGACGATTTGGTCGCCAAGCTGCGCAAGGGGGTTTGAATACCACGGGAGCCGACGATGCTGGTCGGCTCCTCGTTTTTTCAACTTTAAAAGGGGCTTGAGATAGCACAGGACAAGGAACCCCGGATCAACGGCGAGATCGACACGCTTCAGATCCGACTGGTAGGTGTGGACAGCGAGCAACTCGGCATCGTCAGTTTGCGTGAAGCGTTGACCAAGGCGGAAGAAGCCGAACTGGACTTGGTGGAGATCGCGCCCCAGGCGCAACCTCCGGTCTGCCGGATCATGGATTACGGCAAGTACAAGTACCAGGAGAGTAAGAAGCAGCACGACGCTCGCCTCAAGCAGAAGCAGATACAGGTCAAGGAAGTGAAGTTCCGGCCGGGTACCGACGAAGCGGATTACCAGGTCAAGCTGCGCAATCTGGTGCGCTTCCTGGACGAAGGCGACAAGGCCAAGATCACCCTGCGTTTCCGGGGACGCGAGATGGCCCACCAGGAATTGGGTTTACAGCTGCTCAAGCGGGTCGAGGCCGATTTGATCGAGTACGGTACTGTGGAGCAGTTTCCCAAGATGGAGGGGCGGCAGATGGTGATGGTGTTGTCCCCGAAGAAGAAGAAATAAGTTTTCCCGAGGTGGACGCGGCCTCTTGATGTAATCCGCGTTGAACAAGTGCCTGAGGCATTTCAAGTGTTCCCGGTGGGAACCGCCAGGTGGCATCAAAAAATGGAGTTTGCAATGCCCAAGATGAAGACCAAGAGCGGGGCGGCCAAGCGTTTCCGCGTCCGTGGCTCCGGCAGCATCAAGCGGTCCTCCGCCTACATGCGCCACATCCTGACCAAGAAGACCACCAAGCGGAAGCGTCACCTGCGTGGCATGTCCGACGTCAATCCCGCCGACATCGGCCATGTCCGCGACATGATGCCCTACGCTTAAGAAAGGAGCCCGAAGATGCCTCGCGTAAAACGTGGTGTAACCGCCCGCGCCAGCCACAAGAAAGTGATGGAAGCCGCAAAGGGTTTCCGCGGCCGGCGCAAGAACGTATTCCGGGTCGCCAACGAAGCGGTGATGAAGGCCGGTCAATATGCCTATCGTGACCGTCGCCAGCGCAAGCGCCAGTTCCGCGCCCTGTGGATCGCCCGCATCAACGCGGCCGTGCGTGAGTTGGGCATGGACATGACTTACAGCGTGTTCATGAACGGCCTCAAGAAAGCCGCCATAGAGATCGACCGCAAGGTACTGGCTGACATGGCCGTGTTCGACCAGCCCGCCTTCGCCAAGATTGCGGAGCAGGCCAAGGCCAGCCTGGGAGCCTGAGAAGCACCGTAGTCGTATCGAAGAGGGGGGCCTGGCAAGGCCTCCCTTTTCATTTCCGGTTCGAGAGAGCGATCATGAATCTGGACGAAATCCTCAAGGACGCCGAGCGTGAGTTTGCCGCCGTAGTCAGTTTGCCTGTCCTGGATCAGGTCAAGGCCCGCTTCCTGGGCAAGACCGGCGTCATCACCGAGCAGATGAAGGGCCTGGGGGCGCTGCCCGCGGAGGAGCGCAAGGCCGTCGGTGCCCGCATCAACCAGGTCAAGGGCCAGATGGAAGCCTTGCTGCAGGCCCGGCGCGAGGCCATCCAGGCGGCGGACCTGGAGCGCCAACTGGCCGCCGAAGCACTGGATGTGACCCTGCCGGGGAGGGGCGCGGGCACCGGCGGCCTGCACCTGGTCACCCGCACCATGGCGCGCATCGAGCAGCTGTTCGCCTCCATCGGGTTCGAGGTGGCGGACGGGCCGGAAATCGAGACCGATTTCTACAACTTCACGGCCCTCAACATCCCGGAGAACCACCCGGCCCGGGCCATGCACGATACCTTCTACCTGGAAGGCGGCAGCCTGTTGCGCACCCATACCTCGCCGGTCCAGGTGCACTACATGCAGGGCCACCAGCCGCCCATCCGCATTATCGCCCCCGGCCGCGTCTACCGTTGCGACTCCGACGTGACCCACACCCCCATGTTCCACCAGGTGGAAGGCCTGTGGGTGGACGAGAGCGTTTCCTTCGCCGACCTGAAGGGCGTGCTGGCGGACTTCATGGCCCGATTCTTCGAGCGGGAAGGTTTGCCGGTGCGCTTCCGCCCCTCCTTCTTCCCCTTCACCGAGCCCTCCGCGGAGATGGACATCGGCTGCGTGATCTGCAACGGCGACGGCTGTCGGGTATGTTCCCACACCGGCTGGCTGGAGGTGCTGGGTTGCGGCATGGTCCATCCCAACGTGTTCGGCCACGTGGGCATCGATGCCGAGTGCTACCAGGGCTTCGCCTTCGGATTGGGGGTCGAGCGCTTGGCCATGTTGCGCTACGGCGTGGACGACCTGCGCCTGTTCTTCGAAAACGATCTGCGATTCCTCAAGCAGTTCGCCTGATTCACAGGGACATTTGCCATGCAATTTTCCGAAGCCTGGTTGCGCAGCCTCGTCAACCCGAACCTGAATACCGACCAACTCGGCCATCTGCTGACCATGGCCGGCCTGGAAGTGGAGGCCATCGAGGCCGCCGCCGCCGATTTCACCCAGGTGGTGGTGGGCGAGATCCTCTCGGCCACCAAGCATCCCAATGCCGACCGGCTCCAGGTCTGCCAGGTGGACGTGGGCGAAGACGCGCCCCTCACCGTCGTTTGCGGCGCGCCCAATGCCCGGGCAGGGCTGCGAACCGCCTGCGCCAGGGTGGGCGCCCAATTGCCGGGCATTCAGATCAAGCGCGCCAAGGTTCGGGACGTGGAATCCTTCGGCATGCTGTGCTCGGCAAAGGAGTTGGGCATCGCCCAGGATGCCGAAGGCATCATGGAACTGGCGGCCGATGCTCCAGTGGGTACCGACCTGCGCGACTACCTCCGCTTGGATGACAAGCTCATCACCCTCAAGTTGACCCCAAACCGGGGCGATTGCCTGTCCCTGACAGGCATCGCCCGGGAGGTGGCAGCCTTGACCGCAATGCCGCTGACACAGGTGGATTGCGCACCGGTGCCGGCCGCAATTGCGGATGTCTTCCCGGTCGCCATCGATGTTGAGGCGGCCTGTCCCCGCTATTGCGGCCGGGTGATCCGCGGCGTAGACGTATCCGCCGCCACGCCTGCGTGGATGGTTGAACGTCTGGAGCGTTCCGGCCTGCGCGCCATCCATCCGGTGGTGGACGTGACCAACTATGTCCTGCTGGAACTGGGGCAGCCCATGCATGCCTTTGACCTGGCCCGATTGCGGGGCACGGTCAGGGTGCGCATGGCCCGGGCTGGGGAGCGGCTGGAATTGCTCAACGGCCAGACCATGGAGTTGAAACCGGACAGCTTGGTGATCGCCGACGACCATGCGCCCTTGGCCTTGGCGGGCATAATGGGCGGCACCGCTTCGGCGGTGGACGAGACGACCCGGGACATCTTCCTCGAGGCGGCCCATTTCAACCCCGATGCCATAATCGGGCGGGCCCGCGGCTACGCGCTGTCCACCGATTCCGCCTATCGTTTCGAGCGCGGCGTGGATCCGGAACTGCCGCGCCGGGCCATGGAACGGGCCACCCGGTTGATCCTGGAAATCTGCGGCGGTCAGTGCGGTCCCGTGGTGATGGCGGGCACCGGGGTCGTCCCACGGGATCCCATACTTTTCCGTCCCGCTCGAGCCCGGCGCATCCTGGGATTCGATCTGGCCGACGGCGCCATGGCGGAGATCCTGGCAAAGCTGGACATGCGGGTAACCCCCACGGGTGATGCTTATAGGGTCAACATTCCCAGCCACCGTTTCGACCTGACCAGCGAAGTGGATCTGATCGAAGAAGTGGCGCGGGTCCACGGCTACGACGCTATCCCAGCCGCGACCTTGCAAGGCGATCACGCCATGCTGACCGCACGGGAGGCGGCACGCCCTGAGCAGGACATAAAAAAACATATGGTGGCAAGGGGATACCAGGAAATCATCACCTATAGCTTTATCTCCGAGGATGTCGACGAGGACTTCCGTGATGAAGGTACCCGCATTCCTTTGCTCAATCCCATAGCCAGCCAACTGGGGGTCATGCGGGGCAGCTTGCTTGGGGGGCTGGTCCAGGCCTTGCGTCACAACCTCAACCACGGCCAGGAACGCCTGCGGCTATTCGAGACGGGGCGGGTCTTCAAGTCCACGGACGCCCAGGGACAGCCGCTCCATATGGCCGGTCTTGTCTATGGCGCCAACCACCCGGAGCAGTGGGGCGAAAAGGCCCGTGATGCGGATTTCTTCGACGTGCGTGCGGACCTGGAGTCCCTCGTCCATCCAAGCTCGGTGCAGTTTATCGGCGCTACGCATAAGGCAATGCATCCCGGTCAATGTGCCCGGGTCGCCATCGGCGGTACGGCGGTAGGGTGGCTGGGGTCATTTCATCCCCGTCTGGCCCAGAAATATGGCTTTATCAAGATCCCAATCCTGTTCGAGTTGGACTTGGCGCCCCTGATGGCCGGATCTATCCCGCGTTATCAGGGCATGCCCCGGTTTCCAGCGGTACGTAGGGATATCGCCGTGGTGGTGGATGAAATATTGCCGGTGGGTGAGATTCTGAGCCGGGTGAAGGCCGCGAGCATCCCGCTGGTAGCGGATTTCTCGCTCTTCGATGTGTATCAGGGACAGGGCGTTGAAGCTGGTAAAAAAAGCCTTGCTTTCAATGATGTTGTTACAACATACTGAGAAAACGCTTACAGATAACGAAATTGATAACGCGCTTCAGGCCGTGTTGACAACCCTGAATAACGAATTCAAAGCGACCCTGCGTGCCTGATAGGACGCTTGTTACGGAGTCCCGCCGCATGACCCTCACAAAAGCCGAACTGGCCAACCTGTTGTTCGAAAAAGTGGGCCTGAATAAACGCGAAGCCAAGGAGATGGTGGAAGCGTTTTTCGAAGAAGTGCGTACCGCCCTGGAAAAGGGGGACAGTGTCAAACTCTCAGGGTTCGGTAATTTCCAGTTGCGGGAAAAGCCCCAGCGCCCCGGCCGCAACCCCAAGACCGGCGAGGAAATGCCGATTACCGCCCGTCGCGTTGTAACCTTCCATGCCAGTCAGAAACTGAAGGCCATGGTGGAAGAGGCCCATGTCGGAACACCTGCCGAACTCTGAACTGCCCGCCATCCCGCCGAAGCGGTATTTCACGATCGGTGAGGTAGGCGAACTGTGCGGCGTCAAGCCTCACGTGCTGCGCTATTGGGAGCAGGAATTCACCCAATTGAAGCCGGTCAAGCGCCGGGGCAATCGGCGTTATTACCAGCATCACGAGGTCATGCTGATCCGGCGCATCCGAGAATTGCTTTACGAACAGGGTTTCACCATCATCGGCGCCCGCAACCGCCTGCTTTCAGAAGGCTCGGACGCACACGCAGCGGCTGAGCGAGAGGAGGAACAGGTTTCAGCACATGTGGACTTGGCTGAAATCAAACGCGAACTGGGAGAAATAATCTCGTTGCTGAAGCCGTAGCTCCACGTGGTCACGATCATCTCGCCATAAATCGGGACGATCAGCCCGGATACGCGCTTTTCCATTCAAATACTTGGGATGGGTTCCTTCTCCCCAAGCCTTAACCTAATCTGGAGTATCCATAATCTCCGGAATGAGGTTCACCCTTGATCCATGAAGAGACCAACGGCACGCCTTTCTCCTTGGGCCGGGCCATGGTTGAATGCGCGGCGAGCGACGGATGCTTGATTCTCTCCCGGACAGGTGACGATGCTCGGGTCCATCAAAACCGGCGGCGATGAGGGGGCCGCATGGGCCAGGAAATTCCCCTCAAAGCTTATACCCAGGCGGATTTTCAGCGCTATCAGGACAGGCTTGCGGCGGAAACCAGTCACCTGATCGCGTTTGCACGGCGGGGTGGATTCAACGATGGACGGTATGTCGCCGGCTTCGAGTTGGAAGCCTGGCTGCTGGATCATGCCAGCTTTCCCAACCCGATAAACGAAGCATTTCTACGGGCGCTGGACGATCCGATGGTGATACCGGAACTCTCCCGCTTCAACGTGGAACTCAATGGTTCGCCAATGGAGATGGTCCCTGGGGTGCTCCACCGGATGGAAGCGTCACTGGGCTCGACCTGGAAGCGCTGCCAGGACCAGGCGCACGACATGGACGCGGTGCTGGCCATGATCGGCATTCTCCCCACCATACGCAACGACGACCTTTGCCTGAAGAACATCTCCGCGATGAACCGTTATGGGATGCTCAATGAGCAGGTGCAATCGCAGCGGGGCGGCGCCCCGATCCATATCGATATCGAGGGCACGGACCATCTGCTTGAAAGCCGGTCCGACGTCATGATGGAGGCGGCCACGACCTCCTTCCAGATCCATATGCAGATGCCGTTCGCTCTGGGGGCGCGCTATTACAATGCCTCGCTCATTTCCTGCGGGCCGTTGTTGGCGGCGGCAACGAATTCTCCCTTGTTGTTCGGTCGCAGCCTATGGGCGGAGACCCGCATACCTTTGTTTGAACAATCGGTGGAAATAGGCGGGTATGGCGGATTGGGGAATAGCAGGGTGCGTCGGGTCGATTTCGGCCTGGGTTTCGTCGAACGCGACCTGACGGAACTGTTCCAGGAGAATCTCGATCTTTATCCCGTATTGCTTCCCACTTGGCAGGATTCGCCAGTCGGCTCGTACGCGCATGTCCGTCTGCACAACGGGGCCATTTGGCGTTGGGTCCGCCCCCTGATCGGATTCGACGAACATGGCCAGGCTCACATGCGCCTGGAACAGCGGATCCTGCCCAGCGGCCCGACCCTGCAGGATATGGTGGCCAATGCAGGATTGTATTTCGGACTGGTGCATGCGCTGGCCCAAGGCGAACGTCCCGCGGAGATGGACTTGTCATTCGAGAATGCTCGATCGAACTTTTATGAAGCCGCCAAGAACGGTTTGTCCGGCCGGTTGCGCTGGCTGGATGGTCGAATCCATCCCGCAAAATCGCTGCTCCTCGATAGCTGTATCCCCCTGGCGCGGCAGGGTCTGCTGGATCTGGGGCTCGGCGGGGATGAGATCGACCACTATCTGGAAATCATCATGTCGAGGACCCGGTCCGGGCAGACCGGCTCGGAATGGCAACTAAGGCATCTGGCGAATCTGAATGGGGATATCCCTCGCCTGATGGAGGATTACCTGGAGAATCAGCGCGCCGGCATGCCGGTGCATGAATGGGATATTTGAGGAAGTGACATGCTGACGGTATATGAGCACCTGCCGGAAGGACTGCTTTATTCACACGCGAGCGCTTTGGGAGAACATCTGCCTGGCCCGAGCCTGATTCATCTCCCCGGTCGCCGCGACGCGCCTTTGTTCGTTTCCGTCCTGCTTCACGGCAACGAGGATACCGGCTGGCAGGCGGCACAGGCCGTGATGCGCAAGTATGCGCGGACCGGCTTGCCCCGCGCCCTAAGCCTGTTCATCGGCAATCTGGATGCCGCGCGCGCCGGATTGCGCCACTTGGACGGTCAGCCTGACTACAACCGGGTCTGGCCGGGAAGCCAGGAGACATACCGCCCGGAATTCATCATGATGAGGCGGGTGCTGGACGAGATGCGCGCCCGGAATGTCTTCGCCAGTATCGACATCCACAACAACACCGGTCTGAATCCCCACTACGCCTGCGTGAACCGGCTGGATCCGGAATTCCTGCATCTGGCCGCCTTGTTTTCCCGCACCGTGGTTTATTTCATTCGGCCGCTTGGGGTGCAGTCTGCGGCTTTCGCGAACCTGTGCCCGTCGGTCACGGTGGAGTGCGGCAAACCGGGCCAGGCTGGCGGGGTGGAACATGCCGCCGCTTTCATCGAAGCCTGCCTGCATTTGTCGGAGTACCCGGCGCATCAACCGGCCGCGGGAGATGTGGATCTGTTCCACACCATCGCCACCGTGAAGGTACCAGAGCATTTGAGCTTCGGTTTCGGCGAGCCGGGCTGCGATATCGACTTCGCTACGGATCTGGACCATCTCAATTTCCGGGAATTGGCTCCGGGCACCTTGTTGGCGCATGCCGGCGGCAATCGCCTGGCATGCCTGTCCGCCATGGACGAACAGGGGCGGGATGTATCCCATAAACTGTTCGATTGCGAAGGTGGATCGATACGGTTGCGGCAGCCGCTCATGCCCGCCATGCTGACCCGCGATGAGCGGGTCATCAGGCAGGATTGCCTGTGCTATCTCATGGAGCGCTTGGCCCATGCCGCCTGACTTAAACCGGCGCGATTCATTTATTAAGTTATTTTCAGCCCCCGCTGTTTACCGCTATCTCCACTCCCCATATAATTCGCGGCGTTCGGGGCGTAGCGCAGCCTGGTAGCGCACCTGCATGGGGTGCAGGGGGTCGGAAGTTCGAATCTTCTCGCCCCGACCATTTTTCTCTTTCCCTTCCATTCGCGGCATATGCGAATTCTCCTTAGCAACGACGACGGCTACTTTGCACCAGGACTTGCCGTCCTTGCCGCGACCCTGTCGTCTCAAGGGCACGATGTCACCGTGGTGGCGCCGGAGCGGGACCGCAGCGGCGCCAGCAATTCCCTGACCCTGGATCGGCCGTTGATGGTGCGCAAGACCCCGGGTGGCTTTTTTTACGTCAATGGCACCCCGACCGACTGTGTGCACCTGGCCGTGACCGGGCTTCTCCCCGCTTTGCCTGACATGGTGATATCCGGCATCAATCTCGGTGCCAACATGGGGGATGACACGGTCTATTCCGGCACCGTAGCGGCGGCGACGGAGGGATTCCTGCTTGGCATACCGTCGGTTGCGGTCTCTTTGGCCAACGTCCAAGAGGAGCATTTCCAGACGGCCGCGGATTTCGTGGCCGGCTTGGCGCGACGTTTTTCCCAGCGCTCCTTCCCGGAGCATGTATTGCTCAATGTCAACGTGCCGGATTTCCCGGAGGATCAAATCCAGGGCGTCGAGGTCACCCGGCTGGGTCGGCGCCACAAGGCCCAGGACACGGTCAAGACCATCAACCCGCGCAACCAGACCATGTATTGGGTGGGCGCGGCCGGCGCCGCCCAGGATGCCGGACCGGGCACGGACTTCAATGCCGTGGCACAGGGGCGCATCTCCATCACCCCCCTGCAACTCGATCTCACCCGCTACGCACAGATGAGCCTGGTACAGGAATGGCTGGCCCAATGAGCACCAGCGGCATCGGCATGACCTCCCAGCGGGCCCGCGCGCGCATGCTGGAACGCCTGAAGGAGCAAGGCATCAAGGATCCCGTGGTACTGGCGGCCATGAACGCGATACCGCGCCACCAGTTCCTGGAAGAGGGCATCCAGCAGAGGGCCTATGACGACACGCCCCTACCCATCGGCCAGGGCCAGACCATATCCAGTCCTTATACCGTGGCGCTAAGCTGCGAGTTGGTGTTCCAGGGCCGGCCCCTGGAGCGGGTGCTGGAGATCGGCGGCGGCTGCGGCTATCAGGCCGCGGTGTTGTCCAAGCTGGCCAAGGAGGTATTGAGCCTGGAGCGGATCACCAAGCTGGTAGGACGCGCACGCCAGAACCTGCGCGACATCCGCATCAACAACGTGTTGATTAAAAATGCCGACGGCAGTGTCGGTTACCCGGCAGGCGCGCCCTACGACGCCATCGTCGTGGCCGCCGCAATGCCATTCATCCCGGATGCGTTGAAGCGGCAGCTCAAGCCGGGCGGACGCCTGGTTGCCCCGGTGGGCGCGGGCGATGTGCAGAAGCTGTTCCTGGTGGAGGCGCTGCCGGACGGGGGATTCGAAGAGAAAGAGCTGGAGGCGGTGAAATTCGTTCCGCTGCTATCAGGGGTCAGCTGACACTGCTGATCGTCTGCCTCGCGGTCCTGTGGCTGTCCGGCTGCGGCAGCAACCCTACCGCTGCGCCGGTGCGCGATGCCACGCCAGCGCCGTCCCGTACTTTTCCGCCCGCGCCTCGCGGCTTCTACCGGGTGCAGGCGGGCGACACCCTGTACCAGATCGCCTTCGCCCATGGCCTGGATTTCCAGGATCTTGCCGCCTGGAATCGATTCGATGATCCCGACCATATCCTTGCCGGCAGCACCCTGCGCCTGTCCGCCCCAAAGTCACCTGTCGCAGTTGCGCGATTGCCGGCCAGGCCATCAGTCCATGTTCAGTCAATCCCCCCGCAGCCGACCCCGTTGTCGGAACTTTCCGATGAAATCCCCGATCTCTGGACATGGCCCAGCAAAGGCGATGTGCTGACCCGTTTCGGTGACGGTCTGAGCAAAGGCATCGATATCGCGGGGCGGCGCGGACAGATTGTATTGGCCGCAGCTCGCGGGCGCGTGGTATATGCCGGTTCCGGCTTGCGGGGGTATGGAAAACTCATCATCATCCGGCATGGCAGGACGCTGCTTTCCGCCTATGCCCACAATGACCGCATCCTGGTAAACGAAGGCCAGGAGGTGGCTAGGGGCCAGGCCATCGGCGAGATGGGCGATACGGATGCGGACAGAATTAAGCTACATTTCGAGATCCGTGCGCACGGCAAGCCGGTGGACCCGATGCAGTACCTTCCCAATGCCGGCTGATGGGAGAGAGAGGATGCAGGAAGACAACTACCTCGAACCGGAATCGGACCCCCCTCTCGAACCGGAGGTGGACGATATACCGACGGCTCCAGCAGCCGAGGTCGCGCGGGACCTGGACGGATTGCCAGACGTCACCCAGTTGTATCTGAACGAGATAGGCCGGGAAGGGCTGCTCAACGCCGAGCAGGAGCGGAGCCTGGCAGAGCGTGTCAGGCAGGGGGATTTCACCGCCCGCCAGAAAATGATCGAGCACAACCTGCGCCTGGTGGTGAATATCGCCAAGCACTACATAAATCGCGGGCTTTCCCTACTGGACCTGATCGAGGAAGGCAACCTGGGGCTCATGCACGCCCTCGACAAATTCGAACCCGAACGGGGATTCCGCTTTTCCACCTATGCCACCTGGTGGATCCGGCAGAACATCGAGCGGTCCATCATGAACCAGTCCCGCACCATCCGCCTGCCTGTCCACGTCATCAAGGAGCTCAACGTCTATCTGCGCGCCCAGCGCCACCTGGAGACCCATGGCGTGCCGGATGCCGGACCGGACGAGATTGCCGCGCTTACCGGCAAGCACGTGGAGGATGTGCGCCGGGTTCTGGCCTTGAACGATCGGGTCGCCTCTCTGGATGCCCCGCTGGACATCGATCCGACCCTTTCCATCGGCGAGGCCATCGCCGACGAGCATTCCGAGCAGCCGGAGCAGATGCTGCATGCCGCCGAGGTGGAACATTACGTGCAGGAATGGCTTGCCGAGTTGTCCGACAAGCATCGCTGGGTGATCGAACGGCGCTTCGGCCTGGACCACCAGGACGTGGCGACCCTGGAAGACCTGGCCGAGCATCTCGGGGTGACCCGGGAACGGGTGCGCCAGATACAACTGGAGGCTCTGCAGACCCTGCGCCGCATCCTGCGCCGCAAGGGCATGTCGAAGGACGGCCTGTTGTGATGTCGAACATGCCTTGGCAAGACATCGACACGGTCTTGCTGGACATGGATGGCACCCTGCTGGACCTGCACTACGACAACCACTTCTGGCAAGTCCACGTACCGGAGCGCTTTGCCGAAAAACATGGCTTGCCCTACCACGACGCCCATGCGGAATGCTTCCGCCGCTACAACGCCAAGGCGGGCACCCTGGACTGGTACTGCGTGGATTATTGGACCGAGCAGCTGGACCTGGATATCGCGCGGCTGAAGGAGGAGGTTTCCCACCTCATCGCCGTGCACCCCGACGTGCCGGAATTTCTTGCCGCGGTCAAGGCGGCCGGCAAACGGGTGGTGCTGGTGACCAATGCCCACCGCAAGAGCCTAAATCTGAAAATGGATCGCACCGGACTGGACGTGCATTTCGATGCCATGCACGTCTCCCACGAATACGGGATCGCCAAGGAAGACCCGGCGTTCTGGGCCGCGCTGCAGGCCGCCGAGGGGTTCGATCCCGCCCACAGCCTGCTGGTGGATGACAGCCTGCCGGTGCTGCGCTCTGCCCGCAGGTTTGGCATCGCCCATTTGCTTGCGGTATTCCGGCCCGATACCCGGCAGCCCGACAAGGATGTGGGTGAATTCTCCGCCATACGCCGCTTCGGCGAGATCATTCCGGCCACGCTGTGACACTGGCAAAAGAGGACTTTGAGGCGTTGCGCCGGGTATTCCTGTTTTCCGGCATGGAAGACGATGAATTCCTCGATGTGGTCAGGCACGCCAGCGCCGTCCAACTGGCGCCCGGACAGCTGCTGTTCAGCCAGGGCGATTCCGCCCAGGCCTTTTTCTGGGTCGCGGAAGGGGTCATCCGCTTGTTCCGCGCCTCCCCCCAAGGGGACGAAAAAGTGATCGAACTGGTGGGCGCCAATCGCGTGTTCGCCGAGGCGGTCCTGTTCATGGGCGGGCGTTATCCGGTCAACGCTGCGGCCCAAACCCCGGCGCGGCTGGTCGCGATCCAGGGTCCCGCCTTCAAGGATTGGCTGGCCAAGGATGCCAATCGCTGTTTCCGGCTCATGGCGGGCATGAGCGCCCGTCTCCACAAGCTGGTGAACGAAATCGACCGTCTGACCCTGATGAAGGGCGCGGACCGTCTTCTGCAATATCTTCTGGATCATTCCGATCCCGACGAGACCGGCCGGGAGCGGGTGGAATGGGAGGCGCCCAAACAGGTCATCGCCTCCCGCATCGGCGTCAAGCCAGAAACCCTGTCACGCCTGCTGCACAAGCTGACCGATCAGGGCTGTATCGAGGTGGTCGGGCAGACCCTCTACATCAGCGACGCGGAGCGGTTGCGCCAGGCCGAATTGGAGTAATTCATTCCGTATCGTTTCTGAGCTGCAGCGGAGGTGGGCCGCTGTTCAATCATCAGCCATGATCAGGGCCGCGGCGACGCGACGGCCTTCCGCAGCCAGGATGTTGTAGGTCCGACAGGCCGCGGGTGTATCCATGACTTCCACGCCGATGCGGGCCTTGATAAGGGCGGCATAAAGGGTGGGCGGTGGAAAGCGCATGCGGGCGCCTGTGCCCAACAACACGATTTCCGGGGCGCGCAGTGCCAGGGCATCAAAATGAACCACAGTCATGGCGGCGAAATTTTCGGCCCAATCCGTTACCACTTCGTCCGGCAGGACGATCAGGCTGGCCTCATGGCGTTGGCCGTTCACCAACACATGGCCGGGTCCATAGCCATCCACCTGATTGATGCCGGTGGCTCTCGATAAATGTAGCTTCATGGGCAAACGCCGGATTGCCCGTCAAATGGGCACTCGGGTAAGATTACACGCTTTCACGGTACCCCGTCACGATGGACGAGTTCCCCAGGATCACGCGATTACCGCCCTACGTGTTCAATATCACCGGCGACCTGAAAATGGCCGCCCGGCGGCGTGGCGAGGACATCATCGACTTCGGCATGGGCAATCCGGATCAGCCCACGCCGCGGCATATTGTCGAGAAGATGATCGAGACGGCGCGACGCGGTGATACCCATCGCTACTCCGTGTCCAAGGGAATTCCCCGCCTGCGCAAGGCCATCTGCAACTGGTACAAGCGCCGCTATGACGTGGACCTGGATCCCGAGAAGGAGGCCATCGCCACCATCGGCTCCAAGGAAGGCATCGCCCATCTGGCCCTGGCCACCCTGGATCGGGGCGACATGGTACTGGTCCCCAACCCCAGCTACCCCATCCACATCTATGGGCCGGTGATCGCCGGCGCCGACATCCGCCACATCCCAATGGCACCGGGGGTGAACTTCTTCGATGAATTGGAAAAGGCGATCCGCAACCATTGGCCAAAGCCGAAGATGCTGATTCTGAATTTCCCCAGCAACCCGACCACCCAGTGCGTGGAACTGGAGTTTTTCGAGAGGGTGGTGGCCATGGCCAGGGAATACGGCATCTTCGTGGTGCACGACCTGGCCTATGCGGACATCGTCTTCGATGGCTACCGTGCCCCTTCCATCATGGAAGTGCCGGGCGCCAAGGAAGTGGCGGTGGAGTTCTTCACCCTGTCCAAGAGCTACAACATGCCCGGCTGGCGGGTGGGTTTCATGGTGGGCAACGCCCGCCTGTGCGCGGCGCTGGCCCGCATCAAGAGCTACCACGACTACGGCACCTTCACCCCTATCCAGGTAGCGGCCATCACCGCCCTGGAAGGCCCCCAGGATTGCGTGCGCGAGATACGGGACATGTACCGCAAGCGCCGCGATTCACTGGTGAAAGGTCTGAACGAAGTGGGTTGGAAGGTGGAGGCCCCCAAGGCCACCATGTTCCTGTGGACGCCCATTCCCGAACCCTATGCTCACCTGAAGTCCCTGGAATTTTCCAAGAAGCTATTGGAAGACGCCAAGGTGGCGGTTTCCCCGGGGGTGGGCTTCGGCGAATATGGCGACGACCATGTGCGTTTCTCGCTGATCGAAAACGAAATGCGTACCCGCCAGGCCATCCGCGGCCTGCGCGACATGTTCAGAAAAGACGGATTGATCAAATGAAACCGATGAATGTAGGCCTGCTGGGCATTGGCACCGTGGGCGGTGGCACCTGGACCGTTCTCAACCGCAACCAGGAGGAGATCACCCGCCGCGCGGGCCGGCCCATTCGAATCACCGCCGTGGCCGACCGCGACCTGGAGCGCGCCAGGAAACTGACCGGCGACGGCGTCAGGCTCACCGACGATGCCTTCAGCCTGGTGCGCGACCCGGACATCGACATCGTGGTGGAACTCATCGGCGGCTACACCACCGCCCTGGATCTGGTGATGCAGGCCATCGACAACGGCAAGCATGTGGTAACCGCCAACAAGGCCCTGCTGGCTGTCCACGGTAACGAGATCTTCGCCGCCGCCCAGAAAAAAGGTGTGATGGTGGCCTTCGAGGCGGCCGTGGCCGGCGGCATCCCCATCATCAAGGCGCTGCGCGAGGGCCTTACCGCCAACCGCATCCAATGGATCGCCGGCATCATCAACGGCACCACCAATTTCATCCTGTCCGAGATGCGGGACAAAGGCCTGTCGTTCGAGACAGTGCTCAAGGAGGCCCAGCGCCTGGGTTACGCCGAGGCGGACCCCACTTTCGATATCGAAGGCGTCGACGCCGCCCACAAGGCCACCCTGATGGCCTCCATCGCGTTCGGCATTCCCGTCCAGTTCGACAAGTGCCACGTGGAAGGCATCACCAATCTGGAGTCGAAGGACATCCAGTACGCCGAGCAACTGGGTTACCGCATCAAGCTGCTGGGCATCGCCAAGCGCAAGGAGAAGGGCGTCGAACTGCGCGTGCATCCCACTCTCATTCCCAGCAAGCGCCTGATCGCCAACGTGGAGGGCGCCATGAACGCGGTGCTGGTGCAGGGCGACGCCGTCGGCGCGACACTCTATTACGGCAAGGGCGCCGGGGCGGAGCCCACCGCCAGCGCGGTGATCGCGGACTTGGTGGACGTCACCCGGCTGCATACCGCCGACCCCCAGAATCGGGTGCCCCATCTGGCCTTCCAGCCGGACCGGATGTCCGACCTGCCGATCCTGTCCATGGAAGAGGTTGAAACCGCCTATTACCTGCGCCTGCGCGCCTACGACAAGCCTGGCGTGCTGGCGGAGGTCACCCGTATCCTGGCGGACCTGTCCATTTCCATTGATGCCATGCTCCAGAAGGAGCCCGCCGAAGGTGAGGACCAGGCGGACGTGGTCATGCTGACCCACCTGGCGCGGGAGAAGGACGTCAACGCCGCCATCGCCAGGATCGAGGCCCTGCCCAGCATCGCCGGCAAGGTGACGCGGATCCGCCTGGAAGAGCTTGGCAACTGATGGTGGGCAACTGACCATGCGTTATGCCAGCACCCGGGGGCATGCCGCCTCCCAGTCTTTCCTGGAAATTCTGCTGGGGGGGCTGGCCCCCGACGGCGGACTGTATCTGCCCGAGACCTATCCCCATTTCTCCGCCGAGGACCTGGTATCCATGCGCGGCATGGATTACCGCCAACTGGCCTTCGCCATCCTGTCGTGCCTGGCAGACGACATCCCGGCCAAGGACCTGAAGGCCCTGATCGACCGCACTTACACGACCGAGGCCTACAGCCACGGCCGGCCTGATTCGGACTTCAGCGAGATCGCACCGGTGCGCTGGCTGGAGGATGGGATTTACCTGCTGGAACTGTCCAACGGCCCGACCCTGGCCTTCAAGGACATGGCCATGCAGCTCCTGGGCAACCTGTTCGAATATGCCCTGGACAAGGCCGGCCGGGACATCAACATACTGGGCGCCACTTCCGGCGACACCGGTTCCGCCGCCGAATACGCCATGCGCGGCAAGCACCACGTGCGGGTGTTCATGCTCTCGCCGGAACACGGCATGACCCGCTTCCAGCAGGCCCAGATGTACAGCCTGCAGGATGAAAACATCCACAACATCGCCATCCGCGGGGTGTTCGACGACTGCCAGGACATTGTGAAGAATGTTTCAAATGACCTTGAATTCAAAAAGAAATACCGTATCGGCGCGGTGAACTCCATCAACTGGGCCCGGGTGGCGGCCCAGGTGATCTACTACTTCAAGGGCTACTTCGCCGTCACGGACGACAACAGCCAGCAGGTCTCCTTCTCGGTGCCCTCCGGCAACTTCGGCAACGTCTGCGCCGGCCACATCGCCCGCATGATGGGCCTGCCCATCCGCAAGCTCATCGTCGCCTCCAACGAGAACGACGTGCTGGACGAGTTCTTCCGCACCGGGGTCTATCGTCCCCGAAAGACGACGGAGACCCTGCACACCTCCAGTCCCTCCATGGACATCTCCAAGGCCTCCAACTTCGAGCGCTTCATTGCCGACCTGACCGGACGGAATGCCGCCCAGGTAAGCGAGCTGTGGAAGTTGGTGGATGCCGGGGACAGCTTCGACCTCAAGCCTTCCGGCCTGTTCGACCGGGTTTCCGAGTTCGGTTTCGTCTCCGGCAGCAGCAACCATGCCGATCGTCTCGCCACCATCCGCATGGCCTGGGACAAGTACGCCACCATGATCGACACCCACACCGCCGACGGCCTAAAGGTGGGATTGGAGCATCGGGAGCCCGGTGTCCCCCTGGTCTGCCTCGAGACCGCGTTGCCGGCCAAGTTCGAGGACACCATTCGGGAGGCCCTGGGCCGACGCCCCGAGCGTCCCGCTGGCTTGGAGAACCTGGAAGAGCTGCCGCAACGGGTGGAAGTCCTGGATGCCGACACGGCCGCCGTGAAGGCCTTCATCGCCCGCCACGCCAGCGACTAGCGTCATGGCGCGCCTCGGTGCCCTGTCCCTGGCACTTGCCGCGGCGTTGGTCGCCGTCTGGTTCGTCTTTGCGCCCGGCGAGGGTCAGGCCTTGTGGCGAGCGCCCACCGCCCTGGCCAGCACCGATGTCCAAGTCCACCAGTTGCCCCCCGAGGCGAGACAAACCCTGCTGCGCATCAAGCACGGCGGTCCCTATCCGTTCAGCAAGGACGACAGCATTTTCGGCAACAGGGAAGGGCGCCTGCCCCGGCAGCAGCGCGGCTACTACCGCGAATACACCGTGATCACCCCCGGTTCCCGGGATCGCGGCGCGCGACGCATCATCGCCGGCCAAGCGGGAGACTACTGGTACACGGCCGACCATTACCGGTCTTTCCGGCGAATCAGGGAATTCAACGGAGAATGAAGCCAATCGGCCAAATCCTGGCGGATCCCGTCCTGAACGGGGTGTATCGCCTGGCCGTGCCCTCCGATCTGGTCCCGGTGCTGGATGGCAAAACCCTGAAGGACAAGGACAGCCTGCTTATTGCCTTGGGCCGGGCCCTGGATTTCCCCGATTATTACGGAATCAATTGGGATGCCCTGGAGGAATGCCTCGCGGACATGTCCTGGCATTCGGGTCCCATCGTCTTGCGGATAGAACACGCCGGGGACATACCCCCCGACATTCTGGCGACCTTCCTGGAGTTGTTCACCGAAGCGGTCAGCGCTTGGCGGGGGCGGGGCAGGGCGTGCAGCCTGTTTCTGGGCGGGATGACGGATTCCGGCCTGCCCCCGGCGTGCTGACCGCCTACGGGCGCCGGTCAGTGCACCTCGTCGTAGCGGTGACGGCGCCAGATCACGGTCATGGCCGCGCTGATGAACAGGCCGAATGACACGATCACCCAGTGGATGTGCACGCCGTGTCCGACCATGAATGTGTAGACCGCCAGCAGCACCAGGATGCCGATGTTCTCGTTGAAGTTCTGGATGGCGATGGAATGCCCGGCGCCCATCAGCAGGTGGCCCCGGTGTTGCAGCAGGGCGTTCAAAGGCACCACGAAATAGCCTGACAGGACGCCGATGACGAACATCAGGCCCATGGCGACATGCCAGTCCGTCACCAGGATCATGGTGATGACGGTAAACCCCAGCAGTATGCCTGCCGGCAGGACCTTGACCGAATCTTCGAGCTTCACCCATTTACCGGCCACCGCCGCGCCCACGGCGATCCCCACCGCCACCACGGCCGTCAATTGGGTGGCGTGGGTCAGGTCGAACTTGAGATTGAATGCCGCCCAGGCCAGGACCACCAGCCGCAGGGTGGCGCCCACGCCCCAGAACAGGGTGGTCACCGCCAGGGACACCTGGCCCAGGGGGTCCTTCCAGAGCAATCTGAATGAATGCCAGAAATCGTGCAGCAGGTAGAGCGGGTTTTTGCGCGGGACCCTGTGGTCCAGGGGCAGGCGCGGGATGTACAGGTTGAACCAGGCCGCGCCCAGATACAGGAACAGGATGATGAGAATGGAGAACTGGGGCACGGAAAGCCAGTGAATCAGTCCCCACCGCATCAGCGCGCTCCCGGCCAGCTTGGGGTCGATCAGCAGGCCGCCGATGATGGCGCCCAGGACGATGGCCGCCACCGTGGTGCCTTCCATCCAGCTGTTGGCCTTCACCAGTTGGGCCGGTGGCAGGTATTCCGTGAGGATGCCGTACTTGGCCGGTGAATAAGCCGCCGCGCCAAATCCGACGATGGCGTAGGCATACAGGGGGGGCATGCCGGCCAGCATGGCCACGCAGCCGAAGAATTTGATCGTGTTGGATATGAACATCACCCGGCCCTTCGGCATGGAGTCCGAGAACGGCCCCACGAAAGGCGCCAGCAGGATGTAGGAGATGACGAAGAACTCCTGCAGCAGGGGGGTGTGCCAAGCGGGCGCGGACAGCGCGGTCAGGAGGGCGATGGCGGCAAAGAGCAGGGCATTGTCTGCGAGCGCGGAAAGAAACTGCGACGCAAGAATGATGTAAAAGCCGCGATTCATTAGGCCCTTTGGAAGGCGGTTCTATGGATGGTCAGTCCGGCTGGTTTATATCACGCGGCCACGCCGCGAGGCTATCTGAAATCCCGTAAGCACGACGGGATGCGGCTATTTTGCTGGGTTGGAGGGGTGGGGCCTTGGCAAAGTTCGATATCGGCCCTGTTAATGATTAGCAAATTATGATTCAATCACATAACTAATTTTTATCCGCACATTAAAGATATGGCAGACCGGCGACTCCAAGTTTTCCATACCGTGGCCAAGCAGCTCTCCTTCACCAAGGCTGCTGAGTTGTTGTTCATGACCCAGCCTGCGGTGACCTTCCAGGTCAAGCAATTGGAGGAGCATTTCAATACCCGTCTGTTCGAGCGTTCCCACGGCAAGATCTCCCTCACGCCGGCCGGTGAGCTGGCCCTGGACTACGCCGAGCGGATTCTCAACCTGACCGCGGAGATGGAAGCCCGCATCTCCGAACTCACCGGTCAGGTGAGTGGGCCACTCCTGATCGGGGCCTCCACCACCATCGCCGAATACATGCTTCCGCGCCTCCTGGGCGAGTTCAAGCGCCTGCATCCCGAGACTCAGGCGCGTCTGACCGTGGCCAACTCGGAAACCATCGAAAACAAGGTGGCCGACCACACCCTGGACCTGGGCCTGATCGAATCGCCCTCCCATCACCCCAATCTGGTCACCCAGGTCTGTTGCGAAGACGAACTGGTGATGATCTGCGCACCTTTCTCCGACCTGTCCAAGCTGAAATCGGTGAATCCCGCTCAGGTTGCCGGTCACCCGTACATCAGCCGCGAGTCGGGCTCTGGCACCCGGGAGTGCATCGACGACTTCTTCAAGATGAACGATGTGAACCTGGACGAACTCAACCTGGTCATGGAACTGGGCAGCCGGGAGGCCATCAAGGGCGCCGTGGCGGCCGGCCTTGGCGTGGCGGTGGTGTCCAGCACGACGGTGGTCAAGGAACTGAAATTGGGTGAGTTGGTGGCGATCCCGCTCGATCCTCCCCTGCGGCGCCAGCTCACCCTGGTCTATCCCCAGGAGAAATTCCGCAGCAAACTGCTCCAGGCCTTCCTGGACTTCCTGGAGAGCAGCCCCCTTGTCAAGGAATACGCTCTGCCCAAGGCGGCCTGATGACCGCTGCGGAACGTCGTCTGCTGCGAGCCTTTCGGGCACTGGACGAGAGCGGTCGGCAGAGCCTGCTGGATTATTCGGAGTTTCTGATCGCGCGGGTTCAGCCGGTCCAGGATGCGCCATCCCAGGTTCCCCTCGACATCCCCCGCCCTGCCCAGGAAAGCGTGGTCAAGGCCATCAAGCGGCTGCGGGAAACCTACCCCATGGTGGACCGGGCGAAGATCCTGCACGAAACCTCCGGCCTGATGACCCAGCATCTGGTCCATGGCCGGCCACCCGCCGAGATCATCGACGAACTCGAGCGGATGTTCCGGCGTTACTACGACGCGGTAAAAAATCCCCAGTAGCGCGGGCGGATCACCTGCAAGACAATTCCCGCTGTGATTAAGAGGTGACCTCATGACCAATGCCGACCCGGCCGAACTGGACAAGTTCAGCCAACTGGCCCACCGCTGGTGGGATCCCAACTCCGAATTCAAACCCCTGCACGACATCAACCCGCTGCGCCTGGATTGGATCGACCGGCACGCCGCCATACAGGGCAAGCGCGCGGTGGACGTGGGCTGCGGCGGCGGCATCCTGGCCGAGAGCATGGCGGCCCGGGGCGCCCAGGTGACCGGCATCGACCTGTCGGAAAAGGCCCTCAAAGTGGCCAAGCTGCACCAGCTCGAATCCGGCACCCACGTGGATTACCGCCTGATCTCGGCCGAGGACCTGGCCGACGAGCAGCCCGACAGCTTCGACTTGGTGACCTGCATGGAGATGCTGGAGCACGTGCCCGATCCCGCCTCCACCATGGCCGCCTGCGCCCGCATGGCCAAGCCCGGCGGCTGGATGTTCTTTTCCACCCTGAACCGCAATCCCAAGAGCTATCTGTTCGCCATCCTGGGCGCGGAATACCTGCTCAATCTGCTGCCCAAGGGCACCCACGACTGGGCCCGCTTCATCAAGCCCCATGAGCTTGCCGCCTTCGCCCGCCAGGCGGCCCTGGAGCCGGTGGATCTGATGGGCATGACCTACAACCCCTTCACCAAGGTCTACCGCCTGGAACGGGATACCGACGTCAACTATCTCCTGGCCTGCCGGCGTGGTTGAAACCGTCCTGTTCGACCTGGACGGCACCCTGGTGGACACGGCGGCGGACCTAGGTTCCGCCCTCAACGCGATGCGCGGCAGAAGGGGCATGCCGCCCCTGCCGGAAAAACTTACCCGGCCCCAGGCTTCCCATGGCTTCCAGGGATTGATCCAGCTGGGGTTCGGCGTCGGCCAGGGGCATCCGGAATTTCCCGCCCTGCGCCAGGAATTCCTGGAGATCTACGCGGCCAATCTCACTGCCAATTCCCCTCTGTTCCCGGGCATGGCCGAAGTCCTGGACGCGCTCGAAGTCCGAGGCATCAAGTGGGGCGTGGTCACCAACAAACCCGCCCGCTACACCGAACCCCTCCTGGCCCACCTGGGCCTGATGCGACGGGCGGCCTGCGTGGTCTCAGGGGACAGTTGCGAACATTCGAAGCCCCACCCGGCCCCCATGCTTCATGCCTGCCGCATCGTCGCCTCCGACCCCGAATCCTGTCTCTACGTGGGCGACGCCGCGCGCGATGTCGAGGCCGCCTCCGCGGTCGGCATGCCCACCCTGGTTGCCCTCTACGGCTATCTCGGCGACGAGGATCGCCCGCAGGAATGGGGCGCGGCGGGATATATCCATACACCCGCCGGCTTGCTTGACTGGCTGGGGGCGGACGCGTAGATTGCCCTCAGGCTCCGGGATTGAACTTTTTCCCTGGGTCCATCTCTGAGTAGTTCCACTGGGGCCGACCTGGCTTCGACGTGGGTTGCAAAGCAGACAAGGGCATACCGAGGACCAGTCACCTCGTAAATCCATCTGGAATCAAGTAATCGCCAACGACGATACTTACGCTCTGGCCGCTTGACGGCTAGACTCCACACCGGTTGGTCCATGGGCCGGGCTGGGAAACCAGCAGTGGAGTCATTAACATGGACTCGCGTTGATCCGGGCCGCTTGGGTCGACGTTAAATTTAGGTGGCTCGCCTGAACCCAGCCTGTCCGATCGGCGGGGTCCGGGTCAAAACCAAACGACCGGACTAAGTATGTAGAACTTGCTGTGGAGGACTTGCGGACGGGGGTTCGATCCCCCCCGGCTCCACCAGTTGCCTGTCTAACGAGATCAAATGAAGTCCTTGAAACCCGCCTAAGAGCGGGTTTTTTATTGGTTTCATTCCGGGTTAGAGCGATAGGCAGAAGCGGTCGGTCAGTCTGATGGTCATGAAGGGCGTTTATTCGGCCAGAGCCGCCGGTGGCCGTTCTGCGCCAACTTGGTCCGCAATGCGCGGTTCACCCGCCGCTGAGCCGAGATTCACGCTGAATGGCCGTTTTTCAAACGGCGAACTCGCACTCTCGATCCGGAACTGCGTGTTGCATGCACGTGGAGCGCCATTTAGCAGCTAAGAGCGGCCGATTACTTCGAGCCGCCGCACTGCGCTATAAAGTTAGCCTTTGTGGTTGAAGGGAAAGAACAGGAACATAATTTACCTGTAACCGTTGGTTGCATACGCGGAGCGACCTGCCTCGATAAGGGTCATCGCATGGGGGATTCACGCGGACAGCGTAGGCAACGCGCGCTCCTTCTGCGCACCCAACCCTCCCCGAAGTGCTGAAGGAAGCGGTGCTGCTGGCCCTGGAGAAACGGGCGATACGATATCTGACGGCAGACAACGCTTAAGTTGTGGACGGCATTAGACGGGCCGTTGGATGGAATTGGTGTTCCGTATCCGGGGCAGCGATATGCGCTCAATCTTGCCGCTTGAAAGAAGGCACGTATTGGAAATACCTATGCCGAAACAGTCCGATGCGAAGCTTTCCGTTTACGCCGCGCTCGCGAGCAATCTCGCTATCGCAGTGACCAAGTTCGTAGCGGCGGCGCTCACGGGTAGCTCGGCAATGCTTAGTGAAGGGGTACATTCGCTCGTCGACACCGCCAACGAGCTGTTGCTATTGTATGGGATGAAGCGCGCGGCTCGTCCTCCCGACGCCAGCCATCCATTTGGGCATGGTCGCGAGTTGTACTTCTGGAGCTTCATCGTCGCATTAATGGTTCTCGCGTTGGGCGCCGCGGCGTCCTTCTACGAAGGAATCAATCACGTTCTGCACCCTGAGCCGATGCGGAATCCGGTGCTCAACTATGTGGTGCTCGTCGCATCGTTTGGCTTCGAGGGCGTGTCGTGGTGGATGGGACTCAAAGCATTCCGTGCGACCATGGGCAGCCAGGGCTACCTTGACGCGTTCCGCGACAGCAAGGACCCGACCACATTTACGGTACTCTTTGAGGACACTGCCGCACTGCTTGGCTTGCTGATCGCGGCTGCGGGAATCGCGGCCGCGCACGCACTTAACGCGCCACGGCTCGATGGCGTCGCATCGATCGGCATCGGATTCGTGCTCCTGGTGTCATCGCTGCTGCTGGCGCGCGAGACCAAGGGGCTGCTGATCGGCGAATCGGCACTTCCGCGCGTGCGGGATTCAATCTTGCGCATTGCCTGCGAAGATCCGGGCGTGCGCACCGCCAATGGCGTGCTGACCGTACATATGGGCGCGAGTCAGGTTGTTGCAGCGCTGAGTGTCGAGTTCCAAGATGCGCTGAACACCACGCAGATCGAAACGTGCGTCAACCGCATCGAGGCGGCGATCAAGCACGCGCAACCGAACATAACAATGCTGTTCGTCAAGCCGCAGAGCGCCGAAACGTGGCGACGCCAGATCGAGCAATTGGCGGCGGCTTCCGACCACGCCGACGACCCTGCGTAATGTCGGATCGTCACCGCGTGGCGTCCATGGGACGTGTGGGCCAGCCCGGAGAGATCGCCGAAGCTTTCAGCTCTGCGTTGACCGTCCGAATTTGACGAAATTGTGTTGAAAAACTCATTCCGGGCTGGAGTCGGAGGGTCGCGCTGGAAACCGGGATTGCCGGACTCCCTTACTTTGAGAGTTCTGAAATGCGCTGATTAAATGCGTCTGTCATGCAATTCGTATCAGCGCAGGTGTTACGTGAATTCTTGATCCACTCATGCTGGTCATACGCAAGCTGCTCCTTGTCGTCCGCCTTGTTGATTGCATTGGAATATGCAATCCCCATGTCGATATCGAGCCCTGACAAATCCCTGTCACTGCATATGAGTTGCTCTGCTGCGCTCGATACATTCGCACAATCAATGCTTGGCGCAGATGGTGACGCATCAGTTTTTGAGTTTGGTGGTTGTGCGGCCGCGGGCTGTATGCCAGGAGAATATGCCGGCCTACGCTCACGTATATAAAGTGGCATCGCCACTTGCGTAAAAGTTGCAGGTACGGTGGGCGGTGCAATTTCCGTAGGGATATTTGTCTGCATTTGCGCAATCATAATTTCTTGTTGCTTTGCAATAAGTCTAGCGATTAGCGCGGACTCTTTCTCACGGTTCGTCATCTCCAGCCATCCCCAGAAACCTGCCAGAATGACAGCAAGAACCAGAGCGCCAATGATTGCGTAAATGCTGGCTACAGAGGATGCCCTGGATTTTAGTGCCGTTGACCTATGGGTTATTGCCGAGGCTGTCTGGTCGAGAAATATGTTTGCCTCGTGTATGGGATGTGACATGGCGCTACTCAATCATATTTATGAAGCAAGAATTCATTCGCTCACACGCTCGAACCAGGCTGCGTGACCCCATTTTTCCTGAGCCAGTCCCATGCGATGCCTTCGCTCTTGGAGTCGAAATGCTGCACTTGCGCATGAACAAAGTGGTTAGCAATGCTGGGCATGATGTTCGCTAATGCCCCGTCCGCGACGACAGCGATTTTCTCGATGCTTGGCAGATGTCTGGTGAGGAACTTCAAGTGCGCAAGCAGTGCATCAAAGTCTTTCCACCCGGGAAACGATTTTGCGCGTATCAATACCCCGCGCAGCCTTCCGTGTTGTTCAAGATAAGCATCGACGCTGCTCGCGAGCAGCGTGAAATCATCGGCCTCAAGCGGCCCATTGGGGTTTAACACCAGTATCCCGTCATCGCTTCGCAATTCGTGGTTCAGCATCGTATGTCCTCCTTTTTACAAAGGAACTAACATTTCAGGAATGGCAATTCAGTCTGTCTCAACCGGATAAGCCAATGAATACTCCAGACAGTCCGGTAACCGATCGTGATCGTCAGGCTAATACGTTCCCCAAAGGCGTGTCTGTTCGTTACCGCACTGGCAACTTTATTTTTCTGAGGCGCGCGTCTGTGATTGCCACGCGGTGGTCAAGATGACGAGAAGACGCACGATCGCCTGGTCAACCGTCTGATCGTACTCATCTATGCCGAGATCGTGGCCAGACGGGAACCCCCATACCACCGCTAGAACCCCTTGTTGGCAAGCTCGACCAGCAGATATGGCCGATCCAGAGCCACTGGACTCGATGCCGTGAGAGACAGCAGGACATCATGAAGCCGCCATTGATCACCCTGAACAACGGATGACCGGACAGAGGTGGAAGTGCGCATTCGGCAAAGCGGCAGA
>CAVQKQ010000027.1:0-25899 GCA_963713085.1 uncultured Pseudomonadota bacterium | reverse complement strand
AAACCCGCACTCTGGATCGCCGATTACTGGAAAGAATGAACCTGCCACTTCGCCTCCCGGCCAACCATGTACGCGAACAGCGCGCGGCATCGTGCCTGGGCCGCAACGAATGGGTCGGCACAATTCACCAGGCATTGCCATGATTACTGTAAAGCTGGTCAGCAACGCAGCCCGCCCCTCGGAATCGTAGCGCTACTTCCCGAAAGGCGACTCCGTCTGGGGAAACTGCCGGTTCACCTTCGACCGGGATGCGCGGGAATACGACTGGCTGGTGGTCTACGACGACCTCTCCCCCCACGCCGGCCAGGACAAGTACCATGCCTTCGAACAACTGGCCTGCCCCCAAGCGCAGACCCTGCTGGTCACCACAGAACCCTCATCCATCAAATGCTATGGCAAGGCCTTCACCGCCCAGTTCGGCCACGTGCTCACCTCTCAGGAACCCTGGGCCCTCCCCCATCCCAACCGCATCTACTCGCAACCGGGCCTGCGCTGGTTCTATGGCGTAGGCAGCCAGCATGTGCGAACCCTGGATGAGATGATCGACCATCCCCCCACCGACAAGACCCGGCTCATCTCGGCCGCCAGTTCCAGCAAGCGCCAACGCCATACCCTGCACAACAAACGTTACACATTCGTCAAACAACTTCAGGAACACCTGCCGGAAATGGACGTGTTCGGCCACGGCATCCGCCCCATGGACGACAAGGCCGAGGCCCTCGATCCTTACCGATATCACGTCGCCATCGAGAACCACATCGGACTGCACCATTGGACGGAAAAGCTCTCGGACGCCTTTCTGGGGCTCACCCTCCCCTTCTACAGCGGCGCCCCAAATGCCAACGAGTACTTTCCTGCCGAGAGCTTCATACCGATCGACATCAACGATCACGACGGCAGCAATCGTCTCATCGGGGATATCGTGCATTCGAACGAATACCAGCGACGCCTGCCCGCCATCCTGCAGGCACGTGAGCTGGTGCTGCACAAATACAATCTGATGGCCGTACTCAGCGGCCACATCGAGGTAAAAGGCGTCGCATCCACCGGGAACGAGTTTCGACTATGTTCCAGACATACCCTGAGAAAGGGCACCCCGAGCATCGCAATTAGACAATTAGCTGAGAAGATATTTGTACGAGCACGTAACCTTCTGAACCTTTGACGCTCACCCAGAATCCGTGGCATACATTTACAGATCCATGCTCCTTCCCGACAAATCAATCAGCACAGGCATTTGAATGAAATTTACCGCAGGATTTCGATGGAGCGTGCCCATCCAAGCGGAATTGGCATGACATGGCTGAAATCGACTTTGAGTCTAAATATTTACCCATCCATTACAAATAGAAATGTATATTATGTTAATATCATATATTCACCAATGGCTTAGAATTAACAAATACAAATTGTTATCGACATGCAAAAATGTTTTTGGTAAACCAATTTTAAATCAACCTTGTTTATTTAATGGTAAGGGCAAAATAATATTTCATGAAAATGTAAAAATTGGCGTTATAAATTCTCCTTATTTGTACAGTAACTATGCTTATATAGAGTCTCGCAAACCTGATACTGTTGTTGAAATAGAATCAGGTGTTTATGTCAATAATAATTTTGTTATAATAGCCGCCGGCGAGGGTGTGTATATCGGGAAAAATACAATTGCTGGAACTAATTTTGAAATTTATGACAGCGATTTTCACGATCTTCACCCCGACAAAAGAATGCAAGGGGGAACGCCTAAAACTGCTAAAGTTGTTATAGAAGAAAACGTTTTTTTTGGTTCTAATGTAACCGTATTAAAAGGTGTAACCATTGGCAAAAACTCTGTGATCGCTAACGGCTCAATTGTCACAAAATCAATTCCAGAAAATGCGATTGCTGCTGGAAATCCCGCCAAGGTTATCAAAACACTCCCATTTTAAAGTAATTAATATAATACTTGAAACCCAACGCAGGATTAGGACATGAGCTCTGATAAAATATTACCATTTGTTCACGAAAAAGCAGACGTTCAAACTGAATTCATTGGGAATGGAACGATAGTATGGCAATATACTATTATCCTGAAAGGGGCTAGACTTGGAGAAAATTGCAATATTAATGCTCATGTCTTCGTAGAAAATAATGTTATTATTGGAAACAACGTCACTGTAAAATGCGGCGTCCAATTGTGGGACGGAATTACTGTTGAGGACAATGTATTTATTGGCCCAAATGTTACCTTCACAAACGACAAATATCCCAGATCAAAGGTATATCCAGACGAATACTTAAAAACAATTATAAGAAATGGCGCGTCCATCGGAGCGAATGCAACTCTTCTTGGTGGCATAATAATTGGTGAAAATGCAATGATTGGTGCCGGGAGCGTAGTCACAAAAGATGTCCCGGCGGGGGAATTATGGTTTGGAAACCCAGCGAGAAAAAAAGGGGTCGTTCCATCAATAAATGCCTAAGCAACCTCCTAGGATTCAGTGCTCAAACAGCATCCGAAGACCACCTGAACTACCACTTCATAATCATGCTTGAAAAAGACTTGGCTACAACACGCTAATATGCACGGTTCCTAACTTAATTTCAGGGCTTGAAGTTATGTCTCTAAATGACTGCCGAATCATTGAACTTCCGAAGATCCAGGATCCGCGCGGCAATCTAACCTTTATTGAGAGTTCGCGCCATATCCCCTTCGACATCAAACGCGTCTTCTACCTATACGATGTGCCCGGTGGCTCAGATCGCGGTGCCCACGGTCATCGCCACTTGCATCAATTCATCGTCGCCATGTCGGGCAGCTTTGACGTGGTCCTTGATGACGGCCAGCGCCAGCGCCGTTATCACCTGAATCGTTCCTACCACGGCCTGTATGTCTGTCCGATGATGTGGAGTTTCTTGGATAATTTTTCCTCGGGTGCGGTCAGTATGGTATTGGCCTCGGATTTCTATGACGAGGCCGACTATTTCCGCGATTACGCCACTTTCCTGCAAGTGGCCAACATGCCATGAAAATTCCATTCCTAGATTTTGGGCCAATGAACAACCCCTTGCGCGCTGAATTGCTGGCCGCCTTCAATCGCGTTATGGATTCTAGTTGGTACATACTGGGCCCGGAAACTGAAGCCTTCGAGGCTGAATTTGCAGCCTATTGTGGAGTGGACCACTGCATCGGGGTTGGCAATGGCCTGGATGCCCTGCACTTGATTCTGCGCGGAATGGAAATTGGTCCTGGGGACGAGGTCATCGTACCCAGCAACACATATATTGCTACTTGGCTTGCCGTTACCCATTCTGGCGCCAAGCCAGTCCCAGTAGAACCGGATACACGCACCTACAACCTGGATCCTACAAGGATCGAGGCGGCCATTTCACCCCGCACCCGTGCCATCATCGCAGTCCACCTTTACGGTCAGCCGGCCGATATGGATGCCATCCATGCCATCGCAGAAAAACACGGCTTGAAAGTTATCGAGGATGCCGCCCAGGCCCATGGCGCCCGCTTCAAGGACAAGACCACGGGCGCGTTAGGCCATGCGGCCGGCTTCAGCTTCTATCCTGGGAAAAACCTTGGCGCGTTGGGAGACGGGGGTGCGGTCACTACCGATGACCGAGCGCTGGCGGAGCGGGTACGGATGTTGCGCAACTATGGCTCGCCAATTAAGTACAAGAATGATGAGAAGGGTTTCAACTCCCGCCTGGACGAGTTGCAGGCGGCCTTTCTGCGGGTCAAGTTGAGTCAACTCGATGGCTGGAATCAGGCCCGTCGGTCCATCGCCGAGCGTTACATTGCCCAACTGAACGACACCGGCTTGGTGGTGCCTTGGGTGCCGGATTGGGCCGCCCCCATCTGGCATTTGTTCGTGGTACGCACAGCTTTGCGGGATGAATTGCAGAGGTATCTCAGTGATATGGGCATCCTGACCCTTATCCACTACCCAATTCCTCCACACTTGCAAACGGCATACTCAGATCTTGGCCTCATCAAAGGTGCCTTACCACTCGCCGAGGCAATACACCAAGAGGTACTCAGCCTACCGATTTGGCCAGGAATGACCGAGGTGCAGTGTGATCGGGTCATCGAGGCTGTGGCCAAGGCAACCATCCTCTTGGGCATACGCGATTAAGTTAAGGACGGATAGTACGGTTCCAGTTCAACCCCAGACGAGTGACCACATATGCACCTGCCACCCGTTTTGATCAAGCGTCTAAATCGCTTGCGCAAGAAAGCCACCGCCAGGCATTTACGGTATCTGTTCGCTGTCTTAGTACTAGCCCGTGTGCCCTGGCTGCGAAGGCGTTATTCGGCCTATGTCCAACACCGCTATTTGCAGCCAGGCACAGTACCCCACTTACTAGATCAGGAGATTGCAGCAACCCTGAAGCTTTCCCAGTTAGAACTGGGCTATCTAGAGCATTACAAAGGTTATGTCGAAGGTTGGCAGGTCGGCGATGAACTCAGACTCCGCAACAACGTGGCCGCCTTTTTACTCACAGACTGCGAAGTGCTGCCACTTTCCTTTTCGGTACTGCATCGGCCCAGCGAGCGAATCCAGCTTTGTCCCGACTGGCGCATGGAACGTAATGTGGTCAGGCCGGTCCGGCCCCGCTCGATCAGCCAGGTAGCAGGGCTGGTGATCTCTATGCGGCAGGGCCCTCATTATTTCCA
This sequence comes from uncultured Pseudomonadota bacterium, assembly GCA_963713085.1. GTDB lineage: Bacteria > Pseudomonadota > Gammaproteobacteria > Burkholderiales > Thiobacillaceae > PFJX01. The sequence continues at coordinate 21,233 of CAVQKQ010000027.1, read as the reverse complement.
CTTTCTGCTCGACCGGCTGGTCATGCTGCATATTCTCCTCGCCTCAGTTCCTGAAGCCCGCAACGCGACGGTGTTGACAGGTGAACATATCGCACCCTATCAGCAGGCTGGCTTCAACATACTCAAGCGTGCGTATCCTGACCTCCAGTTCAGGTCCGTCCGGGACGATGAAAAAGTCGTGTGCAACCAACTGATCGTAATTTGCCGGTCCGCCGGCAACCGATATGTGAACGTACTCGCGGATAGTAATGCTCTACAGCATGTCGGCGCATCATTCCGGGAGCATTACCAAGTGGCTGATAAGGAGCCCAACCGCCTGATTCTGATCAGCCGAAAACAGCAAAAGCTGCGACGCCTGGTTAACGAGGACGACCTCTTTGCCCGGCTGGCCCCCCTGGGTTTTGAACTGGTGGTGCCGGAAGCCCTGCCCCATAAGCAGCAGGTGGCGCTTTTCGCCTCGGCACGGGTGGTCGTTGGCGGTTGTGGGTCAGCCCTAACCAATCTGGTGTTCTGCCAACCGGGTGGCCTGTTGCTCGAACTCTGTCCAGTCTCGTTCGAACCATTCTGGTTCACCCTGGCTAGGCAGATGGGCTTGCGCCATCGTTTTGTCGACGGTCAGGACATCCGGCAGTACGACGCCTTCACAGTGGATATCGAACAGGTCCTGGCCATCCTACAGCAGGAAATCGGCCTTTCGGCCTGAGGTTTCAGACTGGCGTGTATTTGGCGGTAGCATTGGGACATCCGACAACACTGCTGCCCACCCGATATGAATACCGCCCTGATCACCGGAGTGACTGGCCAAGACGGCGCCTACCTGGCGGAATTCCTGTTGAACAAGGGCTATGAGGTGCACGGCATCAAGCGGCGCACCTCGTTGTTCAACACGGACCGCATCGACCACCTCTACCAGGACCCCCACGAGACCGGTCGCCGGTTCATCCTGCACCACGGAGACCTGACCGACTCCTCCAGCCTGATCCGCATCATCCAGCAGGTCAGGCCCCCGGAGTTCGACAGTTAATCTGATAACCGTATGATTTCGTTGAACACGAATTCAAAACGCAACCCTACAAAAGCGTCAATTGCTGTGAAGCGACCGGTTTTTTCACCCGGAGGGCATGAAAAACCTCGTTCTGTTCATCGTTGATGGAAGAAACCCCCGTCACCGGGGTGGCGCCGTTCAGGCGGATGCGGTGATGCTGGATGCGATGCAATTGCTCAAGCGCGCGTTCCGGCGTCAGCCCGGCGTTCGCCGCGCGCAGCCGAGTGCGCATGACTCGATGCAGGATCAGCGCCATGAAACAGATCGAAGCGTGTGCCCGAATCCGCTCCGGCAGCCGGTGATACACCGGGCCGATGTCGATCTCCGATTTCAGCACCTTGAAGCCGCGTTCGATGTCGGCCAGCGATTTGTAGCGCGTGACCACGTCCTCGGATGACAGCCCTTGCGCGTTGGTCACCAGCAACAGCTTGCCATCCATCATCTCGGCCAGCGTGCGGGCATCGGCGTCGAGGTCATAGCTGAACAACTGCGCGGCCAGATCCACCTTGATGATCTTCGACAAATGCGCCTCGCTCACCGCATGGAAGAAACGCGCCTTGGCGCCACTGTCGGAGAGCTTGCGGCCGCGACGTTTGACGCCGTCATCCTGTTCGACGAGTTTGCCGGCCCACTGCTCACCCTGCGCGATCAGCGCCTCGATGCGATCGGCGCGCCGCTGCGTCTGGATCGCCGCCATCACCGGATCATGCGCGACCACCAGGCGCAAATCGTTCCACACCCACTCGTCGATGATCTCCTCGCTGGCCGTCGCACAGCGGGTGCGATGGAAATCCCCGAGCAGGTCGACGAAGTCGTGATAACGCCGGCCGGGTACGGCGATGATGAATTCGAGCGGTTGGCCGCTGCTGAGTCGGATCGCCCGCAGCGATTCAAGGTTGTCCAGACTGAGCAGTCCGCGATCGGCGATGAGAATCAGCCGGCGCACCGACGGAAAGCGCGCCAGCACAGTCGTCAGCGTGGGCAACAGCGTCTTGGTTTCGGCGGCATTGCCGTCGAACACTTCGTGGTAGAGCGGCAAGCCTTCCGCCGTCTGCACGACCCCGAGCATGAACTGGCGCGCGATCAAGCCTTCCTTGGCCTGTCCGAACTTGCGCACATCCTTCTCGACGGTCACCAGTCCTTCGCTGCGGATCGTGGTTAGGTCGTAGAAGACGACTGACAGGTCCTGGTCAATCAATGGACGCAACAGACCGGCCACGACGCTATCGACTTCGGTCTGGTGCTCCATCAGCGCATCCATGCTGCGGAGCAATTGCTGGTGCGTGATCGCAGTCAGATCCACTTCGGGCAAAGCCACCGTCTCCAGCCAGCGCAATACTCCGAGCTTGGAATCCGGATCGCACAGGCGGTTCAGCACCATGACCCGGATCAGGGCTTCGACATCGGTGGTGTGGCGCGTCTTGCGAAAGACGCGGCGCAGTTCGCCAAAGCCGAGTTCCTTCCACAGCTCGGTCAGCATCCAGACGTCACCCAGGGCGCGCGCCGATTCGAACGAGATCGACGGTGTCGATGGCGCATCGCCCAACGGTTCGCGACCGGTCACTTTGAGCAAGCCGCTGATAACGGAATCCAGATCACCGCCGAGTTGTTCGAGCCGACCGAGGGTGGCGACGGTGCGCTTTTTGACCCGGCCTGCGTCATCCCGATAGGACTCGACGAGTTGGACGTAGCGGCGCTTTCCGGAGGCAGTGATCTTGACAAACATGCCGCCACTTTATCAGCAAACTTCTCTACGTAAATAAAAGCCGTTGTTGACCATTGCGTGCCACCACACAGACTTTTGAAATCGGCGGCGGGAACCCGCATGAATGCTGGGGGTGCGTTAGAAAATCACTGTTTTTGGACTGCGAACTGTCGAACCCCGGCGGCCCACGTGCGGGCGGCGTTGACCCAGACTAGTCTGTCCATCCCGGTGCAGGATGGCAACATGGCGCTGGGCACCTGGCAAGGCATCTATCTATACGAGCATCGTCGGGCCGGCCAACTCAGACAGGTGGCTGCTCATTTTCTTGGCGAGTGATCTGGCCCTTAATATATCGATGTTCAACACTTGCGGTCTGTGACGTAAGCGCGCCGACTGTGGCAGACTCCATCCCGTGCTCCCTTACGAATTCCTGATCGGCCTGCGCTACACCCGCGCGAAACGCCGCAATCACTTTATTTCCTTTATTACCATGACTTCCATGGGGGGCATTGCCTTGGGCGTCATGGCGCTCATCGTGGTTCTTTCCGTCATGAACGGTTTCCAGGAGGAACTGCGCGGACGCATCCTGGGGGTGGCGTCCCACCTGGAGATCACCGGCCCCAATAACCAGCTGGAGGACTGGCCGGCTTTGGCAAGCCAAGTTGGGAAACATCCGGAGGTGCGCGGTATGGCGCCCTTCGTGTCGGGCCAGGGCCTGCTGGTGATGGGCAGCGATACAAAGGGGGCCATGATCCGCGGGGTGCAGCCGGACCGAGAGACCCAGGTGGCGGAGTTCGCCAGCCACATGAAGAACGGTCGCCTGGAAGATCTCAAGCCGGGCGGTTTCGGTATCATCCTCGGCCAGGATCTGGCCCGTTCCCTGGGGGTGTTTCCCGGCGACAAGGTGGCCCTGATCGCACCCCAGGGTGTGGTAACGCCCGCTGGCTTGCTGCCGCGCATCAAGCAGTTCACCGTGGTGGGCCTGTTCCAGATGGGCATGTTCGAATATGACTCCGGCCTGGCCCTTATCAATCTGCAGGATGCCCAGAAGCTGTACCGTATGGGCGATGCCGTCTCCGGACTGCGGGTGAAACTGGCGGACATGGAACGGGCCCCCTGGGTATTGCGTGAACTGGCCAAGACCCTCCAGGGTGATTATTACCTGTCGGACTGGACCATGAGCCATGCCAACTTCTTCCAGGCGGTGCAGATCGAGAAACGCATGATGTTCATCATCCTGACCCTGATTGTTGCCGTGGCCGCGTTCAATATCGTGTCCACCCTGGTTATGGTAGTCACCGACAAACAGGCGGATATCGCGATACTGCGTACGCTTGGTGCAGGCCCCAAGAGCATCATGACCATCTTCATGGTGCAAGGCAGCCTGATCGGGGTCATCGGTACGCTGCTGGGTGTGGTGTCGGGCGTGCTGCTGGCCCTCAATGTGGAGACGGTAGTGCCGGTGATCGAACGGCTGCTACACATCGACCTGTTCCCCGCCGATGTCTATTACATCTCCAAGCTGCCCTCCAAGCTGGATTGGCCCGATGTGGTCACCATCGGTGGCGTGGCCCTGATCCTGGCCTTCCTGGCCACGCTCTACCCCAGCTGGCGGGCTTCCCGGGTAGAGCCAGCGGAGGCCTTGCGCTATGAGTGAGAATGGGGGCGCGGTACTTTCCTGTTCCGGCCTGTCCAAGAGCTACTGGCAGGGCAAGACCGAGGTGCCGGTCCTATCGGGGGTCGATCTCGGCATCAGCCCCGGCGAGCATGTGGCGATCATGGGGGCCTCGGGAGCAGGCAAAAGCACCCTGCTGCATGTGTTGGGCGGTCTCGACCGGCCCGACGCCGGCGAGGTGAGGGTGGCAGGGGACGACATCTGGTCCCTTTCCGAACTGGCGAGGGGGCGCCTGCGCAACCGCAGCCTGGGCTTCGTGTATCAGTTCCATCACCTGCTGCCGGAATTCACGGCCCAGGAAAATGTGGCCATGCCCTTGCTGATTCGGCGCCAGGAGCGGGTTGCCGCCCTGGAAGAAGCGGAACACTGGCTGGAGGCGGTAGGCTTGGACCATCGCCTGCACCATCGGCCCGGTGAACTCTCCGGGGGCGAACGCCAGCGCGCGGCCATCGCCCGCGCCCTGGTGACCCAACCCGCTTGCGTGCTCATGGACGAACCCACCGGCAATCTGGACCGACATACGGCAGGGCGCATCCAGGACATGATGGTGGACTTGTCCGGCTTGCATGGCACGGCGTTCCTGGTCGTGACCCACGACCCCGACCTGGCCGCGCGTCTGGGCCGTACCCTGCGTCTGGAGGATGGGGTGCTGGTCTGATACATTCGGACTAGAACTTGTCTGCAAGGAGATACCATGCGTAGTCCCGCCACCCTCATGGGTCTGGCCGTCATTCTCGCTTCCTCCTGTCATGGGGCGGGCCTGCCGGCGGACGCCGCAGTGAATGAAGCGGCGCCCAACAAGACCTTGGTGCCCAAGGTGGTGGTCAACAGCGGCCGCCTGGGTTGGGAACCCCATACCCGGGATCTCACCAAGTGGCTGACCCTGAGCTATGGTGATCATCGCGGGATTCCCAGACCCAGGAAAGTGGAACTCAAGCTGCCCCTGGCTGGCGATGCGGCGCGGGGCAAGACCTTGTTATGGGAATGGTGCGTGGCGTGCCATCAGGTGCCTGACGACCAGTGGCCCGGGACTGTGGGGACTTCCCTGCTCCATTATCAGCGGTACAAAAACCCGGATGGGGCGATCTTCCAGCAGATATTCGATGCCCGCGTCTTCAATCCCAACACGGTCATGCCACCTTTCGGCACCTTCGGCCTGCTGAGCGAGCAGGACATCCGCGACCTGGTGGCCTACCTGCAGTCCATCGAATAAGGAGGGAGCCATGAACGGTGTCATTCAATCCATTGTTCTGACTTGCGCCGGTCTGCTGGTCGCGTCTGCCGCTGCCCAAGCCGGGCCCTACCGTGAATACGATCCAATGGAGCAATACCAGCCCAAGGCGTCAGGAGACTTGACCCTGTCCAATACCTATCCCTACTGGAAGGATCACGATCACCTCGATTTCCGCATGGCCGGCAACCCGGACGAGAACTGGAAGCTGAACTGGGCATTCATGGACCCGCCCTTCAATCCGTCGGTCCATGGCGGCCATTTCGCCCTGGACAGGGGCGAAAGCCTGTTCAAAACGCTCAACCGCAAGGGCCGATTCGCCGCCTGCCTGGGCGCGCGAAAAGGCAGGCTGAAGGGGCTGCGCAGCCATTACCCCCGCTATCGCGCCGATCTCAAGCATGTGGCAGGGGTGGAAGAGGTGATCGAATATTGCGCCAAACGGGAAGGCCGGGTGATCGAGAACGGCAGCTACGACAACAGCGCCATATCGCTGTACCTGGCCAGCCTCGGCAACGGCATGCCGACCGCCATCGATGTGTCCAGAGGCGCCATGAAAGCCGCCTACGAGCGGGGCCGCAAACTGTTCCACCTCAAGGCCGGGGCCTTCAATCTTTCCTGCGCGTCCTGCCATACCCACAACGTGGGCAAGCACCTGCGCGGCGACACCATCACCACGCCCTATGGTGATGCCGGCCATTACCCGGTCTACCGCACCCAATACATGCTGCAATCCCTGCAATTGCGAATCATGGAGTGCAATATCGACAGCCGCACCCAGCCCTTGTTGCCCGGTAGCCGGGCCTACACGGACCTGGAGGTGTTCCTGACGGCCCTGAGCAACGGCTATCCGATCGCTGTGCCGAGCGAAAGGAATTGATCAGGAGAGCATCGCTTCACGGGGCAGGACGGTGTCGTCGGCGCCGGCGGCGCAGATAAGCCAGGATATAAAGGCGCCAGACCAACTGCACGCCAAAATAACCCAGAATGGCCAGGAGATTGGCCAGGATCAGACTGCCAAGCAGATAGGCTTCGCCCAGGCCGGAGAACCAATGCCAGAACTGGGGCAGGAAGTCGCTCCAAGGCTGGCTGTGCCAGTCGAAGTGAAAGGCTGTGATCCTTGCCCCGTTGCCGCCCATGACCCAGTGGCCGATGGTATAGGCGGCCAGGATCAGAGGGCCCCAGGTGACGGGATTGGTATAGAGGGTGGTGACCGCGGCCACCGGCAGATTCACCCGAAAAAGAATGGCCAGCAGGGCCGCCATCAGCATCTGAAAAGGTCCCGGCACCAGCCCGCCAAATAAGCCGGCCGCCACGCCCCCCGCCACCGAATGGCGATTCAGGTGCCAGAGGTTGGGGTGCTTCAGAAAAGGCCGGGCCCAGCGCAGGTGCCGATGGTCTCGGACCGAGGCATGATCGGGGAGATATTTACGGAAGTACTTCCTAGGCATGGTGGGGGGATTCTAGTTGATCCGTTGGGCCATATTCGCCTTCGCGCTGGGGTGTGCCTGGCTCCAGACGCGGCCTGAATTGCCAGCCCTGGGCTGGGCGGGCGGTCTGCCCCTGGCGGGTCTGCTGCTGGCCTGGGTGCCGCGCGCTATGCGGGTTGGACCGGGCATGCGCTCTATCGGGTTCCTGCTGATCGCTTTTGCCGCAGGTTTTTTCTATGCCGCCTGGCGGGCCGAGATGCGCCTGGCCGATGTCCTGCCCGAGCAATGGGCTGGCAGGGATATCGCCCTGACCGGTCGGGTGGTGGGACTGCCGGAAGTCAGGGCCACAGGGGTGCGGTTCGTGCTGGGTGTGGCGGCCGTATCCACACCCGGGGCGGTTGTGCCCGAACGCATCCAGTTGGGCTGGTATGGGCGGCACGGTGAACCTCGACCGGCTGTGGCCACCGGGGATTGCCTGCACCTAGTGGTCCGCCTGGGACGTCCCCATGGCAGCCTCAATCCGGGTGGATTTGATTACGAGGCCTGGCTGTTGGAAAGGCGCATTCGCGCCACCGGTACCCTGATTGGCCTGCCAGTGCCCGGAAGCGGCTGCGGCGCGAGCCTCGCCGCACTGGTGGACCGGGCCCGGGAACGGGCCAGGCTGCATCTGTCCACCGCCTTGGCGGGCAAGCCTTACGCGGGGGTGGTGACGGCCCTGGCGGTGGGGGATCAGGACGCCATTCCATCCGACCTTTGGACCCTGTTCCGCAAGACCGGCACCTCCCACCTTTTCTCGGTATCAGGCCTCCACATCACCCTGTTCTCCGCCTTGGTCTATGGCCTGGTGGGGCTCGTCTGGCGTCGGATTCCGGGGCTCAATCTGCGCCTGCCCGCGCGCCGGGCCGGGGTCGCGATGGGGTTGATGGCGGCGACCGGCTATGCCTTGCTGGCGGGTTTCGGCATACCCGCCCAGCGTACGCTGTTCATGCTAATGGGCGCGGCGGCGGTGGCCTGGCTGGATCGATCCCCCACTCCCTCCCGATTATTGGCCGCCGCCTTGCTGGCGGTGGTCCTGATGGATCCCTGGGCCGCGCTGGCGCCGGGTTTCTGGTTGTCGTTCGGCGCGGTGGCGGCCCTGTTGTTCGCCGGCATGGGACGGCTCAGGCGGCCGCCACCGTGGCGGGCCTGGGCCCGGGCCCAGTGGGCCGTGACCCTGGGCCTAACCCCCCTTCTATTGGCCCTGTTCCATGAGGTGTCCCTGGTATCGCCCCTGGCCAATGCGGTGGCCATCCCCCTCATCAGCCTGGTGGCGGTGCCGGGCGCCCTGCTTGCCGCGATATCGCCTTGGGATGGGGTTGCATGGCTTACCCATGGTGTGGTCTGGTGCGTGATGTGGGTGCTGCAGGCACTGGCCGCCTTGCCCCGACCGGTGATGCATGGCGCGCCGCCCGGACTGGCCGCCCTGCTGCTGGCCGTCCTGGGGGGATTGGTCCTGCTGCTGCCCAGGGGCGTGCCCGGACGGTGGCTGGGCCTATTGCTGTGCCTGCCTCTGTTCTTCCCCTGTTTGCCGCATCCGGAACCCGGAGAATTCTGGTTGGATGTGGTGGATGTGGGCCAGGGGGAGTCGGTGCTGGTGCGCACCCGCGCCCATGCCTTGCTGGTGGACGGCGGTCCCCGCTATGTCTCGGGGGAGGATGCCGGCGGCCGCGTGGTCGCGCCCTATTTGTGGGGGCAAGGCATCAACCGGCTGGACGGCGTGGTGCTGACCCATGACGACACGGATCACAGCGGTGGGTTGGGTTCATTGTTGGCCAGCCATCGGCCCGGGTGGTTCCTGACTTCCCTGGCGGGGCTCGGCGCCACCCGTGTCAGCGAGTACGGCGCGTCCCTGCTGGCGTCGCGTCCCGATGCCTTGCCTTGCCTGGCGGGCCAGTCGTGGCAATGGGATGGCGTGGTGTTCAGGGTCCTGCATCCGCCCGGCCACCACTATGCCCAGAGCGGGTATTCGGACAATGACCGGGGCTGCGTGATCAGGGCGCAGGGCCGCTACGGCTCCGCCTTGCTGACGGCGGATGTGGAGCGTCTGGCGGAAATGAACATGGCGGAGCGAGGGGTGCTGGGGCCGGCCGACGTGCTGGTGGTGCCCCATCACGGCAGCAAATCCTCATCCAGCCCGGCATTCCTGGCCGCGGTGCGGCCAAGACTGGCGCTGATCCCGGTTGGCTACCGCAACCGTTATGGCCATCCCCATCCCGAAGTGCTGGCACGCTACCGGGCGTTGGCTATCCCTCTGTACCGTACCGACCGGGATGGCGAGATCTCGGTGCACATCGGCGGCAAGGGGATCGAGGTCGAGGACTATCGGCAAAAGGGGCGCAGATATTGGCACGAATTCCCGACTCAATCCTCGCCGCCCGTCTCCATTCCCAGTTCCTGAATCTTGCGGGTCAGGGTATTGCGCCCCCAGCCCAACAAATTCGCCGCCTCGATCTTGCGCCCGCCGGTCTGGGTCAGGGCGACCCGGATCAGGGTGCGTTCGAATTCCTTGGTCAGGCTGTCGAGAATGCCGGTCTCTCCCTTGCCCAGGCGCAACTGGGCGGTACGGGCCAGGGCCTCGGCCCAGTCCATGGACTGATTGGCCGGTTGTTCCAGGGATTCGGCCGGCAGGTCCTTGGATTCGATCATCTGGCTGGGCGCCATGACCGTGATCCAGTGGCACAGGTTCTCCAGTTGCCGGACGTTGCCCGGGTAGGGTAGGGCGGCCAGGGCCTTCATGGCCTCCTCGGACACCTGCTTCATCTCCACCCCCAGTTCCTGGGCGCTCTTCTTCAGGAAGTGGCGCACCAGCATGGGGATGTCCTCCCGCCGCTCGCGCAAGGCAGGCAGCTTGATGCGGATCACGTTGAGACGATGGAACAGGTCTTCCCGGAACAGGCCCTGGCGCACCCGGTCCTCCAGGTACTGGTGGGTCGCGGCGATCACCCGCACGTTGACCCGCACCGGCGCATGACCGCCCACCCGGAAGAATTCACCGTCGGCCAGCACCCGCAACAGGCGGGTTTGCAACTCCGAGGGCATGTCGCCGATTTCGTCCAGGAACAGGGTGCCGCCGTCGGCCTGTTCGAAACGGCCGCGCCGGGAGGCGGTGGCGCCGGTGAAGGCTCCCCGCTCATGGCCGAACAGTTCGGATTCCAGCAGGTCCTTGGGGATGGCGGCGGTGTTGAGTGCGATGAAGGGCTTGTCCTTGCGCGGGCTGTGCCGGTGCAGGGCGTGGGCCACCAGTTCCTTGCCGGTGCCGGTTTCGCCGGTGATGAGCACGGTGGCATGGCTCTGGGCCAGTCGGCCGATGGCGCGAAACACGTCCTGCATGGCGGGGGCCTGGCCCAGCATGGCCTGACCCAGGGGGCCCACCTCCATGCCGGATACCTCGTCGCCCCGGCCACCCTCGTCCAGGGCGCGGTGGATGAGTTCCAGGGCGTGGTTCACGTCGAAGGGCTTGGGCAGGTACTCGAACGCCCCGCCCTGGAACGATGACACGGCCGAATCCAGGTCGGAATAGGCGGTCATGATGATGATCGGCAGGCGCGGATGTTCCGCCTTGACGTGTTCCATGAACTCCAGTCCACTCATGCCGGGCATGCGGATGTCGGATAACACCGCGCCGGGGACCTCCCGGTCCAGGGCGCGCAGTGCGGCTTCCGCGTTGTCGAAGATGCGGTGGGGCAGGTTTTCCCGGGCCAGGGCTTTCTCGAATACCCAGCGGATGGAACGGTCGTCGTCGATGATCCAGACAGGCTTCATGGGGTGGCCTTATCGAATAGGTAAATAGATTGAAAAGCGGGTTTGCCCGGGCTGGCTTTCCACATGGATCGCCCCTTCATGGCGCTGCACAAGGCTCTGGGCCAGGGTGAGTCCCAGGCCGGTGCCGCCTTCGCGGCCGGAGACAAGGGGGAAGAACACCCGCCCCATCATTTCCTCGGATATGCCCGGGCCGTTGTCGATCACATCGAGGCGAACGGCCTGTTTCCAGCGCTTCATGGCCAGGGTGACCTGACGCGCTACCCGGGTTTTCAGGATGATGTGTCCGTCGCCTTCCATGGCCTGGGCGGCATTGCGGGCGATATTCAGCACGGCCTGGATCAGTTGCTCGGGGTCACCCGTCAATTCGGGCAGGCTGACGTCGTAATTGCGGTCGATCTCCAGGTGGGGGAATTCGGCCAGCAACAGACTCCGCACCCGTTCCAGCACCTCGTGCACATTGATCTGCTGAACGATGGGGCGCTTGGCCGGCGTGAGCAGACGATCCAACAGGCCTTGCAGCCGGTTGGTCTCCTGGATGATGACCTGGGTGTATTCCCTAAGGTCGGTGGATTCCAGTTCCGCTTCGAGAAGTTGCGCCGCGCCCCGGATCCCGCCCAGGGGATTGCGAATCTCGTGGGCCAGCTGGCGCAACAGGGTCTGACTGGCCTGGGTCTGGGCCATGACCTGTTCATCCCGGGCGATTCGCACACTGCCGACGGCCGGATGCAGTTCGATCACAGCCGAGCCATGGTCGTTATCGATGGGCGAAACCGTGGCGCAGAGCACCAGGCTTTCTCCGCCGATGGAAATACCCAGGTCGTGTTCGATATAACTTGCGCCCTCGGTTAGTGCGCTATCGATGGCGCGCACCACTTCGGTGCAGTCCGGTATGACCTGTTCAATGGGTCTCTCCATGGCATGGTGGGCGGATATCCTGAGCAGATTCTCCGCCGCCGGATTGAGGTAGCGCACGATGCGCTCCTCATCGACGATGAGAACCGCGGTGGCAAGGATTTCGGGACTGGCTGTGGGACTCATGGTTTTGTAGTTTCTCGTTCGCTTCCTGTTTAGCAAGAAGTGGGCCATGACGGTGCATGTTTCAAGTGTATGCCTTGCCCGGAACGATTACTTGCCGGGATGGTTTCGGTCCACCGCCATCCCATGAAACATGCCTGACTACAATGACAAGTATTGAGGTCTACCGCATCGAGCAGCCATGACTCGTACCCTGACCCTGGACGGCAATGAGGCCGCCGCCCGAATGGCATTCCTCACCAACGAGGTGATCGCCATCTACCCCATAACGCCAGCCTCCAGTATGGGGGAATGGGCCGACGAATGGGCCTCCCAAGGCAAGACCAATCTCTGGGGCATGCGTGCCCAAGATCATCGAGATGCAATCGGAGGGCGGCGCGGCCGGCGCCCTGCACGGAGCTCTCACCGGCGGCGCCCTGGCCACCAGTTTCACCGCCAGCCAGGGCCTGCTGCTGTTCATTCCCAACCTGTACAAGATCGCCGGCGAGCTGACGCCTTTCGTAGTTCACGTGGCGGCGCGTGTCGTGGCCACCCATGCCCTGTCCATCTTCGGTGAGCACTCCGACGTCATGGCCTGCCGGCCCACCGGCTGTGCCATGCTGGCCTCGGGCTCGGTGCAGGAGGCCCAGGATTTCGCCCTGATCGCCCAGGCCGCGACCTTGGCGGGTCGCATACCGGTCATCCACTTCTTCGACGGCTTCCGAACCTCCCACGAGGTGGCCAAGATCGTGGCGGTGGAGGCCGAAACCGCCCGGGCCATGATCGACGAGGAACTGGTGGCGTCCTGCCGAACCCGTGCCCTGTCGCCGGAACACCCGGTGCTGCGGGGCTCGTCCCAGAACCCGGACGTGTATTTCCAGTCCCGGGAGCGGGCCAATCCCTTCTACGACGCCTTCCCCGGCGTGGTGCAGGCGGCCATGGACCGCTTCGCCGGCCACACCGGCAGACAATACCGGCTGTTCGACTACGTGGGCGCTGACGATGCGGAACGGGTGCTGGTGCTCATGGGCTCCGGCGCCGAGGTGGCCCACGAGACGGTGGAACACCTGACTGCCCGGGGCGAGCGGGTGGGGGTGCTCAAGGTGCGCCTGTATCGGCCATTCGACGCCTCCGCCCTGCTGGCGGCCCTGCCCGCCGCCGTCAAGGCGGTGGCGGTGCTGGACCGCACCAAGGAGCCCGGCGCCGACGGCGAGCCCCTATACAAGGATGTGCTCGGAGTCCTGGCCAACGCCGCCGCCGACGGCCTGCGCCCCATGCCCCGGGTGACCGGCGGCCGCTACGGCCTGGCCAGCAAGGAATTCACCCCGGGCATGGTCAAGGCCGTGTTCGACGAACTGGGCCGGGACCGGCCCAAGCGTCAGTTCACCGTGGGCATCCGGGACGATGTCACCCATCTTTCCCTGGACTGGGACGCGGCCTTCCGCACCGATGCCGCCAAGGCCATGCAGCACGCCGTGTTCTGGGGTCTGGGGGCGGACGGCACGGTTTCAGCCAACAAGAACTCCATCAAGATCATCGGTGAGGAGGAGTCGCTTAAAGACCTGCACGTCCAAGGCTACTTCGTCTACGACTCCAAGAAGTCCGGGGCCGTGACCGTCTCACACCTGCGTTTCGGCCGGGCACCCATTCGCTCCGCCTATCTGGTGGAGGAGGGGGAGGCCCGGTTCGTGGCCTGCCACCAGACCGTGTTCACCGAACGCTACGACCTGCTGGCCCATGCCGCCCCCGGCGGCGTGTTCCTGCTCAACACACCGGCCCCCCCTAATGAAGCTTGGGACACCCTGCCCGACAGGGTGCGCCGGCAGATCCTGGAAAAGGGTCTGGATTTCTGGGTGATCGATGCCTACCGGGTGGCTGCCGACGCCGGCATGGGCCGGCGCATCAACACCATCATGCAGACCTGCTTCTTCGCCATCTCCGGCATCCTGGATCGGGACGTGGCCATCGCCGCCATCAAGCAGGCGGTGGAGAAGACCTACGGCAGGAAGAGCAAACGCCTTGCGGAGCTGAACTTCAAGGCCATCGACATGACCCTGGCGCACCTGCACCAGGTGAAGCTGGACGGCTTGGCCGCCGGCCAGGTGGCAGAGCCGGCCGATGCCCTGGCAGGTATTGAGTTGCCCGCATTCGTGCGGGACGTCACCCTGCCCATCTACCGGGGTCTGGGGGACCGCCTGCCGGTGTCCCTGATGCCTGCGGACGGGGTGTTTCCCATGGGCACCGCCAAGTACGAGAAGCGCAGCATCGCCCTGGAGATCCCCGTCTGGGATAAGGTCTTGTGCACCCAGTGCGGCAAGTGCGTGCTGGTCTGCCCTCACAGCGCCATCCGGTCCCGGGCTTTCGCCGCGGAGCTGGTCACAAGCCCGGCCGCCGGCGCGCCGGCCACCTTCAGGCACGTCCCGGCCAAGAGCAAGGAATTCCCGGCCGGCACCCATATCAGCTACCAGGTGGCCCCGGAGGATTGCACCGGTTGCGGCGACTGCGTGGAGGCCTGCCCCATCCATGACAAGAGCAACGTCTCCCGCAGGGCGGTGAACATGGCCCCCATTACCCCCGAGCTGCGCCTGCTGGAGCGGGAGAACTTCGTCTTCTTCCTGGGCCTGCCCGAGTTCGACCGGGAACGGGTGAAGCACACCACCATCCCCGGGGCCATGCTGCTGGACCCCCTGTTCGAATTCTCCGGCGCCTGCGCCGGCTGCGGCGAGACCCCCTACATCCGGCTGGCCACCCAGTTGTTCGGCGACCGCATGCTGGTGGCCAATGCCACCGGCTGCTCCTCCATCTACGGCGGCAACCTGCCCACCACGCCCTTCACCACCAACGCCGAAGGCCGGGGCCCGGCCTGGTCCAACTCCCTGTTCGAGGACAACGCCGAGTTCGGCCTGGGCATGCGCCTGGCGGCGGACCATCTGATGGCCCACGCCCAGGTGCTGGCCAAGGAACTGGCGGGCGAAGTGGGGGGCGACCTGGTGGAGGCCCTGGTCAACGCCGACCAGCGGGAGGAAAAGGGCATTCGGGAACAGCGCCGGCGGGTGGCCGTCCTGATGGACAAATTAGCCGGCTCCGATCATCCCCGCGCACGGGCACTGGCGCTCCTGGCCGAGTGGCTGATCCGCCGCTCGGTGTGGATCATCGGCGGCGACGGCTGGGCCTACGACATCGGCTACGGCGGCCTGGACCACGTGCTGGCCCTGCCCTACGACGTGAACGTGCTGGTGTTGGACACGGAGGTCTATTCCAACACCGGCGGCCAGACCTCCAAGGCCACGCCTATCGGCGCCGTGGCCAAGTTCTCCGCCGGCGGCAAGCCCACCGCCAAGAAGGACCTGGGCCGGCTGGCCAGTGACTACGGCCACGTCTACGTGGCCAACGTGGCCTATGGCGCCAAGGACACCCAGACCCTGCGGGTGTTCCACGAGGCGGAGTCCTATGACGGACCGTCCCTCATCGTCGCCTACAGCCCCTGCATCGCCCACGGCGTCGACCTGCTCTACAACCAGCGCCAGCAGGACATGGCGGTGAAGTCGGGCCACTGGCCCCTGTTCCGCTTCGATCCGCGCTTGGCGCGAAGCGGCGCCAATCCCTACAAGCTGGATTCCGCGTCTCCCTCACTCCCGATCAAGACATTCATGCAGAGCGAGACCCGTTTCGCCATGCTGGCCCGAAGTCACCCGGAAGCGGCCGAACGATACCTGGCCGCTGCCCAGAAACAGGCGGATCATCGCTTCGCCGCTTACAAGGCCCTGGCGGAGGCCCCGCCCATCGTCGCCGACAGCCCCGCCGCCACCGAACCCAAGACCGGAGCCTGAGATGAAACACCCCCCCCAGCTCGCTTCGTTCGCTACCCCCCGGGGGGCTCAGGCCTCCCTTGGGGCGGCCCTGCGGGAGACCTGAAATGATTGATCTCTCCACCGACTATGTTGGCCTCAAGCTCAAGAACCCGCTGGTGCCGTCGGCCTCGCCTTTGTCCAGGCATCTGGACTCCGCCCTGCGACTGGAGGACGCCGGCGCGGCAGCCATCGTCATGTACTCCCTGTTCGAAGAGGAACTGGATGCGGAGGCGGCGATGGCGGACCGCTTCCTGCTCCATGGCAACCTGGGCCACAGCGAAGCGGACAGTTTTCTGCCCGATCCCGCTGAGTTCAAGAACGGTCTGGATCGCTATCTGGAGCAGTTGCGCCGTCTCAAGGAGCGCCTGGAAATTCCCGTGGTGGCCAGCCTCAACGGCGTGTCCCTGTCCGGTTGGGTGGAACTGGGCCGGGAACTGCAACAGGCCGGCGCCGATGCCCTGGAACTCAATGTCTATCACGTGGCGGCGGAGATGGCCCATTCCGGCGAGGCGGTGGAGAGCCGCTACCTTAGCCTGCTGGCCGAACTGCGTGGGGTGGTGAGCCTGCCCATCATCATGAAGCTGTCACCCTATTTTTCATCCCTCCCCCATTTCGTGCGCCAGCTTGAGCAGGGCGGCGCCCGGGGTGTTGCCCTGTTTAACCGCTTCTACCAGCCGGATATCGATCTGGAAACGCTGCAGGTGTCCAACCGGCTCAGCCTGTCCTATCCGGACGAGGCCCTGCTGCGCATCACCTGGATCGCCATCCTGCATCGCCGCACCCGCCTGACCCTGGCCGCCACGGGCGGCGTGCATGGACCGGACGAGGCCCTCAAGCTGCTCCTCGCGGGGGCGGACGTGGTGCATCTGGCCTCCTGCCTCTTGGCACACGGACCGGGTCGCCTGAGCGAAATCCTGGTGGATATGCAAAGCTGGATGGCTGAAAAAGAGTATGAGTCGGTCGCCCAGCTAAAGGGCAGCATGAGCCAGCGGAATCTGCCGGACCCCTCCGTGATGGCGCGCGCCAGTTATCTCGATGTGCTCGACAGCTTTAACCAGTCGTCCGGGGTGAGGTCGTAAGCCGTCATGCCCTTCGGGACTTGCGAGATGAATTGACGAGTGTATAAAAATATTAGGATTGGTTAATCCTAAACCCCCCGGAGGTAAATTATGAACGTCAAGACATTGACTCTCGCTCTTGCTTTCACTTTCTCGGGTGCCGTGTTAGCCGCCGACGCACCGCCTCAGGATGTGCCGAAAACACCGGAGGCCTGGGCGCAAAGCATGTGGGACTTCACGAAGAACCCCAATGCGCTGAAGGAGCCGAAACTGTTCGTGCCCTTCGCGACCGCGGCGACCGAGCCCGGGTTCTACACCGCGCTGGGCATGCAGATGCTGGACCCGTCCATGTGGGGCTACATGATGAACAGCATGATGAATCCCGCTTCCTATTCGGCGTGGATGCCTCTCATGACCGACCCCAACGTGTACATGAAGTGGCTGGCGGCCGGCATGGACCCCAACTTCTATACTGCCTTGCTGACCCAGTTTTCCGATCCGGGCAAGTTGATGCGCTGGGCTATGGCCCCTGTCGATTCCAAGGTCTGGAACCTGATGATGCAATCCATCAACCCGGCGATTTATTTGAAATGGTTGATGTCGCCGCTTGATCCGCAATGGTTGCGCGCCGGCGTCAACACGATGAATCCGGGGCTGTATATGGGCTGGATGGGCTCCACATTGAATCCCGCCTCCTACGGCGACATGTGGAAGGGCTTCCTGACTTATCCGACCCAGGGCGTCGCGCCGGAACCCGGGGTATCGCCCTATGGCGCCCCCACCGTCAACATCTTCGATCCCAACGCCTGGGCAAAGATGTATAGCCTGCCGGTCGTGCCGCAAGCGGCGCCGCCCGCATCGGGTACTCCGCAGCCCTACTTCTTCAATCCCTTTGATCCCAACACCTGGAGCCAGATCTGGCAGGTCCCGGGACAGCCGCCCGCCGCACCCGCCACGCCCGCCTCGAAATAGGGCCTGATCCGGACAGAGAAACGCCCCGTGTCGGGGCGTTTCTCATTGGTGCAAGCTACAATCGCCGTCAAACCAGGGTTTGGCAAGGCGAATGCGGTAAATGAACGTCCAGGACGAAAATAAGATCAAGGAACACCTCGAGGACAGCCTACAGCAGGTGATGGACCTCATCGCCCGGCACAAGCTGGTGGAGGATCTCGTCCACAAGCAAGAGTCCTCCCGACCCAACATGCCGCGCCACGATCTGGTGGAATCCCTGGTCCACAAGCAGAACCTGGCGGAACTCTCCAAGAAGCTGGACGGCCTGCACCCGGCTGATGTGGCCTACATCCTGGAGGCCCTGCCTCTGGAAGACCGGATGCTGGTATGGGACCTGGTCAAGGCGGAGCGGGACGGCGACATCCTCATCGAGGTCTCCGACGCGGTGCGGGAATCCCTTATCGCGGCCATGGACAAGCGGGAATTGCTGGCCGCCGCCCACAGCCTGGATACCGATGAGATCGCCGATCTGGCGCCGGACCTGCCCAAGGACGTGGTGCAGGAACTGCTCAGGTCCCTGGACCAGGCCAAGCGCGCCCAGGTGGAATCCTCGCTGGCTTATGATGAGGACTCGGTGGGCGCCCTCATGGATTACGATTTCGTCACCATCCGTGCCGACGTGACCCTGGAGGTGGCCCTGCGCTACCTGCGTTTCCTGGACGAGTTGCCGCCCCACACCGACAAGCTGTTCGTGGTGGAGCGGGATGGCCGCATGATCGGCACCCTGCCGCTGAAACGGATGCTGGTGCACGATCCTGAAGCCCACGTGGCGGCGGTCATGTCCGACGACCCGGTGCTGTTTCATCCGTTCGACGAGGCCACCGATGCCGCCCAGGCCTTCGAGCGCTACGACCTGGTGACCGCACCGGTGGTGGATGCCCAGGACCGGCTGGTGGGGCGCCTCACGGTGGACGTGGTGCTGGATTTCATCCGCGCCGAATCCGAACAGGACATGCTCCAGCTGGCGGGCCTGCGGGAGGACGAGGACCTGTTCACCACGGTCTGGAAGGCGGCGCGGAACCGCTGGACCTGGCTGGCCATCAACCTGTGCACCGCGCTGATCGCCTCCCGGGTGGTGGGCGCCTTCGAGGGCAGCATCACCAAGCTGGCGGCCCTGGCCGCCCTCATGCCCATCGTCGCCGGCATGGGGGGGAATTCCGGCAACCAGACCTCCACCCTGGTGGTGCGCGGCCTGGCCCTGGGCCTGATCAACAAGGACAACGCCAAACGCCTGCTCACCAAGGAACTGGGCATCGCCATGCTCAACGGCTCGATGTGGGGCGGCGTCATGGGCGTTGTGACCTATCTGCTCTACGACAACATCCCGTTGGGCGGCGTCATGGCCGCGGCCATGCTGCTCAACCAGCTGGTGGCCGCCATGGCGGGATTCTTCCCGCCCGCCCTGCTGGACCGATTCGGCCTGGACCCCGCCTTCGGTTCCGCCGTGCTGACCACCTTCATCACGGACTCGATGGGGTTCTTCATCTTCCTGGGCCTGGCGACTGTAATACTGCTGTAATCCGCGGCGGTCTGCTTGTGCGGCTCAGATACTGGGGCAGCTGGACAGAAAGTCCTGATAGGCCAAATCTAGTCCTGTCGACATTGTTGTCCGAGCTCGCCAGCCCAGTTCGTGCAGGCGGTCCACATCCATGAGTTTTCTGGGGGTGCCGTCCGGCTTGGTGGCGTCGAACACGATCTCGCCTTTGTAGCCAACCACGGTTTGCACGGTTTCCGCCAATTCCCGGATGGTCAGGTCCTCACCCACCCCGATGTTCACCAGGGGCGGCATGAAGATGCCGGTCTTTGATTCGTCGCTGCCCAGCAGGGTTTGGAACCGGTCGTCCGGCAGGTTCATCAGATACACGCAGGCATCCGCCATGTCCTCGCTGTAGAGAAACTCCCGTCTTGGCGTGCCTGTGCCCCACACCGTCACCGTGGGACTGTTGCCCTGCTTGGCCTCGTGGAACTTGCGGATCAGGGCCGGGATGACGTGGCTGTTCTGCGGGTGGTAGTTGTCGCCCGGGCCGTACAGGTTGGTGGGCATCACCGCCAGGTAGCGGGTGCCGTACTGCCGGTTGTAGCTCCAGCACATCTCGATGCCGGCGATCTTGGCCAGGGCGTAGGGGCGGTTGGTGGGCTCCAGGGGGCCGGTGAGGAGGTATTCCTCCTTCATGGGCTGGGGGCACAGCTTGGGATAGATGCAGGAGGAGCCCAGGAACAGCAGACGCCTGACGTCGTTCTGCCAGGCGGCGTGGATGACGTTGGTCTGGATGGCCAGGTTGTCGCGGATGAATTCGGCCGGGTATTGGTCGTTGGCGAGGATGCCGCCGACCTTGGCCGCGGCCAGGAAGACGTATTCGGGACGCTCTGTCGCGAAGAAGGCCGCCACCTGGGTTTGGTCGGTCAGGTCCAGTTCGGCGTGGCTGCGGGTGATGAGGTGGGTAAAACCCTTGCTCCGGAGGTCACGCATCAGGGCGGAACCCACCAGCCCGCGATGGCCGGCGACGTAGATCCTGGCGTTCAGTTCCATGGCTTCACTCGTGATAGTCCATGGTCTTGTAGCCGTGCTTCTTGACGAGCTCGTCCCGCTCGGCGGCCTTCAGGTCTTCCCGCACCATCTCGGCCACCAGTTCGTCGAAGCTGATCTTCGGGGTCCAGCCCAGTTTGGCCTTGGCCTTGGCCGGGTCGCCCAGCAGGGTCTCCACCTCGGTGGGGCGGAAGTAGCGGGGATCGACGGCGACGATGGGCTTCTCTCCCTCTCCCCCGGCCCCTCTCCCGCTTGCGGGCGAGGGGAGGTAACCTTTTTCTTCTACACCTTGGCCTTCCCAACGGATGGCCATGCCCAGTTCCCGGGCGGCGGCATCGACAAAGTCGCGGACCGAGTACTGCACGCCGGTGGCGATGACGAAATCTTCCGGCTGTTCCTGCTGCAGCATCAGCCACTGCATCTCGACGTAGTCCTTGGCGTGGCCCCAGTCGCGTTTAGCATCCAGGTTGCCGAGGTACAGGCAGTCCTGCAGCCCCAGCTTGATGCGGGCCAGGGCCCGGGTGATCTTGCGGGTGACGAAGGTTTCGCCGCGCACCGGGGATTCGTGGTTGAACAGGATGCCGTTGCAGGCATACATGCCGTAGGCCTCCCGGTAGTTGACCGTGATCCAGTAGGCGTAGAGCTTGGCGCAGGCGTAGGGACTCCTGGGGTAGAAGGGGGTGGTCTCCTTCTGGGGGGTCTCCTGGACCAGGCCGAACAGTTCGGAGGTGCTGGCCTGGTAGAAACGGGTCTTGTTCTCCAGGCCCAGGATGCGAATGGCCTCCAGGATGCGCAGGGCCCCCAGGGCGTCGGAGTTGGCGGTGTATTCGGGTTCCTCGAAACTGACGGCGACATGGCTTTGCGCGGCGAGGTTGTAGATCTCGTCGG
>CAVQKQ010000026.1:0-206789 GCA_963713085.1 uncultured Pseudomonadota bacterium | reverse complement strand
ACAGGACAGGCTGTTCAGGCTGTTGCCAAAGCATCTGGTTGACGCGGCGCTGTATGGCGTCAACACCGGATGCCGGGAACAGGAAATCAGCCAGCTTCGCTGGGAATGGGAAGTGGCCGTGCCGGATTTGGGGACTTCGGTCTTTATCCTGCCGGAAGCCATCACCAAGACCACCACCCGCTTGGTGCTGGTCTCGGTGATGGCTTCCGGCAGGATAAGACGAAAACCCCAAATCCGACGGCCACTGCCCAGTGAAGCTGGCTGATTTCCTGTTCCCGGCATCCGGTGTTGACGCCATACAGCGCCGCGTCAACCAGATGCTTTGGCAACTATTGGGCGCTGATTGACAAACAGGACAGGCTGTTCAGGCTGTTGCCAAAGCATCTGGTTGACGCGGCGCTGTATGGCGTCAACACCGGATGCCGGGAACAGGAAATCAGCCAGCTTCGCTGGGAATGGGAAGTGGCCGTGCCGGATTTGGGGACTTCGGTCTTTATCCTGCCGGAAGCCATCACCAAGACCAGCACCGAGCGGGTGGTGGTGCTGAACGCGGTGGCCCACCGTGTGATCGAGGCGAGACGCGGGATCGACCCGGAGTATGTGTTCACCTACCGGGGCAACCGCATCGACAAGCTTCATAACACGGCGTGGCAACGGGCCTGGAAGGAAGCAGGTTTGCCGATGGATAGCGGCATCCTGAGGGGGGTGCATAATTTGCGCCATACCTTCGGGAGGCGGCTCAGGAGTGCCGGGATTCCTCTGGAAACCCGGAAGGCGCTCCTGGGTCATGCCAACGGTGATATTACGACCCACTACTCGGCGGCGGAGCTCAGCGAGCTACTCGACGCAGTGGAGCGGATCGCGGACCGTGGCAACGCTCAAACACCAACCCTGACCGTCGTGAGACGCAACCGGGAAAGTGTCGGAAATCTGTCGGAAAGTGAAAAAGGATTGGCGGCCTGAAAACCGCTAACCCTTTGATTTATTGGCGCGCCCGGCAGGATTCGAACCCACGACCCCCTGGTTCGTAGCCAGGTACTCTATCCAACTGAGCTACGGGCGCTTTTAAGAGGCGCGAATTATATAGCAACCCGACCGTTCCGCAATGAATATGAAACCCGAATGCGGTGGCGGAGACGAAGGGATTCGAACCCTTGATGCAGTTTTTGACCGCATGCTCCCTTAGCAGGGGAGTGCCTTCGACCTCTCGGCCACGTCTCCATACTTAATACCCAACGGCACGAACGGCCTGGGGAAAAGCCGCGCAAGGATACCCGCCCGGCCCCGTTAACGCAATGTAAGCGCGGCTACGCCTCGCTCGTTTTGTCCAACTCGAATGCCTGATGCAGGGAGCGTACGGCCAGTTCCATGTACTTGTCTTCCACCACGACGGAAACCTTGATTTCGGAGGTGGAGATCATCTGCAGGTTGATGTTCTCGGCGGCCAGGGTGCGGAACATCTTGCTGGCGACCCCGGCGTGGCTGCGCATGCCCATGCCCACCAGGGACACCTTGGCGATCTTGTCGTCGCCGGTGATTTCCCTTGCGCCGATCATCTCCTTGACCACAGCCAAAACTTCCATGGCCTTCTTGAACTCGTTGCGGTGCACGGTGAAGGTGAAGTCGGTGGTGTTATTGGCCCCCACGTTCTGGACGATCATGTCCACGTCGATATTGGCGTCGGCGATGGTGCCCAGAATGTGGGCGGCGACGCCAGGCTTGTCGGGTACGCCGAGCACGGTGAGTTTGGCTTCATCGCGGCTGAAGGCGATGCCCGAGATGATGGGTTGTTCCATTCTGTCTTCCTCGAAGGTGATCAGCGTGCCCTCGCCCTCGTCCTGGAGACTGGAGAGCACGCGCAATTTGACTTGGTACTTGCCGGCGAATTCAACGGCGCGGATCTGTAGCACCTTGGAGCCCAGGCTGGCCATTTCCAGCATTTCCTCGAAGGTGATGGTGTCCAGCTTGCGCGCTTCCGGGACGATGCGCGGGTCGGTGGTATAAACACCGTCCACGTCGGTATAGATCTGGCATTCGTCCGCTTTCAGCGCGGCGGCCAGGGCGACACCGGTGGTATCGGAACCGCCCCGTCCCAGGGTGGTAATGTTGCCGGCCTCGTCCACCCCCTGGAATCCGGCCACCACGACCACGCAGCCACCGTCCAGATCTGCACGCATTCGGCCTTCGTCGATGGAAAGGATGCGCGCCTTGGTATGGGCGGCGTCAGTGACGATGCGCACCTGGCCCCCCGTGTAGCTCTTGGCCTTCAAGCCCAGGTCCTTCAGTGCCATGGCGAGCAGGGCGATGGTGACCTGCTCGCCGGTGGAGACCAGGACATCCAGTTCGCGCGGATCGGGTTCCTTCTGGATGTCCTTGGCCAGGGCGATGAGCCGGTTGGTTTCGCCGGACATGGCGGACACCACCACTACGACCTGATGCCCCAGCATCTTGAACTTCGCGACCCGTTCCGCCACGTTACGGATACGCTCGATGGAACCGACCGAGGTGCCACCGTATTTCTGAACAATTAATGCCATATATCCAAACAGTTGCCGGAAAAAAAGAGGATTCTACAGGACCGCAAGTTTCGCCTGCCAGCACTACAGGATTGAAACTCTTTGCCCCTGCCGCTAGTCTTATGGGCATTTTGAAACCAGATCGGGAGTGAATACTGATGCAACCCCAATTCCAGACCACCGCTTACGACGCCTCCACCAGCGTCGCCGTAGGTAGCCAGAAGGTTCTGCGTAATACCTACATGCTGCTTGGCCTGAGCATGATCCCCACGGTGATCGGGGCTCTCATGGGCATGAGCATGAACTTCTCCTTCATGGCCCAGCACCCCATCATGTACGGCTTGGGCGCCTTCGCCGTGATGATGGGTCTGTTCTTCGGCATCCAGGCCAAGCGCGAAAGCGGCCTGGGCGTGGTTCTACTGCTGGTCCTGACCGGCTTCATGGGCCTGATGCTGGGCCCGATCCTGCAGATGGCCCTGCATCTGCGCAACGGCGCGGAGATCGTCGGCTTGGCGGCGGGCGGCACCGGCGCCATCTTCCTGGTCCTGGCCGGCGTGGCCACCACCAGCAAGCGGGACTTCAGCTTCATGGGCAAGTTCCTGATGGTGGGTATCGTGCTGCTGATCCTGGCCATGCTGGCCAACATGTTCTTCCAGATCCCTGCCCTGGCCCTGACTTTGTCCGGCGTCGCCGTGCTGCTGTTTTCCGGTTTCATCCTGTACGACGTGAGCCGGGTGGTGAACGGCGGGGAAACCAACTATGTCATGGCGACCCTGGCCATCTATCTCGATATCTACAACCTGTTCGTGAACCTATTGAGCCTGCTCATGGCCTTGATGGGCGAACGAGACTGATCGGACGCCCGAACGGCGAAGGGCGGCGAGAGCCGCCCTTTTTCTTTATGCCCTTATCCTCCCTCCCCCCCCTGGCCCTGACCGCCGGCGAACCCGCCGGCATCGGACCCGATCTCTGTGTGATGCTGGCCCAATCGCCCCCCGAGTCCCTCATGGTGATGCTGGCCGACCGGGCGGTGCTGGAAACGCGCGCCCGACAACTGGGCCTGCCTTTCCGTGTGCCGGATTTCGCGCCGGGCCAGCCAACCCAGGTCAGCCTGCTGCACATCCCCGCCACACGGACGGTGGAGGCGGGCCGGTTGGATACCGCAAACGCATCCTATGTCTTGACGACTTTGGAGCGGGCGCTGCGGGGCTGCCAGTCTGGAGAGTTTGCCGGCTTGGTGACCGGACCGGTGCACAAGGGCGTCATCAACGAAGCCGGCATCCCCTTCACCGGCCATACCGAGTTCCTGGCTGACCTCACCGGCACGTCCCGGGTGGTCATGATGCTGGCGGGCGGGGGGATGCGGGTCGCCCTGGCCACCACCCACCTTCCCCTGCGGGATGTTGCCGCCACCATCACACGCGCAAGCCTGATGGAAACGCTGCATATCCTCCATGGCGCACTGGTGCGGGACTTCGCCTTTGCCCATCCCCGTATCCTGGTGGCCGGCCTCAACCCCCATGCCGGCGAAGGGGGCCATCTGGGGCGGGAAGAGATCGAGGTGATCGAGCCGGTGTTGCGTCAGCTGCGCGACCGGGGCATGAACCTGATCGGCCCCCTGCCGGCCGATACCCTGTTCCAGCGCAAGCATCTGGATGAAGCCGACGCGGTGCTGGCCATGTATCACGACCAGGGCCTGCCGGTGCTCAAGTACGCTAGCTTTGGCGCGGGCGTGAATATTACCCTGGGCCTGCCCATCATCCGCACCTCGGTGGACCACGGCACCGCCCTGGACCTGGCCGGCAGCGGCAAGGTGGACGCCGGCAGCTTGGGGGTCGCCATCGCCACGGCCCAGGCCATGGCCACCCATCGCCTCGCCCCATGAGCGACAGGGTGGAAGGCCAACAGCCCCTGCCCAGGGCCAAGAAGTCCCTGGGCCAGCATTTCCTGGTGGATGCCCATTACGTGGGCCGTATCGTGCAATCCATCAAGCCGCAAGTCGGCGACCTGATGGTGGAGATCGGTCCCGGACCGGGCGCGCTGACCCGTCCCTTGCTTGGCACACTGTCCCATCTGCACGTGGTGGAATTCGACCGGGACATGGTGGCCCGCCTCCAAGCAGAGTTTCCGCCGGAACACCTGACCATCCACCAGGCCGACGCCCTGCGCTTCGATTTCGGTAGTCTGGGGCCGGATCTGCGGGTGGTGGGCAACCTGCCCTACAACATCTCCTCCCCCCTGCTATTCCACTTGGCGGACAGCGCCAGCGTGATTCGCGACATGACCTTCATGCTGCAGAAGGAAGTGGTGGACCGCATGGCGGCCGCCCCGAACACGCCGGACTACGGCCGCCTGTCGGTGATGCTGCAATCCCGGTTCCGGGTGGAAAAGCTGTTCGTCGTCCCCCCGGGCGCCTTCCAGCCACCGCCCAAGGTGGATTCCGCCATCGTGCGCCTGATCCCATTGCCGGTTGCGGCGATTCTCTATGTAGATCACAAACGGTTCGCGGAAGTGGTGGCCCGGGCCTTCGGCCAGCGCCGCAAGACCCTGCGCAACACCCTGAAAGGTGTGGTGGCCGACACGGTATTGGAGGACCTGGGCATCGATGGACGCCGACGCGGCGAAACCCTTTCCGTGGCGGAATTCGCTGCCCTGGCCAACCACCACGACAGTGGCAGTTAGAATCCGGCCATGCCTGAATCCCTGACCTGCTTCCATTGCGGCGAGCCAGTACCGGCCGGCTCGGATTACAGGATCCAGTTCCATTCGGAAGCTCATTTAGCCTGCTGCATGGGCTGCCAAGTGGTGGCCCAGACCATCATTGATTCCGGCAACGCCAATTACTACCGCCTGCGCACCGATTTGCCCAAGACCCCGGAAGCGGCCCTGGATGAACTAAAGAGCCTCAAGTTGTACGACCTGCCCGAGGTACAGCAGAGCTTCGTCAAGTGCGAAGGGGAAACCCGGGAAGCCAACCTGATTCTGGAAGGCATCGTCTGCGCGGCCTGCGTATGGCTGAACGAACGCCATCTGCATCAATTGCCCGGCGTGCTGGAGGCGGACATCAACTTCTCCACCCGGCGCGCCCGGGTAAGCTGGGACGACGGCCGCATCCACCTTTCCGACATCCTGAAGAGCATCCAGGACATCGGCTACAAGGCTTATCCCTTCGATACCAACCGCCAGGAAGAGCTATTCCGCAAGGAGCGCAACGCCGCCATCCGCCGCCTGGCCATTGCCGGCCTGGGCACCCTGCAGGTCATGATGTACGCGATACCCCTCTATATGGCGAAGGCCGGCACCATGGGCGCGGACATCGAGGCCCTGATGCGTTTCGCCAGTCTGCTGCTGACTACGCCGGTGGTGTTCTATTCCGCCTGGCCCTTCTTCCAGGGCAGCTGGCGCGACCTCAAGCTCAGGCGGGCCGGCATGGACGTGCCCGTGGCCCTGGGTGTCGGCGCGGCCTACTCCGCCAGCGTCTACAGCACCTTCACCGGCGGCGCCGATGTGTATTTCGATTCGGTGACCATGTTCGTCTTCTTCCTGCTGACCGGCCGCTTCCTGGAAATGAGCGCCCGCAAGAAATCCGCCGAGGCTGCCGAGAGCCTGGTCAAGCTGATTCCCGCCGCCGCCCTGCGCCTGCCCGGCTACCCCGACACACGGGAAGAGGAACTGGTGGCGGCGGTGCACCTCATTCCAGGTGAATTCGTCATGGTCGGCGCCGGGGAAAGCTTTCCCGCCGACGGCGAGGTGGCGGAGGGACGTTCCAGCGTGGATGAATCCCTCCTGACCGGAGAATCCCATCCAGTGGCCAAGCACGCCGGCACCGGCGTCATCGGCGGCACCATCAACCTGGACAGCCCCCTGGTGGTCCATGTGGACAAGGTGGGAACGGATACCGTGTTGTCCGGCATCGTCCGGCTCCTGGACCGGGCACTGGCGGAAAAACCCCCATTGGCCAAGGTGGCGGACCGGGTCGCGGGCTGGTTCGTGCTCGGTCTCCTGACCATCGCCGCCGGCGTGGCCGGAATCTGGTATGTGCTGGACCCCTCCCGCGCGTTCTGGATCACCGTCTCGGTGCTGGTGGTGTCATGTCCTTGCGCCCTGTCCCTGGCCACGCCGGCGGCGCTGACGGCGGCGTTGGGCCGCCTGACCCGATTGGGACTGCTGTCCACCCGGGGCCATGCCCTGGAAACCCTGGCCAAGGCCACCGATTTCGTGTTCGACAAGACCGGCACCCTCACCACCGGACAGTTCAGTCTGCTGGATGTGGAGGTGGTCCGGGGTGACCGGGACACGGCCCTGGCCATCGCCAGAGCCCTGGAACAGTCCGCCTCCCATCCGGTGGCCTGCGCCCTGCGGGAAGCCGCCGGGGACCGGGAACTCGCGGCGGAGGACATATTGTATATAGCGGGTCGGGGGGTAGAAGGCAGGGTTGCCGGGCGGCGATACCTTTTAGGTGCTCCCGAATTCGTCGCGGATTCTCCGCCCGCCGGCCGCTTCGGCGCCGACACCACCCTAGTCGGGCTGGCGGACGAGAGAGGCCCCCTGGCCTGGTTTTCCTTGGGCGATGCACCCCGTCCCCAGGCCAAGCAGTTGATCGACGAACTGAAGTCGCTGGGCGTGCGCATTCACCTTTATTCCGGCGACCGGGCCGAGAATGTGGCCGCCCTGGCCCGGGAACTGGACATCGGCGATGCCCGCGGCGGCATGTTGCCGGAAGACAAGCTGAATGCTGTCAAGACATTGCAGCGACAGGGCGCCATCGTCGCCATGACCGGCGACGGTGTGAATGATGCCCCGGTGCTGGCCCAGGCCCAGGTTTCCATCGCGGTGGACCAAGGGGCGGAGGCCGCCCAGGCTGCGGCAGACATGGTGTTGCTGTCTTCCGAGATCGGCCGG
Organism: uncultured Pseudomonadota bacterium; assembly: GCA_963713085.1. Classification (GTDB taxonomy): domain Bacteria; phylum Pseudomonadota; class Gammaproteobacteria; order Burkholderiales; family Thiobacillaceae; genus PFJX01. The sequence continues at coordinate 199,371 of CAVQKQ010000026.1, read as the reverse complement.
CTTGCGGACAGCGTACGTCTGGCCCGGAAGACCCAAGGGGTGATCAGGCAGAACCTGGCCTGGGCGGTAGTCTACAACCTGTTCGCCATCCCGGCCGCGGCCATGGGCTATATCACGCCCTGGATGGCGGGCATCGGCATGTCGTTCTCGTCCCTGCTGGTCGTGCTCAACGCGATGCGGCTCTCCAGGATCAGCCGTTCCTGATCCTTAAGCTTCAGGTCATATTGTGCGATAGTCCGGGCTGGTCATCCGAGCAAACGCGTCGAACCCCACATGGATATTCTTTATCTGCTGATCCCGATCAGCCTGGTACTCGTGGCGGTAATCGCCCTGGCCTTGCTCTGGGCAGTCAAAAGCGGGCAGTTCGATGATATGGAAGGCCCGGCCCACCGAATCCTCATGGATGATGATTTACCTCAACAAAATCAACAAGAAACGGAAAATCGGACACAGACATCCATTGACATGGATCAAGAGGATAAATAGGATTCGGGCGTCGAATTTTCGGCGCCCGCTTTATTGACCCAGCCTTAACTGCTTAGGAGACCCGCGTATGGAATCAACATACAACTACAAGGTCGTCCGACAGTTCGCCATCATGACGGTTGTGTGGGGGATTGTTGGGATGCTGGTAGGCGTAATCATCGCCGTCCAGATGATATGGCCAGACATCACCAAGGATCTCGGGCCCCTGTCCGCCATCCTGTCCTACGGCCGCCTGCGCCCCCTGCATACCAACGCGGTCATCTTCGCCTTCGGCGGCTCAGGTCTCTTCGCCACCTCGCTGTATGTGGTCCAACGCACTTGTCAAACCAGGGTCCTGTCTGACGGACTGGCCTCCTTCGTGTTCTGGGGCTGGCAACTGATCATCCTGCTCGCGGCCATCAGCTTTCCGCTGGGTATCACAAGCGGGAAGGAATATGCCGAACTGGAATGGCCCATCGACATCCTGATCACCGTGGTTTGGGTCGCCTACGCCGTGCTGTTCTTCGGCACCATCATGAAGCGCAAGACCAAGCACATCTATGTGGCCAACTGGTTCTTCGGCGCCTACATCATCACCATCGCACTGCTGCACATAGTCAACAGCGCGGAAGTGCCATGGATTGTTGGCGGCAGTACCTCACTCTTCGGCATGTTCAAGTCCTATCCCGCCTACGCCGGGGTGCAGGATGCCATGGTGGAATGGTGGTACGGCCATAACGCGGTGGGGTTCTTCCTGACGACCGCCTTCCTGGGCATGATGTATTACTTCATCCCGAAGCAGGCCGGCCGCCCCATCTATTCCTATCGCCTGTCCATCGTGCACTTCTGGGCTTTGAACTTCATCTATATGTGGGCCGGCCCTCACCACTTGCTTTACAGCGCATTGCCCGATTGGGCACAGTCCTTGGGCATGGTTTTCTCCCTGATGCTGATCGCGCCCTCCTGGGGCGGCATGATGAACGGCATCATGACCCTGTCCGGCGCCTGGCATAAGCTGCGCACCGACCCGATCCTGAAGTTCCTGATCACCGCCATGTCCTTCTACGGCATGTCCACCTTCGAAGGCCCGATGATGTCGGTGAAGACCGTGAATGCCCTGTCCCACTTCACCGAGTGGACCATCGGCCACGTGCATTCCGGCGCCCTGGGCTGGGTGGCCATGATTACCATCGGCTCCCTTTACCACTTAATCCCGCGCCTGTTCGGCCGAGAGGAGATGTACAGCACCCGTCTGATCAACGTGCACTTCTGGTGGTCCACCATCGGCGTCGTGCTCTATATCGCCTCGATGTGGATTGCCGGTGTGGCCCAGGGCCTGATGTGGCGCGCCACCAATGCCGACGGCACCCTGACCTACAGCTTCGCCCAGTCGGTCAACGCCATGTATCCCTTCTATACCATCCGTCTGGTGGGCGGCGGCCTGTTCTTCCTGGGCATGCTGCTGATGGCCTACAACGTGTGGAAGACCATCGCTGCCGGCAAGGCCGTGAATGACGCTCGCATCCCCGAAGCGGTTGCGGCCTAACGGACAAGGAGACTGAAGATGTTTAGTCACAAGATGATAGAAAAGAACATCGGCTTGTTCATCGTGCTGGTTCTCATCGCTGTATCGGTGGGGGGGCTCGTGCAGATCGTGCCGCTGTTTTTCCAGAAGTCGACAACGCAGCCGGTGCCTGGCCTCAAGCCCTACACCGCGATGCAACTGACGGGCCGCGACATCTACATACGGGAAGGCTGCTATCTCTGCCACTCCCAGCAGATCCGTCCATTCCGCGCGGAAACCGAACGCTATGGTCATTTCTCCGTAGCCGGCGAGTACGTCTATGACCGTCCGTTCCAGTGGGGTTCCAAGCGCACCGGTCCGGATCTGGCAAGGGTGGGTGGACGTTATTCCGATGATTGGCACTACACCCACCTGATGAATCCCCGTGACGTGGTTCCCGAGTCCGACATGCCCGCCTACACCTGGCTGGCCGATGCGCCAGCGGACGCGGCGGATATTCAGGCCAAGATGCGGACCCTGAACATTTTCGGTACCGGTTACACCGAAGATGAAATCAACAATGCGCCCAAGGAGCTGGAAGGCAAGACGGAGATGGATGCCCTGATCGCCTATCTGCAAGTGCTGGGTACTCACGGTCCCAAGGACCACTGACATGGACGCCAGTTTCCTCGGTGCACTCGCCACGGTCATGTTCTTCGTAGTGTTCGTTGCCATCGTCTGGTGGGCCTACCACCGTGACAACCGACAGAAGTACGAGGACGCGGCCAATCTTCCCTTCCAGGAAGACGCGGGTGATGCCGACGAAGCCGGTAAAGCCCCTAATTGATTAGGAGACACTCATGATTGCTGGATATGCAATTCCCGACTTTGTCAGCGAGTTCTGGAACTACTACATCGTAGCCCTGACCGTCGCTGGCATCCTGTTCTCTCTCTGGATCCTTAGGAGCCAGACAACGAAGAAACTGGCCGAGGGCGAACAGGCCGAACTGATGGCCCCCACCTGGGACGGCGACCTTCAGGAACTGAACAACCCCCTGCCGCGCTGGTGGATGTTCTTGTTCTACGGCCTCATTTTCTTCAGCATCATCTATCTGGTGCTCTACCCAGGTCTGGGCAAGTTCGCGGGCATATGGAACTGGTCGTCCGCCAATCAGTACCAGTCCGAAAAGGATAGGGTGGACGCCGAGTTCAACAAGGTCATGCAACCCTTCATGGGCCAGGACGTGATGACCGTGGCCGCCGATCCCCAGGCCAAGGAGATGGGGCAGCACCTGTTCCTGACCTATTGCTCCCAGTGTCACGGATCCGACGCCAAGGGGTCCAAGGGCTTTCCGAACCTGACCGACAACCTGTGGCTGTTCGGTGGCACTCCCGACGACATCAAGGCCAGCATTGCCAACGGCCATACCGCGGAAATGCCTGGTGGTATGGCGGGCGACGAACAGAGCGCCAAGGAACTGGCGAACTATGTCCTTTCCCTGGGCGGCAAGCCCCACGATGCGGCCCTGGCAGCAGCCGGCAAGGATAAATTCGCCGTTTGCGCGGGTTGCCACGGCGAGGACGGCAAGGGCATGGCCGCCGCCGGGTTTCCGAACCTGACCGATGACGCCTGGCAGTATGGTGGTTCGGAGGCCGCCATCGAGGAAAGCATCATCAAGGGACGCAAGGGGGGCATGCCTGCCCAGCAAGAAGCCTTGGGCGATGCCAAGATCCATCTCCTGACCGCCTATGTCTGGGGGCTGGGTGGTGGCGCCAACCCCACCCCGGCACAGCCGATGCCCGAAGCGGCGCCCGCGCAGTAAACGGAACGGCCGACCATCCGGTCGGCCACGCAACCCAGCCCATTCCCGAGAGTGGGTTGGCTTGCGGTTTCCAACACACAAGACCCCAAGCAGGCGCAGCAGAGGGAAAAGCCAACCTCGTCACTAGTGGTTTTATTGAAGAGAGAGGAAATACGTGGCTCAGCCCGAACCAAATCAGATACCCATCCTCAAGGATGGCACCGACGAGATGGAGCAATCCCTCTACGCCGTTCACCAGAAGATCTACCCCAGGGCGGTATCGGGGGTCTTCAATTACTGGCGCATCGCGCTGGTCCTGTTTACTCAGGTGCTTTTCTACGGGCTGCCGTGGCTGTCATGGAATGACCGCCAAGCCGTGTTGTTCGATCTCGGCGCCCGGAAGTTTTATCTGTTCAACCTGGTGTTCTGGCCCCAGGACTTCATCTGGCTCGCTGTCCTCCTGATCATCTCGGCCCTGAGCCTGTTCCTGTTCACTGCGGTCGCCGGCCGGCTGTGGTGCGGCTATGCCTGCCCCCAGACGGTCTACACGCTGCTGTTCACCTGGATCGAGCGCTGGTTAGAGGGGGACCACATCAAGCAGAAGAAACTCTCCGAGGCACCCTGGAACACCAACAAGCTCTTGCGCCGGGGTGGCAAGAACGTCGCCTGGGTCGTGCTGGCCTTGTGGACCGGTTTCACCTTCGTTGGCTATTTCACCCCCATCAAGGTCCTGGGCCAGGAGTTCCTGGCTTGGAACGTGGGGCCATGGGAAACCTTCTGGGTGTTCTTCTACGCCTTCGCCACCTGGGGTTTCGCCGGTTTCATGCGCGAGCAGGTGTGCAAGTACATGTGCCCGTATGCCCGCTTCCAGAGCGTGATGTTCGACACCGACACCCTGATCATCACCTATGACTACAACCGCGGCGAATCCAGGGGCCCGCGCAAGAAAGGCACGGACTACAAGGCCAAGGGCCTGGGAGATTGCGTCGATTGTGGCATCTGCGTGCAGGTCTGCCCCACCGGCATCGACATCCGCAATGGCCTGCAATACATGTGCATCGGTTGCGCGGCCTGCATCGATGCCTGCGACCAGGTCATGGACAAAATGGGGTATCCGAAGGGACTGATCCGCTACTCGACGCAAAACGCCATCGACGGGAAGTACCCGGACAAGGATATTCCCAAGCATGTCTTCCGTCCCCGTACCCTGTTTTATACCGTTGTTCTCACAGCTATCATCGGCGCATTCCTCTATACCCTGGCGGAGCGCGTTCCCATGCGCGCCGATGTCATTCGGGACCGGCGCACCCTTTCCCGGGAAGCGGAAAATGGCCAGATCGAGAACCTGTATGAAATCCAGGTCATCAATATGGATGACCGCCCACACCATTACGACGTTACCGCTCGGGGTATCGACGGTCTCAGCGTGGCCACCGGCAACAGTGTGGACATACCCGCCCTGGGCACCGCCAATCTGACCGTGGTGTTGCGCGCCGACCCCGCCCGGCTGACCCGTCCGAGCTATCCGGTGTTTTTCAAGATCAAGGCCAGGGACGATGGCAAGATCGTCCGTGAAGCAAAATCCAGCTTTTTGAGATAAGGAAGCACCATGCACCCCCATTCCAAGACTCCCGTGAGCATCTGGTGGAAAGAGCCGATGGTGTGGCTGGTCGCGGGACTGCCGGCCACGGCGGTGATCGCGGCCATATCGACCTACTTCATCGCGGCGCACAACCAGGACCCCTTGGTCACCACGGAATACCGCAAGGAAGGCATGACCGTGGAACGGGTGACCGAGCGCGACGACAAAGCGGCATCCGCCGGTATCGGCGCGGATCTAGCGGTCAAGGACGGGCAACTGCGACTCTCCCTGTCGGGGCGCCTGGAACAACTTCCAGGCGCGCTGACCTTGACCATCGTCCATCCCACCCAGGCGGATAAAGATCGCCAGATCAGCTTGGTACACACGAATCAGGGGCGTTATATTGCCCCTGATCCAGATACGGGTACTGGCAAGCGTCAACTGGTCTTGGAGCCGCCTGATCGGGCTTGGCGCATCACCGGCCAGTGGCAGGCACCTTTTTCCGGTAGCACCACCTTGGCAGCCACAACAACTAATCCATCAACACACCCCTGACGGGGACCACCCAAAGGAGCACGCAAATGAATAGCCCAGTGATGCAAGAACTCTTCAGCACCGACATCGGTCTCCTCAGCCTTTTCACCATCGGCTTCATCATCGCCATGGGCTTGTTTATTTGGGCAAGGTTATCGAAGAAGTCCCACGAGGACTAAACCACGCGCCACTGCCTAAGCAATCATGCGGGCCGGAAAGGAACCGGCCTGTCGTCTCAATGCCATGGCCTTCACGGCCTAGGTCATGAATAGGCCCTGCAACTGTTGCCGACAAGGCGCATAGGTCTGCTTGTCGTGGAAATCCTGCATGAGGAATTGCTCCATCCTGGGATACAGGGCGATGGCCTCGTCCAGGTCCGGATCGTTACCCTTGGTATAGGCCCCGATGGTGATCAGGTCTCGGCTTCGCTGATAGCGGGCATACAGCCCCCTGAAGTGCCGCACCTGTTCCAATTCGTCCTTCGGTAGCAGCTCGGTGATCGCCCTGGAGATGGAACCCTCGATGTCGATGGCGGGATAGTGCCCCTGGTCGGCAAGCTGCCTCGACAGCACCACGTGGCCATCCAGGATGGCGCGCGCCGCATCCGCCACCGGATCCTGCTGATCATCCCCCTCCATGAGAACCGTGTAGAAGGCGGTGATGGAACCGCTTCCCTGGCAGCCGTTTCCCGCCCGCTCCACCAACTGGGGCAGTTTGGCGAACACGGAGGGAGGATAGCCCTTGGTGGCGGGCGGTTCGCCGACCGCCAACGCAATCTCGCGCTGTGCTTGGGCGTAGCGCGTCAGGGAGTCCATGATCAGCAATACGTGCTTGCCCTGGTCACGGAAGTACTCCGCGACTGCGGTTGCGTAGGCGGCACCATGGAGGCGCAACAAAGGCGGGGTATCGGCCGGGGCCGCCACCACCACGGCACGTTTGAGTCCTTCGGTACCGAGGATGTTCTCGATGAAGTCCTTGACTTCCCGGCCCCGTTCCCCGATCAGCCCCACCACCACCACGTCCGCCTCGGTATAGCGCGCCATCATCCCCAGCAGGACCGACTTGCCTACGCCGCTACCGGCGAACAGCCCCATACGCTGGCCACGTCCCACAGTCAGGAGCGCATTGATGGCACGTACCCCCACGTCGAGCACATCCTTGATGGGGTCACGTTCCATCGGGTTGGTAGGCCTGGCATACAGGGGTGCGCGCCTGGCGGCATCCAGACTACCCAAGCGGTCCAGAGGGCGACCCGCGCCATCGATCACGCGGCCCAGCAGTTCCGGGCCTACCGCGACCTGGCGAATGCGATCCTCGATACGACGGCGCGGAAAGAAGGGACGATTGAGACGGGGTGGATCAAAGGTGCAGTGCGCCGAAATCTCCACCATGGCGCCCGGCGCCAGCCCATAGATGTCGGTCGATGGCATCAGGTATAACCGTTCGCCGGCGAATCCAACCACCTCGGCGTCCACTTGCTGGCCACCCGGCATGGATACCTTGCAGGATGCTCCGGTCGCCAGTTTCAGGCCGGACGCCTCCATTACCAAACCGGCGACACGGGTCAGCCTGCCGGTCGTGCGCCAAGGGGTAATTTGGGTTACGGCCTCCTGGCAATCCTGCAGGTAACCGATCAGGGTGGCGACGCGATTCACTCCAGCCATCGGGCATCGGCCCCAAGACACTCCACGATTTCCTGCCAGCGCGTTCTCAAACTGCCCTCGACTTCGCTTTGGGCACTTTCAAAGCGGAAATCCCCGGGTTCCATGTGCCGATCCTCCACGACCTTCCAGTTCAAATGACTGTGCTCGCTGGCGAGCCACTCCTTCACGAGGGCGCCATGATCGGGATGTACCAGGATGCGGTGATGGCCGTCCAGGGAGGGCAGTGAAACGAGGGCTTCACGGATCGCGACCAAGACCAGTTCGGGCTTCAGACGCAAGGCCACGCGGACCACCTGCTGGGCCACGGCCAGGGACAACGCCAGAATCTCCTGGGCAACCTGCTCATCCTGGCGCAACGATTCCGCATCCAGCGCCTCGGCCAACTCTCTCAGGCGCTGGACATACTGTTCTCCTTCAGCCCTGCCGGTATTGAAACCGTCCTTGCGCCCCTCCTCCAGTCCCAGGTTGTATCCCTCTTGCCAGGCATCCTGATGGAACCGTTCAAGTTCCTCCGCCGTGGGCAACATCACCTCCGTGGCCTCGGCTCGGGTCCCGGAGGCAGCGCTGAAATCGGCGGGGGACAAACGATCGTCATCCCCATCGTTCTCAAAAGCGGCAAGCTCCCAGCGCTGATAAGCGGTGAGTTGTTCCTTGGGAATGACCTTGGACACGACTGCCGGCTACCCGATTGGAACGAGTGATCTATCCAGCCGATGGATAGGTGTGTTCATTCCACCAGACCCTCCTCGCCGCCCTTGCCGCCCAGCACGATCTGGCCTTCGTCCACCAGCTTGCGGACGATCTTGAGAATCTCCTTCTGCTCGGCCTCGACTTCGGAAAGCCGTACCGGCCCCTTGGCTTCCAGATCTTCCTTGAGAGCCTCCGCGGCACGGGTCGACATGTTCTTGAAGATCTTGTCCTTGAGCTCTTGAGTCGTGCCTTTCAGGGCGATGATGAGGGTCTCGGACTGCACCTCGCGCAGCAGCATCTGAACGGAGCGGTCGTCCAGATCCAGGATGTTGTCGAAGGTGAACATCTGATCCTGGATCTTCTGGGCCAGGTCCGCATCGTGTTCCCGCAAGCTCGCGAGCACTGACGCCTCCACCGCCCCTCCCATGTAATTTAAGATGTCAGCGGCGGCCTTGGCGCCCCCCAATGAGCTCTTCTTAGTGACATCCCCCCCCGACAGGAGTTGGGTCAGAACCTCGTTGAGTTCGCGCATGGCCATGGGCTGGACGCCCTCGAGGGTGGCGATGCGCACCATCACGTCGTTGCGCAGCCGTTCCGGCAACAGATTGAGAATTTCGCTGGCATGGTCCCGATCCAGATGCACCATGATGGTGGCGATGATCTGAGGATGCTCATTGCGGATCATCTCCGCGACGCTGGCCGAATCCATCCATTTCAGGCTCTCGATGCCCGCGCTCTCATTGCCTTGTAGGATGCGGTCGATGAGATGGGCGGCCTTGTCGTCCCCCAGCGCCTTCTTGAGCACGGAACGAATGTATTCGTCTGAATCCGCTAGGCTGATTCGCCCTTCCGTCTCGACGAAAAACTCATGCATGACCGACTCGATGCGCTCGCGACTGACATTCCCAACATGGGTCATGGCCGTGCCCAGCTTCTGTACTTCCTTCGGCCCGAGATATTTGAATACCTCGGCGGCCTCCTCATGGCCCAATGTCAACATCAGGATGGCGGACTTGCTAACCCCATCTTCGCTCATTCCTTCGCCATCCATTCCTTGATGACATCAGCAGTGACCTTGGGATTGGCTTTGGAGAAATCCTTTACCTTGGTGAGCACATCGGCATAACGATCGCCCGGTATCAAACCGGCGCCCTCTCCGAGGGTGACCTCGGCGCCCTGGCCACGTCCCACCCCGTGGCTGAAACCACCCTCCGGCGGCTTGACCAGATCACGAAGAAGAGGGCGTAAAACACCGAACACCAGATAGAAGGCCAGGCCGAAGATGACCAGATTCTTCAGCATGGATTTGGCCATGGAAACGTTCTCCGGATCTTTCCATGCCGGAATATCAACCTCCGTCTTGCTCTCGGTGAACGCCGCGTTGACCACGTTGACGGTATCCCCACGCTCCTGATTGAAGCCTACCGCCTCCTTGACCAGATTGTTGATCTGGGCGAGTTCCTGGGAAGACAGGGGAGTGGGTTTGCCCACCTGACCATTCTGATCCGCAGCCGCCGGTCGATAGTTCACGACAACCGCCACGGACAGCCGCTTGACCCGCCCCAGGGATTCCTTCACGTGGCGAATGGTCTTGTCCAACTCGAAATTGACCGTGCTTTCCCTGCGGCTCGAATTGCCTCCCTGCCCTTGCCCACTCCCGAAGTTCAAGCCGGCATTGGCGCCGGCCGGCGCATTGAACGGTGCCGCGGCGGGCCCGGGGGGCTGGTTGGTCAATGCGCCCGGCACGCCCATGGCGGAACCCGATGCTGCATTGACGTCTTCAACCGACTGCTGACTGCGGATGGCTTGGGCATCCGGCGTTGGATTGGGTTTATAGGTCTCGCTGGTGGCCTCGGATTCGGTAAAATCCAGGTCTGCCCTGACCTCGGCCTTGACATTGCCGGCACCAACGATAGGGGCGACGATCGCCTCGATGCGCTGCGCATGATAAGTCTCGATCTGCCGAACATAATCAAGTTGGCTGGAGTTCAGTCCTTTCATGGCCGAGCTGTCCGACTTTGCGCTAAACAGGTTACCGGCCTGATCCACGACCGTCACGCTGTCGGACGAGAGTTCCGGGACACTGCTGGATACCAGGTGGACGACGGCCTGCACCTGCCCCGGATCCAGGACACGCCCCGGATAGAGCTTCACGAGCACGGACGCCGAGGGCGATTGCTTGTCACGGATGAACACCGAGGGCTTGGGTATGGCCAAATGCACCCGAGCGCTTTCTACCGGCGACAATGATTGAATGGTGCGAGCCAACTCCCCCTCCAGCCCTCGCTGGAACGCCAGTTGTTCCTGAAACTGGGTCATGCCCAACTTGGGGGAATCCATGATCTCGAATCCCACCGCCCCGCCCCTGGGCAGCCCTTGGGCAGCCAATTTAAAGCGCAGATCGTAGACTTGGTCGGAAGGTACCAGCAGGGTGCCCGCAGGGCCGGCCTTGTAGGGAATGTTCATCTGCTGCAGCGTAGCGGTCACCGCACCGGCGTCCTTCTCGGCCAAATTGGAGAACAACACGCGGTAGTCCGGCACGCTGGACCACATAACCAATCCGACCACCAAAGCGATGCTGGCCGCCAGGGTAACCAGCAGGCCTATCTTGCGAGTGGCGGGAAGCTGGTTGAAGCGATAGGTGACGTTGGTAAGAAGCTGCTGAGGCTGTAAGGCCATCCGTCAACCGTAACCCGTCAGACCTGCATGTTCATGATTTCCTGATACGCGGAAACCAGTTTGTTACGAACCTGCACCATGGTCTGGAAAGACAGGCTGGCCTTCTGCAGGGAGAGGACCACATCCTGGAGATTGACATCGGGATTACCTGCCTCGAATTGGCGGGTCAATTGCTTGGCATCCATCTGGGCGCTGTTGACCTCGTCCACGGCGGACTTGAGCAAGGCGGAAAAGTCCTGGGCCGGAACATCGTTATGGGTCGCAGGCGCAGACGACGCCTGCGCCGCAACGGCACGAAGCTGGTTAACCATTTGATCGATATTGCTCATCGCCCTGCCTCCTGACACTGATTATAGGAGGTCATCTCCATCAAGAAAGCCCGCTTCGCGGTATTGCTTGATCTTGTGACGCAAAGTGCGTTCGCTCATATTCAAGACATCCGCCGTTTTCCGGCGCGACCCATCCATGCGTCTGAGGGTGTCCAATATTGTTTCCCTCTCCATGTCCTTGAGCCCCAACTCGGCCTTGTGAGACGACTTCACGCCTGGCACCCCGCTGCTCATCTTGGGAAGCATTAGATGTTCCGGCTGGATCTCGGTACCAGGGGCAAGAATCATGGCGCGCTGCATTACATTACATAGCTCACGAATGTTACCGGGCCAGTCATACCCCGTCAATTCGGCCAATGCCGCGTCAGACAAGGAAAAACCGCGCCTGCCGACCACGTCCTCGAAGCATTCTGAGAAAATATCTGGCCAGGGGATCGATGTCCCTTGCGCCGGCTCCGCAGCGGTGGGATTTCCAAGGGGAAGACGTTGAGACGGTAATACAGGTCCTCACGAAAATGTCCTTCCCGAACCCAGGCCGCCAAATCCCTGTTGGTCGCGGCAATCACGCGCACATCCAGGGAGAATCGCCGTCCGTCCCCCGACACGCTCCACTTCCCGCTCCTGGAGTACCCGGAGCAATTTGGCCTGGAGATTGAGGGGCAATTCGGAAATCTCGTCCAACAGGATGATGCCGCCGCTGGCCTGTTCGAACTTACCGGCCTGGGTCGTTCCGGCGCCGGTAAACGCCCCTTTTTCATGGCCGAACAGCACCGATTCGAGGAGACTGTCTGGAATCGCGGCACAGTTGACCGCGACGAACGGCCCCTCGTTGCGGGACGACTGTCGGTGGATGTAGCGCGCATAAACCTCCTTGCCGACGCCGGACTCGCCGGTAATCAAGACCGCCGCGTCGGTTATCGCGACTCTGCGGGTCAGATCCAGCAAGGCCAGACTGGCCGGATCGGCCGAGATCAGGCCTTCCTCGTGTGCCTCCCCGGCCTGACGGTAATATCTGGCAACCGTGGCCAACAGACGGTCCGGCTCGAACGGCTTGGGCAGGTAATCGACCGCCCCATCCCGCATGGCCTGTACCGCCCGTTCGATTTGCCCATAGGCGGTCATGAGCACGACGGGAAGGTCCGGACGCCGCTGCCGCAGCAATTGCAACAAGGCGTGCCCATCCATGCCCGGCATCTGGACATCGCTCAGCACCAGTCCGGGCAATCCCTTTTCCATCCAGGCGATGGCCTCCTCGGCGTCCGCCGCCGCCATGACCGAATAACCCGCCATATCGAGGGTATCGCTCAATGCCTCGCGCAACGCGGTATCGTCCTCCACGACCAGTATGGGCAGGGCATCAGGCATGGTTGGCATCTCCACCCGCGTAGGGAAGGAACAACGTGAAGCAGCTCCCGCCCCCTTTTCGCTCTTCCCATTCCACCCAGCCAGAATGGGCTTCCGCCACTTGTCTCACGATGGCCAGGCCGAGGCCGCTCCCCTCCCCTCGGGTCGTGAAGAAGGGCTCGAACAGGCGTGCCTGGGCCGCCTTGGGAATGCCTCCACCGGTATCCACAACCCGGAATGAAGCAAACGGGCTACCCTGCCCCCCCAGGGTCAAGCTGACTTTTCCACCGGCCGTACAGGCTTGAAGCGCGTTTTCCAGCAAGTTGATCAAGGCGCCCGCAATCGCCTGGCGATCCCCCTTCAGCGCCCCATCCGGTTCCCCGCACGCCAGTGTGAAGGCCACACCTTTTGCGGTAGCCTGCGGATCCAGTATCTGAGACAACTCGTCCAACAAGGGGCCGATGGGGAATGCTTCCGATGAGATTCTCGCCCCCTTCACGAACAGCAGCATGTCCTGGATCAGGCGCTCCAGGTAACGCAAGCGCGAAAGGGTCTTTTCCGCGAACCGGATACGATCGGCATCGCTGATCTGGGGACGCGACAGGTGACCCGCATATAGCACCGCGGTGGCCAGGGGCGTCCGCAACTGGTGGGCGACCTGGGCCGCCATTTCCCCCAAGGCGGAAAGACGCTCGCGCCGTGCAAGCTCGCCATTGGCATCCGCGAGTTCGCTGGTCAGACGCGCCACTTGTGCCTGCAGCTCCAGGTAGGTGCCAGCCAGTTTCTCGGAGGTCTCGCTGAACAAGGCAAAGGCCTGGCGGAGTTCAGCATCCTCGGAATGGGACGGATTCATGACAGAATAGTCCGACATGGGGCCCGGATATTAAACCATCGCTTCCTAAAGTTTAGCTGCGGGTTGCCGATTATATTTCCGGAAAATCGTTTGGGTCGTCGCAGTTACCCACCAATTCGAAGAGGCCATCATGTCGGACCTGCTTAAACGCATTGATGCACGCACCAAGCTCGCCGGTGCCAACAAGCTGGAGATACTCCTCTTCACCTTGGGAACTGACGCAAGCACTGCACGCAAGGAAACATTCGGCATCAATGTCTTCAAGGTGCGCGAGGTCATGCGCATCCCCGCCATCACCCGTGCCCCCGACATGCCGTCGGCCGTGGAAGGCATGGTGAGCCTGCGCGGCGGTCTGGTTCCCGTTGTCGACCTTGCGAAATACATCGGAATCACCACGGACGCGCCGCCTTCCATCATGATCGTGACCGAATACAACGGACACACCCAGGGTTTTCTGGTCGACGAAGTGGACACCATCCTTCGATTGGACTGGTCCGAGATGAAGGTGCCGCCATCCATGCTCACCGCCCGGATGGGCGGTCTGGTCACCGCCGTCACCGAACTCAAGGACGGGCGTCTGGTCATGATGCTGGATGTGGAAAAGATCCTGGCGGACACCGCGCAGATCGACGACAGCCACCTGTTCGCGACGCTTACACCGTTACCCAAGGCAAATCGCACCGTGCTCTATGCCGACGATTCATCCGTGGCGCGCAGGCAGATAGAACGCACGCTGGAAGCCCTCAACATAAAAGGCATCAGCTCGATCAATGGCCGCCAGGGCTGGGATGAACTGCAAAAGATCGCGGCCCAGGCTGAAGTCGCGGGGAAACCGGTATCCGAATACATCCAGCTGGTACTCACCGATGTGGAAATGCCCGAAATGGATGGCTACGTGCTGACCAAGAACATCAAGTCGGATTCGCGATTCGCCGGCATCCCGGTGTTGATGCATTCCTCACTGTCTTCCGAGGCGAATCGGCACCTTGGCATGTCGGTGGGAGTGGACGAGTATGTACCCAAATTCGAGCCGCACCGACTGGCCGAAGTATTGAACCGGCTACTCAAATAATACTGAAGGGGACTGAGGCACATGAATCCATTGGAGCCGACCAAGCTGCTGGAAGCTGTAGACGCGCGCACCAAACTCGCGGGTTCCAACAAGATGGAGTTGTTGCTGTTTTCACTGGGCACCTCGGAGGTCTTCGGCATCAACGTGTTCAAGGTCCGTGAGGTGTCACCGACGCCGCCCATCACCTTGACACCCAACATGCCAGCGGGGGTGGAAGGTGTCATTTCCCTGCGCGGCAGCATCATCCCGGTGATCTCACTGGCCAGTTTCATCAAGCTGGACGGAGCCCCGGAGGGGATCGGCGCGACCATGATCGTCACCGAGTTCTCGCGCCATACCCAGGGCTTTCTGGTGCATGACGTTGACCGCATCATTCGGGTGGACTGGGACAAGGTCAAGCCTCCCGAGAACATGCTGGCGGGACAGGAAGGCATGATCACCGCCATCACCGAGCTGGATGACGGACGTCTGGTTTCCATCCTGGACGTCGAACGCGTATTGGTGGAAATCCTGGGAGAGAAGGACCTGCCCACCCTGCCCCACATTGAAACCAATCAGGTTACTACGATCTTCTTTGCCGACGACTCGATCGTGGCGCGCAAGGAGATCGTCTCAGTCATGGACAAACTGGGCATCAAGTACATCCAGGCCAACGACGGCCTGGAGGCCTGGAACAAGCTGTACAACATGGCCAGCCGCGCCGGCGCCGAGCGAATCGCACTACACGATCAGATCCAACTGATCCTGGTCGATGCGGAAATGCCGGAAATGGATGGATATGTCCTGACCAAGAACATCAAATCCGATGCGCGCTTTGCCGGTATTCCCGTGATCATGCATTCTTCCTTATCCTCCCAAGCGAATCGGACCATGGGACAAAAGGTCGGCGTGGATGCCTACGTGGCCAAATTCGACCCGGCCATCCTGGCTGATACCGTGATGGCGTTTCTGAAAAGATAGAAGCAGCGTGTTCTGATATGGGACAGAAGTCGAAATAGACTAAGGACAAGCATGGCTGACAAGAACATGAAATTCCTGGTGGTGGATGACTTCTCCACCATGCGCCGAATAGTGCGCAACCTGCTCAAGGAACTGGGATATGTCAACGTGGACGAGGCCGAAGACGGCGTGGCCGCGTTGCAAAAATTGAAGGGGGGCATGTTCCAGTTCGTGGTGACCGACTGGAACATGCCCAATATGACTGGAATCGAGCTGCTGAAAGCGATTCGCGCCGATGCCGGCCTGAAACAACTGCCGGTATTGATGATCACCGCCGAGGCCAAGAAGGAAAACATCATCGAAGCCGCACAGAGCGGGGCTTCGGGTTACATCGTCAAGCCCTTCACTGCGGCCACGCTGGACGAGAAGCTGGGCAAGATATTCGAAAAGTTCGGGATGTAACCTGCGGACGCATGAAGGAATTGAAGGAGAGACGATGAGCGGTGACTCCCAAGAACTCGAAGACCTGTTCAACAGCATCGCCGATGCCGTGCAACCTGAACCCCCAACGCAAGAACCCGAAGCGGGGGCAGACGGCGACACGCCGGGACTGGAAACTCTGTTCGACAGCATTTCCCATGCCGTCTTCCAGGGGGAAAGCGGGACGGAAAAGGAGGGCGTTTGCCCCGAGCGTGTCTTTTCCCAACTCGGGCAAATGACTCGAAGCCTTCACAATCTGTTGCGTGAACTCGGCTATGACAAGGCCTTGACCCAGGTTTCCAATGAACTCCCGGACAATCGCGACAGGCTCAATTACATCGCCGCCATGACCGCCAAGGCCGCCGAACGCACCCTGAATGCGGCCGAGATTGCCAAACCGATCCAGGAACAACTGGGAAAGAGCGCGCGCAACCTGTCCGAAAAGTGGGAAAAGCTGTTCAACAAGCAACTGGGTGTCAGCGAATTCAAGGATCTGGTCAGGGACACCAAGTCCTATCTGGCCGACGTGCCGAGCCGCTCCGAGACAACCAATGCCCAACTCATGGAAATCATCATGGCCCAGGACTTCCAGGACCTGACCGGCCAAGTCATCAAGAAGATCCTGGACGCGGCGCAAACCATGGAATCCCAGTTGCTGAACCTGCTGATCGAAACCACGCCGGAAGACAAGCGCCAGTCCGTGTCTCCCGAATTCCTCAACGGTCCTGTGGTCAATGCGACCGGGCGCAGCGATATTGTCACCAGCCAGGAACAGGTCGACGACCTCCTCGAAAGCCTCGGGTTCTGACGAGAACCGCCACATGCCATACGAACTCTATAGAGAAAGGCAGCCATCATGAGCGACTTCGCCGG
Organism: uncultured Pseudomonadota bacterium; assembly: GCA_963713085.1. Lineage (GTDB taxonomy): Bacteria > Pseudomonadota > Gammaproteobacteria > Burkholderiales > Thiobacillaceae > PFJX01. The sequence goes on along the minus strand of CAVQKQ010000026.1, from coordinate 182,561 downwards.
AATGGAAGAACTGCTGCAGGACTTTTTGCAGGAAGCGGGAGAACTGCTCTCCCAGGTGGACAACAAGCTGATGGATCTGGAAAAACAGCCGAATGACAAAGAGCTGCTCAACGACATATTCCGGGGTTTCCATACCATCAAGGGCGGGGCGGGCTTCCTGAATGCCGAGAATCTGGTCGGGCTGTGCCACCGTACCGAGAACCTGTTCGACAAGCTTCGTAATGGGGCGTTGTCCCTTTCCCCGGAATTGATGGACATCATCATGGCCGCCACAGGCAGTGTCCGCGAGATGTTCGGGGCCCTGTCGCAGGCCGTGCAACCCGCTCCGGCGGCGACTGAAATACTGGATGGCCTGGAGGCGGCCCTGGCCGGCAATATGGCCAAAATCGCATCAAAAAAACCACCGCAATCAGAAGCGATTCATGAGGTAGCCACCGCCGCCCCCGCCTCTCCCGCCACTGCCACCCCCAATGCGACGGCCGCTCCGGGTATCGACGACATCAACTGGGACGGCCTGTATGCGGCACTGACCGGTGCAACCATTCCCCCACCTGATTCAGCGGAGCCCATGGCTCAGCCTGTGGTCGAAGCAAAACCGGCCACACCGGTTGCCACAGCCAAGGCGCCCGCCCCGGTTCAAGATTTGCCTACGCCATCGAGATCCGCGTCCGCACCCCAACAGAACCTGCAAAAAGAAACCACCATCCGGATCGATACGACACGCCTGGATCAGGTGCTCAACCTATCCGGCGAGATCGGCCTGACCAAGAACCGGATCGCCAATCTCAAATCCCAGATCATGCATGGCAGCAATGACGTGGAAACGCTCAAAGCCCTGGATGTCGCGGTGAGCCAACTGGATCTGCTGGTTTCGGACCTGCAAAACGCGGTGATGAAGACTCGCATGCAACCCATCGGCCGCCTGTTCCAGAAATATCCTCGCTTGGCCCGCGACCTGGCCCGGCAGCTGGGCAAGGACGTGGAATTGGTCCTATCCGGCGAGGAAACCGAACTCGACAAGACCATGATCGAGGACCTGAACGATCCACTCGTCCATCTGGTGCGGAATGCCGTCGATCATGGCATCGAGAGCGCGGATGAGCGCCAAGCGTCCAACAAGACCGGCAAGGCCATCGTGACGCTGTCCGCAAGCCAGGTAGGCGACCACATATTCATCGAGATCGCCGACGACGGGAAAGGCATGCGCCCTGACGTGATTCGGCAAAAGGCCATCGAGAAGGGCATCATCGATCAGGAAACCGCCAATGGCCTTGATGACCGACAAAGCCTGCACCTCATCTTCCTGCCCGGGTTCTCCACCAAGGATGAGATTTCCAACGTGTCGGGTCGCGGCGTGGGCATGGATGTGGTCAGAACCAACATCAACAAGCTCAACGGAAAGATTGATGTGATCTCCATTCCGGGGCAGGGCAGCACTTTCACCATATCCTTGCCCCTGACTCTGGCCATCCTGCCGGTACTGGTAGTGCGCTTGAACAAGCAATCCTTCGCGGTGCCGCTCTCCATGGTGCGGGAAATCATCCCTATCAAGCCCGCCGAGGTTCAACGAATCTCCGGTCGGGCCACCATGGTGGTGCGCGACGAGGTCTTGCCGGTACGCAGCCTCGCCCGTCTCCTGGGTTGGGAGGCGCAACACGCGCCAGCCTTCGGCGTCCTCATGCACGCGGCCGAAACCACCTTTATCTTGGCTGTCGATGGGTTTGTAGGACGCGACGACGTGGTCATCAAGCCCCTTTCCGATATCAAACCCAAAGGTATCGCCGGTGCCACGCTGTCCGGTGACGGTTCCATCGTCCTGGTGCTGGACATGGAAGAGATTCTTTCCAACATGCTTACCGACACCCCGCACAATCTCTTCGCAATCGGATAATTTCCCTGTAATGAGTAACGACGCCTATATTGCCCGGCAGCCCATCGTAGATGCCGGACATCACATCATTGCCTACGAACTGCTGTTCCGCCATGCCGCCCATGCTCAAAGCGCCCGAATCGAAACGGACATGGACGCCGGCATCCACGTCATCAACAACACCTTGTGCAACATGGGCACGGAGTGGCTGCTGAAGGGCAAACTAGCCTTCGTCAATATGGAAGTTACCATGTTGATGTCCGATTTCTCGACCCTGCTGCCCACGGAAAATGTGGTGATCGAAATCCTGGAGACCGTCAAAGTCACATCGGGACTCCTGGAGCGGTTGAAGGAGTTGAAGGAGGCCGGCTATCGCTTTGCACTTGACGATTTCAGCTACCAGACCGAATCGGAACCTTTGCTGGATCTGGCCAGCTATGTAAAACTCGATGTACTGGCCTATACGCCGGACGAACTGCGCCAGGTGGTCAACAAGGTCCGACGCTACCCGGTGAAACTGGTGGCGGAAAAGGTGGAGTCCTACGAGCAATTCCAGCACTGCCGCGCTCTGGGATTCGAATACTTCCAAGGCTATTATTTCGCCCACCCGGAAAATCTGGTCGCCCGGGTTATCAACCCGGTTCATACCACGGTCTTGCAATTGATGGAAAAGGTGCGCCAGGAAGCAGAAATCAAGGACCTGGAGAACTTGTTCAAGAAGGACGTGGCTCTCACCTTCAAGTTGCTGCGCTACATCAATTCCGCCGGATTCGGTCTGCGCTGCGAGGTTCAGTCCATCCGCCACGCGGTCAGCATCCTTGGCATGCAACCGCTTTACCGATGGCTCTCCCTGCTCCTGGCAACCGCCGGCACGGGAGCGACCTCGCCCGCCTTGTCCCGTACCGCCATTACCCGGGGACGCCTGTGCGAACTGCTGGGCAAACACGAGTTGCCACGCGCCGACCAGGACAACTTGTTTATTGTCGGGGTCTTCTCCCTGTTGCCCGCCATGCTGGAGATGCCCATGGAGGAAGTCCTGGACCGGGTCGTCATCTCCGACCAGATGGCCGAGGCGCTGACCGACCGATCCGGTCTCTACGGTCCGTTTCTTGCACTGACCGAGGCCGTGGAGAGCGACGATGTCGCCCGCCTCGAAGATTTGACCCTTTCCCTATTGCTATCCCCAGAGCAGGTCAGCGAAGCCCATCTTCAGGCACTGGCCTGGGTCGAACAACTCGACATGGACTGACAGCGGGACTAAACCATATCCGGACCGATGGCCGCCTTCAGCACGGTCTGGGGGTGGCTGCCCCGCACCCGATTAGTCAGCCAGATCAATGCCCCTTTTTTCATGCTCATAGGGCGCGTTTCACCGAACAACAGCAAGCTGGCCACCTCCCCAAGGGAAGGCTGGTGACCCACCACCAACACCACCCCCTCGCCATCGGGCCAGCCCGCAGCCACCATGACATGGGCCGCATCCGCACCGGGAGCGATGTCCGGCACCACGTCATATCCGCGCTTCAACTGATCCGCGGTCTGCAAGGTCCGCACGGCCGGGCTGACCAGCACCCTTGCCCCTTTGGGCAGGCGCTCGTTGAGCCATGCCGCGACCACATCGGCCTGCTTGCGCCCCTTGGAGGTCAATGCCCGATCCAGATCGGGTGAGCCATCCTGGGCATCGGCGTGTCGCCACAAAATCAGATCCATTGGCTGTCCTCAGTCGTTGTCGCCATCGAGAAATCCTCCCAGCCCACCCAATACCGAGCCCTCCCCTTGCCTGCGCCCGCCCGCGCTGGGAGCGGCGGCGATGATGCGATTGGCCAGACGCGAGAAGGGTAAGGTTTGCAGCCAGACCTTGCCGGGTCCGGTAAGGTGGGCCAGAAACAGGCCCTCGCCGCCGAACAGGGCGGTCTTGATCTTGCCGATGTATTGGATATCGAAATCAACAGAAGGCTGCAACGCGGCCACACAACCGGTATCCACGCGCAAGGTTTCCCCCGGCGCCAGGTTCTTCTCGGCGATGGTGCCGCAGGCATGAAAGAACACCATCCCGTCCCCCTCCAGTTTTTGCAGAATGAAGCCTTCGCCGCCAAAAAATCCCGCGCCCAGTCGTTGCTGAAAGGCGATGCCCAGAGAAACCCCTTTGGCTGCGCAGAGAAACGCGTCTTTCTGGCAGATCAGGGCACCGCCGATCTGGGTCAGGTCCACCGGGATGATTTTTCCTGGGTAGGGCGCCGCGAAAGCCACACGCTGTTTGCCCGCGCCCTGGTTGGCATAGATGGTGGTGAACAGAGACTCCCCGGTCAGCAGGCGTTTGCCCGCCCCCATCAACTTGCCCATGAAACCGGATTGGGAGGTGGAACCGTCGCCGAAGATGGTTTCCATTTCGATGCCGTCCTGCATGAACAACATCATCCCGGCTTCGCCCACGGCGGCCTCGCCCGGGTCCAGTTCCACTTCCACATACTGCATGTCGTCGCCGAAGATATCGTAGTCAATGACATCCATTGCCATTACGCACTCCTTGTCCAGAAAACCTGCTCCAGTTGAAGCCTAGCGCTCCAACTGGAGGATGCGTCGATAATCCCGCGCCACCATCCGACCGGCCGCCTCCATTGCCTGGTCCGGATGCGCCAGATCGAGCACTTCGGACACGGCGTCCAAAGAGCCCCCCCCTTCTAGGCCATCCAGCAGGCGCAGCCAAGTCGTCCATGTCCCCAAGCCCTCACACAAGGTCCGGATCGGCAGATCGCCGGTCTTGGCCAGGGCATGCCGCGCGGCCGCCAAGCGTGCCTTGGCATCATCCAATTGTGACGCGAGGGGAAGCGCCAGATCAAAGGCGATGGCGATTTTCCCAGGTGATTGTTGCAGGACGCTTAACTGGCCCGGCTCCAACACCTCGACAGCCACCGGCTGCTCACGCCAGGACAAGGCCTCCGGTAGCGCGATTGCGGGGTCGACCGGGAATTGGCGGAAACCCCATTTGGCTCCCATCCAGCACTCGATCAGGACCAGATCGTTCTCCCCCGGGCAGACCTCGGTCCCGCAGCCGGTGAGTTCGGATTCCGACCGCCAGGCACGCGGATCCCGTCGCCAGCGGAAAAAATCCCGGTTCGGCGGCGCACCATAGTCTGTTTCGAGGGACCGCCAGACTGCGATAAACCAGCCGTAGTCAGCGCGATACTCCGGATTGCGCCGCAAGAATTGCCAAGCCCAGCCGGATTGATCGAGGCCGCCACAAAATGCGTATTCCCGGTGGTCGCGCCAATCCATCCGCAAACGGGGTCAGATCGGCAGAAATGCAAAGCTGGCCGCGTTCTGGATAACGCGGCTGATGGAGCGGTTGCTCCTGTCTTCGATCGCCAAGGCCAACATGTCCTGCTCGGCGATCAGCTTTCCGAACTCCCGCTCGAAACTCAGGTTCTGCACATCACCCTCGATACTGTTTGTGATAAGGAACTTGCCACCATTGCTCAACTTCGCATTGGATAGCTTCCACACGGCGACCTCGATGTTGCGGGCGCTGTTGTACAGCTTTTGGGCCATCAGTTCGTCGGTAAGGAAAAACGCCGTCTTATTGTTATAGGAAGCCATGATCATGGCGGTGAGGGCGCTCATGAAGGCATACACCCGATCGCCGCCATAACCCTCCAGAAAGGTCAGATTGAAGAGTTCTTCCCAATTGAGCTTGGCCAGGGGCGATTCGTCCCATTTGGGCAGTTCGTCGAAAATACGCGCCGAAGCCGCCTCCGCGGACTCGAAGCCGGACTTATGGAATTCCTGGGGATTGCGCCGGTAGAGCTTTTCGGTGATCAACTTTAGGCTCTTCAGCACTTCGCGCTGGCTGATCTCGGCCAGCATGTCCGCGTCGCCCTTGGCCAGGTTGGATAGCGCGAAGGCACGCGCGCTGCTGGTGCCATCCTTGCGTTTTATTTCCTGGCTGGAGCAACCAGTCATAAGAAAAACAACTAGCGCCAATGAAACGAATTTACGCATTATTGACATTTGGCCCCCGTGCTTTGGCGGATTGTAGCCCTTGCGCATGACCGCCTCCAGCCATAATAACCGCTGCAAGCCACGCCCCAGTTCGGATGCCGGCCTCCCAAAAAAAATTTATTCCGAACGAAATAACTCTGATTAGAGGCGCCGGGATGGGGGTGCTATTCTCGCCCGCCATTCTGCTGTTCCGCCTTCCATTGCTTTAACCATCCCTGTAAGGAGCCCTCCCATGTCCCGACTTGTGAAACCCCATGGCGGCGGTGAACTCAAGCCCCTGCTGCTTGAAGGCGCTGCGCACGAAGCTGAGTTGGCCCGTGCCAAGAGCCTGCCCCAGATCAAGATGTCCTCCCGGGAAACCGGTGACCTGATCATGATGGGCATCGGTGGTTTCACCCCGCTAGAAGGCTTCATGACCCACGCCGACTGGGCGGGCGTCTGCGACGGCTACCGCATGGCCAACGGCCTGTTCTGGCCCATCCCCGTGACCCTCTCCACCGACACCGCTACCGCCGGCAGCCTAAGTCTGGGCCAGGACGTAGCCCTGGTTGACGGTGCCAGCGGCGAGCTTATGGGCACCATGAAGGTTACCGAGATCTACGGTATCGACAAGGGCCACGAGTGCATGCAGGTCTACAAGACCACCGACATCGCGCACCCCGGCGTCAAGATGGTGATGGATCAGGGCCCCGTGAATCTGGCCGGTCCGGTCAAGGTGCTGTCTACCGGCAACTTCAAGGAAGAGTACGGCGACCAGTTTATGACCCCGGCCGAAACCCGCGCCGCCTTCGAGAAGATGGGCTGGTCCAAGGTCGCCGCCTTCCAGACCCGCAACCCCATGCACCGCTCCCACGAGTACCTGGCCAAGATCGCCATCGAGACCATGGACGGCGTGCTGATCCACTCCCTGCTGGGGGCCCTGAAGCCGGGCGACATCCCCGCCGAAGTGCGTTCCGAGGCCATCAGCACCCTGGTGGACAACTACTTCGCTCCCAACACCGTGATCCAGGCCGGCTATCCTTTGGACATGCGTTACGCCGGCCCCCGTGAGGCCCTGCTACATGCCCTGTTCCGCCAGAACTATGGCTGCTCCCACCTGATCGTGGGCCGCGACCATGCCGGCGTGGGTGACTACTACGGCCCCTTCGACGCCCAGCACATCTTCGACGAGATTCCCGCTGGCTCCCTCGAAACCACCAACATGAACATCGACTGGACCTTCTGGTGCAAGAAATGCGGCGGCATGGCCTCCCAGCGCACCTGCCCCCATACCAAGGACGATCGCATCCTGCTGTCCGGCACCAAGGTGCGTTCGATGCTGTCCGAAGGCCAGGACCTGCCGGTGGAGTTCAGCCGCCCGGAAGTCGCCAAGGTACTGCAGAAGTACTATGCCAGCCTGAGCGCGGAACAAAACGTCAAGGTCGAACTCAAAGGCCACTCGGCCGCGTAAGGGAATCCGCCGGGCCCAGGCCCGGCCAACAAGAATTTGGGACGCTGTGCCCGCCGGAAGCGGATTCGCGATACGCCCCCGGCCAAGGTTGGGTTCAGTATTTCTGAATGGGCCGCGCGCAGGAGCGCGCGGATTGTTAGCTAACAAGGAGTGTAATCAATGCCAACCTACGTCCGTACCGACAAGTGCGACGGCTGCAAGGGCCAGGACAAGACCGCCTGCATGTACATCTGCCCGCACGACCTGATGAAACTGGACAAAGACGGTTCCGAAACCGGCCACGCCATGCGCGCCTTCAACCAGGAACCCGAGCAGTGCTGGGAATGCTATAGCTGCGTGAAGATCTGCCCGCAGCAGGCCATCGAATGCCGCCATTACGCCGACGTGGTGCCCCTGGGCGGTTCCGTGCAGCCCCTGCGTGGTTCCGATTCCATCATGTGGACCATCAAGTTCCGCAACGGCACCATGAAGCGCTTCAAGTTCCCGATCCGCACCACCCCCGAGGGTTCCATCGACTGTTACGGTGGCAAGCCCACCGCCAGCCTGGCCAACATCGAAGCCATCGGGTTCTTCACCGGTTCCGCCGATGGTGGCATCACCAAGGGCTATCGCACCGGCAACCCCGCCGAACTAATCCGCAAGTAATAGAGAAGAGGTAAGAAAATGGCTGAATTTGGAAATCCCGATATCATCCAGGAAGAAGTCGACATCCTGATGATCGGCGGTGGTATGGCCTGTTGTGGCGCCGCTTATGAAGTCATGCGCTGGGCTGACGCCGCGAAAGCCGAGATGGGCGTTGATCTCAAGATCAAACTGGTCGACAAGGCCGCCATGGACCGTTCCGGCGCCGTGGCCCAAGGCCTGTCCGCCATCAACACCTACATCGGCACCGAGCAGGACCCCGCCGACTACGCCCGCATGGTCTCCAACGACCTGATGGGCATCACCCGCGACGACTTGGCCTATGACGTTGGCCGCCACGTCGACGACTCCGTGCACCTGTTCGAAGAGTGGGGCCTGCCCATTTGGAAGACCGACGCCAACGGTGAGCGTCACGACGGCGCCGCCGCCATCGGAGAAGGCCTGCCCTCCCTGAAGGACGGCGGCAAGCCCGTGCGTTCCGGCAAGTGGCAGATCATGATCAACGGCGAATCCTACAAGTGGATCGTCGCCGAAGCCGCCAAGAAGGCGATCGGCATCGATCGCGTCGAGGAGCGTATCTTCATCGTCAAGCTGGTCAACGACAAGAACGACAAGAACCGCATCGCCGGTGCCGTCGGCTTCTCCACCCGTAACCACACCCTGCATGTGTACAAGGCCAAGGCGATCCTGCTGGCCGCCGGTGGTTGCGTGAACATCTTCCGCCCCCGTTCCGTGGGTGAAGGCACCGGCCGTGCCTGGTACCCCGTCTGGAACGCCGGTTCCACCTACGCCATGGCTGCCGAAGCCGGCGCGGAACTGACCATGATGGAAAACCGCTTCGTACCTTGCCGCTTCAAAGACGGTTACGGTCCGGTCGGCGCCTGGTTCCTGCTGTTCAAGGCCCGCGCCACCAACGCCTATGGCGAAGACTACCTGACCAAGAACAAGGCCATGCTGGACCAGTATCCCCCGTACGGCCAGGCCGCCGTCCCCGCTTCCTGCCTGCGTAACCACGTCATGCTGAAGGAAATGAAGGAAGGCCGCGGCCCGATCTGGATGGATACCGTGACCGCCCTCGGCAAGCTGCGTGACACCCTGACCCCGCGCGAAGTGAAGCACCTGGAAGCCGAGGCCTGGGAAGACTTCCTGGACATGTGCGTCGGCCAGTGCGGCATCTGGGTTGGCGAGAACATCGAGCCCGAGAAGAAGAACTCCGAGCTGATGCCCACCGAGCCCTACCTGCTGGGTTCCCACTCCGGCTGCTGCGGCATCTGGGTGTCCGGCCCCACCGACGTGGGCGCCCCCACCGAGGAAATGCATCCCGAGAAGGACAAGATCCCCGCGCATCTGCCTTCCGGCTGGAACTGGGGTTACCGTTCCATGACCACGGTCAAGGGCCTGTTCACCGCCGGTGACGGCGTGGGCGCTTCCGGCCACAAGTTCTCCTCCGGCTCCCATGCCGAAGGCCGCATGTGCGCCAAGTCCATGGTCAAGTACTGCATCGACAACAAGGACCTGAAGGTCGAACTGGATACCGCCCCCGAGCAGCTGGTCGACGAGATCTACAAGCCGGTGCGCAACTATCTGGAGTTCAAGGACTACACCACCGCCATCGACGTCAACCCCAACTACATCACGCCCAAGATGCTGCAGTTCCGTCTGCAGAAGATCATGGACGAGTACGTTGCCGGTGTTGCCACCTACTACAACACCAACGACAAGATGCTGGAAGTGGCCGAGCAGAAGCTGGAAATGCTGAAAGAAGACGCCGAGAAGATGCGTGCGAAGGATCTGCACGAACTGCTGCGCGCCTGGGAAAACTACCACCGCATATTGACGGCGGAAGCCCACATGAAGCACATCCAGTTCCGCGAGGAAAGCCGTTACCCCGGTTTCTACTACCGCACCGACAAGAACTTCGTCGACGAGGAAAACTGGAAGTGTTTCGGCAACTCCATCTATGACAAGACTACCCACACCTGGACGAACTTCAAGCGCGCCCACGTGGATCTGGTGGACAAGTCCAAGCTGTTCAAGCCCGCCGCCCACTAAACGGTCGCTTGCAAAGGAACCGGGCGCTCACAAGGCGCCCGGTTTTTTTCTTTGCTGAACCGCCATTCGCAAGGGCCCACTCTTGCGAATGGCGCTTTTCCCCCAATATAAGCGCTTCATTTCACATAGTTTTTCGAGGTCGATCATGGACGAAACCCAATTCAAGAACATGATCCAGGACGCCCCGTTCGAGGTGAGCCCGGTCATGCCCAACATGTTGGATGGCGACAAGGTCATCCAATTCCGCTGCCACAAGGACGTGAAGTGCTGGAACGCGTGCTGCGCCAACATCGACATCACCCTGACACCCTACGACATCCTGCGCCTGAAGAACCGCCTGGAAATGTCCTCAGGTGACTTTCTCAAGCAATACACCGTTCCCTACGAGATGGACAAGGACGGCATGCCCGGCGTCAAGCTGCGCCCGGTCGAAAACGGAACCGCATGCCAGTTCATGAGACCGGAAGGCTGCGGCGTCTACCAGGACCGTCCCACCGCCTGCCGTTATTACCCGGTGGCCCACCTCTCCATGCGCCGCCAAGACGAATACACCGACCGCGCCTCCTATGCGCTGGTTCAGGAATCCCACTGTCTCGGCCATCAGGAACAGCGCAAGCTGACCATCGACGAATACCGCGCGGAACAAGGCGTGGACGTCTACGACGAAAAGGGCCGCGGCTGGCGCCAACTGGTCCTTAAGCGCAAGTCCGCCGGGCCCGGCATCGGCAAGCCGCCGGCCATTTCAAACCAGTTGTTCTTCATGGTCAGCTACGATATCGACCGGTTTCGCGCCTTCGTCGCCAGCGAGTCGTTCAACCGCACCTACGACGTGCCGATGGAAGTCATGGCCCACCTGCTGGCCGACGACGAGGCCCTGATGGAATTCGGCTACAACTTCCTGAAGCACGTCCTGTTCAATGAAAAATTCCTGGAGGAGCGGGAGGGTGCCTACGAAGAACGCTCCGAGCGACTCAAGGCGAAGGCCGAAAAACTGCGCGAGGAATACCTGGCCAACCGGGAAAACCTGGAAGACGATAAATACTGCGATCCCGGCCGCCCGGGCGATTGCGGCTGCGACAGCGGCAAGGACTGAACGCCTGGTCCGGGTGACCACCGCTTAACCGCTGGCACCCGAAGAGATTGCAACTCATACCGGTTACACGGCGGATGATCAACGCCCGGCCAATATCCTATTGCGCTCAGCGATAGCCGCGTGCGTCGCCAAAGCGGGGGGCGTTGAAGCCGGCACGCTGGTCGTCATGCTTTTCTTTAAAGATGTGCCGGTTTGCTTGGTCCAGGCGCTGATCAAGATCCCGCAGTTCGTTGGGGCCCAGTCGCCCATCTGCCAGATACCTGCGTTCCAGGTTGTTGATCACCACATGTTCGCGGATCAGACCCACCGCTTCGCGCATGTCCAACTTACCTGTCTCCATGCCATTCAGTATCCGCTGCAACTGATTGTCGAGGCGTTGATCGAACTCGGCCACCTGCTGCCTGAAGGCAACCTGATTCCGCATTTCCTGCCTTGCCGGCCCCGACAACCAGGGATTATTGTAATTGGGGTTGTAGCCCGGATCGGCTTGGCTGGCGCCTGCGAACAGGGTCAGGGAGGTCACGCCCGCAAGGGCAAGGGTTTTGACGGTAGTCGCGATTTTCATGATCAATCTCCTAGCTCGGTTAATTTCCGGGACAGAACCGTTCCGCACCGGACGCTTCCCACTCTACCGGCGAGATGTAAGACGTCCGTGACCAGTCTGTTGTACAAATGTAAGCGGTTGTTTCATGCATACCCGACACGGATACAGGGTTGCATCTCGAGACCGGTCGGAGAGAATCGGAACATCCAACAGGACCCTGACCCATGAACGCCCAGCCCATCACGCAAAACCACGCCCACACCCTCGCCCCCGAAGAGCATTTCATCCGGACGGAACCCTATTACGAAGCCATCGGCAGCGAGATCGCCATCTTCGAGACGGCCTACCGCCACAAGCTGCCGATCCTGCTCAAGGGCCCCACCGGCTGCGGCAAGACCCGCTTCATGGAATACATGGCCTGGCGCCTGAAACGTCCCCTGATCACGGTTTCCTGCCACGACGACCTCACCGCCTCCGACCTGGTGGGCCGTTTTCTGGTCAAGGGCGGCGAAACGGTCTGGGTGGACGGTCCCCTGACCCGTGCGGTGCGGGTGGGCGGCATCTGCTACCTGGACGAGATCGTGGAGGCACGCAAGGACACCATGGTGGTGATCCACCCCCTGGCCGACGACCGTCGCACCCTGCCCATGGAAAAACTGGGGCAGCTGCTGGAGGCGGGGGATGAATTCGCCCTGACCATCTCCTACAACCCGGGCTACCAGAGCGTTCTGAAAGACCTCAAGCAATCCACACGGCAACGCTTCGTGGCCTTGGAGTTCGACTACCCCGGGCCGGAGTTGGAACGCAGGATCGTCGCCAACGAGTCCGGCGTGGAGCCGCTGCTGGCGGAACGCTTGGTGAAATTCGCGCGGATGACCCGCAACCTTAAGGGCAGCGGTCTGGAGGAAGGCGCCTCCACCCGTCTGCTGGTCCACGCCGGCAAGCTCATCGCCGGCGGCATCGAGCCGGTGCTCGCCTGCAAGAGCGCCGTGGCCCAGGCGGTCACCGACGACGCCGACATGCTGGCGGCGATACAGGAACTCTCCTCCTCCATTTTCTGATGTCCGCCTCGGTCCACCGCACAGCGGTAGAAATCGCCCAACTGCTGGAGGAATGGCTGGAGGCGGACCTGACCTTTTACAAGGTGGAAGGGCTGTCCGCCGAGTTGGCCGCCCTGGCCCAGGCGGACCGCGAATTCATCCTGGGCTGGATCCGGCGCCTCGCCAGCACCCACCTGGAACTGGGCTGGCAGTTCGGCCGGCGCGCGCCCAGACTGCTGGCCGGCATGGGCCGGCGCCAGATGGAGGCCTGGGCCCTGTTCGCCTGCGACGCCTATGACCGGGAGGGTCTGCGCCCCGCCCTTCAGGCCGTGGAGCAGGTACACAACTTCGCCGGCAAACAGCTGGAGATGACCGCCGGCGTGATGTTCGACGATGTGGCGGGGGTGCTGGGCAACTTCGTACGCGGCCTGTCCGGTCGCAGGCTCAGCATCGTCCAGGGCGACGCCATCCACACCGACACGGAAAAGATTTATCTGCCGGCGGTACTCGCCCGCCTGCCCAGCACCGAGGACAACTTCAAGCTGGCCAAGGCGGCTGTGGCCCTGCTCTGGGCCCAGACCCGCTTCGGCACCTTTCGCGCCAACCTGCCGGCGGCCTGCGCCGGCTTTCCCGATCCCGAGCGGGCCCTGCTCCAGCTCCATGGCCTGGAAACCATCCGCCTTTCGGCCTGCATTGCCCGGGAACTGCCGGGCCTCCACCGGGAGATGGAACGCCTCAAGGCCGCCCTGGGCGAGGGCCTGCCCGACAGCTGGGAGCGGATCGCAGATCGGCTCAGCCAACCCGTGGCGGAACTGGAGGACAGCCTGGGTCTGCTGGGAGACGCCTACCGCCTGGCGGATTTCACGCCCTGGAGTTTCCAGGGTGAACTGCGTCCAGAGGCCGTGGCGGCCGCCTTCGCGGCCCGCGGGGAAAAGGAGAAGGCGCGCCTGCGGGTGAAACTGGCGGAATTGCTGGAAGAACATGTTCGCCATTGGCCCCAGTCCGAGGACGACCACGACAGGCCCGAACGCTTTGCGGCGGAAGCCCGGGATGAGGACGGCCGCCTGGACATGGAGCTGACCCTGGATGCCGCTCCCATCGCCCCGCCTGAGGACGTCAGACAGTTGCTCGCCTCCGTCTGGCTGGATTTCGGCGAGATCCCGCCGGAATACCTGGTCCCTGCCGGCGAAGGGGAATACGACGCCAGCCTGATCCAGGACCAGCCCGTGGACCCGGATGCCATGTGGCAGGGCACCTACCACGAGGAAGGCGCCAAGTTTTATCCGGAGTGGGACATGGGCCGCCAGCACTACCGCAAGAACTGGTGCGTCATGCGCGAAAAGGAGGTGGCGCCGGTCCATGACGGCTTCCAGAAAGCCACTTTGGAGAAATACGCCGGTCTGGTGAAGCGACTGCGCAAGAGCTTCGAGGCCATGCGTGACGAGAACCGGCTGCTAAAGCGCCAGGTGTACGGCGACGACGTGGACATCGACGCCCTGGTCGAAGCCCTGGCCGACGCCAAGGACGGCAGCGAGATGAGCGACCGGTTGTTCGTGCGCCAGCACCGGGCCGAACGCAACATCGCCGTGGCATTCATGGTGGACATGAGCGGCTCCACCCGGGGCTGGATCAACGAGGCGGAGCGGGAGGCCCTGGTGCTGCTGTGCGAGGCCCTGGAATTACTGGGGGACCGCTACGCCATCTACGGGTTTTCCGGCATCACCCGCAAGCGTTGCGAGCTGTATCGCATAAAGACCTTCGACGAACCCTACGGCGAGGAGGTCAAGGCCCGCATCTCCGGCATCCGCCCTCAGGAATACACCCGCATGGGCTTCGCCATCCGTCACCTCGCAGAATTGCTCAAAGGCGTGGAAGCCCGGACCAAGGTGCTGGTGACCCTTTCGGACGGCAGGCCGGACGACTATTTCGATGTCTATCGCGGCCAGTACGGCATCGAGGACACCCGCATGGCCCTGCTGGAGGCCAGGCGCGCGGGCGTGCATCCCTTCTGCATCACCATCGACCGGGAGGCTCGGGACTACCTGCCCCACATGTACGGTGCGGCCCGGTTCATCGTCCTGGACGACGTGCACCAACTTCCCATCAAGGTGTCCGACATCTACCGGCGCATTACCACCGGATAATTATGGTGATGACCCGGCACAACCGTTGGCAAGCCGACGACGAGCGCGCGCAAGGCGCATTGCTCACAATTCGACGCTGATCACTTTATGCAGAAGCCTTTCGACATCCAAATCCATGGTTATTACAGCAACGGCGCCTACGGCCGATCCTGGGGCGTGCGCCAGGTTCTCGGCTTTTCCATGGACCCGGAAAGCGGCATGGAGACCGTCCAGTTCAAGGGGATTGCCGGCACCTGCCGGCGCAAAACCAGCACCTGTACCCTGCAAGAGTTCCGGGATTGGGCCCGTTACGAGGTGACGTTGAACGAGAATTCCTGGCAGCGGGTCGGATATTTCGAGGAAGCATGGCCGGAAGATTCTTTCGACGGTCCTTGAGCAGCAATGAAAAAGCCGCCCGAAGGCGGCTTGATGAGAGGCAATCGCAGCGTCTTACCTGGGCTTGGCGATGATCTCGATCTCCACACGACGGTTGGGCGCGTTGCATTCGATCAGCTGGGCTTTAGGCAAACCGGCATCGCACTGCACCACGGGCTGGGTATCGCCCATGCCGCTGGTGATGATTACGGTCGGCTTGATGCCCTTAGCCACCAGATAAGACTTGACCGACTTGGCGCGGGCTTCGGACAGCTTTTGATTGGCCGCGGCCTTGCCGGTGGGGTCGGCATGGCCAACCACGCGGATCTGCTCTATGTCCTTCATACCTTTGAGCTTGCCCACCACCTCGTCGAGGCGGGCCTTGCCATCCTTGGACAGGTTACGGATGCCCGACTTGCCCGATTTGAACAGGGCATCCCCAGCCAGAATCACCTTGTTCGGCGCAGCGGCCACGGGCGCCGCGACGGGGGGCGCCACCTCAGGCTTGGGTGCGGCGATTGGCGCGGCGGGTACGCCCGGAACTTGAACCGCGGGGGCGGGAAGGCTCAGGCCGGGGACCATGGCACCGAACAGTCCACTTAGGGCCACGGGGTCAAACATGTTGAAACCTGTGCCATTGCCGGCGGCCCAGGGATTGGAAGCACCCACCACCGGGGCGGGGGGCGTCCAGTTCAACCAGCCGTTCACCGTGGGGCCATAGTTCTGGCCGTTGAATGCGGCGCCCATCATGCTCGTATACAGGGCCGGGTTCGCCATGTTGCCCATCAGGTTCCACATGCGCGGGTCCAGCATGGCCATGGGCCAACGGATATAGGTATTGGGGTTCAGGGTGTTGAGGAACATGTTCCACAGCTTGGGATCCAGAGGCATCATGCCCCAGCGCATCAGCTTGCCCGGGTCGGACAGCTGAGTCAGCATGGCGGTGTAGAAAGCGGGATCCACGCCCGCGGCCATCCAGCGCATGGTGACATTGGGATCAAGCATCTGGGCCCAGTTGGCGACTGCGGCGGGATTTGCTGCGCTGTTCATCATATTCAGCCAGCCCGCCGGGTCCATCATGCCGTTCATGGCGGCGATGTAGAACCCGGGCTCGGTCACGGCATTGCTCCAGGGTACGAAGACCCGGGGGTCCTTATAGGCGGAGGCGTTCTTGGTGAAGTCGGTCATGCGCTGCAACCAGGCTTCCGGGGTTTTGGGGGTAACGACCGGAGCGGCTGCCGGGTAGGCAGGCGCAACGGGTACTTGGTCGGCTGCCTGGGCCGTGGCGGCCGCAAAGACCAAGGCGAGGGTGAGGTATTTGATCTTCATCGCGCTTCCTTTCAATAAAACCAATTAAAACAACAATATCAGCATTGTCTGAAATTCTAGCAACCGGGGCTTCCCTTGGTAAGCCTCGGTGCCGTCAAAGCCCAAATTGTCCGGACGGCTGTGGAGAAAAAACAAAACGGGCCGGGAACACCCAGCCCGTTCCAGTCTATCTAGCCACGATCAAACAATCAGGGGCACGATCAACAGGGCCACGATGTTGATGATCTTGATCAACGGGTTCACGGCGGGACCGGCGGTGTCCTTGTAGGGATCGCCCACGGTATCGCCGGTCACCGCGGCCTTGTGGGCTTCGCTGCCCTTGCCGCCGTAATTGCCTTCCTCAATGTACTTCTTGGCGTTGTCCCAGGCACCGCCGCCCGTGGTCATGGAGATTGCCACGAACAGACCGGTGACGATGGTGCCGATCAGCACGCCGCCCAAAGCCTTCGGTCCCAGGATCAAGCCCACCAGCACCGGAACCAGCACCGGCAGCAGCGACGGGATCATCATCTCCTTGATGGCAGCCTTGGTGAGCATGTCCACGCAGGTGCCATACTCGGGCTTGCCGGTGCCTTCCATAATGCCCGGGATCTCCCTGAACTGGCGGCGCACCTCCACCACCACGGAACCGGCGGCGCGGCCCACGGCCTCCATGCCCATGGCACCGAACAGGTAGGGCACCATGCCGCCGATGAACAGGCCGATGATGACCATGTGGTCGGACAGGTCGAAGGTCAGGTGCTGACCGCCGGCCGCCAGGGCGTGAGTGTAGTCGGCGAACAGCACCAGGGCGGCCAGGCCGGCGGAGCCGATGGCGTAGCCCTTGGTGACGGCCTTGGTGGTGTTGCCCACGGCATCCAGGGGATCGGTGATGTTGCGGATCTCATCGGGCAGTTCCGCCATCTCGGCGATGCCGCCGGCGTTGTCGGTGATGGGGCCGTAGGCGTCCAGGGCGACGATGATGCCGGTCATGGACAGCATGGAAGTGGCGGCGATGGCGATACCGTAAAGGCCGCCCAGATCGTAGGCGCCCCAGATGGCCAGACACACGGCCGCCACGGGGGCGGCGGTGGACTTCATGGAAACCCCCAGGCCGGCGATGATGTTGGTGCCGTGGCCGGTGGTGGAGGCCTGGGCGATGTGACGCACCGGACCGTATTCCGTGGCCGTGTAGTACTCGGTGATCACCACCATGGCGGCGGTCAGGGCCAGGCCGATCAGGGAGGCCAGGTAGATGTTCATGGCGGAAACCGTCTGTCCGTCGATCATTATGCCTTCCGGGAACATCATTGTGGTGATGGGATAGAAGGCGATCAGGGCGATGCCGCCGGCCACGGCCAGGCCGCGGTACAGGGCGTTCATGATCTTGCCGCCGTCGCGGGTCTTGACGAAGAAGGTACCGACGATGGAGGCGACGATGGACACGCCGCCCAGTACCAGCGGGTAGACCACGGCGTTGGCCGCAGCGCCGCCGGTGATCATCAGGCCGCCCAGCAGCATGGTGGCAACGATGGTCACGGCGTAGGTCTCGAACAGGTCGGCGGCCATGCCGGCGCAGTCGCCCACGTTGTCGCCCACGTTGTCTGCAATCACTGCGGGGTTGCGGGGGTCATCCTCGGGGATGCCGGCCTCCACCTTGCCCACCAGGTCGGCGCCCACGTCGGCACCCTTGGTGAAGATGCCGCCACCGAGTCGGGCGAAGATGGAAATCAGCGAGCCGCCGAAGCCCAGGCCGACCAAGGCGTGCACGGCGTCAGAGGAACTCACGCCCATGCTGATCAGCACTGCGTAGTAGCCGGTCACACCCAACAGGCCCAGGCCCACCACCAGCATACCGGTAATTGCGCCACCTTTGAAGGCCACGTTCAGGGCCGCGTTGAGGCCCTGGTGCGCAGCCTCGGCAGTACGGATGTTGGCCCGCACGGAGACGTTCATGCCGATAAAGCCGGCGGCGCCGGATAGGATGGCGCCGATGGCGAAGCCGATGGCCGTGTGCATATTCAGGAAGATGGCGATGAGCGCGAAGATCACCACGCCTACCATGCCGATGGTGGTGTACTGGCGCTTGAGGTAGGCCTGGGCCCCCTCCTGCACCGCTGCGGCGATGGCCCGCATTCGATCGTTGCCCGTGGGCAAGCCATTGATCCACTTAATGGACATGACCCCGTAGGCCAAGGCCAGTGCTCCCGCCACAAGGGCGAACATCAAACCTTCATTCATCGCTTCATCTCCTAAAACATGCATGAGTCAAACGTTGCACCACACAGCCTCCCCCGACTGTGGGACTAGCGTTCATGCCCGACTGGAATCGGGTCTCGATTAATAAATCCTGCTCGGTCACTTCTCCCGTCCCAAGGCCAATCCGCCTTCGAAACGGGTGCCCGGCTCAAAGCCGAAAATCTCATCCAGACGCAACTCGCTGATCAGCCCATCCACCGCCGTCTGGCCATGTTCCTTCTGCACCTCGGACAGGATCAGCTTGGCCGAATTGGCGTTGTAGAAACCGCCGAAATCGGCCTGTACCTTCAGCAATTCGCGGGCGCGGGTCAGGGTCATGGGGCTGAAAGCAATCAAGGGCGCCGACGGCACCCTTGATAACGCTCAAGTGTTACAACTTGAACTCGGGCAGCTTTTTCGCCACCGCCACATTCTTCATCGTCACGTAGACCGGCAGGCCATCCGCGTACTTCGGATAGTCCTCGCCCTGGATCAGGCCGGACAGGTACTTGCGGCATTTTTCGGTAATGCCGTAGCCGTCCTTGCTGATGAAGTCGCGGGGCATGAACTTCTCCACGTTGGCCACATCCTTCAACTCGGCATAGCCGATCTTGTACTTGTAGGGCTCGTCTGACAGACGCACTACGGTGGGCATGACGGAATTCTTGCCCTTCACGGCCAATTCGACGGCGGCCTTGCCCAGTTCGTAGGCCTGTTTCACATCGGTCTTGGAGGCAATGTGGCGGGCGGCGCGCTGCAGGTAGTCGGCCACGGCCCAGTGGAACTTGTAGCCCAAGGCGTCCTTGATCATGTTGGCCACCACCGGCGCGGCACCACCCAACTGGGCGTGGCCGAAGGCGTCGCGGGTACCCTGCTCGGCCAGGAACTTGCCATCGGGATAGTGACAACCCTCGGATACCACCACGGTGCAATAGCCGAATTCCTTGACGTTCTTGTTCACCTTGGCCAGGAACTTCTTCTGGTCGAATTCAATTTCCGGGAACAGGATCACCACCGGGATGCCCTGATCCGCCACCAGACCGCCAGCGGCGGCGATCCAGCCGGCGTGCCGGCCCATCACCTCGACCACGAAGATCTTGGTGGAGGTCTTGGCCATGGAGCGCACATCGTAGCTGGCCTCCAGGGTTGAGACGGCGATGTACTTGGCCACCGAGCCGAAGCCGGGGCAGCAATCGGTGATCGGCAGGTCGTTGTCCACGGTCTTGGGCACGTGGATGGCTTGGATGGGGTAGCCCATGGCTTCGGACAACTGGCTCACCTTGAAGCAGGTGTCGGCGGAATCGCCGCCGCCGTTGTAAAAGAAATAACCTATGTTGTGGGCCTTGAATACCTCGATCAGGCGCTCGTACTCGCGCTTGTTGGCTTCCAGGGACTTCAGCTTGAAGCGGCAGGAACCGAAGGCGCCCGACGGCGTGGAGCGCAGCGCGGCGATGGCCGCGTCGGATTCCTTGCTGGTGTCGATCAGGTCCTCGGTCAGGGCGCCGATGATGCCGTTGCGGCCGGCATAGACCTTGCCGATGACGTCCTTGTGCTTGCGGGCGGTCTCGATCACGCCACAGGCGGATGCGTTGATGACGGCGGTCACGCCGCCGGACTGGGCGTAGAACGCGTTCTTCTTCTTGGCCATGAAAACTCCTTATTCCTTATCTCAGCTCAGAAACAAAAAAACGCGGCTCCGCCGCGTCCGCGATGCTTGATTTACCGGATACCGGTTTCCTGGTTGCGCCGGGTGTGCTCTTCCTCCTGCACCTTGAGCAGGGTGATCACGCTGTCGCCCAGGTTGTCGTATTCCTCCTTGCCGGTGCCGAATCGGGCCTTGATCGAATAGAAGAACATGGCGCGAAACCCCACGAGGCTGGTCTTGGCCACCACGAAGGAACAACCATCCTCTTTCCAGAACAGGGCCGGACACTTGACAAGCTCCCGGTCGGCGGGTGAGAGGCGGACTTCCGTCTCTGCTTCCGCCACCTCCACCTCATGGCCGAACCGCTCCTTGAGCGTGGCGCGCACCAAGGAGAGGTCCGCCGGGGTAAAGCCGGGTATGGCCATGTTGCCTTCGGCCCGTTTATTTCTTGACCGAATCCAGGGCGGCGAAGCAGGCGTCGCGGATGCTGTCGACCGAGCCGACGCCCGCGATCTTGAAGTACTTGGGTGCGCCGGGCTGGCCGGATGCGCCCCAGTCGGAGTAATACTTCACCAAGGGTTCGGTCTGGGCGTGATACACATCCAGGCGCTTCTTGACGGTCTCTTCCTTGTCATCGTCGCGCTGGATCAGGTCCTCGCCGGTTTCGTCATCCTTGCCGGCCACCTTGGGCGTATTGAACACGACGTGGTAGGTGCGGCCCGAGGCCACATGCACGCGACGGCCGGACATGCGCTTGATGATTTCCTCGTCGGGCACGTCGATCTCGACCACGGCGTCTATCGGCACGCCAGCGGTCTTCATGGCATCGGCCTGGGGGATGGTGCGGGGGAAACCGTCGAACAGGAAGCCATTGGCGCAATCGGCCTCCTTGATGCGGTCCTTCACCAGGCCGATGATGATGTCGTCGGACACCAGGCCGCCCGCATCCATGATCTTCTTGGCGGCGACGCCCAGTTCGGTGCCGGCCTTGACGGCAGCGCGCAGCATGTCGCCGGTGGAGATCTGGGGGATGCCGTAGCGTTCCTTGATGTAATTGGCCTGTGTACCTTTGCCGGCGCCGGGGCCGCCGAGAAGAATCAATCGCATGGAAAACCTCTTTGTTGAACCGTCCCTGGAATGGGATGGGGTTGATTGAAGCAAAACAATAGCGCCCGGTAGGGTATGCGCCGGACCGGGGTGTGGACAGTTAATTTTTTGTATTTGGTTATAAGGTCAGGTTATTGAATGACCCGCCCCGGGCTTGCTGCAACGCCGCATATTCCAGGTCATCACGACATCAGGGCCTGGAGCCAATGGTCCGCCAGCAGGGCCGCGAACAACAGGCTGAGATACAGGATGGACCAGGCGAAGGTGCGCCGCGCCAGGGCATCGCTGTAGTTCCGGAACAGGCGCCAGGCGAAGCCGAGAAAGACGGCATTCAGTCCTACCGCGATCAGGGTATAGAGCGGACCGCACATGCCCGTCGCCACCGGCAGGCCGGTCACGGCCGCCAACAGCACCGTATAAAACAGGATATGCAGCCGGGTGTAATCCTCGCCATGGGTCACCGGCAACATGGGCAGCCCGGCACGTGCATAGTCGTTGCGGCGATACAGGGCCAGGGACCAGAAATGGGGCGGGGTCCAGGCGAAGATGATCAGGAACAGCAGCAAAGCCTCATGGCCCACCCCGCCGGTCATGGCCGCCCAGCCCAATACCGGGGGCATGGCCCCGGAGGCGCCGCCGATGACGATGTTCTGGGGTGTGGCCGGCTTGAGCAGCACGGTGTAGATCACCGCATAGCCGATGAAGGTGGCGAAGGTGAGCCAGGCCGTGAGGGGATTCACAAATCGGTACAACAGGAACAGCCCCAGGGCCGCCAGGCAGCCTGCCAGCATGAGCGCCTCCGACGGCCGCACTCGGCCCAGGGGAAGGGGGCGCGCCCGGGTGCGCGCCATCTGGGCGTCAATGCGTTGTTCCACCAGGCAGTTGAAGGCCGCCGCGCCGGCCGCCGCCAGGGCGATGCCGATACTGGCGGTCAGGAAGACGCCCGTCTCCGGCAGGCCCGGCGTCGCCAGGAGCATGCCGATCATGGCCGTGAACACAATCAGGGCCACCACCCTGGGCTTGCACAGTTGCAGGTATTCATGGGCACGTCCGCGCAGGGTCCAGAAGAGTGTTTGCCGAATTTGCGTACTCATGCCGCTCTCCTCATCTTCACGTTCACCCACACCAGGCCGGATAACAGCGCGGCCGCGCCTAAGTTGTGGGCCACCGCCACCGGCAGGGGCAGACCGGCCAGGACATTGGCCACTCCCAGAAGCACTTGCGCCGCCAGCATCCCCAGCAGCAACAGACCCCACCCCCGCCACCCCGGTTGCGCCAGCAGACGAAGGCCAAGCAGCCCAACCCCCAGGGTGACCGCCAGGGCGCCCAGACGATGGGCCCAATGCATGGCGGTCAGGGCCTTCAGGGACAAGAACTGGCCGCCGGCATCCAGGCCCAGTTCCCGGTCGATCCTAAAGGCGCCGGCCCAATCGGCCGAGGGCCACCAGCTACCACCGCAGGTAGGAAAATCGCTACAGGCCAGGGCAGCATAGTTGGTGCTCACCCAGCCGCCCAGGGCGATCTGCACGGCCACAACCGCAAGGGCCACGCCGGCCAGGGATAAGGGCAGGCCCGGCTGGGATGCCTCGGAGCCAGCACGCAAGCGAGCCAGCAGCCAGACCAGTAACGCTAGTGTGGTCATGCCGCCCAGGAGATGAGCGCTGACGATGACCGGCTTCAGCAGCAGGGTCACGGTCCACATGCCCAGCAGACCCTGGAACACCACCAGCCCGACCAGGCCCACGCCCAGCATCCTGCTCACGCCACGTTCCCGACGCAGGGCCAACCAAGCGATGGCCAGGATGGTTAGGCCCAGGCTCGTTGCCAGATAACGGTGGACCATCTCCTTCCAGGCCTTGGCCGGCGATACGGGACCATCCGGCATCCGGGCCTGGGCCGCGGCGATGGCATCGGCGGCGTTGTGGGGCGTGAGGTGGCCGTAGCAGCCGGGCCAATCCGGACAGCCCAGGCCAGCATCGGACAAACGCACATAGGCGCCCAGTCCAACCACCGCGAAGGCCAGCAGGGCCGCGGCCAGGACCAGGACGAACGGCAGACGGGGAGGGTTGAATACGGACCGCATGCTTATCCCGTCCTGGAAGCGCTCAGGAGTTTTTTCAGGTCGCGAATCACCCGCTCGCCATCGGCCTCCCGGGGAAATCGCATCATCAGGTTGCCCAGCGGATCCACCAGGAACAAGCCACCCTCGGCCAGCGGCCCGGACAGCGATTCGGACGTCGCGACATACGCACCGTCCCGGTGTGGCCATGCAACAGCGTCACCGGCAGCCAGCAGGACGCGTTCGATGCGCGCCTGGTCGCGGCCCTGGGCCAGCCGCACCTGGCGGGCCAGATAGCTGTCCCGGCCGCAGCGGTCATCGCAGACACCGGGCGTCGCCACCAGCAGCACCCACTTGCCGCGCAGATCGTTCCAGGCCCGGGGCTGGCCGGTCGCATCCCGCAAGGTCGGCAGTTCCAGGTGCCGGGGCGACAGCAGGGTGCCGTAATTGGTGAACCGCGCCGGCTGCCACCAGGTGTAGACCAGCCAGGCCGCCAGGGCCGGACTGGCGAATAACGCCAGCAGCAACAAGAGCTTCACTCGGGGGCCCGCTGTCATGAATCACCCTTCTTGATCAATACGAAATAGACCCATAGTCCGACGATCACGGCGCACATGGAAAACCATTGCACCGCGTAGGAACGGTGGCGGGCGATGCCCAGGTCCGGCTTGGGCCATTCCCGCACCAGCCCGTCCCGCGCCGACGAAGTCTGCAGAATCAGCCAGTCCGGCAGCGTCTCGCCCGATGCCTTGCCAAACCAGTCACGGTACCGTGCAAGATCCAGGTTCTGCCATACCGGCCCGGAATCCGCGCCATCGGACAACTCCAGGTATCGGCTTTGGGCATGGATCAGTATCCCCTCCACCGTTTGGGTTCCTGCCGGAGTCGCCACCCGTGGCGGTCTGCTCCGGTCCAGCTCCGCCTCGCGCCAGCCCCGATTGACCAGGACGGCGCCATCCTGGTCCATACGCAGCGGGGTGATCACGTGATAGCCGGCCCGACCGTTCTGGACCCGGTTGTCCAGCAGCACCTGATATTCAGGCGCGAAGCCGCCGGTCACGCGTACCCGCCGATAGAACGCCGCCTCACCCAAACCCGCCACCTGATTCCAAGCCAGAACCGGCAAACGTTCACCGTTGTCGTAACTTGCCTGCTTGGCCGCCTTCATCTCCGCCTTGCCCCACTGCCATTGCCCTAGTGTGGCGGTCAGGGCGGCGAACACCACCGCCGCCAGGGTGGGCAACCATACCGGACGGCTTCTACGCATCACCACCCGCTGCGGGGTTACACTCTCGGGACCATCGCAACCGGGCCACCACCATGAAAATCCTCGTGCTCCTCATCCTGTTGGCCATCCTGGGCAGCCTGGGCCAGGCCCTGTTCTTCCTGGTGCGGGACCAGGGCCACAGCGATCGCACGGTACGCGCGCTAACTTGGCGCATCGGCCTGTCGCTGCTCCTGTTCTTCTGCCTCATGGCCAGTTACTGGCTGGGGTGGATTCCGCCCCAGGCAATGCACTCATAACCAGTACACGAACAGGAACAACAGCAGCCACACCACATCCACGAAGTGCCAGTACCAGGACACCGCCTCGAAGGCGAAGTGGTGCTCCGGGTTGAAATGACCGGCCAGGCTGCGCCCCAGGATTACCAGCAGCATGAGGGTACCCAGGGTCACGTGCAGGCCGTGGAATCCGGTCAGCATGAAGAATGTGGCGCCGTAGATACCCGCCCCCAGGGTCAAACCCAAGTGCTCGTAGGCATCGGCATATTCATGGGCCTGAAAACCCAGGAAGGAGGCCCCCAGCAGCACGGTGAGGGCCAGGCCCAGCTTGAGCTGGGTCCGGTTGCCCCGTTTCAGTGCCCAGTGGGCCCAGGTGACGGTGCCTCCGGAGCTGAGCAGGATCAGCGTGTTGAGGGCGGGAATGCCCCAGGCCGCCATGGGCGTGAAGCTGGTCTTGAGCCCCGGTCCGGCGGTGGGCCAGCCCCCCACATAGCCGGGCCAGAGCAGGCCGCTGTCGCCCGAGGCCAGGCCCGGCACCGAAATATTGCGGGCGTAGAACAGAGCGCCGAAAAAGGCGGCGAAGAACATCACCTCGGAAAAGATGAACCAGGACATGCCCCAGCGGAACGACAGGTCCACCTGGGTGTTGTGCAGGCCGTCCTGGCTCTCGTCGATGACCCGGCCGAACCAGCCAATCAGCATTGCGGCCAGGGTCGCCGCCCCCACCCCCAGCAGGAAACTGCCGCCGGCCAGGCTGTGGATGGCCAAGGTCGCCCCCACCGCCAGACACAGAAGGGCGACGGAGCCGACGATGGGCCAGTGGGATGGATCGGGCAGGTAATAACCACCGGATGGGGTACTCATGATTTCTCCTCTCGCCTCATGGTTACTTCAATTCGTCTGACGGGTGATGAACAGGACCAGCAGGACCAAACCCACCACCATCAGTGCAGCGCTCAGCAGGCCGGCCAGGATGACTTGGACGGGACGCAATTGGTGCGCGTCTTGCTCCAGGTCATGGCCCTTGCGTACCCCGAAAAAACTCCAGAACACTGCCCTGAACACCCCCATCGCGCTATCCCCTGCCCTTCCCTGCCGGCAGCTCGAAGAAGGTATAGGACAGGGTCACCACCCCCATGTCCTTCGGCATCTTGTCATCCAGCACGAACAGCACCGGCAGGCTGCGCTTTTCGTGGGGCGCCAGATCCTGGTTGTGAAAGCAGAAACACTCGATCTTGTGGAAATAGAGGGCGGCGGCGGCTGGCCCGTAGCTGGGCACCGCCCGACCCAGGATCGGCCGGTCGGTGAGGTTTTCTACCTGGTATTCCACCTGCACCAGCTCGCCGGGATGAGGATCTATGGGCTTGTCCGGGGCGGTGAAACGCCAGAGGGCGTCATCCTGGACATTGGCCAGCAGTTCCACCCGCACCCGGCGGGTGTAATCCACCTGGGTATTGCGCGCCGCGGCCTGAATCTCTCCCCGGTTGAAACCGGTGGCATTGCAGAACGTGGTGTAAAGCGGCACCAGCGCGAATCCGAAGCCGAACATGGCCAGGGCCACCAGCAGTAACCTGTGCAGGGTGCGGCTGTTGGCCTGGGCCCGTGCCTGGACCTGCTCGGTGGTCATCCTATAAAGCCCATGAAGGACAGCAGGAACAGGGCCAACGCCACCGCCCCCAGTTTCAGGGCGGTGCGCAGATTGCGCGCCTCCATCTCGCTCACTTCACTTCCGGCGGGGTGGCGAAGGAGTGGTAAGGCGGCGGCGAGGACAGTTCCCACTCCAAGCCTTGGGCCCCTTCCCAGACCCGGGCTTCGGCCTTTTCTCCGCCCCGGATGCACTTGACGATGAGGATCAGCAGCAGGATCTGACTGGCGCCGAACACGAAGCCGCCGATAGAGGCGATGCGGTTGAAGTCGGCGAACTGCAAGGCGTAGTCCGGGATGCGCCGGGGCATGCCGGCCAAGCCCAGGAAATGCATTGGGAAGAACAGCACGTTGACCGAGATGGCGGACAGCCAGAAGTGCCACTTGCCCAGGCGCATGTCGTACATGTGGCCGGTCCACTTGGGCAGCCAGTAATAGATGCCGGCGAAGATGGAGAACAGGGCGCCGGTCACCAGCACGTAGTGGAAGTGGGCCACCACATAGTAGGTGTCCTGCAGTTGCACGTCCACCGGCACCATAGCCAGCACCAGGCCCGAGAAGCCACCGATGGTGAACAAACAGACGAAGGCCACGGCGAACAGCATGGGCGGCTCAAAGGTGAGGGAACCCTTCCACATGGTGGCCACCCAGTTGAACACCTTCACCCCGGTGGGGATGGCGATCAGCATGGTGGCGTACATGAAATAGAGTTGTACCGCCGCCGGCATGCCCACGGTGAACATGTGATGCCCCCAAACCAGGAAGGACAGGATGGCGATGGAGGAGGTGGCGTAAACCATGGAGGCATAGCCGAACAGGGGCTTGCGGGCGAAGGTGGGAATGATGCTGGAGACGATGCCGAAGGCCGGCAGGATCAGGATGTACACCTCGGGATGGCCGAAGAACCAGAAGATGTGCTGGAACATCACCGGATCGCCGCCGCCGGCGGCGCTGAAGAAGTGGGTACCGAAGTTGCGGTCGGTGAGCAGCATGGTCACCGCCCCGGCCAGCACAGGCATGACCGCGATCAGCAGGTAGGCGGTGATCAGCCAGGTCCAGACGAACAGAGGCATCTTCATCAGGTTCATGCCCGGGGCCCGCAGGTTGAGGATGGTGGTGATGATGTTGATAGCCCCCATGATGGAGGAGGCCCCCATGATGTGGATGGCGAAGATGGTCAGGTCGTAGCTGATTCCGCCCTGCATGAACAGGGGCGGGTACATGGTCCAGCCGCCCGCAACCGCGCCGCCGGGCAGCAGCATGGAACTCAGGAGGAACACCCCGGCCACCGGCAACAGCCAGAAGCTCCAGTTGTTCATGCGCGGGAAGGCCATGTCCGGGGCGCCGATCATCATGGGGATCTGCCAGTTGGCGAAGCCTGTGAAGGCCGGCATGATCACCCCGAAGATCATAATCAGGCCGTGAAGGGTGGTGAGCTGGTTGAACATCTCCGGTCGCACGAATTGCAAGCCGGGCTGGAACAGTTCGGCGCGGATCAACATGGCCATGAGGCCGCCAGCCAGGAACATGGTGGCGGCGAACCACATGTAGAGGGTGCCGATGTCCTTGTGGTTGGTAGTGGTGACCCAGCGCCACAACCCGCTGGGAACGTGGTGGCCGGTGTGGAGCGTGTCGGCGGTGGGGGCGGCAGTGATGTTCATATCTCCTCCTATTTGCTGCGCTGGGCCAGGACGTCCGCCGGCTGCACGATGTCCGCGTGGTTACCCCAGCTGTTGCGCTCGTAGGTCAGCACGGCGGCGATGTCCACATCCGGCAACTGGGGACCGAATGCGGCCATGGCCGTGCCCGGCCGGCCGTTCAGCACCGTGGTGATGTGCCCGGCCTTGTCGCCGGTGACCACCTTGGAGCCGGCCAGGGCCGGGAACGCGCCCGGTATGCCCATGCCGTTTGCCTGGTGGCAGGCGGCGCAGTTGGCAGAGAAGACCTTTTCGCCCTTGACCATCAATTCCTCCTTGCTGAAGGTCTTGCCCACGGCTTCCTGTGCCGCCATGGCGCTGGCCTTCTTGGCGGCCAGCCAGGACTGGTAGTCCGCCTCGCTCTTCACCTCCACCACGATGGGCATGAAGCCGTGATCCTTGCCGCACAGCTCGGCGCACTGGCCCCGGTAGGTACCCACCTTATCGGCCCGGAACCAGGTATCCCGGATGAAACCGGGGATGGCGTCCTGCTTCACGCCCAATGCCGGCACCCACCAGGCATGGATGACATCGGCGCCGGTGGTCAGCACGCGCACCTTCTTGCCCACGGGCACCACCATGGGCTCGTCCACCTCCAGCAGATAGTGCTCGCCCTTGGCGGCCTGGTTATGGATCTGGTCCTGGGGCGTGGCCAGCACGCTCATGAACTTCACCCCTTCCTGGAGGTATTCGTACTCCCACTTCCACTGGTGGCCGGTGACCTTGATGGTCAGGTCGGGGTTGCTGGTGTCCTTCTGGGCCAGCACCGCCTTGGTGGCGGGAATGGCGATGCCGATCAGGATCAGGAACGGGATCACCGTCCAGATCACTTCCACGGCGGTGCTTTCGTGGAAGGGATGGGCCTCGTGGCCGAGGCTCTTACGGTGTTTGAACAGGGCGTAGAACATCGCCCCGAATACCACCACGAATATGCCCAGACATATCCACAGGACGATGATGTGAAGGTCGTATGCCGCCTGAGCGACGCTTGATTCGGGTGTCGGCAGATTTAGCCGATATTCCGCCCAAGTCTGCCGGGATAACAACAACAGTCCTACCGCCGCCCCAAGCGCGCGCGTGCACTTCATCTTCGTCTCCTCTCAAAGCCCGCCCGCCGCATCCTTTTTATATCTGGATTTATTTAAGGCGTGGCCCGAGTTTACCTGCGACTCGGGAAACGTCAATGGAGCAAATCAATTTATGCTGGGGCGGCGACTGCTTCTCATGACTTGGCTGATGGGTGGCGTAAACCCTGCTGGCGCAAGGTTTGAAGCACGATACCAGGACGAATATGGCAGGCCACGGAAGGCCCCACGTACTACTGAACGATGAAACAAAACGCGGCCGACAGGTACCTTGAATCGTGTACGGCCGATGATCCGGCCAAGGGGAGGAGACGAATGAACAGGATCCCAGCGTATCGGCGGTCTCGCGTCCTTCCTTTCAATCCTTGGACAGGCGGGCGAACATGGCGCCTGACCGTTCCAGGTCCGCCGGCGTATCCACCCCGGGCGGCACCGGCGCCTCGCTGCGAATAACGGCGATGCGGTGACCATGCCAAAGCGCCCGCAATTGTTCCAACGATTCCATGACTTCCAGGGCGGGCCTTTGCAAGGTCGGATAAATCTTGAGAAATCCGACCCGGTAGGCGTAAAGACCGATGTGCCGCGCGATGGGCAGATCCCCGGGCAGGCTTGCGGGGATGCCCCCGGCCAAATCGGCCCAGGCATCCCTGGCCCAGGGCATGGGTGCCCGGGAGAAATAGAGGGCGTAGCCATCCTTGTCCGTCACCACCTTGACCACATTGGGGTTGAACGCCTCGGCCAGTTCGCTGATGGGGTGGCAGACCGTGGCCATGTCCGCCGCCGGGTGGTCGAACAATGCCTGGGCCGTCGCCCGGATCAGGGCCGGTTCGATCAGGGGTTCGTCGCCTTGCACGTTGACCACCACCGCGTCATCGGCCCAGCCCAACTTCTCGGCCACCTGGGCCAGGCGATCGGTACCCGACGCGCAATCGGAGGAGGTCATGACCGCGTTAAAGCCGTGGGCTTCGACCGCCGCCGACACCGCCGCGTGATCGGTCGCCGCCCATAGACCGGCCGCCCCGCTAAGGGCCGCGCGTTCCAGTACCCTGACCACCATGGGTTTGCCGGCGATGTCGGCCAGGGGCTTGCCGGGGAGGCGGGTGGAGGCAAAACGGGCGGGAATGACGACTAGGAAAGGATTCACGGCGCAGATCGGGCAACACGGAACCCGCGCATTGTACGAGGCGCCGGTCTGAAATTTCCTAAAGAAATTACGGATTTAGCCGATATCCCGTTGGCGATGATCAATCAAGACCCACCCCCTCCCTACGGCTCGCAACGGAACCTGGCGAACAGGCTAAGCCTGTCCCTGAGCTGGGGGTTCGCACTGCTCATGGGCCTCATGGTGGCGCTGATCATTCACGCGGTCTGGCATATCAGCGACCTGGAAGACCGCATGCGCCACATCGTCAAGGACCTCAACCAGAAGATCCAGTTGGCCACCGACCTCCAGGAAGCCACCTACAACCGCCATTCGGCCCTGGTCTACCAGACCCTGTCCAAAGACCCCTTCGAGAGGGACGACAATTTTCAGCTCTATATCAAATGGGGCTACCAGGTCGGCAAGGCGCGCAACGATCTGAAGGCCATGCCCCTGGATACCTTCGAGAAGGCCAACCTGATGCAGCAGGACCCCTTGGTGGCGAAGATCATCGTGCTGCACGAGCAAATCTCCGATCTGGCCTCCCTCGACCAGACCGCCAAGGCTCAGGCCATCATGGCCCGGGACCTGCGTCCCCTGAATCTGCAGTTCACCGAGATGGTTGAGCGCCTGCGCCGCCATGAGCGGGACCAGGTCCGCGTGGCCCTGATGGAAACCGAGGCCGCGTCGCGCCAGGCCATCCGCCTGCACCTGGGGCTGGGCGCCATCCTCATGATCCTGGCGATACTCATCGCCGTGGCCACACACAGCCTGATGGCCCGCCATAGCGGCATCATCAGCAAGCAGATGTCCGACTTGGAGGAGGCCGGCAACCGCCTGGAACACGAGGCCACCCATGACCCGCTCACCGGCCTGGCCAACCGCGCCCTGTTCCATCGCCGCATGGCGGAAGGGCTCGATCATGCCCAACAGGAGCGCTTCCTCCTCGGAGTCATGTACCTGGACCTGGACAATTTCAAGCAGGTGAACGATACCCACGGCCATGCCGTGGGAGACGCCCTGCTCAAGGAAACCGCGCAGCGACTGCGCCAGGTGGTCAGGGTCTCGGACACCGTCGCGCGCCTGGGCGGGGACGAGTTCGCCATCGTTTTGACGGGTCTGGAAGACACCGCCCAATGCGAGGTGCTGAGGCGAAAAATCGAAGATGAACTCGCACGACCGGCGGACCTGGAGGGCGTATCGCTCACCCCCAGCGGCAGCGTGGGTTGCGTCGTCTATCCCTGGGACGGCAAGTCCCTGCAGCAGCTGCTCAAGGTCGCCGACCAACGCATGTACGAATCCAAGCGCGCCCACAAGGGCGAATCGGACGACTAGGGCGACTTCAGGTACACCACCATGGCGGCCGAGTCCGGATAGAAGCGAAAAGTTAACGGGCCTCGCCGGAACGGACGCCGCCCAGGACGAGCTGGGTCATTGCCTTACCTCAGAAATCCGCCCGCATGCCGACCCGCCAGTTGCGGGTGAAATCGACCGGGTAGATAACGTCGTCATCGGTCCAAAGGCCATTCTTGTGGGCGAACAGGTTGCTGACGGCGGTGAACCATTCCAGGTTCTTGTGACGGTAGCGATAGATCGCGTCGGTGGACCGATAGGCGGCCTGGCGCTGGAGGTTGTTGTTGTCGAAATCGCCCGCCGCCCAGCAGGCGCCGCGCCAGGTGTGGGTTAGGCTCAGGCTGGCGGCCGGACTCAGCGTCCAGGTTCCGCCCAGGACCAGGCCGTGGCGCGGCACGCCGGGCAGGTCCTTGCCGTTGTAGGCGCCGGCCGCTTGGTCCTCCCGGTCGATGATGGCGCGGGTATATGTGTAATTGAGCGACAGTGAAATGGCATCGGCGACGCGCCAGTAATCCTGCAGTTCCAGGCCGTATTTATGAGTCTTGTCCAGGTTGGTGTTGAATCCCGACCAGGGCCCGATCTGGTAGAAGTAGATCTCGTTTTCAAGCTTGGCATGGAACACGCTGAGCTTGAGCCGGTTGGTCGCCGTGACGTGGTTCAGGCCCAGGGTCAGGGTATGGATGCGGGCCGGCGCGATGAAGGTGTTGAAGGCATAGCCGCCGGTGGTGAAGTCGTAGGTGAAGAAGCGGTCGATGTCCGGTGCCTGGAACGACCGGTTGTAATTGGCGAAGACAGACAGGCCTTCGTTGAATCCCCGGTTCATGCCGATGTCCCAGGCCCCGAGGCGGTGCTCCGAATTCAGGGCCGCGCCCGCATCGGGCAGGTAGACATATTTCACCTGCTCGGTGCGGACGCCGCCAGACAGGGTGAGCCGATCCAGCCGATACTGGCTCTGCAGGTACCAGCCCGTATTGTCCTTGCCGGTACGATCGGCGGTGCCGATGCGCATGCCGGAAAAGGCCTGCACACCGGCGGTTACGGCGAGGGACGCGCCCCGGTAATTGAGGGCCAGTTCGTCCTGCTTGTAGTCGTAGCTCGGGTGCCAGCCGGCGCCATAGTCGGAGAGTTTGTCCTCGCTGTTGTGGCTGACGACCAGGCTCAGGTCCCGGGCCAAATCGAGCGTTCCGCCCAGCCGCCACAGATCCGAGCTGATGACCTGCCGGTTGTAGATGTCCGGCGGGGTCGAGTAGAGGTTGCTGCCCACCTGGGCGGGGTTGGCCTGGAACTGGGCCAGGGTCAGGTAGGAGACATAGCGGGTATCGATGCGTGTGCTGGCCGCCTCCATGTCCAGTTTGAGGCGCTCGACCGGACGCGACTCGAGACTGCCGCGCCAAGTGTGGCTGCTGGAATTGTCGCGGTGACCGGTCACATCGGGGTCGCTGTAGCCGTCCAAACCCGCATAGTCCCCAGTCGCAGAGAGAGTGAACTTTTTCCCGGCCTTGCCCGCCGTCACCGTTCCGGCCTGGTCGCCATGGTTGCCCAGGGCGGCACGGACACTGACACCGTTGTGGGGCCGGGAATAGATCTGGATGGAACCGGCCGCCGCGCCATCGCCGAACATCACCGAGCCGCTGCCGCGGGTGATCTCGATGCGGTCGATGTCCGCCAGAGGGATGGCGCCGAGCAGTTGCGGCACGCCGTCGATGTTGTTGAGTCTGCGGCCGTCCAGGGTGACGACGATGTTCTGGTAGCCGTCGCCGATGCCGTAGCCGCGCATGTCGAGCTTGGGGGTAAACCGGTTGCCGTAGCTGGGCAGCACCTGCAGGGACGTATTCTGGGCCAGATAGTCATACAGCGTGGCGGCACCGGATCGCTCGATCTGCGCGCGGGTGTGCACTTCCGAGGCGTAGGGCGCGGCCGTATCGGGGGTGGCGATGCGCGTGGCCGAAACCAGGATCTCCTCCAGCAGCACGGGTTCGGGGCTTTGCGCCCAGGCCGGCGCGGAGACAAAGCCGGCAATTAGGCCGGCGAGAAGCGCGGCCAGGGGAATGGGTTGCATGGTCTTCCTTTCTCGTCTCCAGCGTCCCCGCTGGAACTGGGTAAACGCGGGCCGAGAAAGGTCGTGACAACCGATATCGCTTGCAGCCGACTCCCCGCGACCCGCGGTGCCTTCAGGCCGGTCTCCGGGCTCGCGCATGGGGCATTCCGCCTTCCCATCGTGTTGACAGTGGCTGGGTGGAATGCCGCCTGGTCCGATGGACCAGAGCGCTTACCGTTGCGGGGGCAGCACAGGTATCGCACCTGTTTCCCGTTTCACCTCCGCCGTTGTCGGCGGAAGCACCTGAAGCGGGCGCAATTGTAGGCGAATCGAGCCCCGCTGGGCTATGCTTCGCCTCATTCCCTGTTTGTTACCGGAGCCCGATATGCCCTCCCGCAACCGCCTGATCCTCGCCGCATCCCTGCTGTTTCTCATGGCCCTCACCCGCACCGGCCATTTTGGCTCCGGCCTTTCCCTGCCGGACGCCTCCCTGGCCGTGTTACTGCTGGGCGGCCTGTGGCTGGGCGGCGCGGCGTGGTTCGCCGGATTCATGGCATTGGCGGTGGGCATGGACGTGCTGGCGGCCAAAACCGCCGTGGAGGCGGGCTGGTGCATGACCCCGGCCTACCTGGGCCTACTGCCCACCTATGGCGCGGTCTGGTTCGCCGGGCGTTTTCTCTCGCGAACCCCGGATCTGCCCTGGGCACGCTTCGCCGGCGTCGGCCTGGCCGCCATCCTGGTGGCCTTCGCGATTTCCAACCTGACCTTCTGGGCCTTCTCCGGCATGTTCGGCGGGATGGGCCTGCCGCAATACGCCGCCGCCGTGGCGAAATACTTCCCCCCCTACCTGGGCAGCACCGCCTTGTATCTGGGCCTGGGTTGGCTGGCACAGCGGGCTCTGGGAGCACGCCTGATCACGGCATGATCGCTACTCACCGAGAAAGGAAAAGCCGGCGCAATGCCGGCTTTTTTTTGCGTCGGAAACGGCTCAGTCCTGACCGTAGAAACCGCCCGACTTCAATAGAAATTGGATCTTGGCCAGGTTGGCGGCGGCGTCCACGGTACAGAAGTAGTGATAGAACAGCTCCCGTCGGTAGCTTTTCTGGTTGCGGGCCTGGATCGGTTCCCACTTCGCGTAGCGGTTGCGGGACCATTCGCCGCCGGGGTGGCCGAAGGCATACATCTTGCGTTCTCCCGTGGTGCAGCGCAGGCCCTCGTAATTGACGGTTTCCGCGCCGGACGGGCTCCTGATCAGGATGGTGTAGCGCACCACCCCGTCGTTATCGGCGGATACGGAAGGGTAGTCCACGAAGAACTGGTTGGCGGAGGTGGCACCCACCGTGATGGAGATCAGGTTGTCCGCCTTGGGATAAGCGGGCAACTGGGCGGCGACCTCTTTCCAGGGCTTGGTATCGTCGTCGAAGTTGCCCTCGAAGGTGTTGTTGCCTCCGCTGCCCTTCTCCCAAGCCCATGGATCGACGGCATGGGCGGGCAGACTCAGCAGGGCGAGAACGAGAAGGTAAATTCGACGCATGGTGATCTCCGGAACGAGACCGGCATGATACCGCCCCGGCCCGTCGCCGACTTCAGGCCAGATCCTTCACCAAGGCAACCCGCACGTTTTCCGGCACTTCCCGGCTGGCCTGGCAGGCCGGGTGATCGACCCCCGCCACCAGCCTGGCGCCTGACTTGGCCGCAGCCACCATTTCCGGCGTCAGCTCGAAGCGCATGAAGTGGACCGAGGCGGTCTTGTCGTCGGTGCTGCGCTCCAGGTCCTCGTTGGCGATGGGGTGGACGCGCGGATAGCCGTCCACCTGCATCCAGACCTTGTCCTCGACCCCCACCAGCTGGGCGAGGGCCTGACGGCGCTCCGCCTCGTCGGCGTACTCCACCATGAAGGTGGCCTTCCAGTTGGAGCCGTCCGGGATCAGGGGGTTGTAGACGTCCAGTTCCTCCTGGATGCCCTTCGCCTCGTAGATGCGCTCGATGCGCAGCATCTCCTGGACCTGGTATTGCATGGTGAACGCGTCCTCGAAGTAGAGGGCGACGTGTTCGTCCAGCGCCAGGCGCCGTTCCTTCTTGTGGGCGATCACCCGGGCGCGGAAATCCGCACGGATCTCGGCATATTTCTCGAGGCTGTAGAGGTCGTCCCGGCTAAGTTTCTTCATGGTCGTCTCGCTTGGCATGGTGCCGCGCCTGCCCGTCAGATGCCGTAGGCCTTGCGCAGCAGGGTGATGGGATGTTCCGGCGCGCTCCCGTCGGCCCGGGCGTGGCCGATGTGGTGGCCGGCCATGGCGCAGTCGCTACCGTAATGGTCCGGGTTCGCCTGGTTCACCCGGGCCACCACCGGCTTGACGATCTTCATGGCGTACTGGTGGCACTCCGCCTTCACCGCATAGGTGCCGTCGTGGCCGGAACAGCGCTCGATGGCCTCCACTTCGGTATCCGGCACCAGGGACAGGGCCTCCTTGGTCTTGGGGCCGATGTTCTGGACCCGCTGGTGGCAGGCAACATGATAGGCCACCTTGCCCAGGCCCTGCTTGAAGTCGGTCTTCAGACGGCCCTCCTTCTGGCGCAGCATCAGGTATTCGAAGGGGTCGTAGAAGGCCGCCTTCACCTTCTGCACCTCCGGATCGTCGGGGTACATGAGGGGCAGTTCCTGCTTGAACATCAGCACGCAGGATGGGATCAGGGCGGTCAGGTCCCAACCCGCGTCCACCAGTTTCGCCAGTTGGGGAATATTCACTTCCTTGGCCGCCTGAACCGCCTCCAGGTCCCCCAGTTCCAGCTTGGGCATGCCACAGCAGCGCTCCTTTTCCGCCAGGGTGACGGGGATGTCGTTGTGCTCGAAAACCGCCGCCAAGTCCTCGCCCGGACCCGGCTCGTTGCGGTTCATGTAGCAGGTGGCGAACAGCGCCACCTTGCCCCGGGTCTTGCCGGCAGGCTCCCCCGTGGTGTCGAGAGGCAGCTTGCGCAGACGGCTGCGCAAGGGATGGCTGGAGAATTCGGGCAACCAGGCCTGGGCGGAGATGCCCGCCACCGCCTCCAGGGCCTTGCGGGCCGGACCCACCTTGTTGACCGCGTTGACCACCTGGGCCACCACGGGGATGCCGGCGAAACGGCCCACCGCGTCGGTGCTGGTCAGGATCCTGTCGCGCAGCTTGGTGGCGCCGGTCTTGTAATGCACCGCCTTGGCCCGCAGCATCAGGTGCGGGAAATCCAGGTTCCATTCGTGGGGCGGCACATAGGGGCATTTGGTCATGTAGCACAGGTCGCAGAGGTAACAGTGCTCCACCACCTTCCAGTAATCGTCCTTGGCAACGCCGTCCACCTCCATGCTCTCCGACTCGTCCACCAGGTCGAACAGGGTGGGGAAGGACTGGCACAGGCTTATGCAGCGGCGGCAGCCGTGGCAGATGTCGAACACCCGTTCCATCTCCTGGTACAGGGATGCCTCGTTGTAGAAATCCGGGTTCCGCCAATCAAGTGGGTGGCGGGTCGGTGCTTCCAGATTGCCTTCGCGTGAGGGGGCGGCCATGGGAGATCCTCGGGGTACGGCGGTTGTCAGCTTGAAATTTGAAGCATGGGCCGGGGGATCGCTCCCCCGACCTGCCCGGCCTGTGCCGGGCCGATGCCTGCCTAGACCGGCTTAGCTGCCCATTTCGTTCAGGGCTTTCTGGTAGCGGTTGGCGTGGGAACGCTCCGCCTTGGCCAGGGTCTCGAACCAGTCGGCGATTTCCTCGAAACCTTCGTCGCGGGCGGCCTTGGCCATGCCCGGGTACATATCGGTGTACTCGTGGGTCTCGCCGTGGACCGCGGACTTCAGGTTGTCGCCGGTGGGGCCGAATGGCAGTCCGGTGGCCGGGTCGCCGCAGGATTCCAGGTATTCCAGGTGGCCATGGGCGTGGCCGGTTTCACCTTCCGCAGTGGAACGGAACAGGGCGGAAATGTCGTTGTAGCCTTCCACGTCGGCCTTGGCTGCGAAGTACAGATAGCGGCGATTGGCCTGGGATTCGCCGGCGAAGGCGTCTTTCAGGTTTTGCTCGGTTTTTGAGCCTTTCAATTGCATAGCGCTCTCCTAATCATGTCCCCGGCGATATACCCGCACCGGGCCAACGGGTTTATTTAGATTTAATCTAAATTGTAGAAGTAATTTATTGTCATCCCACTCATCTTGTCAACCGCTTCCCCGTGAATATTCCGCTTCAACCCGGGGAAGCAGCGCCACGCCTGTGTTTGAGGTATTCCAATACGCCCGGCAACAGGGAAAGGCCGACGATGAGCAGGATCACCATGGACAGGTTGCCCTTGACCACGGGCAGATTGCCGAAGAAATAACCCGCGGGGATCAGCAGTCCGACCCAGAGCAGCGCCCCCAGCAGACTGAAGCCCAGGAAGCGCAAGTAGGTCAACCGGCCGATGCCGCACACGAAGGGGACGAAGGTGCGCACGATGGGCACAAAGCGGGCGATGACGATGGCCTTGGGACCGTGGCGCTCCATGAAGGCATGGGTGCGATCCAGGTTTTCCCGCTTCAGCCAACGCCCCCCCTCGAAGCGGAATACCCTGGGTCCCAGAAAACGGCCGATCCAATAGTTCGCGTTGTCGCCGCACAGGGCCGCGGCGACAAGGACGGCGGTCAAGGTCACCGGGTCCATCCCCCCCGCCGCCGCCACCGTGCCCGCCACGAACAGGAGGGAATCGCCGGGCAGGAACGGGGTCACCACGAAGCCGGTTTCGCAAAAGATGATGACGAACAGGATGCCGTACACCCAGGCGCCGTAGCTCTGCACCAGGATGACCAGGTACTTGTCCAGGTGCAGGACGAGATCGAAAAACTGCGCGACGAACTGGGCGATCAGTTCCATGCCGTGCCCTTGGAGATGACCTTTGTCAGCGCCGGACCGACATGCGGTAGAGCTTGCCTTCCATCATGCCCGGCACCCAGAGCTTGTCCTGATCATCCAGGAAGATGTCGGCCGGCCCGGCGATGGGGGCCGCCGCGCTGACCACGCCGGCGCTGCCGGTGCGCGTGTCCAGGATCTGGAGCACGCCGGCGGGCTCGAACCTGACCCAGTTGGAGATGAGCCACCGCTGGGCGCCCAGGCTCACCACGCCATCGAAGTAACCCGCCGGCGTCAGGGTGTAATCCTTGTCCAGCTTGGCCGTCAGGCCTTCCAGACGGTAGGTCTTGACGTGGCCGTTGGGCTGGTTGTCGGTGCCCCACTCCACCACGATCAATTTATTGCCCAGCTTCTTGAGGCCGTTGGGCGAAATCGGCGGGGTGTCGAAGCGGAGTTCGGAATAGGCCTTTTTCGGCAGGTCGATCACGAATACCTTGCCCAGATCGGTGGCCGAGGCCAGCAGGCGGCGGTTGTCGTAGCGGGTGAAGGCATTGAGGAATTTGACCCCTGTGGGCGCCAGGTCCAGGTCGAACACCCGCTTGCCGTCGGCGATTCTGTAGCCCAGCACCCGGTCGATATCCAGGACGTAAAGCACGCCATCCACCGCGATCAGTCCCTTGGGCGCGTTCAGGCCGCTCTGCCATTTGAGGGACCTGATGGTGCCCTGGCGGTCCAGGCGGGAGATGAATCCGTCGCCGTCCTTCGCGAAGGGCTCCAGCTTGGTGCCCACGTTGGAAACGAACACGTCGTTGCGCTCCACCACCACGCTCTCGGGGGAGGCAAACCCCGGAATGGCCTTGTCGACGATGACGGAAGCGGCCTGGGCGGTACCGAAGGCCAGGGTGAGGAAAAGAACGATCAGGCGCATGAGGGGCTCCTTAGCAGGGGCATGGGGCACAAAGTGTATTCGTATTCGCCCGCCCCCGGCTCAAACCACCGCGCCGGACTCGGTCTTGACGGGCTTGATGAAGTCTTCCCGTGACACCCCCAGCCACATGACGATGGGGCTGGCCACCAGCACCGAGGAGTAGGTGCCGACGATGATGCCGAAGGTCAGGGCCAGGGCGAAGCCGTGCAGCACCTCGCCGCCCAGCAGCAGCATGGCCAGCACCATCAATTGGGTGGTGCCGCTGGTGATGACGGTACGCGACAGGGTGGCGGTCTTGGCGTTGTCCATGATGGCCGCCACATCGTTGGAGCGGGTCTTCTTGAAGTTTTCCCGGATCCGGTCGAACACCACCACGGTGTCGTTCACCGAATAGCCCAGCACCGCCAGGACCGCCGCCAGCACGGTCAGGGAAAACTCCCACTGGAACAGGGACCAGAGGCCCAGGACAATGAACACGTCATGGGCGGTGGCGAAGATGGCGCCCACCGCGAAACGCCATTCGAAACGCAGGGCCAGGTAGATGACGATGCCGATGGACACCACCAGGAGGGCCAGGGCGCCATCATTGAACAGCTCGCTGCCCACCTGGGGGCCGACGAATTCCACCCGCCGCATTTCAACCGTGGCGTCGGCCTGTTTCAGCACATCCAGCACCTTGTTGGACAACTGGGCGGAGGTGACCCCGGCCTTAACCGGCAGACGCAGCAGCACGTCGCTGGAGGTGCCGAAGTTCTGCACCTGGGCATCGCCATAGCCGCCATCCGCCAACTGCTTGCGGATGGCGGGGATGTTCGCCGCCTTCGGGTAACCAATCTCCATGACCGTGCCGCCAGTGAAGTCCACCCCCAGGTTGAGCCCCCTGATGGCAAGCAGGGCGACGGAAGCGACGATGAAGAATATCGAAACGTAGATGGTGCTGCGCGCATAGCGCATGAAGGGGATGTCACGTTTCAGGTGGAATAGCTCGATCACGATGAACCCCTATCAGATGGAGACCTTGGTCAGGCGCTTGGCCCGGCCGTAGGTGAGATTGACTATGGCGCGGGACACCATCACCGCGCTGAACATGGAGGTGATGATGCCCAGACACAGCGTCACCGCGAAGCCGCGCACAGGACCGGAGCCCAGCCAGAACAGGGCGACTCCGGCGATCAGGGTGGTGACGTTGGAGTCCAGGATGGTGTCCCAGGCCCGTTCGTAGCCTGCGAAGATGGCGGCCTGGGGCGAATTACCGTTGCGCAGCTCTTCCCGGATCCGTTCGGCGATGATCACGTTGGCGTCGATGGCCATGCCCAGGGTCAGGGCGATACCGGCGATGCCAGGCAGGGTCAGGGTCGCCTGCATCAGCGACAGCAGGGCCACCAGCAGGAACATGTTGGTGGCCAGGGCCAGCACCGAGACCACCCCGAAGCCCTGGTAATAGACCACCATGAACACGGCGATGAGGGCGAAGCCGATCAGGGTGGAATTGAAGCCCTTGGTGATGTTGTCCGCGCCCAGGGACGGGCCGACGGTGCGTTCCTCGATGATCTCCATGGGCGCCGCCAATGCGCCGGCGCGCAGCAGCAGGGCCACGTCGCTGGCCTCCTGGGGCGAATCCATGCCGGTGATCTGGACCCGTCCACCGCCGATCTCCTCGCGGATCACCGGCGCGGTGACGACCTCGGTCTTGCCCTTCTCGATCAGCAGGATGGCCATGCGCTTGCCCACGTTTTCCCGGGTCACGTTCTTGAAGATGCGCGCCCCCCGCCCGTCCAGGTTGATGTGCACGGCGGCCTGGTTGGTCTGGTTGTCGAACCCGGGCTGGGCATCGGTGATGTATTCGCCGGTCAGCACCACGTTCTTCTTCACCAGCACCGGCTGGCCGGTACGCTCGTAATACAGCTCGTCGCCGAACGGCACCTGGCCGGCCACCGCGGCCTGGATCTCGGTCGGCGACTGCATGTGTTCCTCATCCACCATGCGGATCTCCAGGGTGGCGGTGCGGCCCAGGATCTCCTTGGCCTTGGCGGTGTCCTGGACGCCGGGCAACTGCACCACCACCCGGTCCGCGCCCTGCTGCTGGATCACCGGTTCGGCCACGCCCAGTTCGTTGACCCGGTTGCGCAGGGTGGTGAGGTTCTGCTGCAAGGCGAATTCCTGGGTCTTCACCTGGGCCTGCTTCTTGAGGACACCGGTCAACACGTAATCCTCGCCGCTTTGCTCATCGCTCAACTGCAGATCGGGGTAGTTCTCCTCGATGACCTTGCGTGCCTGGTCGCGCTGGGCGGTGTCGCGGAATTTCACGTGCACCTGTTCACCCTGCCGGTCGATGCCGGTGTAGCGCACCCGATTCTCCCGCAACAGGGTACGCACGTCGTTCTGGTAGCGCTCGGTCGCCTTGTCCAGGGCCTTTGGCATATCCACCTGCATCAGGAAATGCACGCCGCCGCGCAGGTCCAGGCCCAGATACATGGGTAGGGCGCCCATGTCGGTCAGCCAACGGGGCGAAGCAGCCAGCAGATTGAGGGCCACCGTATAGCCGGGACCCAGTGCCGCCTGCACGGCATCCTTGGCCTTGATCTGGGTGTCGGTGTCGGCGAAACGGGCCTTGACGCTGCGGTTGTCCAGCGCCACCCCCAGCGGGCTGATGCCGGCCGCCTTGAGGGCGTCTTCCACTCTTTGCATCAGAACGGCATCCACCTTCTCGGTGGTGCGCACCGGAGAGACCTGCACCGCCGGCACCTCGCCGAAGAAGTTGGGCAAGGTATAGACGAACGCGAACAGCAAGGATGCGCCGATGAGGAGGTATTTCCAGAGGGGATAGCGGTTCATTTCAAAGCTCGTAATGGGTAATGAGCAAAGCGGTGAGGACGCGGGGCGGCGGGCTCTCGCCAATTACACATTGCCTGCCCCTTGGCGCCTCAGAGGTCCTTGATGGTTCCCTTCGGCAGCACGGTCTGGATCGCGGCGCGCTGGAAGACGCTCTCGGTGCCGCCGCCTATGTCCAGGGTGACATAGTGATCGGAGATCTTGGCCACCTTGCCCAACTGGCCGCCGGTGGTCACCACCTCGTCCCCCTTCTGCAGGGACTCCTGCATTTTCTTCTGGTCCTTGGCCCGCTTCATCTGGGGTCGGATGATCAGGAAGTAGAACAGGGCGAACAGCACGATCAGGGGGAGGAAGCTCATGATCGGGTCGGGTTGCCCGGTGGCGGGTGCTGCAAAAGCGGAAGGAATCAGCATAATGGTATCGGCCTCCAAAATAAGCTGCGCATTCTAACACCGCCGTGGTTGCAAACCGGAGACACCCGTCAGGGGTTCGGTTCCGTGTTGCGGGCGCGATGGAACTCCGCCCGCCAATCCTCGAACCGGCCCGCCTCGATGGCCTCCCGCAGGTCCCGGGTGAAGTCCTGGTAATAGTGCAGGTTGTGGATGGAATTGAGTCGGGCCCCCAGCATCTCCCCGGACCGCTGCAGATGGTGCAGATAAGCCCGGGTATGGTGGCGGCAGGTATAGCACCCGCACGCCGGGTCGATGGGGCCGGTATCCGCCTTGAAGCGGGCGTTCTTGATGCGGATCTCGCCGTTGCGGGTGAACAGCAGGCCGTGGCGGGCGTTGCGGGTGGGCATGACGCAATCGAACATGTCGATGCCCTGGCCCACCGCGAACACGATGTCCTCCGGCGTGCCCACCCCCATCAGGTAGCGAGGCTTGTCGGCGGGCAGCCGGGGGGCGGTGTGGCGCAGGATGCGCTCCATGTCCGCCTTCGGCTCCCCCACCGACAAGCCGCCCAGGGCGTAGCCGTCGAAGCCGATCTCGGTCAGATTCTCCAGGGACCGGTCGCGCAGGTCCTCGTACATGCCGCCCTGGACGATGGCGAATAATGCATTGGGATTGCCCGAGTGGGCCTGTTTGGAACGCTCCGCCCAACGCAGGGACAACTCCATGGATTCCCTTGCCGTATCCCGGTCCGCCGGATAGGGTGTGCATTCGTCGAAGATCATGGCGATGTCGGAACCCAGGACCCGCTGGATCTCCATGCTCTTCTCCGGCGACAGCATCAGGCGGGCGCCGTCCAGGGGCGAGGCGAATTTGACCCCCTGCTCGGTGATCTTGCGCAGATGGGTCAGACTCCATACCTGGAACCCGCCGGAATCGGTCAGAATTGGTCCCTGCCAACCCATGAAGCCGTGCAGGCCGCCATGGGCCCGGATCACCTCCAGGCCCGGACGCAGCCAGAGGTGGAAGGTATTGCCCAGGATGATCCGGGCGCCCAGGTCGGTGAGTTCGTGGGACGTCACCCCTTTGACCGTGCCCACTGTGCCCACGGGCATGAATACCGGGGTCTGGATCGTGCCGTGGGCGGTTTCCAGCACGCCGCGCCGGGCGGCGCCACTGGTATGGGTGAGGCGGAATTGCATGAAGAAGCGATGGTTGACCTGGATCGGGGGCGTCAGTTTACTGCCTGTGTGGCTGATTTCCGCCCCGGTATCGGCGGCACGTCCCTGCCCCCCGTGGCTGGCCAGCCACGTCCGTGTAGGGGAGAAGACATTCCGGGTGGAAGTGGCCGCCACGCCCGCGCAATGGCAGCGGGGGCTGTCCGGACGCCCCTGGCTGGCGCCGGGACAAGGCATGTGGTTCGTCATGCCTGTTCCCGGAAGCTACGGTTTCTGGATGAAGGACATGGCCTTTCCCATCGACCTGGCCTGGATCACGCCCCAGGGCCGCGTGGCCGGGGTGAAGACCATGCCGCCCTGCGAGCCGGCCGCGCCCTGCCCTGTTTATTA
This sequence comes from uncultured Pseudomonadota bacterium, assembly GCA_963713085.1. Taxonomy (GTDB): domain Bacteria; phylum Pseudomonadota; class Gammaproteobacteria; order Burkholderiales; family Thiobacillaceae; genus PFJX01. Next base: position 137,994 of record CAVQKQ010000026.1, on the reverse strand, counting down.
CCCGCCCGAGCCGGTAAGTTTCGTCCTCGAGGCCGACGCGGGGAGCGTTCCGGACCTGAAATACGAAACAGCGAGTTGGCTATGTCAGCCTGATTGAGGAACCCTCGCCGCCCTATTCAATCGCATTTGATTTCGACCCAACTGGAGAACTTCATGCAGGAAAACTTTCTTGAGCACCTGGCCAGTGAACGTGGACACGTCCTGCTACAGATCTATCAAACCGGCCTGCACATCGTCCTGATACTCCTGCTGGCCTGGCTGTTGTTGCGTCTGTCCAACAAAGGGATCCGCATGCTCCGCGTCTACCTTTCGGAGCGGGCCGGGAACAACACCGAGGAGGTCAAGCGCATCACCACCCTGGGCCGGGTGTTCCGCTACATCACGTCGGTGGCGATCATCCTGGTGACGGGCATGGTGGTGCTGAGCGAACTGGGCATCTCCATCGCCCCCATCCTGGCCACGGCCGGGGTCCTAGGCATCGCCGTGGGTTTCGGCGCCCAGAGCCTGATCAAGGACTACTTCAACGGCTTCTTCATGCTGCTGGAAAACCAGGTGCGCCAGGGCGACGTGGTGGAGGCCGGCGGAAAGGGCGGCTATGTGGAGGAAGTGACCCTGCGCTACATCAAGATGCGCAACTACGACGGCCACGTGCATTTCATCCCCAACGGCACCGTCACCACCGTCACCAACATGAGCCGGGACTATTCCTACGCGGTGATCGACGTGGGGGTGGCCTACCGGGAGGACACGGATGAGGTGACCAAGCTGATGCTGGAGGTCGGCGCGGAGATCCGCGCGGACGAAGCCTGGCGCGACAGGATACTGGAAGACATGGAGATGGCCGGAGTGGACCAGTGGGCGGATTCCGCCGTGGTGCTGCGTTGCCGCTTCAAGGTGAAGCCCCTGGAGCAGTGGGGCGTGCGCCGGGAGTTCCTTCGCCGTCTCAAGCAGGTATTCGACCGCAACGGCGTGGAGATCCCCTTCCCCCACCTGACCATCTATCCGGGCCAGGCCAAGGACGGCACCGCCCCGGCCCTGCGGGTCATCCCGGAAACCGGCGCGCCCCGATAACCGCCTCCCGGTCAGGGCCGGAAGGCGGAATCGCTTACCAGCTCTGGCGTCCCTTGGGCTTGCCCAGGGCGGGACGGCGCGTTTCGCTATTGCCTTCCTTCCAGGCCGGCCGGACGGCGGGCTTGTCCCAGGTATTGCCGTTGACCTCGGCGCGCCGGGGTTCCGGCTTGGCCCAGGTATTGCCATTCGCCTCGCCCCTGGGGCTTTCCTGCCGTCCCTGCCTGGGCGCGTCGGATTTGGCCCAGGTGGCGCCGCCCCGCTCGGGGCGGGCTTCAGCACGATTCCAGGTATTGCCTTCCCGGGCCGGACGGGCCTCGGGCTGGCCCTTCCAGCCGCCATCGCTGCCCTTGCCGTAACCGCCGCCGAAGCCGGTGCCTTCCGGCTTGCGGCCCAGGCCGGGGAACTGGCCGGAGCGGGGCTTGTTCTGCCATTCGCCACGGGGCTTGCCGTGCCACTCGGAGCCGGACTTGCGGCGCGGCTCGTGGTCGGGCCTGGCCCTGGGCTCCAGACCGGGGATGACCTCGATCCGGATCTTGTCGCCGGTAAAGCGCTCGATCTCCCGCAACAGGCCCCGCTCGCGTCCGCCCAGCAAGGTCACCGCCACGCCGGAGCGGCCGGCCCGGCCGGTGCGGCCGATGCGGTGCACATAGTCCTCGGCCTGGCGCGGCGCGTCGAAGTTGATGACGTGGCTGATACCGGCCACGTCGATGCCCCGGGCGGCCACGTCGGTGGCCACCAGCACCCGGATGGCGCCGTCGCGCAGGCGCTGCAGGGTGCGGTTGCGCTTGTGCTGGGGCATGTCGCCGTGCAGGGCGGCGACGGCATAGCCCTGTTCCAGCAGGCTTTCGGACAAGTCGTCGGCGCTGCGCTTGGTGGCGGTGAACACCAAGGCCTGGGTCAGGTCCACATCCCGCAGCAGGTGATCCAGCAGGCGGTTCTTGTGGCCCATGTCATCTGCGAACAGCATGCGCTGGTCGATATTGGCCTTGTGGGTTTCAACGGTGGCCACCTCGATGCGACGGGCATCCCGGGTCATGTTGCGGGCCAGCTTGCCCACGGTGCCGTCCAGGGTGGCGGAGAACAGTAGGGTCTGGCGCGTGGCGGGTAGGCGCGAGGCGATGGATTCGATGTCCTCGATGAAACCCATGTCCAGCATGCGGTCGGCCTCGTCCAGCACCAGCACTTCCAGGCGGGAGAAGTCCAGGCGGCCCCGCTCCATGTGGTCCATGAGGCGGCCGGGGGTGGCGATCATCACCTCGGGATTTACCTTAAGTGCCTGGAACTGGGGACCGAACGGCGCGCCGCCCACCAGGCAGACGGTGCGCAGCTTGCGCAGGCCCTTGCCGTAGATGATGGCCTGCTTCTGCACCTGCAGGGCCAGTTCCCGGGTGGGGCACAGCACCAGCATGCGCGGGCCCTGGATCTTGTCGCCGCCGGGCAGTTGGGAAGGCTCGGCCAGCTTGTGCAGGCTGGGCAGCAGGAAGGCGGCGGTCTTGCCGCTGCCGGTGTGGGAGGAGACCAGCAGGTCGTGGCCTTCGATGGCCGCGGGAATGGCCTGGCGCTGAACCTGGGTGGGTTCGGTGTAGCCGGTGGTTTCCAGGCAATGCAATACCAGGGGATTCAATCCCAGAGAGGCGAAGCTCATGTACATCCTTTCGTCGGGTGCCCCTGGCCACGGGCCGTTAGGGAACACCAATCCAGCGCGCCACACCTTGGCGCGCACAATGAGGCCGCGGCCCGCATTCGTTTCGGGCGGCGATTCTCGCTAAGCATCGGCGCCAACCGGATGCCGCGATGCCATGACGACGGAAGGAAATCCGCTGCTGGATCAGGTGAGGTCGGGGACGATGGGGCTGTGAAAACAGTCCCGTAGGCTCTGGAAATGTCCGGCCGGAAGGCCGGCGAGCCGACTACTGCGTTGCACAACGGGGCGGATGATACCCGAAACTGTTTATAAGTGTTTGATTATTTTGTTTCGATCAGCATGGCGTCGCCGTAGCTGAAGAAGCGGTAGCGTTCCGCCACGGCGTGCTGATAGACCCGGCGCATCAACTCGTAGCCGGCGAAGGCCGCCACCAGCATGAGCAGGGTGGACCGGGGCAGGTGGAAGTTGGTGATCAGGCGCTGCACCACGCTGAATTGGTAGCCCGGCGTGATGAACAGGTCCGTCTCCCCTTCGCCGGCCCGCAATCGGCCGTCCCGAGCTGCGGATTCCAGTGCCCGCAGGCTGGTGGTCCCCACCGCGCAGATCCGCCCGCCGGCCGTCCGGGTCCGGTCCACGGCGGCCACGGTTTCGGCGGGGATGACATAGCGCTCGCTGTGCATGCGGTGCTCGGCCAGGTCCTCGGACCGCACCGGCTGGAAGGTGCCCGCGCCCACGTGGAGGGTGACGAAGGCCGTGTCCACCCCCGCTCCGCCCAGGCGCGCCAGCATCGCGTCGTCGAAGTGCAGGCCCGCCGTGGGCGCCGCCACCGCCCCCGGGTCACGGGCATAAACGGTCTGGTAGCGCGCGTCGTCACCGGCCTCGGCGGCGCGGGCCAGGTAATGCGGCAAGGGCACCTCGCCATACTGCTCCAGCCACTCCAGCACCGTGCGGGCCGGGTCGAAGCCCAGACGATACATATCGCCCTGGCGGTCCAGCACCATGACCTGCAGCGCGCCGGCGAAACGCAGCACCATGCCCGGCTTGGGCGGCTTGCTGGCGCGGACGAAGGCCAGGGCCTCGTGCTGATTCAGCACCCGCTCCACCAACGCCTCGACCTTGCCTCCGGTATCCTTCTCGCCGCGCAACCGGGCCTTGATCACCCGGGTATCGTTTAACACCAGCAGGTCATGGGGACGAAACAGCCCGGGGAGATCCGCGAACCGGCGGTCGGCAAAGGTCCCGGCCGGGCCGTCCACATGCAGCAGGCGGCTGCCGCCCCGCTCTGCCAGGGGATAGCGGGCGATGAACTCGTCCGGCAGGTGGTAATCGAAATCGCTGGTCTTCATGAGGGCGCGGATTATACGTTGCCTGCCCAATCCCGCTTCGGCCATAATTGCCGCCCTTCCCGGGCCGGGATGGCGGAATCGGTAGACGCAGCGGATTCAAAATCCGCCGAGCTAACACTCGTGGGGGTTCGAGTCCCCCTCCCGGCACCACACAAAAACCCGAAGCATGGCAAGCTATCCGTAAACTCGCCGGCCGGAAAACAGTGCCCATCCTGGCCATGACCGCCAACATCTTCTACGAGGACCGTGATCGTTGTCTGGCCCGGCATGAACGACTTCATCTCCAAGCCGGTCAATCCCGGGGTCCTGTACGCCGCCTTGCTGAGATGGCTGGCCCGGCCGGCTTGATCGCGCCGCGTCGGCCGCCCGGGCGTTGGACTATATTTATATCCGACTAATCCGGTAAGGAATAAAGCCATGACCCAGAAAATCGAGCAGTACCTGAACGAACATCATGTGCCCTATGAAATCGTCAACCACGACCGTACCGCCACCAGCCTGCGCGCCGCCCAGGCCGCCCATGTGGAGGCGAGCCGCTTGGCCAAGGCAGTGCTCCTGGAAGGGGACGATTGTTGCCTGGCGGCCCTGATCCCGGCCGACCAGGACATCAGGCTTGGCGTGCTTAACCTGGACTTCGGCGAGCAGCGGCACCTGCATCTGGCGGACGAGACCATCGTCAGGCAGACCTTCATCGACTGCGATCCCGGCGCGGTGCCCGGCCTGCCCATCGCCTGGGGCGTGGAGACGATATGGGACGACGGCCTGATGGCCCAGCCGGACATCTACCTGGAAACCGGCGACCATGAGCGCCTTATACATGTCGAGACCCGGCATCTGAGAGAGATCCTGAGCGACATGCCCCATTGCCATTTCAGCGGCCCCAAGAAAACCCACTGAGCGCCGCACGACATTGCGCGGCTGCAGCACGGCCGGGCCCGTGAGCGCCGCCTACCCGCAGGGGTCCGCGCCCTGCGCCATGGCCTCAATGGCCTGGCGCATTTCCTCCCGGCCCACGTCTCGGATGTGGGTGGCAATGGACCACTGATGGCCGAACGGGTCGATGACGATACCGTAGCGGTCGCCCCAGAACATGTCGGCCAGCGGCATCTTGACCGTGGCGCCCGCCTCCACGGCCCGCGCGAACACCGCATCGGCGTCCTCGACATAGAGATGCAGCGTCACCGGCGTGCCGTGCAGCGCGGCGGGACCGAGCGAACCGAACTCCGGCATTTCGTCCACCAGCATGACGGCCGAATCGCCGATGCGAATCATGGCGTGCATCAGCTTGCCCGACAGTCCGGGCAGGCGCGCCGCCTCGACCGCGCCGAACGCGCGCCGGTAGAAGTCGATGGCGTTAGCAGCGTCGGCGCATACCAGATGCGGGGTGACGCTGTGCATGCCTTCGGGGATGGGTTTGATGGTCGACATGGTTGCCTCCTCGTGGTCCGGGTCAGTGGCCGCGCGCGGCGATCTCGGCCCGCAGCCTTTCCTCCTGGTCGCGCAGTTCCGGGGTGAACTCGGCGCCGAAGTCTTCCGCCTCGAATACCTGGCGGATCTCGATGACCGACTCGCCCGGGGTGGGGTTGGGACAGCGCTTGGCCCATTCGATGGCCTCATTCAGGGATGGCGTTTGCCACAGCCAGAAGCCCGCGATCAGCCCGTCGCTCTCGCTGAAAGGCCCGTTGACCACGCTGCGATTGCCGCCCGAGAAGCGCACGCGCACCCCTTTCGAGCTGGGATGCAGCCCTTCGCCCGCCAACATCACCCCGGCCTTCACCAGTTCCTCGTTGAATCTGCCCATCTCGGCCAGGAGCTGTTCGCTCGGCATCTCGCCCGCCTCGGTGTGCGGGTTGGCCTTGATCATGACCATGAATCGCATCGCGTTCTCCTCGTCTGGTTGAATTCGAGCATGAATTCGGACACCTCCGGGCGGTGTGCGCCCGGTTTCGGACCGCGTCCCGTCACTTGAATTTATAGAAGGCCTGGTCGAGATAGGCACCCACGTCGCGCTGATCTTCCGCGCTCAGCCCGGCGTGTGCGCCGGCGTTGCAGCGGCCGATCTGGGCGACCAGATCCTCCGCGGAGCGGATCTTGTGGTCAGGCCGGGTGTAGACGCCGGAACCGTCACCCCCGAACCTGGACACGTGGCACGACACGCAGTGCCGATCCACCAGGGACTTGCCGTGGTTGGCGTCGCCCAGCTCGAAAGGCCCCGCCAGGGCCGGCGAAATAACCGCAATCAAGACAACAAAACAGGCATGGCGTTTCATCATTGGCTCCTGTCTCAATATTTCACGTCCCGGCAGAGCCATCGAAGTGCCGGGACTCGGCCGGACCGGCCGGGCAAAGGCGCATCCGGGGCTCATCGCCCGTCATAGCGCCGGTGCTCACGGTCCGAATCCTCGCCGAGTTCCTTGCCGATCAGCGCGCCGGCTACCGCGCCGCCGATCGTCCCCACCGGACCATTGCTCAGGGCGTTGCCCAGCGCGCCGCCGACCACGGCGCCGGCGGCGGTGCCCACGTCTTCCCGGCTGGGATTCTCGGCGCAGGCGCCCAGCCCCAGGGTCGCCACCACCAGGGCCAGGCAGAGTCCGTTGATTCGGGGCTTGTTCATGGGTCACCTCCAGTCTTCAATCGATACCTGCGGGCCGCACTTCCTAGCAAACGGCCTCAAGCCTGCTTGGCGGCCCAGAGCACGCACCAGCCGGTCGGGCTGACGTTGCCCTCGACCACCTTGCAGGTGTTGTTGCTGGCCACGAAATGCGTGCATTTGGCGCACTCGTGCCCGTCCTTGGGTGTGTCCTGGTACTCGGCCTTGGCCTGGCTGAGCTTATTGGCACCGCTCGCCAGGCGCCCGGCCGGGCCGGAACCGCCGGTCGGCAGCGGGTCCGCGCGGGACACCCACGGCAGGCTCAGCAGTCCCGCGTACACGGCGCCGCGCAACAGGGCGCGGCGCAACAGGGCGTGATGTTCGAGATGGTCTGATTTCATCGTTCGGTCTCCTGTATCCACCCGTTCCGGTGCGCTATTTGGCAGGCATTCCGGTCTGGGCTCGATCGGCGGCGCGGGCTTGGGCATACCGGTCATACTTCCCGGGGCTCACGCTGCCGTCCCCGTCGCTGTCCGCCGCATGGAAGGCCAGGTCGTCCAGATTGAGGGCCTTGAACTCCGCCAGCGAGAGATGGCCATCCCCGTTGCCGTCGGCGGTCTTGAAATCCGGTATCGAATCGACAGGGTTCGAAGGCGTCACTTGCGTATCGGCGCTGCCCGGCACCACGCCGGCCAGACCAAGCACCAGCGCCGTCGCCAGGCAGAAGTCCCGCAAATTCGCATTCATTGCCATGTCGACCTCCTGTCGATGTCATGCGCACCGCGCATAACCTGTTGGGGATGCCCACCCCGTGCTCCCGTTCAAGGCCCGGGAACCGGCGTGGCGGACACCCCCTTCCGCCAGGTCAGCTCGTGCCGAGGGCCTTGGCGCAGGCCGCCATGTCCAGGCGGCCTTTATGGTTGCTGTCGGCCTTCTTGAAGTCGATCTTCGCGACCTTCTGCAAGGCCTTGTATTCGGACTTGCTGATATAGCCGTCATGGTTCTTGTCGGCCCGCTGGCATGCCTGCTGGATCTTGTCCTGGATCAGCTGGGCCGGGGAGTTGCCCTTTTGTTCCGGGGTACCGGATTGGGGCGGTTGAGCGCTCGATTCAGCCTTGGGCTGCATCCCTTGCGGCCCGGCTTGCTGGCCGGGGGTCTCGGCAAAACTCGGCGCCAGGGCGAACCCGCCCAGGACCACGGCGACCAGCGGTGCGAGCTTCATGAGTTGAGGTGTCTTCATGCTGCCTCCTTAACATTGATGAATGCGGCAACGTGCCGCAAACAGCCCATTGCATGCCGCGTGCCAGGATATTTTTTGCAATCGGAACAATGGGTTGGCCGCAACGGCCGGATTCGGCCCGGCGTGTTCGGGCGGTGATCGTCTCCATTCCACGACAGCTCGCGATGCCATTGGGCAAGCCATTGATATTCCGGATCATTTTTGTTGCCACCAGGCGACTCGGGCCGTTCGCCGGTCTAAATGGCATCCATGCAACCCCAACGCGGCTACCGGCAACGCCTAGAGCCAATAGGCCCAAAGCCGCGCCAGCCATTCCTGGAGGCGGGACAGGGGCGAGCGCCGCCGCCAGGCGTCTCGCAATATCCGTCGCGAGTTGGCCTGGTCCGCCGCGAACCACGCCTCCGTGCGCTGAGCGAACGCCCGACCCAGGATCAGGGCGTTGAGCTCATCGTTGTGGACGAAGCTGCGCCAATCCAGGTTGGTGGACCCGACGCAGGACCATACCCCGTCGATGACCGCCGTCTTGGAATGCACCACGGCGTCCTTGCGTTCATAGATCTTGACGCCGGCTTCGAGCAGATCCTCGTAGTGCGACCGGCCGGCGCTGATGGCGAGCCAGGAGTCGGTGTGGCTGGGCAGGATCAGCCTGACGTCGACGCCGCGCCAGGCCGCCTTCTTGAGCACGGCCACCAGCTGCGGGTCCGGGACGAAATAGGCATTGGTCAGGTGGACATAGGTCCGCGCGCTCTCGATCGCCGAGATCAGGGCCACATAGACCGGGTTGCGCGGCGCATCGGCCCTGCCGTTGACGGCGAGCACCGCCTCGCTTCCTTGCGGACTCAATGGCGGGAAATAGCGCCTGTGCGGCAGCGGCGGCCCGTTCTGGCCTTTCCAGGTCGCCAGGAAGATCTTCTGGAACTCGCCCACCACCGGTCCCTCGATCCGGACCTGGGTATCGCGCCAGTTCGAGGCCTGGCCGGGCCACCGCGTTACGGTCTTGGACTGGAGCATGGGGCCGCTGGAAAAGGTGTCGCCGATGTTGACGCTGCCGGTGAATGCGATCCGGCCGTCGACGATGAGCAGCTTGCGGTGGTCCCGGTGGTTGAGCCGCCAGGCCTTCTTCACATGCAGCGGATTGACGGGATTGAATTCCAGGACGCGCATCCCGCTGTGCTTCAGCCGCTCGAAGAAACTTCTCGGCGTGTCGAGGGTGCCGACACTGTCGTAGATCAGGTTCACCTGGACCCCCTCCGCCTGCTTCGCGAGCAGCAGGCGCGCGAAGCGGTGCCCGACCTTGTCATCCTCGAAGATGTAGGTCTCCATGTTGATGTTGTCCTTGGCGTCGCCGATGGCGGTGGCCATGGCGCTGTAGGCCGCGCCGTCGTCCTGCAGCAGGGTGACCCGGTTGCCCAACACCAGGGGGATATGTGTCGACCTCTGTACCAGGGCGATGTGCCGGCTCAGGTCATCGGTGGTATCGGCATTGCGCGCCAGTTGCCCCATGACCGCGGCGCTTTGCCGCTCGGAGAGCGGTCCGTCGGCCCCAGCGACCTTCACGCTTGGCGTCCCCCGGTCGAGGCTATCCATATGCACCGGGGGCAGTGTCTTGCAGCCCGAGAGCAGCACCATTGCGGCACATGCACCCGCCAGCAGCCGGCGGCATGGGTACGCCGGCCGGGAGACCCGCCTGGTGGCGGGTTCAGCCATGATCGTCGGCGGCGATGGCGAACCCGGGCCGCCACGCCAGCCAATCCTTGGCCGGTTGCTCATTCAGGCGGAATACCGTGCCGTCCTTCGCCGGCCGGGCCTTGGGGTCGTCCGGCGTGGCGAAGGCGACGCCGCCGGTGGCGAGGGCGCGCAACGACTGCATGTGGACGTTCAGGCCCCGCAACAGGCCGAACTTCACGTCCACGCCGCTGGCGTCCCAGAACCTGGATCCTTCCCGGACCAGCTTCGCGTAGCGTTGTTTGACGAACACGCGGATATCCACCGCGGCGGCATCGTTGGTGAGTTCGGCGTCCTGCACCGCGCCCACCTCGATGCCCCGGTAGTAGACCGGCGAACCGGGCCGGAGGGAGCCGAGCCGGGCGGCGCGCAGCGTTATTTCAAGATCCTTGTGCGGAATCCCGTAGGGCGCGCTATCCAGTCCGACGAAGTCCTTCCGGGCCTTGCCCTCGCCCGGCTGCGCGGCGATGTAGGGCCCGCTGATGACGGTGCCCAGATTGGCCAGATTGGCGATGCCGCCCTGGATGCGCACGATCCAGAATGCCGTCCCGTCCCGGGCGATGGCTGCCGCCGAACGGCGCAGGCGCGCCGTCACCCGGACGGAGCGCCGGTCCCGGCTCAGATCGACCGATCGCACCTCGCCGATCTGGACTCCGCGGTACTCCAGGTCGGTCTGGCCGGCCTTGACGCCGCTGGCGTCCTTGAAGGTGATGGTGATCTCGGGACCGATGTCGCGCACCCGCTGGAACAGCAGATAGCCGGCGGTCAGGGCGGCCACCAGGGGCACCAGCCAGATGATCGGAAAACGCCGGCGGCGTTGCTTCAGCCTAGCCTGGGGGGGGTCGGCCAGCAGGTTAGGGATTTCATTCGGTTCCGCCATGGTCCGAGTCCGTTTCTTCCCAGATCAGGGCGGGGTCGAAGCTGCTCGACGCCAGGATCGAGAAGACCACCACCGCGGTGAATGCCAGCAATCCCGGGCCCGGCAGCACGGTGGCGGCCTGGCCGAGCTTGACCAGCGCCACCAGCACCGACAGGAGGAAGACATCCAGCATCGCCCAGGGGCCGATCAGGTCGATGCACTTGTAGATCCAGGTCCGCTCCCATCGCTGCCGCGGCCACCCGTATCGGGCCGTACCCGCCAGATAGAAGAGGCCGAGCAGCTTGAGCAGCGGAACCAGGATGCTGGCCAGGAACACGATGCCGGCGACCAGCCATTGCCCGTCCTGGAACAGCCGCACGCTGCCTTCCCACACGGTGTTCTCCGAGACCATGCCGTACCACTGCATGCGCAGGATGGGATAGAGGTTGGCGGGCAGGTAGCAGATCAGGGCCGCCAGGGAGAAGGCCAGGGTGCGGTCGAGGCTGCCGGACTTGCTGGTCCGCAGTCGCGAGCCGCAGCGGCGGCATATGGCGACCTCATCCTCGGCCGTCTCTACGAGCCGCTGGGTCAGGCCACAGGTCCGGCAAGCCACCAGCGGGTCCGCTTGCGGCCCTGGCCTGGGGCGGTCCGGCGCCAACCCGGTGTCCATGGTTACCTCGTGCCGTCTAAGGGACACAGACCGGCCGGGAGACGGCCAGCCTGGAGCGCGGAGTCACTGCGTCCCGGGAGCGGTCTGCCCCGGCGTGGCCGTGTCGGACGCGCCTTGGGGCTGATCGCCTTGGCTCATGCCGGACCCCTGAGCCGGAGCGTATTCGGACGGGCTACCCTGGCCCATGCCCGATCCGGAAGCCGGCGGGTCTGAGGCTGAGGACGTGCTCGCCGCGGGCGCTTGGTTCTGGGAGGTCGGTGTGGCCTGGTTCTTCTGGCAACCGGCCAGGGAGAAGGCCAACAGCACAGTCAACAATGTCAGGTTTTTCATAACGGTCTCCTATTCGGTCTCCTATGCAATCGCATGACGACTGGATGCGCGGGGTGCATGGATAGACGGTTCGGTTCCCGGATGTGGATGACGTCCGTCGCGGGGGGCTGCAACCCCCGCCAGCCAGGGCGGAGGACTCGCCCCCCGTTGCCGGTGGGGCCGACGGATACCGATGTCACCGCATCGGCGGGAAGCGCCGGGCTCGACGCCCGCTTCCCTCATCGAACGTCTCATTTGATCCGCAGGTCATTGACGACCCGCTTCACGCCTTCCACGCTGCCGGCGACATCCGTAGCCAGGTTCACCTGATCGGCCTTGTCCACATAACCGGCCAGTTGGACCACGCCATCGTGGGTCGAGACGCTGACGTCCAGGCCGGTCGTGAAGTTGGCCTTGAACAAGGCGGCCTTGACCTTGGTGGTGATCAGGGCATCGGAGTGATGTTCTTCCTCCTCCATGGCCAGAACGATCTGGCCCGATTGGGTGTTGGCGGGTTTCGCGGCATATGCGGACGCAGCGCCCACGCCAGACGCCAGGGCAGCAATCAAATACCAAGCTGCATGGGTGGTGAGTTTGAGTCGTTGCATGGTGAACTCCTTTTCCAAGTTATCGGATTGGATGTGGCACATGCCACGCACGGCTTACAGCATTCGCCATGCCAGCCACTGTTCTTTATTTGTTTTTCAATAAGTTACGACACACAGACGGGATCCGGGAGGCTCACGCCCACGCAACCGGAAGCGGATTCCGTCGTGATGCAACGACAGATTTCTTACGTGCTTTGCCCGTTTTCCGAAGGTGCATGGTGGTATCGCGGTGGCTTTTCCCGGCGGCCATGCTGGTCCGAAAATTGCAGATCGTGGTGCAGGTGCCGAGCCCTGAGGCCAGGCACTTTCTTGCGACAGAAGGAGATCATCATGGACAAATCGATGTTGACAGGCTTGCTGATGGGTGCCGCCGCAGTCACGGCGGTGGGCGGCATCGCCAGTTACAGGACCTGGTACATGGAGCCCGCCTATGCGGAAGTCGTCGATGCCCGACCGGTCACGAAGACGATCAGAACACCCCACCAGGTTTGCAAAGATCAGGTCGTCACCCAACAGGCGCCGGTCCGGGACCGCGTCGCCGGCACGGCCATCGGCGCGTTGGTCGGCGGGGTGCTGGGGAACCAGATCGGCGCCGGCAGTGGCCGCACCCTGGCCACCCTGGGCGGGGCCGCGGCGGGCGCCTACGCGGGCAACCATATCCAGCGGAACATGCAGGATTCCGACACGCGGGCGGTTCAGGAAACCCATTGCAGGACGGTGTACGACACCCGAAAAACCGTGGTGGGCTATGACGTGTCCTATCGTCTCGGCGACCAGCGGGGCACCGTGCGCATGGACCATGACCCGGGGGACCATATCCCGGTCAAGGACGGCAGGCTCCTGCTGAATGGCCCCGTATCGGGTGAGAACGCCTCGTGATGGCGAGCTGCGCGCTTGGCGGCTGCCGTATCAGCCTATCGTGTCGCTACGCCGCGTCACGATCCACGACACACGCCAAGGCAGCCTGACCATCGGGCCTGGCCTGTCGTCGTGCGGCGACAGGCCAGGATTTTCAGCCTCACGGCGGCCGACGCCCCAGCACCAGCAACAACAGGAACAGGACCAGGCCCACGACGAACACGGCCTTGGCCAACGGCGCCACCGTGCCGCTCGTTGCCCCGAAGCCGTAAAGCGCGGCGACGACAGCGATGACGAGGGTGACGACCGACCAGCCGAACATGTCGAATCCTTTGGCAACCCGTTTTGCCGGAACCATGCAAGCGGCGTTCCAACTTTGTCGGCTATTCGGGCGGCTTGAACATGTCCGGGCTCAGCCCGTGTTTTTGCAGCAGCCGGTAGAATTCTGTGCGATTGCGGCCGGCCTGCCGGGCGGCGGCGGCCACCTGCCCCCCGGTGCTCTTCATCAGCCCGGTAAGATAGTCCAGCTCGAACCGGTCCTTGGCGTCGGCATAGGTCAGGGCGGTGGTCGGCCGCGTACCCAGGGCGCGAACCACCTGGCTGGCTGGCGCCAGCGGCGTGGCGCACAGTGCGCAGCATTGCTCCACCACGTTGGCGAGCTGGCGCACGTTGCCCGGCCAATCAAAGGCGATGAGCATTTCCATGGCCTCGGGGGTGAAGCCGTTCACCCGCTGTCCGTTCTTCTCGCCGTAGGCTTCGAGGAATTGACGGACCAGCAGGGGGATGTCCTCGGACCGTTCGCGCAACGGCGGTATCACCAAGCTGACCACATTGAGCCGGTAGTAGAGGTCTTCGCGGAATTCCCCCGCCGCGATGGCGGCCTCCAGGTCCCGGTGGGTGGCGGAGAGGATTCGCACATCCACCGGAATCGCCTGGCTGGCCCCCACCGGGCGCACCTCCAGGTCCTGCAGGACCCGCAGCAGCTTGACTTGCAGTCCCAGGGGCAGGTCGCCGATCTCGTCGAGGAACAGGGTGCCGCCCTCGGCCTCCTGGAACAGGCCCTTGTGGGCGCCCTGGGCGCCGGTGAACGCGCCCTTGACGTGGCCGAACAGCTCGGACTCCAGCAGCTGCTCGGGGATGGCCGCGCAGTTGATCGCCACGAAGGGCCGGTCGCGGCGCGGGCTGGCCCGGTGGATGGCCCGCGCCAGGACCTCCTTGCCGGTGCCGGATTCGCCCCGGATCAGCACGCCGGACTCGCTGCCGGCCACCAGCCTCGCCTCCGACAGCAGCGCCTCCATGCGGGGATTGGCGGTCACGATCTCGGCTCGCCAATCCTGCTCCGCGTCGGCCTCGCCCCGCCCCTCGGCGACACCGGGAGGCAGGGCGACGGCGCGCGCCAGCAGTCGGATGAGTTCCTGGGCATCGAACGGTTTGGTGAGATAGCCGAACACCCCCTGCTGGGTGGCCCGCACGGCGTCCGGTATGGTGCCGTGGGCGGTCAGCACGAGCACCGGCAGGGCCGGATCCTGGTCGTGGATACGCTGGAACAGGGCCATGCCATCCATGCCTTCCATGCGCAGATCGGTGATCACCGCCCGCGGCCGAACCAGCGCCAGCCGGGCCAGGGCCTCCTTGCCGCTGGTGGCGCTTTCCACGCGGTATCCCGCCGACTCCAGGCGCAGAGTGAGCAGCCGCAAAAGGTCCGTGTCATCGTCCACGATCAGGATCAAGGGGCCATTCCGGTTCATTCACCCACCTCCGCTCATTTGACCATCTCGGTTTTCGCGCGCTCATGCAAGTCGCGTTCCAGGTCCTTGAGGCGATCGATCTTGCTTTGAAGGTCCAAAGCGCGCCGGTGCTCCTGACGCGCCTCCAACTCGATCCCGACCAGGCGCTGGACCAGCCGCAGCATCTGTCTGCCGTCGGGGTCCGTGAATGCGCCCTCCAGGTCGATGAGCAGGTCATGGGCGAGGGCCAGGTCTTCCGGTCTGGCGCCCTTTCCGGCCAGCAGCCAGGCGAGCTTGAACCGTTCCGCCGCCGTCAAGGGTCCGCTCCTGAGGCGCTGAACTTCGGCGGCCACACGTTCCGCCGGCCAGGCCGCCGCCTCCGCCATGTAGCCGGCCATCTGGTTGGCGCTCAGGTCGGATGGCCCGGGTGGGGGCGGCGCCTTGGATGATGCGGGGGCCGGAGCCTTGGCTGGCGGCACCGTGCCCATGGCGGCACAGCCGGCCAGTACCAGGCAGAGGGCAAAACCTATCTCAGTGCGCATCGGCATTCTCCGGAGCGGGGAGCCGGAGCCGGAAGCAGGCTCCGACGGGTCCGTCGGCTTGGGGAAGAGGTTCAAGAAGGGTAATTTGTCCGCCATGTTCTTCCACATATTCCTTGACGATGGCCAGTCCCAGGCCGCTGCCGCTCAAGGCGCCCGGCGGCTGCACGCTGCCCTGGTAGAAAGGGCGGAACACATGGTTGCGATCCGCCTCGGACACACCCGGCCCCTGGTCGCACAGGGTGATCTCCACTTGGCCGTCCTTCTTTTCAGCCGTGACCCGGATCCGTCCGTCTCGCGGGCTGAAGCGTATCGCATTGCCGAGCAGGTTCTCGAACACCGTTTCCAGCTTGCCCTTGTCGCCCAGGATCCGCGCCCCGTCCAGCGCCAAGTCGAGAACAATCGATTTCCTGCCCAAGGCCAGCTCATGTCGCCCGAGGGCGACGGCGATGACCGACTCCAGGCTCAGATCGGCCTTCTCCAGGGGTTCTGCCCCCTGGCTGGCGCGATTGAATTTAAGCAGATCCTCGATGCGCCGCTGCAACTCCTGGACATTGCCGCGCATGATCACCATGACCTCCTGCTGCGGCGCTCCGAGTTCGCCCACCACGCCGTCGGCCAGCAACTCCACCCCCTCGCGCATGGCCGCGAGCGGTGTCTTGAGTTCATGGGAGACGTGGCGCAGGAAACGCATATGTTCCTGCTCAAGCTCGATCAGGCGCTGCCGCAGCCAGTCCAGCCGCTCGCCCAGATAGGCCAGGTCGCGCGGCCCCTCCACAGGCGCGAACGGCGTCAGGTCGTCATCCCCGAGGCGCCGGATTACCCGGGCCAGCTGCCGCACCGGCCGGTTGATCAACCAGGAAAACAACCCGGTGAGGAACAGCGACAGCGGAATCATGGCCAGCGCCTGCCAGGTCAGGGACTGACGCGCGGCATCCGCCGACTCGTCCAGGGTGGCGATCTGGCCGTCGATAAGGCGTTGGCCCTGTGCCTCGACCTCGACGGCGGCGTCATAAAGTTGGTCGAATGCCGTGGTGAACGTGTCGAATTGCGCCCTTCCCCCGCCGCGGCCGGCAAGCAGCCGCTCGTACAAGGCCGCCTCGTCGCGTGCCAGCTCCGCCACCTGCTGTCGTTGCCGCGCCTCCAGGGGCAGCTTCTGCAACGCGGCGATGGCGTCTTGTATGGCGCCATGCGCCTCCAGGAAGTTTCTGCGCAGAGAGGCATCCTCCAATACGTAATACTGGCCCGCGGCCCGCTGCAGATTGGACACGCCATCCACCAGGCGCCGGCCATCACGGGTCACCTCCAGGGTGATATCGATGGCGGCCCGGCCTTCGGCCACGATCCGTTCCACCAGGTACGAGGCGCTGATCATGCCGCCGAGCAGCGGCAACGCCACCAGGGTGAATCCCGCGAGCAACAGCGATGGAAAGGTGGCGGGGTACTGGGGACGCAGCTTCATGACGAGTCGTCAGCCCTGGACTGCGCCCATGGAGACGCTGTGTGAGGTCGTTATCCGGATCGCTTGACGCATCTCCGGCCTTACCCGTCCAGAGCCGCCATGAAACCGACAAGCGCCGGTTCCAGACGCGGCAGGTCTTCGTTCAGCAGCCTGGCGTCGGCGGAGAAGAGATCGTATTCCATGAGATCCGTTAGCGGCACCAGACGCACCCGGAGTATTTCCGGAGAACGGGATTTACCTCCTCCCGAGGAGAGTTCTTCTCGCAGGGCCTGGAATCCCTGCCGGGGTACGCACCGGAAATAAAAATCCAGTCGGTAGGGCCCGGGCTCCTCCGCCACGTAGGGGATGGCGTCGACCCGAAGCAGGCGTAGCCCGGCCACCTCGATGCCCAATTCCTCCCAAACCTCGCGCCGCAGGGCTGATTCCAGGACATCGTCGGCCGATGAGCCGCCGTGGGGCCTGGTCGGATCGCCCGGTATCGAATCCAGGGCACCGCCGGGAAGCCCCCAGGCCCCTTTGCGCCGGTAGCTGTGCTCGACCAGAAGGATCTCGGGCGGCGACCTGTCCTCATCTATCATCACCGCGACCGCGCCCACCACCCAGCGCTTGGCGAACAGGCCTTTCAGAAAACCTGCCAGGCGTGGGGGGAAATATCGCCAGACACCCAGAGCCCGCCGATGCAAGGCGGGGTGCCGCTCTATCCATCGCGCCAACCAATCCAGCATTTCCGCTCCCCCTTCATGTCATCGGCGACACCTGTTATCTCGAGGTCGCGCATTGGTTTCTTGGTCCTTCTATCCCCTATTGCGAGGCACCTGCTCTATCTTAGTTCTTGCCAGTGTGAACTGGCGCGGCGCAACTGTTAGCTTTGACATGGGCCGGACAGCCTGGTGCCATCCATGAAGGATGCTTTACCAAGTCTAAAGAACTTGTATATAGACGTAGCACCAGCCTGCCCCTATGGTGACTCCACACATGGCCCGACCGAGCGGCCTCAATCGGCAACATACAAGCAGGTGCGCTTGAGAGGCGGCCCGGTCATTGATGACAGCCACAACGAAACACAAGAGGTACTCGATGGCAGCAAACGAAGCTCTGCCGTTCCGAACCACACCCCGCGCCACTCGACGCCCCCACCCCCATTTCCAGGTGCTGGTGGCGCTGGATGGCAACCATGTCACGCAGGCGCTGCTGGACGCGGTCCTGGCCTGTTGCACACGTCTTACCTCCCGGGTGGACATCCTCCTGGTCAATTCGCCCAAGGCGCCAATCTCGATGCTGAAGGTCTTGCTGCTGCGGCTGGAGCACGGCGGCATCGACTATCGCCTGGCCAGTACCGACGGCGTCCTGGCCGACGAGGTGGCCCGTTATCTGCGCCGCTTTCTCGGCATCTCGACCGTGCTCGTCGCCAGCCTGGCCGCCCTGCAAGGCGAACCCGGCCAAACCCTGCGCAGATTGCGTGAGGAAGGTTATCAATTCATCGGTTTGCTGGACGATCAACGCGCTGGCCCGGCCAAAGCCGAATCCAAGGCCGGTGACAAGGTCAAGACCACCAGCGAGGTATTTCCGCCTCGCCTGGCCAAGGCCTGACCGGCCTTGTACGCAAGCACCACTGGCGGAAGCAGCAGGGATGACCGCGGTGCGCGCCATCCCACCACGGTCGACTATGCAATCCCGTTGCAATCGTTGCTCGACAGCATTCCGTATGGCTTCGCCTATTACCGCCTGCACCGCGCATTCGATATAACGGCCGAACTCGTCTGCCTGACCAGCAACACCACTTTTGCCCGGCTGACAGGGATCGAGCCGCTGCCTGGAAAGTCCATAGCCACGTTCCTCCCTGGCTGGCCCGAATCAAGGCAAGAATTGCTGGAGATCGCCGTGCGGGTGGTCTGCGGCGGCCGGCGCGAGCGCTATGAACATCATGACCACATCGGCGATCGTTGGTATTGCATCTCGATCTACAGCCCCAGGCCGGAACATCTCGTGGTCCTGATCGAGGACATCACGCGGCACAAGCGGATCATGGCGAGCACGGAGCGCCCGGCCTGCCGCCTCCGCCTGGTGGATCCGACCAACCGTATGCTGGCCTGGTCCTGCGTCGAACACGCGATCGCCCGCGCCCAGCGCCATGCAACGCCTTGGTCGGCGGATGTTCAGGGTTGCGCCGCCGCGCCGTTGGCCTGATCTGGCTGCGCGGCTTGTTGCGTGCCCACGGTGGGCATCAACAGTGCAATCGCCTTGTCGGGATCGCCGCTCGCCTGCATCCAGCGGCCGTAGACGATCGGGTTGCCCCATTCCAGATAGTTTTGCGCCGTCCCCGGGTCCAGCATCAGCTTGGCGACCCGGGCGTAGGCCTCCGGATCCTGCATGCGTCCGGCGAATTCCAGGTAGATGGCCGGGTCGCTGAATAGATTCACCAGCTTGACGAAGTTCTTGGGATCCTTGTTGAACCCCCAGCCGTTGACGGTGAAGTCGCTACAGCGGTCGGTCCAGGCCTCGGTATCGCCGGATGCCGGCTGCCAACCCGGCAATTTGACGGTCGGTGGCTAAGCCGCCGCGTCCGTACCGGGTTCCGCCGCGAAGGTCGCGTTGGCGTAAAGCAGCAACACGCAAACGAACCATGCCTGTGTCTTCATCCCGGTTTCCTTGACGAGAAAAGGAGGCAATCCCTATAGAGTGACGGTGTTTAATCGGCGCGGTCCCACAGCCGCGCACGGGGCCTGGTCGGCAGCCATCAGACCGGAACCGCGCCAAGGATGGACGAGCAGGATGTTTTCGTGCACCACCTGGTTGCGGCCATGATGTTTGGCCTGATAGAGGGCGCAGTCCGCGCGCTCTATCAGGCTGATCGGATCATCCCGGTCCTTGCGCGCCGCCACCCCGACCGACACCGTGAACGCCACCCGCCTTTTTCGCCCGGCGGCCGGGTGCAGAGACTCGATGCGGCCCCGGATCAATTCGGCCACGCTGATGGCCCCATCCAGCGTGGTGTTGGGCAACAGCACCAGGAATTCCTCGCCGCCGTAGCGGAACGCAAGGTCCCCGCCGCGGATGCAGCGGCGCAGGGTCGCGGCGACCCGGCAAATGGCGCTGTCACCGCCGACATGGCCGTAGGTATCGTTGATCCGTTTCAGGTAGTCGATATCCAACACCAGGATCGCGAGCGGGTTTTTCCCGGATTCGGCCCAGATCTCTCCCAGGCTCTGATCCATGGCGCGGCGGTTGTAGAGTCCGGTCAGGGGATCTGTCAGCGCCTCGCGGCGCTGCTGTTCCAGCGCCGCGCGCAGACCTGCCGTCGCGAACTGTTCGGTCGCGAGCCTGGCCCGCAGGCGCCGGTTTTCCCTCGCCAGGCGGAAGGCCGCCTTCGGCCATATAGGGAGGATGGAGACGCCGGGGGGCTTGGCACGGATCATCGCCTTTCGATTGCCGGCTACGTACCCAAAGACGATTGAAATATCCGCTTCGCGCCGCCGGGCAAGCCGTCCCTTCGTAGGGATGGATTGCGCCTGCCTGGGCGTGACTTTCCTCATTCCGCACCTCCAGTGTCTATGCATGACGTCTTGCGGAGGTTTGCAGACTAATGGGATATATATCCGATGGAAATCGTCGGTTTATTTAGCAAATTAAATAGGACTTTATGCCCGGGAACTGGAGAGCGACAGCGACCCGATAATGATGCCTGCGGCAGAAATCAGGCTGGCTGGATATCGTGTCCCATGGATACACGGGGACGGGTATGACGCGAGCCAACCCGCCCCGGTGTGGATGTCACAAGCTGGAAAGGTATTCGACCAGGGCCTTGGCATCGCTTTTGCTGAGGGTCTTTCCGGCCCTCCGCATAGTGCACATGCCGTGAAGCTCTTCGCCCTCGACATACTTCTGCACCGCGGCAGCCAAATATGCATGCTGCTGCCCGGCTAGACGCGGGACCGCACGGGGAGCCTTCATGCGCGGAGTCTGCCATTGGAATCCCTTGCCATCAGAGCCATGGCAGTCCTCGCAGGAGATCCCGTAGACGCGTTCCTGTGTGTAGAGCTTCCGTCCCTTTTCCCAAAGGGCCGGGTCCGGAGAGGTGTTGGGAGGGCTGGGGACAAATTTCTGCGCGGCATAGTAGCGGGCGAACTTGTTCATCTCTTCCTCTGAGTGCAGGCTCGCGATCAATTGCATGGTTTCACTGTCCCGCTGCCCTTGCTTGTACCTGTGAACCGCCTTCAGGAGATAGCTCTCGTACTGGCCCGCGATGTTCGGAAACTCCGGGCCGGCACTGACGCCATTGACGTCATGGCAGGCATTGCATAGCTGGATCCGTGATGCGTCCATCACGACGGCCGATGCAGCTGGTTTGCTGGATTGATGGGAACACGCCGAAAGTATGATCAGGCCCAAAATTGCGCTTAGGTATCTGTGAATTTGCATATCCGTCTCCATTAATACGACTTTCGGCGGATGGGACAAAGTCTGATATCCCATTAGCCCCGATAACAGAGGATCTATTTGTGCGATTCCAGTCGGGGAATTCAATGACGGAGGTCAAGAATTTATAGCCCGGGGATTTCCTCAACCCAACAGACTCGCGTAGCCCAATAGCTTGCGTGTTCATTGATTCAGTTCGTCGCACCAGATGACAAGCGCAGAGGAATGGGGTCGGCGACGTTCTGTTTCACTGCCAGCCGGCCATCGGTGATCCGGACCGCGCATGCTTCCCTCAAGGCCATATCCGACAACGCCGCCGCCATTGCAGCAAACGTGACAAGGCAGTGAGGCGAAAACCCCGCGTCAATAAAGGGATTACGGTCGGGTGCGTTTCTTGCAAGTGGTCTCCCGAAGACATCACAGGAGCCATTCATGAAAGACGTATTCGCCCCCATCCTCGCCGGCCTCCAGGAAGGCACCGTGGTGCCCTATCTGGGTGCCGGCGCCCTGTCCGGGGTGATCGACCCGGCCAGCGGCCGCGCCATCCCCGCCGACAGCGAAAGCCTGATCCTGGCCATGAACAACGGCCAGCCCATGGCCCCCAAGCTGATGTACGAATTCCCCCGGGCGGCCATGAACGTGGAACTCAAGAAGGGCCGGGGCGCCCTGAAGCGCTTCCTCGACAAGACCTACGGGGAAACCACCTGGAGCAATTCGGCGCTGCACTCTTGGCTGGCCGGACGCGGCCTGCCCTACATCGTGGACAGCAACCGGGACACCCTGCTGCAGCGCGAATACGCCCATACCCCCCATACCCTCATCGTCGGCGTGGCCCGCATCTCCGCCAGCGAATTCCGCTTCAAGCTGTTCCACCACGACGGCGCGGCCTACCGGGCCATCGACCAGGACGAGGTGGATGTGACCCTGCCGGTGCTGTTCAAGCCTCTTGGCACGCCCCTGCCGGAATCCAACTACATCGCCTCGGATGCCGACTTCGTCGACTACATCACCGAGTTGATGGGCGGCTTCGCCATCCCCGGCTTCGTCAAGCGCATGCGCCAGGGTCGGCGCTACCTGCTGCTGGGCATGCGCCTGAACCGGGACACGGAACGCATGGTCCTGTCCGACATCATGTTCAGCGCCGCCCGGCCGGCCGGCTGGGCCCTGATCCCGAACGCCAACGACAAGGAGAAACGCTTCCTGGACAAGATCGGCGTCGAACTGATCCCGGCCGATGTGTCCGACTTCCTGTCCGCCGCCGAGGCCTGGCTGGGCGAGGGCGTGGTCAACGAGGAGGCGGTGGGGTGCTGACCTGGGACGACGACCGCCACAGCCTGAAGCTGGAGGAGATGGACGGCAACCATCGGGAATTCCTCTCGCTGCTGGAGATCCTGTCCCAGTCCGACGACACCGATTTCACCTTCCTGTTCCAGAAGCTGGTGGATCACACCCGGCTCCATTTCGCCGAGGAGGGCCGGTTGATGCGCGCCACCCGGTTTCCCGCCCTGGGTGAGCACGAAGGCGAGCACCACCGCATCTACGGCGAACTCATGCAGTTCAACCGGGCCATCAAGCGGGGCCGTCTGGCCCTGGCCCGGGCCTATGTAAAAAAAGGCCTGACCGAGTGGTTCGAGCTGCACCTGTCCACCATGGACAGCGCCGTGGCTGCCCACGTCATCCGCCAGGACGATAAAGCCAACATTATCGCCGAGGCGGCCTGATTTATCCGGTCGTCGTTCAGGCAGCCCGGGCCATGCCGCTTTCCGCCAGCAGGATCAGGCCTGCAGCCTGGTCCTGGCAGGCACGGCGGATTTCAGGGTCGAGCGCATCGAGCCAGTGCGCGGGCAACGCCTCCGGGCCGTATAGCGCCCCCGCCAGCATGCCGGCGATGGCCCCGGTGGTGTCAGCGTCGCCGCCCCGGTTGACCACGTCCACCAGGCATTCGAAAAATCCGTCTGTATCGAACAAGGCCTGGAACACGGCCACCACGGTATCGACGATATAACCGCTGGGATTGCCCACCTGGCGCACGGCGCGGAAC
Source organism: uncultured Pseudomonadota bacterium (assembly GCA_963713085.1). GTDB lineage: Bacteria > Pseudomonadota > Gammaproteobacteria > Burkholderiales > Thiobacillaceae > PFJX01. The sequence continues at coordinate 114,888 of CAVQKQ010000026.1, read as the reverse complement.
ACAAATTCCGGATGCCGCGCCGCCAGGGGATGGGCACGGCCGTGCAGCAGCGCGTTCTTGTCGGCCCCTTGCAGGGCATCCTGAACCATCAGGGCCAGGCATTCGGTGGCCGCGTCGGACAGGCCATTGTGGTGGGTGACGTGGGCCTGGGCCCGGCAGGCGGCCCGCACCGCCGTCTCGGACTGGCCCAGGGTGGCCAGGGCCACGGGCAGGACCCGCATGGCCGCGCCGTTGCCGGCGTCATGCTCGCAAGGCGGCATCTCGGCCTGGCCGGTCTTGCGGAACTGCAGCAGGCCGCGCCGCACCGTGTTGCCGATGTCCACCGGCTTGGCCCGCATCCAGGCGTCGAAGGCCCGGGCCGCGGCCTGGGCGTCCACCATGCCTGCTTCGAGAATGGAGCCGCCCAGGGCCAGGGCCATGGTGGTGTCGTCGGTGACCTGGCCGGGCTTGAGGTTGAGCCATCCGCCACCCAGGATACGGTCGTGCACCCGGTACTCGGCTGCGATCTCCCGGGGGGTCATGAACTCCACCGTGGCGCCCAGGGCATCGCCCAGGGCCAGGCCCAGGTAGGCGGCCCGGGCGCGTTCAAGCATGCCGGTCATGGCGCCCGGGACTCAATCCTCCGGTCCGAAGCAGACGTTGTAGTCCGCGCACACCTCACAGGACGGCGAACGGCAGACGTAGACCCCCTCACGCTCGCACAGCTGCTTGTAGAGGAACTTCTTCCACTTCATGTCCTTCACGTTCTTGGCCGCCAGCAGGGGGAAGTTTTCCGTCATCAGGCGGGAGAGGTCCACACGGGACCAGAGCCCCAGGTCCTGCCAAAGATGGTCGCCACCCATGCAGGCGGCGGCCACGATATAGGCCATCCATATTTCCGATCGGTCCAGTCCGGCCCGGTGCTCAAGCATCAAATCGATCAGGGCCTGGCGTTCCTCCATACGCGGCTCCTGGCCCGCCATAGGCTGGGCCAGGTCCCGGTAATCCGAGTGGGGAAAATGCCGCACCAGCAGGGTGGCATACGCCTCGGCGCCCACGCCCAGGCCAGCCGACAGCACCCCCATGCCGGTGGTCTGGCTGGCCAGCATGCGGGCGAACAGGTCATCGTTGGGCAATCCGGCGGCGCAGCTGATGAGCCGCCCGTAAACCCCCGCCACTCGTTCCTGTCCCGACTTTTCCTGGGTCAATTCCATCCGCATGGTCGAACTCCTGATCAGGCCGGAAGGCGGGCTGCCCCGCCGACTGGCACCTGCATCACTGATCCGCGCTGGGATATTCCACCGCGATGTCCTCGTCCCGCAGCACCATCTGGCAGGCCAGACGCCAGGAGGAGTGCACCAGATCATCCACCTTCATCTCGTCGATCTGCGCCTGGGTGATCTTGCCCAGGTCTTTAAGAACGGTGATCTCCCGGTCGGTGAGGGGACCGCCCATGGGGCCCTTGCGGGTCAGGTTGGTGACCTTCACCACGCAGGTGCCGCATTCGCCGTCCTGACAGTTGAAGTCGATGGGGATATGGTTTTCCTTGGCCAGGGCCAGGAGCGACTTGGTGTGGCTGCCGGCCACGGCGTAGACGGTCTTGTCCTTGTGGAGGGGACTGGAAAAGGTAACGACTGGCATGATTCAAAACTCCGATAAGGTTAAAAAAAAAGAAATTTCTCCCGCTCCTCAACCCGGCCTTACCACCACCTCGCCGCCCAGGACCTGGGCCTGGCAGGCGAGTCGGTATTGGCGACCGGCCATGTTTTCCTGCAACACCTTGTCTTCCAGCACCGAGCGTTCCGCCAGGTTCTCCATGCCCGAGACGATCTTCATCAGGCAGGTGCAGCACTCGCCCTCCCGACAGCCGTAGGTGATGCCGGCGCCGACCTTTTCCGATATCTCGATCAGCCGGGTTCCGGCGGGGACGGTGACGGTGACGCCGATGTCCTCGAATGTGACGTTTGCCTTAGGCATGGGCTTGCTCCCGAGCGTTGAGCTCTTCCATTGAAATGATCTTGCGGGTGACCTGGCCGGTGAGGTGCAGGGCCAGGTCGCGGCCGAAGGCCCGGCAGCGGGCCAGTTCGTCGCCGGTGGGGATGAGCTTGACCCGGATCCCCTTCACCGGCACCCGCAGCTTGAGGCCGCGCAGCCGGTCCTCCACCATGGCCACGGCCTCGCCGCTCCAGCCGTAGGAGCCGAAGGCGCCGCCCAGTTTTTCCTTGAGGTTGACCGCCGCCAGGGAGGACAGCAGGTCCCATACCGGCTTCACCGCGTCGCCGTTGATGGTGGGGGAGCCGAACAGCAGGCCGTCGGCCTCTTCCACCAGGTCCACGAAGGGGGCCACCTCGCCCCCCTGCAGGTCGTACAGCGACACCCGCACGCCGTCCACCTCCTCGGCGCCGGCCCGCACCGCCTGGGCCATGCGCTCGGTATTGCCGTAGCTGCTGATGTAGAAGATCAGCAGGGTCTTGTCCCGCTCGGCGCCGTGCAACAGGGGCGCGGCCAGCTGACGGTAGCGCTGCACGTAGCTGCGCGGCGCCTCCCGCAGGATGGGGCCGTGGGCCGGGGCGATGAGCTTCAGTTCCAGGGGCTCGATCAGGTCCAGGGCGGCCAGCACGTGTTCCCGGAACGGCCGCATGATGTGGGCGTAGTAGTACTCGAAGGAAAATCGGAAGTCCCCCACCCGGTCGTTGAACAGCCGGCCGTCGCAGAAATGGCAGCCGAACACGTCGCAGGAGAACAGGATGGCGTCCTCCTCCAGGTAGGTGCACTGGGTGTCCGGCCAATGCAGGAAGGGGGTGTGCAGGAAGCGCAGGGTGCGGTCGCCGAGGGAGACCGCTGTCGCCGGTGGTCACCGGCGTGTAGCTCAGCTCCTCGCTCTTGATCAGGCCCTTCAGCATCATCTGGGCCCGCTCGGAGATGTACAACCTTGCCTGGGGCGCCCGGCGCATCAGTTCCGGCAGGGCGCCGCTGTGGTCCGGTTCCAGGTGGTTGAGGACGATGGCCCGGATCTCATCGTAGCGGGCCACCCGTTCCAGACGGTCGAAAAATTCGCCGGCGTGGGAATCCTTGACCGTGTCGATCACCGCCACGCCCTCGCTGCCACGAACGCAGTACGCGTTGTAGCTGGTGCCGTTGGCGGTCTTGAGGATGACGTCGAACTCCCGCAGGCCAGGGTCCAGCGCGCCCACCCAATGGACGCCGGGGGCCACCTCCACCGGGCCGTCGGGCAAATTCATGGCATGCGCTCCGGGACCGCGCAGGGCTGGGCCGGGGTTTGCGTCGAATGGCCTTTCGGGCAGGTCTCCAGGTCGGCCTGCATGGCCGGGCTGTCGAGGCCGATCCAGCGGTGCACGGCGTCGGGGTCGAAGCCCACCCGGCATTCCCCGTCCACCTCCATGAGAGGGCGGCGGATGAGCAGGGGGTCCGCCAGCATGAGCCTCAGGGCCTCGCCCTCGCTAAGCCGTTCGTAATCCACCTCACCCTCCCGGATGCGGGGCGAGCTCAGGTTGAACCACTGGGCCACGGGCAGCTCGCCGAAGAAGGTCCGCAGCCGGTCCGCCGTCCATTTCTCGGTGAGCAGGCTCTTGGCCTGGACCGTATGGCCGGCGGCGGCCAGCAACACCTTCTGGCGGGTGTTGTTGATGCAGCCGGGTTTTTCGTAGAACAGGACGTGGGCCATGGTTACCTCCATTGGTGGTGGCAAGGCTGCCGACCCTCTCCCCAACCCCTCCCCCGCCTACGGGGGAGGGGCTTCAACTCCCCTCTCCCGCAAGCGGGGGAGGGGCGGGGGATGGGGGAAAACAACGTAACCATGGGCTCCAGCCTCATCCCGTCTTGTTTTCCAGGGCCGTCTGGTAGGTGGCCTCCACGGCGGCCTGGTACTTGGCCAGCATCTCTGCGGAAATGCCGGTCAGGGAACCGGGAAGGTTCAGCGCCACGCCCTCCTCGTCCAGTATCGCCCCCTCGATGGGACAGATGGCGGCGCACTGGGCGTCCTCAAAGTCGCCTGCGCACTCGGTGCACTTGTCCGGGTCGATCAGGAAGTGGGGCGAGGCCTGGTAGATGGCCTGGTTGGGGCACAGGGGCTCGCAGGCATAGCAGTTGACGCAGGTCTCGATGATCTCCAAAGCCATGATCCATTCCTCCTATCAAGCCGCTTTACGATCAGCGACATCCGCCTTGGGCGCCAGCTTGCCGGCGGCGTCCATCTCCCGGTACACCGCCAGCACCGCTTCCTCGATGGGCTCCATGGCATGCTCGCCATTGGGCTGGATGCCGGCGGCCTCCAGGGGTCCCCAGGGTTCGTAGCCCACCTTGGAGCAGAGCACCACCTCGCAACCGGACAACTCCCGGATGGTCTTGTCCAGGGCGCTCTCGCCGTCGCCGCAGGTATCGCCGCCCTCGCAGTAGGGGATGGTCTTGCGGTGGCCGATGAAGCGCACTCCGGCGGCGGAGGCCTCGTAGATCAGGAACTCGCCGGCATGGCCGAAGTGTTCGTTGATGACGCCGCCGCCCTTGGTGGCCACGGCCATGAGCACGGGCCGGCTGGTGTCCTCCTGCCTGCCGCCCATGATCTGGGTCAGCTTTTGGGTCAGCTTTTGGGTCAACTCGGCCTTGGCCGCCCTGGCCGCATCCTTGAGCTCGAGTTCCTTGGCGATCTGGGCATGGACTTCGGCCCGCTTGACCATGGCGGCCGCGTAGTCGATCTCCATCTCCTCGATCTTGTCCATGGTGAACTCCTCGCCCCGATCCTCGCCCAGCAGGCCCACCGCGTCTGCGCGGCACTGGCGGCAGTGGCGCATCATGTTCATGTCGCCGGCGCAGGCATCCTGCAGTTTCTGCAATTCCTCGTGGGTCGGGCTGGGCTGGCCCATCAGGCCGTAGAAGGTGCCGTGCTCCGGTTCGGCGATCAACGGCATGACGTTGTGCAGGAAGGCTCCTTTGCTCTTCACAATCTTGGAGACTTCCACCAGGTGCTCGTCGTTGACGCCGGGGATCATCACCGAGTTGACCTTCACCAGGATGCCCTTGGCGGTCAGCATCTCCAGGCCCTTCTGCTGCTGCTCGATGAGGATGGCGGCACCCTCGCGGCCCATGATGCGTTTGTTCTTCCAAAACACCCAGGGGTAGATCTGGGCGCCGATGTCCGGGTCCACGCAGTTGATGGTGATGGTGACGTGGTCGATGTTGTGCTTGGACAGTTCCTCCACCGACTCGGGCAGGGCCAGACCGTTGGTGGACACGCACAGCTTGATGTCCGGCGCCTTCTCCGACAGCTCGCGGAAGGTGGCGAAGGTGCGGTCAGGGTTGGCCAGCGGGTCTCCGGGTCCGGCGATGCCAAGCACCGTCATCTGGGGGATGTTGGCGGCCACGGCCATGACCTTCTTCACCGCCTGGTCCGGGGTCAGCACTTCCGAGACCACGCCGGGACGGGACTCGTTGGAGCAGTCGTATTTGCGGTTGCAGTAGTGGCACTGGATGTTGCAGGCCGGCGCCACCGCCACGTGCATGCGGGCGAAATAGTGGTGGGCCTGTTCGGAATAGCAGGGGTGGTTGTGCACCTTGGCCCGGATATGCTCGGGCAGATGACCCAGCTGGTCATCTGTGGAACCGCAGGAATGGGAATCGCATCCGCCGCCGCTGGAGGCGGCAGCACTGGCATTGAGTACGGGTAGGTCCACAGGTCGTCCTCCGAAAGGTTGCGAAGACCCTGTTGCAAGCGCCGTGCCCACCCGGGAACCACCGCTAATTAATTGTTTTTTATTGGCTTTGCGTTAATGTAGATGGCGCATCTGTCATAAAAGCCACATTTCCCCGGATTCCTGCTTGTGGCGAAGCCGACAAACCTGCCGGAACGCTTCCAACGCAAATCCTCCGCTCCGCTACAATTCGCGGGCTCCGGTTCGCCGGGCCGCCCTCTTTATACTTGAGTATTTTCCTCAAGTTCTTTAATCTGGCCCCATCGACAGCCATGGGTCTGGTCGTACCAGTCCCGAGAGCGTAAGAGATGCAGGTAATGAGCAAAACAACAACTTGCTGCGATTTGCCCGTCAGCGCCGAAAGCCGGGGAATCGAGACAGCGGCCCCGTCTGCCTTCGGTGGATCCTTTGGGGGGGATCAGGCCTATCGCATCTACCCTCCCCAGCCTGGTTCCGGGCGGCGCCGATGACGGACGCAACCCCCATCACCGACGACGTCACACGCCATCGGGATCCCCAAGTGGCGCAGCAAACCAGTGAGACGCTGTTCCGGGGCCTGTTCGAATCCGCGCCTGACGGCATCCTGATCGTCGACGATCAGGGCCGCATCATGCTGGCCAACACCCAGACCGAAGCCCTGTTCGGCTACGGAAGAGAGGAACTGGTCGGCCAGACCGTCGAACTGCTGATACCGGAACGCTATCGAAGCGAGCATCTGGGCTTGCGCGACGGCTATATCCGGACGCCGAGCACCCGTCCCATGGGGACCGGCCTGGAACTGTACGGCCGGCGCAAGGACGGCAGCGAGTTTCCGATCTCCATCAGCCTGAGCCCGATCCAAAACGATGGCAAACAACTGGTGTTCGCCGACATCCGCGACATCACGGCGCAACGCACGGCGGAACAACGCATCTCCGATCTGAACCGGCGTCTGCAATCGCAGAACACCGAACTGAAGGCCATCAACCAGGAACTGGAGGCCTTCAGCTACTCCGTCTCCCACGACCTGCGCGCGCCCTTGCGGGCCATCGACGGCTTCAGCCAGATCCTGATCAACGAGCACGCCGGCCAGTTGACCGACCAGGGCCGGGACCGGCTGGACCGGGTGCGCCGCGCCGCCCAGAAGATGGGCGCACTGATCGACGACATGCTCACCCTGTCCCGGGTGACGCGCAGCGAGGTCCGGCAGGTGGACGTGGACCTGGGTGCACTGGCGCGGGAGGTCATGGATAGCCTGCGCAAGCAGGACCCGGGCCGGGAAGTCGCGTTCAGCGCGGCACCCGACCTGGCCGCCCGGGGCGATCCCAAGCTGCTGCGCATCGCCCTGGACAATCTGCTGGGCAACGCCTGGAAATTCACTGGCAACCGGACCAACGCCCGGATCGAGTTCGGCGCGGACCGACAGGACGGGCAAGCGGTCTATTTCATCAGGGACAACGGTGCCGGATTCGACATGGCCTATTCCGACAAGCTGTTCGGCGCCTTCCAGCGGCTCCACGACACCCAGGAATTCCCCGGAACCGGCATCGGCCTGGCCACGGTCCAGCGCATCATCCACAAGCACGGCGGCCGCATCTGGGCCGAGGCCGCGGTGGATCAGGGCGCCACCTTTTATTTCAGCCTGCACCCCAAGGAGACGCCATGAGTCTGAAGACCATCCTGCTGGTGGAAGACAATCCGGACGACGAGGCCCTGACCCTGCACGCCCTGGAAAACAACAAGATCGGCAATGAGGTGTTCGTGGCCCGCAACGGCGTCGAGGCACTGGACTACCTGTTCTGCACCGGCCCCCATGCCGGCCGCAATCCCGACGATCTGCCCACCGTGGTCCTGCTGGACATCAAGCTGCCCAAGATCGACGGGCTCGAGGTGCTGCGCCGGGTCCGCGCCGACCAGCGCACCCGGCTGTTGCCGGTGGTGTTGCTGACTTCCTCCAACGAGGAGGAGGACCGCCTGCGGGGTTACGCCCTGGGCGCCAATAGCTATGTGCGCAAACCGGTAGACTTCGACGATTTCATGCGCGCGGCCGGACAGTTGGGCCTGTATTGGCTGCTACTCAACCAGTCTCCCGTTGGCTGAGCCTTATCCGGAGTAACACCATGGCACCCGCCGAGATCCCCATCCCCCTAAACGCCCTCATCGTCGAAGATTCCGATGACGATACCCTGCTGCTGGTGGACCACCTGGCCGGCGCGGGATTCCAGGTGCATTGGCGCCGGGTGGACAATCCGGATGACATGGAGGCCTCCCTTGAGAAGGAAAGTTGGGACATGGTGTTCTCCGACTACACCATGCCCCGTTTCCGCGGCGACATGGCGCTTGAGATCACCCGCCGGCACGATCCCGACCTGCCCTTCATCTTCGTGTCCGGAACCATCGGCGAGGACGCGGCGGTGGCCTCCATGAAGGCGGGCGCGCAAAACTACGTGATGAAGCACAACCTGTCGCGCCTGGCCCCCACTGTCCGGCGCGAACTGGAAGACGCCCGGGCGCGGCGGGAGCTGCGCCGCACCGAAGAGGCACTGCGCAAGCTGTCCATGGCCGTGGAGCAGACCGCCGACAGCGTCTGCATCACCGATCCGGAAGGCCGCATCGAATACGTCAACCCGGCCTTCGAGCACCTGACCGGCTTCGCCTCCTGGGAGGCCCTGGGGCGCGCGCCCAACCTGGTGAAATACGAGCAGACGCCCAGCGAATATTTCCAGCGCATGTGGGCCATCCTGCTGTCGGGCGAGGTATTCCGGGACACCCTGGTGAACCGGCGCAAGAACGGTGAGCTGTTCTACGAGGAAAAGACCATCACGCCCCTCACCGAGGAGAGCGGGCGCATTTCACATTTCGTATCCACCGGCCGGGACGTCACCGAACGCATGCACGACGAGGCGGCCCGGGCCCGGCTGGTGACCATCCTGGAGGCCACCACCGACTTCGTCGCCACCGCCGATGCCCAGGGCTACCTGCTTTACCTCAACACGGCGGGGCGCGGCATGCTCGGGCTCGGGCCGGGCCACGACATCAGCGGCATGCATCTGGCGGACTGCCATTCCGAATGGGGGGCCCAGCATCTGCGCCGGATCGCCCTGCCCAGCGCGGGCCGGGACGGTGTCTGGGAAGGCGAGAACGCCCTGCGCGGCGATCCGGACCAGGACATCTCCGTGTCCCAGGTGATCCTGGCCCATCGGGACGAAAACGGCAATCTCGCCTTTTATTCCACCATCGCCCGGGACATCACCGAGCGCAAGCATTACGAGGCGGAACTGCGCCACCAGGCCACCCACGACAGCCTCACCGGCCTGCCCAACCGCACCCTGCTGGCCGACCGCCTGGATACCGAGATCGGCCGCGCCAACCGCCAGGGCAACCGCTTCGCCCTGATCTTTCTCGACCTGGACAACTTCAAGCGGGTCAACGACGGCCTGGGCCACGCGGCCGGCGACACCATGCTCAAGGAGGTCGCCCGCCGCCTGCATGCCTGCCTGCGCCCGAACGACACGGTAGCCCGCTACGGCGGCGACGAGTTCGTGCTGCTGATCAGCGACCTCGGCAATCTTGACAACGTGCTGGCGGTCATCACCAAGCTCCGCGCGATCTTCGATACCCCGATCCATGTTCTCGGCCAGGAACTGTATGCCGCCTTCAGCATCGGCATCGCCCTCTATCCCACGGACGGGCGCGATGTCGGCACCCTGCTCAAGAACGCGGACACCGCCATGTTCCAGGCCAAGTCCCGGGGCCGGAACCAGTACCAGTTCTACGCGCCGGCCATGAACGCCCACAGCCAGGAACTGCTGTCGCTGGAAACCGGGCTGCGCCAAGCCCTCAAGCGCGGGGAATTCGAGATCCACTATCAGCCCCAGGTCACGCTGAGCGACCGGCGCATCGTCGGCTGCGAGGCCCTGCTGCGCTGGCGCAGGCCCGGCTCGGACGAACTGGTGCAGCCGGCCGAATTCATCCCCCTGCTGGAGGAAACCGGCCTCATCCTGCCGGTGGGCGAATGGGTACTGCGCAACGCCTGCGCCCAGTGGCATACCTTCCAGAAGGCGGGCATGGCGACGCCGCGCATCGCGGTGAACCTGGCCGCACGCCAGTTCAGCAACCCCAACCTGGCGGGCATGGTGTCCCGCGTGCTGGCGGAGGAGAACATCCGTCCGGGCGGGCTGGAACTGGAGATCACGGAATCCACGGTGATGCAGGACCCCGCCATGGCCGGCGAGATCCTGGCCGCCCTGGCGGCCCTGGGCGTGCGCCTGGCGGTGGACGACTTCGGCACCGGCTATTCCTCGCTTGCCTACCTGAAACGCTTCCCCCTGGATGTGCTCAAGATCGACGCCACCTTCATCCGCGACCTGCCCGACGACGCCAACGACGCGGCCATTACCCAGGCCAGCATCTCACTCGGCCACAGCCTGGGACTGGAAGTCCTGGCGGAAGGCGTGGAAACCCAGGCGCAATTCGACTTCCTGCTGGCCCATGGCTGCGATTGCGCCCAGGGCTACTTCCTGGGCCGCCCCCTGGCCCCGGAACACTTGCTGGCGTTCGAATAGCAAACCCGACAATCCACCCGCGGCCGCGCCGGATGCGATCCGGCCAAACCCCACGCCGACGGGCCTTGCCGGCGCTCCGGCGTTCCCGGGCACGAGGATTGCTTGACTCCAAGCCATGCGACACCACCTCGACCGGTCGTCCTGCGCCACCGCCGCGCATACGCCACCCCGCTGCGGGCGGCGCTGGTCTGAAAGCGACGATCAATATCAAGCGACGCCGGGTTCGCTACTCCGGGCGCGCATGACCCGGGACATCGAAAAAAGATATAGTGGTCTGAAATCTCGAGCGATCGTCGCCGCGCCAAGCGGAGCCACAAGGAAACCATGATTCGCCTTCGTTACAGCGTCCATCTCAGCTATCAGGTCATCGACCAGCCGGCCGATTTCATCTTCAACATCCACGCCGCGCAAACCGCCCACCAGACCGTCCTGAACGAATCACTGACCATCAGCCAGCCGCTGACCTCGAACATCGACTACGACCCGGTGCTCCGCCACCGGCTGCTCCGGTTGCGAGCCTGGCCCGGCCCACTGCAAATAAGCTATCAGGTGGAGGTCGACCTGCGCCACCATGTGGCCCAGCCCGACAGCATCGGCGAGATACCCATCGCCGACTTGCCGGCGGAGGTGCTGCCCTACCTTTACCCCAGCCGCTATTGCGAATCGGACCGGCTGCAACAGCTGGCCAACGAAGTCTTCGGACAGTTTCAGCCGGGCTACCGGCGGGTCGAACGGATCCGCCAATGGGTGAATGCGCGCACCTATTTCAGCAGCGGCAGCAGCGATTTCACCACCTCCGCCCTCGACACACTGCGGCAACAGGCCGGCGTCTGCCGTGATTTCGCCCACCTGATGATCGCCCTGTGCCGGGCCCTGAACATTCCGGCGCGCTTTTGCTCAGGCCTCGATTACGGTGCCGACCGGACCCTGAGACCGACCGATTTCCATGCCTATGTGGAGGTCTTTCTGGGCGGACGCTGGTGCATCTTCGATCCCTCCGGCACGGCCATGCCCATGGGATTCGTGCGCATCGGCACCGGGCGAGATGCGGCGGACATCTCCTTCGCCACCATCTTCGGCACCATCCAGTCCGAGGTGCCGCTGCTGGCCATCGATGCCTTGAACGATCCCGCCCAGGGCTACATGCTGCCTTGGCTGTGTCCGGAGGCCTTATCTACCGATGCGCCGATCGGATTTCCCCGCACGGGGTAGACAGGCGGGGCGGGATCGACGGACGTTTTTTCCAAGCGGCGCCGCCTCGCAAGACCCGACCGATCGGACGGTTCAATCCTCCGTGTTCCGGCCTTCGCGGCGATGGCGGACCTTCTTTTCCACCTTGCGGGCGATGTAGGCGGCGAATTCCATCACGTTTTCGTAGCCTTGGGCGAGTGCCAGTTCGGCCAGCGCGTCGATGAGGACGCGAGTCTGTTCGATCTCGTCGAAGCCGCGGCCGCAGGTGAGACATTGCTGGCCGTCGTCGCGGCAGGCGGTCTTGCCCTGGCAGGGCTTGAAGGCTTTCATGGCGTTCCTATTCAGGCCGGGTTGCCGGCGGGGTCGAATTCAAGCTCGCTGGCCTCACCGTCGATATCGGTGATCTGCGCCCATTGCAGGGTGCCGTCGGCGTGATAAAGATAACGGTGGGCCTGTTCCACCTCCCCGTACACCATCTTGTCGAAGCCCATCAGGCGCCCGCTTGGGTCGAAATAGCCCTTGCAGAAGGTGTTGCGGTTTTCCACTTCTTCCGGAGCCAGCGGATTCACCAGGTTGAAGGGCAGCTTGACGCCGGTGTAGGTGAGAAAATAGCGAAGCTGGTATTGGTCCATGGGTTCTCCCGATGCTTTTCCCGACAATGCTTCCTTAGAGTTGCCGTACCTTGATGTTGAGGGTCTGGATGCGATACGCGATCTGCCTGGGCGTCATGCCCAAAAGGCGGGCCGCCTTGGCCTGGACCCAGCCGGCCTGCTCCAGGGCGGCGATGACCCGCTCCCGCTCATCCAGGTTGGGATCGTCCAGGTCCACGTTGGGGGCGCCGCCCCGGGACGGGGAGACCTGCTCCTCGATGCCGGTGACCAGCACGTCGTCCCGGTCGATGACCCCGTCCTCGGACATGACCGCGGCCCGCTCCAGGCAGTTTTCCAGCTCCCGTACGTTGCCCGGCCAGTCGTAGTGCATCAGCACCCGAAGGGCCGGGTCGGTGAGGGACAGCTCGCGGCCCTGCTGGCGGCCCACCTTGACCACCAGGAAGCGGGCAATGTCCGGGATGTCCTCCATGCGTTCCCGCAGGGCCGGCAAATAGATGGGCATGACGTTGAGGCGGTAGTACAGGTCCTCCCGGAACTTGCCGGCCTCCACGTCGCCCTCCAGGTCCCGGTGGGTGGCGGCGACGACCCGCACGTCGATCTTGATGGTGCGGGTGCCGCCCACCCGTTCCAGCTCGCCTTCCTGAAGCACCCGCAACAGCTTGGCCTGGAAAGCGGGGGATACCTCGCCGATCTCGTCCAGGAACAGGCTGCCGCCGTCGGCCTGCTCGAAGCGGCCCTTGCGTTGGGACATGGCACCGGTGAAGGCGCCCTTCTCATGGCCGAACAGTTCCGATTCCAGCAGGTTCTCCGGCAGCGAGGCGCAGTTGAGCTTGACGAAGGGATTGCGCGCCCGGGGCGAGTTGTAGTGGATGGCGTTGGCGATCAGCTCCTTGCCGGTGCCGGTCTCGCCCCGGATCAGCACGGTGGTGTTCCACTTGGCCACCTGGCGCACCTGCTCGAACACCCGGCGCATGGGCTGGGTATGGCCGATGATGTTGTCGAAGCCGAACTGGCCCCGCACGGTGCGCTGGAGCTGGTCGCGCTCGTCCTTGAGCTCCTGGCGTTCCCGCTCCACCTCCCAGGACAGGCGCACGCTCTGGCCGATCAGGTTGGCGATCATTTCCAGGAAACGGCCCTTCTCCTGTAATTCCTGGCCGTAGCAGGTCTCCGGCTGGGCGGCCAACACGCCCACGCTCTCGCGGCCGACCCGGATGGGCACGCCGACGAATGGACCGTCGCTGTCGTAGATGCCAAGCCGGCCAAGGAAGCGGGCATCGTCGGCGATACGTTCCAGGATTACGCTGCGTCCTTCTTCCATGATGCCGCCCACCACGCCCTCGCCTGGCTGGTAGCGCACCTCGCCGGGCCGCAGGGTGGGCAGGCCATGAACGGCGGAAAGGCTGAGCTCGCCGCTGGCCGGGTCCACCAGGGTCACCATGCCCCGTTCCAGGCCGACGCCGTCATGGAGCACCTCCAGGACGCCGGAGAGGGTTTCGCGCAGGTTGAGGGAACGGGACAGGATGCCGCTGACCTGGAACAGGGTATCCATCTCCGCCCGGGAGCGTTCGTATTGGCGGCGCAGGCCGATGTCGCTTTGCTGGGTCATCGCGGCCTCACACCACCGGGAACTGGACGCGGACCCGGCAACCGCCGCCGGACGCGGGTTCCAGGTCGATCAACCCGCCATGGTGCATGACGATGTCCTGGACCATGGTCAACCCCATGCCGATGTGCTGCTGCTGCGCGCCCTTGGTGGTGAAGTAGGGCTCGAACGCCTTAAGGCGCCATTCCTCCGGCACCCCCGGCCCGCTGTCGTCGATCAACACCTCCAGGCGGTCATCCACCGCCAGGGTGGCAATGTGGATCTCCCGCCGCCCGCCCCGCACCTCGTTGATGGCGTCCAGGGCATTTTCCAGCAGCTGCTTGAACAGGCTGGAAAGCTGGTTGGCGCGGCCGCTCAGCACCGGCAGGCCGGGGTCCGGCCGCCACTCCACCACCACGCCGTCGGCCAGCAGGCGCGGGGTATGGATGCGCAGCACGTCCTGCAGCAGGGCGTTGAGGTTCACCGGCTGCAAGGTCTCCCGGGTCTGGTCCGGCACGCAGCCGCGCAGGGTCTCCAGGACCTCATGGCCCTTGTCCAGTGCCTCGCTCAGCACCGCCGCGAGGAAATCCGGTTTCTCCGCCGCGGGACGGCGATCCAGCATACGGCTGGCCGCCGCCACCATGTTCAACGGGCCTTCCAACTGGTAGATGGCGGCGGACAAGGCCTCGCGCAGGCTCTCGATGCGTTCCTGCTCGGCCAGGAGAGCGCGCAGGCTGCTGACCCGGGCCGCCTCTTCCTTGAGTTTGAGTGCCGTGACCTCCTGCACCACCAGGAGCAGGTACTTGCGCATTTTTGGTGCATAAAAGGCATCGGCGCTGCTATCGAGTTCCTCGATCCAGGAGCCGGAGCAGGTAAACCAGCGCGACTCCCGCCTGGGCCGCTCAAAACGCAGTTCCTGACCGACGAAACCCCTGCCCGAGGCGGCGGCCCTGTCGAACTCCGCCCCCATGCTGTCGCGCAAGGCCGCCAGCAGAGTCTGGGCCGGCTCGCGACCCAGATCGCCGATCAGCTTCTTGTAATCCTGGTTGTCCAGCACCACGCGCTCGGCATCGTCCAGCAGGACGATGGCCACCAGGGCCGCATCCACCACCGACTCGATCAGGCGCTTCTGGTTCTGCACCTGGCGTTCCAGGCGGTGCATCTCCGTCACATCCCGGTGCATGCCCAGGTAGTGGGAGGTGCGTCCGGCATCGTCCACGACCGGGGTGATGGTGAGATCGGCGAGGTAGCGGGCGCCGTCCTTGCGCCGATTCACCAGCAGGCCGTTCCAGGCCCGCTGGCGCTTGAGCTGGGCCCACAAGGTCTCGTACACGATTCGGGGGGTCATCTTGTAGGACAGCATGGACTGGTTCCGCCCAGTCAATTCCGCGCTGGCATAGCCGGTGGCCCGCTGGAAGGCAGGATTGGCATACAGGATGCGCGCCCGCTCATCGGTAATGGAAATGGCCAGGGCCGCCTGCTCCACGGCCTGGCGAAACACCTGCGGCGGCAGGGATGGACCGGTCTCGGCGGCGTCTTCGTGGGTGTCCATGGGGATAATTCAATATAAGGATGCTTAGGTCCTAAGCAACAAGCGTGCCGGCCAGGTCATGGGTAGTTGAGGGACCAATCCCTTTCCCCTCTTCGAGACTTCAGGAGTCCTTAATTAAGGCGGCTCGGAGCCAATGTCGCGTTTGCGACAAGCCTCCCGCCCAGTGGCTCAACCCCCACAACATCCGGGGCCAGAAGCGGTCCCGAAAACATGGGCAACGGCCTGATTCTGCTTGGTTAACGCCGAACCCCGGGGCTTTGGCACGGCGCCTGCATAGGACTGCCCAGGAGATCAATGACCGTGAGCGAATACCTCTTGCTGCTGCTTTCCACCGCCCTGGTGAACAACGTGGTCCTGGTGAAATTCCTGGGCCTGTGTCCCTTCATGGGCGTGTCAAAGAAGCTGGACAGCGCGCTGGGCATGGGCATGGCCACCACCTTCGTGCTGACCCTGACCACCGCCGCCACCTGGATGCTGGAGCACTGGCTGCTACAGCCCCTGGGCATCCAGTACCTGCGCATCCTGGCATTCATCCTGGTGATCGCCGCCGTGGTGCAGTTCACCGAGATGGTGATCCGCAAGGTGAGTCCCTCCCTGTACCAGATCCTGGGCATCTACCTGCCCCTGATCACCACCAATTGCGCCGTGCTGGGCGTCTCCCTGCTCAACGTCATGGAGAAGCACGCCTTCGTCAACAGCCTGCTGTACGGCTTCGGTTCGGCCCTGGGATTCACCCTGGTACTGCTCCTGTTCGCCGGCCTGCGCGAACGCCTGGCCTTGGCCCAGGTCCCCGGTGCCTTCGCCGGCGCCCCCATCGGTTTCGTCGTGGCCGGGCTCCTGTCCCTGGCCTTCATGGGCTTCGCCGGCTTGGCGCCCCATTGAGGAGATTGATTCCATGATCGCCGCCATCGCCAGCCTCTCCACCCTCGGCCTCATGCTGGGACTGCTGCTGGGCTTCGCCGCCCGCAAGCTGAAGGTGGAAGGCAATCCCCTGGTGACCGAACTGGAGTCCATGATGCCCGGCTCCCAGTGCGGCCAATGCGGCTATCCGGGCTGCACCGGCGCGGCCCAGGCCCTGGTCGACGGCACCGCCCCCGTGACCCTGTGCCCCCCCGGCGGCAAGGACCTGGTGGCCGCCCTGGCGGCGAAGCTGGGCGTGGAAGTGGATCTTTCCGGCGTCGAGGACAGCACGCCCATGATCGCGGAGGTGCGCGAGGAACTGTGCATCGGCTGCACCCGCTGCTACAAGGTCTGCCCCACCGACGCCATCATGGGCGCCGCCAAGCAAGTCCATGCGGTATTTCGTGAGGCCTGCACCGCCTGCGGCAAGTGCGTCGACATCTGCCCCACCGAGGCCCTGCTCATGGCGCCTGTGCCGGTGACCCTGCAATCCTGGTATTGGCGCAAGCCCGGCGCCGCCCTGCCTCTGCCCATGGCGGCCTGACATGCTGTTTCGTAAATTCTTCCACTTGCGTGGCGGCGTCCACCCCACCGGCCGCAAGGAACTCTCGGCGGAACACCCGATCCGGGAACCGATCCTGCCCGAGCGGCTGTTCATATCCCTGCAGCAACACATCGGCGCCGCCGCCAATCCCGCTGTCAGCGTGGGCGACAAAGTACTCAAGGGCCAGCTCATCGCCGGCAGCCAGGGCATGGTGTCGGCCCCGGTGCATGCCTCCACCTCGGGCCGGGTGATCGCCATCGACGACTACCCGGCTCCCCACCCTTCCGGCCTGCCGGTCCCCACCATCGCCATCGAGGCGGACGGCGAGGACCGCTGGTTGGAGTTCGACCCGCCCGCCGACCCCTTCGCCATGGACCCCGAGGAGATCGCCGTGCGGGTGGGCGCCGCGGGCATCGTCGGCCTGGGCGGCGCCGCCTTCCCCTCGGCGGTCAAGCTAAACCTGTCGCGCAGGAGCGGCGTGCACACCCTGATCATGAACGGCGGCGAGTGCGAACCCTACCTGACCTGCGACGACCGCCTGATGCGGGAGCGGCCGGCCGAGATCGTCGCCGGCATCCGCCTGATCCGGCGAGCGGTGGGCGCCAGGACCGTGCTGGTGGGCATCGAGAACAACAAACCCGAGGCCATCGCCGCCATGCAGGCTGCCGCCATCGGCGGCGAGGTCAAGGTGCTGGCGGTGCCGGCCATGTATCCCATGGGCTCGGAAAAGCAGCTGATCCAGGCGCTGACCGGCAAGGAGGTCCCCGCCGGCGGCCGGGCCGCCGACATCGGCGTGCTGGTCCACAACGTGGGCACCGCCTACGCCGTGCACCAGGCCATCGCCCTGGGCCGGCCTCTGGTGTCGCGCATCGTCACGGTAAGCGGCGGCGCGGTGTTCTCCCCCAACAACCTGGAGGTGCGCATCGGCACGCCCGTGGAGGCCCTGTTCAAGGCCTGTGGCGGCTTCCGGGAAGACCCGGCGCGGCTGGTGCTGGGCGGCCCCATGATGGGCAGCCAGATGCCGGGCACCCACATCCCGGTCATCAAGGGCACCAGCGGCGCCCTGGCCCTGACCCGCGACGAGATCGGCCTGAGGGGCAACCAAAAAGCGCCCGCCCCCTGCATCCGCTGCTCCACCTGCGTGCGCGCCTGCCCGGTGGGCCTGCTGCCCCTGGAGATGTCCGCCCGGATCCGTGCCGGCGACCTGGGCGCGGCGGTGGACATCGGCCTCAAGGACTGCATCGCCTGCGGCTCCTGCTCCTACGTCTGCCCGGCCAACATCCCCCTGGTCCACTTCTTCAACTACGCCAAGGGCGAGCTGGCCGCCCGGGAGCGCGGCAAGATGAAGCAGGAGGCCACCAGGAAACTGGCCGAGGAACGCACCGCGCGCATGGCACGCATCGCCCGGGAACGGGAAGAGGCCGCGGCCAAGCGCAAGGCCGCCAAGGAGGCACGGGAAGCGGCGGCCAAGGCGGCCGCCGAAGCCGCCGCCAAGGCCAATGTTGAGGTGGTGGTATGAAAATGTCTGTTGCCGAACTTGGTAGGGCGCTTCCCCCTTTGAAAAAGGGGGATCGAGGGGGATTTAACGGCTTGTTCCATAACCACCTGCTCAATATCTACCTGCGTCAAATCCCCCCTGCCCCCCCTTGCAAAGGGGGGGAACCCGCCTTGTTGCCGGCCAGTGTGTCACATAGCACTTCATGAGCTCCCTCGCCCATTCCCCCCATGCCCATGCCCCGCTGACCGTCAGCCGGGTCATGGCCACGGTGATGCTGGCCCTGGCGCCGGCCACCCTGTTCAGTTTCTGGCTCTACGGCTGGCCCGCCATCAACCTCTGGGCGGTGTCCCTGGTCAGCGCCATGCTGGCGGAGGCCGCCAGCCTGAGGCTTCAGGGCCAGGCGGTGCGCCCCGCCCTCGGCGATGGCTCCGCCCTGCTCACCGCCTGGCTGCTGGCCCTGGCCCTCCCCCCCTGGGCACCCTGGTGGATCGGCGCCCTGGGCGCCGCCTTCGCCGTGGTGGTCGCCAAGCAGGTGTTCGGCGGCCTGGGCCAGAACGTGTTCAATCCGGCCATGGCGGCCCGGGTCATGCTGCTGATCTCCTTCCCGGTGGAGATGACCACCTGGGTGGCCCCAAACCCCATCACCTCCACCCACGCGCCGGGGCTCATGGAAGGCCTGGCCGTCACCTTCTCCGGCCTGCAACTGGACGGCGTGACCAGCGCCACCCTGCTGGGCCACGTGAAGACCGAATTCACCCGGGGCCTGAACCTGGGCCAGGCGCTGGAAGGTTTCCGCGCCTCCGGCGAACTGGCTTGGGGCCAGCGGCCCGGCAGCCTGGGGGAGACCTCCGGCCTGCTGTTGCTGCTGGGCGGCATGTTCCTGATCGGCAAACGCATCATCACCTGGCACGGCCCCGCCGCCATGCTGCTGGGGGTGGCGGCGCCGGCCCTGGTGGCCAGCCTGATCGCCCCGGACCACTATCTCGGCCCGGTCTACCACCTGCTTTCCGGCGGCGTCATGCTGGCCGCCTTCTTCATCGTCACCGACCCGGTCACCTCCCCCAACACGGCCATGGGCCAAAGCCTGTTCGGCCTGATGTGCGGCCTGCTGACCTGGATCATCCGCACCTGGGGAGGCTATCCGGAAGGCGTGGGCTTCGCCGTCCTGCTGATGAACGCCGCCACGCCGGTCATCGACCGCTACGTCAAGCCGCGCATCTACGGCCGCACCCGTCAGGGCAGGCCGCTGCCGGTGGAAAAGGAGGCGTGATGAACCTGGACGTATTGCGCGACAAGCTCACCTACCAGGGCCTGCTCCTGGCCGGCGCGGCCCTGCTCACCAGCGCCGCCCTGGCCCTGGCCTCGCGAGCCACCGGCCCCGAGATCAAGGCCGCCGAGGCCCGGGACCTGAAGACCTCCCTGAGCCAGGTCCTGCCCGGCGAATACGACAACGACCTGCTCAAGGACACCCTGGCGCTAGCCGGCCCGGACGGGGAGGTGACGGTCTACCGGGCGCGCCGCAAAGGCCGGGTGGAAGCGGTGGTGTTCCAGGTCACCGGCCACGGCTATGCCGGCGCCATCGTCTGCATGATGGGAGTGGACAGCCAAGGCCGCATCCTCGGGGTTCGGGTACTGAAGCACGCCGAAACCCCCGGCCTGGGCGACCGGATCGACGCGGCCAAGAGCGACTGGATCCATTCTTTCGAACACAAGTTCCTGGGCGACCCGCCCGAGGACAAATGGGCGGTGAAGAAGGACGGCGGCGTGTTCGACCAGTTCGCCGGCGCCACCATCACCCCCCGGGGCGTGGTCAAGGCGGTGAAGGGCGGGCTGGAATTCTTCGCCAGGGAAAAGGGGCGGCTGCTGGATGAAACCGCCGTAGCAAGCCAGGGAGCGGGCTCATGAACTATTCGCGCATCACCCGGGACGGCCTGTGGGACAACAACGTGGTGTTCGCCCAGATGCTGGCCCTGTGCCCCACCCTGGCGGTCACCGGCAGCGCCACCAACGGCCTGGGCATGGGTCTGGCCACCACCGCCGTGCTCACCGCCTCCAACGTGCTGATCTCCAGCCTGCGCCGCTTCATCAGCGCCGAGGTGAGGATCCCGGTCTACGTGGTGTTCATCGCCACCCTGGTGACCCTGGTGGACATGAGCCTCAACGCCTGGGTCCATGAGCTGTACAAGGTGCTGGGCCTGTTCATCGCCCTGATCGTGGTGAACTGCGCCATCCTGGGCCGGGCCGAATCCTTCGCCGCCAAGAACCCGGTGCCCGCCTCCGCCGTGGACGGCCTGATGATGGGCCTGGGCTTCACCCTGGCCCTGGTGGTGCTGGGCGGAGTGCGGGAAATCCTGGGCAGCGGCACCCTGTTCGCCAACGCCCACCTGCTGCTGGGCCAGGCCTTCGCCTTCCTGGAACTGAAGTTGATCCCCGACTACCGGGGCTTCCTGCTGATGATCCTGCCGCCGGGCGGCTTCCTGGCCCTGGGCTTCCTGCTGGCCGGCAAGCGGGTCCTGGACCGCCGCCTGGCCTCTCGCGCCGAGACCGTCCCCGAGGCCGAGCCCGCCACCGCCTGAGAGAGAGACCATGCAAGTCGCCGTCGCCTACTCCGAACCCGCCAACCAGATCTGGCTGCGCATCGACGTGGCCGACGACAGCACCGTGCAACAGGCCATCGACAAGTCCGGCATCCTCAGGCTGTTTCCCCAGATCAACCTGGCGTCGCAACAGGTCGGCGTGTTCGGCAAGGCGGTAAAGCTGGATGCGCCCCTCAAGCCCGGCGACCGGGTGGAGATCTATCGCGGCATCACCGCTGATCCGGCCACCGTGCCGCGGCGCCGCACCGGCAGCGATGACGACGACGACGATTGAGAGGTAGCTGGCGGTGCCCGGTCGATTCGGACGGGCTGCCATTCATCCCTCCGGCCTCTCCCGTAGCAGATCGCTCAGGCGCCTGAAGCCCTGTAATCCACGCCGGTAATCCTCTCGGCGGACAGCCAGGCTGGATCCCGTTTGGTCCTGTGGATGGCCATCATGGTCCGCCTAAGGGCCTGGCTAAAGTATTTCCCCCCATGATCCGATATTCAGTGGACACCCTATCGCTCCGCTCGCCGCCCCCGAGCAATGGAAGCCAAGGAATCAGCGCCCACCATGCCGGACACCCCATGCCGACCATCCTGACGGTCGATGACTCGCCCGAGAACCTCGCGATCCTCAGCGATCTCCTGCAGCCCGCCTACCGGGTGCTAGCGGCCACATCGGGGCAGCGGGCTCTGCTCATCGCCGGTGCCCAGTCCCAGCCGGACCTGATCCTGCTCGACGTGATGATGCCGGGCATGGACGGCTACCAGGTGTTCGAGCAACTGCGCGCCAACCCGGTCACGCGCGCCATCCCGGTCATCTTCATCACCGCCATGAACGACCTGGAATCAGAGCTGCGCGGCCTGGAACTGGGCGCGGTGGACTACATCTGCAAACCCATCGTGCCGCCCGTGGTCCTGGCCCGGGTTCGCACCCAGCTGGAACTGAAACAGGCGCGGGACTGGCTGGCGAACCAGAATGACCTCCTGGAGGCCGAAGTCGCCCGGCGCATGGCGGACAACGAACTGATCCAGATGGTCGGCATCCGGGCCCTGGCCCATCTGGCCGAAACCCGCGATCCGGAAACCGGCAACCACATCCTGCGCACCCAGGGCTATGTGCGGGAACTGGCCCTCCGCCTGCGGGACCATCCCCGTTTCCGCGCCACCCTGCACGACCATTACATCGACCTGCTCACCCGCTCCGCACCCTTGCATGATATCGGCAAGGTGGGCATCCCCGACGCCATCCTGCTAAAGCCGAGTCCCCTCAACCCGGCGGAATGGACGATCATGAAAACCCATGCCGGCAAGGGCGCCGAGGCCATCGAATTGGCCGAGCGCGACGCCGACCAACCGGTGGAGTTTCTCAACCTGGCCAAGGAAATCGCCCGCTGGCACCACGAAAAATGGGATGGCGGCGGTTACCCTGACGGCCTGGCCGGCGACGCGATTCCCCTATCTGCCCGCCTCATGGCGGTGGCCGACGTGTTTGACGCCCTGATCTCGCGCCGCGTCTACAAGGCGCCCATGCCCTTCGAAGCGGCCCGCGACATCATCGCCGTCGGTCGCGGACGACACTTCGATCCCGACATCACCGATGCCTTCCTGGCCGGGTATGATGAATTCGCCGCCATCGCCCGACGCCACCAGGACGACGATTGACCACGCCGGGCCGACAGCCGCGAGAAAACGTCATGGAACCCGAGCCCCCCGACCTCCCACCCGCCAGCAGTGAAATGCGAGCCAACGCCGGCGTCCTGAGGATCGTCCTGCTCTATGCCCTATTCGCCGCCCTGTGGATACTGCTTTCCGACAAGGCGGTGGTGCTGCTGTTCAGCGAGCCCGCCCATCAGATCCTGGCCCAAAGCTTCAAAGGCCTGTTGTTCGTGGCCGTCACCGCCCTGCTGCTCTTTGCCCTGATGCGGCGCCTGGTGAAGCGCGTCCAGACCGCTTACCGGCGGGAGCGGCAGCAACTGGCGGAAAGACTGCACGCCCTGGCACTCCTGGATGCCATCGCCGACGGCTCCACCGACGCCATCTTCGTCAAGGATCTGGACAGCCGGTATCTACTGTTAAACCGGGCTGCAGGGCGGCTGGTCGGCAAACCCACCGAGGCGGTGCTTGGCCAGGATGACACGACGATTTTCCCTCCGGAGCAGGCCGCGCAAATCAAGGCCAGTGACCTGCGGATATTTGCGGACAACCGCACCGTCACCCTGGAGGAGAGACTCAGCACCGTCGCTGGTGAGAATATCTTCCAGACTACCAAGGGGCCGCTGCACGACGCAGACGGCAAGCTCATCGGCCTGTTCGGCATCGCCCGCGACATCACCGCCCTCAAGCAGACCCAGACGGCTTTACAACGCAGCAACCGGGCCTTGCGCGCCTTTGGCGAATGCAACCAGGCCATCGCGCGCGCCTTGGACGAGGACAATCTGCTCCAGGATGTCTGCCGACTGGCGGTGGAGCAATGCGGCTATCGCATGGCCTGGGTGGGCTATGCCGAGACGGACGAGGCCCGCACGGTGCGCCCGAGAGCGGAGGCGGGCCTTGCCAGCGGCTATCTCGCGTCAATCACCCTTTCCTGGGCCGACAACGACCAGGGCCGCGGCCCGACCGGCACCGCGATACGCGAGCGCCACGCGGTGGTGGCGCGCGATATCCGGAACGATTCCCGCTACGAGTTATGGCGCGCAACCGCCCTGGCGCAGGGCTACGCCTCCTCCATCGCCCTGCCGCTGCTGCTCGACGACAGCCACTGTCTGGGTGCCCTGAACATCTACGCCGCCGAGGCCGATGCCTTCGATACCGAGGAGGTGCTGTTCCTCACCGAGCTGGCAAACGATCTCGCTCATGGCATCCGCACCCTGCGTGATCGCGCCGCCCGGGACAAGGCGGAGAAGATGCTGGAGCAGGAAAGGGGCCTGCTCAAGACCCTGCTCAGGACCCTGCCGGACAGCGTCTGGCTGAAAGACCCGGACGGCATCTATCTGGCCGGCAACGCCCGTTTCGAACAGTTCATCGGCGCAAGGGAGGCGGATATCCTCGGCAAGACCGATTACGACTTCGTGGACAAGGAACTGGCCGACTTCTTCCGAGAAAAGGATCTCGCCGCCATCGAGGCGGGCAAGCCCACCGTCAATGAAGAGGAGGTGACCTTTGCCGCCGACGGCCACCGGGAACTGCTGGAAACCATCAAGACCCCCATGTTCGATGCCGGCGGCCTGCTCGTCGGCGTGCTGGGCATCGCCCGCGACATCACCATCGCCCGGCAAGCCCAGGAGACGTTGCGCCGGCAAACCGAGCTGTTGGGTGAAATGAGCGCGATAGCCCATGTCGGCGCTTGGGAGTTCGACCCCGCGACCGGGCGGAATAAATGGACAGAAGAACTGGCGAGAATCCTCGAGGTGGACCCGGACCAAGAAACCAACGTCGCCTACGGACTTGGTTTCTACCATGGCGACTGGCGCCAGAAGATCGAAACCGCCGTGCGCGAGGCAAGCGAACTGGGCAAGCCTTACGACCTTGAATTGCAGCTGGAGACGGCCAAGGGAAACTGCAAATGGGTGCGCACCATTGGCCACCCGCTGGTCCGGGATGGTCAAGTCGTCAAGGTGCGCGGCACCCTCCAGGACATCACCGGGCGCAAGCAGGCCCAGAAAGACCTGGAACTCAGCCACGAAACCCAGCACGTACTGAATACGCTGTTGCAGCTTTCCCTCAGCGATCTCTCACTGGAAAACTTGTTGCCCCAGGCTCTGGAGATCCTGGTTACGGTGCCCTTCCTGAATCTCCTGGCGAAAGGCGGCATCTTCCTGGCGGAGTCCGGTGCGCTGCGCCTGAAAACCCACAAGAACCTGCCCGAGGTCCTGCAAAAGTTGTGCGACCGGGTCCAGTACGGCCAGTGTCTTTGCGGACAGGCCGCCGCCACCAAGGAAATCCAGTTCGCCAATTGCCTGGATGAGCGGCACGAGATCCGCTACGACGGCATCACGCCCCATGGCCATTACAACATCCCCATCCTGCATGGCGACCAGTTGGTGGGCGTCATCGTGCTGTATCTCCAGCATGGGCATGTCAGGAACGAGCGGGAAATTGCGTTTCTGCAGGCCGTCGCCGACATCATCGCAGGGTTGATCGTGCGCAAGCAGTTGGAAGAGCGGCTGCGCAAGCTGGCCCAGGCGGTGGAGCAGAGTCCGGAGAGCATCGTCATCACCAACCTGGACGCCGAGATCGAATACGTCAACGAAACCTTTCTGCACGCCACCGGCTACAGCCGCGAGGACGTGATCGGCCAGAACCCCCGCGTGCTGCACTCCGGCAAGACGCCCAAGGCAACCTACGAAGCCATGTGGGAGGCCCTGCTCCAGGGCCGTCCCTGGAAGGGCGAGTTCACCAACAGGCGCAAGGATGGCAGCGAATACACGGAGTTCGCCATCATCACCCCCCTGCGCCAGGCGGACGGCAGCATCAGCCACTACGTGGCGGTGAAGGAGGACATCAGCGAGAAGAAACGCCTCGGCCAGGAACTGGACCAGTACCGCCACCACCTGGAAGACCAGGTAGCCGAACGCACCGGCGAGCTGCTGGTCGCCAAAACCCAGGCGGAGGTGGCCAACCTGGCCAAGAGCGTCTTTCTGGCCAACATGAGCCACGAGATCCGCACGCCCATGAACGCCATCCTCGGCCTCACCCACCTGCTGCGCCGCGACGACGCCACACCGGCCCAGGCCGAACGGCTCGTCAAGATCGATACCGCCGCCCAACATCTGTTGTCCATCATCAACGACATCCTGGACCTGTCCAAGATCGAGGCCGGCAAGCTGCAGCTGGAACACCGCGATTTCGCCCTCTCCGCCGTGCTGGACCATGTGCGTTCCCTGATCCTGGAATCGGCCGTGGCCAAGGGACTGAAGGTGGAAGTGGATGGCGACGACGTGCCCCTGTGGCTGCGCGGTGACGCCACCCGGCTGCGCCAGGCGCTGCTCAACTACGCCGGCAACGCGGTCAAGTTCACCGAGCACGGCGCCATCACCCTGCGCGCCATATTGCTGGAAGACCGCGATGATCGCCTGCTGGTGCGCTTCGAAGTCCAGGATAGCGGCATCGGCATCGCCCCGGAGGACGTGTCCAGGTTGTTCAACCCCTTCGAACAGGCGGATGCCTCCACCACCCGCAAGTACGGCGGCACCGGGCTGGGACTGGCCATCACCCGCCACCTGGCGGAAATGATGGGCGGCGAGACCGGGGTGGAAAGCATACCGGGCCGGGGCAGCACCTTCTGGTTCACCGTGCGTCTGGCCCGGGGCCACGGCGTCATGCCGGAGACACCCGCGCCCCCGGTCGAGGCCGAGTCCGAATTGCGCCTGCGCCATACCGGCACCCGCGTGCTTCTGGCGGAGGACAACGCCATCAACCGCGAGGTGGCTTTGGAGCTGTTGCACGCCGTGGGCCTGGCCGTGGACATCGCCAAGGATGGCCGCGAGGCCCTGGAGAAGGCGGCCGGCGGCATCCCCGAATTGATCCTGATGGATGTGCAGATGCCGAACATGGACGGCCTGGAGGCCACCCGCGCCATCCGCGCCCTGTCCGGCTGGGAGACCCGGCCCATCCTGGCCATGACCGCCAATGCCTTCGAGGAGGATCGGCGCGCCTGCCTGGCGGCCGGCATGAACGATTTCGTCCCCAAGCCGGTGAACCCGGAGGTCTTGTACGCCGCACTGCTGAAGTGGCTGCCGGATCGGGCCGGCAAGCCTGTCCCGAAGGGAATGAAGCCACCCACCACGCCAACCATAGAACCGGCCACCCCGGCACTGGGCGATGCCCTGGCGCCCCTGCTCAACCTGCCCGGCCTGGATTTGCGGCGCGGCCTGGCGGCCCTGCGTGGCAACCAGGACAAGTATCTGGAACTATTGCGCCAGTTCACCGAACTGCATCGGGACGACATGCCCCGGCTGGTTCACTGTCTTGGAATGCATGACCTGCAGGGTGCCAGACGCATTGCCCACACTCTGAAAGGGGTTGCCAGGACCCTGGGCGTCCAGGCGGTGGCCGACTCGGCGGAGCGATTGGAAACCATTCTGGGGGATGAATCCGGCCCCCCCGAGGAGGAGCAGGTCAATGGCCTGATCGGAGAGATCGCGAATGCCTTCGGCCCCCTGGCAGACGCCCTGGAAACCAAGTCCGGTGCCCACGATGCGGGTGTTGCCGTCACCCCCTCGGACCCGAAAGCGGCCGATGCCGTGCTGAAGGAATTGGAAGCCCTCCTCCAGGAAGGTGACACCCGAGCAATCCGAGTCTTCCAGGAACACACCGACGTGCTGCGCAACACGCTGGGTCGGCACCACGAGACACTGGCGCGGCAACTGGAACGATTCGATTTCGAAGCGGCGTTGGCACTCCTGGGGGAATTGCGGTCCGGCTCCGAATGACGATGGAATCGCGGTCCGCTCGGCAAGTCCCCATTTCGGTACACTTCCATCTTTGTTTTGGAAGTTGTCCAATGAATATCATACGAATTCTCATCGCTATCGCGGTACTCGGCGTCAGCGCCCAGGCCATGGCCGC
Organism: uncultured Pseudomonadota bacterium; assembly: GCA_963713085.1. Taxonomy (GTDB): domain Bacteria; phylum Pseudomonadota; class Gammaproteobacteria; order Burkholderiales; family Thiobacillaceae; genus PFJX01. The sequence continues at coordinate 87,633 of CAVQKQ010000026.1, read as the reverse complement.
AACCACGCAGACATTGCCATCCGGCGTCGTGGTGACGCATCTGAGGCCGGGGCACGGCGCTTCGCCGACTGCGGACAGCACAGTCCTTGTGAATTACCGGGGGACGCTGCCGAACGGCACCGAATTCGACAGCTCCTACAAGCGCAACAAGCCGATCAGTTTTCCCTTGAGGGGGGTCATTCCCTGTTGGACTCAAGGCGTGCAGCAGATGAAGGTCGGCGGCAAGGCCAAGCTCACCTGCCCGTCCGCCACCGGGTATGGCGCGCAGGGTGTTCCCGGGGTCATTCCCCCCGACACGACGCTGACCTTCGAGGTGGAACTACTGGGTATCGATCGTTGAATACGAGATCGCCCACGGATAAGGAGTCTCCAAGCAGATGAAACGCAAAGTCCTCGGGACCACGCTGCTGCTGTGCCTCACCTTGTCCGGTTGCTCGTCCGAGGGCGTGCAGCGTGCCGCCTACGAGGCGGCCTATCAGAAGGGATGCATGGATCGCACCGGCGCCACGAATTGCGACCCGGGGCATAAGACTTACGAGGAATACCAGAAGGAACGCAGTCAGCTGAGCAAGCCAGACCCCAGGTGATCCCGGGGACCGCGCCGCGGTCCCCGCGACGGGCCATTTACTGCCTCAGCCCAGCCAGCCCGGGTGCCCGCCGGCACGGCTGACGGCCAGCAGGTTGCGCAGGTTCTGGTCCTTGAGCCGGGCCATGATCTCCTGCTTGATGGGTTTCCACTGGCAATGCATGACACAACCACTGGCGTCTTCGCAGACCTTGTGGCCGAGCACGCATTCCCGCACGGAATCCTGGCCCTCCAGGGACTGGAGGATCTCCATCAGGGTCACATTCAGGGTCTGGGACCGAAGGTGGAAGCCGCCGCTGCGGCCCCGGGCGGAATCCAGCCAGCCGTTGTGGGACAAGCGGTTGAGGATCTTGCCCAGATAGGCCACGGGCAGGTCCAGGGTGGCGGCGATGTCCTTGGTGAGGATGTAGCGTTGTTCGGGGTGGCCCGCCAGGTAGATCAAGGCCTTGACGGCATGCTGGGTGGTGCGGCTCAGGATCATGCAGGCTCGCTCAGGACACCGCCACCGGCGCTTCCCGGCGTTCCTTGCCCAGGGCCTTCAGCCAGGCCCGCACGCAGGTCTGGCGGCGCTTTTCCTGAAGGTGTTCGCGGATTTTTTCCCTGACTTGGTTTAGCGGCAACCGGCCCGCCGGGTGGATGGCATCGCAGCGCAGGACGTGGAAGCCCAGAGGCGATTCCAGCACCGGGCTCAGAACCATGGGCTCCAACTGGAACAGCACCGCGTCCAGTTCCGGATACAACTGGCCCCGCCTGGCCTCGCCCAAGAGCCCGCCCTGCAGGGCGGTGGGGCATTCCGAGTGCTTCAGGGCCTGCTCCTCGAAGCGCTTCGGCTCCCTTGCCAGGCGCGCGGCGATGGCCTCGATGCGGACCCGGGCGTCGTCCCGGCCGTTTTCCGGCAGGGTTTCGTTGACCGTGACCAGGATGTGCCGGGCGATGCGGGTCTCGGGCCGCTGGAACTGTTCCGGGTGGTAGTGGTAGTAAAGCTCCGCGTCGATGTCGCTGACCCGGACCACCCGGGAGCCCACCTTGTCCAGCACCGCGTCGACCTTGAGTTCACGCTCCAGGGCTGCGGCATAGCCGGCCGCATCCAGGCCGTTGCGGGCCAGATCCGCCTCCAGTTCCGATTCGTCGGGATAACGGCCGCGAACCTCCGCCATGGCATCTTCCACGGTCACTTTCGGCACCATCACGTCGCAAGCCTCGGGCGCGGCCAACACCCGGTTCTCCAAGGCGGCCTGCTGCGCCGCCAGGCGCATCACCTGCTGGCGTTCCGCGTCGCTCAGGACGGCGGGGGCCTTGGCATACAGCTTCTGAGCGGTCTTCAAGACCAGATAGGCGAGGCCGGCGTCACTCATCGGCATCCTCCTCGGTGGCGCCCGGGTCCAGGGATTCCAGCAGGCTCTCCGGCACTTGCAGGGTATGGCCGGGGAAATGGACGTGGTATTGGATGCCACCGGGCAGGTCGCGCAGCACTTTCAATACCTCGCCTTCGGTCCCGGCGGACGCCAGCACCTCGCCCTGCACGGCCAGGGTGAGGCGGGTGCGCACCTTCTCCCGGGTCTCGAAACGGCTGGGATTCCAGGGCTCGTCGATGCCCAGCAGTTCCTCCTCGCGGCAGCCGACGATGCGGTCCTGCTCCAGGAAGTGAACGGTGTAGATCAACTGGTCCTGCAGGAAGGTGCCCACGTTCATGACGTAGCCCACCGAGCCGCGCCGCACCAGCAGGTTGCCGGTGACCAGGCCCGGGAAGGTGCCGTCGTTGCGCACGTTGCGGGTCACCCGCACCTGGTCGCCGTATTCGAAGCGGGGCAGCATGTCGGGACCGCCTTAACCCTGCCCGGAACTGTGGCAAGACCCGGTGCTGCCGCAGCCACAGCCGCCGCCGGCGGGAGCGGCCGGCCTCGGACCCGCTTGATGCCGCCGCCCGCGCGATTTCGGCCAGGGGTACGAAGGCGGTCTGGGGCTCGTGCATGTGGAACACCTTGAACACCTTCTCGGTGATGGCGTCCGACTGCACGAAGTCCTGGTAGGCCCGGGCCAGCAGTTCCGTGTATACCACCCGCTGCGCCGCCTCGCCCACGGGCAGGCTGCCGGCCTTGGCGATGTAGTCGTGGAAGCGCTGCAGGATATGCAGACGGTTCACGTGCACCACCGAGGCATGGTAGGCGATGCCGAAATAATCGAGAAAATCCTCGGCGGACGACAGGTCGTCCAGGGCTTCTTCCAGGGTCAGATCGTCCATTTGGTTCTCCGCATAAATAAAATAAGTCAGGCCGCTTCCTCGATGCGGGCGGCCACCGCTTCCACGACCACGTCCAGCAGGGCCTTGGCCCCGAGCCGGTCGTGGCTGTCCAACTCCACCAGTTTTTCCAGCATGGCCTTGCCGGTCTGGAACCGTTCCAGCCGCAAATTGATGTAGCCCGCGGCCTTCAGCACCATCAGGTAAAAGCGCAGCAAACCCATGGAACGCATCACGGCGCGTCCCACATGGCCGGGCTGCAGGCGCTCCCAGTCGTCGGGCAGTTCCAGGCGCCGGGCCACGGTGGCCATGGCGCGCCCGGCGACGATCAGGGCGTCTTCCAGGCGGTGCTGGTAGAAGTAGAAGCGGTACAGAGCCACCAGCACGATGAGCTGCTCGGGCACCAGGAAATAAGCGCGCAACAACAGGGACTCCGCCTGGTCCTCGCCGTAGACGGCGCCGGCCTGCTCCAACAGCTCGAGCACGTGGGCGTCGGCGGGATCGTCGAAGTACAGGTCGGTGCGGTCGAAATCCATCAGATCCACAGCTGCCTCCTCATTTTTTTCTTGATTTTTGCAATGACGGATTGCCGCACAGGTCGTCCGCCTCGCACACGCTGCATTGCCCGTCTACCGGCTCGCCCCGTTCCCGCAGGCGCATCTCCAGCGCCTCGATGCGTTCCATCAGGCAGGTGATGGCCTTGCCCACCGGGTCCGGAATCAGGTGATGGTCCAGGTTGATGCCCAGGGCGTTGTCCGTGGCGACGCTGGAGCGGGACACCATTCTGGCGGGGATGCCCACCACGGTGCGCCCGGCCGGCACGTCCTTGACCACCACCGAATTGGCGCCGACGCGGACGTTCTCGGCCAGGGTGATGGGCCCCAGGATCTTGGCCCCGGCCCCCACAACCACCCCGTTGCCCAGGGTGGGGTGGCGCTTGCCCTTGCTCCAGGTGGTCCCGCCCAGGGTGACACCGTGGTACAGGGTCACGTCGTCGCCGACCTCGGCGGTTTCGCCGATCACCACGCCGGCACCGTGGTCGATGAAGAAACGCCGGCCCAGGGTGGCGCCGGGGTGGATGTCGATGTTGGTCACCAGGCGGGCAAACCAGGACAGGAATCGGGCCGGATAGCGCAGACCCCATTTCCAGAAGCGGTGGGCGATGCGCTGCAGGAGGATGGCGTGGACGCCGGGATAGGTGGTGATCACCTCGAACCGGGAACGGGCGGCAGGGTCCCGCTGGAACACGCAGGTAACGTCCTCCCGCAGAAGTTGCAGCAGCCCGACCGGGCAAATCACATCCACCCGGCCTGTCAAGGCCGATCCGGAACCGGCCCTATCGGCCGCCGTTTCCGCGACGGGTTCCTGTTTCAGGACATGGTAGGTGCTCATGGCTGCCAACCCGGTCGGGGCCGGCCGGCGCCGGCCAGGGCGGCACGGCGGCACAGCCGCTGGATCATGCCGGTGCCGCTCGCCTTGCCCCTGGGGCGGGCCGAACCGCTGCCGGCGAAGGCGATGTGGCCGGCCATCAGCAGGACGATCAGGCGGGGAAAAAAGTTCACCATGGCGCTCAATGCACCGCTCCGGGGGCGTGGCGTCCGATCAGGCGTTGGTAAAGGAACACCAGTTCGTGGTCCGCCGGGGAGCGCTTGGCCTTCTCCGCGAAGGTGCGGATGTCGGGCAGCAGTTCCCGCGCCTCGGCGGGGCTCAACATGAGGCCCATGCGGGCATAGGCGGCGATGACGCCGTGGGAGCCGGAATGCTTGCCCACCACCAGTTTCAGGCTGCGCCCCACCTCTTGGGGGTCGAAGCCCTGGTAGGTGGTCGGGTCCTTGAGCAGGCCGTCCACGTGGATGCCCGCCTCGTGGGTGAAGACACCCTCACCCACCACGCTTTTCTGCCAGGGGATCGGCCGGCCGGAGGCCGCCGCCACGATGTCCGCGAGCAGGGGAAACAGGCTGAGGTCCACCCCGGTCCGCATGCCGTAGAGCTTGGACAGCCCCAGGGCCACCTCTTCCAGGGGGGCGTTGCCGGCCCGTTCGCCCAGGCCGTTGACCGTGGTGTTGACGTGGCTCGCCCCGGCCCGGCAGGCGGCCAGGGTGTTGGCGGTGGCCAGACCCAGGTCGTCGTGGGCGTGCATCTCGATCTCCAGATCGGTGACGGAACGCAAGGTGGCGATGGCCTCATGGACGCCGAACGGCTCCATCACCCCCAGGGTGTCGGCGTAACGCAGGCGGCGGGCGCCGGCCTCCTGGGCGGCCTCCGCCACCCGCATCAGGAATTCCAGTTCGGCGCGGGAGGCGTCCTCGCAACCGACGATGACCTCCAGGCCCAGGTCCAGAGCCCGGGGCACCATCTCCCGGACGGTGTCCAGCACCCAGGCGCGATCCTTGCGCAGCTTCCTGGTGATATGGATATCCGACACGGAGATGGAGATGTCGATCAGGTCCACCTTGAGGTTGCGGCAGGCCTCGATGTCGGCCAGGCGCATGCGGCTCCAGGCCACCAGCCGGGACTTGAGGCCCAGGCCCGCCACGGCGCGGATGCTGTCCCGCTCCGCCTCGCCCATGGCGGGAATGCCCACCTCCAGCTCCGGCACGCCCAGGGCGGACAGGCGCCGGGCGATGTCCAGCTTCTCCTCCAGGGTGAAGGCCACGCCGGCGGTCTGTTCTCCGTCTCTCAGGGTAGTGTCGTCGATGACGATGGTGCGGGGCTGCATGTTGGCTAGGGTTCTATCAAAGGCTCATGTCCCTTGATTGCAAACCCCATGCCACACAAATAATTGAACGCTAGCCGTTGTTTTTACTGATAGATAGTCCGCGCACGGGACTCAGGCGCATGTCCACAAGGACACGGATGGAAAGGATTGTTGGATTTGCTACAGGGGCTTATCAGAAAGGCGCCCCGCGGCGCGATTGTCCGCGGAACGCCCGATAAGTACCGGCGTATTGAACGCCGGGTGGAGTTACTTTACTTGCAACTCAGTGACGCGTAATAGGCCGCCAGGTCGTCAATGTCCTTATCGTTGAGTTTTTTCAGCACCTTGACCATCTTTTTATGGGTGCGCGCACCCGTTTGGTATCCCTTCATGGCGTCGACGAAGTTCGTTGCGCGCATGCCCGCGATGGATGGGCTGTCTTCGTCCCCCTTGCCGTCATCGCCGTGGCAATCCGTACATGCTTCCGCCTTGGCCTTGCCGGCGGCGGCATCACCGCCTGCCAGAGCCTGGCCGGCGATCATCAGGCTTCCACACATCAACATCAACATCGACATCTTCATCATGGATCGTCTCCTCTATCATTCCCCGCCATCCCAGCACAACTCGGCAGGTCGGCTGTCAGCTGGTCGTGAGGATATAGCTCGTATTACCCCGCGCTGGAATTTTTGGCTGGGTTTCCCTGATCGGGATCAAAAAACCACAAGTGAAACGTCCATGTCGCCATCGCCATGGACGTAAGCGGCAGCAGACCCACCGCTCGACGAACCCGTGCCGGAACGGCTCAGGCGTAGACCGGCGCGAATGCCTTTTCCGGCTCTTCCGCCGGACCGTTCTCGCCCCAGTAGGGGGATAGCCTGCGCAACTGGGCGACGATCTCCGGCACCACCTGGATGACCCGGTCAATCTCCTCTTCCGTGGTGTAGCGGGACAGGGAGAAGCGGATGGTGCCATGGGCGGCGGTGTAGGGAATGCCCATGGCGCGCATCACATGGCTGGGCTCCAGGCTGCCGGAGGTGCAGGCGGAACCCGACGACGCGGCGATGCCGAACTTGTTCAGCAGCAGCAGGATCGCTTCGCCCTCGATGAATTCGAAGGCGATGTTGCTGGTGTTGGGCAGGCGGTTGCTCACGTCTCCGGTGGCGAAGGCGCGCGGCACCATGGCGAGTATCGCCGCCTCCAGCTTGTCGCGTAGGCGCATGACCTCGGTGTTTTCGAAATGCATCGCCTCCATGGCCTGTTCGCAGGCCTTGCCCAGGGCGACGATGGAGGCGGTGTTCTCGGTGCCGGCCCGTCGCCCGCGCTCCTGGTGACCACCCCGCAGCAGGGGCCGGAACCGCACGCCCCGCTTCAGGTACAGCACACCGATGCCCTTCGGGGCATGAAGCTTGTGGCCGGACAGGGAAAGCATGTCGATGCTGGAGCTCTTCAGGTCCATGGGGATCTTGCCCACGGCCTGCACCGCGTCGGTATGGAACAGGGTGCCGGCGGCCTTGGCCATCTGCGCCATCTGTTCGACCGGGAACAGACTGCCGGTTTCGTTGTTGGCCCACATCACCGAAACCACCGCCACCTGGTCGGTGAGCAACTTTTGATACTCGGCCAGGTCCAGCCGGCCCTTCTCGTCCACCTTGAGGTAGTGGACCTTGTAGCCCTCCTTCTCCAGGTGGCTGCAAAGGGCCAGCACGGCGGGATGCTCGATGGTGGTGGTGATGATCTCCTTGCGCTCGGGGTTCGCCCGCAAGGCCGAGAGGATGGCAGTGGAGTCGGATTCCGTGCCGCAGGAGGTGAAGATGATCTCCGAATCGTGCTCGGCCCCCAGCAGTTCCTGCACCTGCATGCGGGCCTTCTTGATGGCCAGGCCCACCTTGTTGCCGAAGCTGTGCAGGGAGGAGGGGTTGCCGAACTGCTCGGTGAAGTAAGGCAGCATTTCCGCCACCACCGCTTCGTCCACCCGGGTGGTGGCGTTGTTGTCGAGATAAATGCCGTCCATATTCGATTCCTCGGTTGGCTCCCCTCCCCCGACGGGGGAGGGGCTGGGGGAGAGGGAGCACGCGTGGAATATCCGGGGTCGTTCCCTCACCCCAACCCTCTCCCGGAGGAGAGGGAGTTATGGGTTAAACGTGGCTCACCGCCCGGGTGTAGGAACCGGCCCGTGAGGGCACCACCTTGACCATCTCGCCCAGCTCCTCCATCAGGCGCTGCTGGATGCCGCCCAGGGTGGCGGCTTCCATCTGGCAGCCGGCGCAAGCGCCGATCATGTTCACGTAGATGGTCTTGCCGTCCACATCCACCAGCTCGATGTCGCCGTGGTCCCTTTGCAGTTGCGGTCGGACCGACTCCAGCACCATCTCGATGCGGCGGATGCGCTGCAGGTTGTTGAGCTTGCCGGGCTTTTCTTCCTCTTTCTTGGCGACCACCGCGTGGGGATTGAAGGTTTCGCCCCGCTCCGCCATGACCTTGACCAGGATCTCCTCGATGCCTTCGTGGCAGGAGGAACAACCGCCACCGGCCTTTGTATAGTTGGTCACTTCCTCCACGCTGGAGAGGTTGTTGGCGCGGATGGTGTCCTCGATGAGCACCGCGTCCACGGCGAAGCACTTGCAGATCAGGGCGCCTTCCTCATGGTCGTCCTTCCACTCCACGCCGCGGTAGTTGGCGACGGCGGCCTGCAGGGCCTCGCGGCCCATCACCGAGCAGTGCATCTTTTCCGGGGGCAGGCCGTCCAGGTAGTCGGCGATGTCCTGGTTGGAGACCTTGAGGGCATCGTCCAGCTTCATGCCCTTGATGATCTCGGTCAGGGCCGAGGAGGAGGCGATGGCGGAACCGCAACCGAAGGTCTGGAAGCGGGCATCCTGAATGGTCTCCGTGTCCGGATCCACCTTGAGCATCAGGCGCAGGGCGTCGCCACAGTTGATGGAGCCCACGTCGCCGACCGCATTGGCATCGTCCATGGCGCCGGAATTGCGCGGGCTGAAGAAGTGTTCCTTGACCTTGTCTGAATAGTCCCACATGGTCGTCGTCCTTTAAGCGGAGAAGGAGGACCCGCAGGCACAGCTGCTGGTCGCGTTGGGATTTTCGAACTTGAAGCCGGAGCCGTTCAGGCTGTCGACGAAGTCCACGACGACGCCCTCAAGCAGCGGCGCGGAGAAGGGGTCCACCAGCAGGGTCACGCCGCCGATCTCCACCACCATGTCGTCCTCGGCCTTGGTCTCTTCCAGGCGCATGCCGTACTGGAAACCGGAACAGCCGCCGCCGGAGATGGCGATACGCAGCCCGGCCACGGGGGCGTCGTTGCCCTTGATGAACTTGTCGATGGCCGCTGCGGCGCTGGGGGTCAGATTGATCATGGTGAGGCTCCTGGAAAAAGTCGGATACGACTCACCTTTCGCAAACGACATGCCAGTCTGCAAGCAATGATTAACCATCTGTTTTGTTTGAATTAATTCACGCACATTCGGCCAATCTCCCTGTGGGGAAGCCCACTAGCCCATGGGCTTGTAGCATTTGCGACAGATTCCGGATGCGATGTTTCGGTTGATGCCGCCAACTGCTGGAAGCGACCTGCTCAGCCGAGTAGGCTATGCAATTGGACCTAGGAGTTTTTCCTAGAGTTAAGTAAGGGCATATCGGTTTGATGCCTAGCCCATCATGAAACACAAGCGCGCCAACATTCTCGGTTTCGTCGCCTGGTTCCCTCCGGCGCTGTGGCTTGGTTTGTCCTCTCCCCTGTGGGCCGCGGAACCCGACACCCCCGGCGGCACGCCGACCTTCTCCTGGTGGTATGGATTGGCTCGGTACTGGCCTGCGCCGGGCCTCGCCGTGCTGACCTCCCTTATCGCTTTGATCCTGCTGGTCCTGCTGGCCATCAGGTACCAGCAATTGCGCGCCAAGGAACGACACCACGCGGAAAGCGAACTGCGCTTTCGTCAAATCGCCGACAACAGCAACCTGGTGTTCTGGGTGCGCAACCGGGACGAAGTCCTATACATCAGCAAGGCCTACGAGACGATCTGGGGACGCAGTCGCGACAGCCTATATCAAGACCCCGCTGCTTTCACCGTGGCGGTTCACCCTGATGATCGCGCGCGCGTGGCCCAGGCCTTGCAAAGGGAGCTGACGGAACCGGGCAGCTTCGATGAGGAATACCGGGTGGTCCGACCCGACGACACCATCCGCTGGGTCCACGCCCGCAGTTTCCCGGTGCGGGACGCGTCGGGTCGCGTCGACCGCTGGACCGGGGTGGCGGAGGATATCACCGAGAGCAAAGCCGCCGCCTTCCGAATCGCCCAGCAGGCCCAGGAACGCGATCAACTCCTGTCCGCCCTGGGCGAGGGCGTGTTCGGCGTGGATCGCGACGGGCGCTGCACCTTCATCAACCCGGCCGCCCTGGCAATGCTCGGCTACCACGAGGCGGACGTACTGGACCATGATCCGCATGCCCTGTTCCACCACAGCCGGCAAGGCAGCCTGGCCTACAAGCCGGGGGATTGCCCCATACTTCGGACCTTGCGGGACGGGCATACCCGGCACCAGGAAGACTGGTTCTTCATGAAGGACGGCAGCCGATTCCCCGTGGAATTGACCGTGGCCCCCATCCTGCTCGACGGCGTCCTCGACGGTGCCGTCGCCTCATTCCGAAACATCAGCGAACGCCGTTCCGCACAGGCACGGGACCGCCTGCTGGTCTCCGCCCTGAAGGCGGCGGCCAACGCCGTGGTCATCACCGATCGCAATGCCGTGGTCGAGTGGGTCAATCCCGCCTTCGAGGCCCTGACCGGCTACAGCCTGGAAGAATCCCTGGGCAAGCGCCCCGCCGAACTGTTGCAATCCGGCTGCCAGGACAAGCCGTTCTACACGGACATGTGGCATACCATCCTGACGGGCGAAACTTGGCGTGGCGAGATCGTCAACAAGAAGAAGGATGGCACGCTGTACCACGAAGAACTGATCATAGACCCGGTCAAGGATGAAGCCGGGGCGATCCGCCACTTCATCGGCATCAAACAGGACATCAGCATGCGCAAGCGGATGGAGGCGGAACTCCAGACCCTGGCCACCACCGACCCGCTGACCGGCCTGCCCAACCGCCGCCACTTCCTGGCCCAGTTGGACAAGGAAGTAGCCCGTCTGCGCCGCTTCGAACAACAGACCGCCGCCCTGCTAATGCTGGACCTGGACCATTTCAAGGCGGTCAACGACCGCTACGGCCATGCCACGGGAGACAAGGCCCTGAAACACTTCGCCGGCGTAATGAACAGCTGCCTGCGCAAGGTCGACCTTGCGGGCAGGCTGGGCGGAGAGGAGTTCGCCGTGCTGTTGCTGGGCAGCGATTCCGAGAACGCCCTGGAATTCGCCGACCGGTTGCGGGTACAGGTCTCCAGGAGCCCTCTGGAGACGGAGCATGGTCAGGTACACATCAGCGTGAGCATAGGCGTCACCCAACTTCAGGCCGGAGATCCCGACATCGGCAATATGGCGGAGATCGCCCTTGCCCAGGCCGATCGCGCCCTCTACCGGGCCAAATCCCAGGGACGCAACCGTGTGGAGTTGAGCACCCCGGCCTTGACGGAGATCGGATAGGCCGATTCCGCTGTTTATATCGCGGTTACACACACTTTGTAGCTTTCACAACAGCCCGGCGTGGCCCGGCCCTCTACATACCCTTCAAATCAATGGGTTGCCGGACCCGCACAATGCCGCCGAGCTTGGCTTGAGGCTTGCTTCTCCAAGACGGATGCCCTCCGGGGCTTGAATACCGACCTCTCACATTCAGCAAGGACGCACCATGGCCCGAATCGGCATTTTTTTCGGCAGCAGTACCGGCAATACCCGCAGGATCGCCAAGATGATCAAGAAGCACTTCGACGACGAAACCATGGCCGATCCCCTCAACGTCAATAAGGCCACGCCCGAACTGGTGGCCGGCTACGACTACCTGATACTGGGTACCTCCACCCTGGGCGAAGGCCAGTTGCCGGGTCTGGAAGCGGATTGCCAGAACGAGAGCTGGGCCGAGTTCCTCCCCCGCCTGGTGGACGTGGACTTCAGCGGCAAGACCGTGGCGTTGTACGGCCTGGGCGACCAGGAGAAATACGGCGACAACTTCCTAGACGCCATGGGCAAGATCCATCTCTTCGTCACGGCCCGGGGCGCCCGGGTGGTGGGGGCCTGGCCCACGGACGGCTATGACTTCATGGATTCCAAGGCCTTGGTGGACGACCGGTTCGTCGGCCTGGCCCTGGACCAGGATAACCAGAAGATGCTCACCGACGATCGCCTGGAAACCTGGCTGCGGCTGATCGCCAGGGACTTCAATTTCGAACCTTGAGATTACGGCGTCCGGCTTGTCGGTTTTCCTCCAAATGCAGCCGGATTGTCGGTCGCGGCGGGACTCAGCCCAACCCGTTGCCGCCAAAGAGGACTTCGGAGTCGAGTTAAACACCTGATAGTCCTTGGTTTTTCCTGCCGCCTCGGGGACATGGCGGCTCTGGCCCGGATCTTGCGGATTGCCATCAGTTTCCATTGACCCGACCAAGGAATTGCCATGCTGCTGGACGACTACGAAGCTCGAGGACTGTTGTACAACTCCAACTTCAAGGAGGCCACCACCTCCAAGGCCTATACCGCCTATCGGGGCGACCTGGTGCTGGTGGAAGGAGAGATCGCCGACGAACAGGGGCGCCGCAAACCCCCGGTGGTCGGCCTGCTGGCCTCCGTCATGCTGACCGATGCCGACAGGATCAAGCTGGTGGCCGGTTCCATGGACGAGATGGCCGACATCAAGACCTTCCTGGAGAAATACCAGCCCGCCTTCGCCCCCGACATGTGCGCCGTGCTGTATGTGGTCAACATCGCCAAGCCCATGAAGCTGGAGATCGACGGCGCCAATCTTTCCCTCATTCCCATGACCGACGGCCTGGTGTGGAACGAGCTGATGGACGAATTCAAGCTGGAGAAGAGCGACTTCAAGGGCCAGTCCAGCGCCGACAAGGTCCTTACCGTGTTCCAGGCCAGCAAGGACTACAAACCCAAATACGAGGCCGTTTCCCTCGATGAAGCACTAAGCCGGACCATCGCCGCCAAGCGGGAAGCGCGCGGCCCGGTCTGAGCCACACCGCGGGGCGGGCATGGCCTGTCCCCGCCGGGATGCCCCGCTTGGCCCTGCGGAGCATCCCGCCTTACAACCTTTCTGTGCCTCGCCTCACGTTCGCGAAGACCGGTGGCGATCGCCTTGCCTTGGCCACCCTGGCCCAAATCGGCCTCCCAACCAGCTCCTTCAGCCGATGTCTTGACATTTCAAGCACCGGACGTCCCCCCGTTTCAGGGCAATGCCTCAAGTTCAAACAGAGCAGGCCGATAACAAGTCCAGATGAACGGCCCGAGCGAATGCCCTGACCGGATACACATCTTCCCTTCGCGGGAAAGCACGCATCGCGAAATCGCCAGACTTATCTCAAGTGAGGCCAAGGCTTTGCGAATTCTCTACGTCGAGGATGACGCCATCTATGTGGCGATCATCGAACATGCGCTGACCCGGTCGGCTCCTGGCCATGTCCTGGACATCGCCGGAAACCTGGCCCAGGCCAAGGCCATGCTTGCCGGGCAGGTCCGGCCGGATGTGGTGCTGTGCGACCTACACCTGCCGGACGGCAACGGCATGGAGCTTCTTGCCCATATCCGCGCTTCGGATATTCCGGCGGCGGTGGTCATTCTCACCGCCACGGGCAACGAGGAATCCGTGGTGGCCGCACTCAGGGCCGGTGCGAATGCCTACCTGATCAAGGACGATAGCACTCCGAACCGGCTGGCGGAGACCCTGAGCACGGCCCGGTCCCGATTTCTGGCGTCATCGATCCGCAGAGGCCGGCCCCTCAAAGTGCTCTATGCCACAGACGCAGAAGACGGAGCCGGCAAGCTTCAAACACAGCTGGCCTGCTGCGCCCCCCACTTCCATGTGGATATAGTCCATAGCCCCGGCGATTTGCTATCCCGGCTGTCCACGGACCTGACAGGAGCACTGCAATACGATGCGGTGGTACTGGATTTCCGGATGCCGCGTAACGACACCCTGGGGACGGTCAGGGAATTGCGGGAAAAACGGAACCACACTCTGCCCATCATCGTGCTCGCGGAACATGGCAATGAAGGCGTCGCGGCCCAGGCCCTGATGCTGGGCGTGGACGATTACGTCATCAAGCATGACGGCTACCAGCAGGCACTGCCCACCCAAATCGAGAACGTCTGCCAGAATCGCGAACTGCTGCGCGACCGCGCCACCCTGGAGGAAAGCGAAGCACGCATCCGCCTCCTGCTCGACTCCACGGCCGAGGCCATCTACGGCAACGACCTGGAGGGGCGCTGCACCTTCGTCAACCCGGCCTTCCTGCGTGTCCTGGGCTATGACCAGGCGGAGGACCTGCTCGGCAAACCGGTCCATGGCCTGATTCACCACAGCCATGCCGATGGCAGCCCTTATCCCAGGGAGGACTGCCCGATCTACCAGGCCTACCGCCATGACGAGGCGATACATCGCGAGGACGAGGTGTTCTGGCACCGGGACGGCCATCCCATCCCCGTGGAATACTGGTCCTATCCGATGCACCGCGACGGCGCGGTGGTGGGCGCCGTGGCCACCTTTTTCGACATCAGCGAGCGCAAGCGGGCCGAGGAGAAGCTGCGCCAGGCCGCCATGGTGTTCGAAAACACCCGCGACGGGGTCATGATCACCGACGCCCGGGGACGGCTGCAGGCCGTCAACCAGGCCTTCGAGGCGATCACGGGTTATCCGGAGGAAGAAGCGATCGGACAGGACACGGCGTTCCTGCGCTCGGGACACCATGACGACGCATTTTTCCAGGCGATGGGCAAGACCCTGGCGTCGGCGGGTTATTGGCAAGGCGAGGTCTGGAATCGGCGCAAGAACGGCGAGATCTATCCGGAATGGCTGACCATTTCCAGCGTTCGCGATGCACGGGGCAATACCGAACATTACGTGAGCGTGTTCACCGACCTCAGCCAGATCAAGCGCAACGAGGCCCAGCTCGAACACCTGGCCCATTACGACCCCCTCACCGGGCTGCCCAATCGCGCCCTGGTGCAAATGCGCCTGGACCATGCCCTGGACCGGGCGAAACGCCATGGCCAGCGGATCGGCATCCTGTTCATCGACCTGGATCATTTCAAGACCGTCAACGAAAGCCTCGGCCACGCCATCGGCGACGAACTGCTGGTGGAAGTGGCGCGGCGTCTGAAGACGCGGGTCAGGGAGGAAGACACCCTGGGCCGCGTGGGGGGCGACGCCTTCGCGCTGTTGCTGGAACCCATCGACGAGGCCCAGGAAGCGGTGGATGTCGCGCGGGACCTGCATGGCATGCTGGCCCAGCCGTTCCATTGCACGGACCAGCATGACGTATTCCTGGGTGCCAGCATCGGCATCTGCATCTTTCCCGGCGACGGCGAATCCGTGGCCTCACTGTTGCGCGGCGCGGAGTCGGCCATGTACCAGGCCAAGGAAAGCGGCCGCAATCAGACCTGCTGCTATGACGCCAGGATGAATACCAATGCCCTGGCCAAGCTGGAACTGGAAACGGCCCTGCGGAAAGCCCTGGAACGGGGCGAATTCCTGCTCCACTATCAGCCGAAGGTCGACTTGCAAAGCGGACAAATCAAGGGCGCGGAGGCCTTGCTGCGCTGGCGCAAACAAAGCGGCGAGCTGGTTTCCCCGGGACATTTCATCCCCCTGGCGGAAAGAACCGGTCTGATCGTTCCCCTGGGCGCCTGGGCCATCGACGAAGCCTGCCGGCAAATCCGCGCATGGCAGGACGCCGGCATGGGAGAAGTGCATGTGGCCGTCAACGTGTCGGCGCGACAGTTTCGCGCCGGCGACCTGCTGGACACGATCTCGAACGCCCTGCGCCGCCACGGCATCCCGGCGCGCCTTCTGGAACTGGAACTGACCGAAAGCATGCTGATGGAGGACCCGCAAGCCACCATCGGCCTGCTCCAGCAACTCAAGGATCTGGGCGTAAATCTCGCCCTGGACGACTTCGGCACGGGCTATTCCAGTTTCGCCTATCTGGGGCGGTTCCCCATCGACACCCTCAAGATCGATCAATCCTTCGTGCGCAACATCGCCTCCGAACCGAGCGACGCGAGCATCGTTTCCGCCATCATCGGCCTGGCCCAGCGCCTGCGGCTGCGGGTGGTAGCGGAGGGCGTGGAAACCGAAGCACAGCTCGGCTACCTGAAAAAACTGGGCTGCGAACTGATCCAGGGCTATTTGGTCGGCAGGCCGGTTGCGCCCGATGAGTTCGTCGCCATGATCAACAGGGAACGTCCCGTCTCCCGGGTGCCCGCCGGCGAAACGGACACGCCACGCACCCTGCTGCTGGTGGACGACGAACCCTACATCCTGAGCGCCCTGAAACGCATGCTGCGCGGCGAGGGGTATCAAATCCTCAGCGCCAACAGCGCCAGCGAAGGCCTGGAGCTGATGGCCAAGAACGATGTGCAGGTCATCCTGTCGGACCAGCGCATGCCGGAGATGAGCGGCACCGAATTCCTGGGCCGGGTCAAGGATCTGTATCCCGATACGGTGCGCATCGTCCTGTCCGGATTCTCCGATCTGGAAACCATCATCCAGGCGGTCAACCAGGGCGCCATCTACAAATTCCTGAGCAAGCCCTGGGACGACGCCCTGCTGCGCGAACAGATCCGCGATGCATTCCGCTATTTCGAGGCCATACTCAAGAACAGGTCACAATCGTCGAATCCTGGCGAACAAAAACAAGCAATGGGAGCCCCATGAACGAACCGAGAGAACGACCGCCGACCCTGCTTCTGGTAGACGACGAACCCAACATACTCTCCGCCATGCAGCGCCTGCTACGCCGGGACGGGTATCACATCCTGACCTGCGACAGCCCGGAACAGGCCCTGGAACTGCTGGACAGCCAACCGGTGGACGTAATCCTCTCGGACCAGCGCATGCCCAACATGAGCGGCGTGGAGTTCCTGCGCCGGGTCAAGGCATCCCACCCGGAAACGATCCGCATCGTCCTGTCGGGATTCACGGATCTGCAGTTCATCACCGACGCCATCAACGAAGGGGCCATCTACAAATTCCTGACCAAGCCCTGGGACGACGAGCAACTGCGCGAGCAACTGCGCGAGGCCTTCCGCAGCAAGCAGATCGCCGACGAGAACCTGCGACTCACTCGGGAACTCCAGGCCGCCAACAGCGAACTCCAGGCCCACGTGGCGGACAAGGAACGCCAGGCGCGGCAGATCGAGACGGTGCTCGACACCCTCAGAGAGGTCTTGCAACTGGTGCCCTGGCCCATCATCGGCATTGATCAGGATGGATTGATCGCCCTGTCCAACGAGGCCGCCGACTGGATGATCGGCGACCACGCTCCCCTGCTGGCCAGGGAAGCCGTCCAGGTCCTGCCGGAGGCCATGCGCGCCTGGCCGGATGACCCGGACGGCATTCCAGAGAAGATCATGCTGGCCGGCCGTGAATACCGCGTATTCCACAAGGTCATGGGCCGGCGCTCCCTATCCCGCGGCATGTTGCTGGCCCTGCTGCCCTGCGAGATGTGCAAGTGACCACTCGCATATGTCCTGTCGCCCTGGACCAGGCGACCCCGGGCACGACCCTGGGCGCGGACATCCAGGACGGCAACGGCCTCACCCTTCTGGCGGCCGGCGCCGTACTGACCGAATCCCACCTCGCCTCCCTGCGCCGGCGCGGCATCGCCCAGGTGCCGATCGCCGTGACCGAAACCCTCTCCGCGGAACAACTGGCCGCGCACCGCCAAGCCGCCCGAGAGCGCCTGCAGCACCTGTTCCGCCACCCGGGCGGCGGCGCGGCAGACGAGTTCCTCCAACAAGTCCTGCTGGAGTACCGCATGGAGCAACTCAGATGACGTCCCTGACCCTGGAACAGGTTCTGTCGGACGTCCGGCAGTTGCCTTCCCTGCCCGCCGTGGTCGACGACCTGATCCGCACCCTGGACAACGACGCGGTGAGCATCGACCAACTGGCGGACGGCATCGCCAAGGATCAGGCCCTGGCCGCCCGCGCCCTGCGCGTCGCCAATTCGCCCTTTTACGGCGTCCAGCAGAAGGTCGCCAGCATCCACGACGCCATCGTGGTGCTGGGTTTCAAGGCGGTCGGCAGCCTGGTCATGGCGGCCTCGATCACCGGTTATTTCGCGCCCGCACGGGACACCGCCTTCGATCTCCGCCTGTTCTGGCGCCACAGCATCGGCGCCGCTCTGTGCGGCCGGGCCCTGGCCAGGAAAGCGGGCATGGCCCCCGAAAGCGGCTTCACCGCCGGGCTGCTCCATGACATCGGCCTGCTGATGCTGGTCAGCACCCATCCCGAGCATTACGCCCCGGTGCTCGCCTTCCGGGATGAACAGGACTGCCTCACCCATGAGGCGGAACGGCACATCCTGGGCTTCGACCATGCCCGGGCCGGCGAGGCCCTGGCCCAACGCTGGAACTTCCCGCCGGAGATCGTCCGGGCGGTGGCCCTGCACCATGCGCCGGAGCAGGATTCCGGGCAATCGACCTCGGTCTCCCTGGCCGACGTGACGCACGTCGCCAACATCCTGGCCCATGCCCTGGACCTGGCGGGCGACCCGCATGCCGCGGCGCCCCCGCTCGATGCAGATGCCTGGCGGCGCATGGACCTCGACAAGCCCACGCTCAAATCCATGCTGGCCGGCATCGAAACGGAACACGAGGGCTATTCCGTGTTGCTGGCGAACTGAAGGCACCGGACAAGCCATGGCCACCCCGGAAAAGATACCCGCCACCGCCGGCCTGTTGACGGGCTTCCTGCTGATGATCGCGCTGCTGCTGGGTCTCGCCGGGGTCGGCATCGCCTACCTGTCGAGCATGAACGGCACCATCGACCTCATCGAGAAGGACAACGTCAAGGCCCAGTTTGCAGCCGAGATGTACATCGCGGCGCGGGAGCGGACCCTGCAGCTGTATCTTATTCTCCAGGAGCAGGATCCCTTCGCCAGGGACGAGTTGGTGCCCCATTTCCATGACCTGGCGCGCCCATTCCGGGAGGCCCGGGAGAAGATGATGGCCATGGACCTGTCCGCAGCGGAGAAAAAACTTCTGGAGGAACAGGCGCGCTATACGGTCCAGGGCTCGGCACTGCAGAACCAGGTTCTCGACCTGGCGCTGTCTGACAAGCCAGCGGAGGCCAGCCAATTGCTGTCATCCAAGGCCATGTCCGTGCAAAACAAAAGCACCGCCCTGTTGCGCCAATTGCTGGATTATCAGATCCGTACCAGCCAGGCCGCCCGGGTAGAGGCGAACCAGCGCTATCTGCTGGCCCGCACCCTGGTGCTGGCCAGCGCCCTGGTGGCCACCTTGCTGGCCGTCATCATTTCCGTCGTCGTCGTCCGGCGCCAGTCGCGGCTGCTGTCCCGCTTGCAGGAGCACGCCCGGGAGGCCGCGATCCTGCTGGAAAACATCCCCGTGCCGGTGTGGTTCAAGGACAAGGACGCCCGCATCGTCTGGTTCAACGGCGGCTTCGAACGGATCTGCGGGCTGGACCGGGGAGAGATCGCGGGCAAGCAGGAGGTCGACATCTGGGGCCGCATCGAGGGACTCAAAAACGATCTTGAGGACGGCAAGGTGCTGGAATCCGGCCGGACCACACGGGGTGACCGCAGGTTGACCTCGATCACGGGTCAGGCTGGCCACTACATCATCACCCGCACCCCCATCGCCTATGACACGGGCGGCTGGAAAGGCGTGCTGTGCGTGGCCAACGACCTGACCGCCCTGGAGAACATTAACGAACTGCTGGAGAAAGCTAACCAGGAACTCCAGGCCCAGAAGACCGCCCTGGACGAGCACGCCATCGTCAGCATCGCCGACATCCAGGGCAACATCACCTATGTCAACGACAAGTTCTGCGCCATCTCCGGTTACAGCCGCGAAGAACTGCTGGGACAGAACCATCGCATACTCAACTCCGGCCTCCACCCGAAGGAATTCTTCCAGGAGATGTGGGCCACCATCGCCGGAGGCCATGTCTGGCACGGCGAGGTCCGCAACCGGCGCCGCGACGGTGGTCATTACTGGGTGGATTCCACCATCGTGCCTTTCCTCGATTCCTCGGAGCAAGCCCTATCAATACATCGCCATCCGCACCGATATCACCGCCCGCAAGCAATTGGAGGACTCCCTCAAGGACATCAATGTCCTGCTGCAGCAACGGGTGGAGGAACGCACCGAGGCCCTGTCCCGGGCCATGCAGCAACTGGAGGCGGACATCGCCGAGCGCAACCACGCCCAGGACCTGCTCCAGGAACAGTACCGCAAGCTCGAAGTCCTGCACCGGGAACTGCAGGATGCCCAGGCCCAGCTGCTGCAATCCGAGAAAATGGCCTCCATCGGCCAACTGGCCGCCGGCGTCGCCCACGAGATCAACAACCCCATCGGTTTCGTGCATTCCAACCTGGGTACCCTGGAAAACTACATCCGCGACCTGTTCCGCGTCATCGAGGCCTACGAACGGGCGGAACATGCGCTCGCCACCACTTCCGCACATTGCGTCGAGGTGGCGGAGATCAAAAAACTGCTGGACCTGCCCTATCTCAAGGAAGACATCCCGGCCCTGCTGAACGAATCCAGGGAAGGCATCACCCGGGTCCGCAAGATCGTCCAGGACCTGAAGGATTTCTCCCGCCTGGACAGCTCCCCCGACTGGCAGTTCGCCGACCTGCGCCAGGGCCTGGACAGCACCCTCAACATTGTCACCAACGAGATCAAGTACCGGGCGGACGTGGTAAAGCAATACGACGACATCCCGGATATCGAATGCCTGCCGTCCCAACTGAACCAGGTCTTCATGAACCTCCTGGTCAACGCCGCCCATGCCATCGAGGGGCCGCGCGGCACCATCACCCTGCGCACCGGCCGCCAGGGAGACGAGGTCTGGGTGGAAGTGGCGGATACCGGCAAGGGCATCCCCGCGGAATTGCGCGACCGGATCTTCGACCCCTTCTTCACCACCAAGCCCGTCGGCAAGGGCACCGGCCTGGGACTTTCCCTTGCCTATGGCATCGTCCGCAAGCACAACGGTCGTTTCGAATTGATTAGCGAGGAAGGCAAGGGGAGCACCTTCAGGTTGGTCCTACCCATCACCCATGTGAAAGACACGGGTTCGGATCCCCAGGCAACGCCCACAGGCTAAGGAGGCCCGCATGCGCATCGAACAATCTCACTGGACCGCCCAAGACGGCTGGCATGCCGCCGGGCAGTGTGATGCATTGCGCACCCACACCCTGACCCGGGACCGGAGCGCGGACCATGACGGACTTTCCGCTCCGGCCATGGCGGATGCGGACCTGGTCCTGGTGTTCGGAGGGACCGACCGGCTGGATGCGCAGCGCCTGGCCGAGCTGCGGACCCGCTACCCCGCGGCGGTCCTGTTCGGCTGCTCCACCTCGGGCGAAATACTGGGGGTCCACGTGCATGAGGACACGGTTGTCGCCAGCGCCATCCATTTCGACCATACCCGCCTGCATCTGGCCAGCCAGGCGGTGCCCGACGCGGAACACAGCCATTCGGCCGGGCAGGAACTGGGGGCCCAGCTCCCGACGGAGGGCTGAGCCATGTCCTGCTCCTCTCCAGCGGTCTGGGCGTGAACGGCTCGGATCTGGTGGCGGGGATCAAGAGCGTGACCTTCCGAACCAGGTGGAGGTTACCGGCGGCCTCTCCGGCGATGGCGCCCGCTTCCAGCGCACCCTGGTGATCGCCGATGCCCCACCCCGGGAACGCTGGTGGCGGCGGTGGGTCTCTACGGCCCCCATATCAGGGTGGGGTATGGCTCCCTGGGCGGATGGGATCAGCTTCGGCCCGGACAGGTTGATCACCAGTTCCAACGGCAACGTCCTCTACGAACTGGACGGCCAGTCCGCCCTGGCCCTGTACAAGCAATATCTGGGCGAGCACGCCGCCGGCCTGCCCGCCACCGCCCTGCTGTTCCCGCTGGCGCTGCGCGGCAAGGACGGCGAAGACGTGGGCCTGGTACGGGCCATCCTGGCTGTGGACGAATCGGAACCAATCCATGACCTTCGCGGGCGACATGCCGGAAGGGCCGCCTTGCCCGCCTCATGAGGGCCAATTTCGATCGCCTCGTCGAAGGCGCCGCCGGGGCGGCGCGGGTGGCCCGGGACTCCATGCGGGAGGCGCAGCCCGGCCTGGCGGTGCTGATCAGCTGCGTCGGCCGCAAACTGGTGCTGAAGCAACGAGTGGAAGAGGAGGTGGAGGAGGTGCGCGAGGTCCTGGGTAACGGACACCGCGCTCACCGGCTTCTATTCCTACGGCGAGATCTCGCCCTACACGCCCACAGCCCGCTGCGAGCTGCACAACCAGACCATGACCATCACCACCCTCAGCGAGGAGCCTGACACGATGCATCCCCTATTGGAGCGTCAGATCAGACGCCATCTGGGCGACGGCGTCGACGTGCCGGAGGACTGGCGGCCGTTCCTCGAAGTGGTGGACAATGCCTACCAGCAGGCGGATGCCGACAGCCGGCTTGGTGGAGCGTTCCCTGGAATTGATGTCGCGGCGAACTGACCGACCGCAACCGGGAGCTGCAGCGGCAGTTGCGGGAGAAGGCAGGCCACCGAGGCGGCGCTGCGCGCCAGCGAGGCGCGCCTGGCCAAGGCCCAGCAGGTAGCCCGGCTGGGGCACTGGGAATGGGACGTGGAGCACGACATGCTGACTTGGTCGCAAGAGGCGTTCCGCATCTTCCAGGCCGACCCGGAAGCTGCGCTCCCGACTACCAGGCGTTCCTCATGCGGCGTCCATCCCGAGGACCGGGAAAGGTCGACAGCGCCGTGCGGGCAGCGCTGGCGGGGCGAGGGCCACTATTCCATCGACCACCGCATCTCCTGCCCGACGGCGCGGTGTGCCATGTCAACGAGCAGGGCGAAGTCGAGCGCGATGCCGACGGCCGGCCCATGAAAACTGTTCGGTACGGTACATGACATCACCCAGCGCAAGATGGTGGAAGAGGCCCTGCACCGGGAGAAGGCGGAGCAGGCCGCCCTGATCAAGCGCCTGGAGGTGGCCCACAATCAGCTGCTGCAATCCGAGAAGATGGCTTCCATCGGCCAGCTCGCCGCCGGCGTGGCCCACGAGATCAACAACCCCATCGGCTACGTCAATTCCAATCTGGGCACGCTGGACGGCTACATCGAACAACTGCTGGACCTGATCGATACCTATCAAGCGGCGGAAGCCGCCCTGCCCGAAGGATCTGTCGAGCTGGAACACATCCAGGCAGCCAAGCGGGCCATCGAACTCGACTATCTGAAACAGGACATCCGGGATCTGCTCAAGGAATCCAGCGAGGGCATCACGCGGGTGCGCCACATCGTCCAGGACCTGAAGGACTTTTCCCATTCCGACAAGGGCGAGTGGGTGCTGGCCGACCTGCATCAGGGCCTGAATTCCACCCTGAACGTGGTCAACAACGAGCTGAAGTACAAGGCCACGGTCATCAAGGAATACGGCGAGATCCCCATGGTCGAATGCCTGCCTTCGCAACTGAACCAGGTGTTCATGAATCTGCTGGTCAACGCCGCCCATGCCATCGTGGAGCGAGGCGAAATCCGGGTCAGCACGGGCGCCCAGGGGGGGGAGGTCTGGGTGGAAGTCGCCGATACCGGCTGCGGCATCCCCCGGGAAAAGCTGACGCGCATCTTCGACCCGTTCTACACCACCAAGGATGTGGGCAAGGGCACCGGCCTGGGACTGTCCATCTCCTACGGCATCGTCAACAAGCATGGCGGCCATATCGACGTGGAGAGCGAACCGGGCAAGGGATCGCGCTTCCGGGTGGTGCTGCCGATCAAGCGCGTTCACGACGGAGATTCCGACCATGGCTGACACCCCGAGCGTCGCACCACCCGCAGCCACCCTGCTGTTCGTGGACGACGAGCCTTCCATCCTGTCGTCCCTGAAACGCCTGTTCCGGCCCCACGGCTACCAGCTGCTAACTGCCGAGAGCGGCACCCAGGGCCTGGAACTGCTGGCCAAGGAAAACGTCGATCTGGTCATCTCCGACATGCGCATGCCGGTGATGGACGGGGCCCGCTTTCTGGAACAGGTGCGTCAGCGCTGGCCCGAAACCATCCGCATCCTGCTGACCGGCTACGCCGACATCGAGGCCACCATCGCCGCCATCAACAAGGGCGAAATCTATCGCTACATCAACAAGCCCTGGGACGACAACGAGATCGTCCTCATCGTGCGTGAAGCCCTGGAACGCAAGCGCCTGGAACGTGAAAACGGCCGGCTGAATTCGGTGGTGGAGGCCCAGAACGCGGAACTGCGCGCCCTAAACGCCGGCCTGGAGCAAAAGGTGGCGGAACGCACCGAGGACCTGAAGAAGGCCCTGAAGATGGTTCAGTCCGCCCACGGCAAGCTCAAGATCGGCTTTGTCGGCACCGTGCAGGCCTTCGCCGGACTGGTGGAAATGCGCGGTATGAACCTGTCTGGCCATGCCCGCCGGGTGGCCGACCATGCCCGCATCCTGGCCCGGATGATGGAACTGGACGAGGCCGAACAGCAGAACGTGCTGTTCGCCGCCCTGCTCCACGACATCGGCAAGATCGGCATGCCAGACGCGGCCCTGGACCGTCCCCTGAGCGCCCTTACCGCTGAAATGCGCGCGGAGCTCATGCACCATCCCGTGCGGGGCGAACAGGCCCTGATGCAGATTGAGCAACTCAGGGGCGCGGCCAAGCTGATCCGCCACCACCACGAAAACTACGACGGCAGCGGCTACCCGGACCATCTGGCCGGGCTGGCCATCCCCATGGGCAGCCGGATCCTGGCCGCCGCCAATGAATACGACGCTCTGACCAGCGGCATCATGACCCAGCAGCCGATGCGCCCCAGCGAAGCCCTGGCCTACCTGATGGAAAACAAGGGCAAACGCTACGACCCCGCCGTCATCGACCGCTACCTGCCGATCCTGACCGAGCAACTGCGCAACGTCATCGACGAGATCCCTATGCGTCCCAGCAGCCTGGCACCCGGCATGGTCCTGTCCCGGGACCTGATGCACCGGGACGGCTACATGCTGCTGGCCAAGGGCTACGTGGTGGACCAGGCGGTGGTCAGCCAGCTCAGCAAGATCGAGGTGGCCGAACACCAGCCGATCACGATCTACGTCTGCAAGCCGACGGAGAAGAAATAATGCGGACCGGAGGGTCCGCTCCTAGGCGGCATGCCCCTCCCGCCGGAGCGATTCGGCCAGGGCAGTGACCACGGACACGCCACTGCCGTCCGCCGGGTCCAGCCGCTGCAGGATCTCCAGATGGCGGCCCGCCCCCGCCTCGTCGCCTCCGCGCAAACCAATGAAGGCCAGGGCCTTCAGGGCCAGCAGGACCTGGCTGGCCAGGCCCGGCTCCAGGTCGTCCAGCATTTCCGGGCTCCAATCCGCAACGTCCGCCGGCAGATCGCCCCGCCTTGCGGCCTCGTCCAGGGCGGCGCGGGCGAACTCCCCGGCGGGCTCGAAGTGGCGCTGGCGGTTGTAGAACTTGTAGAGCACGCGATACAGGGGCAAGGGGTCCGCGGCCTGGCTGCAGGCATAGCGCAGCAGAAAATCCGACCCGACCGGGTCGCTCCGGTAATCGGCCATGGCCTGGCGCACCAGGCCGTCCACGGCCTCGGGCAGGATCTCCGCCTCCCCGTCCTCAGTCATAGGCCGGCGCGGTGGTGAGGCGTGAGTCGTCCACCGGCATGCCCACCGCGAAGTGGTAGATCACCTGGAAGGTCTCGTCCGCCAGGCCCAGGATCTCGTGGCCGGCATCGTCGAAGAAACAGCCGATGCCGGTGCCGCGCCAACCGGCCGCCTCGGCCTCCAGGCCAAGCACGTGGCCCAGCATGCCCGCCTCCCAGTGCAGGTGGCGGTAGGCGGCCGGATTCGCGGTGATGGGGCCGGCGAACTCCGCCACCATCATGCAGGCCAGGGCACCATGGAAGGCGATGTCCTGATGGCAGGACAGGGTGCGCGCCGCCTTGCCCGCCCGGGCGGCCACCAGACGGTACAGAGGCAGCTCCGGGTCCACTGCCGTCCATTCGAAGCTCTCGCGCATGGCCCGGGCCAGGGCCGTCCGTGCCGCCGGCGTCCGGGCCAGGCAATAGACCCCGGGGGCCACCCCTTCCACCCGGTGCACCAGCAGGACCGGATGGACCCGGGGTGCGTGGGGCCACAGTTCCCAGACCGGCGAACCGCCCGGCATCAGGCCGGCCAGCAGGCGGCGGAACACCGCCCGGGGCATCAGCGATTCCCCGTCGAAGGCCTGGGCGCTGCGGCGCTGGAGAATGACCCGGGCGGCCAGGGGCTTGGCTCCCTCGCCCGCGAGCGGGAGAGGGCTGGGGAGAGGGACTGGTTGGTGTTCAGATACCTCGGGCAAAAGCGGCAACACCCCCCGGGTCGCCTCGGCCACCTCCTCGATCACCGGCCATTGATACAGGTGCCGGGGGTCCAGCAGGCTGGCGTGGCCGTGCCACTCCGACCAGGCGGGCGGCTCGGACAAGGGCTCGCCCGCGTCGTGGTGCAAGGCCAGCAGGACCTCGGCCTCCTCCGCCTCCACCCCCTGGAAATCCGCCGCCCGGTCGGTTCCCAGCAGGGCGGCAAGGCGCTTCGCCGGCAGGGCGACAAGTCTCGGACGCCAGCCGAACAGGGCGGAGGCATAAGCCACGGCGGCCAGCACGTGGCCCATGTCCAGCTGGCAATAGCGGAAGGCCCGCTCGCCGTACTTCCAGGCCTCGCGCCAGTGGATGCTGGTGAAGCCGAGGAACGCGGCCGGTCCACCAGGGGCGGCCTCCCCGCCGGCCCGCAGTTCCAGGGCATGGTCCCGAGGCTGGTAGTGGTAGAGGCCGTCCGCCAGGTCGGCCACGCCCCGGGCGATCAGATAGGTCTCGGTGGGATGCAGGTTGCCGGAGGAGGGATGGGCGCGCAGGGACCAGCGGGTGGTGCCGTAGCCCTTCCAGGCGGTGATGGCGACGCAGAGCTGGAGCAGGTCGCCCAGGCTGTCGCGGCTGAAAGGCACGGTGGGACGTGGTTCGGCCAGGGCGTCCCAGGCCGTCGCCAACTCGCCGGCCCGGCGCGGCAGGGGGATCTCGGCGGCCTCCGGCCACTGCCGGAACGGGTCCGGCTGGGCGTCCCAATCCAGGGTGCCGGGGCCGGCGGCGTAGCGATCCAGGTGGTGCTTGGTGCGCAGGTGATAGGCCCGCGCCGTGGCGGCGGGATCGGGCAGCGGCGGCCCGTATGCCTCGGTCATGCCGCGTCCGGACCCTGGCTCAGCTCCTCGGCCAGGCAGCCGATGGGGTCCGCCAGGGTGCCCCCGGGACCGGTCTCGAAGCGCACCAGGTAGATCTCCTCGTCGGGGACAGCCTCGGCATGGCCCACGTTTACCACCACGCCCCGGGTCCCGGCGGGCGCCAGCAACTCATCCGGGACGATGCCGGGGATGCCGCTCTCGCCGGTTTCCTCCAGGGGTTCGTTGCGCAGGTCCTGGGCCGCAAAGACCATGTCACCCATCTCGAAACGGCTCATCGCATTCCTCTCAAGTCATCAGGCACGCCGGCTAGCCGGCAATGGATTGGTGTCTGCATGTGGCGTGCCAGTTCCCGTGCAGGACAGCATTCCGCTCGGGGCGGGGGATTCGCCTCTCCGCTCTCAAATCCAGGGCTGTCGGGTTCGCGACAAAGCCGGGCGGGATGAGGCACAGTGCGCGCGGACGATTTTACTGGGTGGCGTGGCGCGTGTATGTGGCTGTATCGTCTGCCTCACTGGCAATAACACAAGGCTTATATGGCCGACATAAGTTGAACCGCTATCTCGGCAACCTCTGGATCAGGATCGGGCTTGTCCTGGCGGTGTTCGGGTGGGGGCCGCTGTTGGCCATCATCCTTCTTGCGGCGGTGGGACTCTGGCCCGACCCCAATCCCAACCCCATCGGGCCGGGGCTGCTGTTCTTCTTTACCGCCTGGCCGGCGATCATTTCCCTCGTCATCGGCATCTTCCAGGTCAGGCGCCGGCTTTCCGCCGGCGAGACACCCACGGGATCGATGACGCGGCGGAAGGGGGCTCGGCCTGGCGGGCGCTTCTGCTTCATCCGCTGTCCAGGGTCGCCATCGGCCTGGTCGGCTTTGCCCTGGTGCTATACGGCATCAAGGCCATGCTCGCCAGGGAAGCGGGTCGCGGCCCGCCGGCGGCCGTGATCCTGGGCATCGTCGCGCTCTATTGGGCCGTGATGGGACGCGTGCCGTCCTGGTTCCGACGTTGAGCTCGACAGCGGCCCGGTAACGCTCGGGTTGGGCAGCGCCTACAGATAGCGCAGATCCAGGCACCAGGGATTCAGGGCCCCGTCCGGGGCGGGGCGGGCGGGCTCCGGGTCGGCCAGGGGATGGACCCGGACCCGCTCTGCACGGCGCGCAGCCGCCTCGTCCAAATCCGCCGGCAGGCCGGGATAGCCGCCGCCTTCCGGGTGCCATTCGTGGATCCGGACCTCCCAGGCGTGGCCTGCGTCGGGGTGCCACAGGTTGAGGGTGACGGGGCCCTGGGCGCCCAGGGTGGGGTGCAGGCCCAGCCAGGGGGCGAAGCTGCGGTAGCGCAGGCCGAACACCTTGACGGGCCCGCCCCCCTCCCCCGCTTCCCATTCATCCCGCATCGGCAGTTCCATGCCGCCCGCCGAGGCCCGCCAGGCGGCGAAGGCGGGGGCGACGTCCACGCCCTCCTCCGCCATCGGGCGCAACACCAGTTCCACCCGGGCGGTACTGGCGTCGATCAGGCGGGAGGTGCCCCGGTCCTGGCTGCCGGCGTCGCCGATCAGGGGCCAGAACTCCAGGGCCCGGCGCAGTTCCAACTCGCAGCCGGACAGGGCCACCCGGCGCCAGACGCGGAATTCGTCGCGCAGCAGTTCGGCGCGGATCGGCCCGCCCAGGCCCAGGCCGGCGGCGTCCAGATCGGCCAGCACCGCGTGCAGGTCCTGTTCCAGGTAGAACGGCAGGGCGAAGCGTTGGTGCAACTCGTGCCCCCAGTCGATCAGGCCCTGGTTGTCGCGGCGTCCGGCCAGCATGGCGGCCACGGCCCGCAGCAGGCTGGCCAGGGCGGCGGTCCGCTCCGGGCCGTGCTGCATGCGCAGGGCGCGGAACTCCACCAGGCCCAGGCGGCCCCGGCCGGGCAGATAGGGGTTCCACAGCTTCTCGATGTTGATCTCCGCCCGGTGGCTGTTGCCCGAGGCGTCGGCCAGGAAGGGGGCCAGGGTGCACCACAGCCGTTCCGGATCCGGGTCGCTGCCCCGCGCCAGCAGCGCCAGGGTCAGGCCCAGTTCGTGGAACATCTCGACACCCCTTTCGTCGCAACGCACCGATTGGCCGCAACTGCCGGCGTAGTCGTGGGAATAGAGGTAGGAAAGGGCGGGGTGCCGGTTGAAATAGGCCAGCAGCCGGGGCAGCAGCCGGGGATGGACCAGGAACGGGCTGGCCTCGGGGCTGCGCCCGCCCAGGGTGATCTGGCCGCCGCCGCCGGAATCGGCCACGGCGCCGTTGAAGTACAGCCGGTAGGCGGACAGGCCCAGGCCGGCGGCGGCGGCGTGGGTCTCCCGCAGGCGCCGCAGGAACGCCGAGGCGCTGGCGTCGGGGGCGGTGTTGATCTCGATGACCGCCGGGTCGGGGGTCACCGTGGTCCACTCCACCGTATCGTCCACCGGCGGCGGGTGGCCGGCCAGGATCAGCGCGGGCAGTTCGGCGGCCCAGGCCCCCAGCACGCCGAGCAGGGACTGGAAGGCGGCCGTGTCGGGCAGGGCCGGCAGTTCCAGGCGGGGGACGGGTACGCCGTCCACCTCGGTCAGCGAGAGGCGGAACAGGAAGATCCCCGCCTCGGCCAGTTCGTCCCGCAAGCCCGATTCCGGGATCGCCGCCTCGTGCACGGAGGGCCGGGGCAGGCGGGGATCGGCGGGGTCCGGTGGCTCGGCCTCCGGGTCCAGGCGCGAGGCGACCAGGCCCGCCTGGCCCGGCACCGCCACCCCGGGCCAGCCCCATGAGCGGAAAGCGGCCAGCAGGGACTCGGCCAGGGCGTCAAGGTCTTCGGTCGGCCCGGGCCGCGGCGGCGAGAGCAGCGGATCGGGGGGACCGGTCCATACCGGGCCGCCGTCCCGGCGCCGGTATAGGCCCAGGCTCCAGCGGGGCAGCTTCTCGCCGGGATACTGGCGCCCCACGCAGCGCAACACCAGGCAACCCGGCAGGCCCGCCGACAACGCGGCCACCAGGGCCTCGGCCCGGGCCGCCTTGTCGCCGCCCACGGCCTGGCTGTTCCACTCGGGCGCCGCGGAGAACCGGTCGGTGAAGGTGGGTTCGCTGCCCACCCAGATGTCCAGGCCCAGGGCGGCCAGGCGAGCGTCGTGCTCGGCCACGGCGGCGTCGAATGCCGGGTCACTATTCCACATGGATGCGCACCTCCGTCTTGAGCGCGGCGTGGGCCTCGCCCACGTAGCCGCCCGCCACCGGTGTCGCGTCTGCCGATTCGGCGGCGGCGGCCACCGCCACGTGGCCGTCCGCCACCGCCAGGCCGTGGGTGGGGTCGAAACCGCGCCAGCCGCCACCCGGCAGGTAGACCTCGGGCCAGGCGTGCATGGCGCGGTGGGGGCGGTCGCCATCCCCCTCCTGGTAGCCGCTGACGAAGCGGGCGGCGATGCCCCGGGTGCGGCAGACGGCGATGAACAGCACGGCCAGGTCGCGGCAGGCGCCATGTCGGCGGCGCAGTGTCTCGGCGGGCGAAAGGGGATGGCCCGTCTCCCTCGGGCCGCGGGTGAAATGGTTGCGCAGGTGGGCGTTCAGCCGGTGCAGGAAGTCCGCCATGTCGGCGGACTGGTCCCACAATTCCGCCGCCAGGGCGCGCGTCTCGGGCCCCGGGTCGGCGGCGTCGATCCAGGGCCGCAGCCGCGTCAGATCAGGGTCGGCATAACAGACGCCGGGCCCGGGTGCGGACTCGGGCAGGTAGTCGTAGGGATTAACGCGCAGGGTCCGGACCTGGAATTCGCTGTAGATGGCGAGCCGCCGGGTCTCGCCCAGGAACCAGACCCGGCTGATCCAGTTGCCTTCCAGGTCCAGGCAGTCGCAGCGCCCGGCCGGCTCGGGCTCGACGCGCAGCTCGTGGTGGACCAGGGTGGCGGCGGCATCGCAGCGGGGACGCAGCCGCAATACGTGGGGCCCCAGCCGTACCGGCCGGTCGTAGGTATAGACGGTTTCGTGACGGACCCAGAACTCCAACTGCGCTCTCCCGGGAAAGCGGTAAAGGGGCCAGTCAGCGCCCCGGCTTGTCCGGATGGTTAGATTCAATTACCGCCGGCTTGCCCTGAAGACAGGACAGGCACCGCCGGGGATTTACGAATTCGTTACGATTGTAGGACAAAGGCGGTGCCCGAGGCTCGCGGCCCGAGCGGGGCCGGCGGCTTAATCCCAGCGCGTATCCCTGACCTCCACCCAGCCGGCCGCCACCCGGGTTTCGAACACGGCCAGCGGCTCGTAGGCCGGCGGGGCGGTGACCAGGCCGGAGCGCAGGTTGAACCGGGCGCCGTGGCGCGGGCAGACGATCTCCTCGCCTTCCAGGGTGCCGCTGGCCAGTTCGCCGCCGTCGTGGGTGCAGATATCCTCGATGGCCAGGTAGTCGCCGTCCAGGTTGAACACCGCCACCTGCATGCCGCCCAGGTCCAGCACCCGTCGGCCGCCAGGCGGCAGCTCCGCCACCGGCGCCACCCGGGTCCAGTCGCCCATCAGAACAGCCCCATTTCCAGGCGCGCCGCGTCGCTGATGCGGCTCTTGTCCCAGGGCGGCTCCCAGACCAGCTCCACGTGGGCGCGGCTGACTCCGAACACCGCCTCCACGGCCTCTTCCACCTGGCCGGGGAAGGACTGGGCCACCGGGCAGCCGGGCGCGGTGAGGGTCATGCGGATCTCGACCCGGCCCATGTCGTTGATCTCCAGGCCGTAGATCAGGCCCAGGTCGTAGATGTTGACCGGGATCTCCGGGTCGCGTATCCGGCGCAGGGCCTCGACCACCCGCTGGCGCAAGCCTTCCTCCACCCGGTTCTGACTGAACAGGCGCATGAGCTTCATGGTTGATGCTCGCGCTGGCCGGCGGCGGGTTGCGGACAGGCCGGCGCCGGGTCCTCGGTGCTGACGGTATCGTCCCGGCCCGCCAGGGCGGCCTGCATGGTGTGCCAGGCCAGGGTGGCGCACTTCACCCGCATGGGGAATTCCCGCACGCCTTCCAACACCCGCAGCTTGCCGACGCCTTCCGCCGGGCCGTCCTCGGCGATCATGCGGTGCACGCGCTCGAACAGGGCCTGGACCTCGGCCAGCGGCTTGCCCCGGATGGCCTCCGTCATCATGGAGGCGGAGGCCACGGACACGGCGCAGCCGGCACCCTCGAAGCCCACTTCCCGGACGATCCCGTCCTCCACCTTCATATGCACGTTGAGCTCGTCGTTGCACAGAGGGTTGAAGCCGTGGGCATGGCGGTTGCTGCCCGGTGGGTTCTCCGGGTAGTGGCGCGGGTGGCGGTTGTGTTCCAGGATCATCTCCTCGTACAGGTTCCGCAGTTCCGGGCTCAGCGTGGCGCTCATGGTGTCGTCTCCCTGACATGGCTCTCGGTGGCCGCCGCCAGGCTGGCCAGCAGGCGGGGTTCCAGCCAGTCACGCAGGCCGGTGTCGTCCAACAGGTCCAGGGCCTGGTTGGCGAAGCCGGTGAGCAGCATGGCCTTGGCCGCGTCGGCGGCTATGCCCCGGCTTTGCAGGTAGAACAATTGCGCCGGGTCCAGCTGGCCCACCGTGGCGCCGTGGCCGCATTTGACCTCGTCGGCATAGATCTCCAGTTGGGGCTTGGCGTCGATCTCGGCGAAAGGGGAGAGCAGCAGGTTGCGGCTGGATTGCAGGGCGTCGCTGTGCAAGGCCCCCGCCAGCACCACCACCCGTCCGTCGAACACGCCCCGGCCGCGGCCGGCGGCAACGCCCCGATAGGTTTCCCGGCTGGTGGTGTGGGGCGCCGCGTGGGTCACCAGCAGACGATGGTCCGCCTGGGCCCGGCCGGCGACGATGAACAGGCCATCCAGGCGGGTGGCGGCGCCCTCTCCCGCCAGATCCACGCCGATGTCGTGATGGGCCAGGCGGCCGCCGAGGCTGATGCTCAGTGTGCGATAGTCGCTGTCCCGATCCAGGTGTGCGGCGATGCGGCCGGTGTGGGTGGCGTCCGGGCCTTCCTCGGTGAGCTTGATGTGGGTCAGACGCGCGCCCCGCCCCAGGACCACTTCCGTGACCGGGTTCTGCCAGTAGGCGGAAGCGGCCAGCTCGCTGGTGAAGTGCTCCACCAGCACCGCGTCCGAACCCGGCTCCATGACCACCAGCACCCGGGGATGCAGCATGACCCCCGGTTCGGCGGCGGCGAAGCTCAGGAAGATCGGCTGGCGCGGGCGTTCCCCCGCCGGCACGTGCAGGCAGGCGCCGTCGCGCCAGAGGGCGCTGTTGAGCTGGCTCAGGGCGCCGTTGCCGGCCAGCCTGTTCAACTGCATGGCCATCGCCTCGCCCGCCGGGCCGTCCAGGACATTGGCCAGGGTATCCAGCCAGCCCCGGGGCAGGGTGGTGTCCTGCCAGACCAGGGTGTCGTCGATGAAGCCCAGCTGGGCACCCGGATAGTCCTCCATGATCGGCATGGGCATGGCCGCGTCGTCGGGGGCATGGAAGCCGGTGGTTTCCAGATGGGCCAGGGAGGTGTATTTCCAGTCCTCGTCCCGGGGGGTGGGCAGGCCTTGTTTCAGGAAGCCGGCCAGGGCGGAGCGGCGGCCTTTCTCCAGCCAGTCCGGCCCGCCGACCCGGGCCAGGGCGGCCAGGTAGGGAGTAGCGGCGGCGCTGTTCATGGCCTGGCCTCCCGGGTCGGGGCGGATGCCGCCAGCCAGCCGTAGCCCTGTTCCTCCAACTCCAGGGCCAGCTCGCTGCCACCGCTGGTGACGATGCGGCCGTCGGCCAGGACGTGCACCCGGTCCGGCACGATATAGTTGAGCAGGCGCTGGTAGTGGGTCACCAGGATGATGGCCCGGTCCTGGCCGCGCAGGGCCTCCACCCCCTGGGCGACGATCTTCAGGGCGTCGATGTCCAAGCCCGAATCGGTCTCGTCCAGGATGGCCAGGCGGGGTTCCAGCACCGCCATCTGCAGGATCTCGTTGCGCTTCTTCTCGCCGCCCGAGAAGCCCTCGTTGACCGCCCGGTAGAGGAAGCTCTCGTCCATTTCCAGCAGGGCCAGGCGCCCTTTCACATAATCCAGGAAGTCCATGGCGTCCAGTTCTTCCTCGCCGCGCTGGCGCCGCTGGCTGTTGAGGGCTGTGCGCAGGAACTGGGCGTTGGCCACCCCCGGGATCTCCAGGGGGTACTGGAAGGCCAGGAAGATGCCGGCCCGTGCCCGGTCCTCCGGCGCCATGGGCAGCAGGTCCTGGTCCCGGTAGCGCACCGCGCCCCGGGTGACCGTGTAGCCCTCGCGCCCCGCCAGGACCTGGGCCAGGGTGCTCTTGCCGGAGCCGTTGGGCCCCATGATGGCGTGGACCTCGCCGGGCAGGACCGAAAGGTCCACGCCCTTGAGGATGGCTTGGCCGTTGATTTCGACGTGCAGATCGCAGATTTCCAACATATCAGACTCCTACTTTTCTTCCCCTCTCCCCAGGGAGAGGGTGGCCAGAAGGGCCGGGTGAGGGATCGCGGCGCGACTACCCAACCAAGTTCCCTCACCCCTGCCCTCTCCCGGGGGGGAGAGGGAGTAAATCGCGCTAACCCACCGCCCCTTCCAGACTCACGGCCAGCAGCTTTTGTGCCTCCACCGCGAATTCCATGGGCAGTTCCTTGAACACCTCCTTGCAGAAGC
This sequence comes from uncultured Pseudomonadota bacterium, assembly GCA_963713085.1. Lineage (GTDB taxonomy): Bacteria > Pseudomonadota > Gammaproteobacteria > Burkholderiales > Thiobacillaceae > PFJX01. The sequence continues at coordinate 53,120 of CAVQKQ010000026.1, read as the reverse complement.
CGTTGACGATCAGGTTCACCGCGTCCTCCTCGGACAGGCCGCGGCTGCGCAGGTAGAACAGCTGGTCCTCGCCGATCTTGCTGGTGGTGGCCTCGTGTTCCACTTGGGCACTGGGGTTCTTCACCTCGATGTAGGGGAAGGTGTGGGCGGCGCAGTCCGGTCCCATCAGCAGCGAATCGCATTGGGTGTAGTTGCGCGCCCCGGCCGCCCCGGCCAGCACCTTCACCAGGCCCCGGTAGGCGTTGCTGCCGTGGCCGGCGGAGATGCCCTTGGAGATGATGGTGCTACGGGTGTTCTTGCCTATGTGGACCATTTTGGTGCCGGTGTCGGCCTGCTGGTGGTTGTTGGTGAGGGCCACGGAATAGAACTCGCCCACCGAGTTGTCGCCGCGGAGGATGCAGCTGGGGTATTTCCAGGTGATGGCCGAACCGGTCTCCACCTGGGTCCAGGAGATGTGGGCGTTGTCGCCCCGGCAGTCGCCCCGCTTGGTGACGAAGTTGTAGATGCCGCCCTTGCCATCCTTGTCGCCCGGGTACCAGTTCTGCACGGTGGAGTACTTGATGCGGGCGTCCTTCAGGGCGATGAGTTCCACCACGGCGGCATGGAGCTGGTTCTCGTCCCGGGTGGGGGCGGAGCAGCCTTCCAGGTAGGACACGGTGGCCCCCTCGTCGGCGATGATCAGGGTGCGCTCGAACTGGCCGGTGTTGCGGGCGTTGATCCGGAAGTAGGTGGACAGCTCCATGGGACAGCGCACCCCTTTGGGCACATAGACGAAGGAGCCGTCGGTGAACACCGCCGAGTTCAGGCTGGCGAAGTAGTTGTCGGTGTGGGGCACCACCGAGCCCAGGTATTGCCGGATCAGTTCCGGGTGCATATGCACCGCCTCGGAGAAGGGGCAGAAGATGATCCCCAGGGCCTCCAGCTTGTCCTTGAAGGTGGTGGCCACGGACACGGAATCAAACACCGCGTCCACCGCCACACCGGCCAGGGCCGCCCGTTCCGCCAGGGGGATGCCCAGCTTCTCGTAGGTGGCCAGGAGTTGCGGGTCCACCTCGGCCAGGCTCTTGGGGCCCGCCTTAGCCTTGGGCGCCGAGTAATAGTGGATGGCCTGATAGTCGATGGGCGGGTGATGCACGCTGGACCAGGTGGGTTCGGCCAGGGTGAGCCAGTGCCGGTAGGCCTTGAGGCGCCACTCCAGCATGAACTCCGGCTCGTTCTTCTTGGCCGAGATCAAACGGATCACGTCCTCGCTCAGCCCCGCGGCCACGGTGTCCTCTTCGATGTCGGTGACGAAGCCCAAGCGGTATTCCGCGCCGACCCTTTTTTGCAGTTCGTTCTGAACAGCAGACATTTCACATCCTCCGTAAACTCTTGTGCCCATCGGACCGGCTTGCCGGCCACTGCACCTGCACCTGGCGCGTGGGTGGCACCACCATGTCGCTCAGACGCACCGCTTCCAGGGCCACCCGCACCGCCTGGCTGATCACCTGCCAGTTGGCCCGGGTGGCGCAGTTCGTTTCCAGGGCGCAGTTGCCCTCGCCCAGGGCGCATTCGGTCATGGCCACGGGACCTTCGATGGCGGTCAGCACGTCGGCCACGGAGATCTGCTCCGGCGCCCGCGCCAGCCGGTAGCCGCCGGCGACGCCGCGCACGCTCACCACCATCCCGGCCCGGGTCAGGCGCTTCAGCAGCTGGGCCACGGTGGGCAGAGGCAGGCCCAACCCGGTGGCCAGCTGCTGGGCGCTCATGCACCGTTCGGGCTCCCGGGCGAGACGGGTCATCACCCCGGTGGCGTAATCGGTGAGTTTGGAAATGCGCAGCATGGAACCTCCGGCGAACTGTATATAGGATCGTTGTGATCCTGTTTTAGTTCATTCCGGATGGCAGGTAAAGAAGAGTGCTCGGCGAACCGGTCGCCGAACCGTCCATCAATGAAGCGATGGGAATCGAAACTGTGGTGCGGTCAGCCCATCACCACGACATAGGCCCGGCGCAGCAACTCCAGTTCCACCGGCGTGCAGCCCCGCGCCTCGGTGATGGCCACGAAGCGGCCGCCCAGGGCCTCGGCCTCGGCGAACGGCGGGTCCACGGTCTCCAGGGAAACCAGTTGCACGGTGACCGGGCCGTCCGGAGTCTGCACCGTGGCCTGGTATTCCGGCACCGACTTGAGGGCGCCGGTATCCAGGCCCAGGCGCTGTTCCGCGCCGCGCAGCCAGGCGTTGGGATGGTAGGCAATGGGGGCCATGCAGGCCGCATCCTCTTCCCCTTCCTCCTCCGCCACGGACAGGGCGGGCAGCGGGGCGAAGGCGCAGACGCCGTGGGCGAAGCGCAGAAAGCGCACCCGGGCACTGGTCTTCTGCTTGTGGACCAGGATCAGGCGCAGGTCGGCGGGCAGGTCAACGGACAGGTCGGACATCGGCGGCTTGCTGGTCGGGGTGATCGAAGCGGCTCACAGGGCCGGCAGCAGCCGGGGTTCCGCCTTGATCTCGCCGTCCCGGCCCCAGGCGGTGACCGCCTCGATGAACCAGCGCTGCTGGTTGGGATGGCGCACGCACAGGTCGTACTCGGCGTAATAGCTGCCATCGCTGTTGAAGATGATCTTGCCCACCCGCTCGTTGAGGTGGTTGCGCCAGATTCCCTCGTAGCCGGGCAGGCCGTTGGCCGGGTCCACCACGGTGGTGAAGGCGGCCGACTCCAGGGTGATGTCGGGCAGGCGCTCCGCCGTGACGAACTTGGCGGCCTCGGCCCGCAGCATGGCCACCAGGTGGCGCGCCGCGGTCTCGGTCTGGGGGGAAAGCTGGCTGGTCATCACCAGATGTCCGCGGGGGCCTTGAGGCGCTCTACCGGCGTGCCGCCCAGCAGGTGCTCGTCGAAGATCGCGCCGACGTCGTCCTTGGTGACGCCGCCGTACATCACCCCTTCCGGGTACACCAGCACCGTGGGGCCCATGCTGCAGGGGCCCAGGCAGCCGGTGGCGGTGATGGCGATCTTGTCGAAGCACTGGCGTTGCTGGAACTGGAAGTAGAACTCGTCCAGGGTCTCGCGGCAGTTCTTCTCGCTGCAGGAACCCCGGGGGTGGCCCGGGGGACGGGCCTGGGAACAGACGAATACGTGTTTCTCGGGACGCGGCATTTCAGCTTCCTTGATGTTTCAGGCCGCCACCGGCAAGGCCTGGTGGGTATGGCACTGTTTCGGACAGACCCGCGCGCAGGAGCCGCAGCCGATGCAGTCCAGGGAGTTTTTCAGGGACATGACGCTCATCTGGTCGTCGTCCAGGTCCTCGTCCAGTTCGTCCTCTTCCCGGTCCACCAGTTCGAACACCTCGCGGGGGCAGACCTTGTAGCAGCGGCCGCAGCCGATGCAGGTCTTCTGGTTCAGGTCGACGATGAAGGTTGGCGTCCAGGCGGTGCCGCCCCGGGTCAATGCGGTATAGGCATCCATCACGCGGCTCCTTTCTGAGCGGCGGCGAGCCGGGCGCTGGCGTCGGCCCAGGCCTGGCAGGCGTCGTAGGTGGATTGGGCGATGCCCGGGATCTCCTGGTAGCCGGCGGGGAGCTTGTCCTCCACCAGATCATGCAGTTGGGAGGCCCATTCGCTGGCCTGGCGCTTGAGCTTCTTGACCTCTTTGTCCAGGTTCTTGAGTTCGTCTTCTGTCACGATTGCTTCCTCTACGTAGGGTGCAATAAGCGAAGCGCATTGCACCGTTCGACATCCGGCGGGTTACGGCTTGCGCCTAACCCGCCCTACATCCCTTACAACCCCGCCACTTCCGGATACTTGCCGATGATCTCCAGGCACACCGAGAGCAGCTTGTCGGCCTCATCCTTCATCTTGGACAGGCTGTCGAAGCTGAAACGGTGCACATCGCGCAGGGTGCGGTCCAGCACCACCAGCTTGCCCACGGTGATCACGGCGCGGCCGAAGCCTTCGTGGGTGATGTTGATCATGGGGATGGCCATCAGCTTGCATTCCTTCTCGATCAGGGAGGCGATGGCGTTGTAGAAACCCTTCACCCGGGCCAGGAGCTCTTCGTCCGGGTCGCCGATCACGGGGATCTCACGGCGCTGCTCCTTGGTCTTGACGTAGGGGGCCAGGATGCGGTCCACCGGCCAGCCATCGTAGGTGCCGTAGCTGTCGATGGCGCGCATCTGCTTGACCATCTCCTTGATGTAGTCGGTTTCGAGGATCGGGTCGCTGCTGGCTTCCAGTGTGGCGGTGGTCATGGTGTTTCTCCTGAGGTAAGGGAAGGGTCGGGCCGCCGCACCCGCAGACGCGGCGCGGCGGCGAAGAATCGGGCCAGCAGCAGGCCGGTGGCGATGCCCAGGCCGGCACCCAGGACTGCCTCGAGATTGCCGCTTCGAGGCATCATGGCGGCCAGGGCCGCCCCCAGCACCGCCAGCATGGCGGGCAGCAGAAAGGCGAAGAGACCGGCCAAGAGCAATTCGCCCTCGGCCACGGCCACCATCAGTTCGCCGCCCGGTGTCGCGCCTTCGCAGGCCAGGGCGATCGGCTTGCGCCGGTTGGAAAAAAACCGACCGAGGCCGGAGATGCCGCAACTGTTCTTGGACTGGCAGCTGGTGCAGCCCAGGGATTCGGCGGGCTCCACCCAGGCGGTGCCCTGGCTGGCTGAAAGGATGCGCACCCGGGTTTCGATCATGTCCGCGGCTCCGGCAGGTGGAGCCAGGTCACCACGGTACGGAGCCGCCGCAGGTTTTGTTCCCCCCTTTGAAAAAGGGGGGCTAGGGGGGATTTTGCATCGGTGGAACTGGCACAAGTCGCCGTGGCGCAGCCCGGCAAATCCCCCTCGGTCCCCCTTTGGGAAAGGGGGAAGAAAGGCGCGGCACTACCCAGCGCGGCAAGGCTCTTCCGTCGCGCTTCCCTGACTGTAGCGGAGATCATTCCGACCACCCCTCGTCGGCCATGGCGTCGAACCGCTCGGCCCCGGCGGGGGCTTGCTGCTTCAGGTACTTGGCCATCCAGGCCGGCGGATTGTCGGTCAGGCTCCGGTTCAGGCCGCACAGCAGTTCGTCGATGACCTCGCCTTCCGCGACCTTCATGGGCTGGATGCCGGCTGCCAGGAGCTGCTTGATGGCGGAGGCGCCCACGGCGTTGCAGTACACCGCGGCGCAGCCGTCCAGCAGGGCGATCTTGCTGGCCAGCTTGCCTTCGTGGCCGTCCATGGCCACGTCGCTGTCAGTGAACTCGGCCACCTCCACCAGTTTGGCGTCGTCTTCCGATAGCTCGAAGATGGCGAAGGCCTCGGCGGCGCCGAAGTGCTGGTCCACCCGGCGACGGTCGCTGCTGGCGAAGGCTATCCTCAGGCTCATGGCGGGGGCCTCAGTGGAGGTGACCAGACGCAGGTGTCGCATGGACTTCTTCCCCGCGAACGGCGTAGACGGATTGGTAGGGTTCGGCTTCCACATGGCTGTGCTCCACCAACAGGTTGGCCAGGTCGAACAGGGCCTGGCGGGTACCCCGGTAGCCCACCCAGAGCTTCTGGTAGCCACCGATCAGGTCGTATTGGGGGAAACCGGCGCGCAGCAGGGGCACCCCCAGGCGCCGGGCGGTCTCGGCGGCGTGGGAATTGCAGATGACCAGATCGACGCCGTTTTCCCGGGCGGCGATCTCCATGTCCTCCAGATCGCCCAGTTTGACGCCGGCGGCGGGCACCGCCTCCAGTATCGGGGCCTTGGCGGGCGCCACGGCAGCCACCACCTGGCAGCCCATGCCGGTCACCAGGCTGGTCAGGCCAAAGAGCAGGTCCGGATCGGCGGCGATGGCCACCCGGGCGAAGCCCAGCATGAAGTGGGTATCCACCATGGCGTCCTGGAGCTGGTTGCGCTGGCGCTCGATCTTTTCCGGCACCGGCTGGCCGCTGATCTCGGCCAGCGCGGCGACGAAGGCGTCCACCGCCTCCAGGCCCATCAGGCTGTCGAAACGATAGTCGGGCACGCCGGAACGCGCTTTCAGCAGGTCAGCGGCGGGGTTGAGGGAGCGGCCGATCACCAGGGTCGCCACCGACTCGTTCATGGTCAGGATCTCGGCCACCGGGGTGCCGCCCGTGGTAACCGGGCTGGATTCCTGGTCGGTCAGGTGGCCGTCCAGGGAATCGGCGATGTCCGGCATCACCACCGGGCGCAGGCCGAAGGCCTCAACCAGGTCCTTGAGGTGTTCGATGTCCCCCGGCGTCAGCAGGGAGCCGGCCAGCAGGTTGACCTGCTTGTGGCGCCTGCCCACCCGGGTAGTGTCATCCGGCACCAGCACGTCGACGATGCCCTTCACCGCCAGGGCGAAGCCGGATTCCAGGCAGCCGGTGTAATCGGGGGTCACCACCGGCACCACCGGGATATCGATGTATTCGGGATGTTCTTCGTGAAAGCGCTTGGCCAGGCGGTGGATGTCCGCCCCCTGGGTCTCCGACAGGCCGGTGGTCGGCAGACCGATCAGGGCCGGCTTGCTCTTCTCGGAAATGGTCTTGAGGCCCTCGATGACGCTGTCGTCCGCCCCCATTACCGTGCTGGCCTGGTCCATGGCCGTGGTCTGGAGGGGGATGGGCTCCCGGAAGTGGCGCACGAAAAACACCTTGCCGAAGGCGGTGCAACCCTGGGAACCGTGCATCATGGGGATGGCCCGGTTGATGCCGAGAAAGGCCAGGGACGCGCCCACCGGCTGGCTCACCTTGAGGGGATTCACCGCGAGGGCCTTGTTGCGCTTCAGGATCTCGGTCATGACGGAGGGGCAAAATAGACGTGGACGTCGTCAACGTCGCAAGCTCCGTGCCACCGGACAAACCCTTTTATTTCAATCGATTGTGATGTGGCCCGGTTGTCGCATACCCGACAACCGGGCGGTGGGAGGCGACAACCCGACCAGCTCGAAATGGCTGTGCCGACTTGGCAGCGCAACCCGGATCAGCGCGCCGCCTCGCCCTCCATCAACCGCTTGCGCTCCCGGGTGAACGACCACCAGGGCAACGCCGGGCCACCCGCCATGAAACGGGTCACGGACAGGAACACATCCAGCACACAGGGATCCTGGCGTCGCCCGGTCGCGTTGCACAAGGCCCGGTAAAGCTCCAGCGGGTCCCTGCCGATCAGGTCATCCGGCGCGCGAATCCCGATCCGGTGCAGGTCTCCCGCCATGGCCTTGCCGATGTTGGGCAGGTCTTCCAGGCGGGAGAGACGGGTTCGGTCGACTTTGCCGGGGTTCATAGAGTGGCAATTTTCATGGTAAAGCCGATATTCGGCCAGGTTCGAACCGTTGTGACAATTCCTCAAACACCGCGCTCAATATTTCCCATCGAACGCGATGCCCGTTGATTCCTCGAGCAACCTTCTGTTGGGATAATATTTGCCATGCAATCAATCCATCAACGGACGAACGCATGGGTCTGATGTTGGCTCGCAGGGTAAATCAGCATCCGGTCGTAGATTTGACAACACCAGTGGGTGATTCAACCGGAAGCCGGTTGGATCGATCGACAGTGGGTGGCAATGGAACCGACCGTTATATTGTTCAAACTCAAACTGGGCTAATCAACACCGAGCATCGGCGACAACCCATGGCCGCCGGCTAGACCGCCCCATTCATCATTCGGGACCTGCATGATACGCACGATGCTGTACCGACCCGCCACGCGGGAGATCACTACGGGGAACGAGGACCTGCTGGCAGCATGGCGGCAACAACCCGACTCGATCCTGTGGGCGGACTTCGCCGACAACGACCCGACGATCGAGCAGCACCTGCTGGTCGATCACTTCGGCTTGCATCCCCTGGCGATTCATGACGCCCAGCGAAGCCGGCACCAGCCCAAGATAGAGGCCTTCGAGGACCACGTCTTCATCCTGCTGAAGGACCTCGCTCCAGATCAAGACAGATTCGAATATGAGACGATCCAGATCGCCATGTTCATTGGTGCCCGCTTCCTGGTAACCCGTCATTCGGGCCCTTCGCACGCCATCGACGGACTTTGGAGGGCGCTGCGACAGGATGGCTCTCTGTTCACCAGTGGACCGGATTCGCTGGCGTTGCGGCTCGCGCGGATCTCCGTCGACCGTTTCCTGAATCGGTTGTTGAGCCTGGAACCACGGCTCGATGACCTCGAGGACGAAATCGTCACCCAGCCCCGGGACGAGATCCTCTCTGAATTGATGGGCTACAAGACGACGCTCAGAAAATTCCGCCGCGCGCTGCTCTACCACCAGCAGGTCTTCCTAGAGTTGATGAATGCCCCACCGCCTCAAGTGCGCCCAGAGCGGGTCCATGAGATCAAGGACGTATATGAACACCAGGAGCGGGCGAACAGCCTCTCACTCCTGTATTACGAAGTGTCTTCGGATCTGATCGACGGCTATATCTCCCTCGCCTCCCATCGACTCAACCACATCATGAAGGTACTCACGATCATTACGGCGATCTTCGTACCCTTGAGTTTCCTGGCCGGCATCTACGGCATGAATTTTGAATACATGCCCGAGCTCAAATCGCGCATCGGCTACTTTGTGCTGCTGGGGGTGATGAGCGCCATCGCGACGACTTTGCTGCTGGTGTTCCGAAAGCGGCATTGGCTGTAAGGAACGTCAAAGCGACCATCGGCATGGCGCTGAATCACTTGGATATCACACTGTGCCGTCCGCCAGGTTGGCCAATGATCGCCACCCAAATTGGCAGCGCACGACAGCTCAGGGCCGACCGGGTCTTTCCGCCACTCGAATCAACAACATGGCGCGGGGTTCACTGACCGCTTGGCAAGGTCTGTTCAGAGAATGGTTTGCGCAGACGCTTTTCATACGCGTCGATTTCACCAAGGAGTTCCCGGTAGGGTTCGTCCTGGGCGACAGGCTCGAACACATAGGTTCCGTCATCCTGGCATAACCATCCATATTTCTCGCTGGCAATCCGGTTGCTCACGAAGACAACGTCCGACAGGCTCTTCGGGGGGTGCGGCGGTTGCCTGGGCTGGTTGTGATCCCTCACGGCCTCGGCAAAGACCTCGGGTACGCCCAGGGAAATCATGAGGCTATGGCCGATGCTTTCGTGCCAGAGGCTGACCAGGTATTTGACGGTATCGGGCCGGATGCGCAGTTCTTCATACTGCGCGGCGCGATACAGCAAGTAGAACGCCCCAAGATCATGGATCATCCCAGCCAGCATGGCCTCGTCCGGATCGATGCGCGTCAGTCTCTTGCTAATGACATGGGCCGCGCAGGCGGCGTAGAGGGAATGATCCCACAACTGCCTGCTGAACTCGTCGAATTCGACCATTCTCTTGGCGCGCAACAACTGCTCCGCGGTGATATCCAAGGCCAAGGCCTGGACCACCTTCGGCCCAAGCCGCTGGATGGCGCTTTTCAGGTTGCGCTTTCGATCATGGCCGTCCTGATCGCGAACCTTCTTGGCGAGTCCTAGCAGACGCGCCGCGATCAATGGCTCCAGACTCAGGGGGGCCACCAGTTGGTTGATGTCCAGATCAGGGGCATGCAATACCTTTCTCACATGCCGGACCAGATCGATATTGACCGGAAAGACGATTTCGCCGGTCAGTTCCTCGGCGATGTCCTTGAGCATCTGGAAGCGTTGCTCGTCGAGCGCTCTTCCCGTCTTGGGGACAGTTATGGATGGATCTTTTTCTTTTGGCATGTCCTGAACCTTGGAAAAGTCTGCCGCCCGATCTACCGCCGGTATGATCGAATCGACCGATTGCCCGCGCCGCCGGAACCGACCCTGGAACCACAAATCGTCGGACAGGTCCTGGTGGGAGTGGAAGTATACGTTTCCAACTGGCAGACATTCATGAGGATCGTGGTGGATGACTGCCTGAAGTGTAAACATTACCTGCAACCAGATCCTCGCCCACTGACATAACAACCCGGCACATTGGCCGGCCATGACAAAAACAAGTTTGTTCAAAATAATCAGCAAGTACCATACCAAAACCAATAAGCGTTTGATGCCTATGGAAAATATCGTGGCCGCATCAGAAGGCCACGATCAGATGTAAAACTGATCGACACTGTTCCCACTGACATCCCACTAGTAACAATTTCTACGATTGGCAACTCAGGGTCGAACCCGGCCGACCGCAATCGAACCGCTGAACGCCAAACCACACGCCCGCGCCATACCCGACCTATCCCCACTCCCTGTATGCTGGTCGGGTCTGGGAGATAAAGGGATCCGCTCGTCATGGTCTGGGAAGCTTGGCTCACCGTGGGCGTGGTCGTGCTGTGCATCGGCTTGCTGGCCACCAATCGTTTCCCGTCCGACGCGGTGATGCTGGGCGGCCTGACCCTGTTGCTGCTGGCCGGCGTGCTGACCCCCGGCGAAGCCCTGGCCGGACTGGCCAACGAGGGCATGGTCACGGTGGCGGTCCTCTACGTGGTGGTGTCCGGCCTGGAGGAAACCGGCGGCACGGCCTGGGTTTCCCAGGCCCTGCTGGGCCGGCCGCGCTCGGTGGCCCACGCCCAGATACGCCTGATGGCGCCGGTGGCGGCCTTGAGCGCCTTCCTCAACAACACGCCGGTGGTGGCCATGTTCATACCGGCGGTGCAGGACTGGGCCAAGCGGCACGGCATCTCGGCGTCCCAGCTGATGATGCCCCTCAGCTACGCCGCCATCGCCGGTGGCACCTGCACCCTGATCGGCACCAGCACCAACCTGGTGGTCAACGGCCTGATGCTGAAGGAAACCAAACTCCCGGGCCTGGGCTTCTTCGAGATCGCCTGGGTCGGTGTCCCGACACTGCTGCTGACCATCGCCTTCACCGCCCTGTTCGGCCGGCGCCTGCTGCCGGAGCGCCAATCGGTGCTCAGCCGGATGGCGGACGCCCGGGAATACACGGTGGAGATGCTGGTGGAGCCCCACAGCCCCCTGGAAGGCAAGACCATCGAGGATGCCGGCCTGCGCCAGTTGCCCGGCATGTACCTGGTGGAGGTGGACCGGGATGGCCAGATCCTGCCCGCCGTCTCCCCCAAGACCACCCTGAGAGGGGGCGACCGCCTGCTGTTCGCGGGGGTGGTGGAATCGGTGCTGGACCTGCAGAAGATCCGCGGACTCAAGCCCGCCACCGACCAGGTGTTCAAGCTGCACGCGCCACGCCATCAGCGCTGCCTGGTGGAGGCGGTGGTGTCGGAGAGTTTCCCCCTGCTGGGCAAGAGCATCCGGGAAGGACGCTTCCGCACCCTCTACCAGGCCGCCATCATCGCCGTGGCCCGCAACGGCGAGCGCCTCACCGGCAAGATCGGCGACATCGTGCCGCGCCCCGGCGATACCCTGCTGATGGAAACCCATCCCAGCTTCCTGGAGCGCTATCACAATACCCGGGATTTCCTGCTGATGAGCCGCCTGGACAATTCCACGCCGCCGCGCCACGAGCGGGCCTGGATTGCCGTGGGAATCATGGCGGGCATGGTGCTGCTGGCGACCCTGAACGTGCTGAGCATGCTGCAGGCCGCGATGCTCGCGGCGGGCATGATGCTGCTGCTGCGCTGCACCTCCGCATCCTCCGCGCGCAAATCGGTGGACTGGCAGGTGCTGCTGGTCATCGCCGCGTCCTTCGGCATGGGCGCCGCGCTGGAGAAGACCGGCGCCGCCAACGCGGTGGCCGGCGGCCTGCTGGCCCTGGCCGGCGACAACCCCTGGGCCACCCTGGCGCTGGTGTTCGTGGCCACCTCGCTATTCACCAACCTGATCACCAACAACGCGGCGGCGGTGCTGATGTTCCCCATCGCCCTGGCCGCCGCGACCCGCCTGGATGTCAGCGTGCTGCCGTTCGCCATCGCCATCATGAAGGCGGCCTCGGCCAGCTTCGCCACCCCCATCGGCTATCAGACCAACCTCATGGTCCTGGGACCGGGCGGCTACCATTTCTCCGACTACCTGCGCCTGGGCCTGCCCCTGACCCTCCTGTCGGGTGTGGTCACGGTCCTCATCGCGCCGTTGATCTGGCCGTTCTGACTCACCCCGTAACCACGATCCCCGGCGCCTCGGTCTTCTGCCACGGCGCCGGTTTCCTGACCGACGCCCACACCGGGCTTTCCATGGTCAGGGCCAGTTGCCGGGCCAGCTCCAGCATGCCGGTATAACCCTCGTAGCCGAATTCCCGCTCCTGGTTGATGTCCAGGAACGGGATGCGGGCCTTCAGGGCGGTGTACATGTTGCGGCCGCCGGCGATAAGGATGTCGGCCTGGTATTCCCTGACCACGCCCAACAGGGCCTTGGGGCTGCCGTCGGTGATCATCCTGGTCTTCTCGCCCATGATCTCGCGGATCCGGGCCTTGTCCTCTTCCGTGGACTTGTTGGTGCCGGTGGCCACCACCTCCAGGCCCAGGTCCTGGAGGGCGGAGACGATGGACCAGGACTTGACGCCGCCGGTGTAGAGCAGCACCCGCTTGCCGCGCAGGCGTTGGCGCCAGGGCTCCAGGGCGGCGTGGATTCGTGCTTCCTCCCGGGCGATCATGGCCTCCACCCTTTCGCTCAGGTCCGGGTCGCCGATCAGGCGGGCGAAGTCGCGGAACGCGGCGGAGGTGTCGGTCACCCCGTAGAAGCTGCCCTCGAAGAAGGGGATCTCGTAGCTGGACTGCATCTTGCGCGCCACGTTGAGCAGGGCCTTGGCGCACACCACCATGTTCACGGCGGCCCGGTGCATGGTCTGGACCTCGTGGAAGCGGGCGTCGCCGGACAGGGTGCAGAGGATGCGCAGGCCCAGTTCGTCGAACAGGGGCAGCACGTTCCAGAACTCCCCGGCGATGTTGTATTCGCCGATCAGGTTGACGTCGTGGACCGTCACGCCGGGGCGCTCGGAGGCGGGCGGAATCGGGTCCGGCTCGCGGGTGCCGATCACATACTTGAACATGGACTCCCCGGCGATGCGGTTGCCCAGGTTCTTGGTACCGTAGAAACCGGCGCAGTCCACCGGCACCACCGGGGTGCCCCAGCGCGCGGCGGCGTCCCGGCACACGGCCTCGAAGTCGTCGCCCACCAGGGCCGGCACGCAGGTGTTGTAAACGAACACGGCGGCGGGGGAATAGCTGTCGATGGCCTGCTTGATGGCGTGGAACAGGCGCTTCTCGCCCCGGCCCATGATCACGTCCTGCTCGGTCAGGTCCGTGGTCATGCCGATCTTGTAAAGGGTGGGGCCGGACGAGCGGGTGCCCCGGTTGTCCCAGCTGGAGCCGGCGCAGGCAATTGGGCCATGGACGATGTGGGCCACGTCGGCGATGGGCAATAACGCGATCTGGGAACCGTCGAAGGCGCAGCCGCCCGCCGTGGCGCCCGGCTTGGGCTTGGCGCAGCCGGACTTGGACTTGGCGTTGTGGGTACAGGCCGGCTCGTTGAGCAGTTCGGCGACTTGCTTGGCTTGCATGGCATGGACTCGCAAAGGTTTGAGCCATTGCCATGCAATGCCCGTGCCATTGCAATATTCGTCGATCTTTCAGTGGGTTAGAGAAGCGTGGCGTGTCGTAAATCCGACAAGGCCGCGTGCAACTGAAGGATGGCCGACAAGCCGGTCACCCCGCCAGTTCAACCTCCCGCGCGGACCGCTACCCCAAGATCGCGCCCGGCAAGGCGGTCGGATGCCAGCCCAGCAGCAGGTACATGACCCAGAAACCCAGCACATAGGCCACCGCCACGTGCCAGCCCTCCTTGAGCCACAGGCCGGTGTTCTTGGCGCCGTCGAAGGCGTTGGTGATGGCGACCCCGGCCGAGGAGCCGAACCAGATCATGGAGCCGCCGTAGCCCACGGCGAAGGCGATCAGGCCCCAATCGAAGCCGCCCTCGTCCAGGGCCAGCTTGGTGAGGGGGATGTTGTCGAACACCGCCGAGACGAAGCCCAGGCCGAAGGTGGTGTGGGGGGACGCCGCCGGTAGGGATTGCACCGGCATCAGGCTGGCGGATGTGACCAGGAACAGCAGGAACAGGCTGCCTTTCAGGGCGTGCCTGGCCTCGCCCCAGGGCGGCCTGCGCAACAGGGCGCCGGCCAGGATGGCGGCCCAGACACCCGCCGCCGGGAAGCCCAGGAACACATTGGCGGCGATGGCGCCGGCGATGATCAGGAACACGATGGCGACACGGGTCCAGTCCACCTTATGGTCGTGGGGCCAGTCCTTGCGGATCGGCTGATAGGCCTGCTGCTGGCGGGCCGCCACCACCGCGGAAAAGGCCACGGCCACGAGGGAAGCGAGGGCGGCATGGGCCACCTCCAGCGCGGGCACCCCGGCGATCCACATCATGGTGGTGGTGGTGTCCCCCACCACCGAACCGGCGCCGCCCGCGTTGGACGCGGCGACGATGGCCGCGATGTAGCCGATCCGCACCCGGCCCTGGTAGATGCGCCGGGCCACCACGCCGCCGATCATGGCGGCGGCGATGTTGTCCAGGAAGCTGGAGATGATCGCCACCATCACCAGCAGGACCAGGCCGCCGCGCCAATCGTCGGGCAACCAGTGGGGCAGCATGTCCGGCACGTGGGATTGCTCGAAATACTTGGCCAGGATGGCGAATCCCAGGAGCAGGCCGAACAGGTTGCCCAGCAAGGGGGCCTCGTGGGCCATATGGGGCATCAGGGCGTAGCCCAGGAACAGGACCTTGTAGGTGACGATGACCAGGAGGCCGGTCAGGGCCACCTCGAAGTTGCGCTGATGGAAGACGGCGACGCCGGCGAGGGTGAGGCCGAAGAACAGAAACTCGATCGGGAAGGGCAGCATGATGGGCGGGTTGGAGGAAAGGTTGCGAAGGATAGCCGGAGAAACGCCGGGAAGGCTTAAGGGGCGCCCATGGGCGCGACCGGCCCGGGGCCGAAGGGTTGGGCCGCCGTGTTCCGTGCCACCGGAGCGGAATTGTCGGATTGCAAGATGGTTGGTACTCGGCCGTTCAGGAGAGGATCGACCTTAAAACCGCAGTTGGCAGCTGTGAAATTGCCGCCAGTCCATGCCGGGCTTCGCCCGGCCCCTCACCCTGGCCCTCTCCCAAAAGGAGAGGGGACAAATCACCCCCTCCCCCGCTGGGGGAGGGTTGGGGAGAGGGAGACGACCGATCAGGTCGCCTTGCAATTGCGGTTGTTTGGGTCAAACCGAATAGGGCGAGTTGAGCCAGTTCTCCAGCAGCGCGGCATCGGCCGCCGGCAGGTAGCCGTATCCTTCCAGGATATCCAGCATCAGGTTGTGGGCGATATCGCGCGGTGTCACGGCGCCCGATACCAGGTGGAAATACCAGGCCGCCAGGTAGCCGGCCGAGCGGTCGAAGGCGTGGAGCTGTTCGGACAGCTCGATGCCCCGCAACCCGGTATCCCAATGAAAGGATTTCAACTTGCGCGCGTGCAGGGAGACCGGCGTTGCGGAAAGCACGCTGTTGCGGTAGCGGTCCTGGTGTTCCCGCATGGCGATGATCCAGTGGTCGCAGAAATGCCCCTTGGCGGCGGCGCTGCTGTTCTCCCATTCGCTGGTAAAGCGCGCCAGCGGAGACTGCTGGCCGATGGGGGCCGGCACCCTGGCCAGCACCTGGCGCATGTCGCTCAGGCGCCGGAAACGATAGCGGGCATGGCCCACGGGGTGGGCCTCCAGGGCGTCGGGGACCAGGGGCTCCTTCAACTCCTCCGCGTCGGCCGGGGGCGACGCCGGGTCGAACAGCCTACGATCCAGCACCTCCTGCAGTTCCTCCACCTCCAGTTGGGCGAAGTCGGCTGCGGCCGGCCCGTAGGACGCCACGAAATAATGGGTCTGGCCGGACTGGCGCGTGGCCAGCAGGTCGGCGTCGGCATAGCGTTCCACGAAATCGCCCATGTCGCCGCCGCAGCGTTCCAGTTCCGTCTCCACCCAGGCCTCCAGGTCGGGCGAGACCCGGGTGCCGTCCGAATGGATCACCCCGCCGGGACGGTACCAGTCCCCCCTGGACAGGGCATGGCGGAAGCCGCAGGAGGGCAGCACCCGCTTGGCGGCCGCCAGCAGGCCGCTGTGGTGGGGACGCGGACGGGTCTTTTCCAGTTCCTCCACCAGGCGCAGGAAGGTGGGGTCGTCGGAGAGGCAACGGTTCATGGTTCGGTCTCGTCTTGGGAAATGCCTTCCAGTCGGCGGCGCGCGGCCTGCCGAACATCCGGCTCGGGGTCTTCCAACAATCGGGATGCCGCCTCCATCGGCGCCCGTTCCAATGCCCGCAGCCGCACCACCCAGTCCGGGTCGTCCAGCAGCTGCAGGGCAACTTCCGGCAGGGCGCGGGCGGCCACCACCCGGCGCACCTCCAGATCCTCGTCCCCGGCCAGCAGGCTCAGGGCGAAAGCGGGCAGGCAACGGGCCACCTCCTTGCGCACCTCCCGGTCCGGATCGTGGGCCATGCGCGGCAGCTTGCCGTGGGGCAGGCGCTGCGCCACCTGGATGCGCACCATGTAGTCGGTATCGATCATCATGGCCTCCAGGCGCTCCACCGGAATACGGGTGGCCACGGTGATGCGCACCTCCCGATCCGGGTCCCGCATCAGGGCGTGGAGTTCCTCGCGCGGCAGGCGCAGGGCCACGGCCCGGCGCACCACCTCGTCGCGGTCCTGAAGCAGTACCCGAACCGCGTCCGGCGCCACGTAGCGCACCGCGATGGCGCGCCGTTCCCAGAACGGGTCCATCAGGCAATCCGCGGCGAATTCCGGGTTGCGGCGCAGGAAGCGGTCGATCTGCCGGCCGCTTTCCACCATCAGGCAGGTGTCCCCGGGCTGGCACCGGCCGGCCGCCAGCAGGGTTTCCCGATGGCGGCAGTGGGCGCAGTCCCCCTGAGGGGTCTGTACCTGCCGAAGGGCGGGGGGGCGCCCCGGCCTAGACATGGTGATGGGCCCGAAACCGCGGGCGACGCGTGGTGATTCTGGGCATGCTGGTTCCTGTCAAAGCCGACGGGACGAGGGCACCGGCCCTAGTTCGTGTAGATAACAGCAACCACCATGCCAGTTCATCCCGGAACGACGCAGGTCATTGATGTCCTTGGGAAACGCGATAAAGGCCGCGCCCCCGCAAGTGGCAAAGGCCACAGGGTAAGGAGATAAACTTGTCGCAAAAGCGACAAACCCGCCTCCCGCACATTTCCGGTTCCCAAGACGCAACGGGCGCCCTCCATTGAGGCACGGCGCACCAAAATGAGCTACCCGGCCAGGGGCCGGCGCAGCACCATCATGCCCGATGTCTGGAACCCCAGGCGCTCGTAGAAGGCCAGGGCCGACGCGTTGGTCCGGTCCGCCAGCAGGGTCACCCGGGTCATGTCCTCCGACCTCGCCCACTCCAGAACCTGTCCGACCAGCCTGCGGCCCCAGCCGGCGCCGCGCAGGCCGGCGCGAACGATCACGTCCTCCAGCAGCAGCACCCGGCCGCCCTCGGCGGTGCTCACCGTGACCAGCGCGTTGGCCATGCCGGCCACCGCGCCGTCGACGCGCAGCACGAACAGTCGGCCCAGCCCCGGCTGGTCGAGGATCAGTTGCAGGCCGGCCAGCTGTTTGGCCCGGTCGGGCTCGAAATCGCTCTCCAGCCGGAACAGCTCGCCCAGCAGGTCGGCCATCGCCGGCAGGTCGGCGGAGGTGGCGAAGTCGATCGTCGCGGTCATGCCTTTCCCACAAGCTAGACCTGTGCCAGGGGACGCGCCGCCGCCCGGTCCAGGCGCAAGTCGGGCAGGAACACCGCCAGCAGGCCGATCAGCGGCAGGAAGGAACACAGCCGGTAGACCGCCTCGATGCCCCACAGGTCGGCCAGCTGGCCCAACACCGCCGCGCTGATGCCGGCCAGGCCGAAGGCCAGCCCGAAGAACAGGCCGGAGACGGTGCCGACCCGGCCGGGGATCAGTTCCTGCGCGTACACCACCATGGCCGGGAAGGCCGAGGCCAGCATGAATCCGATGACCAACGTGAGCAGCACCGAGGCGCCCAGGCCCACGTAGGGCAGCGCCAGGGTGAACGGCGCGACGCCCAGGATCGACAGCCAGATCACCCGCTTGCGGCCGATGCGGTCGCCGATCGGCCCGCCCAGCAGGGTGCCGGCCGCCACCGCGAACAGGAAGTAGAACAGGTGGTACTGGGCATCGCGCGTGGCGATGCCGTAGTGCTGCATCAGGTAGAAGATCAGGTAGCTGCCGATGCTGGCCAGGTAGACGAACTTGGAGAACATCAGCGCCAGCAGCACCCCCAGCGTGGTCACCACCCGCCGGCGCGGCAGTTCGTGGTGACGCGCCACCGCCGCCTGCTTCGGCCGGCGATCCTGGCGGCGATACCAGACCCCCACGCCGGCCAGCACGATCATGGCCAGCAGCGCGAACACGGAAATCAGCGCGATGCTGCGCTGCCCGTGCGGCAGCACCACCCACGCCGCCAGCAGCGGCCCGAACGCCGCCCCGGTGTTGCCGCCCACCTGGAAGATCGACTGCGCCAGCCCGTGCTGACCGCCGGAAGCCATGCGCGCCACCCGCGAGGCCTCCGGATGAAACACCGCCGAGCCGGTCCCCACCAGCGCCGCCGCCACCAGCAGCCAGGCAAAGCTCGCCACCTGGGAAAGCAGCAGCAGCCCGGCCAAGGTCGAGCCCATGCCCAGCGCCAGCGAAAACGGCTTGGGATGCCTGTCGGTGTAGAAACCCACCAGCGGCTGCAACAGCGACGCCGTGAACTGGAAGGCCAGCGTGATCAGCCCGATCTGCGCGAAGGAGAGCGAAAACGACGCCTTGAACAGCGGATAGATGGCCAGCATCAACGACTGCATGGTGTCGTTGAGGAAGTGCGAAAAGCTGATCGCGCCCAGCACCTTGAAGGCGGTGCCTTCGGCGGGGGTGTGCGGGAGGGTGGAGGATGCGGGAGGGGCGGACATGCAGCTCGACGTGCGGGGAGATCGGGCCGTCACTCTACGAGCTTCCGGGCCTGAACGTCTCGTTGTGATTCACGACAATTTTCCGGATGGCGAACGCCTTACAGCGAGAGTATCTTTTCGCAAAAGTCCGGACCCTCGCTCTTGCAGAGACAGGTTGCCGAGAGACGCCAACCCGAAGCAAACCGCAGTGCTGCGGAAGACACCAACAGGGAAGGAAACCGCCTTGAAAGGCATGAGTGGTGCTATTGGACAAACCCGCCAGGAAAAATCAACGGGTTACCATAACTTGCCATGTTATCCGACATGTCGGATAAGACTTTTACGCCGACAAATGTCGGCGAATATACGTTAGGGTGACAGGAGCACAGCCATAGATAGGCAAGATTGGGAGTTCATCAACTCGTTCGCCGGGTGGCTCTCTGCGTTCGAGTACGATTGCAGCTGTCGTTGTTGCTTTGTACTTTGCGCGCCAAGACAATCGCATCCGCCTCCGGGTGTATGCGGGACATCGTTTGATCATCACGGAAGGGCGCAAGGGACCACATCCCGAGTATCTCCTGATCGGAATCACCAATATTGGGCACCGCGAAGCCCAGGTCACTGGCGTCGGATGGCGGGTTGGTGTCTTTCGAAAGCAGCTCGCCGTCCAAACATTTATATTAAACGACGGCATCTCCAGGCCCATGCCTAGTCGCCTGCGCGACAGGCGACGAAGCCAAGCACTACATTCCGCTATTAGGAGAAGCTGAATGGCTTAGGGACTTTGCGCAGAAGATGCTCTTTCCCCATCCGGTGTGGAAACTTTGGTTTGCCCGGGTCCGCGTTTATACCTGGATCGGGAAGGTATTCGAGGCCCGATCGGAACCAGGACTTCGGAGGCGGCTATTGAATTCGCTAAAGAACCGTTTATGCACCTCTAACCACCGGTTGCAGGCGACGGCATGAAACCGACGCGTGCCTGAACAGAGACGTTGGGTTCATTTCGAAATAAAGCCAATCGGCATAGAGGCCCACTCACATTGCTGTGCTTATGCAGCAAGTGCAGGGCGCAATAACCAAAGGGCATTGCGCCGAATGACCTCTCCTCTCGTTCCACATCCGGCGCATTACGCCTGCGGCTAATGCGCCCTACCTCGTCCCTCCGGCGTGGCGGAATCGATACGGGTCTCGGCGGGCACCTGTTCAGCCTGGTTCATGCCGGGTTCCCGTCTTCGATGGCATCCACCCAGCGGTACATCCAGCCGCCCCCACCAAATCCAACCCCCTGAACACCGAACACCGCCTGAATGCCTCCAGGCTCGGCGGCACCCGCTTCTGGTGGCAATACTTGGCCACCAGCTTGGCCAGCCCCTTGATGTCCCGCCCCGAGGCGGCGGGGAACAGATCCACCAGCCGGTCGATGAGCGCGTCATCCACATCCAACTGGAACTGCGCCGTCATCACCCGCCAGATGCGGCGGCGCGCGTCGGCTTCCGGCGGGTGGTACTTGATGAGGGCGATGCAGCGGGAAATGATCGCCTCGTCGATGTCGTCGACCCGGTTGGTGGTGAGGAACAGCAGGCCGTTGAAGTACTCCAGCACACGCAGGAACACGCCCACCACGGCATTGGTGGCGATGTTGTCGTCGCGCCGGCGGATGTAGACGTCGGCCTCGTCGATCAGCATCACCGCGCCCCAGCGCTGGGCGTGGGTGAGCACGTCCTTCAATGCCGTCTCCATGGCGGCGACGGCAAGAGGCAGGGAAGCGGAGAGAAAAACGACAAATGGCGCGGGCACTACAAAACCGGGACGTGCCGGCATCGGCCCTGTAGGCGCATGCCGCATGGATACGGCATGCGCCATGGCAACAACCAAACCTTGATCCCCGGCACTAACTGTCCTAAGAAGAACACATTAATAAAAATCCTTAAACGCAAGAGTAATACTCCATGAACAGTTCTGGCCTGTTCAGGCCAAGACTTCTTCTTTGCAATTCGCTAGCGCAATTGAGGCTGCCTCGGCCTCTGGTCACGCGCGCATCACTTGGCACACCTGGGCCCAGAGGGCCGCCAGCGACACCATAAATTTGGTCTGTCTCGCAAGCACGCTCTCAGATTGATGGCAACGCTTTCATAGCGACGAAACCGCATGACCCGGAAAACAAGAGGAAAAACCATGTCTGATCACGCCCGATTCCGCCAACAGCAACTTGCCGCCGACATCCTGCTTGCGATCGCTCTTGCGCATGCACCCGGGGTCCAGGCGAATGACGCCTGCACCGGAGGCAGCACCAAGACCTGCCAGGGCAATCAGTCGTCGGGCGTCCAGTACTCATCCGGGGTCAGCGTTCTCAACGTCAACAGTCTCACCGGCAACATCACGCCCAGCTCCGGCCATCCAGGCGTGAAACTGCTGGGTGACGGCGGCAACGGCGGCAACGGCGGCGCCTACTCCGACGGCGGCAATGGGGGGAACGGGCCCACCGTGACGGTCAATTACAACGGCGGCACGAACTCGATCACGACCACCAACGACCAGGGCATTTCCGCCATCAGCCGCGGCGGCAACGGCGGCGACGGCGGCGATTCGTACGTCATAACCAACGCTGGCGATGCCGGCAACGGAGGCCATGGCGGCAGCGTTTACGTCACCAGCAACGGCGACATCACCACCCACGGGAACAAATCGAACGGCATCCTGGCGGTGAGCACGGGCGGTGTCGGCGGCGACGGCGGCAACGCCTACGGGATCGGCAGCGCCGGAGATGGCGGAACCGGCAGCTACGGCGGCTATGTTTCCGTCGATCTCCAGAGCGGCATTCTGACCACCTACGGGACCGACTCGAACGGCATCCGAGCGGAGAGCCTGGGTGGCCACGGCGGATCGGCGGGAAGCTGCTACGGCATCTGTTTCACGAATCCGCCCGCGGGTTCCGCTCAGGCCGGCGGCACGGTCTATGTCCAGACGGGCGTGCCCAGCGACATCATCACCTACGGCTCGGGTGCGCACGGCATCCTGGCCCTGAGCGTCGGCGGATTCGGGGGCAGCGGCGGCAGCTCCACCGAGCTCGGGCTGGGCGGCTTCGCCAGCGACGGCGGCAGCGCCGGGAACGGCGGGACGGTCATCATCAGTTCCTACGGCGACATCACCACCTGGAACACGCACGCCTATGGCATCTTTGCCCAAAGCGTGGGCGGCGGCGGCGGCGACGGCGGCGGCAGCGGCAGCCTGATTTACTCCCTGGGCGGCGGCGGCGCGGCCGGCGGCGCGGGGGGGAACGTTTCCGCCACCAACGGCGGCACCATCACCACCCATGGCTACAACGGGATCGGCTTGTTCGGCCAAAGCGTGGGCGGCGGCGGGGGCGACGGCGGCAGTTCCTTCGGCATCGGTTCGTTGGGCGGTTCCGGCAGTTCAACCAGCGACGGCGGCACCGTGACCATAACGAACGCGGTTACCGGCAGCATCCTGACCGACGGCAGCTTTTCCGCGGGCATCTTCGCCCAGAGCATCGGCGGCGGTGGCGGCAACGGCGGCGTCGGGGCCGGTCTGTTTACCGCCGGAGGCTCCGGGGGGGGCGGCGGCAACGGAGACGTCGTCACGGTTTACAACTACGGCGACATCACGACCGGGATCAACGGCGGGAGCGCGGGCGCCGACTCGCCGGGCATCTTCGCCGAGAGCATCGGCGGCGGCGGCGGCAACGGTGCCGGCGCCATCAGCGTGAGCGCCTGGGCCGGTTTTGCCCTCGGCGGCTCCGGCGGCGACGGCGGTGTCAGCGGCCAAGTCATAGTCAACAGCCTGAGCGGGTCTATCACCACGGCGGGAGACCGTTCCCACGGGATCGAGGCCCAGAGCGTGGGCGGCGGCGGCGGCAACGGCGGTTTCAGCGTGGCGCTTTCCGGAGGGGAAGGCGTCAGCGTGAGCGTGGCCATCGGCGGCACCGGCGGCGGCGGCGGCAACGGCAATATCGTCGAGGTGACCAGCGGCAGCACGATCACCACGGCGGATGACGATGCCTACGGCATCTTCGCCCAGAGCCTGGGCGGCGGCGGCGGCAACGGCGGCTTCGCCATTTCCGGGGCGGGCAGCGACGGCGTGGGGGTGGCGATCGCCTATGGCGGAGCTGGCGGCACCGGCGGATCCGGCAAGGGCGTCACCGTGTCCAGCAGCGGGGATATCGAGACCTGGGGCGAAGGCTCCACCGGCATCCTGGCCCAGAGCGTGGGTGGCGGCGGCGGCAACGGCGGCTTCAAGATCGCCGGTGCCGGCGGGGGCGTCGGCGGCGGCGCCTTCTCCCTGGGTGGGCACGGCGGCGGCGGCGGCCAGGGCGACATCGTCATGGTGGAGAACCTCGCCTCGATCACCACCCACGGCAACGATGCCAATGGCATCTTCGCCCAGAGCCTGGGCGGCGGCGGCGGCAACGGCAGCTTCAGCATCGCGGCCGCGGGCGGCGGCGCCGGTGCCGGCAGCTTGAGTCTCGGCGGTTCGGGCGGTGACGGCGGCATCGGCAAGTCGGTCACCGTCACGAGCAGCGGGGCCTTGATCGATACCCACGGCGACCGTTCCACCGGCATCCTGGCCCAGAGCGTGGGCGGCGGCGGCGGCAACGGCGGCTTCAGCATCACCGGGGTCGGCGCCGGGACGGGCGCGGGCACCTTCAGCCTTGGCGGATCGGGCGGCGGCGGCGGGAACAGCGGCACCGTGCAGGTCTACAACGAATCCAGCATCGTCACGCGCGGCGTCGAGGCTTACGGCATCTTCGCCCAGAGCCTGGGCGGCGGCGGCGGCAACGGCAGCTTCAGCATCGCCGGCAGCGGCGCCGGCACGGGGGCCGGCACGATCGGCATCGGCGGGTTCGGCGGCGACGGCGGCAACGGGGCCGCGGTCACGGTGAAGAGCTGCATTCTCGCCGGCGTCGACTGCAATCTGACCGCTGACAGCAGCGAGTTGGCCATCGAGACCAGCGGCGACCGATCCCACGGCATTTTCGCGCAGAGCGTTGGCGGCGGCGGCGGCAATGGCGGTTTCACTATCGCCGGCAGCGGCGCCGGTACCGGCTCCGGCACGTTCAGCCTGGGCGGCGCCGGGGGCGGCGGCGGCAAGGGCGACACGGTGACGGTCATCAGCACCACCAGCATCACCACCCACGGCGACGAGGCCGACGGCATCTTCGCCCAGAGCCTGGGCGGCGGCGGCGGCAACGGCGGCTTCAGCATCGCCGGCAGCGGCGCCGGGACGGGCGCGGGCACCCTAGGCATTGGCGGATTCGCCGGAGATGGGGGCAATGCCGATGTGGTGACGGTCAACGCCGCGTCAGGCACGATTGAAACATTCGGCTCGAAATCCACCGGCATCTTCGCCCAGAGCATCGGCGGCGGCGGCGGCAACGGCGGATTCAGCTTCGCCGGCACGGGGGCAGGCACCGGATCCGGCACATTCAGCCTGGGCGGAGCCGGGGGCGGAGGCGGCGACGGTGCGAGCGTGCACGTCGACAGCGGCGCGACCATCACCACCCAGGGCGGGGAATCTTACGGGATATTCGCCCAGAGCCTGGGCGGCGGCGGCGGCAACGGCGGTTTCAGCATCGCCGGCAGCGGCGCGGGCGAGGGCTCCGGCACCCTCGGCATCGGGGGGTTCGGCGGCGACGGGGGCGCCGGCAAGGATGTGACGGTCAACGCCGTGGCGGGCACGATCGAGACCTTCGGCTCGAGCTCGACGGGCATCCTGGCCCAGAGCCTGGGCGGCGGCGGCGGCAACGGCAATTTCAGCATCGCGGGCACGGGCGCGGGTACCGGCGCCGGCACGCTCAACATCGGCGGATTCGCGGGCGGCGGCGGCGGTGGGGATACGGTCCATGTCACCAGCGGGGCCGACATCACCACCCACGGCGAAGAGGCCGACGGCATCTTTGCCCAGAGCGTGGGCGGCGGCGGCGGCAACGGCGGCTTCAGCATCGCCGGCGCAGGCGCGGGCGATGGCGCGGGCACGCTGAGCATCGGCGGGTCCGGCGGCTCCGGGGGCGACGGCAATTACGTGAACGTCACCACCACGGGGGGCACGATCGAAACTTTGGGTGAACGTTCGTCAGGCATCGTCGCCCAGAGCCTGGGTGGGGGCGGCGGCAACGGCGGCTTCAGCTTCGCCGGCTCATTCGCCGAAGAAGTCACGCAATTCAGCATCGCCGTGGGCGGCAGCGGCGGCGCGGGCGGCAAGGGGATGGACGTCGACGTCAGCAACGGCGCCGCGATCAACACCGAAGGGGGAGAGTCTTACGGAATCTTCGCCCAGAGCGTGGGCGGCGGCGGCGGCACCGGCGGTTCGAGCGCCTCGTTCGGGTCCACCGTTGGTGACACCAAGTTCAATCTGAGCGCATCCATCGGCGGTGCCGGCGGCAGCGGAAACATAGGGGGGACGGCCACCGTGGTCAACGACCTGTCGATCACCACGACCGGGAACGATGCCCATGGCATCTTCGCCCAGAGCCTGGGAGGCGGCGGCGGCGCCGGCGGATCGAGCCTGGCCATCGACATCGGCATAGTGACGAACGTGAAGCCAGCCACGAGCCTCACCGTCGATCTGTCCGTCGGCGGACAGGGGGGCACCGGCAACCATGGGGGCACAGCCTCGGTCACCAACCATGGCGTGATCGAAACCTCCGGGGACAACGCCCACGGCATCTTCGCCCAGAGCATCGGCGGCGGCGGCGGCGCCGGCGGCACCTCGCGCACGCTGGAACTGGGCTTTGAAAAGGAGAATCCGGAAGAAGAAGCCGCCGGCTCGGATTTCGCTCTCAAACTCAGCATCGGCGGGAACGGGGGTACCGCGAGCAACGGCGGCTTGGTCAGCGTCGACAACCAGGGCGACATCACCACCCACGGCGCCGCTTCCAGCGGCATATTCGCGCAGAGCATCGGCGGGGGCGGCGGTTCGGGCGGGGACGGGCTATTGGGTGTCAACCCGATCGTCGACGCCATCGTGCTGGTCAAGGAACTGAAGGAATTTTTCGACCCGAAGAATATTTCGATCTCCGTTGGCGGTAGCGGCGGCAGCAGCGGTGACGGCGACACCGTCACCGTCAACAACGAGGGCAACATCACGACCTTCGGGCTCCAGTCGTACGGCATTTTCGCGCAGAGCGTCGGCGGCGGCGGCGGCCTGTCCACGCTTTACGGCGAGGGAGAAGCGGCTGGCGGCGGAGAAGAAGGCGGCGGCCCGGGGGCCGGGGGTAAGGCGGAAGTGGGCATCGCGGGCAAGGTCGGCATCGGCGGTGGCGGCGGCGCGGCCGGCAACGGCGGCGCGGTCAACATCACTCACCAGGGCAATATCGACACCACCGGGGACGATGCCCACGCCATCTTTGCCCAAAGCGTGGGCGGCGGCGGCGGCGTCTCGGGCAGCGTGGAGCGCGGCCTGCCGAAACTGTTCGAGTCCCAGCCCTCGCTGGATTTCGGCCTGGGCTTGGCCTTCGGCCAGGATGGCGGCAACGCCGGTAACGGCGGTACCGTCACGGTCATCAGCAGCGGCGACATCACCACCCGCGGCGCGGGCGCCAACGGCATATTCGCGCAGAGCGTGGGCGGCGGCGGCGGCCTCGCGGGCGAACTCGGCATCGGACCCCTGGACCTCCTGCCCATCGAATTCGCCGGCAGCGTGGGCGGCGCAGGATCCGGCGGACACGTCATCGTGAACCACAGCGGCAACATCACCACCCTGGGGAATCAGGCCAACGGCATCTTTGCCCAGAGCGCCGGCGGCCAGGGCACCGGCGGCCAGGTGGACATCACCATCAACGGCGACGTCATCGCCGAGGGCGAGGGTTCTTACGGCATCTTCGCCCAGAGCCGGGGCGATGCCGGCGCTGGCGACATCACGATCAGCATCATGGGGGGTACGGTTCAGGGGGGCTCCGGGTTCATTCAGGACATCTCGGACTCGGAGGAGATGAGCCAGGTGGCGGCCGCCGGGGTGCACTTCGAGGAGGGCGCCAACAACTCGCTCACCAACCACGGCACGGTCACCACGGCGGATGGCGCGGCCGGCATGGCCATCAGCGCTACGTCAGGCAACGAAGCCATCGACAACTTCGGCATCGTCACCGGCTCGGTCGACCTCGGCACGGGGACCAACTCGTTCCACAACGAGCAGGCAGCCACGTTTTATTCTGGAACCATGGTCAACCTGGGCGCGGACAACATGCTGACCAACGATGGCACCTTGTCTCCCGGCGGCATGGGGAGCGTCATGACCACCGCCGTGACCGGCAGCCTGTCACAAACGGCCACAGGCATCTATGCCGTGGATATCGACTATGCCACCGGCACCGCAGACCTGGTGGAAGTCACAGGCAGCAGCAGCCTGACCGGGCAGGTCAGCCTCAACGATCTCGCTATCGGGTACGTCACGCCGGGCGACCATCAGGTCACCATCCTCACGAGCGCGGGCGGCGTCACCGATTCCGGCATCAGCCTCGATGCCCCGACCTCGGCCATCGTGAATTACCAGCTGTTCCAACCCGGTCCGACCGAGCTGGCGCTCGGCTACAGCGTCGACTTCTCGCCCACGGGACTGAATGCCAACCAGTCCGTGATCGGCAATTACATCGGCAACATCGGGTTGGCGGGCGGCTCGCCGAGTCTGGCACCCCTGGTTGCAGAACTGATTGGCCTGCCCGACACGGGCAGCCTCGCCGATGCCTACGACCGGCTGAGCCCCGAACCCTATCTCGGGACCGAGACCGGCACGCTGTTTTCCAATCTCGGGTTCAGCGACGCGATGCACAGCTGCGGCGTGCGTGACGGGTCCGACCGGTTCATACGCGAAAGCGAGTGCGGCTGGGCTCGCGTGACGGGTGGCAAGGTCAAGCAGGATGGAACGGCCTCCAACATGGGCCTGAAGCGGCTGTCGACGAGCCTGTCCGGCGGGCTGCAACGGGCCACCGGCGATGGCAGCTGGCATGTGGGATTCGGGGTTTCCTACGAGAACAGCACGCAGGACCTGGTGAATCTCGCCAACACTTCCGGCGATCAGGGCCAGGTCGGCGCGATTCTGAAGAAGGCGTTCGGGGCGACCTCCATCGCCGCGGACCTCAGCGCCGGTTACGGAAGTTACGACACCGTCCGCTATGTAAACCTTCCGACCCCGATGGTCACCGCCAGGAGCGGCCAGCATGTCAATTTCGTCGCCGGGCATGTGCGCCTTGCGCATGCCTACCAGAAGGGGGCCAACTGGTATGTCAAACCCACGCTGGATCTCGGCGTGTCACATGCCCGATTCCCGGGATTCCGGGAAAACGGCGCGGGGGGGGCCAATCTCGATGTCCGGGGTCATGACGAAACTTACGTCAACCTGACCCCGGCACTTGAAATCGGCGGTGAGACGAGACTCAGGGATGGCCTGCTGATGCGGCCTTACGCAAAACTGGGCATCACCCGCTTCCTGTCCGGGACTTCACCCGAGATCACGGCGTCCTTCCAGGGTGCCCCGGTGGGCGTCGCCCCATTCACTGTCAAGGGTGAAATGGACAAGACCTATGCGGACGTGGATATCGGCCTGAATGTCCTGTCCGAGAAAGGCGCGATTCTGCGCGCCGGCTATGTCGGCAAATTCTCGAATCATCTGAAATCCAACGGGGCCATGGTCAAGCTGTCCATCCCGTTCTGAGATTTCCCACGGGCGTTGTCTGGCTCTGCACAACGAGCCGGACAACCCCATCAAGCTGGATGCAGAAGCAGAGAGTTGCGCTGTATTGCACTTACGGCCAAGGGGAGAGTTGATCGGCCGCAACCAGGGCCGGGGACCGCCGGTTCTGGGTTGTGGCCCCTGCCAGCACCGCCGGGCGACTCCGGCGATGACTCTATTTCACCCGCAATCGCCCACAACGACAGGCCATATGCAGGTTGCAGGCCCAACCGGCACAATCCGCCCATAGCCCCAATTCCACCGGACCCCCTCACATGAGCACCCTTCCCCACTGCCCACAATGCAATTCCTCTTACACCTATGAGGACGGCGACGCCTACGTTTGCCCGGAGTGCGCCCACGAATGGCCAAAGGCGGCCGCGGCCGAATCGGCGGGCGACGACGCGCCGACCGTGCTCGACGCCAACGGCAACCGGCTCGCGGACGGCGACAGCGTGACGGTGATCAAGGACCTCAAGGTCAAGGGTTCCTCGTCGGTGGTGAAGGTCGGCACCAAGGTCAAGAACATCCGCCTGGTGGAGGGCGACCACAACATCGACTGCAGGATCGACGGCATCGGCGCCATGTCGCTGAAATCGGAGTTCGTCAGGAAGGCCTGAAGCCTAGAAGCAGGCTCAACCGATCAGCGCCACCGCCTTGATCTGGGCATGCACCAGCTGGCCGGGGGCAAGGCGCAGGGCATGGGCGGAACGCTGGGTGAGCCGCGCCAGCAGGGGCGAATCGCCGAGCCGCAGCCTGACCAGCTTCAAGGCCGGGTGGCTATCGTCGGCGGTCGCCACCACCACCGCCTGCAGGGTGTTGAGGATGCTGGTGCCGCTGTGCGGCGTCAGCGCCAGGCTGACGTCGCGGGCCAGGATGCGCACCCGCACGTGATGGCCCAGGGCGTGGCCGGCATCGCGCACCCAGACCGCGCCGCCGGGGAAGGCCACCCGGGCCAGGTGCCACTGTTGGTCGCGTTCGGCCACCACGCCGTCCAGCACCACGCCGGCGTCCTCGCCCAGGCGGATGGGCAGGTCGAGGCGCGCCAGGGTGTCGCTGAGCGGGCCGCTGGCCACCGCCTTGCCGGCATCCATCACCACCAGGTGGTCGGCCAGCCGCGCCACTTCGTCGGGGGCGTGGCTGACGTAGAGCACCGGGATATCGAGTTCGTCGTGCAGGGTCTCCAGATAGGGCAGTACTTCCTGCTTGCGGGCCAGGTCCAGCGCAGTCAGTGGTTCGTCCATCAGCAGCAGGCGCGGGCTCACGGCCAGGGCGCGGGCGATGCCGACGCGCTGCTTCTCGCCGCCGGACAGGCGCTCGGGCAGGCGCTCCAGCAGGTGGCCGATGCCCAGCAGTTCGATGGCCCGTTCGAGGCTCACGCGGCGCTGGTCGGCGGGGATGCGCTTCAGGCCGTATTCGAGATTGCGCCGCACGGACAGATGGGCGAACAGGTTGGCGTCCTGGAACACGTAGCCCAGGGGGCGATGATGGGTGGGTACGAAGCGCGCGCCGTCCTGCCAGCTTTCGCCGTTCACGGTCAGCCTGCCCGCCGCGCGGTCGAGGCCGGCGATGCAGCGCAGCAGCGTGGTCTTGCCGGAACCGGAATGGCCGAACAGGGCGGTGACGCCGCGTCCGGGCAGGTCGAGGTCCACATCCAGCCGGAAACCCGACAGGTTCAGATCGAAGCGGGCGGCGATGCTCATTGCCGCCCGCCGCGCCGGTTGAGGGTGTACAGCGCCAGCAGCACCAGGAAGGAGAACGCCACCATGCCGCCGGCCAGCCAGTGGGCCTGGCCGTATTCCAGCGCCTCGACGTAGTCGTAGATCTGCACCGACACCACCCGGGTGACGCCGGGGATGTTGCCGCCGATCATCAGCACCACACCGAACTCGCCGACCGTGTGGGCGAAGCCGAGCACCGTGGCCGTGAGATATCCGGGTTTGGCCAGCGGCAGCATCACGCTGAAAAACGCATCCAGCGGCGAGGCCCGCAGGGTGGCGGCAGCCTCCAGCGGCCGTTCGCCGATGGCCTCGAAGGCGTTCTGCAGGGGCTGCACCACGAACGGCAGCGAGTAGAACACCGAGCCCACCACCAGGCCGGCGAAGGTGAAGGGCAGCACGCCCAGGCCCAGGGCCTGGGTGAAGTGGCCGAGGGGGCCGTTGGGACCCATGGCCACCAGCAGATAGAAGCCGATCACCGACGGCGGCAGCACGATGGGCAGGGCCACCAGCGCGCCCACCGGGCCTTTCAGCCACGATCGTGTACGGGCCAGCCACCAGGCGATGGGCGTGCCGATCACCAGCAGCAGGCCGGTGGTGAGCCCGGCCAGCTCAAGGGTGATGCGGATGGCGGAAAGGTCGTCGGTGCTGAGCATGGTTGGATCGTGACGTTAGCCGGATTGGGGGGATTCAGGCCAGTGGTTTGCTCCCCTCTGGGTAGGGAGCAAACCTTATTCCACCTCGTAGCCGTAGGCCTTGATGATGCGCATGGCCTTGGGCGACTTCAGGTATTTCATCAACGCCACGGTGGCGGCGCTGCCCTTGCCATTGGCCAGGATGATGGCGTCCTGGCGGATAGGCGCGTGCATGGTGGACGGCACGATCCAGGCCGAGCCGCTGCCCACCTGGCCGTCCTTCATGACCTGCGACAGCGCCACGAAGCCCAGATCGGCATTGCCGCTGGCGACGAACTGGTAGGTCTGGGCGATGTTCTCGCCCTGCACCAGCCTGGGTGCCAGCGCGTCGGCCAGGCCCAGCTTGGTCAGGGTCTCGACGGCCGCAACGCCATACGGCGCAAGCTTGGGATTGGCAATCGCCAGATGGGCGAAGCCGCCCTTCTTCAGCACCTCGGCCTTGGCGTCTACGAAGCCGGGCTTGGCCGACCACAGCACCAGGGTGCCGATGGCGTAGGTCATGCGGCTGCCGGCCACGCCCAGGCCTTCCTGCTCCAGCTTGGTGGGCTTTTCGTCGTCGGCCGAGAGGAACACCTGGAAGGGCGCGCCGTTCCGGATCTGGGCGTAGAACTTGCCGGACGAGCCGAAGGCCAGCAGGGCCTTGTGGCCGGTGTCCTGCTCGAATTCGGCGGCGATCCGCTGCATGGGCGCGGTGAAGTTGGCGGCCACGGCCACCTGGACCTGGTCGGCCCGGGCGACAGGGCTGGACATCAGGACAAGCAAGCCGAGGCATAGGCCGGCGATGAGCGGGGATTTCATGGTTTGGGTTCCGGTGCTTGGGTTGTATGGATTCAGCCGGCGACCGCCAGGATGACGTGGGAGGCCTTGATCAGGGCGCAGGCGCGCATGCCCTCCTTAAGGCCCAATGACTGGAGGCTGTCGTTGGTGATGATGGCGGCCACGGTCTTGCCGCCGGCCAGCTCGAGTATCACCTCGCCGTTCACCGCGCCTCCCTGGCAGCGCACCACGGTGCCGCACAGGCGGTTGCGGGCGCTGGTCCTGAGGCCCTCGTCGGTGGTTAGGATGACCCAGGGGGCCTTCACCAGGGCATAGGCCTCCATGCCCGGTTTCAGGTCCAGGTGCTCCACGCTGTCGTTGGTGATGATGGCGGCCAGCTGGTCGCCGCCGCCGATGTCGAGGATGACCTCGGCGTTGACGGCACCGGTCTTCACCGACTTCACCTGGCCTAAGAACTGGTTGCGGGCGCTTGTTTGCATGTCGAATCTCCTGATGAGTTGGTAGTACTGGTCGAAGTCGTCCATGAGCCGACCCAGGTGGGCCAGGACCCGTTCCTGTTCCTTCTCCAGGCGGCGGTAGGCGGCCACCACCCGACGGCCGTATGGGGTGAGGCGGGTGCCACCGCCGTTTCGGCCACCCGGCTGGCGTTCGACGAGGGCCTGCTCGGACAGGTTGTTCATGGCCTCCACCGCCTGCCAGGCGGCCTTGTAGCTCATGCCCATGGCGTTGGCCGCCGCCGAGATGGAGCCGGTGGTGTCGATGCGTTCCAGGAGTTCCAGATGGTCCCAGCGCCGGCCCCGGGAGGTGGGGGACCGGGCCAGTTTCAGGGGATCGGCGGCGGGATTCATCGCTCCTTCCGGCGGGTCGGCGGGCATGAGCCTGTTTCGTTATGGTCCATCGTTATGGTCCATCGTTATGGCCTGTTGCGACATAACGAAGGTCAAAAAAAATCACGTCCCGATCCATCGTTTTCAATCCTCGTCCGCCCAGGCCAGCACCACGCCGACGGCCACCGCCGGGTCGTTGGTCAGGCTGAGGCAATGTTCGCTGCCGTTGACCAGATAGAGGTTGAAGCCGGGCCGCTCCAGGGCGGGCGGCAGGCGGGCCGGCACGTCGTCGTCGCTGCACAGGGTGATGTGCAGGCCGGGCCAGACCTGGCGCAGGTCCGCCAGCAGGGCCTCGTCCACGGGGCGGCCCGCCGCCGCGGCGGCGATGCCGTCCAGGGTGGCGGTCTCGATCACGCGTCCTGCTCCTCTTCTTCCTCGCTGAACTTGGCCAGGGACTTGGCCTCCACGCCGAGGATCTTGGCCAGCCAGGGCGGCGGCGCGTCGAGGATGGATTGCAGGCGGGCGATGGCCTCCCGGGCCGGGCCGGCCTGGGCGATCTTCACCGGGTGCACGCCGGCGCGCACGACCTTGGCGGCGGCCGGGCCGCCGATGGACTGCACGTAGACGATCTGGCAGTCGTTGATCAGTTCGGAACGGGCCACGTTCTTGTCGTCCGCCTCGTCGGCGATGACGGTGGGGCGCACGTCCACCAGCCTGATGGCCTCCTTGCCCACCTGGTAGACCAGGAAGCGGGGGGCGGAGCCGAAATGTCCGTCCAGGTTCTCGCCCGTGTTGGAGGCCACGGCCACCCGCAGGCTGCCGGGCAGGTCGCCGTCAGCATAGGCCTCGGGCTTGGGTGCGTCGGCGGCGTCGCCGCCGAGGTTGCCCCCCTCGCCCCAGAGGTAGCGGACCGCCAGCTTGATGGAGGCGGTATCCATGTCGGGCTCCACCGTCTCCTCGCCTGACAGGACCATCTTCAGGTCGGCCACGGTGAGGGTGGACAGCTTTTCCTCGGTGACCGGCAGGCCCACCTTCTCGGCCAGCTTGAGGGTGAAGGCGCGGGGTTCCACCTCGGCCAGGGCCTTGGCGGCGAGGGCGATGCGCAGGGCGGCGCCTTTGGTGATGGTGGTCATGATGGGCTCCTGTGAATTTGGTTCAGATCGCGGTTCAGATCGGTGCGGCCTGAGGGCCGCTTCCCCTCTCCCCAGCCCCTCCCCCGGAGAGGGAGGGGCCGAAGGTCAGGCCGCCAGGGGCAGGATGCAGTTGTCGATGGGACACAGTTCCACGCACTTGGGCTTGTCGTAATCGCCCTCGCACTCGGTGCAGGTGTCGGGGTTGATGATATAGACGCCTTTCTTGGTCCGGATGGACGCGGTGGGGCAGTCGGGTTCGCAGTCGCCACAGGCGGTGCACAGGTCGGCAACGATCTTGAGTGCCATGATGTCTTCCTTTCAGTTCATTCCGCGGCGTCGAGGCGCTTGGCGCGCACCGAGTAGGGCATGCGGGCCGGCGCGGCCTGGGGTTCGATGTAATACGCGCCACCGTTGTTGAGCTTGATCTCGCCGCCCCACTTCTCCGGGGTGTCGAACTCCATCGAGACGATGGTGTCCTCGAGATCGCGCTTGGGCAGGTAGAACACGTAATCGCCCTTGTCGCTCTTGCGGATCATGATGTTGGCCATGGGGGTTCCTTGGTTTGCCCCCTCTCCCACTGGGAGAGGGCCGGGGTGAGGGAAAACTCGGTGTACCTGAGCAAACCTTGTTCCCTCTCCCCCAGCCCCTCCCCCAAGGGGGGAGGGGAGAAGGTCAGCGGATCAGGTCGTAGTTGTAGTCCGTCGTCCCCATACCGCGGGTTTCCTCGTCCAGACGCTCCAGCACGGCGTTCACCAGGGTGGTGAGCATCTGCATGGCGCCTTCGTACCCGAGGGTGGTCTGGCGGTGCAGGTGGTGGCGGTCGAAGATGGGGAAGCCGAGGCGGATCAGCGGCACTTCGAACTGCTTGCCCTTGTGCAGGGTGTCGCGCTGGATGAACTTGCCGTAGCTGTTGCCGATCAGGAAGTCGGGCTTCTCGGTGAACACCAGGGAACGCATGTGCCACAGGTCGGCGCCGGGATAGGTCTTGCAGTTGACGCCGTAGGGGGACTCGGCCAGCACCTTCTGGATGGCCTTGTTCCACTTCTTGGAGCCGTTGTTGCAGAGCACGTGGATGGGCTCGGCGCCCAGTTCCAGCAGGAACTTGGTCATGCCCATGACGAAGTCGGGATCGCCGTACAGGGCGAATTTCTTGCCGTGCAGCCAGGTGTGGCTGTCGGTCATCATGTCCACCAGGCGGCCGCGCTCCTTGGCCAGGGACTCGGGGATGGGCTTGCCGGTGACCTCGCTGACCTTCATCAGCCACTCGTCGGTCCACTCCAGGCCCATGGGGATGCTGACCTTGGGCACTTCATGATGCCAGGTGCCTTCCACAAACTTCCGGGTCTTGTCCAACTGCATGGGCTGAAGCAGGAAGGTGTTCTTGGCGTTGGGGGCGTCCTTCACCTGGTCCTGGGTGGTGCCGCCGGCGTACATGCGGAACTTGCCGTCGGCCGGGGTATCCAGCACTTCCTCGGGATCAGACAGGAAGGTGTAGTCCACGTCCATTTCTTTGAGCATGCGCTTGACCACGCGGAAGTTGCCCAGATAGGTCTCGAAGCCCGGCACGATGTTGATCTTGCCGTTGCTGCCGATCTCCTTGCCTTCCATGTAGTTCAGGGTGAAGTAGCGGATCACGCCCTCGAACATGTTGTCCCAGCCGGTGACGTGGCTGCCGACGAAGGAGGGGGTGTGGGCGTAGGGGACCGGGAAGTCCTTGGCGATGTGACCTTCCTTCTTGGTGTTGTTGATGAAGGCGTTCAGGTCGTCGCCGATCACCTCGGCCATGCAGGTGGTGGACACGGCGATCATGTCGGGCTTGTACAGCGCCAGGGCGTTGGGCAGGCCGTCGTACATGTTCTTCTGGCCGCCGAACACCGCCGCGTCTTCCGTCATGGAGTCGGACACGCAGGAGATGGGCTCCTTGAAGTGGCGATTGAAGTAGGTGCGGAAGTAGGCCACGCAACCTTGCGAACCATGCACGTAGGGCAGGGTGTTCTCGAAGCCCAGGGCGGCCAGCACGGCGCCCAGGGGTTGGCAGGCCTTGGCCGGGTTGACGGTCAGTGCCTCGCGCTTGAAGTTGAGCTCCTGGTATTCCACCGAAGTGGTCCACTGGAAGGTCTTTTCGATCTCCGCCATTTCCGGGCGGTCTTCGAAGGTGTTCTGCTTCTTGCTCAGCATCTCCTTGTATTCGTCTTCACGGAACAACGGATAGCTGGGCTTGATGTCCTCGGTAACTTGCATTTTCATCTCCTGGCCCGAACCGCTAATCCGCGGACACGGGCATAGGTTGATCGGTTTTCTTCACTCCCCTCGCCCACAAGCGGGAGAGGGGCCGGGGGTGAGGGAACGGTCGTCGGGCA
Organism: uncultured Pseudomonadota bacterium; assembly: GCA_963713085.1. Lineage (GTDB taxonomy): Bacteria > Pseudomonadota > Gammaproteobacteria > Burkholderiales > Thiobacillaceae > PFJX01. The sequence goes on along the minus strand of CAVQKQ010000026.1, from coordinate 17,127 downwards.
AACCCGCCCTCTCCCCAACCCCTCCCCCACCGGGGGAGGGGCTTCCAACTTAGGCCGCCTTGGCCATGGCCTCGTCCTCGGCCGGCTTGGCCCACGGGGGGGTGAGCTTCTTCCAGCAGGGGTTGTTCAAGGTCATGTCCATGTCACGGGCGAAGATGGCGAAGCCGTCGTAGCCGTGGTATGGGCCGGAGTAGTCCCAGCTGTGCATCTGGCGGAAGGGAATGCCCATCTTCTGGAAGATGTACTTCTCCTTGATGCCGGAGCCGATCAGGTCGGGCTTGACGCGCTTGACGAACTCCTCGAATTCGAAGCCGGTGACATCGTCGTACAGCAGGGTGGCGTTGCCCATCTCCTTGATGGTGCGGTCGTAATCGTCGTTGTGGCCGAACTCGTAACCGGTGCCCACCACTTCCATGCCCAGGTCCTCGTAGGAGCCGATCACGTGGCGGGGACGCAGGCCGCCCACGTAGAGCATGACCCGCTTGCCCTGCAGGCGCGGCTGGAACTTGGCGACGATGGCGTCCACCATGGGCTGGTACTTGGCGATGACCCGCTCGGCGCCTTCCTTGATGGTGTCGTCGAAGCGGGCGGCGATGGCGCGCAGGGACTCGGCGATCTTGGTGGGGCCGAAGAAGTTGTATTCCAGCCAGGGGATGTTGTACTTCTCTTCCATGTGCCGGGCGATGTAGTTCATCGAGCGGTAGCAGTGGATCAGGTTGAGCTTGACCTTGGGGGTCAGCTCGATCTCGGCCAGGGTGCCGTCGCCGGACCACTGGGCCACCACGCGCAGGCCCATCTCTTCCAGCAGGATGCGGGAGGACCAGGCGTCGCCGCCGATGTTGTAGTCGCCGATGATGGACACGTCATAGGGGCCGGGCTCGAAGGCGCTCTTGACGTCCTTGCCGTCGCGCTCGAACACCCAGTCGCGGATCGAGTCGTTGGCGATGTGGTGGCCCAGGGACTGGGACACGCCGCGGAAGCCTTCGCAGCGCACCGGCACCACGGGCTTGTCGAACTCGGCGGCGGCCTTCTTGGAAACCGCCTCGATGTCGTCGCCGATCAGGCCGATGGGGCACTCGGACTGGACAGAGATACCCTTGTTCATGGGGAACAGGCCTTCGATCTCGCCGATCAGCTTGGCCAGTTTCTTGTCGCCGCCGAACACGATGTCCTTCTCCTGGAAGTCGGAGGTGAAGTTCATGGTGCCGAAGGTGTTCACGCCGGTGGTGCCGACGTAGTAGTTACGGCGACCGGCGCGGGAGTACTGACCGCAGCCGACCGGGCCGTGGGAAATGTGGATCATGTCCTTGATGGGACCCCAGACCACGCCCTTGGAGCCGGCGTAGGCGCAACCACGGATGGTCATGACGCCCGGCAGGGACTTGCGGTTGGAGGTGATGCACTTCTTGGACTGCTCGATGCTCTGGTCGTTGACGGCCAGGTGCTTGGCGCGATCCTTCTTGGCCTTCTCGGGATAGACCTCGAGTACCTCGGCGATGAGGGCTTCGGTCTCTTCACGGGTCAGGTTCGACATTTCATTCTCCTTTCACACCGCCACCAATCTGTGGACGGGCATGTTGGGTTGATCACTCCCCTCTCCCAATGGGAGAGGGGCTTTCGTCATCACGCAGCGGCGGCTTCGGCGGCGAGCTGGGCGGCGGTCTTGCCGACGATGGACTCGTCTTCCTCTTCCAGGATGCCGAAGGACATCATCACTTCTTCCAACTCGTCCATGGTGATCGGGGTGGGGATCACCAGATTCTTGTTGTTGATGATCTTGTTGGCCAGAGAACGGTACTCGTCGGCCTGCTTGGCGTTCGGGTTGTACTCGATCACGGTCATGCGGCGGATTTCGGCGCGCTGCACTTCGTTGTCGCGTGGGATGAAGTGGATCATGTGGCTGCCGAGCTTGCTGGCCAGTTCCATGATCAGTTCGTCTTCGCGAGCGGTGTTGCGGCTGTTGCAGATCAGGCCGGCCAGACGCACGCCGCCGGAGTTGGCGTACTTCACGATGCCCTTGGCGATGTTGTTGGCGGCGTACATGGCCATCATCTCGCCGGACACCACGATGTAGATCTCCTGGGCCTTGTTCTCGCGGATGGGCATGGCGAAACCGCCGCACACCACGTCGCCGAGCACGTCGTAGAACACGAAGTCCAGGTCTTCCTCGTAGGCGCCTTCTTCCTCAAGGAAGTTGATGGCGGTGATCACGCCGCGGCCGGCACAACCGACGCCCGGCTCGGGGCCACCGGATTCGACGCACTTGATGTCGCCGTAACCGACCTTGAGCACGTCTTCCAGTTCCAGGTCCTCGACGGAACCGGCCTCGGCGGCCAGGTGCATGATGGTGTTCTGGGCCTTGGCATGAAGGATCAGACGGGTGGAATCCGCCTTGGGATCGCAACCGACGATCATCACCTTCTTGCCGGCCTCGGCCAGGGCGGCCACCAGGTTTTGAGTGGTAGTAGACTTGCCGATACCACCCTTGCCGTAAATCGCGCATTGACGCAGAGCCATGGTTTTTCTCCTAACGTTCAGAAAACGGGATGCGATTGAAATGTCGCTCGCACGACCACTTTCGCAAGGCCTGTGCCAATACCCCACAAACCCCCTAAGCGATTGAAATGAAACAGCTATATTCAGGACTTGACGATCCTGATACGGGTGTAGGACGCGACAAACCCCGGGGCTTTGTCGGGGTGCCCACAACAAAACCCGACAAAGCCGACAACCCCACCCTGCCCCGCGCCGCCCATCTGCCCATCAACCGCTGCAGCATCCCGGCGGTGCTGCTGGGCAGCCTCACCTACCAGCGCCACCCGGTCCCCCTGACCCTGGACGGGGTGCTGGAACTGCACCATTCCTTTTTCCGGCGCCTCGACCAGATCGCCGAGCCGGCGCTGCGGGTCCGGATGTTTCTTGCCCACATGGCCGCCGCCTTCAGCCTGGACCATCCGGAAGAGGCCGGCTCCGACCCGGAGACGCCGGCCCAGCGCCGCAAGGCCAGCTATCTGCGGATGCTGCGCGGCTGGGCCTTCGACCCGAACGGCATGGAGGGGGCGGTGCTGAAGGGCTGGGTGGAATCCCGCTTCGGCCTGCTGCCGCGCCACCACGGCGGCCCCATCCGCGACCTGTCCGGCGAGACCTACCGCCATTACCTGGAGATGCGCGGCAGGGGCCTGTACGGCACCAACGCCATGGAGGCCCAGCTGGACCTGCTCTACACCTACGGCCAGTACGAACTGGGCCGGCGCCACCCCGGCGTGACCCACTTCACCCTGTATCGCGGCGTGAACCGGCTGGACGACCTGGAGACCCTGGCCGAGCTAGGGCCGGGCCGGCGCACTGTGCTGCTGAACAACCTCTCCTCATTCTCCCGGTCGCGGGAACGGGCCGACGAATTCGGTGACACCGTCCTGGAGGCGCGGGTGCCCCTGGCCAAGGTCTTCTTCCACCACCGCCTGCTGCCCAGCCAACTCAAGGGGGAGGACGAATTCGTGGTGATCGGCGGGGTCTACGAGGTCGCCGGCTGACCCCGGCGCTTTATCTCACCCGCCCCGCCCGATAGCATTGCGGCTTCTGCCTCTTCCCTGCTGACATGGCTTTCATTTTCGACATCCTGCGACGCGCCGCCGCCGACCTGTTCCTGCCCCGGGTCATGACGGTGATGTTCCTGCCCATGCTGGCCGCGCTGCTGCTCTGGGGCGGCTTGTTCTGGTGGTTCGGCGACGCCTGGAAAATGGAATTGCACGCCTGGATCAGCCAGGTGACCGTGCCCGACTGGCTCAGCCCGGCCGTGGCCGGCTGGATCGCGGGATTCGCCGCCTATTCCCTGCTGATCCTGCTGTTGCTGCCGGCGGTCTACGTCACCGCCCTGCTCATCACTTCCCTGATCTTCATGCCCATCCTGGTGGGGGTGGTGGCCCGGCGCGGCTACCCGGAGCTGGAGCGGTTGCAGGGTGGCAGCTTCGCCGGCAGCGTGGCAAACAGCCTGTTCGCCCTGGTGGTCTACCTGTTCGTCTGGATATTGACCCTGCCGTTCTGGCTGCTGGGTCCGTTCGGCGCCGGCGTCTCGGTGCTGCTCAACGCCTGGCTGAACCAGCGCCTGTTCGTCTACGACGCCCTTTCGGAGCACGCCTCCGCGACCGAACTGGCCCAACTGCGCCGGGGCGGCGGTTGGCAGCTCTACCTGCTGGCGGCCCTGCTGGGCCTGCTCCACGTGGTGCCGGTGGTGAACTTCCTGGCCCCGGTCTACATGGGCCTGGCCTTCACCCATTACGGCCTGGACCGTCTCGACCGCCTGCGTCGGGGGCTGTCGCAAACCGTCGATGGGGCCATGCCATGATCTACGGCATCGGCACCGACATCGTCGCCATCCGGCGCATGGGCGAGATCCATGCCCGCCACGGCGGCAAACTGGCAAAGCGGATCCTGTCACCGGAGGAGTGGGATGAGTACACCGCATCCCGGCATCAGGAACGCCTGCTGGCCAAGCGCTTCGCGGCCAAGGAGGCCTTCGCCAAGGCTCTGGGCACGGGCATGCGGGCGCCGGTTTCCTTTGCCGCCATCAGCGTGGTCCACGACCCCCTGGGCCGGCCCGACTTCGCCTACGGCCCGGAATTGGGCAGCTGGCTGCGGCAACGGGACATCGGTCCGGCCCATGTCTCCCTGTCCGACGAACATGATTACGCCGTCGCCTTCGTGATCCTGGAGACCCGCGCATGATCGCCCACACCGCACCGGCCCAACACCTGCCCCTCGGCCCCCTGATGGCCGACGTGGAAGGCTTCGTCCTCACCGAAGCCGAGCGCCGGCGCCTGCTTCATCCCACGGTGGGCGGCGTGATCCTGTTCCGGCGCAACTACGAAAGCCCCGAGCAGATCGCGGCGCTGTGCCGGGAGATCCACGCCCTGCGCAGCCCCCACCTGCTGATCGGCGTGGATCACGAGGGCGGTCGGGTCCAGCGCTTCCGGGAGGGCTTCACCGCCATCCCGGCCATGGGCGCCATCGGCCGGGTCTGGGACAGCCATCCCCAGCAGGCCCGGCGCCTGGCCCGGGACGCCGGCTATGTGATCGGCGCCGAGCTGCGGGCCGTGGGGGTGGATTTCAGTTTCGCCCCGGTGCTGGACCTGGACTACGGCGTCAGCGGCGTGATCGGCGACCGGGCCTTCCACCGCAACCCCCAGGCGGTGACCGAGCTGGCCCACGCCCTGGTGCTGGGCCTGCACGAGGCGGGCATGAGCGCGGTGGGTAAGCACTTCCCGGGACATGGCTTCGTGGCGGCCGATTCCCACCTGGCCATTCCGGTGGACGAGCGCGGCCTGTCCGACATCGAGTTCGCCGACATCCTGCCGTTCCGCCAGCTGATCGATCTGGGCCTGTCCGGGGTCATGCCCTCCCACGTGATCTATCCCAAGGTGGACAGCCAGCCCGCCGGCTTCTCCCGGCGCTGGCTGGGCGAACTGTTGCGCGGCCGCTACGGTTTCGAGGGGGTGATCTTCAGCGACGACCTGACCATGGAGGGGGCCAGCGTGGCGGGCGGCATCACCGAGCGGACCGCGGCGGCCCTGAAGGCCGGCTGTGACATGGCCCTGGTCTGCAACCGGCCGGACCTGGCGGATGAAGTCCTGGCCGGACTCAGGCACGTCCTGCCGCCGGTATCGCTGGTGCGGCTGGCGCGCATGCACGGCCGCCCCCACCCCCCCGCCCGGATCGCACTGCATGAAAGCCAGCGCTATGTGGACGCCCTGCGCCACCTGGGCGGTGTGGGCCAGGCCGACGCCGAGCTCGCCCTGGCCGACCCCACCAACACCTGCGGAAAATCCTGACCATGCCTGAACGGCTCTCCGTCGATCGCGACACCACCCACTCCCAGCACCACCTGGGCTATGACCATGGCGGCCACGCCCTGATAAAGGCCCTGCTCTTCACCCTGGCGTTTGCCGGCGTGGAAGTGGCGGCCGGCCTCTGGTCCGGATCCCTGGCCCTGCTCTCCGACGCGGGTCACATGGTCACCGACTCCGCCGCCCTGGGCCTCGCCGCCCTGGCCGCCCATCTGGCGCGCCGCCCGCCCTCCAGCCGCCACACCTACGGCCTGGTGCGCCTGGAGATCCTGGCCGCCCTGGTCAACAGCCTGGCCATGCTGGCCCTGATCGGCTTCATCACCTACGAGGCGATCCAACGCCTACAGGACCCCCCGCAGGTCAAGGGCGGCGCGGTAATGGTGGTGGCGACCACCGGCCTGGTGGTGAACCTGATCGTGGCCTGGCTGCTTCACCACGGCGGCGACAGCCTCAATACCCGGGCCGCGTTCATGCACGTCCTGGGCGACCTGATGGGCTCGGTGGCGGCCCTGGTTGCCGGCGCGGTGATCTGGGCCACGGGCTACTTCCCCATCGATCCCATCCTCTCCCTGGTGGTGGCGGCCCTGATCCTGGTCTCCGCCTGGCGACTGCTGGGGGAAAGCCTGCATGTGCTGATGGAAGGCGTGCCGGCCCACGTCAGCATGGACGACGTGGTCCACGACCTGGCCGCCATCCCCGGGGTGTACCTGGTCCACGACCTGCACATCTGGACCCTGTCCTCCGGCCAGGTGGCCCTCTCCGCCCACGTGGAATTGGGTGCCTTCGACGACTGGGAACGGATCCTGAAGGCCTGCCGGCAATGCCTGGATGAACGCCACGACATCCGCCACGTGACCTTGCAGCCGGAATTGCGCGGCAACCCCTGCGACAATGCCTGCGCCCCCGCCCACGCTTCTGCCTCGTTCAAGCCATGACCATGAAACGCCGCCGCCTGTACAACCGCCACCGCCTCTCCCGTGACGCCGAACGCCTGGCCTGGCTGGCCCGGGGCCTGGCCGAATCCGGCAGCCGCACGGAAGACGCCTGGTGGGAAGCGGAAATGAACGGCCTGGTTGAAAAACTGCTTGCCGGCGGCGACGAGGATGCCCTCAACCAGGCCCTGGATCGCCTGCGCGAAACCGACCCCCGGGCCTACGACGAGCTGGCCGACCTGATCGAGGCCGGCTGCGAGGGACGCAACGACGGGAGATCGACCCGCCTGCTTATCGCCCTGCCCATCCTGGCCTGGTCGCGCTACCTCATACCCGCCCGCACCCTGCCCGCCGGGACCCTGGATGCCCTGCGCGCCCAGCTCTCCGCCCATGTCCTGGCCGCGGGGGCGCAAGTGCGCTTCGCCGATTTCCTGTTCAGCCCGGACCAACTCCCCCAGGGCTACGTGGCCACCCGCGCCTTCGCCGTGACCCTGGCGGAAGCGGCGGGCGACGGCAAGGACCTGAACATCGATCCCGGCCAGTTGCCCGACAGCCAGTCATTCGTCTCCGACGTGCGCTACCTGCTGGGCATCGTCCGGGCGCCGCAAGGCCATCCCCTGTTCCGCTGGAACGAGCCGGACGGCAACCGGACCACCGCGCTTGCGGCCTGGCGCGAACAGGCCGGCCCGAATTTCCATGCCGTCCTGGCCGGCTGCGCCTACGAACTGCTCCTGCCCGATGCCTACTTCGCTGCCTGGCGCCGGGCCGACCGGGAGACCCGTCCCTTCGCCCTCAAGGCCGCCGTGGATTATCTGCAGGCCCTGTTCACCGTGCCCGCCAGCCAGCTGTGCGCCGTGGTGGCGCCTTATTACGAGCAGGACCTGGTGGAATGGCGCGTCGGATTTACCCAGGCCGATTCCGCCGAAGTGGTCCACGGCGTGACCTGGCCCCTGCTGGGCAGCGAGGAGGAAGGCGCGGACATCGGCGGCGAGATCGAGGCCCTGCTCAAGCAGACCGGCATCGGCGAAGTGCGCATGCTGGACACCCGCATGTCCCTGGAATACTGCGACGACTGCGGCGCCCCCCTGTTCCCCAATTCCGATGCCGAGAACGTCCACACGGAACTGCCCGAGGATATGACGGGCACCCCCGTCCATCTGCATTGACGGCCATGAGCTTCGACCCCCACTGCCGGGCCTGCCCACGACTGTCCGCTTTCCTCGCCGCAGGTCGAACAAAGCACCCGGAATATTTTTGCCGGCCGGTGCCTCCGTTCGGCGATCCGGATGCCCGCCTGCTCATCGTCGGCCTGGCCCCTGGCTTCCACGGCGCCAACCGCAGCGGGCGCCCCTTCACCGGCGACCATGCCGGCGTGTTGCTGTACCAGACCCTGTACGACTATGACTACGCCAGCCGCCCCGTGTCCACTGCCACCGATGACGGCCTGGAACTGACCGGCTGCCGCATCACCAACGCGGTGAAATGCGTGCCCCCCGAGAACAAGCCGGAGACCGCCGAGATCAAGCGCTGCAACACCTATCTCAAGCAAGAACTGGCCGGCTTGCCCTCCGGCGCCGCCATCCTGGCCCTGGGGCTGATCGCCCACGGCGCCGTGTTGCAGGCCCTAGGACTGAAGAAAAAGGACTACACCTTCGGCCACGGGGCTGTGCATCGGCTCCCCTCCCCCGGGGGGGAGGGGCTGGGGGAGAGGGAACAATGGTAAAAACAGCCTCAAAGGGAATTTCACCCTTGCTCCCTCACCCCGACCCTCTCCCGGGGGGAGAGGGGGCACCCCGCTTGCGCCTCTACGACAGCTACCATTGCTCCCGCTACAACACCCAGACCAACCGGCTCACGCCGGCCATGTTCCGGGCCGTGTTCGACCGTATCGCCCTAGACCGCAAGGAAGCCCCATGCCCGTAGTCACCATCAAGCTGGCCGGTTCCCTCACCCGGGACCAGAAGAAGAAGATCGCCGAGGAGATCACCGACACCCTGGAGCGCCACGCCCTCAAGCCCAGGCGCTACACCTATATCGCCTTCGAGGAGCTGCCGGACGAGAACTGGGCCATCGCCGGCCAGTTACTGGACGAGGAGGATTGACGCCAACGCCATGGCCCGCACCGACGGCACCGACGCCTTCGACCCCAAGCCCGTCCTGGCGGGCCTGCCCAACCTGCCCGGCGTCTACCGCATGCTGGGCGAGGCGGGCGCGGTGCTCTACGTGGGCAAGGCCCGGGACCTGAAGAAGCGGGTCTCCAGCTACTTCCAGAAGACCGACCTGTCGCCCCGCATCCGCCACATGGTGGCGCGCATCCGGGATATCCAGACCACGGTGACCCGCACCGAGGCCGAGGCCTTGCTGCTGGAGAACAACCTGATCAAGGGGCTGGCGCCCAAGTACAACATCCTGTTCCGGGACGACAAGTCCTATCCCTACCTGCTCCTGTCCGGCCATGCCTTTCCGCGCCTAAGCTTCTTCCGCGGCACGCCGGACAAGCGCAACCGGGTGTTCGGCCCGTTTCCCAACTCCTTGGCGGTGCGGGAGAGCATCCAGGTGCTGCAGAAGGTGTTCCGCCTGCGCACCTGCGAGGACACGGTATTCCAGAACCGCTCCCGGCCCTGCCTGCTGTATCAGATCCGGCGCTGCAGCGGTCCCTGCGTGGGCAAGGTCGACCCTGCCGACTACGGCCAGGACGTGGCCAACGCGCTGCTGTTCCTGGAGGGCAAGGACAACGAACTGGTGGCCACCCTCAACCGGCGCATGGAGGCCGCCGCAGTGGATCTGCGCTTCGAGGAGGCGGCCTTTTTTCGCGACCAGATCCAGGCCCTGTCCAAGGTACGCGCCCAGCAGTTCGTGGAAAGCCGCTCGTCGCAGGATGCCGACATCGTCGCCGCCGTGCTCAAGGGCGGCCAGGCCTGCGTCTATCTGGTCATGGTGCGGGGCGGCCGCAACCTGGGCGGGCGCGCCTTCTTTCCCAGCCATGTGGAGGACGTCGAGCCCGCGGACGTGCTGGAGGCCTTCGTCGGCCAGCACTACGCTGGCCGGCCCATCCCCCCGACCCTGGTGCTGGGGGAAGAGATCGAGGGACTGGCCGACTGGCTGTGCGAGGAGGCCGGCCGGCGCATCCAGGTGATCGCTCGTCCCCAGGGGGAACGCCGGGTCTGGCTGGAGATGGCGCGCAAGAACGGGGAACTGGCCCTGGCCACCCGGGAAGGCCAGCGGGAGAACCAGTCCGCCCGCCTGGCCGCCCTGAACGAGGCCCTGGGGGAGGACGGTATCAATCGCATCGAGTGCTTCGATGTGAGCCACACCCTGGGCGAGGCTACGGTAGTGTCCTGCGTGGTATTCGATCACGGCGCCATGCAGCCTTCGGAGTATCGCCGCTACAATGTGGCGGTCAAGAAACTCGCCGGGCCTCCTCAAGGCTTTCTCGGTCCCCCCGAGGCGCGGCTTGGAAAGAAGGAAGAATCCGGGGGCATTGCCATCACGCCGGGCGACGACTACGCCGCCATGCGCGATGCCCTGGTCCGGCGCTATGCCAAGATCGCGGAAGGCGAAGGGCTGTTGCCGGATTTGCTGCTGATCGACGGCGGCAAGGGACAACTGCATGTGGCGGTGAATGTGCTTTCGGAGTTGGGGCTGGGGAATCTGGCCATGGTCGGCGTGGCCAAGGGCGAAGAGCGCAAGCCGGGACTGGAGCAGTTGTTCCTGCCCGGCGAGGTGGAGCCGATCCGACTGAAGGCGGACCACCCCGCCCTGCACCTGATCCAGCAGGTCCGGGACGAGGCCCACCGTTTCGCCATCACCGGCCACCGGGCACGGCGCGGCAAGGCCCGCACCCAGTCCAGCCTGGAGGGCATCGCCGGCATCGGCCCGAAGCGACGGCAACGCCTGCTGCAGACCTTCGGCGGCTTGCGCGGTGTGGTGGACGCGGGTATTGAAGAACTGGCCCAGGTGGAAGGCATCAGCCGCGACCTGGCGGAGACGATCTACAGAGAACTGCACTGATGCCGCTCAACCTGCCCAATGCGCTGACCTGGCTGCGCATCCTGCTCATCCCCCTGTTCGTGGCAGTGTTCTACCTGCCCGACGGCTGGTTGACGCCCCATGCCATCAACCTCACCGCCACACTCCTGTTCGCTCTGGCCGCCATCACCGACTGGCTGGACGGCTGGCTGGCCCGGCGCCTGAACCAGCTGTCGGCGTTCGGCGCTTTCCTGGACCCGGTGGCGGACAAGCTCATGGTGGCCGCCGCCCTCATCGTCCTGGTTGACCTGAGCCGCGCCACTGTGGATGTGGCCCTCATCATCATCGGCCGAGAGATCGCCATCAGCGCCCTGCGGGAATGGATGGCCAAGATCGGCCGCTCCGGCAAGGTGGCGGTGTCCTTCATCGGCAAGCTGAAGACCTCCTCTCAGATGATCGCCATCCTGCTGCTGCTGTATCACGACCCCATCCTGGGCTGGGAGACACCCCTCGTACTGGGCCGCTGGCTGCTCTACCTGGCCGCCTTCCTCACCCTCTGGTCCATGATGCATTACCTGATGATGGCCTGGAAGGCGCTTAAGGACGCGCCGGCCGGTTGACAGGCCGAGGCCGGTGGATATAATGCGCATCCACTTCGACGCGGGAATAGCTCAGTTGGTAGAGCGCAACCTTGCCAAGGTTGAGGTCGCGAGTTCGAGCCTCGTTTCCCGCTCCAGACATACCGGGGAAAGCCCATCCGCTTTCCCCTTTTGCTTTCAAGGCTACCGTTTCATCGCGGCGCGTTAGCAAAGCGGTTATGCACCGGATTGCAAATCCGTGTAGGTCGGTTCGACTCCGGCACGCGCCTCCAAAAAACAAGGGGTTAGATCACATCTAACCCCTTTTTTTTTGTGCCCTGCCAACCAACCATTAACCGCGCAAATCGACAGCACAAAGCGACGACAAAACAACAGCACAGAACTTGAATGCTGATCGGCGTCTAAACTAACAACACAGCTTCTGACGCCTAATGGATAATGCCCCCCGACCGTGTGGGAGAGAAACGCCACTATGATCAAAGTTCACGACCGCGAAAAACTCATCAACGCGATCATCTATTTCGCAAAGCACACCAAGCTCTGCGGCAAGACCAAGCTGTTCAAACTCCTCTTCCTTCTCGACTTCGAGCACTACAAAGCCACCGGCCGCAGCGTTACCGGATCCCAGTACCGTGCGATCCAGCTAGGCCCTGTCCCAAGCCGCTTCTTTGAAGAGTTCGACGCTCCTGGCGAAGACATCCTTGAAGCCATCGACATCAAACCGATGCGCATGCTCGACTACCCGATGTACAAGATCGTACCGAAGCGGGAATTCGACCCCAGCCACTTCAGCAAGCGCGAACTGCGCCTCCTCGAGGCCATCGTCGCCGAGCACAAAGACAAGACCGCCCTGCAAATGGTCGAAATTACCCATGCTGAAAACGGTGTGTGGGATCGGATCTATGCCGATGGCGAAGGCGCCTATGACCTCATCCCCTACGAACTGGCCCTCGACGATGAAAACGTCCAGCACGTCACCGAGAAAGCCAAGGAATACGAAGCCCTAAAAGCTCACTACGCCGACTGAGCGGCATGGCTCCGCAACCCGGTGACATCTACTACGACCCCCACTTCCGGTTCCCGGACGGGGCCATGAAAGGCAAGCTCTTCATCATCCTCGGCCTGGCCCCCTCGGATGACTACATTGTCGCCAGGACCACATCCAACCCCCAACGCAAGAGCTGGCACTACGGCTGCCACAACGACGAACCGGATCCCAACTTCTTCATCCCGATAGGCCGCCAGGTCTTCCACAAAGACACCTGGATCAACCTTGACTACCTCGTCGACCTCGATGCACGCGATTTCAAGGCCAAGATCAAAGCCCGCGACATCCAGCACAAAGACCGACTCCCGGTCGACATCCTCAAGGACCTCATGGCCTGCGCCGCCTCCGCCGACGACACCACCCAATTGCAAGAAAAGGTCATCAGGGACACCCTGACCACACTGGCCTAACCCCCATCGACCAGCGCCAGCGGATTCAACCTCGCCGCCTCCTGCAAATGATCCGGCGCCAGGTGCGCATACCGCATCGTCATCGTCAAAGACGAATGCCCCAGGATCTTCTGCAACACCAGGATATTCCCCCCGTTCATCATGAAATGACTCGCGAACGTATGCCGCAACACATGAGTCAACTGCCCCTCCGGCAACCGAATCCCCGCCTTCTCGACCCCCAACCGAAACGGCGACATGCTCACCCTGAAGAAACGATCAGCCATCCCCGCATGCTCCCCATACTTCGACCCCAAGATAATCGAACAGCGCCCCTTCCAACGCCTCTGTGATCGGTACGGATCGATTCTTCCCACTCTTCGTCTGACTGAAATGGATCGCCCTCCCCCGAACCTGAGAAACCCGTAACGACTCCGCCTCTCTCCACCTCGCCCCCGTCGCCAGACAAACCTTCGTAATCAACAAAGCATCCCCCGACAACACCCCCAACAACGCCCGGATCTGCTCCACCGACAAAAACGACAACTCCCGCTCCGGCGACCTGAACCGCCGCACCAGGCCCAAAGGGTTCTCCCCCGAGAACAACCCCAATCGCCGCAACTCATTAAACATCGCCCGCAGATAAGCCTGCTCCCGATTCAACGTCTCCGCCCTCACCCCCGCCTTCAACCGCTCCGCCCGATACGAAGCGAACAGATCCGCCGAAAACCGCGACACCACCGGATCCCCCATGGCCGCCACCAAAGCCACCAACCGCCGCCGGGTATCCTCCCCGCTGCGCAGATTCACCCCATGATGAGACAAACCAGGTCTCCACCAGCTCCGACAACCGCCGGCGATCCTTCACCGCCCCTACCCACTCCGGCGACTCCCGCACCTTATTCCGAAGCCAGGCCTCGTAAGCCAGTGCCTCCCCCTTCGTCCCCAACGTCTTCCGGAACCGCTTCCCCCACGGCCCCCGGGTTGCAGGTCAACCAACCATCCAGATGCGGCCTTATGAATGGCCATATTTTAGTTATCGAATCAATAAAGTTATTAACAATAATTAATTATTTATCACCAATTACATTTTTAAAATCAGAATCTTCGCGCCATTCTTCAAAAACTGGCCATTCCCGAGCAGTAAATTTAAAAGTCTTATCATGTTTCATGGCCTTCCTGATTGCTTGTAGCATGTCAGGCTTCTTACCCATAACCGAATAAATGGCAGCGTGTGTGCCAGCTTCAGCATCATAATTAATTACCTTATTCAATCTTTCCATATCTACTTTCTTTCCCAATTTCTTTCTGGCCAATTCTAAGTTTACTATTTCAACTTCCGCCTCGGGTGAATAATGTATAGGCTCTAATATTTGTCTAGCGAATTTCTCAGCCTCTGAATATTTCTTAGCTTTTAACATATAATATAATTTCTGGATATTTCGAATTTTTCCCGCCAATTCACAATCATCTAAGTGCTGCATTATTTTTTCATATTGCCCTTCCATATTTAATAATATTTCTTCAAGCTGGCACACTTGGTCTCGATCAAGCTTATTTTTGTGCGTTTCAAAAATCTCTCTGGCCTCATGGCCAATGTTAAGATCACATAACACTTTAACATAACCGTCAAGAACGTCAGCATCAAATTCTTTGTTTAGATAGTTAGAATACAAACCCATCGCTACATCATCATTACCATATATCTCCCTGTAAACCGACGCCAGTAACAACAATAAGCCCACATCCATCTTTGTATTTAAGATTAATTCAACTTCCTTTACGGCAAAGGAAAGAAGTTCACTTCGGTCAACTTTTTTTAACACCCTTAAACGTATAACTTCAAATACGTTTCTGTTATCAGGATGCGCCCTTTCCTTTCCCTCATCTATATCCCGCAATAGTTTATCGACGTCCTCACCACTACTTTCTTCACATATTATTCGCTGCCTCATATTTAAAACACGTGGGCTATATGGATCTTGTACACTGAGTAAATTAATTATACCGTTGCGATCTTGATTTGCGCTTTTTTTATCTTTGTTCAAGAAATCTATATAATCATATTTCTCCACCCAGCAGGCGTTCCTTTGTCCTGGATCTAATTTAACGCAGATATCCAGGCATTCCTTTAATTCCTCAAGTAGTCTTAAACGTGTTTCACCATAAGTATTATTAGCCTCTTTTCTTAATAATCGGGCCTTTTCTAAATGTACTTCAGGAACATATTCATCTTTTTTTAGCGCCTCATCAATACAAACAAGCTTTGCATTTATATCGTTAAGTAACGAGGCTTTTATTAGGTAATTATTGGCATTTCGTGGTTCACCATTGATTAACTCCTCAGATACATATAATGCTTCAGTATTTTTTCCAGCTTTTTTATATGCTTCTATAATCAATCTTAAAAGCCTTGTTTTCATGCTAGTCCGAACACCTTTTGCTATATAGTCTTTAGCTTTAGTAACGGCCATTTCATATTGCTCTAGCATCATGTGATTTTGTACTTCAGTCAACATGATTAACTCATCATCGCTAAACTCTAATCCTGACTGCCTTCTCTCATCTCTATCCACATCTGAACTAAATATTAAGTTGGCCAGTGTGGTTCTTTTTGATTGTCGCTCCAGCCTTTCTTTTGCTTTTATTAATACCGAGGATGTTATTGGAAACGCATTTTTATTAGTCAATAGCTTGCTAGCAATATCTCCGGCTTGACGTGACAACTTCGTCATAGAACTAGGCAACACATCTCCATTATTAAATGTGCTATACAGTTCCGCCATTAATTCATCAAAACCATCTATTTCAACGAAATAAACTCTCTCCTTCCACATTAATTTTCTTAACTCTTCAGACACCTCTGACCCACTACGAATACACCAATAGACCCCGCCCCTTAAATAGTCATCATTCTTTAACAAAGTGGATATAATATCCATTACTGAGCGATCCCCTCCTGAATAACCCACTACTATTTTTCCCATATTCCTTTGCAAACTCCATAAATTTCAACTTCATATTTTGCTCTAGAGTTTCAGTTTCTCTCGCAGTGGATTTTAGATCGTCAAAGAGATAATCACCGTGAAGTTTTATTATTTTGGGTCTTCGTGATGTAACAGTAATGCTATTTATTGAGGAATCGTGTGCGCATACTATAGGCCTTAACTCAGAATATAAGTAGAAAGCCTCATTAATCAAGTCATCAAAATTGGTCGTAAATATCGTATTAAAATAATTGCTTTCAACTAATGAGGTTAAATATACATAACCAATCGATGGAAATTTTCCTGAAACTTCGTTCTCTACAAACATCCTCCTTTGACGTTGCAAATCATATTTTTTTTCAAAAAGAGAAGAGTATTCTCTTGTTGGGTCGTACCATGATCCATGGTTACTTTTCAAATACTCACGTTGTTGATCTACGCTTGAATTATTCTTTTCACCCAAAAATGACTCAACTATCTGTCTCCTCCATATATTACACAACTCGGTAGCCGACACGACTCCAGATGAAATAGAGCAGCCCGCACCTAATAATAATGAGTAGTTTGGGTTTTCGTCTGTCCTTGTCGAAATGAATCTAATTAAATCTGATACTGATCGACGCTTGTTATTTAGTTCTTTAATAAAATCTTCATATAGCATTTCTTCTCCCCCTTTAGAAAATATCTAAATATTACTTAATGATTACTTGCTTCGAACTGACGCCGTGCTCTGATCTTCTCGTTCCCGCAAGCCACTAGATTCACATCATTAATGACCTCGCAGTTCTTGGATGGCTTGTAGAACCTCTTCCAGGCCAGTTCCTTTGTGGTCTCGGCCTCGGCTATATGAATGCGGCCCGCCTCTTGAGCTCTGACCAATTCGGCTTGCTGAGTCCGCTGTCTCTGCTGTTCAGCTGCAAGTGTTGCATTACGCTCCCGAGCTCTTAGTTCAGCCTGTTTGGAAGCAATCTGCATCTGCTCAGCAGTCTCCATCATGACTGCGGCCACCTCCTGAACAGCCTTCTCAGCCTGGTAATGCATGTAGCCGATCACCACGAGCAGAGTCAGCAAGTTACCGAAGAACACTGCGCTAAGCATTTTTATGAAGTCACTCATGTGCTCACCTCCCTAATTTGTTCTTGAACTAGCGGTTGAGCACGGCCGCAGCTATGCGGCTCCAAGCCATTTTCCTAAGACCATGCCTGCGATGAAGGCAATGACGGCTATCCAAATTCTAATGTTTAGCTCGACATTGCTTACTGTCGTGCTGTGCTCGCTTGCTTTGTTCACGCGCTCACCTCCCTTTATGTTTTGAATACCAGCGTCTGAGCGCTGCTGCCGCTATGCGGCGTCCCTCCCC
>CAVQKQ010000025.1:0-97252 GCA_963713085.1 uncultured Pseudomonadota bacterium | reverse complement strand
ATGGTGGGCGGATATCCTGAGCAGATTCTCCGCCGCCCGGATCGAGGTAGCGCACCATGCGCTCCTCATCGACGATGAGAACCGCGGTGGCAAGGATTTCGGACTGGCTGTGGGACTCATGGTTTTGTAGTTTCTCGTTCGCTTCCTGTTTAGCAAGAAGTGGGCCATGACGGTGCATGTTTCAAGTGTATGCCTTGCCCGGAACGATTACTTGCCGGGATGGTTTCGGTCCACCGCCATCCCATGAAACATGCCTGACTACAATGACAAGTATTGAGGTCTACCGCATCGAGCATCCATGACCCGTACCCTGACCATCGACGGCAACGAAGCCGTTGCCCGCATGGCCTACCTCGGCAACGAGGTCATCGCCATCTACCCCATCACGCCGGCGTCCAGCATGGGCGAATGGGCCGACGAATGGGCCTCCCAGGGCAAGCCCAATCTGTGGGGCGCGTGCCCAAGATCATCGAGATGCAATCGGAGGGCGGCGCGGCCGGCGCCCTGCACGGCGCGCTCACCGGCGGCGCCCTGGCCACCAGCTTCACCGCCAGCCAGGGCCTGCTGCTGTTCATTCCCAACCTGTACAAGATCGCCGGCGAGCTGACGCCGTTCGTGGTTCACGTGGCGGCGCGTACGTGGCCACCCACGCGCTGTCCATCTTCGGCGACCACTCCGACGTCATGGCCTGCCGCGCCACCGGCTGCGCCATGCTGGCCTCGGGCTCGGCGCAGGAGGCCCAGGACTTCGCCCTGATCGCCCAGGCCGCGACCTTGGCGGGTCGCATACCGGTCATCCATTTCTTCGACGGCTTCCGCACCTCCCACGAGGTGGCCAAGATCGTGGCGGTGGAGGCCGAAACCGTCCGGGCCATGATCGACGAGGAACTGGTGGCGTCCTGCCGAACCCGTGCCCTGTCGCCGGAACATCCGGTGCTGCGGGGCACGTCGCAGAATCCGGACGTGTTTTTCCAGTCCCGCGAGCGCGCCAATCCCTTCTACGACGCCTTCCCCGGCGTGGTGCAGGCGGCCATGGACCGCTTCGCCGGCCACACCGGCAGACAATACCGGCTGTTCGACTACGTCGGCGCTGCCGATGCCGAACGGGTCATCGTGCTCATGGGCTCCGGCGCCGAGGCGGCCCACGAGACCGTGGAACACCTGACTGCCCAGGGCGAAAAGGTGGGCGTGCTCAAGGTGCGGCTGTACCGGCCCTTCGACGCCGCCGCCCTGCTGGCCGCCCTGCCCGCCAGCGTCAAGGCGGTGGCGGTGCTGGACCGCACCAAGGAGCCCGGCGCCGACGGCGAGCCGCTGTACAAGGACGTGCTCGGAGTCCTGGCCAAGCCGCCGCCGACGGCCTGCGCGCCATGCCGCGCGTGATCGGCGGCCGCTATGGCCTCGCCAGCAAGGAATTCACCCCGGGCATGGTCAAGGCCGTGTTCGACGAACTGGGCCGGGACCAGCCCAAGCGCCAGTTCACCGTCGGCATCCACGACGATGTCACCCATCTTTCCCTGGACTGGGACGCGGCCTTCCGCACCGATGCCGCCAAGGCCATGCAGCACGCCGTGTTCTGGGGTCTGGGCGCCGACGGCACGGTTTCGGCCAACAAGAACTCCATCAAGATCATCGGCGAGGAGGAGCGCAACGACCTGCACGCCCAGGGCTACTTCGTCTACGACTCCAAGAAGTCCGGCGCCGTGACCGTCTCACACCTGCGCTTCGGCCCGGCACCCATCCGCTCCGCCTATCTGGTGGAGGAGGGCAAGGCCCGGTTCGTGGCCTGCCACCAGACCGTGTTCACCGAACGCTACGACCTGCTGGCCCATGCCGCCCCCGGCGGCGTGTTCCTGCTCAACACACCGGCCCCCCCGAATGAAGCTTGGGACACCCTGCCCGACAGGTGCGCCGGCAGATCCTGGAAAAGCGTCTGGATTTCTGGGTGATCGATGCCTACCAGGTGGCCGCCGACGCCGGCATGGGCCGGCGCATCAACACCATCATGCAGACCTGCTTCTTCGCCATCTCCGGCATCCTGGATCGGGACGTGGCCATCGCCGCCATCAAGCAGGCGGTGGAGAAGACCTACGGCAGGAAGAGCAAACGCCTTGCGGAGCTGAACTTCAAGGCCATCGACATGACCCTGGCGCACCTGCACCAGGTGAAGCTGGACGGCTTGGCCGCCGGCCAGGTGGCAGAGCCGGCCGATGCCCTGGCAGGTATTGAGTTGCCCGCATTCGTGCGGGACGTCACCCTGCCCATCTACCGGGGTCTGGGGGACCGCCTGCCGGTGTCCCTGATGCCTGCGGACGGGACGTTTCCCATGGGCACCGCCAAGTACGAGAAGCGCAGCATCGCCCTGGAGATCCCCGTCTGGGATAAGGTCTTGTGCACCCAGTGCGGCAAGTGCGTGCTGGTCTGCCCGCACAGCGCCATCCGGTCCCGCGCTTTCGCCGCGGAGCGGTCACAAGCCCGGCCGCCGGCGCGCCGGCCACCTTCAGGCACGTCCCGGCCAAGAGCAAGGAATTCCCGGCCGGCACCCATATCAGCTACCAGGTGGCCCCGGAGGATTGCACCGGCTGCGGCGACTGCGTGGAGGCCTGCCCCATCCATGACAAGAGCAACGTCTCCCGCAGGGCGGTGAACATGGCCCCCATTACCCACGAGCTGCGCCTGCTGGAGCGGGACAACTTCGCCTTCTTCCTGGGCCTGCCCGAGTTCGACCGGGAACGGGTGAAGCACACCACCATCCCCGGGGCCATGCTGCTGGACCCCCTGTTCGAATTCTCCGGCGCCTGCGCCGGCTGCGGCGAGACCCCCTACATCCGGCTGGCCACCCAGCTGTTCGGCGACCGCATGCTGGTGGCCAATGCCACCGGCTGCTCCTCCATCTACGGCGGCAACCTGCCCACCACGCCCTTCACCACCAACGCCGAAGGCCGGGGCCCGGCCTGGTCCAACTCCCTGTTCGAGGACAACGCCGAGTTCGGCCTGGGCATGCGCCTCGCGACGGACCATCTGATGGCCCACGCCCAGGTGCTGGCCAAGGAACTGGCGGGCGAAGTGGGGGGCGACCTGGTGGAGGCCCTGGTCAACGCAGACCAGCGGGAGGAAAAGGGCATTCGGGAACAGCGCCGGCGGGTGGCCGTCCTGATGGACAAATTAGCCGGCTCTCGATCATCCCCGCGCACGGGCACTGGCGCTCCTGGCCGAGTGGCTGATCCGCCGCTCGGTGTGGATCATCGGCGGCGACGGCTGGGCCTACGACATCGGCTACGGCGGCCTGGACCACGTGCTGGCCCTGCCCTACGACGTGAACATGCTGGTGCTGGACACGGAGGTCTATTCCAACACCGGCGGCCAGACCTCCAAGGCCACGCCTATCGGCGCCGTGGCCAAGTTCTCCGCCGGCGGCAAGCCCACCGCCAAGAAGGACCTGGGCCGGCTGGCCAGTGACTACGGCCACGTCTACGTGGCCAACGTGGCCTATGGCGCCAAGGACACCCAGACCCTGCGGGTGTTCCACGAGGCGGAGTCCTATGACGGACCGTCCCTCATCGTCGCCTACAGCCCCTGCATCGCCCACGGCGTCGACCTGCTCTACAACCAGCGCCAGCAGGACATGGCGGTGAAGTCGGGCCACTGGCCCCTGTTCCGCTTCGATCCGCGCTTGGCGCGAAGCGGCGCCAATCCCTACAAGCTGGATTCCGCGTCGCCCTCACTCCCGATCAAGACATTCATGCAGAGCGAGACCCGTTTCGCCATGCTGGCCCGAAGTCACCCGGAAGCGGCCGAACGATACCTGGCCGCTGCCCAGAAACAGGCGGATCATCGCTTCGCCGCCTACAAGGCCCTGGCGGAGGCCCCGCCCATCGTCGCCGACAGCCCCGCCGCCACCGAACCCAAGACCGGAGCCTGAGATGAAACACCCCCCCCAGCTCGCTTCGTTCGCTACCCCCCGGGGGGCTCAGGCCTCCCTTGGGGCGGCCCTGCGGGAGACCTGAAATGATTGATCTCTCCACCGACTATGTTGGCCTCAAGCTCAAGAACCCGCTGGTGCCGTCGGCCTCGCCTTTGTCCAGGCATCTGGACTCCGCCCTGCGACTGGAGGACGCCGGCGCGGCAGCCATCGTCATGTACTCCCTGTTCGAAGAGGAACTGGATGCGGAGGCGGCGATGGCGGACCGCTTCCTGCTCCATGGCAACCTGGGCCACAGCGAAGCGGACAGTTTTCTGCCCGATCCCGCTGAGTTCAAGAACGGTCTGGATCGCTATCTGGAGCAGTTGCGCCGTCTCAAGGAGCGCCTGGAAATTCCCGTGGTGGCCAGCCTCAACGGCGTGTCCCTGTCCGGTTGGGTGGAACTGGGCCGGGAACTGCAACAGGCCGGCGCCGATGCCCTGGAACTCAATGTCTATCACGTGGCGGCGGAGATGGCCCATTCCGGCGAGGCGGTGGAGAGCCGCTACCTTAGCCTGCTGGCCGAACTGCGTGGGGTGGTGAGCCTGCCCATCATCATGAAGCTGTCACCCTATTTTTCATCCCTCCCCCATTTCGTGCGCCAGCTTGAGCAGGGCGGCGCCCGGGGTGTTGCCCTGTTTAACCGCTTCTACCAGCCGGATATCGATCTGGAAACGCTGCAGGTGTCCAACCGGCTCAGCCTGTCCTATCCGGACGAGGCCCTGCTGCGCATCACCTGGATCGCCATCCTGCATCGCCGCACCCGCCTGACCCTGGCCGCCACGGGCGGCGTGCATGGACCGGACGAGGCCCTCAAGCTGCTCCTCGCGGGGGCGGACGTGGTGCATCTGGCCTCCTGCCTCTTGGCACACGGACCGGGTCGCCTGAGCGAAATCCTGGTGGATATGCAAAGCTGGATGGCTGAAAAAGAGTATGAGTCGGTCGCCCAGCTAAAGGGCAGCATGAGCCAGCGGAATCTGCCGGACCCCTCCGTGATGGCGCGCGCCAGTTATCTCGATGTGCTCGACAGCTTTAACCAGTCGTCCGGGGTGAGGTCGTAAGCCGTCATGCCCTTCGGGACTTGCGAGATGAATTGACGAGTGTATAAAAATATTAGGATTGGTTAATCCTAAACCCCCCGGAGGTAAATTATGAACGTCAAGACATTGACTCTCGCTCTTGCTTTCACTTTCTCGGGTGCCGTGTTAGCCGCCGACGCACCGCCTCAGGATGTGCCGAAAACACCGGAGGCCTGGGCGCAAAGCATGTGGGACTTCACGAAGAACCCCAATGCGCTGAAGGAGCCGAAACTGTTCGTGCCCTTCGCGACCGCGGCGACCGAGCCCGGGTTCTACACCGCGCTGGGCATGCAGATGCTGGACCCGTCCATGTGGGGCTACATGATGAACAGCATGATGAATCCCGCTTCCTATTCGGCGTGGATGCCTCTCATGACCGACCCCAACGTGTACATGAAGTGGCTGGCGGCCGGCATGGACCCCAACTTCTATACTGCCTTGCTGACCCAGTTTTCCGATCCGGGCAAGTTGATGCGCTGGGCTATGGCCCCTGTCGATTCCAAGGTCTGGAACCTGATGATGCAATCCATCAACCCGGCGATTTATTTGAAATGGTTGATGTCGCCGCTTGATCCGCAATGGTTGCGCGCCGGCGTCAACACGATGAATCCGGGGCTGTATATGGGCTGGATGGGCTCCACATTGAATCCCGCCTCCTACGGCGACATGTGGAAGGGCTTCCTGACTTATCCGACCCAGGGCGTCGCGCCGGAACCCGGGGTATCGCCCTATGGCGCCCCCACCGTCAACATCTTCGATCCCAACGCCTGGGCAAAGATGTATAGCCTGCCGGTCGTGCCGCAAGCGGCGCCGCCCGCATCGGGTACTCCGCAGCCCTACTTCTTCAATCCCTTTGATCCCAACACCTGGAGCCAGATCTGGCAGGTCCCGGGACAGCCGCCCGCCGCACCCGCCACGCCCGCCTCGAAATAGGGCCTGATCCGGACAGAGAAACGCCCCGTGTCGGGGCGTTTCTCATTGGTGCAAGCTACAATCGCCGTCAAACCAGGGTTTGGCAAGGCGAATGCGGTAAATGAACGTCCAGGACGAAAATAAGATCAAGGAACACCTCGAGGACAGCCTACAGCAGGTGATGGACCTCATCGCCCGGCACAAGCTGGTGGAGGATCTCGTCCACAAGCAAGAGTCCTCCCGACCCAACATGCCGCGCCACGATCTGGTGGAATCCCTGGTCCACAAGCAGAACCTGGCGGAACTCTCCAAGAAGCTGGACGGCCTGCACCCGGCTGATGTGGCCTACATCCTGGAGGCCCTGCCTCTGGAAGACCGGATGCTGGTATGGGACCTGGTCAAGGCGGAGCGGGACGGCGACATCCTCATCGAGGTCTCCGACGCGGTGCGGGAATCCCTTATCGCGGCCATGGACAAGCGGGAATTGCTGGCCGCCGCCCACAGCCTGGATACCGATGAGATCGCCGATCTGGCGCCGGACCTGCCCAAGGACGTGGTGCAGGAACTGCTCAGGTCCCTGGACCAGGCCAAGCGCGCCCAGGTGGAATCCTCGCTGGCTTATGATGAGGACTCGGTGGGCGCCCTCATGGATTACGATTTCGTCACCATCCGTGCCGACGTGACCCTGGAGGTGGCCCTGCGCTACCTGCGTTTCCTGGACGAGTTGCCGCCCCACACCGACAAGCTGTTCGTGGTGGAGCGGGATGGCCGCATGATCGGCACCCTGCCGCTGAAACGGATGCTGGTGCACGATCCTGAAGCCCACGTGGCGGCGGTCATGTCCGACGACCCGGTGCTGTTTCATCCGTTCGACGAGGCCACCGATGCCGCCCAGGCCTTCGAGCGCTACGATCTGGTGACCGCACCGGTGGTGGATGCCCAGGACCGGCTGGTGGGGCGCCTCACGGTGGACGTGGTGCTGGATTTCATCCGCGCCGAATCCGAACAGGACATGCTCCAGCTGGCGGGCCTGCGGGAGGACGAGGACCTGTTCACCACGGTCTGGAAGGCGGCGCGGAACCGCTGGACCTGGCTGGCCATCAACCTGTGCACCGCGCTGATCGCCTCCCGGGTGGTGGGCGCCTTCGAGGGCAGCATCACCAAGCTGGCGGCCCTGGCCGCCCTCATGCCCATCGTCGCCGGCATGGGGGGGAATTCCGGCAACCAGACCTCCACCCTGGTGGTGCGCGGCCTGGCCCTGGGCCTGATCAACAAGGACAACGCCAAACGCCTGCTCACCAAGGAACTGGGCATCGCCATGCTCAACGGCTCGATGTGGGGCGGCGTCATGGGCGTTGTGACCTATCTGCTCTACGACAACATCCCGTTGGGCGGCGTCATGGCCGCGGCCATGCTGCTCAACCAGCTGGTGGCCGCCATGGCGGGATTCTTCCCGCCCGCCCTGCTGGACCGATTCGGCCTGGACCCCGCCTTCGGTTCCGCCGTGCTGACTACCTTCATCACGGACTCGATGGGGTTCTTCATCTTCCTGGGCCTGGCGACTGTAATACTGCTGTAATCCGCGGCGGTCTGCTTGTGCGGCTCAGATACTGGGGCAGCTGGACAGAAAGTCCTGATAGGCCAAATCTAGTCCTGTCGACATTGTTGTCCGAGCTCGCCAGCCCAGTTCGTGCAGGCGGTCCACATCCATGAGTTTTCTGGGGGTGCCGTCCGGCTTGGTGGCGTCGAACACGATCTCGCCTTTGTAGCCAACCACGGTTTGCACGGTTTCCGCCAATTCCCGGATGGTCAGGTCCTCACCCACCCCGATGTTCACCAGGGGCGGCATGAAGATGCCGGTCTTGGATTCGTCGCTGCCCAGCAGGGTTTGGAACCGGTCGTCCGGCAGGTTCATCAGATACACGCAGGCATCCGCCATGTCCTCGCTGTAGAGAAACTCCCGTCTTGGCGTGCCTGTGCCCCACACCGTCACCGTGGGACTGTTGCCCTGCTTGGCCTCGTGGAACTTGCGGATCAGGGCCGGGATGACGTGGCTGTTCTGCGGGTGGTAGTTGTCCCCAGGGCCGTAAAGGTTGGTGGGCATCACCGCCAGATATTGGGTGCCGTACTGGCGGTTGTAGCTCCAGCACATCTCGATGCCGGCGATCTTGGCCAGGGCGTAGGGCCGGTTGGTGGCCTCCAGGGGGCCGGTGAGAAGGTATTCCTCCTTCATGGGCTGGGGGCACAGCTTGGGATAGATGCAGGAGGAGCCCAGGAACAGCAGACGCCTGACGTCGTTCTGCCAGGCGGCGTGGATGACGTTGGTCTGGATGGCCAGGTTGTCGCGGATGAATTCGGCCGGGTATTGGTCGTTGGCGAGGATGCCGCCGACCTTGGCCGCGGCCAGGAAGACGTATTCGGGACGCTCTGTCGCGAAGAAGGCCGCCACCTGGGTTTGGTCGGTCAGGTCCAACTCGGCGTGGCTGCGGGTGATGAGGTGGGTAAAACCCTTGCTCCGGAGGTCACGCATCAGGGCGGAACCCACCAGCCCGCGATGGCCGGCGACGTAGATCCTGGCGTTCAGTTCCATGGCTTCACTCGTGATAGTCCATGGTCTTGTAGCCGTGCTTCTTGACGAGCTCGTCCCGCTCGGCGGCCTTCAGGTCTTCCCGCACCATCTCGGCCACCAGTTCGTCGAAGCTGATCTTCGGGGTCCAGCCCAGTTTGGTCTTGGCCTTGGCCGGGTCGCCCAGCAGCGTCTCCACCTCGGTGGGGCGGAAGTAGCGGGGATCGACGGCGACGATGGGCTTCTCTCCCTCTCCCCCGGCCCCTCTCCCGCTTGCGGGCGAGGGGAGGTAACCTTTTTCTTCTACACCTTGGCCTTCCCAACGGATGGCCATGCCCAGTTCCCGGGCGGCGGCATCGACAAAGTCGCGGACCGAGTACTGCACGCCGGTGGCGATGACGAAATCTTCCGGTTTTTCCTGCTGCAGCATCAGCCACTGCATCTCGACGTAGTCCTTGGCGTGGCCCCAGTCGCGTTTAGCATCCAGGTTGCCGAGGTACAGGCAGTCCTGCAGCCCCAGCTTGATGCGGGCCAGGGCCCGGGTGATCTTGCGGGTGACGAAGGTTTCGCCGCGCACCGGGGATTCGTGGTTGAACAGGATGCCGTTGCAGGCATACATGCCGTAGGCCTCCCGGTAGTTGACCGTGATCCAGTAGGCGTAGAGCTTGGCGCAGGCGTAGGGACTCCTGGGGTAGAAGGGGGTGGTCTCCTTCTGGGGGGTCTCCTGGACCAGGCCGAACAGTTCGGAGGTGCTGGCCTGGTAGAAACGGGTCTTGTTCTCCAGGCCCAGGATGCGAATGGCCTCCAGGATGCGCAGGGCCCCCAGGGCGTCGGAGTTGGCGGTGTATTCGGGTTCCTCGAAACTGACGGCGACGTGTGACTGGGCGGCCAGGTTGTAGATCTCGTCGGGCCACCGGGGTTCGACAGTTCGCAGTCCAAAAACAGTGATTTTCTAACGCACCCCCAGCATTCATGCGGGTTCCCGCCGCCGATTTCAAAAGTCTGTGTGGTGGCACGCAATGGTCAACAACGGCTTTTATTTACGTAGAGAAGTTTGCTGATAAAGTGGCGGCATGTTTGTCAAGATCACTGCCTCCGGAAAGCGCCGCTACGTCCAACTCGTCGAGTCCTATCGGGATGACGCAGGCCGGGTCAAAAAGCGCACCGTCGCCACCCTCGGTCGGCTCGAACAACTCGGCGGTGATCTGGATTCCGTTATCAGCGGCTTGCTCAAAGTGACCGGTCGCGAACCGTTGGGCGATGCGCCATCGACACCGTCGATCTCGTTCGAATCGGCGCGCGCCCTGGGTGACGTCTGGATGCTGACCGAGCTGTGGAAGGAACTCGGCTTTGGCGAACTGCGCCGCGTCTTTCGCAAGACGCGCCACACCACCGATGTCGAAGCCCTGATCCGGGTCATGGTGCTGAACCGCCTGTGCGATCCGGATTCCAAGCTCGGAGTATTGCGCTGGCTGGAGACGGTGGCTTTGCCCGAAGTGGATCTGACTGCGATCACGCACCAGCAATTGCTCCGCAGCATGGATGCGCTGATGGAGCACCAGACCGAAGTCGATAGCGTCGTGGCCGGTCTGTTGCGTCCATTGATTGACCAGGACCTGTCAGTCGTCTTCTACGACCTAACCACGATCCGCAGCGAAGGACTGGTGACCGTCGAGAAGGATGTGCGCAAGTTCGGACAGGCCAAGGAAGGCTTGATCGCGCGCCAGTTCATGCTCGGGGTCGTGCAGACGGCGGAAGGCTTGCCGCTCTACCACGAAGTGTTCGACGGCAATGCCGCCGAAACCAAGACGCTGTTGCCCACGCTGACGACTGTGCTGGCGCGCTTTCCGTCGGTGCGCCGGCTGATTCTCATCGCCGATCGCGGACTGCTCAGTCTGGACAACCTTGAATCGCTGCGGGCGATCCGACTCAGCAGCGGCCAACCGCTCGAATTCATCATCGCCGTACCCGGCCGGCGTTATCACGACTTCGTCGACCTGCTCGGGGATTTCCATCGCACCCGCTGTGCGACGGCCAGCGAGGAGATCATCGACGAGTGGGTGTGGAACGATTTGCGCCTGGTGGTCGCGCATGATCCGGTGATGGCGGCGATCCAGACGCAGCGGCGCGCCGATCGCATCGAGGCGCTGATCGCGCAGGGTGAGCAGTGGGCCGGCAAACTCGTCGAACAGGATGACGGCGTCAAACGTCGCGGCCGCAAGCTCTCCGACAGTGGCGCCAAGGCGCGTTTCTTCCATGCGGTGAGCGAGGCGCATTTGTCGAAGATCATCAAGGTGGATCTGGCCGCGCAGTTGTTCAGCTATGACCTCGACGCCGATGCCCGCACGCTGGCCGAGATGATGGATGGCAAGCTGTTGCTGGTGACCAACGCGCAAGGGCTGTCATCCGAGGACGTGGTCACGCGCTACAAATCGCTGGCCGACATCGAACGCGGCTTCAAGGTGCTGAAATCGGAGATCGACATCGGCCCGGTGTATCACCGGCTGCCGGAGCGGATTCGGGCACACGCTTCGATCTGTTTCATGGCGCTGATCCTGCATCGAGTCATGCGCACTCGGCTGCGCGCGGCGAACGCCGGGCTGACGCCGGAACGCGCGCTTGAGCAATTGCATCGCATCCAGCATCACCGCATCCGCCTGAACGGCGCCACCCCGGTGACGGGGGTTTCTTCCATCAACGATGAACAGAACGAGGTTTTTCATGCCCTCCGGGTGAAAAAACCGGTCGCTTCACAGCAATTGACGCTTTTGTAGGGTTGCGTTTTGAATTCGTGTTCAACGAAATCATACGGTTATCAGATTAACTGTCGAACTCCGGGGGCCGGCATGTCGTCCGGACCTTCCAGGGTGTGGCGATATAGCGGGTCGTGTTCAGGAACCAGGCGTGAGAGAAAACGTTCCAAGTCGATCTGTACGTCGGCATCGGCGTTCTCCTGGATCATCAGGCTGGCGGAAGTGTGGCGCACGAACAGGGTCACAATGCCATTCCGCAAGCCACTCGCATCGATCCAGTTGACTACTTGCGATGTGAAATCGTAGAGCCCTTTACCACTGGTAGGGATCTGAAATCGGCTCTGTAGCTGCCTCATTGGACTAGCTTAATTAAAATAAACGGCAAAAAAAAGGCCGGCGATATGCCGGCCTAACTGATCGCTCACTGCTGGAAACCAATAATGGGATTCAACTTCTCCCGACAAGTTCCCGGTAAGCATGCCAAGTAGCGTGGCCCAATAGCGGGAACACGACCACCAGACCTACGAACCACGTAAGGAAACCAATTGTCGACAAGCTAACGATGATGCCGGCCCAGATTAGCATCGGCAAAGCGTTGTTTTTGACCACGACGAGACTGGTGACGATGGCTGTGACCATATCCACCCGTCGATCAATCAACATTGGCAGCGATACCGCGCTCATGCAAAAAACCAGGGTGGCTATCACGGCACCGAACAGGGCATAGGGGACCAAGAAACCTAGATGGTTGGTACTGAATAATGCCCCCAAGCTGAAATACCCGTTGGATACGAAGTCACCATTGAAGAATACGCCAACCATCAGTGCGGAAATCCGCTCCCAGGCACTCAAGATGAAACCCAGGAATAGGGCGAACAACCCTGTGGAGGATATGTTGCGAAAAATCACCGAAAAATGCCGCTGGATTCCTCTAAGACCATGACGGTGCTCAAGTCGGCGGGATACCTCGTAAAAACCCAACGCGAAAAAAGGTGCCACCAACAGAAATCCCGTGGTCAAAACCATCGACAAATAGGTGTTTTTCCACGCATAGTTAACGAGTCCCCAACCTAGGGCGGCAAAAAACACGCCATAGGCCAAGGAGATCGGCCACGCCCGCTTCATATCGTGGAGCCCCATTTTCAACCATTGCAATGGGCGTTCGGCACCCACAACCCGGATATCCGGCAAGTTGAAAGACATATCGTTGGATTTGACAGACAAGGTTGACATAGCGGTTTTCCCCTCAGGCTGATTGTGATGGCAACACTCTTCTCAAGCGGGCGCTTACCCGACTGATAGGATCAACTATAGACCAGGTTTTGGAATCTGCTTGACCGTCCCACATAGCCAGCGAATCGATAATCGTGTCATGGAATATCTTCACCTTGTCCTTTCCCTGCCAGCGACCTTGCAGGGCCCGCCGTATCCCTCCCCGACCCTTGGGAAATTCCTGGCTCGCGGCACGACAGTCAGGCAAGCAGCCGGCCTAATGGCAAGCCTTTGCCAGACATTCGGCATGGTCCGGCAAAGTGACTGGCCGCTGGCCCCCCTGAGCGCCACCATGGATGGGCTGGATGTATCTGATGCCTACTGGCTGCGGGTAGACCCCGTGCATTTGGAGGTTGGCATGCGCGGGCTGTTCCTTAGGGATGGTTTGGGCATCAGCCCTACTGAAGGAGTTGACTTGGCAGCGGTTCTGAAACCGTATTTCGCCGCGCAGGGCCTTGAATTTTTTGAACCGCACCCGGAGCGCTGGTATTTGAAGTTTCCCGAGCCGGCGGATTTGTCGACCACACCACTGGATGAGGTGCGGGGTCGCCAAGCGATGAATTTCCTGCCGACCGGTCCCGATGCACCCGCCCTGATGCGCTTGGTCAACGAGGCCCAGATTCTGCTCCACGAACTTCCGGTGAATCAGGCCCGGGAGTCGGCCGGACTGGCTCCCATCAACAGTCTTTGGCCCTGGGGCGGTGGCGTGGCCGCCACCCCGGAAAATAGATTCGACGCCGTCCATGGCGACGACCCCGACCTTATTGCCCTGGCACGCGCCAGCCGCATCCCATGTATGGACACCCCGGAAACCTTGCGCGCACTGGGTGATCCCCCCCGCGCCCTGGTGATGTTGTCGCCCCGTCTAGACGACACCTCTCATGAAACCGACTGGCAGGCCGTGGAACGAGGCTGGTTGCTTCCCCTGCTGCGCGGGTTGCAGACAGGGCGCATACGTTCCCTGGATCTGACTGTATCCCGGGGGGACGTCCTGCAAACCCATTTGGGCGCGCTTCAGAGCTGGCGAATCTGGCGAAAGTAAATCGCTGACCGCCGGCCAGCATGCCCCATCATCTGGGCACATACACCTGCCACATACGGGCCGAAATGATGGCCTTGCGCTTGAGCAGACCGGGGGCTGAACGGTGTGCCTCGTAATAGCGCGGATTGGTGATCATTGCGGCCAGCATGGCGGCCTCATCCGGCCCCAGGTTGGCGGCGGTGCTCTTGAAGTAGCGGCGTGACGCAGCCTCGGCCCCGTATATGCCATTGCCCCACTCGATGACGTTGAGATACACCTCAAGGATCCGGCGCTTGCTCCACAATTGCTCGATCATCACCGTGATGACGGCTTCCTGGACCTTCCTCAAAGGATTGCGCGACGCGGATAGAAACAGGTTCTTGGCCAGTTGCTGGCTGATGGTGGAGCCGCCGGCGACGATGCGGCCTTTCTTCAGGTTTTTTTTCATCGCAACCTCCATCCCCTCCAGGTCGAAACCTTCATGTTCCAGAAAACGGCTGTCCTCAGCGGCCACCACGGCCCTCTTGAGATGGATGGATATATGTGGATAGTCGACCCACTTTTGACGCAACTCCGCTTCTGGGCGCTTCGCCTGCAAGCGATCCAGGCCGGCTTCCATAAAGGCGGTGGAGGAGGGATCGAAGGCCTTCCACCAAAGTACCGCCACCAGGAACCAAAGCTGCATGAGGACGACCACCGCGACCAAGGCCAGCAACACCCGCCACAACAGACGCAACATCATTCGGCCCTCAACATGGCGATGACGGGGGCCGTGTCCGGCCGCACCCCCCGCCAAAGCAGAAACGCCTCTGCGGCTTGTTCCACCAACATGCCCAGCCCATCGGCCGCATGAGCACCCGCTGTCCGCGCAAATCCCAGAAACGGCGTTTCCTTGCCGTACATCATGTCGTAGGCCCAGGCATCGGGGGCAAAAACGTCTCCGGACAAAGGCGGCAAATCGCCAGCCAGACTGGCGGCAGTGGCGTTGATCACCAGATCGAATTGCTGGCCTGTCAGGTCATCGTACCCGCCGCCTTCAAGCGATGCGGATGCGAAACGGCCCGCAAGGGCTATGGCCTTCTCTGTTGTACGATTGACGATGAACAGCCTGCCGGGAAAACACTCCAACAGCGGTTTGATCACTCCCCGGGCAGCCCCCCCCGCACCCATCAGAAGGATGCGCTTTCCTTCAAGGCTCAGGCCGAGATTTCCAGTGAGATCGTTGATAAGACCAATGCCATCAGTGTTGTCACCCAGCACACCATGGGCTTCGAACTTGAGGGTATTCACCGCGCCCGCCGCCTCGGCGCGGGGGGTCAGCCGGTCAGCAAGCGAAAATGCCTGCTCCTTGAAGGGCACGGTCACATTGGCACCCCGCCCGCCCCCGGATTGGAAACTTGCCACGGCTTCGAAAAATCCATCCAGAGGCGCCAAACGTGCTTCATAGATGATGTCCTGCCCGGTTTGCCTGGCAAAGGCGGCATGAATCAGGGGCGATTTGGAATGGGCGATGGGATTGCCGAAAACGGCATAACGATCAGACATTGGCATGTCAGAAAAATAGGGGTGGCCATATTGTATGGGCAGGCCTTAAGTGCAATGCAACAACACACATGCCCATAATGGTGCGCCACGCCCAATTATTGTGCATGTAACTCCCTCCCTTGGACGTGAATCCTTGTGGCACAATGGATTGCTCCGGCTTGGAGCGTGGCATGGAACATGCTTTCCATGCAGGCCGTGGATTTCCACTGATTGCTTATTCAGTCTATTGAGGAGTTCGAAATGGCGGTTGCCGATGTAGTGAAAATGATTCAGGAAAACGACGTCAAATTCGTCGATTTCCGTTTTACCGATACCCGCGGCAAGGAACAGCATGTTTCCGTACCCGTAAGCGCCTTTGATCCCGACGAAAAGTTCGGTGAGGGTCACGCCTTCGACGGTTCCTCCATCGCCGGATGGAAAGGTATCCAAGCCTCCGACATGCTACTGATGCCGGATCCCGATACCGCCAACCTGGATCCCTTCATGGATGAGCCCACCCTCATCCTTACCTGCGACGTCATCGAGCCAGACACCGGCAAGGGCTATGACCGGGACCCCCGTTCCATCGCCAAGCGTGCCGAGGCCTATCTGAAGTCCAGCGGCGTGGGCGACACGGCCTATTTCGGGCCGGAACCCGAATTCTTCATCTTCGATTCCGTCACCTGGCACGACGACATGTCCGGCAGCGGCGTGAAGATCAATTCCGAGGAAGCGGCCTGGTCCTCAGGTGAGCAAACCGAGGCCGGCAACATAGGCCACCGTCCCAAAGTCAAGGGTGGCTATTTCCCGGTACCCCCTGTCGACTCCCTGCAGGACATCCGTTCCGCCATGTGCATGGCCATGGAAGAAATGGGCGTGCCGGTCGAGGTGCACCACCACGAAGTGGCTACCGCCGGTCAGTGCGAAATAGGTACCAAGTTCGCCTCCCTGGTGAAGCGCGCCGACTGGACCCAGATCCTGAAGTACGTGGTCCACAACGTCGCCCACAGCTACGGCAAGACCGCCACCTTCATGCCCAAGCCCATCGTCGGCGACAATGGCTCGGGCATGCATGTGCACCAGTCGATCTGGAAGGACGGCAAGAACCTGTTCGCCGGCAACGGCTACGCCGGCCTGTCCGAAATCGCCATCTATTACATCGGCGGCATCATCAAGCACGCCAAGGCGCTGAACGCCATCACCAACCCCGGCACCAACTCCTACAAACGCCTGGTTCCCGGCTTCGAAGCACCGGTGATGCTGGCCTATTCCGCCCGCAACCGCTCCGCCTCCATCCGCATCCCCCACGTATCATCCGACAAGGCCCGCCGGATCGAGGTGCGCTTCCCCGACCCCATCGCCAACCCCTATCTGGCATTCTCCGCCATGATGATGGCCGGCCTGGACGGCATCCTGAACAAGATCCACCCCGGCGACCCCGCCAGCAAGAACCTGTACGACCTGGAGCCCGAGGAAGAAGCCGCGATCCCGACCGTCTGCCATAGCCTGGACATGGCCCTGAATGAACTGGACAAGGATCGCGCCTTCCTGACTGCCGGTGGCGTGTTCAGCGAAGAGTTCATCGATGCGTATATCGACCTCAAGATGGAGGAAGTCACCCGCATGCGAATGACGACTCATCCCATCGAATTCGATATGTACTACAGCGTTTGACGGACCCACGCTGATTGGCCGAAAGCTTTCGGCTCCTTTCGGCTCGACAGTCGATATACAAAGGGCGGGGTGATCCCGCCCTTTTTTTTGGAGGACCGTCCAACGATAATTCCCGAGACATGTGCATGCAATTTCTATGCAAATTGAAATTGGTATTCCACCGATCGCACTGAACATCATCACCTCGACCCTCCTGCACATCATCGGCCGGGGTGCGTGCCTATAATTGCAAGCACTCGACGAGACCTCACTCCTACAATGCCGATGACCTGCTCCACCACCACAAGCGACCTCAAGCCATTCCTGGGCGCCTTTCTGCTAGTGCTCTGTGTGGCTGGCCCGGCCATTGCGCGGGCCGAGATTTACAAATTCGTCGATGAAAACGGTTTCGTCACCTATACCAACATGCCGCGTCCGGGCAGCAAGCCCCAATTGGTAATCCCGGACAAGCTCAGTCCACCCATCACCCCCCTCAAAGGCAGTACAGGAACACGGAAATCTTCGGGGCGCACCACGACTCCCAGCTATTTCCCCAAGGTCGACGCCAGTACCCAGCGCAAGCGGGATGACATGCGCCGTCAACTCTTGGAGCAGGAACTCCATAGCGAGGAGCGCAACCTGGCCGCTTCCCGCGCCGCCTTCGCCAGCGGCAGCCTGCAGCCAGGAAGCGACATGACCAAGCTGATGGATGCGGTGCGTCTGCACGAAAAGAACATCGAGATGCTCAACAAGGAGCTCTCCCACATCAGGTAGCCGGCCCTCCCCAATCGCCCCCTGCTAAAATCCGCATGCCCTGTAACCCCCCTGAACCATTATGCGGATATCCCGATTTTTCCTCTCCACCAGCAAAGAAGCCCCCGCCGAGGCCGAACTCGTCAGCCACAGGCTGATGCTGCGCGCCGGCCTCATCAAGCGACTGGGATCCGGCCTCTATACCTGGATGCCCCTGGGCCTGCGCATCCTGCGCAAGGTGGAGGCCATCGTACGGGAGGAGATGAACCGGGCCGGCGCCATCGAACTGCTCATGCCCGCCGTGCAGCCCGCGGAATTGTGGGAGGAATCCGGCCGCTGGGCCGTATTCGGGCCCCAGATGCTGAGGATCAAGGATCGCCATCAGCGGGATTTCTGCTTCGGTCCCACCCATGAGGAGGTCATCACCGATCTGGCCCGCAAGGAGATCCGCTCCTACCGCCAACTGCCGGTGAACTTCTACCAGGTCCAGACCAAATTCCGGGACGAGATCAGGCCACGCTTCGGCGTCATGCGCGCCCGGGAATTCCTCATGAAGGACGCCTATTCCTTCCACGGCTCCGAAGCCAGCCTGGATGAGACCTACCAGACCATGTACGCCGCCTACTCCCGCATCTTCACCCGACTCGGCCTCAAGTTCCGGGCCGTGGCGGCGGACACCGGCGCCATCGGCGGTTCCGGCTCCCACGAATTCCATGTTCTGGCCGACTCCGGCGAGGACGCCATCGCCTTCTGTCCCGATTCCGACTATGCCGCCAATGTGGAGATGGCAGAGGCCATGGCGCCCGTAGCACAACGCACCGCTCCAAGCCAGGCAATGCAGAAAGTTGCAACTCCCGGGAAAAAAACCATTGAGGAAGTCAGCGAATTCTTCAGTGTGCCGTCATCGCAGGTTCTCAAGGCAATCGCAGTAATGGCTGAGGAACAGGCACCGACCGTGAGCGAGCGGTTCGTGATGCTATTGCTGCGTGGCGACCACGAACTCAACGAAGTCAAGCTAGGAAAAATTATTGGCAATTTCCGGTTCGCTACGGATGGGGAAATTGAAAAGCACCTGAAATGCCGGGGTGGCTATATAGGACCAGTCAACATCCCAGACCGGTACGTGCAAGCCATGTCTCCCCAAGGCGAGCCTATGACTGCAATCAGTGGAATACGGATAATCGCTGATCGTTCGGCAGTTGTGATGAGTAATTTCGTCTGTGGCGCCAACGAAGACGGCTTCCACCTTACCGGGGTCAGTTTCGGCCGGGACCTGCCCGAGCCCCAGGTCGCAGATCTTCGCAACGCCCAGGCCGGCGACCCCAGCCCGGATGGCAAGGGCACCTTGGGCATCTGCCGCGGCATCGAGGTGGGCCACATCTTCAAACTGGGCACCAAGTACTCGCAGTCCTTGGAGGCCAAGTACCTGGACGAGAACGGCAAGTCCCAGGTCCTGATCATGGGCTGCTACGGCATTGGCGTGTCGCGTATCGTCGGTGCCGCTATCGAGCAGGGCAACGACGAGCGCGGCATCGTCTTTCCCCAGAGCCTGGCTCCCTTCGAACTGGCCATCGTCCCCCTCGGCCTAAAGCGCAACGAGGCGGTCCGGCACGCGGCGGAGGGTCTCTATAATGAGATGATGGCTGCCGGCATCGATGTGGTGCTGGATGATCGTGACGAGCGCCCCGGGGTGATGTTCGCCGACATGGAATTGATCGGTGTGCCCCACCGCGTGGTGGTGAGCGAACGGGGGTTGAAGGACGGCATGTTAGAATATCAGGGCCGCCGGGACGCATCTGGCACACGGATTGCTCAAGTAGAAGCAGCAAATTTTATCGAGGAACGGATCAAGCAGTGTCGAATCAACGCCTGAAACTTCTGATCTGGCTGGCTGCCTTTGCCACGGGCAGCGCATGGGCTGGGGCCCAGAAATACGAGCCCCTGTCCGCCAGCGTCAGATACCAGCTGTCCAAGGCAGTCGCGGACGCCGCCGTGGAACGGGCGGCCTTT
This sequence comes from uncultured Pseudomonadota bacterium, assembly GCA_963713085.1. Taxonomy (GTDB): domain Bacteria; phylum Pseudomonadota; class Gammaproteobacteria; order Burkholderiales; family Thiobacillaceae; genus PFJX01. Next base: position 77,752 of record CAVQKQ010000025.1, on the reverse strand, counting down.
GCCGACACGCCTTATGTCAAGAGCTGGCTGGTGGAGATGGATCAGCGCTTGACCCGCTTCATCCCGGACCCGGAATTCCGGGAGGATTTTCTCAACACCGTGCAATACGAGGCCACCCGCGCCGGCCTGGATCCGGAGTTGGTCCTGGGCCTGATAGAAGTGGAAAGCGGCTTCCGCAAGTATGCCGTATCTTCCGCCACCGCCCAGGGCTTCATGCAGGTCATGCCGTTCTGGACCGATCTGATCGGCACCCGGGAACAAAACCTGTTCCACCTGCGGACCAACCTCCGCTATGGCTGCACCATCCTGCGCTACTACCTGGATATCGAACACGGCGACCTGTACCGCGCCCTGGGCCGCTACAACGGCAGCCTTGGCAAACCGGAATACCCCGGCATGGTCTATGCGGCCTGGCGCAAACACTGGACCTACGGCGTGCCCCCGATCGGGCTCAACCTCCCCCGCAAAGGCACCTGAATTCTGTCTTCGGAAATTGAATATCGGGACTACGGGCTGCATTGACATTACTCAAAATGTCAGGCTAGAAGTAAGGGTGGGGCGATGGATGGGAATCGAACCCACGACACCTGGAGCCACAATCCAGTGCTCTACCAACTGAGCTACCACCGCCACCGAGAAAACTGGCCTGCCCGACAGGGATCGAACCTGTAACCCCCAGCTTAGAAGGCTGGTGCTCTATCCAATTGAGCTACGGGCAGTGGTCCCGCGGGCATTCAAGAGATTGCAGTCCGGCATGCGCATTCGGTTGGGTAATCTGGTCGGGGTGAGAGGATTCGAACCTCCGACATCTTGCTCCCAAAGCAAGCGCGCTACCGGGCTGCGCTACACCCCGAAGGGGCGAGAATATAACCGTCCGCAGGGGAAAAAGCAACGCTGGCCATACGACGGTTGGCTAGAATAGACGGGTTTTGAACAAGGCCATTCCGCTCATGACTGCTCGCATCCTTGACGGCAAATCCATCGCTGACGCCCTGCTTCTGGATATCAAACGCCAAGTGGTCGAGCGGGTCGCCGCCGGCCGGCGCATTCCCGGCCTGGCGGTGATCCTGCTGGGCGATGACCCCGCTTCCAGCATCTATGTACGGAACAAGCGCAGGGCCTGCGAAACCTCGGGCGTGCTGTCCATCTCCCATGACCTGCCAGCCAGCACCGGCCAGGAGGAATTGCTGGCCCTGATCACCCGCCTGAATGAAGACCCCACGGTGGACGGCATCCTGGTCCAGGCCCCCCTCCCCCCATATCAGCGATGAAACCGTGGTGGAGGCGATCCGCCCGGACAAGGACGTGGATGGCTTCCATCCATACAACATCGGCCGCCTGGCGGTGCGCATGCCCACGCTGCGTTCGTGTACGCCTTATGGCGTGATGAAATTGCTGGAGGCCAGCGGCGAGCAACTGCGCGGCAAGCATGCCGTGGTGGTGGGAGCGTCCAACCACGTGGGCCGACCCATGGCCCTGGAACTGCTGTTGGCGGGATGCACGGTAACTGTGTGCCATTCCTCCACCCGTGACCTGGCCGGCCACGTGGGACAGGCCGACATCGTAGTGGCGGCGGTCGGCAAGCCGGAGATGGTGAAAGGCGATTGGATCAAGGAGGGGGCCATCGTCATCGACATCGGCATCAACCGCCTCCCGGATGGCCGACTGGCCGGGGACGTGGAGTTCGAATCCGCCAAGCTGAAGGCCGCCTGGATCTCCCCGGTCCCTGGCGGCGTAGGCCCCATGACCGTGGCAACCCTGCTCCAGAATACGCTGGAGGCCGCCCAGCGGCATCAGCCCTAGTCACCCACTACTTCTGAAAGCCAGGCGCGGATCCGCTCCAGATCCACCACACCGGACTCCTCGCGATCCATCCGACGGTAAGGCGCGTCCGGCTCACCCAGGTCGGACAGCACCGCCAGGGCGCCGCTGAAGTCATGGTCGCGGGTGTAATCGTTCACCGTGACAATGGTCCTGAGCCCCGCCCCGCGGGAGGCAAGGATGCCATTCTCGGAATCCTCGAAGGCCAGGCACTCCTCGGGCGCAAGCCCCAACTGCACCATGGCCCAGACATAGATATCCGGCGCTGGTTTCTTGGCCGGCACGATATCGCCGGCGGCGATGACCCGGAACCAGTCGGGCCCGTCCGCGGCCAGGCTATGGCGCAGCAGTGCGGTGACGTTGTCCGGAGTGGTGGTGGTGGCTACTCCCAGTATCAACCCAGCCCCGCGGGACTCTTCCAGCAAGCGCTTGACGCCGGGACGCAAGGGGATCCCCCCCTCCGCCAGCATCCGGGTGTAGTGGCGTGTCTTGGCCTTGTGCAAATCCGCCACCAAATCATCAAAATTCGCGGGCTTGGCGTAATCAGGGCGAAACCTCTCGACGTAGTATTTCATGCGCTCCTTGCCGCCGGTCACGGCAAGCAGCTGGCCATACAGGGACACGTCCCAATTCCAGTCCATGCCGAATTCGCGGAAGGCGGCATTGAAAGCGGGCCGATGCCCGTCCCGTTCGGTATCGGCCATGGTTCCATCCACATCGAACAACAGTGCCTTGATCATTTTCTTCCTCATATGACAGTGGTTTTTCAGACGCAAATGTGCAGTTACAATAGCTTTCTCACATCGAGGCGGACAACTTCATGGAAGCGACAGCCCTTCAGTATTCCGAATCCGAATTCGATGCCCTGTTCGATGGCACCCTCTACAGCCTGTTGTCCTGGAAACAGCTGACCACGTTTTGGGAGCGCCTGGACCCGACCTCGGGCTGGTATCTCTACGCGGTCGGAGAGGAACGCCCCGAGGTGCCCGCCGACGCGGAACACGTATCCGCCTTCGTCAAGGAAATCGACGTGCTCCTGCGTAAGGAACATCACGAGGACTATTGCGGCATCGTCTATGCCGATGATCTGAATAATCCCCGCCTGATCAAGATCTACGACCCCAATCACCTGGGCACATCCTGCGGTTCCAGCAAGCACCGCATTCTGCCGGGCTGGGTCATGTCAAAAATGCCACCCACGGATTTGACGCCAAGTCATTTCGTTCCCCAGAACCGCCGGCGCTGGTGGCAGGGTTTCCTGGATCTCATCGGCGCGGACTGATAGCAGGGGCGACTGGCGACATCAAGAAAAAAGCGGCCGATGGGCCGCTTTTTCATTACTACCCGCCTGGGTTTACTCTGCGGTCGGCGCGGCGGGAGTCTCGACGGGGGCCGGCTGCTCCACCAGGGCCTTCATGGACAAGCGCATACGGCCTTTCTCGTCGGTTTCCAGCACCTTGACCTGAACCGCCTGGCCTTCCTTGAGATGATCCGACACGGTGTTGACCCGCTGGTGCGCAATCTGGGAGATGTGCAGCAGGCCGTCCTTGCCGGGCAGCACGTTGACGATGGCGCCGAAGTCCAGAATCTTCAGCACGGTACCGTCATAGACCCGGCCCACTTCGACCTCGGCGGTGATGTCCTCGATGCGCTTCTTGGCCATTTCGCCGGACTCGGTGCTGGTGCAGGCGATCTTTACGGTGCCGTCATCGGTGATGTCGATCTGGGTACCGGTCTCCTCGGTCAACGCGCGGATGGTGGCGCCGCCCTTGCCGATCACGTCGCGGATCTTCTCCGGGTTGATCTTCATGGTGATGATGCGCGGCGCATATTGGCTCATCTCGTGGGGGCCGGACTCGGCCTGCTGCATGATGCCCAGGATGTGCATGCGGGCCTCACGGGCCTGGGTCAGGGCCACCTGCATAATCTCCCTGGTGATGCCCTGGATCTTGATATCCATCTGCAGGGCGTTCACGCCATTGACCGTGCCTGCCACCTTGAAGTCCATGTCACCCAGGTGATCCTCGTCGCCCAGGATGTCGGTCAATACGGCGAAGCGGTTGCCTTCCTTGATCAGTCCCATGGCGATGCCAGCCACGTGGTCCTTCATGGGAACTCCGGCATCCATCAGGGCCAGGCTGCCGCCGCAGACCGAGGCCATGGAACTGGAACCGTTGGATTCGGTGATCTCGGACACCACGCGCACGGTATAGCCGAACTCTTCCTTGGGGGGCAGGCATGCCGCCAGAGCGCGCTTGGCCAGACGGCCGTGGCCGATCTCCCGGCGCTTGGGGCTGCCCACCCGACCGGTCTCGCCGGTGGCGTAGGGGGGCATGTTGTAGTGGAGCATGAAGTGCTCGCTGTAGCCGCCGGTGAGGGCTTCCACGGTCTGCTCGTCGCGGCCGGTGCCCAGGGTGGCGACCACCAGGGCCTGGGTCTCGCCACGGGTGAACAGTGCGGAACCATGGGTCCTGGGCATCACGCCGGTGCGGATGGTAATTGGACGAACGGTGCGGGTATCGCGACCGTCGATGCGGGGTTCACCGGCCAGGATGCGCCCCCGCACCACCTTGGCTTCCAGGGCATGGAACATGTCCTTGATGACATTTGCCTGAGTGGTATCCATGTCGGCCGTGATCATCTCGGCAAACACGCGGCTGCGGATGGCATCCACCTCGGTCATGCGGGCCTGCTTCTGCTTGATGGAATAGGCGGCGGAGAGGGGCTCCGAGCAGAGGGCGGCCATGCGCTCCAGGAGGGCCGTGTCGGTCTCGGGCGCGGCCCAGTCCAGGGGCTCGTTGCCGGCTTCGTCGGCCAGTTCGTTGATGGCGTCGATGGCGGCCTGCATCTGCTCGTGGCCATACATCACCGCGCCCAGCATCACGTCTTCCGGCAACTGATCGGCCTCGGATTCCACCATCAGCACGGCGCTCTCGGTACCCGCCACCACCAGGTTCAGCTTGGAACTTTGCAGCTCGGTCATGGTGGGATTGAGGACATATTGGCCGTCGATATAAGCGACCCGGGCGGCACCCACCGGGCCGTCGAACGGCAGGCCGGACAAGGCCAGGGCGGCGGAGGCGCCCAGCAGGGCGGGGATGTCGGAATCCACTTCCGGATTGGCGGACATCACCGTGGCGATGACTTGGACTTCATTGAAGAAACCGTCGGGGAACAGAGGGCGGATGGGACGGTCGATCAGGCGGGAGACCAGGGTCTCCTTTTCGGAAGGGCGGCTTTCGCGCTTCAGGAAGCCTCCGGGGATGCGTCCGGCGGCATAGGCCTTTTCCTGGTAATCAACTGTCAGCGGGAAAAAATCCTGGCCGGGTTTGACTTCGTTCTTTGCCACCACGGTGACCAGCACCACGGTGTCATCCATGTTGACGACAACCGCGCCGTTGGCCTGGCGGGCAATTTCCCCCGTCTCCAGGATGACTTGGTGGCGACCGTACTGAAATGTCTTCTTGACCGGATTCACGCTGCTCTCTTCCTAAGATTCTTTGGCATTAACACTTCATGGACTACCCGACGTCGATCCGGCAAAACGACACGCGGTCGACATGGGCAGGAACCATCCGTGTAGCGGATGGGCAAACGCGGCTGTTACTTACGCAGACCCAGACGCTGGATCAATTGGGTGTAGCTTTCGGCGCTCTTGCCCTTGAGGTAATCCAACAGACGGCGGCGGCGGCTGACCATCTTGAGCAGGCCGCGGCGGGAGTGGTGATCCTTGGCGTTGACCTTGAAGTGGTCGGTCAGGCCGTTGATGCGGGCGGTCAACAGGGCGACCTGGACTTCAGGGGACCCGGTATCGCCGGTGGCGCGTTGATGATCCTTGACGATCTGCGCCTTCTGGGTGGTGGTGATAGCCATTGACTTGCTCCAACGAAAAACGCGCATTTTACTCGCGTGGCGATGTATTCCTCAAGTAATTCATGGAAGTGGGATGGTTCGTCCGGCGGTGAAAACCGTGAACAAGTCACCATCCATTCAGGCCGCCAACAGACGTTTGGGCGCAGCCTTGCCGTCCTGGTTGACTTCCACCACCCCGAGAAACCGATCGTCCGGGCCGTACACCCGGTATTGTTGGGCAACCACCAGCCGGGGTTGCCATATCGGCTGACCGTGGCAGAGCTGCCACGCGGCCTCCAAATCCAGGGTCAAGGCAGACAGGTCCATGATGGGCGCGTCAGGTGGCAGCAGCGCGGCATCCCGCTGCGACTCGTCCAGTTCGGCCAGCGCTTCCAAAGTAAGCGCCTGGTCTATATGGAAGCTGCCCGAGGCCAGGCGCCGCAGTCCCGAGAGATGGGCGCCGCACCCCAGCACCTCTCCCAGGTCATCGGCCAGGGCGCGCACGTAGAAGCCCTTGCTGCAACGTACCCTCAAACCGCAGGTGACATCGGCGAAGGCGGTCAATTCCAGTTCATGGACCCGCACCCGGCGGGCCTTGCGCTCGATCTCCACCCCCTGACGGGCGTATTCGTACAACGGGCGGCCGGCATGCTTGAGGGCGGAATGCATGGGCGGCACCTGCTCGATATCCCCGGTGAACCTGGTAAGGGCTTGGCGCAACCGATCTTTGTCCACCCGTACCGGCCGGCGCGCGATCACCTCTCCGTCCCGGTCTCCGCTGGACGTACGCACGCCCAGGGCCACCTCGGCCAGATAGATCTTGTCGGCATCCAGGAGAAATTGGGAAAACTTGGTGGCCTCGCCCAGGCACAGCGGCAGAAGGCCGGTGGCGAAGGGGTCCAGCGTGCCGGTATGGCCGGCCTTTTCGGCCCGGTAGAGCCGCTTGACCTGCTGCAACGCGGCATTGGAGGTCAGACCGACGGGCTTGTCCAGGAGCAGGACGCCGTCAATCCTGCGTTTCATCATCCGGGTGATGTTTGCGGTCCTGCTCGACCGCCTCGTCGATAAGCTGGGAAAGATGGGCACCCCGGGCCACCGATTCATCATAGAGAAAATTGAGCTTCGGCACGGTGCGCATGCGCATGCGGTGGGCCAACTCCGTGCGCAGGAAACCGGCGGCGCGGGTCAAGCCCTGGCGCGCGGCATCATGCTCATCCCCGAACACGGTGAACCAGACCTTGGCATGTTCCAGGTCGGAGGTCACGTCTACGGCGGTGAAGGTCACCCCGGTCACACGGGGGTCTTTCATCTCGCGGCGGAGGATATCCGCCAATTCCTGACGGATCTGCTCGGCCACGCGGCGGGAACGGGGGTTGGATGGGTTCATTCGGACCGGTCGCCCCGGTCCGGTGGCAAGTATTGCTTGCCTCTCAGAACCCGGGGCCTCGCTTTGAAAGTTACAGCGTTCGAGCCACTTCGACGATCTCGTAGCACTCGAGCTGATCACCTTCCTGGATTTCGTTGAAGTTCTTCAGATTCAGGCCGCATTCGAAGCCGGCCTTGACCTCCTTCACATCATCCTTGAAGCGCTTGAGGGACTCCAGTTCGCCGTCGTGGACCACCACGTTGTCGCGCAGCACCCGCACCCTAGCGGAACGCTTGAGCAAGCCGTCCAGCACGTAGCAGCCGGCCACCGTACCAACCTTGGTAATGCGGAACACCTGGCGGATCTCCGCCAGGCCCAGCGTGCTTTCCTTCTTCTCCGGGGAGAGCATGCCGCCCAGCGCCGCCTTAACGTCGTCCACCGCTTCATAGATGATGTTGTAGTAACGCAGGTCCACATCCGCGGACTCGGCCAGCTTTCGGGCCTGGGCATCGGCACGCACGTTGAAGCCGATGATCACAGCCTTGGAGGCGATGGCCAGGTTGACGTCGGATTCGGACACGGCACCCACCGCTGCGTGGATGATGTTGACCTTGACCTCCGGCGTAGAGAGCTTGGCCAGGGCATGGGCCAGGCCCTCGTAGGAGCCTTGCACGTCGGCCTTCAGGATCAGGGGCAGGGTCTGCACCTCGCCCTCGGCCATTTGGTCGAACATGTTCTCCAGCTTGGCGGCCTGCTGGCGCGCCAGCTTAACGTCGCGGAACTTGCCCTGGCGGAACAAAGCGATCTCCCGCGCCTTGCGCTCGTCCGTCAACACCAGTACATCCTCGCCGGCGCCCGGCACATCCGAGAGGCCCTGGATCTCCACCGGGATGGCGGGACCGGCCTCGTTGATCTGCTTGCCGTCCTCGTCGAGCATGGCGCGCACCCGACCGAACACGGAACCTGCCAGGATCACGTCGCCGCGCTTCAAGGTGCCGGACTGAACCAGCACCGTGGCCACCGGGCCGCGACCCTTGTCCAGGCGGGATTCCACCACCACGCCTTTGGCCAGTGCATCCACCGGGGCCTTCAGTTCCAGCACCTCGGATTGCAGCAGGATGGCATCCAGCAGGTTGTCGATGCCCTGGCCGGTCTTGGCGGACACATCCACGAACATGGCGTCGCCGCCCCATTCCTCCGGCACCACGCCCTCGTTGGAGACCTCCTGGCGAATCTTTTCCGGGTTGGCCTCAGGCTTGTCCACCTTGTTAACCGCCACGATCACCGGCACGTTGCCGGCCTTGGCATGGTGGATCGCCTCCCGGGTCTGGGGCATGACGCCGTCGTCCGCCGCCACCACCAGGATCACCAGGTCGGTAACCTTGGCGCCCCGCGCCCGCATGGCGGTAAACGCCTCGTGGCCCGGGGTATCCAGGAAGGTAACCATGCCCTTGGGCGTTTCCACGTGGTAGGCACCGATATGTTGGGTAATGCCGCCCGCCTCGCCGGCGGCCACCCGGGCACGCCGGATTCGGTCCAGCAGCGAGGTCTTGCCGTGGTCCACGTGGCCCATCACCGTCACCACCGGGGCGCGCGGCAGGAGCACTACTTCCCTGGCCGTGCCCTCGTCTGCAAGATAGGCCTCCGGACTGTCGGTGGGCGCGGGCTTGGCGATGTGGCCCATCTCCTCCACCAGGATCATGGCGGTATCCTGGTCCAGCACCTGGTTGATGGTGACCATGGACCCCATCTTCATCAGGACCTTGATCACCTCGGCGGCCTTCACCGACATTTTGTGGGCCAAGTCGGCCACGGAGATGGTCTCCGGCACCAGCACTTCCCTAACCACCGGCTCCTGCGGCATTGCCGGGGCCGACTCCTGCTCTGACTTGTGACGCCCCTTGCGGGCGCGCCAGCCATCGCCGTCCACCGCGCCCCGGGTCTTCAGACCGCCACGCTTGCCGAGTGGGGTTTCCTCCCGGCCCTTCTTGGCGGCGCCCTTTTCCGCCTTGGGCTTGACGGTGGGTTTGACCGTGGGCTTGATCTCGACCGGTTTAGCCTCTGCGGCCTTGGGCTCGGCAGTGGGTTGGGCGGCACGCGCCTTGGCGGCCTCCTCGGCAGTACGGCGCGCGACTTCCCGGTCCTGTTTGACCTTCAGCTCGGCCTCCTGGATGGCGCGCAATTTCGCCTGGCGTTCCGCTTCCTGCTGGCGCGCCTGTCGCTCTTCGTCGCTCAATACAAAAGGTGCGGGCGCCGGTGCGGCCTCGGCTTCGGGCGCCGAAACTTCCTGGTCGGGCTCCTTGGCCATGGACTCGGCGATCACTTCCGGTCCTCCGGCGTGCTCTGCCGCCACCTCGGGTGTGGCCTCCGCCGGCGCGGCAACGGGCGCTTCCATGACCTCGGTTGGTGGCGCCTCCACCGGGGCTTCCTGGGGGGCCTCGGTTGTGGCGCCTTCCCGCTTCACCAGGACGCGCTTCTTGCGCACCTCCACCTGGACGGTGCGGGTCCGGCCGGCACTGTCCGCAGTCTTGATTTCGCTGGATTGCTTGCGGGTCAGCGTGATCTTGGTCTTGGGCGGCTGGGCGCCGTGCTTGCCGCGCAGGTAATCCAGCAGGCGGGCCTTGTCCTGGTCGGAAAGGGCGTCCGAGACCCCCTTGACGATCACCCCAGCGGATTGGAGCTGCTTGACCAGCAGCGCGGGATCGACCTTGAGTTCAGTGGCGAACTGTTCAACATTCATACAACGACTACCCCCTTCAGGCGCCCGCCAGCATCGGCGCGCGCGCAGTCATGATCAGCGCCTTCGCGCGTTCTTCGTCCATGCCGGTGAGCTCGACCAGCTCATCCACGGCCAGATCGGCCAGGTCATCGGCATTGCCCACGCCCTTCGAGGTCAGCAGCGCCGCGGTGTCTTCGTCCATGCCCGCTACGCTCATCAGGTCCGCCGCGGCGCTCTCCACCGCCTCCTCGCGCACGATGGCGTCGGTCAGCAGGGCATCCCGGGCGCGGGAACGCAGTTCGTTGACGGAATCCTCGTCGAAGGCCTCGATTTCCAGCATTTCCGCCAAGGGCACGTAGGCCACTTCTTCCAGGCTGGTGAAACCTTCTTCCACCAGCACCTGGGCCACGTCCTCGTCCACATCCAGCTTGGACATAAACATCTCGACCAGACCGGCCGATTCCTGCTCATGCTTTTGCTCGGCCTCTTCCACCGACAGGATATTGATGGCCCAGCCGGTCAGCTCCGAGGCCAGGCGCACGTTCTGGCCATAGCGGCCGATGGCGATCTCCACCTGCTCCGGCTCCACCACCACATCCATGGCGTGCTTCTCCTCGTCCACCACGATGCTGCTCACCTCCGCCGGAGACAGGGCATTGATGACCAACTGGGCCGGATCGGGCGCCCACAGGATGATATCCACCCGCTCGCCGTTGAGCTCGTTGGTGACCGCGGTCACCCGGGTGCCGCGCACGCCGATGCAGGTCCCCTGGGGATCGACCCGGGGGTCGTTTGACTTCACCGCGATCTTGGCGCGAATGCCGGGATCCCGGGCCGCCGCCTTGATCTCGACGATCCCTTCCTCCACCTCCGGCACCTCCAGGCGGAACAGTTCCATGATGAATTCCGGCGCGGTGCGGGAAAGCACCAGTTGGGGACCGCGCCCCCCCCTTTCGGCGCGGGCCAGATAGGCGCGTATCCGGTCGCCGATGCGCAGGTTTTCCTTCGGGATCATCTGGTCCTTTTCCAGGCGCCCCTCGATACGGCCGGACTCCACTACCGCGCTGCCCCGCTCCATGCGCTTGATGGTGCCGGAGACCAGGGATTCGTTCCGGGCCAGAAAGTCGTTCAGGATCTGTTCGCGCTCAGCATCCCGGATGCGCTGGAGGATGACCTGTTTTGCAGCCTGGGCGCCGATGCGGCCGAAATCCACGGCCTCCACCGACTCCTCGATGAATTGGCCCACCTGGATGTCGGGGTCGATCTCCTGGGCCTCGAACTGGAGGTACTGACGATCGGGATGCTCGAGACCGGCTTCGTCCGGGAGCACTTCCCAACGGCGCCAAGCCCGGTATTCGCCGGTGTGGCGATCGATCTCCACGCGGATCTCCACGTCGTCGGAATAGCGTTTCTTGGTGGCATGGGCCAAGGCCGCCTCCAGCGCACCGAACACCACCTCGGGCTCCACGTTCTTCTCACGCGCCAAGGCATCCGCCAGCATCAGTATTTCCCGACTCATCACTTCCTCCGCGCCGGCTTGGGCCGGCTTTCCAACTTCGGCGCCAACCGGGCCGAATCCACCTCGACGAGGGGGATCGCCACCATGGCGCCATCCATCTCCAGTTGCAATACACCATCCGTCACGCCCCGCAAGACCCCGGTGAAACGTTTGCGCCCATCCAGAGAGGCATGCAAACGAACCTGGGCGTGCTCGCCGGCGAAACGGACGAAATCCGCTTCCTTGACCAGTGGCCGATCCAGACCTGGGGAAGACACCTCCAGGCGGTCATAGTCCACGTTCTCCACCATGAACAACCGGGTCAGCTGATTGCTCACCCGGACGCAATCTTCTAGTTTGATCCCTTCCGGCTTGTCGATATAGAGACGCAACAGACCCCGCCCCACCCTCTCCAGGGTGACCATCTCATATCCCATGCCTGCAAGGGTCGGTTCGATCAGCGCAACTAAGTCCATGGCCACACAAATAAAAAATGGGCGCGAAGCCCATCGAAAACCTGAAGATTATATAACAATTAAATGCTTCGTCAGCTAGCACCTTTCACCAGGGACAGGGCGTCCCATCACCCACCGATGCTATGTTCGAGAACGATGCGCTCGCCGCGCAGCTCGAACACCAGGGAGGCCAGCCAGGCGCCGCTGGCGGGGAGATTGACCTGCGCGCGATAGGCATCCGTCCCATTCCATGTCAGCGGCAGAGTCTGGAATGGTTTCTGGCCCGGACGCTTCAATTCGAGTTGAACCTGGGCATCCGGCAAAAACAGGCCGTGCCGGTCGCGAAGGGAAATGCTGACCCCCCCTGCGCGGCCGGGGCGAAGCCCGTCCAGGCCGACCACCTCCACCTGCCAGCCCAGCTTGCCGAGTTTGTCGCTCAGCCGCAATTGCTGGCTGATGCCGTTGGCGGCATCCTCCCCGTGCGGAACCACACCGGCAAAACCGGTATGGACATTCTTGCCCTGGGCGCCAGGCAGCAACAGGCTGGCCAGTTTCGGTGGCAAGCCATGATCGGCAACATAGACGAAACTGCCCAATACCACGGTCAGGATCAGAAAGAAGCCGATCATGAGCTTCGGCGCCCAATGGACCCCGGAGAATTTGCGGCCCTTTTCCCCGTAAAGCTGAAACAGCAATACGGCCACGGTCGGGTAGGCGATCACGTTGATGGTCACAACATCCACGCCCGGCCAGTTGAACACCGCATAGACCAGATAGGCGAAGCTGGGGATGGCGGTAGCCAGGACCGCGGCCCAAAAATTCGACAACCGCGCGGCACGGCCCGCCCCGTAGAGCATGGCTGTCAAGAACATGCCGCCGAAGATGGTGGTAAAGAGATTCATGGTAATCCGCCTAATGATTGAAAAAACGAGCCTTGTCCACGGTTTCCTCGCCCTTGCCATTCCGAATCACGAATTCGAATTCGGAAACCGCCCCCACCTGCTCGGGCGAGAGCTTGACACTGGCCTGCACGATCACGCTCTTGCCATTGCGGACATGCACGGTCCGGAAATTCCCCAGGTCCAGCGCCCCGTCGGGGAGGCCGCGGGCCAGGATGCTGTAGTCCTCCGCTGCACCGGAAATATTGGTCAGCCGGATCTGGTAGCGATTCCGGATGCTCCCGTCGGAGAGCACCACGAACAGAGGTTGGCGCACCTGCTGGATGCTGTGCTCGAAGCTTTGGCGATGCCCCACGTCGTAAGCCAGATAGGCCGTCATGAGCACCAAGGCGATACCGTAACCGATGACCTTGAGGCTTTTCCAATGGGGCCGGGCCGGCGCGGGGACGGGCTTGGCCAGATTGGTTTCCGAGTCATAGCGCACCAGGCCATGGGCCCAGCCCATCCTATCCATGATGCTGTTGCAGGCGTCCACGCAGAGGCCGCAGGAGATGCATTTGAATTGCAGGCCGTTGCGGATATCGATCCCCACCGGACAAACCTGGACGCAGAGCCCGCAATCCACGCAATCTCCATGTCCCTTTGTCGATCGTTCCTCCCGGGTACGCAGGCCGGCGCGGGCCAGGGCGCGACCGGCTGCGCCTTCACCGCGGCGCGCGTCATAGTGCACCGTCATGGTTTCCGCGTCGTACATGGCGCTCTGGAATCGGCCATAGGGACAGATGAAGGTACAGACATGCTCCCGCAGCACACCCGCCGCCAGGTAGGTGGAAACGGTCAGGGACAGGGCCGTGATATAGGCCGCCGGCGGGGCATGGCCGGTGAAGAATTCACCCAGCAGGGTCGGGGCATAACCGAAATAGAGGACGAAGCTCAGCGCCGTCCAAAAGGCCAACAGCCACCATGCCAGCCTGGTCCCGCCCACCTTGAGGAGCTTTTCCGGATTGCTCCAGGGGGCCCGTATCAGCCTGAGGCGGTTGGGACGCTCACCCTGGATCACATGCTCCAGCCAGATGAACGCATCGGTCCATAGCGTCTGGAAACAGAAATAGCCGCAGAACGCCCGCCCCACCAGGGCGGTGATGAAGAACAGAAATACCGCGGCAATGAACAACAGCATGGACAGCCAGAACACGTCCTGGGGATAGACCACCAGGTTGAAGAGCAGATAACGCCGGCCGGGGATATCGAACAATACCGCCTGAGCCGGCGCGTCGGCGCGGCTCCACGGCAGCCAGGGCAGAAGAAAATAGATGGCGAATCCCAACCACAGCACGGCCGTTTTGAAACGGCGGAACGGACCCTTGATTGAGCGCGGGACGACGGGGATCCGCTTGAAGTAAAGCTCTTTGCCGGCTTGCGCGCCGGTCTGGACATTTTCCACTGGGCTTCCTGGATATAACTAAATACTGAAGGTCAAAAGAAAAACCCCGGCAGGCCGGGGTTTTTCCGGTCATTCTGGCCGGCGAGGCTTACTTGCCACCACCGAGTTCATGGACGTAGACAGTCAATACCTTGATCTGTTCCTTGCTCATGCGTCCTTCCCAGGTCGGCATCACGCCCTTGTTCACGCCGCTGCTGATGACGCGCCCGATGGCGGCGACCTTGCCCGCATCGTCGCTGGCGCCCGGCACGTCGGCCCAGAGCCAGATCTTGTCGGTCAGGTTGGCGGAACCGATGTCCTGGCGCCCCTTGCCATCGTTGTTGTGGCAGTAATAGCAGGCGCCGATCTGGCCGTGGAACATCTTATCGCCCTTGGCCGCCTTGGTCGGGTCCGCCTTCAATCCGGAGAGTGTGGCCACGTAGTTGGCCAGATCGTCGATCTGATCCGCCGCCAGCGCTTCGCCGAACGGCGGCATGTAGCCGTGGCGGCCTTTGGTGATGGTCTCGTTGATCTTTTCGAAGGTGCCGCCGTAGATCCAGTCGTCGTCGGTCAGGTTCGCCGCCAGGCCAATCTTGCCCTGGCCGCCGGACTGGTGGCAGGCGAGGCAGTTGTCGGCGAACAGCTGCTTGCCCGCGGAAAACACGAAGCTGCTGAGTTCCGGATCCTTGGCGATCTGCTCGAAGGAGAAGCTGGCCATTTTGTCGTAGTACGGTTTCTGGGCAATGGCGGCATCCTGGGTTTCCTTCAGCAGCTTGGCCCGGGTATTCCAGTGCCAGGATTCCTGCTGGCCTTCCGCGTTGGTAAAGGTGACCTTGTCGAAGCCGGGCAGGAAATTCTTGCCGACGGGCCAGGAAGGGTAGATCACCCAATAGACCAAGGCGAACGCCATGGTCACGTACAGGCCATAGATCCACCAGACCGGGAGCGGGTTGTTGTACTCCTGAAGGTCGCCATCCCACACGTGGCCAGTGGTTTGAACCTGGGTGTGTGCGTTGTCAGCCATTGGACTTGTCTTTCATTTCGTCTTCGTCATCAAGAAATGGAATGTTTTTGTGCTGCTCCAGGCGCTCGCTCCGCTTCCTGCTGCCATATGCCCAGTAGACGATCAGGCAAAAGGTCACGAAGAAGATGAGCAGGCCGAGAGGCTTGGCGTTTTCCGGGTTGGCGAACCACTCCATCAGCGGTACTTCACCAGATCTTCCGGCTTGATCTTGCTGAAATCCACCATGGTGCCGAGCACCTGGAGATAAGCCACCAGCGCGTCCATTTCCGACACGCTGGAACCATCACCGTCATAGTTGCCTTCCTGTGCCTGAGCCACCAGATTCTTCTGGGCATCCGGGATATGCAGCATTTCGGCCACTTGAGGACCGAACTCCTTGACGTTGCGCTCGTACTCTTCCTGGTTGGCGGAATACGGCACGCCGGTCATGCGCAGGGCGCGCATCCGGTCGCCCACGTCGGAGATGTCCAGTTTGGTGGTCAACAGCCAGGGATAGTTGGGCATGACCGACTCGGGCACCACCGACCGGGGGCTTACAAGATGCTGGACGTGCCATTCGTTGGAGTACTTGCCGCCGACCCGGGCCAAGTCGGGGCCGGTACGTTTGGAACCCCATTGGAACGGGTGGTCGTACTTGGATTCGGCCGCCAGGGAATAATGGCCGTAACGCAACTGCTCGTCGCGGAACGGACGGATCATCTGGGAGTGGCACAGGAAACAGCCCTCGCGGATGTAGATGTCTCGGCCACGCTGTTCCAAGGGGGTATAGGGCCGCACCCCATCCACCTGCTCCACGGTGTTCTTGATGAAGAACAGCGGGGCGATCTCCACCATGCCGCCCACGCTGATGGCAATCATGGTCGCGACCAGCAGGACGCCCGCGTTGGTTTCTATGGTCTCGTGCTTGAAATTCTTGAACATTTCCTATCCTCGCTCCAGGGTCACGCCGTCACGCTGGCGGCGTGGGCGCCGACCGCGCCGGCGGCGCGCACACCCTGGCGAATGGTCATGAAGCAGTTGTAAGCCATGATCAGCATCCCGGAGAGGAAGAAACCGCCGCCGATCGCGCGCATGGCATAGAACGGATGCATGGCCGCCACGGACTCGACGAAGGAATACTGCAGGTTGCCGTAGTCGTCGAAGGCGCGCCACATCAGGCCCTGGGAGATGCCGGAGATCCACATGGCGGTGATGTAGAGCAGCACGCCGATGGTGGCCATCCAGAAGTGGGTGTTGATCAGCCTGACGCTGTACATATCGGTTTTCCACAGGCGCGGGATCATGTGATAGAGCGAACCGAAGGAGATCATCGCCACCCAGCCGAGGGCGCCGGAGTGGACGTGGCCGATGGTCCAGTCGGTGTAGTGGGACAGGGCGTTCACGTCCTTCAGGGACATCAGCGGGCCTTCGAAGGTGGACATGCCGTAGAACGACAGGGCGACGATCATGAAGCGCATGATCGGGTCGGTGCGCAACTTATCCCAGGCCCCGGACAGGGTCATGATGCCGTTGATCATGCCGCCCCAGGAAGGCAGCAGCAGCATGATGGAGAAGGTGGCGCCCAGGGTGGAGGCCCAGTCGGGCAGCGCGGTCCAGTGCAGGTGATGGGTGCCCACCCACATGTACATGAAGGACAAGGCCCAGAAGTGGACGATGGACAGTCGGTAGGAGTAGACCGGCCGGCCGGCGTGCTTGGGCACGAAGTAATACATCATGCCCAGGAACGCTGCGGTCAGGAAGAAGCCCACGGCGTTGTGGCCGTACCACCACTGCACCATGGCGTCCTGAACGCCGGAGAACAGGCTGTAGGACTTCATGCTGAACAAGCCTATCGGCACGGCCAGGTTATTGAAGGTATGCAACAGCGCGGTGGCCAGGATGAAGGACAGGTAAAACCAGTTGGCCACGTAGATGTGGGGCTGCTTGCGCTTCATCAGGGTGCCGACGAAGACCGCCAGATAGGACACCCAGACGATCTCGATCAGGATGTCGATGGGCCATTCCATCTCGGCATATTCGCGCCCTTGGCTGTAACCAAATACATAGGAGATGGCCGCCAGCACGATGATGGCCTGCCAACCCCAGAAGGTGAAGGTGGCCAGGCCGGGTGCGAACAGGCGGGTCTGGCAGGTACGCTGGACCACGTAGTACGAAGTCGCGAACAGGGCCGAGCCGCCGAAGCCGAAGATCACCGCGCTGGTATGGACCGGACGGAAGCGGCCGAACGAGATATAGGGGCTACTGAAGTTCAGAAACGGCCAAGCCAGTTCGGAGGCGATGTAGACCCCCACGAACATGCCGACCACGGCCCAGACAATCGCCATGATCGAGAATTTCTTGATGATCTCGTAATCGTACTGCTCGGTCGCAGCCACGCTGGTTGCAGACATAACGCCTCTCCTAGGATTGCCGGCGGCACCCGATACCTGGTGCCGCTGTTTCGTGCCGAAGCCCGGTAAAAAAAGACGGCGGAGTATAGAGTGCAACCCCCCCTCGCCGCAATATTCCCATCACTCAACCCGCTCTCATCAAGGTGGTCAGATCGTGGGCGATGTCGGCGGGAACCTGCCCGAATGGCAGGTAAAGCCGCAGCCGTCCCCGGTCGTCGAGCACGTAGCTGCCAGCGGAATGGTCCACCAGATAGCCCGTCGCGCCCGGCTCCACATGCTTGCTGTAAACCACCTTGAATTCCTTGGCCGCTTCGGCCACTTGCTGGGGCGTGCCGTACAGCCCCAGGAACGAAGGCTGAAAGTACGGCACATAGGCCCTGAGAATATCAGGGGTATCCCTTTCCGGATCCACCGTAACGAACAGCACCTGCACCCTGGCGGCATCCTCGCTCTTCATGAGTTTCAAGGCCGCGGCCAGATCCGAGAGGGTGGTGGGACAGACATCCGGGCAATGGGTATAGCCGAAGAACAAGACCAGATATTTACCCTTGAAGGTTTCCAGGGTGACCGGGCGGCCGTTATGGTCGGTGAGTGCCAGATGGCGCCCGAAATCCGCCCCCGTGATATCGCTTCCCCTGTACTCGGGCTTTGGGCCCGCATGGCACGCGGCCAGGCCGAACACCGCAAGCAACGACAGGAGGAACAGCCGATACCACATGAACGATCAGGCCGGCATGGCCGCGGCCGGCAAATCGGCAAGTCGGTATTTTCCGGTCAGCACGGCCTTGGCCAATTCCTCCAGGTTCATCTCGTTCAACAGGGCCAGGATCTTCTTCTTAACCGGCAGCCATTTGAAGTGCATGGGACAGGCGGTGGCATCGGAACAATCCTTGAGGCCGAGAATGCAACTCTTGGTGAAATCAGGTCCTTCCGTCAGCAACAGCACCTGCATGAGCGTGGTGCGGTGCATCCCCTCCCGCAGGCAGAATCCACCCAGGCGTCCCCTGAACGAATCGAGCACGCCGTGCTTGCAGAGATTCTGAAGGATCTTGGCCAAGTATGCGGCCGGCACATTGAGCCGTTCCGCGATATCACGATTGAGCACCGGCTCGCCCATGGGCTGGGTGGCGATGTAGATCAGCGCCTGCACGGCATATTGGCTAGTTCGCGAGAGAACCATATCTCACCTCTTGGGAGTTTCTTATCCGAATTATATCCAGGTGATTTTTATTGAATAAGGGGATTTTTAGATGGCGAGATAAGAAACTCCCCTACCGCTTGTCCGGTATTAACACCTCACCCAGGCGTTTCGGCGAGAAAAACGCCGCTGCCTGAATCGGGTCCGACAATTGTTGATAAGGAAGTTCCGCGAGCAACGGGACGGGGAGGCGCCGGATCAACGCGGCAAGATTCTCCCCATAGGCCGTCATGGCCGGCTCGAAGCTGTTCGCCACCCAGCCGGCCAACTCGAGGCCGCGCGCGGCGATGGCCTCGACCGTGAGCAGGGCATGATTGAGGCAACCCAGCCGCATCCCCACCACCAGCACGACAGGCAGGTCCAGGGCCACGGCCAGGTCCGCCGTGTCCCGGGTGGCCGAAAGGGGTACGCGGAAGCCCCCCACGCCTTCCACCACGACCACGTCCGCCAGGCCGGATAAATTGTCGTAGGCGACCCGGATACGCGGCAATTCGATGCTTACCCCCTTGTGCTCCGCCGCGATATGGGGCGCGATGGCCTCCCGGAACAGATAGGGATTGCGCCATTCCGCCGGCGCGGCCACATTGCCCGCCGCATCGAGCAAGGCCACATCCTTGTTGACCCAGACACCGTCCACCTGCTCCGCCCCCGCCGCCACCGGCTTCATGCCGACACAGCGATGGCCCAGGCCGGCCAGGGCATGCAACAGGGCGGCTGAAACCAAGGTCTTGCCCACGCCGGTATCCGTGCCTGTCACGAACAGGCCGCTCATCGGGCGCGCCCCCTGAACTCGATCACCTGGCGCCCATCCTCCAGCTTGGTGGTCTGCCCCGCCCAGGCATGGCCATAGACCACCTCATAGGTGGCCGGCAGGCGGCCGTCGCGACGGAACCGTTCATAGTTCGCCGTCAACTGCTGCCACTGGGCCTTGCCCATGAGCCCCGAGCGGCGTGCCTCCTTGACGGTGTGGGCGCCGATAGCCTTGAGTTCCAGTAGCAGGGCACGCAGATCGCCATAGGTCAGGGTGATGTGCTCCATCTCCATGACCGGATTGGCGAAGCCGGCATGGACCAGGGCATCGCCGAGATCGTGCATGTCGATGAACCGGTTCACGTGCTGGTGGCCGTCCAGCCCGGCGGAAGCGGCGCGCAGTTCCTTGAGGGTGTCGGGGCCGAAGGTGGAAAAGACGAACAGGCCGCCCGGCTCCAGCACCCGGTGGATCTCGCGGAACACCGGGGCCGGGTCGTCCGTCCATTGCAGGGCCAGGTTGGACCAGACCATGGGCAGGCTGTGGCGGGCCAGGGGCAGGCGCTCCATGTCGGCGCAGAGCCAGCGGGCCATGGAATCCTGTCCGCAGAAACCGTGCCCGAAGCCGGCCGATCCAGCCCAGGTCTTGTTTGCCGCGAGCCAGCTCCAGCATCGGATAGGCGATGTCCAGGCCGATCAGCCCGGCCCCGGGATAGCGTGCGCGCAACAAACCGTGGCCGAACCCCGTTCCGCAGCCCAGCTCCAGGATGCGCCGGGGCTGGATCTTCATCACCTCCAGATGCTCGTCCAGGCGGCGGGCGATTTCCCGCTGCAGGAACGCGGCCTCGTCATAGCCGGGCGCGGCCCGTTCGAAGGAGCGGCGGATGGCCCGCTTGAGGCGCTCATCCATCCAGGAACCCTTTCAGCTCGGCCTGGAACCAGTCCGGATGGGATAGGAAGGGGGCATGCGAGGCATGGTCGTGCAGGGCCAGACGCGCCCCGGGAATGTTCTCGGCCAACCAGTGCCCTGACGCAGGCGGACACAAGGTGTCGTGGGCGCCGTGGATCACCAGGGTGGGACAGACGATGGCGGCCACCCGGTCGCGCAGGTCCACGTCGCGCAACAGGGCCAAACCGGCCGCCAGGCTGGCGGCGGCAGGTTCGCCGCGTTGCAACAAGGCCTCCCGCAGACGCCCGATCACCAACCGGGAGTCCTCGCCGCCCCGCGCCTGGAGAGACAGGAAACGCAGCAAAGTGGCCCGGTAATCCTCTTTCAGGGACCGGGCGAACCCCTCCAGGACCTCGGGGGCCAAGCCATGGGGCCAGTCGGGCCGGGACACGAAGACGGGGGTGGTGCCCGCCAGGACCAGACGCTCACCTTGTCGGGATGGCGCGCTGCCAGGGCCAGGGCCACCATGCCGCCCATGGACCAGCCCACCAGATCGACCGGCTCGGTTAAATCTTGAGCCACGGCATCCGCCAGGGTTGCGGGGGTGTAGGGATCGACCATGCCTGCCGAACCATAGCCAGGCAGGTCCGGCGCCTTGCCTGGCCCCGGAAGAGAATCCAGCGTCTCCCGCCAGATCCCGCCGTGCAGGCCCCAGCCGTGCAGAAACAGCGCCTCAGCCATGGCCGGCCAACTCCCGCAAGGCGGATACCAGAGCATCCACGTCCCCATCGGAATGGGTGGCGGACAGGGAGATGCGCAGCCGCGCGGAGCCCTCGGGCACCGTGGGCGGGCGGATGGCCGGGATCAGGATGCCGCGTTGGCGCAATCCCTCCGCCAGTCGCAGCGCTTCCCGGTTGCTTCCCGCCACCAGCGGCTGGATAGGCGTCTCGGAAGGCATCAGCGCGCCAAGGCAGATCGGCCAACCCCGCCTTCAGCCGTGCCACCGATTGCCCCAGGCGATCGCGCCGCCAGGATTCGCCGGCGATCAGTCGCAGGCTGGCGGATACCGCCGCCGCCAGCATGGGGGGCTGGGCGGTGGTGTAGATATAGGTGCGGGCCTTGTTCACCAGCCACTCAACCAGGTCCGCGCCGCCAGCCACGAAGGCCCCCGCCACGCCCGCGGCCTTGCCCAGGGTGGCCAGGTAGATGAGTCGCGGAGGAACCTCGCATGGGGCAAGAAGATTCAGGGTCCCTTCTCCATGCTCGCCCAGGACCCCGAAACCGTGGGCGTCGTCCAGATAAAGCCAGGCATCGTATTTCACGGCCAGCGCCAGGAGTCCCGGGATGGGAGCAAGATCGCCGTCCATGCTGAACACGGTATCGCTGGCGATGAGCTTGCCCCTGGCTCCGCTGGCCTGCAGCGCACGTTCCAACGCCACCATATCGCCATGGGGATAGCGGGTGAGTTTGGCCCGGGAGAGCAGCGCCCCATCCACCAGGGAGGCGTGGTTGAGCCGGTCCTCGAACACCTCGCCATGCCGGTCCAGCAAGGCGGCGATCACCCCCAGGCTGGCCATGTAGCCGGTGGAGAACAACAAGGCGGCTGGCAGGCCGACGAAGGCGGCCAGTTCCGCTTCCAGTTCGTGATGCAGGCGGTGGTGGCCGGTGAGCAGGTGGGCGGCCCCGGCGCCGACGCCGAAGCGGCCGGCGGCTTCCCGGGCGGCAACGGCGATTTCGGGATGATTGGCCAGGCCCAGGTAGTCGTTGCTGGAGAAGGACAGGTAGTCCCGGCCATCGAGGATTACCCGTATGCCCTGGGGGCCGTCGAGCACGCGGCGGCTGCGGCGCAGGCCTTGGGCGTCGAGTTCGGCGAGTGCGGACCTGATCTGGTCGGGTTTCATGATGGCTCCCCTCCCCCGCCTTGAGAGAGGCCGGAAGTAGGGAGCCTGCGTCGATCAAGCAAACCTCGCTCCCTCACCCCGGCCCTCTCCCGGCGGGAGAGGGTGAAAATCTAGTGGCCGGCGCAGCGGCGGCCCTGGACCGGCTCGCCCTTGATGCCCAGCTTGGCGAACAGGGCCTCGTCGGCGGACACGTCCGGGTTGCCGGTGGTCAGCAGTTTTTCTCCGAAGAAGATGGAATTGGCACCGGCCAGGAAGCACAGGGCCTGCACCCCTTCTCCCAATTCCTGGCGGCCGGCGGACAGCCGCACGTGGGAGGCGGGCAGGGAGATGCGGGCCACGGCGATGGTGCGCACGAACTCCAGGGGATCCAGGTCCGCCTCTTCAGACATGGGTGTGCCCGGCACCTTCACCAGCATGTTGATGGGCACCGACTCGGGCTGGGGGTCCAGGTTGGCCAACTCCAGGATCAGGCCGGCGCGCACCCGGCGCGACTCGCCCATGCCGACGATGCCGCCGCAGCACACGTGGATGCCGGCGTCCCGCACCTTGGCCAGGGTGTCCAGGCGGTCGGCGTGGGTGTGGGTGGTGATGACCTGGCCGTAGAACTCCGAGGCGGTATCCAGATTGTGGTTGTAGAAGTCCAGGCCGGCTTCCTTGAGTCGTTCCGCTTGGCCCGGTTTCAACATGCCCAGGGTGACGCAGGTCTCCAGCCCCAGGGCCTTCACCTGACGCACCATCTCGGTCACGGCGCCCAGGTCCTTGTCCTTGGGACCGCGCCAGGCGGCACCCATGCAGAAGCGGGTGGCGCCCTTCTCCTTGGCGGCACGCGCGGCCGCCACCACCTCGGCCACGTCAAGCAGCCTTTCCCGCTCCAGGCCGGTGTCGTGGCGGGCGGATTGGGAACAATAGCCGCAATCCTCCGAGCAGCCTCCGGTCTTGATGGACAGCAGGGTGGACAGCTGCACGGTGTTGGCGTCGAAGTGCCGGCGGTGCACGGTCTGGGCCTGGAACATCAGGTCGTTGAACGGCAGGGCGAACAAGGCCTCCACCTCTCCCGGGGTCCAGGTTTTTTGGGTCGTTTGGCTCATATCGGTCATTGCTGGATCTCCACTTCGATGTCCCGCCAAGGCTCCTTGCCCGCCTTCCAGATGTCGTAGGCAGACCAGGGCAGCAGGGCCAGTACGAAAAGGGTCCATACGCCGCCCCAGCCGGTGGGCAGATGGGCCAGGTCGTTGGCGAAGATGGTGAGGAAGCCCACCAGGCCGTAATAGCGGTAGCCGGCCCACTTGTTGTAGTGGCGCACGGTCAGGTCGGGGTGGTGGGCGATGGCCGCATAGACGAACATGGAGGCCGCCAGCCAGATCATCACCGGCGGCAGGGACATGGCCACGGGCAGGAAGGACAGCTTCTTGTCGGCGATCATGTGGCCCAGGCTGTAAAGTCCCGCCGACACCAGGGTGGTGGCGATGGACAGCAGGTTGAACAATCGGGCGCTGCGTTGGCAGGAGGCCGCCGGGATAAGCCGCGTTTGGGACATTGGCCGGAAATCGAAACACAAAGGCGCCGAATGGTGGGGGACGGGTGGATCATTGTCAAACCAGAAATCATCACTAATGAACAGCTGCATAAATATTGTGCGTACGCTGTTGCGCCAGGATTGCATACTTTGTGGCGCGGGTGGCGTTTCCGGCCTCCTGTGCGCGGGGTGCGGGGCCGATCTGCCCACCCTGCCAACGCGGCGTTGCCGCCAATGCGGCCTGCCCATGTCAAGCGACGGCAGCGGGGAGCTCCACCTCTGCGGCGTCTGCCTCAAGCATCCCCCGGCCTTCCATGCCGCCCACGCGGCCTTTGTCTATGCCTTCCCCATGGATGCCCTGATCCGCCGATGCAAATATGCCGGCGCATTGGAATTGACTGACCTGTTCGCCCAGGCCCTGGCCGATTCATTGGAGGACAGCCTTGCCCGGAACCCCCGGCCGGACCTGATCCTGCCCATGCCCCTGCACCCCGCCCGGCTGGCCCGGCGCGGCTTCAACCAGGCCGTTGAGATTGCCCGCCGCCTGTCGGGACGGCTCGATATCGATTGGCTGCCGGAGGCCTGCCAACGGGTGCGCGATACGCCGCCTCAGGCAGGCCTGGACCTCAAGTCCCGGCGCCGCAACCTGAAAGGCGCCTTCACCTGTGGCCAGGATCTGGCCGGCAAGCGGGTGGCCCTGGTGGACGACGTGATGACCAGCGGCTCCAGCCTCGACGAGTTGGCCAGGGTGGTGAGCCGGGCCGGCGCCTTGGAAATATCGGCCTGGGTGGTTGCCCGTGCCCTCTAAGGCCCGGACCGGGGGACGGCGCCCTGGCCGAGCAGCCGGATGGCCTCGGCATTGCTCCAGGAAAAGCATTTGTCCGCCGCCTCTTCCCAGGGCATCCACAGGTAGCCCAGGTGTTCCCTGGGCGCGGGGGTGATCGCCGACGGGGCCGGCAAGGTCAGGCCGAACACATGCTCGGTATTGTGGGTGACGCCCTGGGCATAGCGGTGGCGCCAGCGGGGGAAGATCTCGAAGCGGTTTTGGATGTGCCAGTCGGTCAGCTCGTAGGCGTCCGCATCCAGGCCGGTTTCTTCCCTGACTTCGCGCACGGCGGTTTGGCGCAGGGCCTCGCCCGGGTCCTGGCTGCCGGTGACGGATTGCCAGAGTCCCGGCGCGTCGGCACGCTCCATGACCAGTACCCGCAGGTCGGCGGTATGGATGACCACCAGCACGGAAACGGGAATTTTGAACGTCAAAGGGACGACCCGGAACGGTCAGGGCAAGCTGGAAAGATAAGTGGCCAGGGCCTCGATATCCCGATTGCTCAGCTGCTTGGCGACTCCGGTCATGCGCGGGTCGGTGCGCGCGCCCTTGGCGGCACGGTAGTTGGCCAGGGAATCCATGACATAGCGCCGCTGCTGGCCCGCCACCCGGGGGATCTCCCGGGTGCCACGGGCCTTGGGCCCATGACAGCCGGCACAGGCGCGCAGGTAGTGCTTGCGCCCCGCCTCCTGCAGCGCGGCATCCTTGGCGGGAATGGGCGGGACGGACTGGCTGGCATAAAACACGGCGATATCGAAGCGTTCCTCAGGCTTTAGCAGCTTTACCAGCCCGGACATGAAATCGTCCTTGCGCCGGCCATCGCCGAACTTGTCGATCTGGTTCAGCAGATAGAGGGGGTCGTGTCCCGCGAGATTCGGAATGTAATCCGTGGTGCTGATGCCCGTCTCGCCATGGCAGTTGGCGCAGAAATAAGAGGCGCGCCGACCGGCCTGGATCGCCGCGTCATGGGCCTTGGCGTCCGTCATGACCTGAGCCAGGTGGGTCTCCACGGAGTCGGCCGAGGCCATCCCGGCCAAGCATAATGTGACGCCGAACAGCGCCAGGGATGTGAGGAGACCGGAACGATTCATTGGGGGCTTTCCGCGTGCGGACCAATCCAAAATGGGCGGATTGTAATGTCCTGCGTCCGATCTCGCCGCCCAGACACTAAAATCCCGACTTTCGTCCAGACCCGTTCGACCTTGGCCGCCGACCCCGCCCCGCACACCCCCATGATGCAGCAGTACCTGCGCATCAAGGCCCAGCATCCCGACATGCTGCTGTTCTACCGCATGGGGGATTTCTACGAGCTGTTCCACGACGACGCGGAACGGGCCGCCCGGCTGCTGGACATCACCCTCACCACCCGGGGCGCCTCCGCCGGCCAGCCGATCCGCATGGCCGGGGTGCCCTACCACGCGGCCGAGCAGTACCTGGCCCGGCTGGCCCGGCTCGGGGAATCGGTGGCCATCTGCGAGCAGATCGGCGACCCCAGGACCAGCAAGGGACCGGTGGAACGCAAGGTGGTGCGCATCGTCACCCCCGGCACCGTCACCGACGAGGCTCTGCTGGAGGCCAAGCAGGACGCCGCCATGCTCGCCGTCGCCGGCGACGGACAGCATCTGGCCCTGGCCTGGCTGATCCTGTCCAGCGGACGCTTCGCCGCCAAGACCATCGCCACCGGCCAGCTCGCCTCGGAATTGATCCGCATCGCCCCCTCCGAGATCCTGCTGCCCGAGACGCTGGTTCACCCCGATCTGGCCGGCCTGAAGGCGGCCCTGACCCGCCGCCCGGACTGGCAGTTCGATGCCGAGCGGGGCCGGCGCCTGCTGTGCGAACACTTCGGCGTGGCCGACCTGAGCGCCTTCGGCATCGACGACCAGCCCAATCTCCAGGCCGCCGCCGGCCTATTGCTGGACTATGCGCGCAACACTCAACAGAGTGCCTTGCCGCATGTGGCCAGTCTCATTCTGGAGCGGGACAGCGAATACGTGCTCTTGGACGCTGCCGCCCGCCGTACCCTGGAGATCTCCGAGACCCTGCGCAACGAGCCGGCCCCCACCCTGTTCTCGGAACTGGACGCCTGCCGCACCGCCATGGGCAGCCGCCTGCTGAAGCGATGGCTGCACCATCCCCTGCGCGACCGAGGCCTGTTGCGGGAGCGCCTGGCCGGCATCCAGGCCCTGATGGAGGCCCCCGCCGCGGTTCGGGAGATAGGCCAGACATTGAAAGGCATGGCCGACCTGGAACGCATCGCCGCCCGCGTGGCCCTGAAGAGCGCCCGGCCCCGGGACCTGGCCGGCCTGCGCGACAGCCTGCTCCGGCTGCCCGATCTACTGGCTTCACTGACGGCCGCCGGGCCGGATCTGGACACGCTGTCCCGCCGCCTGGATTTTCCTGCCCCCCCTCTGGATCACCTGGTCCGGGCCATCAAGCCGGAACCGGGTCTGGTGCTGCGGGAAGGCGGCGTCATCAACGACGGCTTTGATGCCGAACTGGACGAACTGCGCACCCTGCAATCCGACTGCGGCGGCTTCCTCATGGACATGGAAGCCCGGGAGCGGGAGCGCACCGGGATCAATAACCTGCGGGTGGAATACAACAAGGTCTCCGGCTTCTACATCGAGGTAAGCCGGGGCCAGACGGACAAGGTGCCCGCCGATTACCACCGGCGCCAGACCCTGAAGAACGTGGAGCGCTACCTGACGCCGGAACTGAAGGCCTTCGAGGACAAGTTCCTGTCCGCCGCCGAGCGGGCCCTGGCACGGGAAAAGCTGCTCTACGACCAGACCCTGGAACTGCTGGCCGGCCATATCGCGGCCTTGCAGCGGGTCGCCGATGCCGTGTCCGAGGCCGACGTGCTGGCCGGACATGCCGGGCTCGCGGCGGAGCGGCGCTACGCGGCACCGGAGTTCAGCGACGACTGGGGCATCCGGATCCAGGCCGGGCGCCACCCGGTGGTGGAACCCCGGGTGGAGGCCTTCATTCCCAACGACCTGGAACTGGATCCGACCCGGCGCATGCTGCTGATCACCGGCCCCAACATGGGCGGCAAATCCACCTACATGCGCCAGGCGGCCCACATCGTCCTGCTGGCCTGCTGCGGCCTGTTCGTGCCGGCACTGCGGGCGGTGATCGGCCCGGTGGACCGGATCTTCACCCGGGTGGGCTCCTCCGACGACCTGGCGGGCGGCCGCTCCACCTTCATGGTGGAGATGACCGAAACCGCCGGCATCCTGCACGGCGCCACCGAACACAGCCTGATCCTGATGGACGAGATCGGCCGGGGCACCTCCACCTTCGACGGCATCAGCATCGCCTGGTCCGTGGCCCGCCACCTGGCGGAGAAGGTGCGGGCCTACACCCTGTTCGCCACCCATTATTTCGAGCTGACCCAGCTCACCCAGGAATTCCGCGCCATCGCCAACGTCCACCTGGACGCGGTGGAGACCAGCGCCGGCCTCACCTTCCTGCATGCCGTGGAGGACGGCCCCGCCTCGCAAAGCTACGGATTGCAGGTGGCCAGGCTGGCGGGCGTTCCCGCTCCTGTCATCGCCGCCGCCCGGCGCAAGCTGGTCATGTTGGAGAACCAGCAGGTCATCCAGTCCGGCCAGGGCGACCTGTTCGCCCCCGCCCCGCCGCCAGAGCCGCCGGCCAGCGCCGCCCTGGAACGGCTGGCGGAGATCGAGCCGGATGATTTGAGCCCGAAGCAGGCATTGGAAGCGCTGTACGAATTGCGGCGGCTGCTCTAGCCGGGTACGGAACAGGCGGGGCCTTTGGGTCGCCCAGCGTTATGAGCATGGACACATCGATATGTCGGAAGGATCAACCGCCTGCCCCGTGCTGCCGGTTCATGTCGGCTGGGCTTCAACGTTCCCCAGAACCCGGTTCTTGGCCAATATGAAGTCCGTGTGCGGCACATAGAGAAGGTCGGACAGCTTGCGCACCAAATGATCTTCGTACATGTCGATGTTTCCATCGACCATGGCGACGCGCCACAACTGCTCGATGAATTGTGTTTTCCGTGCCGGTCCAAAACGCTTGTTGATAAGCAGGACCGGTTTGAAATAGGAGGTCAGGCGATTTTCCAACAGGCCCGCATTCTCGATCATGGGCAGCAATTCCTCGTCTGGCAGGCCGAACTGCTCCCGCATCCCCTGAGCCACTATCTCGCGCTTCTTATCGGCATTCGCGGCATCGAGGCGCGCAACTTCCATAAACAATACGCAGCAAGCCCTCTGAAGAGCCAGTTCATCCTGCCATGCAAGGGTTTCCTGGCTGGGCGCGAGGCGATCAATGAAGTCACGAAGATGGGTCAGAAGCGATCCAAACATGGGGATATAGGGTTGTTATAAGTAGATAAGTTCAATAGCTGCGCACGGCAACAGCCCATGAAGTCAATATTCCCGACCGGTGTGCTCCGCCATACGGAAACCCTAATCCCCCAGATTCGTCACCACGCCCCGGGCACTGGCCACCCAGGCGTGATCCGGCGGTACGGTCTTGGCCTGTCCCGCCACCTGCTCCAGGGGTACCGGCTCGGTCCCCTCTCCCCGCGCCGCCACCATGACACCGTAGTGCCCATGGTGGATCAGGTCGGCGGCGGCGGTCCCCAGTCGTGTGGCCAGGAGCCGGTCGGCGGCGGACGGCGTGCCGCCCCGCTGCAGGTGGCCCAGGATGGTGACCCGGGCTTCCAGGCCGGTGAGCCGCTCCAGCTCCTTGGCCAGCACCAGGGTGCGGTCGGCGTAGACAATCTCGGGTTCTTCCCGAGGCAACTCCGCCGCAGCCTTGTCCCCGCGTCCTTTCTTCTTGACCAGCGCCGCCTGTCGGGCCAGGAACTCCTGTTTCGAGACCGCCCCCTCGGCCACGGCGACGATGCTGAAGTTCTTGCCGGTGCGGCTGCGTTCCCGGATCGCCGCCGCCACGAGTTCCACGTCATAGGGGATCTCGGGGATCAGGATCACGTCGGCGCCGCCGGCGATGCCGGCCCCCAGGGCCAGCCAGCCGGCCCGGTGGCCCATGATCTCGACGACGATGATGCGGTGGTGGCTATGGGCGGTGCTGTGGAGCCGGTCGATGGCATCGGTGGCGATGCCCAGGGCGGTGTCGAAGCCGAAGGTGATGTCGGTCAGGGCCACGTCGTTGTCGATGGTCTTGGGCAGGGTCACCACGTTGAGTCCGGCCCGCTTCAGGCGCAGGGCGTTCTTCTGGGTACCGCCGCCGCCCAGGCAGACCAGGCAGTCCAGCTTGTTGGCCTTGTAGTTGGCGACGATGGTCTCGGTCATGTCCTGCACCTTGCCGTCCATGGGCATCTTGTGGGGCTTGTCCCGGCTGGTGCCCAGGATGGTGCCGCCCAGGGTGAGGATGCCGGAAAGCTGGTTGCTTTCCAGAACCATGGTGCGGTTTTCCGCGAGGCCGCGAAACCCGTCCCGGAAGCCGATCAGGCGCATGCCGTAGTGGGAGATGCAGGCCTTGCCGACGCCGCGGATGGCGGTGTTGAGGCCGGGGCTGTCGCCGCCGGAGGTGAGAATGCCGATGCGTTGGGTCATGGTTCGCCGTTTGTTACAGGATCGGACCAATTGTCATGCCGGCGTCCGACCCGCGCAATCACATGGCCCGACCGCGCCGGCGCGCGGCTTCACATCATCTCGACCACCCACTTGGTCACCGTGGCCGTGGCCAGGGCGCAGCGGTGGCCACGGGCATCGCTGAAGGCCTGGTATTCCTCGGCCTTCCACATGTCGTAGGTGCGGCCGGTGAACTGGTGCTGCAGTTCTTCGCAGGTGACACCGCCGAATTCGGCGCGGAAGCGTTCCACCAGTTCCTGGCCCTTCTTGAAGTTGTTGATGAAGCGGCCCTTGTCCAGCTTGTCACGGTCCCGTCCCCGCTTGGCGGAAAGGGCCACCAGGCCGCCGGTCAAGGCGCCGCAGGCGCCCACTCCGGACAGGCCGCCGCCGCCGGACAGGCCGTGGCTGGCCTTGATGACGCTGTCGTCGATCACCCCCACCGTCTCCTGCACCGCGGCCAAGACGCACTGGGGACAGCAGCCGTAATCCAGCTCATATTGCAGGGCCTTGTCGTAGGCCTGCTGGGCGAGATCCTGACGGTCATCGGCACTCATGGGGGCGCTCCTGCGTATTAGGTGTTGCTAATATATCCCATCCTGGCCTTGCCGTGGGGGGTTGTCCATGTTCAGAATCGTCGAACGCGTCCCGCGAATGCAATCGAGCCTCTCGCCATGAAAACCCTGCACCTGAACGCCGACGAACTGGATCTCGGCTTCGACCAAGCCCTCAAGCTGGCCAATGCCGCCGCCGACCACCTCCTGGATAAGCAGGGCGGCGCCATGCTGCTCTCGTTCTGGGACAACGACCGGGGCCTGGAATCCCCACACGGCGTCAGCGAATGCCATTTCCAGTGCCCCATCCCGGGCTGGCAGGACTACGCCGAGAATCGGGGCGGCGCCATCATGGTCAACTTCGGTCGGGGCCGCTTCGTGTTCTGCTACCGGCCCGTGGACGAGCCGGCCTGACGGGGTGGAGCCGATCCCGGAAACACCAGCGTAATCCCCAGGCCCCGGCCGTCCAGGCCGTCGCCATAAGCCAGCCTCGCCCCGTGCAGCGTCGCGATGCGGGCGACGATGGACAGGCCCAGCCCCACGCCTTCCTCGCTCCGGGGACCGAAGCGGTTGAAGCGCCGGCCCAGGTTGTCGCGCGCCTCCGGCGGCACGCCGGGTCCGTCGTCCGCCACCCGCAGCACGATTGCCTCCCCTTCAGCGGCGAGGTCCACCTCGATCCGCCCCCCCGCCGGGGTGTAGCGGATCGCGTTGTCCAGCAGGTTGCGCAACAGGGCCCGCAGCAGGCCGGCATTGCCGGTCAGCCCCAGGTCCGGCGCGCACTCCAGCTTGAAGCGCAGGCCCTTCCCGCCGGCGTCGCGGGCCATCTCGCCGGCCTGCTCCGACACCAGCTGGGAGAGATCCAGAGCGGCCATGCCTTCCCCCATGCCTTCCAGCCGGGCCATGGCCAGCAGCTGGTCCACCAGGTGGTTCATGCGGTCCGTGCCGCGCTTCGCCTTGGCGATGGCCCCCAGGCGCTCCTCGTTGTCCGGGGTGCGCTCCGCCACCTGAAGCTGGGCGCGCAGGGCCGCCAGGGGGGTGCGCAGTTCGTGGGCGGCGTCGCTGGTGAAACGCCGCTCGCTTTCCATGGCGGTGCGGATCCGGTCGAACAGGCCGTTCATGGCCCGCACCGGGGGGCGCAGTTCGCCGGGCAGCCCCGACTCGGCCAGGGGGGCGAGCTGGTCCGGGTCGCGGCCGGAGAGGTCGTCGGCCAGACGCCGCAGGGGCACTAGGCCACGTCGGATCGCGACGATCAGGACCAGAGCCAGCAGGGGCAGGGCCAGGGCGTAGGGCTTGAGGTTGCTCAGGGCGATCTCCCGGGCCAGGCCGTCGCGGATGCCCAGGTCGTGGGCCGCCAGCACCCGCAGGTGATCCGCCCGGTCGAGGACGGCGAAAAACCGCCAGTGCTTCCCATCCAGCGGCGCGACGGAATAGCCCTCCGTGGCCACACCGGCCGGCCAGAGGTGGGGCGCGCCCCGGGAACGCAGCATAAGGCGGGTTTCGCCTTCGTCCTGATGCCAGATCTGGAACAGCACCTTGTTCTGGTAGCGGTTCGCGTTCAGTTCCGGCATGGCCACCTCGTCGTCGTCGCCGTCATGCCCGTGGCCGAGGGCCAGCATGATCTGGGCATACTGGGCCAGCTGGGCATCCAGCACCTCGTCCGCCTCGTGCACCGCGCGCCGGTAGCCCAGCCAGCCGGTGACCAGGCCCGCCAGCAGCACCGCGCCCAGCACCAGGGCCAGCAGCCGGGACTGGATCGAGAGGCCGCCCATGTCAGTCCTCGGCCTCCATCCGGTAACCCGAGCCGCGCACCGTGCGGATCCGTTCCCCGCCCAGCTTGCGGCGCAGGTGGTGGACGTGCACCTCCACGGCGTTGGACTCCACGCCCTCGCCCCAGCCGTACAGGGCGGCCTCCATCTCCCCCCGGGAGATCACCTTGCCGGCACCGCGCATGAGCATTTCCAGGATATCGAATTCCTTGGCGGGCAGATCCACCGGCTCTCCCCGCAGGCGCACGCGCCGGGTGGCCGGGTCCAGTTCCAGGTCGCCCACCCGCACGATCGGCGTGGCCTGGCCCGAGGCCCGGCGGGTCAGGGCCCGGATGCGAGCCGCCAGTTCGTCCAGGTCCACCGGCTTGACCAGGTAATCGTCGGCCCCGGAATCCAGCCCGCCCACCTTGTCGGCCAGGCTGTCCCGGGCGGTCAACACCAGCACCGGCACGTCGTTGCCGCCGCCCCGCAGCCAGCGCAGCAGCGCCAGCCCGTCCAGGCGTGGCAGGCCCAGATCGAGCACCACGGCCGCGAACTGCCCGCCGGCCAGCGCGGTCCTGGCCTGCTCGCCGTCCCGCAGCCAGTCCACGTTGTAGCCACAATGGCGCAGCCCGGCCTGGAGGCCGTCGCCCAGCAGTTCGTCGTCTTCCACCAGCAGGATGCGCATGCCGTCTATTCCAGGTTCTTTTCAATGTCCATGTTTCCCGTCCCAGCTTAAGGCCGGCTTAAGCGCCAGTTAAGGCCGGGCTAAGGTACACCCGGCAATCTGGCGGCGTCTTCCAATCCAACCAAGGAGAAGTCACCATGAAATCCTTCGCCCTCCTGGGCCTCCTGCTGGCCTCCACCGGCCTCCATGCCGAGACTGCCCGGCAATTCCTGCAATCCTACTCGGCCCAGGCCACCTCGACCCAGCCGGGATTCGCCGCCAACGGCGCGCGCGGCAAGGCCTTCGCCGCCCGCGACTGGGGCAACTCGGCGCGCCTGCCCAACTGTGTCGCCTGCCATACCGACAACCCGGCCAACCCGGGCAGCCACGCCGTCACCGGCAAGCGAATCGCCGCCCTGGCGCCTGCCGTGACCCCGGAAAGGTTCAGCGACCCGGCCAAGGTGGAGAAGTGGTTCAAGCGCAACTGCAACGAAGTCGTGGGCCGCGCCTGCACCTCCGCCGAAAAGGCCGATTTCATCCAATTCGCAATGGGAGCCCGTTGATCATGAAATCTATCGCCTTCCTGCTTGCCGCCTGCGTCGCCCTCCCCGCCCTGGCCGAGGAGTCCGGCCGCGCCCCGGCCATGACCCCGCTCTACAAGAGCGAGTGCGGCAGCTGCCATGTGGCCTATCCCGCCAACCTGCTGGGCAAGGCGGATTGGCGCCGGCTCATGGCCGGTCTGGACCGGCACTTCGGCAGCGACGCCAGCCTGGACGCCAAGTCCACCGCGCAAATCCAGGCCTATCTCGAGCGCAATGCCGGCTCGTCCGCGCGGCTCAAGTCCGGCCGCGAGCCCCGCATCAGCACCACCGCCTGGTTCACGAAAAAACACGATGAAGTGCCGCCGCGGGCCTGGCAGGACCCCAGGGTGAAGAGCGCGGCCAACTGCGCCGCCTGCCACCGGGGCGCGGAGCAGGGCCGCTACGGCGAACGTGAAATCGCGATCCCCGGCATGGGTCGCCGTTACGAAGAGGACTGAGCCATGAACAAAATCCTGGTGTGGGACTGGCCGACCCGTCTCGGCCACTGGCTGATGGCCCTGGCCTTCCTGGTGGCCTATGTCACCGGCGATAGCGAGGAATGGCGCCTGGTCCACGTCCTGGCGGGCGGCGCCCTGGCCGGACTGGTGGCCTTCCGCCTGGCCTGGGGACTGTTCGGCAGCAGGCATGCCCGCTTCGGCTCTTTCGTGGGCTCCCCGCGCGCCGCATGGCGCTACCTGACCGGACTGATGCGCGGCAAGGGCGTCCATTACACGGGCCACAATCCGGCCGGCGGCTACGCCATCCTCGCCCTGCTCGTCCTGGGCCTGCTGTCGGCGGCCAGCGGCTGGCCCGTATATCAGGACATCGGCGGCGAATGGCTGGAGGGACTGCACGAGGGCGTGGCGAACGCCATGCTGGCGGTGGTCGTCGTCCATCTGGCCGGCGTCCTGGTCGGCAGTCTGGCCCATCGCGAGAACCTGCCCCGGGCCATGGTCACCGGCTACAAGCTGGGCCGGTCGGATGAGGCGATCCGGAGCGCCCGGCTCTGGGCCGTGCCCCTGCTGCTGAGCTGCGCCGGCGCCGCCGCCTGGTGGCTGAGCCGATAAGGCGAGGCAAGGTTGGAATCCGGTCTCTGGCCGGGCCTAGCACCCCTCCCCCGCGAGCGGGGGAGGGGCTGGGGGAGAGGGAGTCAAGCCCTCGTCCCGTACCGATCAGCTATCGCATCAATCGGCTGCGGCCGCCCGGATCACCTCCAGGAATGCCGCGCCGTAGTTCTCCAGCTTGCGCTCCCCCACCCCCGACAGTCGTCCCATCTCGGCCAGGCTTTGAGGCCGCTCGGCGGCCATGGCGGCCAGGGTGCTGTCGTGGAACACCACATAGGGCGGCACCCCCTGCTCCCTGGCGATCTCCCGCCGCTTCTGGCGCAGGGCCTCGAACAAGGGATCGCCCTGGGCCTGCGCGGCGGGGGTGCCGGCCCTGGCCTTGCGGCTTTTCCTGGCTTTCGGCTCGATGTGCTGGCGGCCCAGATGCAGGCTCTCCTCG
Organism: uncultured Pseudomonadota bacterium; assembly: GCA_963713085.1. Lineage (GTDB taxonomy): Bacteria > Pseudomonadota > Gammaproteobacteria > Burkholderiales > Thiobacillaceae > PFJX01. The sequence goes on along the minus strand of CAVQKQ010000025.1, from coordinate 42,614 downwards.
CCCCGCAGCAGGGGCCGGCTGGCCTCGGCCAGGGCCAGGCCGCCATGGCCTTCCGCATCCACCACCAGGAAGCCCCGGGCCACCAGTTGCCGGAACACGGCGCGCCATTCCCTGTCTCCCAGTTCCTTGCCGATGCCGAAGGTGGATATGGCGTCGTGGCCGAAGCGCCGCATGCGCTCGTCTGCCTTGCCCAGCAGCACGTCGATCAGGTAGTTGACGCCGAAGCGCTGGCCGGTGCGGTGCACGCAGGACAGGGCCTTGCGCGCCGCCTCGGTGGCGTCCCAGGTCTCGGGCGGCTCCAGGCAGTTGTCGCAGTTGCCGCAGGGCTCGGCCAGCAGGTCGCCGAAGTAACCCAGCAGTGTCTGTCTCCTGCACGTCGTCAGTTCGCAATAGCCCAGCATGGCGTCCAGCTTGCGCCGCTCCAGGCGCTTGTGGACCTCGTCGGCCTCGGAGTTGTCCACCATCTGGCGCAGCAGGATCACGTCCGACAGGCTGTAGCGCATCCAGGCCTCGGCCGGCGCCCCGTCCCGGCCGGCCCGGCCGGTTTCCTGGTAATAGGCCTCCAGGCTCTTGGGCAGGGAGAGATGGGCGACGAAGCGCACGTCCGGCTTGTCGATGCCCATGCCGAAGGCGATGGTGGCCACCATGACCACGCCGTCCTCGTTCAGGAAGCGACTCTGGTTCTGCTTGCGCGACTGGGCGTCCATGCCGGCGTGGTAAGGCAGCGCGGTGAGGCCCTGGCCGCACAGCCAGGCCGCCACCTCGTCCACCTTTTTACGCGACAGGCAGTAGACGATCCCGGCCTGGCCGTCGTGGTTGTCCCGGATGAAGCGCAGCAGCTGGTCCCGCGCCCCGCCTTCGTCCACCCTTACCCGGTAGCGGATGTTGGGCCGGTCGAATCCGGTGACGAAGTGGCGCGCGTCCTCAAGCTGGAGGCGCTGGGCGATCTCGGCCCGGGTGGGGGCGTCGGCGGTGGCGGTGAGGGCGATGCGCGGCACGTCCGGAAAGCGCTCGTGGAGCAGGGACAGCTGCACGTACTCAGGTCGGAAGTCGTGGCCCCACTGGGACACGCAATGGGCCTCGTCGATGGCGAACAGGGCCGGCCGGATGCGGCCCAGCAGGCCCAGGAAGCGCTCCGTCAGCAGCCGTTCCGGCGCCACGTAGAGCAGGTCCAGCGCACCCGCCAGCAGGGCGTTCTCCACCTGCCGTGCATCGTCCATATTCTGGGAAGAATTCAGGAACTCGGCCCGCACCCCCAGCTGCTTAAGGGCCGCCACCTGGTCCTGCATCAGGGCGATCAGGGGCGACACCACGATGCCGGTGCCCGGCCGGGCCAGTGCGGGGATCTGGTAGCACAACGACTTGCCGCCGCCGGTGGGCATCAGCACCAGGGCATCGCCCCCGGCGATCAGGTGGGCGACGATTTCTTCCTGGTGGGGGCGGAACGCGTCATAGCCGAAGACGGCGTGGAGGATCTGGGCGGGGGATGGCATCCATGGTTCATGTGAGTACGGCAGGGCCGGATTGTGCAGGAGTGGACCGGCGCGGACCACACTGCACAGATACTTCCGGCCTCCCTTCGTATCATTTCCCAGGTCCACTGATCGCGCCGTCACCCGACGCAGTTGTCCAATTGATTCAGGGAAGCACTACTGGCGTTGTTTCCGAGTCGTCCTCGACCGGTCTGCGGTAGCAGGCAAAAAAGTGGGGTACCGGCGGATTCTGGTCGTCGTCATAGGCCAGGAATGACTCTTCCCTGAGCCCGGCACGGACGAATCCATCGATTTCCGCCCGGTCCAGCGGCAGGGGAAATTCATCTTCCTTTTCCCCTGCGTCACGGCTGCGGCACGACACCAGGGCGACGCCGCCGGGCCTCACCAGGTTCGCGATCGCGTTCAGGGCGCGCAGCCGGTATTCGCCAGGCAGGATCTGGATGGTGTTGCATTCGAAAACCAGGTCAAACCCCTGGGTCCACTCGGGTGGATGATCGAACAAATCAGCCACCAGGTATTCGACGCGGCTTGCGGGATAGCGCTTGCGGCAGAGCTCGATCGCGGTCGGCGCGATGTCGAAGGCGGTCACCCGGTAGCCCTGGGCCGCAAGGGCCTCCGCGTCATCGCCCACCCCACAGCCGATCGTTGCAGCCCGCGCGCCCGCGTCCCTGACGGGGTGCTGTTCCAGCCAGGTGAGCAGATAAGGATTGGGCGCCAGGTCCGCCCAGAATACCGCCTTGAAATCGCCACCGGCATTGCGGTACACCGTATCGCACCACCCGGTCGGGTCGCCACGTTTCTGGTGGCTGGCCACCAGGTTCAGGAATTCCCGTCTGCTTGTCTCGTCCATGATGCGTCGCTCAATCCCGATCAAAGGGCAGAACCCCGATACGTTGCAAGACTATCACCGTCACGCACGACCATAGCGCGACACGGCGGCCGAACGGAAGACCGAAGGCGACGGCAGGATCCGGGCGGGGGTTGCATCCCGGGGGGTGAAGATCGAGTGGGGAGGGGTTGTGCCGGAGGGGCCGGTTCGGGCCACCGGCTAATGGCGAACATTAACGCTCCCCGCTCTCGCAAGACCCCCCGCCACAACTCCCCTCCCCGCACGACCCGCACCCTTCTCCCCATCCCGGAACGGCCCCAGCCCCGGGTGCAGCCAGCGAACAACTCGTAGTAACGCTGGATGACGACGCCCAGCAGCATGATGACCAGGATCAGGCCGATGGTGATCAGGTAGTTGAGGCCGTAGGTGCACAGTCTGTGCCACCGAGTGTCAGCGGCCGGGACTAAATCCGCTGGACAGCATCCCCGCAACCCCACAAGGACCATGAAGGCGCCGATGTCTTAACGGTTGGGTTCCTCGACCCCGTCTTCGGTCTCGCTGTCGCAGGGTTCGCCGCTGCAGCCGCTGCCACCGGAACAAGAGCCGCATCCTTCCTTGTCGGAGCGGAAGGGGCCCAGCTCCGGATGCTGTCGGGCAAACCGCTTGTAGACCCGATGGGTGACCACGTAAATGACCATGGCCAGAAAAATGACGGCGATGGTGATCAGAAGGCGCAGCATGGGTTTACTCGCCGCCGCCAAGGCCGGCAAATCCCATGAAAGCCAGCGACAGCACACCCGCCAGCATGAGCGTCAGGGCGGTGCCCATCATGGCGCTTGGAACGTTGGAGAAACGCACCCGCTCGCGTACGCTGGCAAGCAAGGTCAGTGCCAGGGTAAAGCCGGCGCCGCCGCCCAGGGCGAAGGTCAGGGACTGGACGAAATTGTATTCACGGGCGGTCTGGAACAGGGCGACGCCCAGCACCGCGCAGTTGGTGGTGATGAGGGGCAGGTAGATGCCCAGGGCCCGGAACAGCTCGGGGCTATGCTTCTTGATGAACATCTCCACGAGCTGCACGGACGAGCCGATCACGGTGATGTAGCTGATCAACTCGAGATACTCCATGTGCGCCGGGATCAGGATCAAATTGATCAGGTAGGCGAAGAACGAGGCCATCATGATGACGAAGGTGGTCGCCAGGCCCAGGGGGAACGCCACCTTCACGCTATGGGTCACGCCCAGGAAAGGGCACATGCCGACGAACATCGCCAGCACGAAGTTGCCCGACAGCATGGTGGTGATGAGTATCTGGCCGATGGAATCATGCATGGCGGGCTCCTCAGACGCTGCAATGAGCAGGTTCTGGCGGCTTGGCGGCAGGCGTTCCCTTGCGGGCGCGGATCAGCGCGAAGCCCATCAGCCACAGGCCCATGGCGAAAAATCCCCCGGGCGGCAGGATCATCACCACCCAGGGCTGGTAGCCGGCCCCGAACAGGGAAAAGCCGAGGAAGGTGCCGGAACCGATGATCTCTCGCAGACTGCCGATCATGAACAGGCTCAGGGTAAAACCCAGACCCATGCCGGTGGCGTTGAGCAGGGCGCTCAGGGGCGGGTTGCGTGCCGCGTGGGCTTCCGCCCGGCCCAGCACCAGGCAGTTGCCGACGATCAGCTTGATGTAGGCGCCGAGGGCGGTGTACAGCGCCAGGCTGATGGCCTGGATGGCGTAGTCGACCACGGTCACGAATGTGGCGATGATGACGATGTAGGTGGCGATGCGGACTTCCTTCGGAATCGTCGTCTTGCGCAGCATGGATACCAGCAGGCAGGAGGCGGACAGGACGAAGGTGGTGGCGATCCCCATGGACAGGCCGTTGATGGCCGAGGTGGTTACGGCCATGGTGGGGCACATGCCGAGCACCATGACGAACACCGGGTTGCGCTCCCAGAGGCCTTCGAGGAATTCGCTCCAGTTGCTCGGTTGTTTGACGATGGGAATCATGCTTATTTCCCTCCTTCGAGTTTGTGGATGTTGGGCAACAATATCGGCAGGAGCTTCAGGGTACTGTCCCGGATGCCCTTGCCCACCGCCTTGGACGTGATCGTCGAACCCGAGATGGCGTCGATTTCCCAAGGATGCCGCTTGGTGCCGTGCTTCACCACCTTGATGGCATTGGCGACCGTCTTCATGTCGTCGGTCAGCCTGACGTCGAGGGCCTCGAAATTCTTCTGGAAATCCTTGTCCACCAGAATCTTGTCGCCGATGCCCGGTGTTTCACGCATGGACACCACACCGATGCCGGTAATGAGCTGCCTGGCGGCGTCATAGGCGTAGAGGACGCGGACGTCGTCGGCATAGCCTTTCGCGACCCCCTCGGCAGCCACGCCCTTGAGCGCGCCGGCCTGGTCATAGGCCGCATAGAACGTAACCCCGCCCTCGGGCATGGTTTCCCCCGCGGGCTGGATGCCGGCGGGGGTGGCGACGAATTCACGCATGCGGGTGGCACCGGGAATGATCTTGAACACCGCGCGTTCGGTGGCGACCCTTCTATTCTCCTTCGCCGGCGCGAGGGTCAACTGGTAGGTGGCGATGATGACCAGGCCACATATCGCGGCGGCAATCCCCAGGGCTCTCATCATCGCGCCGCTGGACACCATGCCTTGCACGTCCGTTTTCACAACGCCGCCGAGATCCTGTTCACTCATGCTTTTTTCCCTTTTACCTCGCCGTATGCGCGCGGCGGGCTGTACTTGTCGATCAGGGGTACCAGGGAATTGCCGATCAGGATGGCGTACATCACGCCCTCGTTGAGGCCGCCGAAGTAGCGGATAAGGACCGTCAACACACCGATCAGCGCGCCGAAGAACCAGATCCCCTTGGGGGTTACCGGCGAGGTGACCATGTCGGTGGCCATGAACACGGCGCCGAACAGCAGGCCGCCGGAAAGCATGACGAACAAGGGATCCGGGTAACGCCCCGGATCGAACAGGTGGTACAGCAGCGCGACCAGGGCGGCGGAGCCCATTACCGCCACGGGGATGCGCCAGTCCAGAAACCTGCGCGCCGCCAGGTAAAGGCCGCCTGCCAGGATCAGCAGGGCCGAACCCTCCCCCACGGAAGCGGTGACCGTGCCGGCCAGGAAATCGTGTGGCGTCGCCAGCACGTTCTCGAACTTCCAGCGCGCCAGCGGCGTGGCGCCGGTGAAACCATCAAGCGCATGTTTCGCCCAGTCGGAAATGAGCGGCGGCGTCATCAGCGGCGTGGTCAGCGTGGTGGGAATGAAGGTGGTGAAACGGTCCGAGATGAACGCGGGAGTCCAGGTGGAAATGGACACCGGAAAAGCGGCCTGGACGAAGGCGCGACCGACCAGGGCCGGGTTGAACACGTTGTAGCCGAGGCCGCCGAACATGAACTTGCCCAGCGAGATGGAGACCACAGCCGCCACTACCGCCATCCATAACGGAAAGGAAGGGGGCAGGGTGAGCGCCAGGAGCAGCCCGGTGATGGTGGCCGACCAGTCGGACAGGGTGCTGCCGGTCTGCATCGCGCGGTTCAGGAGGCGTTCCGTGGCCAGGCAGGTGGCGGTGACGGTGCCGATCAGCGCCAGTACCGAAAGGCCATATTGCCAGACGGCGTAGGCGGTGATGGGCAACAGGGCGAGCACCACGTGGAACATGATCTGCTCCACGCTGGTGCCCTTCGCCACATGGGGAGAGGTGCGCAGTTCGATGCGTGCGGTCATGACGTTAGGCCCATAGGGACAGGGATATAAAAGGTTGCCGGCGCGACTGAGGAAGCAAGGATCATTTCGCCTTACCCCGCAGATAGGCCTTGGCCACGCGGAACTGCTGGACCAGGGGGATGTGGGAGGGACACACGTAGGAGCAACTGCCGCACTCGAAACATTCGCTGATGTGTAATTGCTCATCCATCAGGTCGTACTCATGGCGGGAGGCCAGCAAGCCCAGCATGGAGGGGTTGAGCCCCTTGGGACAGACATTGACGCACTCGCCGCACTTGATGCAGGGATAGACGCGGCCCTTGCTGGCCGGCGGATCGGGCACCACCAGCAAGCCGGAAGTGCCCTTGATGGTGGAGACGTCCAGGGAGGCCGCCGATTCGCCCATCATCGGGCCGCCGAGGATGATCTGGCGCTCGCCGACGACGGCGCCGGCATAGTTCATGAGGTAGCGCAGCGGCGTGCCGATCGGCACCAGATAGTTGCCCGGCCGCGCCACCCCCAGACCGGCGACGGTCATCACCCGTTCGATGACGCCCTGGCCGGCCGGCACCAGACGGCCGATGTAGGCCATGGTCATGACGTTGCCGAGCAACACGCCGATGGCGGAGGTTCGTTCCCCCATCGGTACCTCGCGGCCGGTCAGGGCGTAGATCAGGGTATCCGCCGCCCCCTGAGGATACTTGGTGACCACCGCCTCGACCGTGATGCGGCCGTCAGCGGGCAGCGCCGCGCGCAGAGCGGCAATGGCGTCGGGCTTGTTGTCCTCGACACCGATGATGGCGCGGGAAGCACCGCAGGCACGCATGGCCAGGCGGGTACCCCGCATCACGTCCTGGGTGTACTCCAGCATGATGCGGTGATCGCAGGTGAGGTAGGGCTCGCACTCGGCGCCGTTGACGATCAGGGTCTCGATGACCACATCCTTGGGCGGCTTCAGCTTGGCATGAGCCGGAAAGGCGGCGCCACCCATGCCGGCGATGCCGGCCTCCTGGATGGCGGCGATGATCTCCTCGGGCGTCATCGCGTCGATGTCGCGGGGATTGCCCCACCGTACGTCCTGGGTGGACGCCTCGTAGACGCGCAGCGTGATGGCGGGAAGCCAGGGACCGCGCAGGCTGGGTCGCAGGTCGATGGCCTCGATGACGCCGTCGGCCGGCGCATGCAGAGGCAGCGAGACGAAACCGTCGGGCTTGGCGATGGGCTGGCCGCGGACGACCTCCTGGCCGACCACGACAATAGGCAGCGCCGGCTTGCCGATGTGTTGCGTGAGAAGAAGGGTCAGGCGCGGCGCGAACGGCATCCGCCGGATCGGGCTGCCGGCGGTGTCCTTGTGCGCATCGGGATGGATGCCGCGCTTGAACGTGTTGCGCGCGAAGATATTGAAAAGGCTCATCAGGCTGGTAGACGCGGGGTGCGCAATACGCACCCCGCGTCGGAGCTCCATCAGTTGTATTTCGCCGCGCGGACGATCAGCTTGTCGATGCCCGGCTCATTCATGTTCCAGGGCGTACCGGGGTGGATGACGCTGGCGGTGCATTTCTCCGCCGCCTTGACGAGATTGGCGTAAGTGGTGCCCTTGGGATCGATGACGGTGGCCTTCTTGTCCTCGTTGTAGGCGAACGCCTTGGGCGCCAGCTTGGTGCATTCGTCGCAGGCGGTGCATTCCGGGGTGTCGATCCAGACCGGTTCGAAGCCATCGCTGCTTCCGCTTGGCGCCGCGACCGAAGCGGGCGTGCCAGAGGCCGGAGTGGCCACGACAGCGCCGCCGAGACCGGCAAGGCTGGCGCTGATCTGGCCGAGCAACTCTGCGCGCGCCTGGGCGACGATAGCCGCCTCGTCCACCACCGGCGCATTCAGGCCGGCGACATCCTTCAACTGTTGCCAGAACTGCTGCCGCTCCTCGCAGGCATGCACCAGTTCCGCCGACACCAGTACCCGCATCAGATGCTGTTTCTTGTCCACGGCCCAGATGTAGGGGAAGCGGCCTTCGCGTTCCTCGACGGAAAGCTTCAGGAATTCCGCCAACGGCATCATGTCGTCGTTCCATGCATCCTGCGGCGCCTTGCGGAACTGCTTGGCGAAGCGGCCCTCGCCGAGGGCGAAGTCGGCGAAGGTCATGGGCAGTTCCATCTTCTGCTCCACATCCTCCGCGTCCTTGTAGGCCAGGGTGTAGCTGGGCCAGTCGGCCTCGACATCCGGGTTGCCTTCCAGGCTGACGCTTTCGCTGAAGGCCACCCCCAGGTCGGGGTCGTAGCGGAACAGCGGGTAGGCGCGCGATTCCACGGCCATCTTGGAACGTTCCACCGAGCGGTCGTCGCCGACGCCGTGTTCCGGCGGGCAGACGGCATACATGTTGAACAGGGCGGGACGGCGGCTGTTGAGGCCGTCAATGAAGCTCTCGATCATGTGGGTGGGGCTGGAAATGGCGCTCTGGGCGACGAAGGCGGAACGGTGCGCCATGCCGATCAGGCTGATTTCCTTGCGGTTTTCCTTCTTGCCGTGTTCCTGCTTGCCGTAGGGCGACATGTCCGCGACCTGGCCGATGAAGCCGGAGGTGCAGGCCTGGCCGCCGGTGTTGGAATAGACCTGGGTGTCGACCACCAGAATCTTCACCGGCATGCCGGTCATCAGCGCGCGCGACAGGTTCTGGAAACCGATGTCGTACATGGCGCCGTCGCCGCCGATGGAGACGACCGGCGGACACAGGTGCCATTCCTCATCCGAGAAGCTTTCCCAGTTGAAATAAGCGAACTGAGCATCATGCTCGGCGGGGTTGTAGCCCCCCTCCAGTTCGATCTGGGCCATGCGCACAGCCTTGAAACCCTCCGCCATCTTGGACATGTGCCCTTCGAACACGCCCAATGCCACCGAGGGCGAGTCCTGGAACAGATGCGAGGACCAGGGGAAGGGATAGGGATTGTAGGGATAGGTGGAACCCCACACCGAGGTACAGCCGGTCGAGTTGATGATGCCCATCTCGGCGCGGCCGCGCTGGGTCGGACCTTGCACATAGCGCCAGCGGAGATCCTTCAGGCGCGCCAGCAGTTGCGCCAACCATTTCAGCCATTGCGGGTCGATGGGGTGCACTTCATGGTGTTCCAGCTGCAGGCTTTCGGACAGGTTGGCCAGCGTCAAATCCTCGTCCCTGTGCAATTCCACCGCCGCGATCACGGCCGAGGTGTCGGTGAGGTCAACGGTCTCGGTGAGCTTCATCCTGAGATGCTTTTCCAGGCTGTCGATGAGGCCGTCGAGCTTCGCCACGAAGGCCGCCACGCGCGGCTGCATCAGCGCCGTGGCGGTGGCGGTGAACAGATGCAGGATGGTCTTCTCGCCGCAACCCAGGCAGGCGCCATCGCCGCTGGACATGGCGTGGTAGTTCTTCTTGTCGAGCAGCAGGGTTTCCAGAGCGCCGATCTTCTCGTCGAGATCGTCGATGCGACTGTATTCAGCAGGTGTGCTGGGCAGGTTGAGCCAGAACTCCCAATCCTTGTGCAGTTGCGCGATGCTGGCCTCGGTCTGGGTGACCATCTTCAGGGCGTCGTCTTCGCAGACTTCCACGCACAGGGCACAACCCTTGCAGGCATAGGGGTTGACGGTGATGGAAAAAAGGCCGCCGCTGCCCTTGTTCTTCTTCTCCTTGTTGTTCCAGTAGGGCTTGGTGGTGGCGAAGCTGAACTCGGCGATCTCCTGTTCCAGCAGGTGGAATTCCTCCTCCATCGCCGCGTTGCCCTGGTTGGGATCTTCGCGCATGGCGTCCGCAATGGCCTGCTTGAGCAGGGCGCGTACATCGAGGCCGTCCTTCTCCAGCATGCCGCGCAGCTTCTTCTCGATGGCGCGGGCGCCCTTGCGCAGAAATCGGGTGATGCGGCCGCGCACCTCGATGTCGCTGATCGCGCTGTTGAGTACGTCGCCGACCGTGGAAACCAGGCCGGGAATGGCCGTGTCCGGGCATTGCGTGTAACAGTTGCCGCAGGCCGTGCAGTTTTCCGCGACCCACACCGGGTGCTCGAAACGGATCTGGGTCATGTCACGATAGATGCCGGTGATGGCGGGGAACACGGCCATGCCCATGAAAGGATCGGCGAGGTTGTCCGAACCTTTGCCGGAAATGTAGAAATTGCCGGTCTGTTCCCAGAAGCGATGCACATCGGCCTGCTTGGCCAGCTTGCCGTCGTTTTCCGGGATGCGCTTCAACATGATGGGCAGCGCCGGCGTCAAGCTGAAGCCGGCGGCTTGGCGCACGCCGACCTGTTTCACCTCGGCGGGAATCTCCTGGATTTCGGTGTAGCCGCGCTTCACCACACGGACGTTGTCGTCCACCACGCGCTTGCCCTTCTTGCCGAACTTGTCATTGAGCTGGTTCTCGATCGCCTTGAACAGGCTCTCCTCGGAGAGGCCAGAGCGCTGCTGGATGTCGGAAGCATGGAAGAAGGCGCCCTGGAACGCGTTGCCCTGCATGCGCAATTGCAGTTCGGGGTTGGAAGACTCCTCGCGGGCGATGCTGAAGGCGTCCAGATAGAACACCCTGATCTCGTTATCGACGATGTATTTCTGGATGTGCACCGGGAAGGTGGCCCACAGCGCGGCGGCATCCGGCAGGTTGCTCTGGATGACGAACACGCCGCCCTTGGCCAGGCCGGACACCGCGTTGGTGTGCAGGAACACCTGGGGGTCGGGCGAGAGCACCACGTCCACCTGGGAATATTCGCAGTTGACCCGGATCGGCTCGGGCGCGGCGGACAGGTAATAGGTGGTGGGCTGGCCCTTCTTTTCGGAACCGTATTTCGGGTTGGCCTTGATGTCCCAGCCGAGCAGTTCGAACAGCGTCATCGCCAGGTTCTTGCCGGTGGTTACCGCCCCCCAGCCGCCGACCGAGTGCATGCGCACCGCGATGCCGTCTTTCGGCAACAGGTTGGGGTTTTCCGAACCGCGCAGCGCGAGTTCCTTGATATTCGGGTAGGCGGCGAGGATGTCCTGCTGGTGGATTTCCTGCTTGGGATTGGCCGCCTGGTCGTGGATGAAATCGATGGAGAGATAGAAGAAGGTCTTGTGGGCGCCTCTTGTTTCGCCTTTGCCGCCCTCCAGCATGTTCTCGACGGCGGCCACCAGGGCTTCCGGCTGCAGGTCGCGCGAACCCAGGCCATAGCAGCCCGAGTAGAGGCGCGGCATGTCCCTGGTGGAAGCGTAATCGGCATAACCGGGATAGGCATCGGCAGCGACACCGTTCTCCAGGCACTTGCTCAGGGTGGCGCGCACTTCGCGCATCAGCGGCAGGTCTTCCGACAGCGGCTGGTCGGTGCGCTCCAGCACGGCTACGCCCTTCTTGCCCTTGAGAATCTGGCCCAGCAACTCACCGGGGAAAGGACGGAAGCAGGTCAGGTTGACCACGCCCACCTTCAGCTTGCGAGTGTCACGCATCCAGTCGGCCACGGCTTCCGCCTGCACGCACATGGAGCCCATGCCGAGGATGAGGTAGTCGGCATCCTCGCAGCGGTAGGCATCCACGCGGCCGTATTGGCGGCCGGTGAGTTCACCATATTCGGCCATGCACTGATCCATCAGTGCCGGAATGTGATCGAAGAAATACGGCCGCTGCGCGGCCGTGGCCTGCATGTGTGCATCCTGGTTGGCGACACCTCCGGAAACCATCGGGGAATCCACGTCCCACAGCGCGGGCACGCGGCGGCGTTTGGGACCATAGATCATTACTTGCGCCGGCGTGGGTGTGTCGATGAGGTCGTCCGGATGGCCCAGGAATTCCTCCACCAGGCCCCGTTCCGGCACCCGTACCGGCTCGATGAGATGGGTGGTGAGGAAGCCGTCCATGCCCATGATCGCGGGGGTCAGCGACAACTCGGCGGTCTTGCGCGCGATCAGGTTGAGGTCGGCGGCTTCCTGGGCGCTCTTGGCCATCACCTGGATGAAGCCGGTATCGTCGACGCAGTGATAGTCGTCATGACCGGCATGGACGTTGAGGGTCGCCTTGGTGATGGCGCGGCAGCCCATGTTGAGCACATAGGGCAGGCGCTTGCCCACCGCGCCGTAGAGCGATTCGTGCATGAAGGCCACGCCCTGCGAGGAGGAAAAATTCACCGCGCGCAGGCCGGCCATGGACATGCCGGCGGTGACGGCGGCGGCCGCATGTTCGGATTCGGGTTCCAGGAAGATGAGCGGACGGCCGGAGACGTTCACATGCCCGGCGGCGGCGGCCTCGGCCCAGTACTCGCCCATCTGGGTGGAGGGGGTGATCGGGTAGGCGCCGGCGGCGTCGGAAGCTTCGCGTTCGACCAGGATCACGGCGGTGTTGCCGTCCAGGCAATCGCGCACACCGGGATATTTCACGTTATTTGCGGCGGTCTTGCTGGAGGTGCCCGGCTCCATGAGATGCATCTGGCCGAGAAGTTTGCTGATTGGGTTCTTGATCATGGGGATGTCTCTGAAAAAAAATGGGGGCACCCAAGTTCCATTGCCCCCTCAGGGGCGGCCTCCGCAGAGCGGATTCTCGGGGCGAGATCATATGACGTCGGCGCTCACGGGAAGCGCCTCTTTGCGGAATATCCTCTTGGCTTCGTGTCCTCTGGTCAGGCGCTTGCCGTCCAGCCAGACGATAGCCCCGGTGGGGCAACGTTCGATCGCGGCAGGAGACGCCAGACTACTCTTGGCATAATCGATCACCGCCAGGTTGTTGTCCAGCCGGATCACACCGGGGGCGGCATCCATCACGCACTTGCCGCAGGCGATACAGGCCACCTCGCATTGCGCTTCGGCAATGTCGCCTGCCGCCAGGCTCTTGCAAGCCACCCACAGCTTGTGGCTCAGCGGTTGCAGGGAAAACAGATCTTTCGGGCAAACCTCGACGCAATCGCCGCAAGCGATGCACTTGTCGATATCCACCTCCGGCAGGCCGTAGCGATTCATGGTGATTGCGTCGAACTCACATGCCACCTCGCAATCGCCCAGGCCCAGGCAACCCCAGGCACAGGCCTTGCCGCCACCACCCACGGCCGCCGCCGCACGGCAGGTGCGAAGGCCTTGGTAACGCGCCCGCTCCTTGGCAACATTGTTGCCGCCGGCACAGGCCACGCGAGCCACCCGCTTTTCCACCGCGCCCATCTCCACGCCGAGAAAATTGGCGATGCGGGTGTTCATGTCCGGCGAGTTCACCGAGCACTTGGCCGGATTGATCTCGCCCGCCACCACCATTTCCGCGAAATTGTGGCATCCGGCCGTGCCGCAGGCGCCGCAGTTGGCCAGAGGCAGCATCTCCTCGACCTGGCTGATGCGCGGGTCTTCATAGACATAAAGACGCTTATTGGCCAAGGCCAGCAGCCAGGCCAAGGCACCGCCGAGGGTCGCCATGAAAGCCCCCGCCAACGTCACACCCACAATCATCTCCACGTTCACTCCTTTACCTGCTACCAGTCTGCAGGACTTGAGCCGTCGATCCCGGCCACACCGGGCATTGCACGCTGGACCGGATAGTGCCCGCCAACAGGGTCGGTGGGACACCGGACCTGACCGGCGGCTTTCCAAGCCGAATCAGCGCCGCCCATCAAGTCGCAGATTGTACTGCGCAGGACGACCTGTATTCCGGGTTTCGGCAGCACCGAATCGAGGTGGCGTTCGAGTGTGGCGTCGTGACTATTGAGCAGTCCTGACGGTACACCGGTAAATTGTGCAGTTGCTGTGCCCGAGGTACGCTTGCACCGCATTGTGTTGCCACGTTGCCACGCGGCTTCCTCCCACCCAACCACAACAGGATTCACCATGAGCGATATCGAATTCGAACAAGGCGTCGATGCCACTTCCGAGGCTGTTGTTCTTTCCTCAAAACGCATCACGCCCGAGGACACCGCCGAGGTGCGGCAGATCATCCTGCGCGTCGACGCTCCCGCCAAACCCTTCCTGGAAGACCAGACTATCGGTGTGTTGGTGCCAGGGCCACATCCCTTCGGCAACAAGTCGCATCACCGCTACTACACCATCGCCAACGCCAACGCCAACGACGACTACAGCGGTGTCGAACTGGAACTGCTGGTGCGCCGCTGTTTCTACATCGACGAGGTCTCCGGCGAGGAATATCCCGGCATCGCATCCCACCACCTGTGCAATGCGCAGGCCGGCGCGAAGATCCTCCTGACCGGCCCCTACCGCAGCCCGTTCCAGATTCCAGCCGACAAGTCCAGCAACCTGCTGATGCTTGGCACCGGTACCGGGATCGCCCCGTTCCGTGCCTTTCTGCGCCGCATCTACGATGAAAAGAAAGGCTGGAACGGCAAGGTGCGCCTGTATTTCGGGGCCCGCAATGGCACCGAAATGCTTTACATGAACGATCAGAACGCTGACTTGGCAAACTACTACGACCAGGCCACCTTCCAGGCCATCCAGGGCCTGCGCAGCGGCATCCTCAGCGACGAGGCCGACGCCCTCTCGGGCGGCGTGGAGGAACATGCCGCCGAAGTCTGGGATCTGGTCTGTTCGCCCCGGACCCACGTCTATCTATCCGGCATGAAGAAGATCGCCGCGAACTTCGATGCCAACATGGCCAAGCTGGCCGGTTCCGCCGAACAGTGGCAGACCATCAAGCAAGGCCTGATCAAGGATCAGCGCTGGTCGGAACTGACCTACATCTGACATATCAACGCCCCTCGGTTGACATCCCACGGCAAACGTTGCTTGCGGAATTCCTGCCTACGGCTTTTCGCTGTTCCCGATCCCGAGTCGGGCCGCGCAACCTTGCACAAGATGGTAAGCGGAGAGCGGTAGGCGATAAGTACACAACCGCTCCCCCGCACAGGCCAGACGCGCGACCCGTTTTTCCACCTCTCCCATCGCCACACACAGCAGGCTGGCGATGTATCCATTCATGTCCTTGACATTGACGGTGCATTTGGCGGGCTCCAGGTGGCCAGCCACCGGTTCCTCCGCGAAATTGCGGCAGCCGACGCTACCGCGGTTGTACTTGGGCAGCAATTCATCGACCTGGTCGATGCGGGGGTCCTCGTAGACATAAAGACGCTTGTTCGCCACGGTCAACAACCAAGCCGGGGCCATACCAGGTATCCCTTGAAGGCGCCTGCCACAGCGATGCCGGACATCATCTCCAAATCAACACCTTGGCACAGACCTTATTCGAGTTTTTACTCAACAACATAAGACCATAGGACCCGGATTTTCAGCGCACAGTCCAAGAAGTTTCATCCCCCATGACAGACCAATAATTTCAATCTGCACTATTGGCCGATTTAATGATGCGGCGCACAATACCTTCATCAAACACCTGGGAAATAGCATAACGCCTCTGCATGACCCGCGTTTGTTAGTGTTGACGTCTCACCCCTGCGGGAAAGCCATACGGTAGCAGGGCATTTTGGAACACGATCAGATTGGGTTAATCAAATGGCCTCCGACACCCAGCTCTACTACAAGAACAACCGCCTCAAGCAACTGCGCGCCTTTTACCACGTGGTACGTTGCGGCAGCATTTCCAAGGCGGCCGACAAGCTGTTCCTGTCCCAGCCTTCCGTGTCCTTGCAGATCCAGGCCTTGGAGCGGGAACTGGATGTGGTGCTGTTCGAGCGGCGTGGTCCCCACTTAAAACTGACCCCGGAGGGCGAAGTCCTGTTCCAGCTATCGGAGCCCCTGGTGGATGGCATTGACAAGCTCCAGGAAACCTTCCAGGCCCATTTCGGCAGGCTGGATTCGGGCGAACTGAACATCGGCGCCGGAGAGTCCACCATTCTCTATATCCTGCCGGAGCCGGTGCGGCGCTTCGTCGCCGCCTACCCCAAGGTGCAGTTGCGCATGCATAACGTCACCGGTCGGGACGGCCTGAAGATGCTGCGGGCGGACGAGATTGACTTCGCCGTGGGGTCCATGCTGGAGGTGCCTGAGGACATCGAATACAAGCCGGTGGTGAACTACGACCCCATGCTCATCACCCCGGTGGACCATCCCCTGGCCCTGAAAGCCGCCAAGGGCGACGAAGTCACCCTGGAAGACGTGAGCCAATTCGGCCTGATCCTGCCTCCAAGCCATCTGTCCACCTGGCGCATCGTCAAATACGTGTTCCAGCAGAACAACCTGACCTTCACCGTGACCCTGGAAGCCGGTGGCTGGGAGGTGATCAAGAAATATGTGGAACTGGGTATGGGCGTCTCCATCGTCACCGACATTTGCCTGTCCGGTTCGGAACAGCTGGCCCACATTCCCCTAACCAAATACTTTCCCCAACGCAGCTATGGCCTGGTGCTGCGCAAAGGGCGATTCCTCTCGCCCCAGGCTCACCGTTTCATAGAAACGCTGGAAGCGTGTTATCGACAGGAAGGGGCGGCGAGCTCAGCACCGGTCAGTTGATATCCGCGGATGTGGCCGGATTGACCTGGGAAGGCTGAAGCCAAGCCGCCTTCCCCGGATCTGCCAGCGAGGTCATCCCGGCGATGCCACGCCTCTCAAAGGCTTACTTGGCCCCCTTGGCATCCTTCTCGCATTTCTTGATGAAGCTGGCCTTGGCGGCACCGGCTAGCTTCTTCCCGTCGGCCTGGTTCAGGCAGTTGCCGGGCGCGGTCATGACCATGGCATCCTTTTCGCATTTCTTCATGAAGCTCGCCTTGGCGGCGCCGGCCAGCCTCTTATCAGCTGCCCGAATCGCGCAAATTCCGGGCGTGGGTGTGTCCTTCTCGCATTTCTTGATGAAGCTCGCCTTGGCAGCGCCCGCCAGTTTTATTTCAGTAGCCTTGGCCAGGCAGTCGGTGTCCGCCGCCAAGGCAACATTGGCGGTGAATGCCATGGTCAGGATGACGAAGAGAAACTTGTACATACAATTCTCCGTAACGATGAAAAAGACAGCTCGATGTGAATGACCGGCAGTACCTGCAGGCAACGCAAGGATAGACGCCGGACAATTAAGAACACCTTAGGAACCCCACAACTTTCAAGCCTCCGACTGGATCAGATTGGCGGAGAGCACCCGGGCCCCCAGCAAATAGACCCGACCGGGCTGGCGGTCGTCGCCGGCGCTGGAGTATTCGAAGGCATATTCCCGGTAGAACCGGGCACGCTGGTTGTCATCCCTGCGCAAGCTCAACTTCCTGAGGGCGACGCTCTGGTCCAGGAACTGCACACCCGCCCGTTCGCAGGCGGTCCGGGCGGCCTGGACGGCCAGCTCGCGCTTTTGCAGGCCATCCCACCAGTACCAGGCGAATGCGCCGAACAGTATCAGCAGTAGCCCCTCTGGGCTCATGATCAGGAGGAAGCGGGCGGTGTGTCGCTGGAGCGGGCCGGCGGCATCAACAGAGCACAGACCGGCTCTTGGCGGCGACGTCCCCTGGCCGCCCCGGGCGTGGGCGCGGTTACGGCCGCTGCCGTGCCGGGCGGGTAGGCGGACACCGACATGGGGAACGACGATTTCCGGCAGGGGGGAAGATGCGAGATCCCGCTTGATGAACCGCTCGATGCCGGCCAGCAGGCGTTCCTCGTCCGGCGCCACCAGGGAGACGGCGAGGCCCGATGCCCCCGCCCGCCCGGTGCGGCCGATGCGGTGCACATAGTCTTCCGGCGCATAGGGCAGTTCATAGTTGAACACGCAGGGCAGTTCGACGATGTCGAGGCCCCGGGCGGCGATGTCGGTGGCCACCAGGAGCTGTACCTTGCCCTGCTTGAAGCCGTCCAGGGCGGCCAGCCGCTCCAGCTGGGCCTTGTCGCCGTGGATGATGGCGGTGGACACGCCGCGCTTCTGCAGGCGGCGACCCAGCTTGTCGGCGCAGATCTTGGTCCGTGTGAACACCAGGGCCTGGCTGATCTCCCGAGCCTTGACCACGCGCACCAAAGCATCCAGCTTGTCGTCCTCCTTGACCTTGTGCACCACCAGCTCGACGTTCTCGGCGGCGGTATTGCGTCGCGCCACCTCCACCTTGAGGGGGTTCTGCAGAAAGCTTCTGGCCAGCCCGACGATGTTGTCGTCGAAGGTGGCCGAGAACAACAGGGTCTGACGCTGGGTGGGTAGCAGATTGAGGATGCGCTTGAGGTCGGGCAGGAAGCCCATGTCCAGCATGCGGTCGGCCTCGTCCAGCACCAGAAACTGCACCTGGGACAGCTGCACCACCTTGCTGCCGGCGTGATCCAGCAGGCGCCCCGGGGTTGCCACCAGGATCTCCACGCCACCCCGCAAATCCGCCTCCTGGGGCTTCATGTCGACGCCGCCGAACACCACGGTGCTGCGCAGCGGCAGGTTCTTCTTGTAGGCCACCACCGCCTCGTGCACCTGCAGCGCCAGTTCCCGTGTGGGCGCCAGCACCAGGGCGCGCACCGGGTGGCGCGCCGGGGAGGCGCTGGTGTTGGCATGGGAGATCATCTTCTGCAGCAGGGGCAAGGCGAAGGCGGCGGTCTTGCCGGTGCCGGTCTGGGCCTGGGCCATGAGATCGCGTCCTGCCAACACCAGGGGGATGGCCTGCTTCTGGATGGGGGTCGGCGTGCGATAGCCCATCTCGGTCAAGGCCTCGAGAATTTGCGGGGCCATCCCGAGTTCCTCGAACGTGGTGGCCACTTCCAGGGCCGGTGTCGTTTCGCTGCCTACTTCCATCAGAGTTTCCGCCAATCCAATCCGGTTTCCTGATCGGCGACGCCGATCCAGTCTTCCTCGCATCCCAACGCGGTAGCCAGCGCCGCCCGGGCCAATGCCGGCGCATTGTTCTCCTCCGACAGATGCGCCGCCACCACGTGCCTGAGTCCCCCGCCGCCAATCCGGGCCAGCAGATCCGCCGCCGCGTCGTTGTCGAGATGGCCATAGCGCCCCAGGATGCGCCGCTTCAGTGCCGCGGGGTAGCTACCCGCCCGCAGCATGGCCGCATCGTGGTTGCACTCCAGGGCCAGTGCATCGCAACCGGATAGCATCGCTTCCATATGTGCCGTGACATGGCCCGCGTCGGTCAGCAGGCCGAAGCGGGCGGCCCCGTCGGAAAACACGAACTGCACCGGCTCCCGCGCATCGTGCGGTACCGGGAAGGGAGACATCTCCAGATCGCCGATACGGAACGGCGTATGGCCGTCCACGATCCGTACCGACACGGGGGCCTCGCCCACGGCATCCAGCATCACGTGGCAACCATGGCTCAGCCAGACAGGGCAGCGCGCCCGTTCCGAGATCCTGGCCGCCCCCCTGCCATGGTCGCTGTGTTCGTGGGTGACCAGCACGGCGTCGATGTCATCCACCACCAATGCCAGTCGTGCCAGGCGCCTGGCCACTTCGCGCGGTCCAAAGCCGCAGTCCACCAGCACCCGCGTGGCCCCCGCCTCCACCACCCAGGCATTGCCCTTGCTGCCGCTGCCGAGACAGGCGAAACGCACCGTCCGTCGCGGCTCTACTTGAGCTGCTCGAACAGCAGGGTGGCGATTCGTTTACCGGTCTCATTGTTAGCCGGAGCACCGTTATCCTGGAAAACCGCAACTGCGGAAGTCCCCCCGGATTCCTTGACCCGCACCTGGTAACGCTCGGCCAAGGCCTTCTTGTCATTATCGCTGCTACGCCAGAACGCCAACTTGGACAGGAAACCCTTTTCCTTCTTGGTGTTGGCTTCCGGATCGGCGTAGCGCACGTAATAAACGCCGTTGGCCCGATCCCGGTCTTCCACGGTGAAGCCGATACGATCCAGGGCCAGCCCGACACGACGCCAGGCGCGATCAAAGGCCTCCGGCATGGACAGCCCCGGCGCGCCGTCTCCACCCTTGGTCAGGGTGGCCATGGGTGGCGCGGCCTTTTCGGCCAACATTGCCTTGGCTTGGGTCTCTTCCACACCGAAGCGCACCATCAGGCGACGCAGCATCTCCGCCTCCAGTTCGGGATCCGGCGGCCGGGGCTGCCATACGGTACGGCCGGTGCCCTGATCGCCGCGGTCCAACGTGCCTTCGAAGACTTCCTCCATGCCGCGATGACTGATGTAGATCTCGGTCTTGCCGTCCGCGGTGCTCTCCAGCCGGGTGCGGAACTTGTCCCTTTCCGCCGTGGAATAGAGAGAATCCAGGGCCTTGCCCAGGAAATTGCGCAGGGCGTCCTGGGGAATCTTGGCCCGGTTCTCCGCCCAATCGGTCTCCATCACACCGGTTTCCGGCGATTCCAGGGTGATGATGAAACCCATCTCCTGCCAGAAGTCCTTGACCACCGGCCAGACGTCCTTGGCCGGCATCTGCACCACCAGCCAGCGTTCGTTGCCAGCCCGCTGGATGCTGACCTTGTCGACGCTGGGCAGTAGGGTCTGGGTGCCGCTCTGGGGCTTGGTGCCACGTTCCCGGTCATAGGCCGAGAAGGTCGCGGTGCTCTTGGGATTCACGTCCGGCACAGCATAACGGTTGTCGCCCGAAGGGAGGACCAAGTCCGGCGGCGCCTCCAGGGACGGCAGGGTGCCGGCGGATTTGTAGTCGATCTTCTTGCCCTCGAACACGGAACAGCCGCTGGCGGCCAGGGCGAGGATGATCATTGCAACGGGAGTGCGCATGGCGGTAAACCTCACAGGGAGCCGGCTTCTTTGAGCGCGGCGCGCAGGGTGTCGTGGTGGGCGGCGGACAGGGGCACCAGGGGCAGGCGGATGCCTCCCTGGATGAGACCCATTTCCGCCAATGCCCATTTCACGGGGATCGGATTGGCTTCTACGAACAATTTCTGGTGCAGCGACAGCAGGCGGAAGTTGATTTCCCGGGCCCGGTCCAATTCTCCCGCGAAGGCGGCCGCGCACAACTCGTGCATCAGCCTGGGGGCCACGTTGGCGGTCACCGAGACCACCCCCTTTCCGCCCAGCAGCATCAGCACCAGGCCGCTGGCGTCATCACCGCTGTAAACGGCAAAACCGGCTGGGGCGCGCTTGATGAGATCGGACCCCCGCTCGATGTTGCCGGTGGCATCCTTGATGCCGATCACGCCCGGCACCCGGGCCAGGCGCAGGGTGGTGTCGTTGCCGATGTCGGAAGCGGTGCGGCCCGGTACGTTATAGAGGATCAGGGGCAGGTCCACCCCCTCGGCGATGGCCTTGAAGTGCTGATATAGGCCTTCCTGGGTCGGCTTGTTGTAGTAGGGGGCGACGGAGAGCCCGGCGGCGGCGCCGGCTGCCTTGGCGCAACGGGTCAGTTCGATGGCCTCGGCGGTGGAGTTGGCCCCGGTGCCGGCGATGACCGGAATCCGGCCCGCCGCCTGCTCAACGGCTGCCTGGATCAAGCGGCAATGTTCATCCGTGTCCACGGTGGGGGATTCGCCCGTGGTGCCGACGATGACCAGGCCGTCCGTACCCTGCGCCACGTGCCAATCGACGAGCGCCCGGAATCGGGATATATCCAGGCCGCCATCCGGCAACATGGGGGTGACGAGTGCGACAAGACTACCGGTGAACATGTTCTGTGGTGATCGTAAAAGGTTGGATTTTAACCGAAAGTTCCGGGGCCAGAAGCCGTGATGTCAGGGTTTTACCGCACAGAGACGCTGCATGCAGCGCAATTGTTCCGGCTCGTCCACATCCTCGAAGGCCAGGACGCGCATCGTCCCCCGCACCAGTTCCAGGAGCTCGCCGGGCAGAAGCAGGTGGGCCGGGTTGCGCGGCCTTCCATATCTGGCCTGACCCAGGGAAAAGGTTTCGTAGATCAGCACGCCGCCAGGCGCCAGGATTTCCAACAAGTGAGGAAGCAATGGCCGATGCAGATAGTTGGCCACCACGACGGCCTGAAACCTGCGGTCCGTGAATGGCCAGGGTGCTGCCTCGAGATCTGCGGAAATCCATTCGATACCAGGAACGGTGCGCACCGGCGTCGACAGCGAAAGGTCTATATCCACCGCTGTCACGACATGATCGAGGCTGGCGAGAAAAACCGCGTGACGGCCACCTCCGCAGGCCAGGTCCAGGACCTTGCCACCTGCCGGAATTTGCCTTGACCAGCGCGCGACCCAGGGAGATATTTCCCCGGGGAGCGATTTCGTCATTGTCCCGCCACGCCGGCCATTGCCCTGACCGCGATACCCTGGGCCTGGCCCCAAAGTTGCTCGATTTGGGGCGGGAGATAGGTCAGCGTGAAGTAGAGCACCAGGAACCCCGCACCCAGCGTCAGGGGGAAACCCACCGCGAAGATATTCAACTGGGGCGAGGCCCGGGTCATCATGCCGATGGTCAGATTGGTTGCCAGGAGGGCCGCGGTGACCGGCAGGGCGATATGCAGCCCGGTGACGAACAGCATGCCGCCCCACCGCGCCACGGCGGCGAACCCGGCAGCCCCCAGGGTCGTCCCTATCGGGATATCCGAGAAGCTCTGGGCCAGCGCGCCGATCACCACGTGATGGCCGTTGAAGGCGAACAGGATCAGGGCGCAGGTGACCACCAGAAACTGGGACACGACCGGCGTCTGGGCGCCATTGACGGGATCGTAAAGGGTGGCGAAGGAAAGACCCATCTGCAGGCCCATGATCTGACCGGCAAACTCCATGGCGGCGAACACGATGCGCATGGTGAAGCCCAACGCGGCGCCGACGGCCATTTGTTGCAGCAGCACCATGACACCGTCGCCGGATGCCAGAGCCAACTGCGGCCCGGCTGGGACGACGGGGGCGATCGCCACGGTCAACACCAAGCCCAGGGCAACCCGGGTCAACACCGGGGTGGAACGGTTGCCCAACAAGGGATCGAAGGCCAGCCAGGCCATGATGCGCACGAACGGGAACAGGAACAGCGCCAGCAACGCATTCAGATCCGCGCTGTTGAGGGTCAACATCAGCTGATCAGGACTGGAATGCTGCCGAGCAGGCGGACCACGTAGTCCACCATCAGTTGCAATGCCCAAGGCCCGGAGATCACGAGCACCACGAACATGACCAGCAGTTTCGGGATGAAGGTCAGCGTCATTTCGTTGATCTGGGTCGCCGCCTGGAATACGGAAACCAGCAAGCCCGTGAGCAGGGAAGCCAGCAACAAAGGGCCGGCCACCATCATGGCCACTTCCAGCGCCTGGCGCACAATGGCAACGACGGTATCCGGATTCATATCTGTATGGTCTGCACCAGGGAAGCGATCAGCAGATTCCAGCCGTCCGCCATGACGAACAACATGATCTTGAACGGCAGGGAAACCAGCACGGGGGAAAGCATCATCATACCCATGGACATGAGCACGCTGGCAACCACCATGTCGATGATCAGGAACGGGATGAACACGATGAACCCGATCTGAAAGGCGGTCTTCAACTCGCTGATGACATAGGCGGGAACCAGAACTTTCAGGGGCGTTTCTTCCGGCGTATTCAAGGGCGGCGTCTTGGCCAGACGCACGAACAGGGCCAGATCCTCCTGGCGGGTCTGCTTGAGCATAAACGACTTCAGGGGCTGGGCACCCCGGTCCGCCGCCTCCACCAGGCTGATCTGGTTGTCGGAATAGGGCTTCCAGGCCAGGTCATAGATCTTGTCGAAGACCGGTGCCATCACGAAGAAGGTCAAAAACAGGGAAAGACCGACGATGACCTGGTTGGGAGGTGCCGTCATGGTGCCCATGGCCTGGCGCAACAGGGACAGCACGATGACGATGCGGGTGAAGGAGGTCATCATCAACAGCAGCGCCGGCAGGAAGGTCAGGGCCGTCAGCAGCAGCAGCGCCTCGATGCTGAACGTATAGTTGGTGCTACCGCCCGGCCCCGGCGTACTGGTGAAGGCAGGAATGCCCGGGGCCGCCAGGCTTACGGCGGGATACAACAGGGCGAGAAGGACAAGCAGGCGACCCATGATGGGCATCTAGCCCTGGCGCCGGGGAAGCAGGTCTTTGAGTTTGTCGGCGAAGCCGGATGACAGGTTCTGCGGCGACGCCACATGGCCCGGAGGGCGTGGCAGGGTGTGCAGGGTGTTCACCTGTCCGCCCCCCACACCGAGCAACAGCCAGGTGTCCCCCACTTCCACCACCACAAGGCGCTCCCGGGGCCCGAGCATAACCCCGCCCACCACCTTGACGACCCCTTGGGGCCCGCCCTGGCCGGGCGAGAAACGGCGCAGGAACCAGAAAAACACCGCCAGAGCAGCGAGGACGATGACCAGACCCAGCAATCCCTGAAACAACGCCCCCATGGTGGAAACGGCGGGCGGCACATTGGCCGCGTCAGCGGAAACGGAGACCGTCAAGAAAATAACGGCGGCCGTACTGGGGAAACACCTCATTTGTTGATTCGGCGCAACCGTTCGGTGGGGCTGATGATATCGGTCAGACGAATGCCGAACTTGTCGTTGACCACCACCACCTCGCCCTGGGCGATGAGGCAGCCGTTGACCAGCACGTCCATGGGTTCGCCGGCCAGGCCATCGAGTTCCACCACGGAGCCTTGGGCCAACTGGAGCAGGTTGCGGATGGCGATCTTGGTGCGCCCGAGTTCGACCGTGAGGGAAACGGGGATATCCAGGATCAGATCAAGGTTGTTGGCAGCGGGCGGCACGTTATCCGGCGCCAGGCTCTGAAAGATCTGCGCCTTCTGGGGCGCAACAGAAGGTTCCGGGGTGGCCGCGTTGTCTACAGCCTCCTGTTCCGCCAAGGCTGCGGCCCAATCGTCCTCTCCGCCGGTTGCGGCCGTGGCGGTGCTTTCCTGTTCCGCGAGGGCCGCGGCCCAATCGTCGGCGGAGATGTCGTCTTTCTGTGCTTCTTCGCTCATTGCTTGCTCCCAGCACAGGCGATTCGATCCTGCCCCTGCAGCACCCGGTCGACCTTGAGGGCCAATTGCCCATTCTTCTGCCCGTAGTGGCATTGGAACAAGGGGATGCCATCCACTTGGGCCACAACCGCTTCCGGCAGATCCAGGGAAATCACGTCACCCAATTGCAGATTCATGATCTGGCGCAGGGTGATAGGGGCGTTCCCAAGATTCGCCACCAGTTCCACCTCTGCATCTTGGACCTGCAAGGCCATTTGCGAGACCCAACGCTCGTCCGCCTCGGCTCGGTCGGCCTGCATGGTACTGGTTAACTGGTCGCGAATCGGCTCAATCATACTGTACGGGATGCAGACGTGGAAATCGCCCCCGCCCGAACCCAGTTCGATATTGAAGGTGTTCACCACCACCACTTCGGTCGGCGTGGCGATGTTGGCGAACTGGGTATTCATTTCCGAGCGCACGAACTCGAACTGTACCGGGTAGATGGTTTCCCAGGCCTTCCTCATCTCCTCGAAGGCCACGTCCAGTATCTTCCTGATGATGCGCTGCTCGGTGGGCGTGAAGTCCCGTCCTTCGACGCGTATATGATGACGCCCGTCCCCGCCGAACAGGTTATCCACCACCAAAAAAACCAGATTGGGATCGAACACGAACAAAGCCGTTCCGCGCAACGGGGGCATATGGATCATGTTCAGGTTGGTGGGAACAACCAGGTTGCGGACGAATTCGCTGTACTTGATGACCGTCACCGGCCCGACAGAGATCTCGGCGGAGCGCCGGATCAGGTTGAAAAGTCCGATACGGAAATAGCGGGCGAAGCGCTCGTTGATGATTTCCAGCGTGGGCATACGCCCGCGCACGATGCGCTCCTGGCGACCGATATCGTATGAACGAACCCCCCCCTTCCCCTCTTCGGCGGCGACTTCATCGGGCTCACCCGTTACGCCGCGTAGCAGGGCATCTACTTCTTCCTGGGAAAGAATGTCGTCAGCCACAAGTCCTCTGTCGGTTCACGCCTACTGGATGATGAAGGCCGCGAACAGCACCTTCTTCACGCCTTTGGATCTCTGCTTGATACCAAGCACTTCATTTATCTGCTTGGCAATTTCCTCAGCCAATTTATCCTTGCCCTCCTGCTGCGACAACTCTTCAGCACTCTTACTGGACAATAGCCGAATCAACGAATCGCGCACCTCCGGCATGCGCAGCTTGAGTCTTTCCTGGACCTTGTCATCGGCCACGATCAACTGGATTTCCGTCTGGAGATAACTCTCTTGGTCTGAAAGGTTGACCGTAAAGGTTTCCAGTTTTTCGTATATGGGAGGATGCTCGTCACGTGCCACTTCATCGCCGTTCTTGCCTTGTTGCTCCGCCGCAGGTGCGGAGAGCAACAGATAGATGCCCACTCCACCACCGATAACCAAGACAGCAACGACCATGAGAATGATGATGAGCCATTTGCCCTTTGTCCTGGGCGGTGGCGCTTCCTCGACCGTCACTTCCTCTTTGTCTTTCGCCATTCCATCCTCAAACGAATAACCTTATAAAAAAAATATCACATAAAAACAGAAAGTTCTTGAAAATTACTTATGTTTCTTATTACGTCGGGCCGGCGCCACAAGCTAGCCGACCGCGTAAGTGTGAAAAGTAATACCTAGATGTACAGATCGACCAGACCCAGCCCGGATCGCGGCACTAGTGACAAAACACCCTCGTTGATCGCCGCAAGGCCCCCGCGGGAATCACCACCTGTTAATGATCGAGCCGCGGTTTCCGGCTTTTCGCCTTGAGGGAACGCCTCATCCCGCACAGAGGCATTGCCCAGGCTGATGCCGGCATCCGCCATCAACTCCCTCAACCTGGGCAAGGCCGCTTCCAGTGCCTCTCGGACGACGGGGTTGTGGGAGTAGAACTGCGCACCCGCATCCCCGCCGGACAAGGATAGCCGGACCTCCACCGATCCTAATTGGGGAGGATTGAGAGAGAGTTCGGCAACCTGGCTATGACGTCCGGCCAGCCAAACCACTTTGTCGGCCAACTCAGTCGGGAACACCGGGCTGCGCAGAGGTGATTCCAGCGACGCATGCAGCTTGACCTCGGCCGGATGCAAGAACTGATCGAAAGGCCGTACCGCAGATACATCACCCTGATGCCCGGCGTCAGTCGCCGTAGAGGGCAAGGCAATCTCCGAATCCTGGATTTTTTCATGGGGCATGGATATCGTCATCATGGCGGCCTCCACCCCGGACGATTTGCCCTGCTCCAATGACTTTCCCGAAGTAGTGGCAGGCGATTCCACCACGGCCGCCACCATGGAATGCGGCAGCATTTGCCCTCGCGAGGCAGAAGTTGCCGCCTCATGTCGCTCTCGCACGCCCTGGGCGACCCAGGAAACGGCCTTTTTTACCGGAGCGTCCTGCCCCATGATCGCCTCGCCTTGACCAGCAATCACTTCGCCAAGGCCCGTTGCATCCGAAGACTCTATGGCCTCCATGGGCTTGACGAGCTCCGTGGCCCTGGCGAGTTCCATGGGCTTGGCGACGACATTGGTATTCACATCGGCTTGGGGGGTGACGCCGAACTGGTGCATATAGAATTGTGCCAATGCGGCCGGATCCCCACTCCCGGTATACGCAGTTTCCCGTTTCACGGCGGATGTCTGCCTCACCACCTTCGTACCAAGCCCAGGCGGCGCCTGCTCCGTAGCTTGCCCTTGCAGGACCGAGGCGATATCAGCCTGATGATCGCCGATACCTGCCAACCCCTCCTTCAGGGCATGGTCCAGCAGGGTCTTTCCCGGCTGGGTTTCGTCCATTCGGCCATCTGGCGGCCGGGCAGCAGTGATCTGAATATCGGTCAGCTTGCTGATCAATCCATCGGAATGTGATCCCGGGTCAACCTTGGCTGACAGGATTTGAAAAAACCGGTCCTCGGAAAAAGGCAAGACAGTACCCGGCTTGAGGCCATGTTTGCCGTCATGGCCGATTACTCCGCCAGCAGTCAATGCAGCAAGGATGTCAGGCATGCATCATCTCCACTTTTATGGCACAGATGCAGCAATAATCATGCCGAGAGAATCAAAGCACCGTCTTGCCGGATTTTCTTGTGTAGTCGTTGGCGGAACCTTCATCCATCAGGCGCTGTTCCCGCTTATCCTCCTGACGCATGACCTGCCGCTTGTGCCTAACGGCCAGTGTTTCGTAGGCCTTGACCTTTTGGCGCTGGGCCAGCCAGTTGTCATGGGCGGCGCGCCATCGATCCCGTGCCTGAAGGACCTCCCCCTCCTGATGCCGGATGGCCTGCTCCAGCTTGGCGAGAAAGACGTGATAATCCCGCAAGATATGGATATCCATGCCCCGGCCCGCGGTACCAGTCAAATTTTCCTGGTAATCCCTTTTGTAGCCGAGCAGTTCATCCAGGCGTTTCTGCGCCGCATCCTCTTTGTGCTTGAGCATGCGCAACAGCCGCTCGGCCGCCTCCATGCGATGCTGGGAGTGATCCAGCAACGTCTGCAATGGGAACCGGGCAGGCATGGTCAGGCAACCTCTTCGGTATCCTCCAGACGCCTGGCCTCTTCTTCCAGCATGACGGGAATTCCGTCCTGGATCCGGTAGGCAAGCCGGTCGCCCTTGCACACCAGTTCCTGATCCTCCTTCCGGTACAGCAACGGCCCCTTGCACAGGGGGCAGACGAGTATTTCAAGCAGTTTCGGATCCATGGCGGGCCTTCATGAAATCAAGCAACAACGTATTTAGTCCCGCCTCCACCTCGGCGTCAACCGCCAGATACCAGGCATCCGCGTGGGCGAAGGAGGCGCATTTCACCGCATCCTTTTCGGTCATGACGACCGTGGACTTAGGCAGATCGGCAGCCTTGAAGAAGTGGTGATCGGGAAATGCGTGGCCAGTCACCCGCAGCCCAAGGTCGGCAAGATGGTCGAAAAACCGCTGTGGGTCGCCGATACCGGCGATGGCGTGAACTGGCTGTCCCGAAAAATCCTCGGGGCCTCTCAGGCGTCCGGCCGAACTCAAGTTGACAAACCGCCCCCCCGAAAGACTCATGGAAAAACGCGGCACCTTAAAAGACAGCGATAAGGATGGTTCTGCTTTCCCATTGACCACGATGGCTTGCACCTCTTCTAAGCGGGACAGCGGTTCCCGCAAGGGGCCGGCGGGCAGGAGCCAGCCATTGCCGAAGCCACGCCGGCCATCCACCACCGCGATCTCCAGATCCCGGGCCAAGGCATAGTGCTGGAGGCCATCGTCACTGATCAGTACATCCACCTCGGGATGGAATGCCAGCAGTTGTCTCCCCGCCTCGGATCGGCTGTTCCCGATCCAGACGGGGCTTCCGCTGCGCCTGGCGATAAGGACGGGTTCGTCCCCCACCTGATCGGGATCGCTTTCCGGAAGCACCGGCATGGGTCGACGGGCTTTGCCCCCATAGCCCCGGCTGATCACGCCGGGTCGATAGCCGGCCTCTCGCAGCCATTGCGCCAGCAGGATGGTAAGGGGCGTCTTGCCGGCGCCGCCGGCGGTGATGTTTCCAACCACGATGACCGCGACGGGCAGGCGATCGGAACGGAATAGTCCGGCACGATAGGCCCAGCGCCTTGATGCGCCGAGCGCCAGAAACAGCAGACTGAACGGCGCGAGTGCCCAGCGCCAGTAACTGCGGCCGTACCAGCAGCGCGTGAGCGCCTGGATCAAGGCTCGTCGGCCGGGCTTTGGGTAACGAAGGTCACCCGGGAATATCCCGCCCGGCGCGCGGCGTCCATGACCCGCACGACGGCTTGGTGGGTGGTATTCGAATCGGCCGAGATGACCACCACCGGATCCTTCTGGTTGCCGGCCGCACCCTGCAATGCCAGCATCAGGGCCGCCACTCCGCGAGACTGGGGCGCACCGTCATTGATGGCGTAATGGCCCTGTGCGTCCACGTTGACGTTGATTTGCGCCGGCATCTCCTTGGCCGTATCGCCCTTGGCCTCGGGCAGATTGATCTGGAGTTCCGAGAAGCGCGCGTAGCTGGTGGTGACCATCAGAAAGATGAGGATCACCAGCAACACGTCGATGAGCGGGATCAGGTTGATCTCCGGATCGTCGCGACGGGAGCCGCACCTGAAATTCATCAGGGTTTTCTCTCACCGTGGACGATTTCCACCAGGCGTACCGCCTGGGCCTGCATTTCCACCAGGAAGGTATCCACCCGCCCCCGGAAGAAGCGATAGAAGATCATGCTGGGAATGGCGACGATCAGTCCGAAGGCGGTGTTGTACAGGGCCACGGAAATGCCGTGGGCCAGGACCGCCGGGTTGCCGCCGGTGGGCGACTGGGAGCCGAAGATTTCGACCATGCCGATAACGGTACCAAACAGGCCCATCAACGGCGCAACGGAAGCGATGGTGCCCAGGGTCAGCAAGTAGCGGTCCAGGTCATGGGCCACGATGCGGCCGGATTCTTCCAGGGATTCCTTCATGACCTCCCGGCTGGCATTCAGGTTGCGGATCCCCGCCACCAGAACCCGCCCCAGGGGGGAACCGTCGGACAAGGCCCGCATGACGTCCGGGTTGATGCCATGCTTGCGCAGGTTTTCCAGGGTCTGTTCCAGCAGTCCAGGTGGGACGACCTGATCGGGACGCAGGGTATAGAAACGCTCGAAGATGATGGCCAGGGCCAGGATGGAGGCGATAATGAGCGGCCAGATGGGCCAACCGGCTGCTTCGATGAGAGCTAACACGCGGGACGTCCTTGAGGGCGAACAAACGCGATGTAATGTAGCCTGCATGGGCCCTGGCGGCAAGCCGGCCCTACCCCTCCGCTGTGTATAATGCCGCGATCCATTCCACCTGCACCCCTCATGCCCACGCTAGGACCCCGGCGCCGATGATCCGCCGCTTGATCGACAAGGTATTCGGCAAGAAATCGCCGGCCGGACCGCGCATCTTTTCCCTGGAAAAACATGGCATCCGCCGTGAGCAGCTGCATTCCTGCGCCCTGAAAACCACGCGCACCCTGCGCGAAGCCGGTTACAGCGCTTTCGTGGTGGGCGGCGCGGTGCGGGATCTGCTGCTGGGACGCGAGCCCAAGGATTTCGACGTGGCCACGGACGCCACCCCGGATGAGGTGCGCCATTTGTTCCGGCGCTCCCGGATCATCGGCAGGCGTTTCCAGATCGTCCATGTCTACTGCGGTCCGGATCTGGTGGAGGTCACCACCTTTCGCGCCGCCACACCACCCCCCGAAGACGAGGACGAGGATGCGCGGGTCACGGCCGAGGACGGCATGCTGCTGCGCGACAATGTGTTCGGCGGCCATGAGGAAGATGCCGCGCGGCGTGACTTCACGGTGAACGCCCTGTATTACGATCCGGACAATCAGGAAGTCTGGGATTGGCATGGTGGCGTGGAGGATGCCAAGAACAAGGTGCTGCGCATCATCGGCGATCCGGTTACCCGTTTTCGCGAGGATCCGGTGCGGATGCTGCGTGCGGCCCGGTTCGCCGCAAAACTGGATTTCCATATCGCGCCGGCCACCCGGGCCCCCATCGCCCAACTCGCGCCCATGCTGGAGCGTATCCCCGCGGCGCGCCTGTTCGACGAGATGATGAAGCTGCTGCTCTCCGGCCATGCCGAGCGGGGCGTGCGCCAATTGCGCGCCGAAGGCCTGCATCACGGCATCCTGCCCATCCTGGACAGCATCCTGGACGATCCGACCCGCCAGCCTTTCATCCACGCCGCGCTGCACGACACCGACGAGCGCCTGCGCAACAGCCACTCCGCCTCCCCGGCCTTCATGCTGGCAAGCCTGCTGTGGTTCGATCTGAAAAGCGAAATCGAACGCAACCGCGCCGCCGGCCAACACGAGCAGCCCGCCCTGTTCGCCGCCATGGACGAAGTCCTGGAGCGCCAGCGCGACACCCTGGCCTTCCCGCGCCGCTTTGACGGCATGATCAAGGAGATCTGGTCGCTACAGCCGCGCCTGAACCAGCGCAGCGGCGCCCGCCCCTACCGGCTCCTCAGCCACCCGCGTTTCCGTGCCGGCTACGACTTCCTTCTGATTCGCGCCCAGGGGGGGGATGCGCCCCAGGAACTGGCGGACTGGTGGACCCGTTTCCAGGACGCCGACGACGAGGAACGTGCCGCCATGCTGTTGCCCGCCAATGCCGGCGAAGCCAAGCGCAAGCGGCGGCGCCGGCCGCGCCGCCCGGCCGGTGCCGAGGTGCCGGATGCCAGCCATGGCTGAAATCGCGGCCTTCGTGGCCCTGGGCGCCAACCTGGGGGATCCGGCGGCCCAGATCGAACGGGCCATCACGGAACTTGCCAGCCTGCCGGGAACCCGGCTTACCGCCCGCTCCTCCCTGTATCTTTCCAAGCCGGCGGGCTACGTCGACCAGCCCGACTTCGTCAACGCCGTGGCCGCGATGCAAACCCATCTGACCGCCCGCGCCCTGCTGGACCGCCTGCTGGCCATCGAGACCCGGCATGGGCGCAGCCGCGCCTTCAAGAACGCCCCCCGGACCTTGGACCTGGATTTGCTCCTGTACGACAGCCTGGTCATGCACGAACCCGGCCTGACCCTGCCCCATCCGCGCATGACCGAGCGGGCCTTCGTGCTCGTTCCCCTGGCGGAGATCGCGCCCGAGGTCCTGATCCCCGGTCGGGGCCGGTCCAGGGATTGCCTGGTCGGCATCGACCTGGGCGAACTGGCCCGCCTGCCCGACCCGGCGGCCACAGCCGTCCTTTGACCAAAATCGCACTTCCCAAATAAATCATGCTCGGCCGCTTCCGTAACATCGTCGTGGAAGGCCCCATCGGCGCCGGCAAGACCAGCCTGGCCCGCAAGCTCGCCGCCCTGACCGAGGCGGAACTCATCCTGGAAGACGTCGACGAGAACCCCTTCCTGGGCCGCTTCTATGAAGACCGGCGACGTTATGCACTGCCAGTTCAGCTGTTCTTCCTGGTATCCCGGGTGGAACAAGTCCGCAGGCTGAGCCAAGGGGAATTGTTCACCTCCTCCACGGTGTCCGATTTTATGCTGGAGAAGGACATGCTGTTCGCGCGCCATACCCTGGACGAAGCCGAGTTCAGGCTCTACCGCCAACTCTACGAAGGCCTCAAACCCCAGGCCAGCGACCCGGACCTGGTGATCTACCTCCAGGCCAGCCCGGTAACCCTGATGGAGCGCGTCAAGAAGCGCGGCCGCGGGATCGAGCGCAACCTGAGCGAGGGCTATATGGCGGAAGTAGCCAAGGCCTACAGCGAGTTCTTCTATCATTACGAAGCGGCACCCCTGCTCATCGTCAACAGCGAGCACCTCAATTTCGCGGACAAGGAAGCGGATTTCCAGCTGCTGGCGCAACGCATCCAGGACATGCGGGGAATGCGCGAATTCTTCAACCTGGGAGCCTGACATGTTCCTTCCCCAACTGATGGCGCGGGCGGAAAAGGGCGAGAAGCTCGTGGTGCTGACCTGCTACGACGCCAGCTTCGCCCGCATCCTGGCCCAGAACGACATCGACGTTCTCCTGGTCGGGGACTCCCTGGGCATGACCGTGCAAGGCCATGACACCACGCTGCCGGTCACCCTGGAGCAGATGGCCTACCACACCGGCGCGGTAGCCCGGGGCGCCGCAAGCAAGGCCTTCGTGGTGGCCGACATGCCCTTCGGCAGCTACCAGATCGGCCCAGCCCAGGCTTACGAATCCGCCGCCCGCCTGATGGCCGCTGGGGCCAACATGGTCAAGCTGGAGGGCGGGGAGATCCTGGTGGATACCGTGTCTTTCCTCACCCGGTGGGGCATACCGATTTGCGCCCACCTGGGCCTGCTGCCCCAATCGGTCAATACCACCGGCTATCGCGCCCAGGCCCGGGAAGCCGAAGCCGCCACCCAACTGCTCAAGGATGCCGAGGCGCTGGCCATGGCCGGCGCCCGGATGCTGGTACTGGAATCCATCCCCGCCGCCCTGGCGGAACAGGTCACCCAACGCCTGTCCATCCCCACCATCGGCATCGGCGCCGGTCCCCATTGCAGCGGCCAGGTGCTGGTGCTGCAGGATCTGCTGGGCCTGACGGAAAGGCCGCCCCGCTTCGCCAAGGACTTCATGGCCGGGGCGGGCGACATCGCCGCCGCGATCCGCCGCTATGCCACGGCGGTAAAATCAGGCGAATTTCCCGGGCCGGAACACAGCTTCTGATGTGGCTGATCCACACCAGCGCAGAATTGCGCGCGGTCCTGGAGGGGCGGCAGGAAACCGCGTTCGTGCCCACCATGGGCAATCTGCATGCCGGCCACATCTCCCTGATCGAACTGGCCCGGCGGCATGGCCATCCGGTGGTAGCCAGCATCTTCGTCAATCCCCTGCAGTTTGGCGCCGGCGAGGACTTCGGCCGTTACCCCCGCACCCTCCAGTCCGATCGCGAACAACTGGAGGCCGCCGGGACCGACATCGTGTTCGCCCCGGACGTTGCGGAGATGTACCCGGAACCCCAGACCTTCAGCGTGCAGCCACCCCTGGCCGACCAACTCTGCGGCGCCCTTCGCCCCGGCCATTTCGCGGGTGTCGCGACGGTGGTGCTCAAACTCTTCAACCTGGTCCAGCCCCGATATGCCGTCTTCGGCAAGAAGGACTTCCAGCAGTTGTTCATCCTCAAGGCCATGGTGCGCCAGTTCAACCTGCCCATCACCATCCTGGCGGGCGAGACCGGACGGGCGCCGGACGGCCTCGCCCTGTCCTCCCGCAACGGCTACCTCAGCCCCGAGGAGCGCACCGAGGCGCCACGCTTGTTCAGGATATTGAAGGCCATGGCTCAAGCCATCCGGGCCGGCAACAAGGGCTTCAGCCAGCTCGAGCAACAGGCCCATGCAACCCTTACCGCCCACGGCTGGAAAGTGGATTACGTCGCCATACGCGGCCAGGACACCCTGCTGCCCCCGGAACCCGGCGAGACCGCGCTGGTCGTGCTTGCGGCGGCCCGCATGGGCAATACCCGACTCATCGACAACCTGGAACTGGTCCTGTCCTGAGCGCATTCCTTGTGCACTGCAAAAATAGTTATAATGATTAGACTTTCCGAATATTCCTGAGCGGATCGAAATGCAGCGCACTTTGCTCAAGTCCAAATTGCATCGCGTTCGAGTCACGGCCTCCGAGCTTGACTACGAGGGCTCCTGCGCCATCGACGAGCATCTCCTGGAAGCGGCGAACATCCGGGAATACGAGAAGATCGAGGTCTACAACGTCAACAACGGCGAACGCTTCTCGACCTACGCCATCCGCGGTCAGCGTGGCTCCGGCATGGTTTCTGTGAACGGCGCAGCCGCCCGCAAGGCAGCGGTCGGGGACGTGCTGATCATCGCCAGCTATGCGACCTACAACGAGATCGAACTGGCCGGCTACCAGCCCATTCTGGTCTATGTCGGTGACCAGAACCGGATCCAACGGATCGGCAACGTCATTCCGGCCCAGGCGGCCTAACCCCGCCACCGAACTCTTCCCCAATCGAAATTCGGTCCCGGGTCGGTTTTCCGGCCCGGCGCAATGTCGGAATGTCCGGTGACGGCAACGAGGGGATAGGCCGCCCTCAGAACATCGATCAAGCGGTTCAGCGAAGCGTATTGGCTATCCGTGAAGGGCACCTCGTCGGTGCCTTCCAGTTCCACCCCGATGGAAAAATCGTTGCAGCGTTCCCGGTTATGCCATTGCGAGGCCCCGGCATGCCAGGCCCGGTGATCGCAGGAAACGAACTGGACCACCTCTCCGTCCCGGCGTATGAAAAAATGGGCGGAGACCTGCAATCCACGAATGGCCGTGAAATAGGGATGAAGCGACGGGTCGAGGCGGTTGGTAAAGAGCGCTTCAACCCACGGCCCGCCGAATTCCCCAGGCGGCAGACTGATGTTGTGGATGACAAGGAGGGAAGCCGTCTCCCCGTCTGGTCTCGCGTCGAAGTTCGGTGAAATCACACGGCGAACGCCGTCCAGCCAGCCGGCTGCCCCCATCTTCGTATTCAATCCGTCACCGGCCCTCACGGTTCCTCCTCGGCG
This sequence comes from uncultured Pseudomonadota bacterium, assembly GCA_963713085.1. Classification (GTDB taxonomy): domain Bacteria; phylum Pseudomonadota; class Gammaproteobacteria; order Burkholderiales; family Thiobacillaceae; genus PFJX01. The sequence goes on along the minus strand of CAVQKQ010000025.1, from coordinate 6,856 downwards.
GGGCCAGCCAAGGCGACTCGCATGGCCTCCCCGAGCCGCTCGGGCGTGATCTCGCAATCGAGCCGGGCATGGTAGCAGCCGGCGCGATACAGCAGCAGGCCCGGAAGATGAAATATCTCGAACGCCCGCGCCAAGGCCGTAGCGCGCTGCACATCCACCTTGAACAGGTGGGTGCCGGGCGGAGCGGCCCGGGGCAGACGCTGCTCCACCACGCGGCAAGTGGCGCAGTTCGAACTGGAAAACAGCACCAACGCGATACCCTCCGTATCCCCGAGACGGCGGTGATAGTGGAATTCGTCCAGCTGTATGAATTCGGGCATGGGGCGATTTTGCTGGATTTTCCCCGGACCCGGCGGGACTAAATCAAGCCGGCGATGGCCGGTCCTCTTACAATCCGCGTCGTGCCTGTCCAGGAGTCATCCATGCTTGCCCTCGAACTGTTCATGTTCCTCCTCGCCATCCTGGTTGCCGCGGAAGTCTTCGTGAATGCGCTGGAGCACCTGGGAGAGAAACTGGGCATTTCCGAGGGGGTCACCGGCTCAATCTTCGCCGCAGTGGGCACCGCCATGCCGGAAACCATCGTGCCGCTGCTGGCCATCTTCGCCGGCACCCCGGACCAGCGGATCAACGAGGAAATCGGGGTCGGCGCCATCCTCGGCGCACCCCTCATGCTCTCCACCCTGTCCCTGTTCCTGATGGCCATGGCGGTCTGGAAAAAACGTGGCAGCCAAGGCCATTTCACTCCGGAACGGAGCGGCCTTACCCGGGACCTCGATTTTTTCCTGGGGGCGTTCGTACTCGCCACCGTGGCCATGTTCGTGCCTCACGAAAATCCGGCGTTGCGGGCGGTGCTGGGCATCACCATGGTGCTGATCTATTTCTTCTATGTCCTGCTCACCCTGAAGGCGTCCGCCGGCCTGGTCAAGGAAGGTTATGGCACTGAGGCGGAGGATCCCCTGTTCCTGGCGCGCATCGGCCTGCCGGAAAACGGTTTCACCATCCTGCTGCAACTGGGTATCGCGCTGGCCCTGCTGGTGGCCGGCGCCAAGGGTTTCATCCACGGCATCGAGTCAGCGGCACCCATCCTGGGTATATCCGCCCTGCTGCTGTCTCTGATGATCGTGCCCATCGCCACGGAACTGCCGGAAAAGGTGAACTCCATCCTGTGGGTCCGAAAACACAAGGACACCCTGGCTTTCGGCAACATTACCGGCGCCATGGTATTCCAGGGCACCCTGTTGCCCGCGATTGGCATCCTGCTCACGCCCTGGGCGCCCCAGAAGGAAGTGCTGGCTGGCATCCTGATCACCCTGCTCGCCGCCGGATGGCTTCGCTTGATGATCGGCCGCGGACAATTGCGGGTCTGGCATCTGGGACTGAACGGCGCCCTCTATGCCACCTATCTCGCCATCGCGCTGAGCTGAGGCTTGGCGTCAGCCGGAACCAACATTGCTTGGGTAATTTCCAATATCCGACGCCGGTCAGAGGCACCCGCCAGTAGGTAAGTATCGGCCCGTCGCGGAGGGCCCGATGGTCATTCGATACCCAAACGCTCAATGCGGTAGCGCAACGACCGGAAGGTAACGCCCAGCAGGCGGGCCGCCGAGGTTTTGTTATGGCCGGTCTTGGCCAGGGCATCCTGGATCGCCTTCTTCTCCATGGCATCCAGGTAGGCCTGCAAGCCTTCCGCTTCCAGGCTTTCTCCCTCTCCGCCGCCCCCGCCCGCCACCCGGGCCGGCACCAGGTTGAGGTCGCCCCGGCTGATGGCATGCCCTTCGGAAAGGGCCATGGCGCGTTCCAATATATTTTCCAGTTCCCGGACGTTGCCGGGGAAATCGTAGCCCTGCAGCGCGATCAATGCAGACTCGGCGAGCGCAGGCGCGACCACCCGATTGCCGGCGGCGAGTCGTGCCAGGATATGGCCGGCCAGGTCCGGCAGGTCCTCGATGCGCTCGCGCAGCGAGGGCATGCGGATCTCGATGACATTGAGACGATAGAACAGGTCGTGACGGAAACGGCCCGCGCTCACCGCGGCCTGAAGGTTCTGGTGGGAGGCACTGATGATCCGCATATCGACGGGCTCCTCGGTCACGCCACCCACACGCCTCACGCACTTTTCCTGAATCACGCGCAGCAGTTTGACCTGCATGGCCAGCGGCAGGTCCGCCACCTCATCGAGAAACAGGGTACCGCCTTGGGCGGCCTGAAAAAAACCGTCACGATCGGAATCCGCGCCAGTGAATGCCCCCTTGCGATAACCGAAAAACTCGCTTTCCATCAGATTCTCGGGGATGGCTCCGCAATTCACCGCCACGAATGCCCCGCCGGCTCTCGGGCTTTGGGCATGAATCAATCGGGCGGCCACTTCCTTGCCGGTCCCCGTGTCACCGGAAATGAAGACCGGTGCCTGGCTGCGGGCCACCTTGTCGATCAGGGTCCGTACCTGCTCCATGGGCAAGGACTCGCCCACCAGGGGCCGGCTCCCCTCGTTGCGGCCACGCACGGGTTCCGGCAGTTTCAGGGCGGAGCGCACCAGGGAACGCACTTTCTCCGGCGTCACCGGCTTTTCCACATAATCGAAGGCGCCGGCCTTGAGCGCCGCGACCGCGTTTTCGGCCGACCCGAAGGCCGTGATGACCGCCACCGGGGTGTTGGGAACATACTCCGCGATGTACTCGACGATGCTGATCCCCTCACCGTCTGGCAGCCGCATGTCGGTCAGGCACAAGTCGAATTGACCCTGCCCCAGATGGGCGCGGGCCTGTGCCACCGTGGCGGCACGGACACTGTCCAGGCCGATGCGGTTCAGGTCCAATTCCAGCAGATCCAGCAGGTCGGGCTCGTCATCCACCAGCAATACGCGGGGACGTTTCATGTTGCCTCTACCTTGGTTGGCGGGGCCTGGCAACTCAGGCGGAACAGGACCCCGTCGGGGTTATCCACGTAGCGCAGGCTGGCATGGTTGGCCTCCGCGAGTTCCCGGGCGATATAAAGGCCAAGGCCGGTGCCCTGCTTGTCCGTGGTGTAAAACGGTTCGAACAGCCGGGACTGAATCTCCTTGGTGATGGGAGGACCGTCGTTGAATACGTCCACATCGACCCACCGATTGCCCGGCATCATCCTGACGCGGATGCTGCCGCGCCCTTTCCGACAGTAGCGCCAGGCGTTCCTGAACAGGTTCCAGAGGATCTGCTCGAGATGCCCCGGGTCCATCATCACCCGAGGCTCGCCGTTGCACTGCAGCTCGATGACCTCCTCGGGCACCTGCTCCCGCTGGGAGTAATGCAGGATGAATGCCGGGATCATGGAAGACAAGGAGACTTCTTCCCGGCTCATGCGGTCGCGCCGGTTCAAGGCCAGGACATCCTCCACCAGGGTATTCAGGCGCAGCGCGTTATCCTCGATGATGCGGGTGAGCTTGGTACCTACCGCATCCCTGGCATCCTCCTTGAGCAGCCCGGCGGCATGACGAATGGCGGACAGCGGATTGCGGATCTCGTGGGCCAGGTTGGCGGTCAGCATCCCCAGGGAAGCCAGTTTCATGTTCTGGGCCCTGCGTTCCAGTTCGGTCAAATCTTCCAGGACCACCACGGCCCCCTCTCTTCGGGAAGGCTCCAGTTCGATGAAGCGGGGGCGCAGGCGCCGCCCGTCCTTGCCTTCCTTGAAAGGATGCCGCGGCATGTCCCCGCCGGCCCGCCAGGTGCGCCACAGGTCCGTCAGTTGGGGGGCGCAATGGGCCAGGGTGCAGTGGGGAAAGAACTGGGTTCCGAGCAGCGTTTCCATGCGGCTATTGTATTGAAGAATCTCTCCCTCCCCGTTCACGGCCATCACCGCATAGGGGAGTTCCTGAATCATGCGTTCGTTGATCCTGGCCATGCTTTCCGCCTGACGGGCTTTTTCCCTGGCCAGGCGCGCCGCCGCCAGGGTGCCCATGGCCAGGGCATGGGACAGCAAGGCCACGCCGAACAGGCCTAGTGAAAGCAGCCCGGCACGAATGAAATCCGCCGTCCCGGCCTGTAAAACCAGCAGCTGGATGGTCTGCTCACCCAGCACCATCACCGATGCCACCGCCGCCCAGAACAAAACCAGGCGGATCTCTTCCAGCATGCCGACCGCCGCGACCGTCACGATCAGCAGCAGCCCCAGGCTGTTGGCGTTGCCGCCGGAGAGATGCAGCAAGATGCCCAGGCAGACGATATCCACGATCACCTGGCGGACCAGTTGCCGCTCGAAGCCCTCGCTGCGCCGGACCATGGGACGCAGGAACAGCCACGCGGTCAGGAAGTAGGCCCCGCAGGTCAGAACGAAAAGATGGGCATTTTCAAGCTGATAAAAGGTATCCCTTGCCAAAAGGCTGGTGACACCCAGGGCGAAAGCGAGGAAAAGTCGGAAGTGGTTGAGATGGACGAGGGAGCGCCAGAAACTCTCCGGGACCACCTCCGATACGGGATCAGCTGCCGGTACGGCGGTGCTCATCGCAGCAATAGAAACGCCCCTGGCTGAGTATCGCCTCGGAGCGCGGCAGATTCACGCCACAGACCTTGCATCGCACCATGTCTTCCGCCGGCTTGGCGCGGCCGGACTTGTCGCGTTCCTCCCGTTCATCCTCCAGACGCTGGCGCGCCATATGTTTGAACCAGAACACCAGGCCGATGGTAATGGCGATGATGGCGAGCAGCTTACCCACGGGAGAGGCCGTTCTTGTGGGTCTGGTTGATGACGCCCAGCAACTGCTGGAACGGGAAACTCGGTCCCCAGCGGTTGAGAAATTGCATGTAGGGCAGGTCCCTGCCGGTGGGGAATTCGTATTTCTCCGAGATCATGTCGTCGTACAACTGGCGCAGCACCCCATCCAGATGGTCCAGGACCTTGGACCAGCGCTCCATGTCCTCGGGGTCGAACTCCATGGCGGCGCGCATCTCGTCCACTTCGTAGACCGCCTGGTGCACCAGATCCACATACTCGTCGTAGGTTTTCGGGCCTTTCATTGCCTTCCTCGAAAAAAACGGCTGCTGTAAAACAAACAGGGGCTTACTCGCCCCTGTCAGTCTGACATAAAACCGCGTTTTATTTTGCGCCGCTCATTTGCCGGCACTCATTTGCCGGCAAACTCTTCCAGCTTGCGCGCCCGGATCACGTTGCCGGGCAGGCCGGCCTCCTTGGCGGAACCGCCGTAAATCAGGGCGAATTTACCGGCGTTCACCACGTCCGGGGCAGTTTGCCGGCTTCGGCGCAACTGACCAAAGCGCCGCAGCAGATAAAGTCGGGGATTTCGGTCATCTTGATGTCCAGGGTCATGCACATGGGCTCGTCCGAAACCATATAGCTGGAGGCCGAGGCGCCCTTTTGCCAGTGGTTAAGTGGGGCAGATATCCTACAAGACGGAGAATCACAAAGTCCGGGCGAAATGAGAAATATTGACTAGCCACCCCGTCAGCTACCCACTTGCCACTCAGAGTTGCTTGGTAAGTGCGCCGCATTCATTTTCTACGGCGGTTTTGTCGATATTATTTACATGCCTTTTTGGAGCACAGCTAAACCGGTCCGGCTGCAAACACTTGGCTATTGATTTTATTGAATTTTTCTCTACCGAACATAGCATGGCCTGATTATTGCTTGGAGATGATTGTTGCAGCGCTTGGGATGGGAAATTTAAAGCACTTTCGGCCTACTGGGACAAGCGGTACAAGCGGTACAAGAATTCTTTATATTCACCGCGCGTGCAATCGGGTTCTGATCGATACATCTGTAATTTTATTTTACGTATAGAAGGGGAAACGAGCCATGATTAATCACTTACGCAAACATATTCTCGGCGTTGCCGTGTCGGGAGCGTTGCTGCTCGGAATGGCCGGTACTGCTCAGGCCAACACATTCAGCATTGGAGACATCTTCGCCTCCACCAGCAGTGGGCATGTACAGCACTACGATTCCACAGGCACCCTGCTGGAAACCCTCAATACGGGCATAGGTGGCTACACAACCGGCTCGGCCTTCGATGCTGCCGGTAATTTGTACGTAACCAACTTCGGCTCGAATTCGGTCACGAAGTTCACGGGCGCAGGGGATCCGCATACAGCTTCGCTTTTCGGCGGCGGCTACAGCACCCCGGAATCCATCGTGTTTGCCGCTGACGGCCATGTTCTGGTCGGCAACCTAGGCAACGGGATACGGGAGTACGACGCCGCAGGCAATTTCATCAAGACCATATACAGCGGCCGCGTTGACTGGTTCGACCTGGGGGCCGATCAGGATACGATCCTGTACACGACTGAGGGAGCACAAGTAAACCAGACCAGCCGAAGCGCTGGAGGCAGTAGTGTATTCAGTACTGTGGGGGGTGATTTCGCCCTGCGCATCCTGCCGGGCAGTGGCGATGTGTTGGTGGCCGCTGATAACAATGTGCTGCTCTTGGATAACACAGGCGTACTCATCCGCAGTTACGACGTGACCGGTGTGAACGGATTCTTTGCCCTGAATCTAGATCCGGACGGCACCTCCTTCGTGACCGGCAGTTTCAACAGTTCTATGTTATACCGCTTCGACATCGCCTCGGGTGGCGTCGATGTTCAGACTCAGACCATTGATACCGGCTGCGGCGGGAGTTGTTTGTATGGTGTGTCGCTGTTCGGTGAGATTACAGCGGGTGGGGGCGGTGGAGGCGGTGGAGGCGGTACGGTGCCCGAGCCCGCATCATTGGCACTGCTCGGTATCGGGCTGGCCTGTCTGGGTGCCACACGCCGCCGCAAGGCATAGCCCACAACAACAGTCGGAAAAATTCTTTTGCATGAACGGCGACCTTGGGCCGCCGTTCTTATTTTCAGCACAGATAGCCTTCGTTCGAGCTTGAGCAAAG
>CAVQKQ010000024.1:0-172583 GCA_963713085.1 uncultured Pseudomonadota bacterium | reverse complement strand
CTCGTCCCCAATCCGGAAACCGGCGGCGCGATCTGGCGTGTTCGGGTTCAGGCGGAGGGGTTCGACCAGGTGCTGACACTGCTGTGCTTCCCCCTGGAGAAGCTCTATCCCACGCCTGAGCACTATCCGGCCAACTTCGCCGGCCGGGTCATCCCGCTGGCCGATGCGCGAGAAGAGGGCAAGGCGTCACCCCGCCACAAGTCGACCCAGGCCCTGGCCGAAGAGGCTACGCCCAATCGGAGGTGTTCGCAGTGCGAACACTCCACAGGATGGGGACAACCTCTCACCGGTCGTCGCCTCTCCTTCGGTTCTGCCTCCCATGTCGAGCCCCGGCAGCGACGCGGAGCCGGAATCCCATCCCGGCGGAGGAATTCCTCGAAGAAGAGGATGACGCAACCCACTTCCTGCCCAAGCCACCGGATGGCCATCGCATCGCGCCCATGCGCCTGCCGGACAAACCGATCAAGCCGGACAGGTTGGCCAAGCCCAAGGCCTCACCCCAGGGCCCTTCCGAGGCCGCCCTGCGCTTCATGGGCTGGCTGCAGCAAGGCCTGGCCAACGGTGACATCGCGTTCAACGAGACCGGCGCCATGGTGCACTTCGCGGCGGAGGGCATGCTGCTGATCTCCCCCCGCATCTTCCGGCATTTCGCCGAGCGTTTCGGGGAGAAGGGGGATGGCACCCCTTCCAGCCTGACAGGAGACAAGCTCGGCACCGGTATCCAGCGGGAAGTGATCAAGGCCGGCTGGCACCTGCTCGGCCCCCGGAAGACCAACGTGCACAAGTACCAGGTGGTGCGGCGTAACGGCAAGGGCGGCAGCCAGCTCTCCGTGATGATCATCCGGGAACCGCAGCGCTTCATCGAGCCCGTCCCCCCGGCCAATCCGCACCTGGTCAGGTCGGAAAGCGAACTCTGAATCGAAGCGTGAACTGGACTGATGGAGGGCACGGAGATGGGGTTTATCGAAAGGAATGACGCGAGCTTGGTCATCGTGCCGGACTGGCCTGAATTCTGTGCCTGGGTCAAGGAAGCCGGCTACGGCGAGGAGGTTCTGGACATCAACGACAGTCGTTGCCTGGCCTTGCAGGAGGCGTTCCTGGAAGAAACCCATGAAGAACTGCTTGCCGGGGAGAGGGCGCCATGACCGTGCAACCCGCCCAGTTCCAGCCCATCCTCGACAAGATCCTCGCCAGCGGCCGGCCGCGCGCGGTGTTCCTGATCAAGGGCGAGATCGTCTCCTGCCCCGCCGGCGGCCAGATCGAGGCGCGACACCTGCAACGCCCGGGGGCCATCTTCGTGGGCACCTATGATTGCGAGGTCAGCGAGGCCATGCTCCTGGAAGACCTGCAGGCCGCCGGGGCCGGGACGGCATAGCCATGGCCTATCCGGTCGAGAACCTGCTGCGCCGCCCGGTGGAATTCATCCCGGCCGGGGTGTTCTTCACCGCCGCCCTGGGCCTCGTCCTCACGCCCGAAACCTTCCTGCTGCCGCCCGCACTCGCCTATCTGGCCGCCGCCGGCCTGGTGTTGCATGCCGGCTGGCGTCTCGCCCAGGGCAGCCAGTTGTTGCGTTATCAGGCCAATCTCAAGCGCTTACCCCGCTACAGCCTGGCCTCGGAGGCCATCCCCTGGTCGGAGCGGGCGCTGTTCCTGGGCATGGGTTTTCGTTGGGACCGGCGCCACTCCCAGCGGCTGCACGACACCCATCAGCCCGAGCACCGTGAGCTGCTGCAACCCGGTGCCCTGTATCGGGCCGCCCGCCGCCTGGAACGGGGCGTGGAGGGCACGCTGTTCGACGGGCTGGGACGGCTCACCCGCAGCGACGCCTGGTGGAACCCGGTGGCCCCGCTGCCTGCGGTGGGCGGCGACCCGGCCCTTCACGGCGTGGAGCCGGACGAGGACGCGGTGTGGATGGACCTGGGCGAGCGGGTGGGCCACATGCTGGTGCTGGGCACCACCCGGGTGGGCAAGACCCGGCTGGCGGAGATCCTCATTACCCAGGACATCCGGCGCGGCGACGTGGTGATCGTGTTCGATCCCAAGGGCGATGCCGATCTCCTGAAGCGTATCTACGCCGAGGCCAGGCGGGCCGGGCGGGAGGAGGAGTTCCACTTCTTCCATCTGGGCTACCCGGAACTCTCCGCCCGCTACAACCCGGTGGGCAGTTTCTCGCGGGTGACCGAGGTGGCCACGCGCATCACCAACCAGTTGCCCAAGGAGGGCGAGGGGGCCAACTTCGCCCAGTTCGTCTGGGGCTTCGTCAACGCCATGTCCAAGGCCATGACCGCCCTGGGCCGCACGCCGTCCTACCAGGACATCTACCACTACGCCAACGACATCGAGCCCCTGGTGCTCGACTATTGCGAGTTCTGGCTCGACCGGGACCCGCGGGCGGTCGGCTGGCGGGAGGAAATCGAAGCGCTGGAGGTGGATCCCAAATCCCTGGATCGGGCCATGAAGAACCGGGACCTGGGGGTGGTGAAGCTCCTCGAGTACATCCGCGGCAAGGGGCTGCACGACGACACGGCGGCGAGTCTGATGAAGATCATCAGCTACGAGCAGAGCTACTTCAACAAGCTGGTGGCTTCGCTCATCCCGCTGCTGGAGAAGCTCACCACCGGCAAGGTGGCGGAGCTGGTCTCGCCGGACATGAGCCGGCTGGACGACCGGCGGCCCTTGTTCGACTGGATGGGGGTGATCAACCGGGGCGGCATCGTCTATGTGGGCCTGGACGCCCTGACCGATTACGAGGTGGCCGGCGCCGTGGGCAACTCCATGTTCTCCGACCTCACCTCCACCGCCGGGCGCATCTATAAGCACGGCGAGACCTATGGCCAGTCGGGCCCGGCGGCCAAGCGGCGCATCTCCATCCATGCCGACGAGTTCAACGAGCTGATCGGCGACGAGTTCATCCCCCTGCTCAACAAGGCCGGGGGCGCGGGCTACCAGGTAGCGGTCTACACCCAGACCTGGTCGGACGTGGAGGCGCGCATCGGCTCCCGCGCCAAGGCCCAGCAGATCGGCGGCAACCTCAACACGCTGATCATGCTGCGGGTGAAGAACACCGATACCGCGAAGATCCTCACCGACCAGCTGGACGAGGTGGAACTGGTGACCACCATGAGCGCGAGCCAGGCCTCGGACAGCAACAATCCCCTGGACTTCTCCGACTTCACCAGCCGCAACGAGGACCGGCTCAGCACCCGCACCGCGCCGATGATCGGTCCGGCGGACCTGGTGCGCCTGCCCAAGGGCCAGGCCTTCGCCCTGATCGAGGGCGGCAAGCTCTACAAGCTGCGCATGCCGCTGCCGGATGCCGCCCACGACCCGATGATGCCGGAGGACCTGGCCGCCGTGGCGGAGGACATGCAGTCGAGATATGTCCGCGTCACACCGGGCGAGTTCGCTCCCGGCTCGGGCTGGGCCATGGGAGAGGTGGGCGCCGTCGCTAGTGCCCCGGACGAACGGGATTGGCTGCGGCACGTCGTCGTGGAGGGCAAGGGCGGTGGCCTTTAGGCGGGGCGAGGGGCTGGAGGCCCATGATGTCTTCCTGTGGCCGCTGAAGCTGGTGTTCTATGCCTGGCTCACCCTGGCCCTGATGGCGCTGGCGGCCATGGGCATGGAGATCGTCCTGGCCAAGCAGGTCTGGGGCGATGAGGTTTGGAGTGATAACGCGGCGCTGGCCCAAGTTCAGCAGACCCTGAGCCAGGATATCGAACTCACCCGCAGCCTGCGCCCGGACGCCCCCCTGACCGGACTGGCCGTGACCTGCGCCAGAGGGGTGTATGGCTTCTTCTTCCAGCTCATCCCCATCGAGCGCTGGATGACCAACGCCGCGCTGCTGCCGGCCCACCCTGACATCCCCACCTACGGCGGCGACCTCATCGCCCGCAATCATCTCGTCTACCATTTGCAGGGCGAACTCTACCTGGCCATGGTCCGGGCGCAGATCTTCGGGGTGCGCCTGGCGATCCTGATCGGTGCGGCCCCCTTGTTCCTGCTGGTCTGGTCGCTGGGGCTGGTGGATGGCCTGACTCAGCGCAGCATCCGGCGTGCCTGCGCGGGGCGGGAATCCTCATCCATGTACCACCGCGCCAAGTTCTTCCAGTTCGCGGGCCTGGCCACGGGGGCGATGGTCTATCTCATGTGGCCCGTCAGCATCCGGCCGGAGTGGATCGTGCTGCCCTTGGCGCTGCTGATCGGGGTGCTGTCGAGGGTGCAATGGACTTACCTCAAGAAGTATCTGTGAAGATTTCCATTGCGCCGCAAGCGGGCCCACATTCAATCGGTCGTGGAACTGTGTGACCACGCGGGCCTGTGAATTTTTCGATCTGGCCGATGCTGCTCATCAAGGCGCTGAGCGTAGCCTGTTGTCGGGTCGAGTAATTGGATATATAAGGAAGTAGAGGGGCTGAAGGGGGAACAAGATGCGACAACAAGAGAACACACTACCCGAACAAAGTTTATCAACAGGGCTGATCAAACACCTGGCTGTGATCGGTGTTTCGATGATCGCCTTGATGACATCAGCTGCTTTTGCCGCAATCTCAGTGATCGCCAATGCTTGATGGCAGTTTACGTCAGAGTGAAGATGCCCCGGCTTGGGCACTTTGTGAGGGAAACATTCACTTTCGCAGCACGTATGAAAGCAGTGTATTTCTGCTGCTCCGCGCTGTCTGCCATTGAGGCCTAATCGTCAATATTGTGCCCCATGGGATCGTGCGCTTCTAAATAAGGAGACAGATGTTTGTCGTGTCTACCAACCTGATTCTTATATGGATTATTATTGCCAATCCGTTATTTTGTTGCGTTAAAAAAAAGGACGCAAGGTTTCCAGATTGCGCTTCTGATTTTTCCCCTCAACCAGTAGGCGCAAACCATTTGGGATCAACGTCAGATCGGGAAGCGGGCGTTCGTCTCCGAGTCGGCCCAAAGTTCTGTTGACTGCCTGACACTGACCCCAAAGGCAGCCCTGAACCTATAAGAGACGCTTGCCGATTCACGTAAACCAGCCTCACATACGGCTGGTTCGCATCCAATTGTTGCCTGTGGGGCTATGCGTACGCATTTGTCATTGGAATGCAAACCGCCCCTCTCTGAATAACTTCAGACACGCCTCGACAACGGTCTCATCGTAGAGCGTTTTTTTCCCTTTCTCGATTTCGTTAAAGGCCACCTCACTGCCCAGGCTGGGCCGATAGGGGCGGTGAGACATAATGGCTTCGACGACATCGGCCACGGCCAGGATTCGTGCGCCAAACAAGACGTCCCCATCACTGATGCCATTCGGATAGCCTGAGCCATCCAGCCGTTCATGATGCTGGAAAACAATTTCTGCGATCGGCCAAGGGAACCTGATCCCTTTAAGGATTTCGTGGCTGGAGACTACGTGGTTCTTGACCATGGCGAACTCCAGCTCGGTCAATCGGCTCGGTTTGACCAGAATCTCGGCGGGCACATTGATCTTGCCGATATCGTGCACGATGGCCGCCAGGTAGATGCCATGCGCGTCTTCCTCCCTCATGCCCAACTCCTTGGCGATTGCATGGGCAAGGTCCGCGACCCGACGTTGATGACCTGCGGTATAGGGATCACGCATTTCGATCGTCATTGAGATGGCCCGCAACGCATCCTCAAGGCTGTTCCGCAACACGTTCTCGTGGTGCTCCTCAAGTAGAGCGAGCCGATTCCGCTCCCCTTTCGTGCGTAACATCTCAATGCCGAAGGAGGTATCCGAAGCGGTTTCCTTCAAGTATTGAACCTGAACATCACCGAACTCGTTCGCTTCCCTGGCACAGAGGATCAGGGCGCCAATAGGATTTCCTTCGAAATGCAGCGGCAGGATGATGACGGAGCGGTAGCCGAACGTTGAAGCCTGCTCGCCAAGGCTGTGATGGACCGGCTCATGCAAAGTGTCATTGACGACCAACTCCTTCCCTATTCGGACTGCCCTTATCACCGGTTCCAGCCCATTGCCGGCCTTGTTCCAGTCCATTTTGTGGTCAGACGTCTCACAGGTTGAATAGGCGGCAGCCGTCCGCAACAATTTATCGGGCTCTGGTCCGCAAAATCCGATCCAGGCGCCAAGATAGTCGCCGGCTTCGACGATTTCACGGCAAATCCTGTCGAGTAGTTCCTGTTCACTTTTTGCAAACAGCAAGGAACGGTTACCTGCTGAGAGGACTTTCAGCGCCCGGTTGACGCGAGCCAGTTCTTCATTCACGGACCGAATCCTGGTGTCTCTTTGCTGGATGGCATCCGCCATTGCGTCGAAGGCCTCGGACAGCTGGCCCAATTCATCACCCGAATCGTCTCCAACACGGACCGAATAATCGCCACCGGTCATTGCGGAAGCCGCCTTCTTCTGGGCTTCGAGCCTTCTCAACACATACTTTTCGGTCAAGAAATAAAACACCCCTATAAGCAAGACAAACGCAACGAGGCTGAGTGACAGTCCTTGTATCAAGGCTGAATAGGCAGGACGCAATACCTCCTGGAGAGGGGCATCAATCAGCACAGTCATCAAGCCTGATCCACTCTTGAACGATTGAGAAATCAGAAGAGCGGGGCGACCTTCAAAGTCCAGGCCATTCAGCATGGTGCCTTGCTCGCCTAACCTGAATTGCTGTACATACCTGGCGTGGTTGATGTCTTTGCCAAGGGTCCCCGTTACATTGGCCGTTCCAGCCAGAATCCGGCCACTTGGGGCAAGGATCAGCAAATGTGCGTGGTCAGGCAAATCGGCTTGAGCAATTTCCTCGCTAATCCAGGAGAAGTCGAGCGCGACAAGTATGATCTGTTGAATCTGATGATCATCGCGCATGGCGCGCGCCATGATGGCCGCCTCGGGTGGGGCGTTGCCCTGAACGGAAAGTTTACCGATCTCGCCAAAATCCACGCGCTGCAGTGCTTCCTGGACAAAGGCCTCATTCGCAACGTTGCGTTCACCGAGCCAAGGAATCGAATTGCAAGTGACATTTCCTCTCAGATCGGCGATGGCGAAGGTGCCGATTTCCGGATCCAACCCCGGTTCTCCGACCACGCCCTTGCGACAAATCGCGTCCAGTTGGCCTTTGCGCAAGTGATTCATAACTGAGAAGGCCACCAGGCGAGACTGGGCTAGATGCCTTTGCTGCTCGCTTGCAATCCAGTTGGCGACGGTTTGAAGTTGCGCCTTTTTTTCCGCCTTTATGGCGTCAAAATTATGTATGGATTTGTAGGCAGATATCCCGGCAAGCAAGATAAAAAGTATCGAGAAAGCAATAATTGCTTTCCAGCGAATTCCCAACACAGCAGCCCTCCTGGCATTCAGCGTTTCTGCTTTCATGATTTTTTATACGGTACTTTTTCAACATAAATCTACACCCTAAATTTGATATTGGAAGAGCCCAGGAAATCAGCAGTGCAAGTCAGTTCGACTCCAATGTTTGGTCATTTGGCGTGCTTGAGAACGGATGTCCGAGTTGAGGCGGGTCCGGACCGATAGAACCTAGGGTAGCTGCCGTTCACACCGCCGAGGGCATCAACGGCAGCAACCTGCACCACACCGGACCCACCCCAGGGCCATAGTCGTCGTCAGCAATGGCCGAGTAGTACGTCTTGGGCCTCGGGCCGGTTTCGAAGTGTAGCAGCCATCCGAATAACGGCTCAGGCGTATGGCCGACGGTCAGCAGTAGGTTCTGTGCTGCCCGAAGTGACTACGGCAGATAGCGGACAACCGAGAAAAGCCCCACCTGAAGACGGTCAGCTTACGAGCAGCTCGGCCGTACGCATACCCAAAACCTGAACCCTATCACGGCTGCCATCTTGGACGTGGAAGGGTTAACTTGAACCAACAATCCTAAGCGACCACGTCCAAGTGGAAGATCGGTATTCCCAGACAGCCACTTCCTCAAAGATTTTCGGCAGTATCCTGCGACCGATCTCAACGCTCGTACACAGTGAGGTAACGGGCAAGAGTTCGAGTTGCCTGGCACCAGCTGCTTGGAGCTCGTTGATGAATGAATCAAAAGCTCGGCGGAACCCGGACAAGTTGACTTCGCTGCCTATCAGTTCACGACGCGGATTGACGGCTGAGAACCGAACAAGCGGTGTCGTACCAACCACTTTGTCGAAGTCGCTCGCGTTGTTGCTGATTTCAATGGCGACGAAGACTCGCTTCGGGAGTACTTCAGGCACATCAAAATGGAACCAATCATCACCGGTCTGCTTCGCCTCGTCATCAGTGCGCCAAAGCCAGCGATTGTTTGGAAGGTCTAGGACGTTTGCCCGAATCTTGTCGCCGACGAGTGAGCCGAGCTTCATCAACATTGGTATGGGAGCAAACGCAGCGATTGAGAGGTGAGATGCCGCATTTTGTCCCATCAGTCTCGGCGCTATCACTGTCTCAAACTTGTTGGTAAGAGCCCGCTCGGCTATCGGCCAAAAATCCGGGTCTCTATCCGTTACGCCTAGGTCTGACCATCCGATTTGAACAGGGTCCTGTGACGGATGCACGCTGTAGTCCGAGTTCTTTAGGATGGCCCGGTTAACTTCTCTCACCGACACTACAGGGCTGTGAGTGGCTATCGGCAAGGACATGATTATGGGCAAGCTGATGGCTGCGGTTTCCGCATCATAGATGGACCTTGCTCTCGCCTCATGCTCGGTCTTCCAGCGCTTCAGCAACGCTTCTGGGTAGTCTTCGACCGCAAACACATCATCAATCAGTTTGTGGCACTCCCTGCATGCAAGCAGGAGGTTTGCTTCATCCTTGGCAAGTAGCTTGGAACGCACTGGGTCGCCACGGGTGCCGCTAGGGCTATCCGCAACGATGTGTGCCAATTCGCCAAGGTTGATGCTCTTGCCAGTAAGAAAGTCGATACCTACAGGCTTGTTGCACTTGTTGACCTCGCACCTACCAGCCGCAGCAATCCAAAGCTGCTGTCTTACCGGCGCAGGTATCGGAACTCTATTTTGCTTACTCTTTGTCATCTGCTTCTTCCTCCAACAATTGGAATTCTTCTCTGTAACGTGTGCCTAGCCAGCATCTCATCTGTGCTGTACCAACGATGATGAAGAACAGGTGGTCTCCCTCGTACCTGTCCTTGGTTAGCGCATTTCTCCAGTCTGCTAGATCGACCGAGCTGGGGGTGGGTGTTGGCTCTGGGTGGGTGTGCCAAAGCCCCAAATAGGCGACTCGTCCTTGTGACTCCTGCCATCTTTGAGTTGCTATCCGGTTGTGTTGGGCTGACCGAAAGAATGAAAAGCGACTCCACATGTCCCGCCTTTGCGGGACTGTCACTTCGTCTACCACTAGGTCGTTCGAGTCCAGGAGGAACCGTCCCAGCAAAGCTCCGCCTGCCTCTGGCTGCGAGGCCCTGAGCTGTCTGTAACGGAGCATTGTGGAAACGGCGTCAGGCACAATGACCAGCCGACGACCTGGTGAAAATACAAACCGCTTGTTCATCACGGAGTCCGGCAGTGTGAACACGGGCTGTCAAAGACAACTCGTGTTGCTTGTTCGGATGTAAGGCTTCGAGCACGTTCGAACCAATCTGATACTTGAAAGCCTTGGGATGCAGCTTGAGCGCCATCGCCTACCCAGTACACGTATGCAGGCTCACGTACGCGGTCTAGCCTCGACAAAATGGCATCTGCAGCGAGGAGAGCTGTCTTCCTGGAATGCAACGCAGAGTAGGGTATGAAGGTACCCAGGCAGCCTGTCAGGCTTCGACTGAACACTTGGTTGGGCTTCACGAAGGACACCATCGGGTGAAGAGATTCAACACCTTCATCCGCTCTGAATATGCATTCGAGACACCCTGTACCTAGAGACGGAAGCCCAACTACATGCCCCCCAAGACCAAGGGGTTCCAGCCAGGTGACCACCAGATTCTTCGAGATGGCACGGGACCTGATGGCTTTTGCCAGCATGCGGTCAACTGCAGGATTTCCAATGGCGATAGCGATGCAGTCGAACTGGTTTGGGCCGATAGATTCAAGCCACTGTTGGGCTAATTCCCTGGCTGTTGTGACGACTAGTCCCGGGTACTTATTCGCAAGGTCCGAGGCCATCGCACTGACCTTTGTTTGGCCGATGGCTTGTCTTCCAAGCACGTGGCGAAAGACATTTTCAACGTCCATGTTGTCACTGTCGACCAAGGTGAGGTGCCCGATTCCGCAGGAAGCCAATGCATCGGCAATCTCGGACCCGACTGAACCACAACCAAGGACGGCGACATGCTTTGATGCAAGAGCTTCAGAGGCACCGCCTCGGTCACGCATGTAGCTTGTTGTATGCCGCTTTAGGGACAGAGGGTTACACGTGGTGCTGTCGCCCAGCTCTCTCCCGTTAAAGGATAGGCTCATGCCAATAAGCGACCTGCCACCAGATGGCCTCGGCTGTGAAATCAGGACAGTGCACAACCTGTTTCGTCCGTTCCAGTGTTTGCGGGCGATATCGTCCCAGAGCACACGAGTATTTTCGCCTGCAGCGTCAAGCACGCGCTGTATGAAGTTTCCAGTGAGTGGCGAATCTTGAGCAGGCGGTAGGACGTTTACATCCAGGGCCAAATACAGTGCCTTCACCACCGTGAGTGACGACGTATCAAACTCTGGCGGGACTTGGCCTCCACGCTCCGTGAAATACTTGCATTTAGAGCTGCCCTTGCCCACGTGTTCTGCATGGCAGGACACGTATCTGGAACGATCATCGACTTCGAAGGAAATTCGTGCCTTCCGGACCCCTGGTATGCCCTCCCAGTAACCTTCAAGTTCATCGAGGTACCCTGGAGAACCTACGGTGGAATCTAGGTCTGCGTCCTCCAGCACCTTGTAGGCATCGCAAACAGTATGTGCGACCACACTTGCCGCGTGATTAGTGTCAATGGATAGTCCCTGCCCATCCGTTGTACACACCACTCGACAATGCGACACGTGAGCCAGTAGCCGCCCAGTGCCAGCAAGCTGTATTTCAGGAAGTTTGTATTCGAGGCTGCTACTGTCTTCGACCTTGAGGTTCCAACGAGTACGCTGACCTTGAATGGTGAGGTAAAGCCAGCCGTCAGCGAGGTGTGCATCCTCAGCAACCGTTGCCTGATGCCCTCGTTGCCTTAGCAGATCAGCAACGAGGGCAATCAAGTTGTCTACTGGCTCGCCGCACTTGAGTACGGCATCGGTCATGCAGACGTACCGGCGCTAACAAACGGCGCCACAACCTTCTGCGCAGTCTCCTTCTTTTCAGGCACAGGGAACTCGTCGCCGAACTGGCCCTGCAAACGTTTGCAGGCGTCTTCAGTAAGCTCATCGGTCTGCACTGCGACAAGCTCGTCACGTAGCTTTTCCAACCGTTGCTTGAAGGCTTTCATCTGTGCATTGGACAGCTTGCTCATCAGGTCACTATGTGGTGCCACGGGTAGAGTCACCTTCAGCCGTTCCACAATCTCGCCGTCATGAAAGGTAGTCGAGAAGTTGTTTAGCATTTCCACTACCAAGGTCTTTAGTGCGGCCAAGTCCACATACTTACCGGACAACTCCTGGTTCGGCTGAAACCAGTGATAAGCGGCAACGGTTAGGGCGATACTGAGCGGAGTACCGCCGTTGGAAAACTTTACGTCTCTCCACCGCTTCATGTACCGAACACAACGCCTGAACTGAAACGCGTCATCACCGCTGAAGCGATTCTTGATGAGTGAGGTCAGCGTCTGGGGGTCGGACACCTGCCAAAAGCGCTTGTCTGCACTTGACCCTTCCTTGCCCATGGCAAGGTCCAGCAGGCCGTCCCCCCTTTTGACGTAAATCGCCAAGTCAACGTGGTATTCCCGTACGCCTTCCCTAAGATAGCTGACCGTTACACAGGGACGTCTTATGTCCACCGTCCGGTTAGCCCGCGTAAGCGCGTCCCGGACAATCTTCTTCAGGTCCACAGGGTCTTCGTACTTGTCGGACTTGCAATCGAATACGAGCCCCACGTCAATGTCATAGTCACCATCCTTGGGCACCGTGCCGGTGTTCATCGCGTAACTGCCCTGATGAAAGCTTTCGAACGAGGGCGTACCGTCTGGTAGACGCTCTTTCAACTCGTTAAGCAAAGTGTCCCGCTTCTCCCTGAGCTTCGCTTTCTCGTCATCCTCGTCCAGCTTGATTTTGCGATGAAACTCTTCGAACTGTTTTTGTACTGCAGCCATACATGCCTTTCCGCCCAATGGGCTTGAAAACCAGTGCTCCCAGCCGAGGTACGCTGAAGCTTGCTGGTCACTAGTCGTAGGGTGGACCACGTAGGCATGAAATTTGCGCCCTTGACCTTGCCAAAAAGTGGCATGGAAAATGCGCCTCGCACTGGGCCTCCGGGTCCGTTGGGGAGCCGATTGCAGTCGGCTACCCCAACACCTCGCTCAATAGAAGAGCACTAAATCTAGTGTTTCGCAATAGAGCAGACACCAATTCTAGTGATGTTGCCCTCCTCGTCAACAGGGTAAATATTTCCGTTTTGTTTCCCTTGCGACGCTGGGTACATCACCAGTTATGTGTAGATATCTTGGCCTGCCGCCTGCCCGACGTACCGACGTACCGACGATCAGGAGACCAAGTTGTTTAGAGAGTCAGCAATACTTTGTTTGCTGCCATTCCAAAACTAGTGAGATCAAAAGCGGCAAAGAGTCGGTTAGGGTCAGCGCTGGGGAAAGTGAGCTGACGTTCACACCACCTGGACCACCAACGACAGCAACCTGCTCTAGTCCTGCCACTCGACCGAGCCATAACCACAGGCAGCAATGGCCGAGTAACGTGAATTAGCCTTCGAGCAGGTTCCGAAGTACAGCAGTCGTTCAAATGGCGACGGAGCCGGTTGGCCGAGGGACTGCAACTGGTTCACCTGTGTCCTGCATTAATTCAGGACCGACATCGTCATGCGTAGTCGCGGCGCCATGGATTTCTGGTGAAGCTCAGGGCGACTTGAGCGTCCGTTTGCGTTCCTTGGTGTATCGCCACCAGGGCAAGGGCGGTTCTCCCGCCATGAATCGGGTGGCGGCAATGAAGGTGTCGAGCAGACACGGGTCATGAATGACGCCGCTCTGGGCACACAACTGTTGGTAAAGGACGTAGGGATCCTGACCCTTGAGATCCGCTGGGGCGTGGATGCCCAGTTGGCGCAGGTCATCGGCGATAACCGGGCCGATGTTCGGGATGGCCTCCAACTCCAGTGCTTCCGCCGCCGTCCTGGCTTTCTTCATTCCGCTCGTCCAATCAGCAATACGTCAATTTTGGTTGCCTCCAGCCCCAGAACACCGGCGCTGTGAGCAAGTCAGGGCAAGGCAACGCCAGCGGCCTATACTGAACTGCTTGAAGATACCCTGACATCACGCAATGGATGCGCTATCCAGCCTTTCCTTGAACTCCAGCTTCTCCGGGCTGCAACAAGCACAAGCCCAGATAGACCAGGCGGCCGCCGTCATCGCCGACCCTGCCAGTGCCTCGTCGGTGGTGTCCTTGAGCGAGGCCGTGGTGGCCATGAAGGAAGCAAGTATCGCGTTCAAGGCCAACGTGGCAGCGATCAAGGTCCAGAACGAAACCATGGGCACCCTGATCGACATCCTCGCGTGAAGACGCAGCCAGCCGCGCTCTGATCTCCAAGGCTTAGCGGCACACTGAGGCGAATATCTTTTGGTCAGTGGGGTTCCGATCCACCGCGCCCCATATGCCATCAATACTTGCACTTGAGGTTTCTTTCCCCTTGCCGAACCACTGGGTATGCATGCTTGACGCGGTGACCCGTACCCGCTGCCTGGGGCAGTCGAACTCGTATAGGTAGCGAGTGGACATCACCTCGTTGCCGGGTTCTGTCGGATAGTTTTCCAACACCCATGCCTTGTGAATGTTGCCATCCATCGTGACGGCATCGGGATCAAGGTAGAACACGCTGGCCGGCGTATTGAGGACTTCCACCCAAGCTGCCCATACGGGCGCCGTCATCAAGCCCAACAATATCAATGCGACTGAACGCATGACCACCTCCCCTTGCATCTCGTTATTGGAACCCACGGTCGGCCGAGGTTGATTTTAGGAATACCCCCGGGCCAGTCGTCGGACCCGCCTCACGCCAAACAGGCTGTCGAGTGTGTTGACACCCGGACAGCTTTTTGCACGCCACGCGTATCGTGCCCGTCTTGTGGACCCCCTGCCACAACCATTCAACGGGTCAGCGTGAATCGGACCCAGTGCCCGCACGCCCCGTAATCACTGGGTAAACCAAGTTCTGGCAACAAAACGAACCCCATGTTCCAGGCATTCACTGTTCGGTTGGGCATGCAAAATGCTTCATATTGCTTGCAGTCATTACTCGTCGTCACGGCCTGGCATTCCGCAGTGGGCCGTCAGAAGACAAGGAGACCGACATGCGCGCACTCGACATGGCTCTTTCGCATATCAACCACCTCACCACCTATTCCTGGGACTTGACGACCTTGATCAGCCTCGGTGTCCCCGTCTCATATCGTCTCCGCCAGAGACTGGTGGAGGGATCCATCACCCAGGAAGACGCCGATGCGCTGCGCGTCCTCCTGCTGGAAAAGAAGAAACTCCGCATCAACTGAGCTCAGATAGCGAGGTACCTTGCTTTCAAACCTCCCTGGACCGCCGCAATGGCGGTCTGACTCAAGGCGCCTTAACCGGCGCCTCTTTTTGAATGTACTTACGACGCTGATTCCTGTTCCAACGGCTCGATCAATTCCGGCCCCTCGTTACGGACGACACTCACCAATCGGCTTACCGGATAGGTCCGGATCCATTCCTCCGGGCAAGGCCGCATCATGGTCTTGGCCGCCTCGGGTGGCACTTCCGGGTCCAGCCAGTCGGCCCAGTCCGCTTCTCCCAGGATCACCGGCATCCGATCATGCACGGGACTGGCGACGGCGTTGGCCGCGCAGACGATCAGGCTGGCGCTGTCGATCACCTTCTCCCCCTGTTGCCAGTGCTCCCATACCCCGGCCAGGGCCAAGGGGTCCCCGTTCTGGCTGCGGTAGAACCAGGGCTGCTTGGTTTTCTGGTCCGGCAGGCTCTCCCACTCATACCAGCCATCGGCAGGAATCAGGCAGCGGCGGCGCTTGAAGGCGGCCCGGAAGGCCGGCTTGGTGTCCACCGTCTCGGCCCGGGCATTCACGGTGCTGTAGCTGGTCTTGGGTTCCACCGACCAGTGGGGCAGCAAGCCCCATTTAAGTTTCACCAGTTCGCGCTGACCGTCCGGATCCAGGCGCACCGCCAGGATCGGCGTGGAGGGGGCGATGTTGTACCGGGGTGGGCCTTCCTGGACCCGCACGCCGGCCTCGGCCACGGCGAAATGCCGGGCCAGGACCTTGACCTCGCTGCTGAGCGCGAAACGTCCACACATGCTGAACTCCCGGTGCTATCTTGATTATCGTACGTTAATCATATTGAATGACAGCATGACGACCAAGACCTTTTCCCACGGCGGCCCCCGTCCCGGCGCCGGCCGCAAGCCCGGCAGCTTCGCCTATGGCGAGCCGACCGTGGCCCTGCGCGTTCCCCAAAGCTGGGCGATCATCCTGAAGGCAAGGCTTCAAGCACGCAAGCGCCCCCTGCCGGTCGGCGCCCTGCGCCCGGCCCCGGAGCCTACGCCGTTAAGCTTGCCCCTGTTCGACGGCAGCGTGCCCGCCGGCTTCCCCAGTCCCGCCGAGGACTATGCGGAGGGCAAGCTCGACCTCAACGAGTACCTGGTGGAACACGAGGCCGCCACCTTCTATGTCCGGGTCAAGGGCCATTCCATGTCCGGGGCCGGCATCCTGGATGGCGACATCATCGCCGTGGACCGGGCCTTGGAACCCCGCCATGGGGACATCGTCCTGGCGGTCATCGACAACGAGCTCACCGTCAAGGAACTGTGCATCGACAGACGGCTGGGTGCGCCTGCTACCGAACAATCCCGACTACCCGCCCATCGAGTATCAAGACCGGTCAGGAACTCACCATCTGGGGCGTGGTGAAGGGCGTGGTGCGCAAGCTGCGCTGAGCATGTCCCTCCGCTCCCGTCCCCAGTACGCCCTGGTGGACGGCAACAACTTCTACGTCTCCTGCGAGCGGGTCTTCGACCCCGCCCTGGAGGGGATCCCGGTGGTGGTGCTGTCCAACAACGATGGCTGTGCCGTGGCCCGCTCGGACGAGGCCAAGGCCCTGGGCATCCAGATGGGCACGCCCCACTTCCAGATCCGGGACCTGCTCGAAGCGCCATGGCGGGATTGCCCTGTCCAGCAACTACACCCTGTATGCCGACATGAGCCGCAGGATGATGACGGTGATCGGCCATTACAGCCCGGAGCAGGAGATTTACTCCATCGACGAATCCTTCCTGCGCTTCACGGGCTTCCGGCATTGGGACCTGACCGAGCATGGCATCCGGATGCGCCATCAAGTCAGGCAATGGACCGGCGTCCCGGTGGGGGTGGGGATCGGTCCCACCAAGACCCTGGCGAAGCTGGCCAACCGTCTGAGCAAGCGCCATCCCGATTTCAAACCCATCGGGGTATGCAATCTCCAGGACCTGGAACCCTGGCAGCAGTTGCGCTACTTTGCCGAGGTGGCTGTGGAGGATGTCTGGGGTGTGGGACCACGCTGGGCGGCCAGGCTGAACGATATCAACATCCGTACTGCCCTGGACCTGAAGCTGGCCGATCCGGAACTGATCCGCAGGCGTTTCAGCGTGGTGTTGGAGCGGACCGTCAGGGAATTGAACGGGGTGCACTGTATCCCCCTGGAGGCGGCCCCGCCGGCCAAGCAGCAGATCGTGTCCTCAAGAAGTTTCGGGCATCTGCTCACCGACAAGCAGGACCTGCTGGAGGCGGTGGCGACCTATGCGGCCCGGGCGGCGGTGAAGTTGAGGGGCGAGGGCGAGGCGGCGAATGCCATCCAGGTCTTCCTGCAGACCAATCCGTTCATCCCAGGGGAACCGCAGTATCACCCGGCACTGCTGATCCGCTTCTCAAGTCCGACCCAGGACACGGCTCGGTTGATCCGGGCGGCCCGACATGGGATGAACCAGATCTTCAAACCAGGGTTTCGGTACAAGAAGGCGGGGGTGATGCTCATCGACCTGGTGCCGGCGGGAATCCAGCAGGGGGAACTGTTCGCGCCGGGTATGGAGAACGATCCCGACCGGCGGGATCGTCTGCTGTCAGTGCTGGACACCCTCAACGAACAAATGGGTAAGGGGACGTTGCGATTCGCGGCGGAAGGCACGGAACAGTCTTGGCGGATGCGGCGGGAGAATCTGTCGCCGGGGTATACCAGCGCGTGGGAGGGGTTGGTTGAGGGGAAAGCGTAAACCCAGGTTGACTCCTGTCCATCCATGAGCGGACCGTCCTAGTCAGGCTGTTGGAGGACGGTTGGTCGGCCTTAGGAAACGCTCGCACGTTGGTGAAATATCACACGTAACAATACTGTTGAGTGTCTGTTATCTACGATGGATGAGTTCAGTATCCAGCCCACTAAAAATTAGGGCCAGACACTGGATGTTCACTCCAGCTACAGAGTGTTCAATCTCAAGAAATCGGCCTTACGCTCATTCAGATTTGCGCCGTTGTTCCATCATTACTTCATCCCAGTGCGCGAACAGGCACAAATGCCCCTCGCCTGGCAGGGTGTGCAGTCGGCATCGGGGCAGGTGTTCGGCAAGATAAGCGGCAACTGCTGGAGGGCTGTTGAGGTCGGCAAGCCCCTGCCAGATCGTGACGGGCGTGCCCACTGCCTCCAGGGCAAAGCCCCAGTCACTTACCGACAGCACGAAATCCCGCACCATGGCCTCCACCCCCTGGGCCAGGCTTTCCCGGCAATCCCGTTGATATGCCTCGCTCACCTCGGATTGGGTCAAGACCTCCTGATCAGCAGGAGAGACCGAGCCGGCCGACAAGTTGAATAGCTGCTCCGGTGCCTGGGCTAGGGGTGCCAATCCCCGAGTGAGTCCTTCGGGATCATCCCGCGCCTGGGTCAGTGATGCCAACACCACGGGACTCATGGCCTCAACCACCCCTGGCGCCAACACATTGGGAGCCAGCGGGCTCACCAGGGCCAAGGCCGTCACCCTTTGGGGCATTGCCCAGGCACAGGCCAGGGCGTACAAACTGCCGCAGGAAAAA
Source organism: uncultured Pseudomonadota bacterium (assembly GCA_963713085.1). GTDB lineage: Bacteria > Pseudomonadota > Gammaproteobacteria > Burkholderiales > Thiobacillaceae > PFJX01. The sequence goes on along the minus strand of CAVQKQ010000024.1, from coordinate 154,461 downwards.
CTCACCACGGTGAAGCGACCGATGCCCAGCGCATCCATGAGGACGGCGGCATCATCGGGCCAATCTATCAGGGACCGGTTGGGCTTGGGGTCGGACCGGCCATAGCCCGGTCGATCCGGTACGATGAGCCACACTCCCAGCGCCTCCGCAGTCTGTGCCATGGACAGCGTGACCCCCAGCCGCGAGCCGGGCGTGCCATGACAGAACAGGACGGGTAGGCCCTGCTCCGCGCCGTAAGCCGCATAACCCATACACCTGCCATCCGGCAATTGCAGTGTTCGGTCTTCGTTCATGTAATTTCCTCCTCGGTCCGGCACATGGCCAGCACCCCGCTGAGTAGCTGGACCGTCAATTCCGACTGTCGCCTTGCGCCGGTCTTGGCGAAAACAGACTTGAGTTGGGATCGGACGGTGTGGATTGTCACACCCGCGTTCCCCGCAACTTCATCCAGGCTCATCCCTTCGCTCAGTGAGGCCGCCAGCCGCGCCTCCGACGGCGTCAGCCCATAGTGGGTTGCCAGCCGCCGCCAGGGCAGAGAGATTGATCCGAGGCTTGAGGCGAACACCGCCGCGCTTTCGGCCGGAGCATGCAAATGCGGATCCAGGTGCACCCTGGACAAAGGCGTAACCCACAGCTGCAGCTGTGTCTGCCCATCCGGTCCCAGCACCTGGAGGTCACCCCCGCCCTCGATGCCTTGCCCCGCTGTGACGGCGGCGGCCGAAGCGATCAGTCGACGCAGGCGCGCCGTGTCGGCGGATTTGCACAAGGTGAGCCCATCGGGGCCAACAGCAAGTGCGCGTGTCTTCGCCATCATGGCCTCCGCAGCCCGGTTGACTTGGAACGGGCGACCGGCCCCGTCAGTAAGGATGACCCCAAGGCGGATGCGGTCCAGAGCCGCTTCGGCCAGCACCTGACGTTGCCGGGTTTGGGCCAGCAGGCCCTGCAACTGCACCGCCCGGGCTAGGTGGGGCAGCAGCAGATGGATGAGTTGGAGGTCTTTGGCGGTGAATCCTCGACTGCGCTCGCCACGGTGCAGCCCAAAGTACAGGAGGCTGGAACCTTCCCGATTCAGTACGCTGCCGAGGACATGGATACGATCCTGGGGGCGTTCATAGTCGTTGAAATACTCGCTCCTGATATGCGCCTGTCTGTTCGTGTCCCGCTCGGTGGTCAGAATGCTGCCCACCGGTTGGCTCAGGAGGAGATCGCGGTAGGGATCCAGGTGGATGTAATAGTCTTTATAGGCCCGGACATAGCTGTCCTCGTAGCCCAGGGTCTCGGAGAAGCCGACTCGGTCGCTGCCGTAGTTCACCTGCCGTAGCAAACCTCCATGGGCCTTGACCGCCGCCGCCAGGGTCTCCAGCAGCAATGGCCATTGCGCCGGGTCCGAGACGGCGCCGTAGATCAGTTCGATGAGATGCAGCGCCTCCCCTTCAACGCCGGCCATCGTTTCCTACTCCCTTGATATTTTGAGCAATTCTCCACTATCGCGGGCATGGATAGTCAGGATTTCAGAATGCCCAGGACAATCCACGTGACTTCTTCATCTGGCTAGCTGATCACCCTCGCCCACAGCGCCTCGCCCTGGCACAACACGCGCACCACGTCGGCCTGGCGGGCCACGCCGAGCTTGGCAAGCAGGCTGCTGATCTGGCTGCGCACGGTGGTAATACGGGTGCCATGGCGGATGGCGATGTCCTCGGCCGTGACGCCGGCGGCAAGCTGGGTGGCGACGCGCGCCTCGGCCGGGGTCAGGCCGAACATGTTGGACAGAGCGAAGGGATCGAGCGTAGCGACCGCGCGCGGATCGAACAGCGTGGCAAGGACTTGCGGACGCTCGCCGAACAGGCCCAGCACCTGGCCCGGCGCCAGAAGCGAGAGATGCAGCCAAAGGGGCGGGTCGGCCCGGGTCAGGCGCAGGTCCACCACCGTGCGAGCGCCGTGCCCGATCCGGTAGAGGCTTTCGATGCGCACCGTCAGCTCGCGGTCGGCCCGGTTGTCGATCAGGGCCAGGCGCGGGCCGCGCAGAGCCACCCGTTCGCCGTCTTGCTGTTCCGCCTGTGCCGCCGCGTTGGCGAAGAATACGAATCGTTCGGTGTCGATCAGCCACATCGGATAAGGGAAGGCGGACAACAGCGCATGACCGGCCAGCGCCTCGGCCGCGAGCTTGCGTACCCGTTCATAGGCCAGCAGGGCTTCGCGCAGGTGCTCGCCGAGACGCTGCAACCAGACCCGTTCCTCGCTGTCGAGGGGGCCGCGTCGGTGCGACAGTTGCAGGCCGAAGCACGCCACGATCTGTTCATCCTGGGGCAGCATCACCCCCGAGGAGTAACGCATATCGTAGGCCGGCACGAATTCCTGGTAGAAGCCGTCGCTGGCGACAAAGGTCTCGTCGAAATGCTCATGGCAATGGATCCATTGGCCTCGGGGCTTCGCCGCCACCAGCGGCACCCGGGGGTTGATGGTGTGGAAGTCGCGGATGTAATCCAGCCGGGCACGCTCCAGCTCCTGCCCCCCCGCACTGAGGGCGACCAGATGGCCGTTGCGGAGATCGACAATTTCCAATGGAGCGCATCGTGCCCCGAAGGCGGTGCACACACCATCCAGCGCCTGATCCCAAGTCACTGCACCGGTAGCCGCCCGATAGAAATCCGTGACTAGGGCATCGAAAGTGCTGCTGTCCATTGCTATCCGGCACGCTCCCCTGGATCAATTCGATCGAATGCGGCACCTGCTCTTCCAAGACGGGTAGCGCATCTTGCTTTTTTATTTCGTGAAATTTACCTCTATTACAGGCGGGAGTGTTCGGGAATTTTTCAGGATTCCCAATTGACCTGGTACGAATACCTAGTCGGCCCTGCTTGGACAGGGCATCCACGACGGTAGCGCCGCGCGTCAGGCCAATCCAGCATCCCTTGCCAATACCTGATCCAAAGAGACAGGTCTATGCCGCATCAATTCGGTACCCATCGTCGGGCCGATCTGAATCAGGCAGAAAGGGGTGTCAAATTTTCCGACTCATTCATTTGAAGGATGTGCAGCGTCATCGTGGTGATCAACATACACACCAAATGCGTGCGGAGGTCAGGGAAGGCCCTTGGCGGCTTATTCAAGAATTTAAGCGGTGTGCTCCGCGCGAGCCGAGTCAAGTACAACGCCCATCATAAAAGGACAAACACCATGCGTCACCATGATAACCACCAAGAACACTCTGCCAGCACCAATTGGCCTGGAATCTTGGCCCTGTCCACGCTCGCGATAGTTGCCCTGTTCAGTTTGCCTTCTTGGAGTGCAACAGGGGACTGCGAAAGCACGGTCAACAACCTCTCCGTCGAGCTCGAACGCATTACCGGCACCCTGGCCGGTGGCAGCATGTGCCAGGCCCAGCGGCCCCTGTATGACTACTACCGCAACCGCGCCATTCCCGAGATCAGGCGCGCCTGTCCCGCCAGCAACGCGGACGCGGCTCAGACCCTGGCCTATCTGCAAGGTGAGGTGGACCGGATGACCCCGATGTTCACGCCGGGCGGGATGTGCAACGTGCGCTGAAGATCACCTATGAGGAACGGCTGCTCGGGATCCGCCTTCATTGATCATATATTCTGTGAAGTGGAAACAGTAGGTTCAAGCATGAAAACTGTGCTCCAGTTGTCAAAGGCGCGCACCTTGATCTGATTGGTATTCATAGCAAAGTCAGAATGATATGGAAATTTACATTTTAACTCAATAACAATAACTACGATCATCTGGCAACGGAGTGAAGACACCTGGCGTACACTTAATCAAGTGTATTTACAGGTTTTGCAGTAGGTCAACTTGAGAGAGGAGTTTATCATGACAAGGAATCATCAAATGGTTATTGGTATGGTAATCGGAGCGAGTGCATTTGGAATCAACTCAGCATTCGCAGATGATGAGGTCTGGGACAATGGCAAGTTGGTGCCACTAGCGTCTGTTTTTGGCAGCGATATCAACGGTATGGAAGGTGCGGTGTGGGATAATGGCCGACTAGTACCATTAGCTAGCTTGTTTCCGGACAATGGCAACAAGCCCAATTCAGACCAGATCGCGAGCAATATAACAGACAAAAAACCTGCATCACGTGATTCAAATGACAGTACACTCATTGGTACTTCATTGCAGGAGAAAGTTCCAGACCAATAATGAATTCTTTAACTACCTTGCTACGCTGGACTGATAGGCCCAGCGTAGTTCTTCCTTGCCGTATGGCTGGGAAAGTTATCTATATCGTGGATATGTATTTCATCATAGTGAAGTTGAACAGCATCACTTTTTCATGCAAGGGTTCCGCAAGAGAGTGCAATTGACGCCCTGGAATAGTCTGTTATCGATGGTGACCCTGAATCCGAACCAAGCATAACTGGAAATGTTCAGGGAGTGAGGCTATCCCCGCAATCGAGGGCTAATTGCGGGAGCTATCAAGAATTGCACCATGGTCGAATCCCAGTTTCTTTAGTTCTCCCGCGGCGTCTGAATTCGTGGGATCCAGCAAGAGCACCTGCTTGAACGAACGTGCAGCATCCAGTTTGTTGCCCATTCCCAAATTCGCGCGGCCCAGGGCCATCCAAGCCTCAGGGTCTGTCGGTTGGCGATCTGACCATTCCTTAGCCAATTGTGCCAGATTGAGCCAGTCCTCGTTCGCCTCAAGAGTGCAGGCAGACAGAAAGTAACCGCTCTTCCGAGGGTTCTGTTTCCAGAAAGCCTCTTCGTCAGTCTGATTGTCAGCCCCGCGTTGCCCCAAATGACTTAGCCAGCCTACAGGCAGAGCGAAGTGGAAATCCCCTCCCTTTGTAGACTTAAAAGTCAGGATGCCAACTAGATGTCCGTCGCGGTCGAACAGTCCACCTCCACTGGCCCCCGGGTCGAAGTAAGCAGAAGTCTGAATCACCCTCCCGCCATTACAAGGACAAGTGTATAGGTCCTTGATACTGCCTTGGCTGACTGTGAAGTGCTTGCCCGAATACCCGGCCGCTACCACGATGTTGCCGACTCGCGTCCGGGCGGAGTCGGCTAAGGCGGGAATGTCACCCCGGTAACCCGGAACGTCCAAGATGCACAAATCTCTGTGCACGTCACTGACCTCGGCCCTCGCCTTCCATACTTGTCCCTCACGCAGTACCCGTATCTCCTTAGCATCGTGGATCACGTGACAGTTGGTGACTAGACGACCTGGGGCAATGGGAACGGCCGAACCAGTACTGAGAATCTGGTCTGAACTAACAGCCTGAACAACGGCTACGTATCCAACGTAGTCCACTGCTGCAGCGTTTGAAGCAGTTGCCAAGCAAAAGAGAACTATGGCCGCGAACAGGCAAAATACCCGCCTCCACATGAATGTATTGAGCATTATTTGATAAGGCTAGGATGTAAGAATAAATGTTGCAATGAGTGTGCTCATATAAAGAATTGGCGAGAACAATTGCACTCAATATGTGATCAAGTGTCAGGAGCGACGTAAATTCATTGAGGATGAGCCGCTGTTATTATGCCGGTTTTCCAACGCTTGGATGGGCGCGATTTAGCCCAAGGCCTTTTGCGGCAGCTGATGGTTGAACAGCCAGGCGTAGCGCATGAGGGCGGTCTCCAATTCCTCGCCGGAACGGAAATGGTGGGTTCTCAGGACATCCGCGATTCTTCCATTGAAGCGCTCCACCCTGCCGTTGGTCTGGGGCGTCCGGGGCTTCGTCAGGCGATGTTCGATGCCCAGGGCCAGGCACAGCTGGTCGAACTCGTGCTCCCCCGTCGCCTGGCGATCCCGGGCGCCGAACAGGCGGTCGGTGAACGCCTTGCCGTTGTCGGTCAGGACCTTGCTGATCCGGATCGGACAGGCCTTGTGCAAAACGTTCAGGAAGGACTTGGCCGCCGCCGCCGTCTTGTGGGGCTTGATGGCCAGGTAAACCCAGCGGCTGGCCCGGTCGATGGCCACGAACAGGTAGCGTCGGGCGGTCTCGTCCCCCATCTGGGGCAGGTACTTCACATCCACGTGCAGGTAACCCGGTTGGTAGGCCTTGAAGGGCTTGGTGGCCCGCTTGGCCGTCCCGGTCTCGGGACGGGTCGAGACGCCATGGCGCTTCAGGCAGCGGTGCAGGGCGGAGTGGGTCAGGCCGGGGTGGATGAACTCCTTGGCCACGGCCAGCAGGTCATCCAGGGACAGCCACAGGGTCTCGCGTATCGCCAGCACCACGGCTTCCTGGGCGGGAGCAAGCGTGGTTTGCAGGCGATGGGGCGTATGGCAGCCGTTCTCCATTGAGTCCCGATGCTTCCAGCGGGCGATGGTCTCCACCGTGACACCCAACTGCCCGGCCAGGACCGTCATGGGCTAGTCGCTGGACTGGATCATGGCCCGCGTCTTCGGCGTCGTGGCGGCGTTCTTGTGCAGTCTTACTTGCATCGCAGCCGTTCCAATAGAACCTCTCGGGCCTCGAATATCCCACATCGCCTCATCACCAGGGAATCATCCGGGACGGAACAACTATCCGGCACGCTCCCCTAGATCAGTTCGATCGAATGCGGCTCATCTTCTTCAAGACGGGTACCGCATCTTGCTTCTTTGATTTTTTCGTGAAATTTACCTCTATTACAGGCGGGAGTGTTCGGGAATTTATCAGGATTCCCAATGGCAAGACCTGGTTCGAATACCGAGTCAGTCCTGCCTGGACAGGGCATCCACGACGGCAGCGCAGCGCGTCAGGCCAGTCCAGCATTCCCTGCCAATGCCTGATCCGAACAGACAGGTCCATGCCGCATCAATTCCGTACCCATCGTTGGACCGATCTGAATCAGGCAAAAAAGGGGTGTCAAATTTTCCGACTCATTCATTTGAAGGATGCGCACTCAACCCTGCGTGGACACGATGTGATCCAAGTGCGGGCGTCGGTCGGGGAGGCACGACAATATTTTTCAGTTTCTACCTGAAAGAGCACCACCACCCTGTCACAGCCGTGGACCTGTTTATAACTGTGGGAGATGTCCATGAGATGCAAACCGATTACTCATCAGCAGCGTCGCAAAGGGTGGCCTATTGGTATTTCCATCGTCAATAAAACTTGCCTGGCGCTCATTTGCTTTGCTATGGCAGGCGAAGCCTGGTCACTGCCAATCTACAACGACGGCCACGGCAAGGAATGGCTACAGCTGACCGATTCAAGTGGCCTGAGCTGGAATGATGTCGACTCGGTATGCGCTAACGATGGCGCTACTGCTTGCACAGGCTCTGTCGGCGGAGTTGATATTTCTGGTTGGGTATGGGCCGACAACGCGCAGGTGGCGACTCTGTTTTCGTATTTCTTGCCCACTGGAGAGCCGCAGTTCGACCCTGCGATAAATGGGTATGTGTACGCTGACTTCACCACCAATAGCGAAGCCTTGGCATTCTTCTCAGCGTTTACGCCTCAATGGATGGTTGATACCGCACACGAGGTTGCCGGCTGGACCAACTCATCCCCTAATCCTCTGGAGCCAGATCCTTTTGGGTACGCTGCCATTGTGTATGGCGTGTCAGATAGTCAGCAAACATCAGAGGAATTTGCTGTTGCAGGTAATGTAAGCACCGATGCGACGGTTCATGCCGATTCTATTGGTGCATGGTTGTGGCGCCCGGATATCCAATCAGTCCCCGAACCAAGTGTATTGTCATTAATTGGTCTTGGGGTACTGGGCCTAGCGGGTCTGCGCCGTCAGCGGCGGGATAGCACCCCGTTCATTGCCTGATGTATATGCGCCAAGGGGCATCCCATGGTGATCAGCGGCCTTTGTCGCTGTTCAGGTAATGAGGATATGGGCAAACCTCGTTCCTTGAATAATTCGGTTGCCTACCGTTACAGGGCATTCACGCATGGACAAGCCCTTGTGTCAGTGCCAATGCGGCACCTACCTCCAGTGCCCGGCGCGATGCGCCGGACAGACCGTACCCAATTGATAAGTATTCAGCCGACCAATCCCACCCGTATATCAGTTGGGATGCCGTTTGTGGCAAGCAACCGATGTCTCTCCGGATCAGCCTCGCTCAGCTGGAACCTGTCCTACCAGCAGCGGGTGTAAGAATTTCCGTCTCATTTATTTGAAGGATGCGCACTCAACTCTGCGTGGACACCATACACACCAAATGCGTGCGGAGGTCAGGGAAGGCCCTTGGTGGCTTATTCAAGAATTTAAGCGGTGTGCTCCGCGCGAGCCGAGTCAAGTACAACGCCCATCATAAAAGGACAAACACCATGCGTCACCATGATAACCACCAAGAACACTCTGCCAGCACCAATTGGCCTGGAATCTTGGCCCTGTCCACGCTCGCGATAGTTGCCCTGTTCAGTTTGCCTTCTTGGAGTGCAACAGGGGACTGCGAAAGCACGGTCAACAACCTCTCCGTCGAGCTCGAACGCATTACCGGCACCCTGGCCGGTGGCAGCATGTGCCAGGCCCAGCGGCCCCTGTATGACTACTACCGCAACCGCGCCATTCCCGAGATCAGGCGCGCCTGTCCCGCCAGCAACGCGGACGCGGCTCAGACCCTGGCCTATCTGCAAGGTGAGGTGGACCGGATGACCCCGATGTTCACGCCGGGCGGGATGTGCAACGTGCGCTGAAGATCACCTATGAGGAACGGCTGCTCGGGATCCGCCTTCATTGATCATATATTCTGTGAAGTGGAAACAGTAGGTTCAAGCATGAAAACTGTGCTCCAGTTGTCAAAGGCGCGCACCTTGATCTGATTGGTATTCATAGCAAAGTCAGAATGATATGGGGGAGGGCCACATGAACACATCCACGCTTTCACTGGTCCAGGCCGTCTGTCTGCTCACCATGGTTACCACTGGCGCCCTTGCGGAATCAGGCAAGTATGACCCCGACCTCGAAAACCCCATCTCCACGGTACCGGGCTATGAAACGTATAACAAGGCGAAGGACAAGCTGAATAGCATCAGTCAGTCCTATGACAACGCCAAGCGTCGCTTGGACGAGATGATCGGCGTGCGGCCCAAGGAACCGGATTACAGCGATCCCAACTACACGCCGGAAAGCAACGACCCTCCACCAACCGAGCCCGCAAGATCCGCGACGCCCAGTCCCGCCTGGACCCCGCCGCCGCCCACCGCCGAACAAGCCCTGAACAACCGCAAGCGCATGCTCGACATCATGTCGATCCAGGCCCAAAAGGACGCGGCGGACTATGCCGCCATGCGGGCCAAATGCGGCTTCGGGCCGGAGAGCCGGGAGGAATGCCTGAAGAACCTGGAGCAAAATTTCGCCTTGAGGCATACAACCCCGGTGGCGATGATGCCCGAGGAAGTCGAGCGCATGCGGGTTCAGGAAGGCATGCCTGCCAAGGCGGATCTCGGCACGAGTGGGGACCCCTTGCTTCACCAGATGTTCGATGATCAGACCACCCAGTCCGCCCCCCCCAGCCTGGAGGGCATCATGGACGCCCAAAGCAGGAGCGAGGCCGCGCAAGAGGCCCAACGACGCCAACAAGAAGAACAGCAACGGCAACTGGCCGAACAGCAACGTCAGCGCCAAGAAGCCGCCCAACGCGCACAGGCGGCCCAACAGGCCCAGGACGCCCAGCGCATACAGGCCCAACAACAGGCTCAGCAGCAAGCCGAGAGCGCGGCCCAGATGCAGACCCTCATGAATGCCTTCTCAATGGGTATCAACGCAGCGGCGGCAGCGCGCCGACCCGCCCCGGTTCCAACTTATATCCCGCCCCCATCCATGCCGAGCTACCAGGGGACGACAAGCGCGCCCTCATCCAACACTTACACAGCCCCACGACAGTCACCAACCTACACAAATCCACCGGCATCGTCGGGGTCAAGTAACTGTGGCCACCCCCAGTGCGGAATCAAGTAGGAATGAAATGAACATGATTCGGCTGGAGTGGAGTGGTGGATTGCGGCGCTGCTTTCCATACCTGTCGTTAATCCGGCAATTGTCAAGCTGCATTCTGTCCCGCTATAAGCCAAACCACGGTCCTTCGAAACAACCTCAATGACCGAAAGGAATACAGCATGACCACCCGCTTTGTCACCCTGAGCCAGATTCTGTGGCTCTTGTTCGCCCTGTTCAGCCTGCCCGCCTGGTCCGCCTCGCCCCAGGATACCGCCGCCTTGTTCACCGCCGCCGATCAGGGCGATATGCACCGGCTCAAGCAGGAACTCGGCAAGGGATTGGACGTGAATGCCGCAGATGGCGACGGCTGGACTGCCCTGATGTTCGCTGCCAGTTCCGGGCGTGTGGACGCGGCCAAGTTCCTAATCCAGAAGGGCGCCAACATTAACGCCCGCTCCGGCAAGGGGGAAACGCCGCTCATGGCCGCCGCCCTGGCCGGCAGCGAGGAATTGGTCAAGTTGCTGCTGGCCAAGGGGGCGGAGCGCAATACCACCACAGCCCTGGGCCTCACCGCCGCCGAGATCGCGCGACGAGCCGGGCATGGGGAACTGGCCAGCCTGCTGCAGCCCGCCGGCGCCGTAGGGACGACGACAGCAGCCAAGCCCCCGACTAAACAGATCGAGGCCAAGACCAATGCCGCCGCAGCTGCCTTCCAGGCGGGCGACTACAACCGCGCCGCGAGCCTGTTCCGGGACGTGGTGGGCGCCGACCCGAAGAACGCCCTGGCTTGGCACTTTCTCGGCCAATCACTGGCCAAGACTGGTGATCTCATGGGGGCGCGCAAAGCCTATCAACAGGCCCTGGAGGCGGCCCCGGCTGGCAGTGAGGTGGCCAGCCGCACTGAGGCCATGCTGGCCAATCTGCCTCTGCCGGACCCGGCCACGATCTCCCTGCCCTCCGGTCTCACTCTGTATGATGAAATGAATGGGCTCGACCGGCGGATGGAGCAAGAAGGCAAGCCCACCCTGTTTGAAGACGTCAGTCGGATGATCGCCGAGTACGGACCCTATACAAAGCTAACGCAGGTCCAGCACAAGCTGCTTCATGGACTTCTTCCAGAACTCAAGGTGGGTACCACCGAAGAAGCAAGGAACGCCTTGCCAAACATTCAGCGCCTGCGTGCTGTGGACAAGGACAATCTGGATCTGTTGAAGCAGGAGGCCCTGGCCCTGCATCAGCTCGGCCGCTACGCCGAGGCCAAGGCTGGGTACGCTGAATGGTTGAGGCGGGCCGGTGCCAAGACCAGTGGCCGGCAGGTGGTGGTGGATAACCTAGAACTAGCCAACCAAGCCGAGATGCCCAAAGCCATGGACAACGTAGGCGGCGGCCGCGATTGCCCGGATTGCCCGGAAATGGTCGACATTCCGGGTGGCAGGTTCCTGATGGGCAGCCCATTGGAGGAGGCTGGCCACCAGGACGATGAAAGCCCGCAACATCAGGTCACTGTGGCTGGCTTCAGTCTGTCGAAAACTGAGATCACACGCGGCCAGTTCACCGCCTTCGTCAACGAGAGCGGATATGACGCCGGTGACCAATGCTGGACCTTCGAGGGTGGGCAATTCGAGAAACGCTCAGGGCGGAACTGGCGCAACCCTGGCTTCCATCAGGACGACAGCCACCCGGTTGCCTGCGTCAACTGGCAGGATGCGCAGGCCTACACGCAATGGTTATCCAAAAAGAGCGGACGAAACTACCGGCTGCCGACGGAAGCGGAATGGGAGTACGCGGCGCGGGCCGGCACTGCGACGGCAAACTACTGGGGCGACAACCCCAGCCAGGCCTGTAATTATGCCAACGTTAGGGACAGAACAGGCAAGACCCAGGAGCCAAACCCGATCATGGGGAAGGGGTTCGACTGCACCGACGGCTATGCCTACACTGCCCCGGTGGCGAGCTTCGAGCCCAACACTTTTGGCCTATATGACATGAGTGGCAACATCACTGAATGGGTGGAGGACTGCTATCACGACAACTACACTGGTGCCCCGCGCGATGGCAACGCTTGGTCGACGGTGGATTGTAAATTTCGTGGCGTGCGCGGCGGTTCCTTTGTTAACTCACCGGAAGGTCCGGGGGTGCGAATAGCCAGACGTGGATACGCTGGGCCGAAGGAGGCACGGAATTTCGGCTTTGGGTTCCGTCTAGCCAGGACCAATTAATACTTGCCCTTTACCTCCTTCAGGGATCAGCGAACAAATGACAACCATCCTCGCTAGAACACTGGAGTAGCAAGCGCAGCCCGGAAGCTAGGTGCAATGAAGTCTGAACCTTTTTATTTTCGAAAGAGCTGGCACTCCCCATAGTCCTGTGCAGTTCTTTCGATTCATGGGCTGTATCTATCCGCCGGTCCTTGAAATTCAAAGTAACCATTAAGAGATACTTCATGAAAACTTTTAGCAACATCGGTCGTTGTGCGCGCTGGCTCTTTCTTGCACTGGTTAGCATGCCCGCCATGGCCGCCCAGGCCTTGCCAACAGCGCCAAGTGTCAACCTCTGGCGCGGTGAGCCCTTCAAGCTGGCCCTGTCCCTGGAAGAGTTGATGCAGCAGCAAAGCCAACCGGCTGCGCCATCCCCTGCGCGGCAGGCACCCGCCTCCCTGGAAGACCTGATGCGCCAGCAGGAACGGCAAGACGCCCAGTCCCAGGCCAGGGAACAACGCCAGAAGGCGCAGATCGAGCAACGCAGACAGGCGGCTGAAAGGGCCAATGCCGCCCGGCTGGCGGCATTGAGCCAGTGCCAAAGCGGTTGCTCCGAGGCTTTCACCCGCTGTGAAAGCCAGGCCAGTTCCCTCACCACCCAGAGCCTGGTCGGAGTGCTGCTGGGCGGGTTTGGCAGCAGTCAGGCCATGACCCAGCAGGCGATGAGCCAGGCCCAGCAGTCCGACGATGTGCGGGCGCGCTGCTACCCGGAGCAAACCAGTTGCAACAGCGCCTGCGAGCAACAGGCGAACCGCGTGGCCACCGCTGCGACTAGCAGCAGCGGTGGCGGTGGCGGAGCCACGGGGGACTGCGAGAGCACGGTCAATAACCTCTCCGCAGAACTCGAACGCATTACCGGCACTCTGGCTGGCGGCAGCATGTGCCAGGCCCAGCGGCCCCTGTACGACTACTACCGCAACCGCGCCATTCCCGAGATCAGGCGTGCCTGTCCCGCCAGCAATGCGAACGCGGCCCAGACCCTGGCCTATCTTCAAGGCGAGGTCGACCGGATGACCCCGATGTTCACGTCGGGCGGGATGTGCAACGTGCACTGACCCATCCCATTGCTGACCCCATCATTCCAAATCATCAAAACCCAGGGAGCCAACACCATGCGACTGACCCTTCGTAATCTCCTGCTGCTGCTAGTTCTCGTCAGCCTGCCGGCCTGGTCCGCCCGCGCCGCTGATCCCGGGGCGCTGTTCATTGCGGCCGAGAAGGGCAGCGTCATCCCTATCCGCAAGGCACTGGCCGCCGGGGTGGACGTGGACGCCGCCGATCCGGACGGCTGGACCGCCCTCATGATCGCCGCCAGCGGCGGCAAGGCCGAGGCGGTCGAGGCCCTGGCCAAGGCCGGGGCCAACATCAACCATCGCTCCGGCAAGGGCGAGACGCCACTGATGGCGGCGGTGCTCTCCGGCAATCCGGCGGTGGCCAAGTACCTCCTCGACCATGGCGCCGACCCCGGCGTAGCCAGCGTTGCGGGCATGACCGCTGCCGATATCGCCCGGCGTTCCAACGACAAGGCCATGCTCGGCCTATTCGCCAAGGCGGAGCCCGCGACCCAGACCAGGACCCAGGCCGTCCCAGCCCGGAATGTCGCCGCCCGTACCGACCAAGCGGCCCAAGCCTTTCAGGCCGGTGACTACAACCGGGCCGCGAGCTTGTTCAGGGAGGTGGTAGCCGCCGACCCGAAGAACGCGCTGGCCTGGCACTTCCTGGGCCAGTCCCTGACCCACATCGGCGACCTCATGGGGGCACGCAAAGCCTATCAGCGGGCTCTGGAGGTGGCTCCGGCTGGAAGTGAAGTGTCGGATCGCACCCAGGCCATGCTGGCCAAGCTGCCGCTGCCATACCCAGCGTCCATTTCCCTGCCTTCTGGACTCACCCTGTATGACGAGATGAACAACCTGGACCGGCGGGTGGCGAGGGAGCCCACGATCACGCTATTCGAAAACGTCAGCCGGATGCTCGCCGAATACGGACCCTACCCGAAGCTCAGGGAGGTCCAGCGCAAACTGCTGCAAGGCCTACAGCCAATTCTCAAGGTCGGTAACTTCGACGAGGCCAAGGCAGCCCTGCCCATGATCCAGCGCCTGCGCGGGGCGGACCGGAGCAATCTTGACCTGCTGCGCCTGGAAGCCGCCGCGCTGCATCGGCTCGGCCGCCATGCCGAGGCCAAGGCCGACTATGCCGAGTGGCTGCGATTGGCCGGTCCCTAGGCCAGTGGCCGGCAGGCGGTGGTCGACACCCTGCACCTGGCTAATCAGGGCGAGACGCCCAATAAAGCCATCGACCTGATGGAACCCCAGATGGTCGCCATCCCTGGGCGCGGTTACGAGATCGGCGAGTACGAGGTGACCCGGGCCGAATGGCACGCTGTGCTGGCGCGCGACCCGTCCTACTTCAAAGGCTGTGGCGACTGCCCGGTGGAACAGGTGAGTTGGAACGATGTGCAGGATTATCTGAAGAAGCTTAACGAGCTGACCGGCAAGCAATACCGCCTGCCGACGGAGGACGAATGGAAAACCGCCTGCGACGGTGGCAACTCACATGAATACTGCGGCAGCGACAATGTCGATGCGGTGGCCTGGTACGACCAAAACTCAGAAAAAAAGACCCACCCGGTCGGGCAGAAGCAGGCCAATGCTTATGGCCTGTACGACATGAGCGGCAACGTGTGGGAGTGGGTACAGGATTGTTATGACGGCGATTGTTCCCGGCGTGTCTATCGTGGCGGCAGTTGGGACTACGATCCCGCCTACGTGCGCTCGGCCAAACACGACTGGTTCGAGCCCTCGAAACGCAACTACAACTTGGGCTCCCGTGTCGCCAGAACGCTACCGTGAAGCGGTAGCTTACGCCTTGAACCTTTACCCCTTTACCCCTGAGAAGGGGCTTGCATGAGGAGAAGAGGCGATCGAACGCAACCGCTCCTTACATCAAAGATGGAGAGATCATGAGCCAGCCTGCCTACCTCATCACCCACGGACGCAACAAGTTCAACAGTCTGGATGCCACCCTGGCCGCAATGCTGACTTATCGCGGCGGTGGCGCATTGGTGGCGGTTTCGGAGAGACGTTCCATCCTGCCGGCAGTTTGTGCGACCGAAATTGAATCCGCGAATCCCGCAACCCCTCTCGCCAGTATTTTGCGCAGTGCAGGTGCGCAGGACATACGGCCCATCGGTGAAACCGAGATCGAGCAACTTCTGACCTGGCGCGACCCGGCGGAATTGCCGGTTCGCCTGTTTCAGCGGGTGCCGAACGACAAGAAAACCGTCGATGGATACGATTGGCACCTGGTCAACGTAGGCCTTCCGGCCGCCTGGAAGGCACTTCGAAATGACGATCTTGTGCCTGAGACCAGGGACTACGGTGAGGTCGTGGTCGGCCACATCGACACGGGATTTACCCGCCACCCCTGTCTGGGCTGGACGGATGGGAGTCCGAGCCCCTGGGTGCTCACGGATCGGGACCAGAACTTCTTTTTTGACGAACTGCAACCGCCACCGGACAGCCTGCCCAATTATCCCAGCAACCCGTCCCCCGACTCCGCCGAGGACCCGCTCACCGGCGGGTTTGGTGGACATGGTACCCGTACGGCCAGCACGCTTTCGGGATACGCGCCGGGAGCTCCGGGTGGAGCGTTTTATGGCGCGGCACCGCGTGTCCGGTATATCCCGGTGCGCATCTCGAATTCCGTGTTCATCAACAATGTTCCGGACGGACTGGTTTCCGCGCTTGCTTATCTCATCCAGCAAGGCTGCCAGGTGATCACCATGAGCATGGGCGCCGGACTGCCTGCCTACTTGCCACAACGGGTGCAGGACCAGATCGACCGTGTCTATCAGCGTGGAATCCTGTTTATCTGTGCGGCGGGCAACCAGGTGGGCAGCGTGGTTGCCCCCGCGCGCAACCCGCGCACCATCGCGGTCGGCGGAAGCACGTGGGCCGACCTGCCCTGGTCCGGCAGTTGCCGAGGGATGACCGTGGACATCTGCGCCCCGGCCGACGAACTGAGGCGGGGTACATCGAGGTACAAGGGCAGGTTCAGCAGCACTGTGGAATATACCTATGGCGAAGGGGACGGCACCTCTTTCGCAACGCAAATGGTGGGTGGAACCGCCGCCCTCTGGCTTGCCAAACATGCCACCGCTTTGAAGAATTACCCCGAACCCTGGCAACGAGTTGCCGCTTTCAGCAAGTTACTCAAGAGTACCGCCCGCAAACCTGTTGGCTGGGACATCACTCAATACGGCGCGGGGATATTACAAGCAGATGCCCTTCTGGCGGCGGAATTGCCGATTGTTTCCGCTGGGGAACGCGATACAAACAGTATTTGAGTTATGTTGCCCTACTTTGTGGACACCTGAAGATTGCGAAACAAGGGGTCATTCAGAATGCGTAAAAACTGCCTGGGGAGCCAAGTATGCATCCCGTGCCCTGGTGGCTAATAGAGGCCAAATGAATATATGGATACCCAAACCAGGCGCTGCAGCGTAAGCCGCTCCGCTGCGGATCTTTATATTGGGTGTCACACATAGCGGGAGTTGTCAGTGACAAATCTGGATTTCCTAGCTGGCCTACCCGCTGTTTTTGGAATAGGTGGATATGTTGCATATCACCTCAGCCGATCACGTGAGCAAGCATCTCCCATCCTCAAGACAATCGTTGAGATCATCAAGCGGAAGGGTGAGTCGTTACCTGAATTGGATGGTCGGCTGACTGCAAAGCAGGTCTTCAACCTTCTCGAAATCAGCCCTGAGCTAAAGCGTAGGCTTGAAACGAAAGACTATGCACTGCTTGAGTCTGTTATGAAGCGCGACGAGCGGTCGCACGTGTTCTCACTGATCGGCCTGGTTGTTGCGCTTCTCATGTCACTGGGTGCATACGCATACCTTCAAACGCTCACGCCAAAAATTGTTTCCGCATCTATCGGGGCAGAAGCGCCATCTGGATTACCAACCACAGTAGCGAACACAATTGATGACTTAGTGGTGAACTGGAAGCATTCTGGCGAAAATCAACCCTTTACTCTGCGTGTGGTCAATGCCAATGCGCCTAACGCTACCGTGACGAAGGAAGTCATGGCAGCGGATCACACCGCACGCCTGAGTGCGTCGGAACTTAGACCCTTGTGGCCTCACCCAGAGCTAGGCAATAAGACGCCTTTACGCATAGAGTTTTCCGATGACAATGGGTACAAGAGCTTTGGTCCTTTCGATGTGGTGTCAGCCCTTGAGCTACTGTACTTCATCGAGGGTCGGCATGTGACCGTTGCTTCAACGAATGGCCAAGGCACTCTGGTCCCTCATTCATTTGAATCAAAGTGCGTCGCGTGGCCGAAGGCGGCCAAGAACGGCAAGGCGGATCCGCAGTCCCTTTCACTGAGTATAACTACCGGAACAGCAACGGGTGATTTCGCCAGCGATTTCGATCCGGATCCAATGACCCTGAAATGCGTGTACATCGGCCCATATCCGATTGATCTGGTCCGCTACAGTAATCTGAGCGCCAAGTGATGCCCAATTCGTTCCATCGGACCGCGTTCGTCAGAAGCTGAACTCGAACTTTCGATTTATCCGCCCCGCATCCCGCGTCTAGTCACCAGGCAATTAACCGTCGCCAATAAAAGCGCAACCTGATTGTTCGGATTTTCGCTGTCAGATGATGTCGAGGATCGCTATGGTATTTCCCGACCCAACCTAGCAGGGGCATGCGGTCAGTGCCGCCTCAGGAACCAGCGATGAACCGGGAGCTCCCAGCCTACACGAAGAGTTTCGACGATGTGTCGTGGCACCGTTTCTGCTGGGTACCCTTCCTGCAAGCCGGTTGTCGCGGCCTGTATTGCCAACATGGGCAATGATGGAAACCATCGTAGCCATACTGGGTGCTACCAGCTTGGCACTGGGTGTGGCGGTCACGACAAGAAGCCTGAGGCGCCGCCAGATACGAGCACCCGTGATCCCGCCAGGCTGGCTTCCGGTCCTGTCCGCGGAGGCACTGACGCGGCACCTGGGGGCGGATTCCCTGATTGCCTCCATCCGCGTGAAGACCGGCCTGGCGCCGGCCAACTTCGAGCGTGACTATGGGCAGACGATTGACCGATTCATGGCCTTCGTCCAGCTGCTGCCGGCCTCGGAATCCCATCACCATGCCCAGCCCGGTGGGCTGCTGCTGCATGCCCTGGAAACGGCGAACATCGCCCTGCATCTGCGCCGTGCCCAGGTCCTGCCTCCTGGTGTCCCACCGGAGGACATCCAGCGACGTGAGCATCGCTGGACCTTTGGGGTGTTCCTGGCCGCCCTCATCCACGACGTGGGCAAGCCCCTGGCGGACCTACATATTGTCATCGCCAAACGGCGTGGGGAGGGGATCTGGTCGCCCTTGGCCGGCACCATGGCCGAGTGTGGCGCCACTCGTTACCGGGTGACGTTCGAAACGACACATGGCACCACCGGCGGAACAGTAGGTGTCAGGAACTATGCCGCCCACCAGCGCATGGGCATTTTCCTGTTGCAGCGACTCGTCCCCCAAGCCACGCTGGCGTGGCTGTCGGAAGATGTGGAATTGCTGTCGCAGCTCACCGCTTTTCTCTCGGGTGAGGATAAATCCAACGCCATCGCCCGGATCGTGACCCAGGCGGATCGGGAATCGGTGCGTCTCAATCTGCTCATCGGTCCCCGCACCCGCTTCACCACCGCCCGGGCGGTGCCCCTCATAGAACGCCTGATGGAAGCCCTGCGCAGGATGCTGGCGGAAGGGGGTTGCCTGCCGCTGAACCGCCCGGGCGCGGCCGGGTTCGTCGCCGACGGCCATGTCTGGTTCGTCTCCAAGCGCCTGGCGGACGAGGTGAGGGCTTATCTCGCGGTCCACGAATCCGCCGCGGGCATCCCCGGGCCGGAGAAGAACGACCGGTTGTTCGACGTTTGGCAGGAATACGGGGCCCTCGTCCCCAATCCGGAAACCGGCGGCGCGATCTGGCGTGTTCGGGTTCAGGCGGAGGGGTTCGACCAGGTGCTGACACTGCTGTGCTTCCCCCTGGAGAAGCTCTACCCCACGCCTGGAGCACTATCCGGCCAACTTCGCCGGCCGGGTCATCCCGCTCGCCGATGCGCGAGAAGGGGGCGAGGCGTCACCCCGCCAGGAGTCGCCCCAGGCCCTGGCCGAAGAGGCTACGCCCAAGTCTGGAGCGTGTTCGCAGTGCGAACACTCCACAGGATGGGGACAACCCCTCACCGGTCGTCGCTCTCTCCTTCGGTTCTGCCTCCCATGTCGACCCCCGGCAGCGGACGCGGAGCCGGAACCCACTCCCGGCGGAGGAATTCCTCGAAGAAGAGGATGACGCAACCCACTTCCTGCCCAAGCCACCGGATGGCCATCGCATCGCGCCCATGCGCCTGCCGGACAAACCGATCAAGCCGGACAGGTTGGCCAAGCCCAAGGCCGCAGCCCAGGGCCCTTCCGAGGCCGCCCTGCGTTTCATGGGCTGGCTGCAGCAGGGCCTGGCAAACGGGGGTATCGCGTTCAACGAGACCGGAGCCATGGTGCACTTCGCGGCGGAGGGGATGCTGCTGATCTCCCCCCGCATCTTCCGGCATTTCGCCGAGCGTTTCGGGGAGAAGGGGGATGGCACCCCTTCCAGCCTGGCGGGAGACAAGCTCGGCACCGGCATCCAGCGGGAAGTGATCAAGGCCGGCTGGCATCTGCTCGGCCCCCGGAAGACCAACGTGCACAAGTACCAGGTGGTGCGGCGTAACGGCAAGGGCGGCAGTCAGCTCTCCGTGATGATCATCCGGGAGCCGCAGCGCTTCATCGAGCCCGTCCCCCCGGCCAATCCACACCTGGTCAGGTCGGACAGCGAACTCGAATCGAAGCGTGAACTGGACTGATGGAGGGCACGGAGATGGGGTTTATCGAAAGGAATGACGCAAGCTTGGTCATCGTGCCGGACTGGCCTGAATTCTGTGCCTGGGTCAAGGAAGCCGGATACGGCGAAGAAGTTCTGGACATCAACGACAGTCGTTGCCTGGCCTTGCAGGAGGCGTTCCTGGGAGAACGCCACGAGGGATTGCTTGTCGGGGAGAAGGCGCCATGACCGTGCAACCTGCCCAGCTCCAGCCGATACTCGACAAGATCCTCGCCAGTGACCGGCCGCGCGCGGTATTCCTGATCAAGGGCGAGATTGTCTCCTGCCCAGCCGGTGGTCAGATCGAAGCACGACACCTGCAACGCCCGAAAGCTATCTTCGTGGGGACGTATGATTGCGAGGTCAGCGAGGCCATGCTCTTGGAGGACCTGCAGGCCGCCGGGGCCGGGACGGCGTAACCATGGCCTATCCGGTCGAGAACCTGCTGCGTCGCCCGGTGGAGTTCATCCCGGCCGGGGTGTTCTTCACCGCCGCCCTGGGGCTGGTCCTCAGCCCGGAAACCTTTCTGCTGCCGCCCTCACTCGCCTATCTGGCCGCCGCCAGCCTGGTCCTGCATGCCGGCTGGCGTCTTGCCCAAGGCAGCCAGTTGTTGCGTTATCAGGCCAATCTCAAGCGGTTACCCCGTTACAGCCTGGCCGCTGAGGCCATCCCTTGGTCGGAGCGGGCGCTGTTCCTGGGCATGGGTTTTAATTGGGACCGGCGCCACTCCCAGCGGCTGCACGACACCCATCAGCCCGAGCACCGTGAGCTGCTGCAACCCGGTGCCCTGTATCGGGCGGCCCGCCGCCTGGAACGGGGCGTGGAGGGCACGCTGTTCGACGGGCTGGGGCGGCTCACCCGCAGCGACGCCTGGTGGAACCCGGTGGCCCCGCTGCCTGCGGTGGGCGGCGACCCGGCCCTTCACGGCGTGGAGCCGGACGAGGACGCGGTGTGGATGGACCTGGGCGAGCGGGTGGGCCACATGCTGGTGCTGGGCACCACCCGGGTGGGCAAGACCCGGCTGGCGGAGATCCTCATTACCCAGGACATCCGGCGCGGCGACGTGGTGATCGTGTTCGATCCCAAGGGCGATGCCGATCTCCTGAAGCGTATCTACGCCGAGGCCCGGCGGGCCGGGCGGGAAGAGGAGTTCCACTTCTTCCATCTGGGCTACCCGGAACTCTCCGCCCGCTACAACCCGGTGGGCAGTTTCTCGCGGGTGACCGAGGTGGCCACGCGCATCACCAACCAGTTGCCCAAGGAAGGGGAGGGGGCCAACTTCGCCCAGTTCGTCTGGGGCTTCGTCAACGCCATGTCCAAGGCCATGACCGCCCTGGGCCGCATGCCGTCCTACCAGGACATCTATCACTACGCCAACGACATCGAGCCCCTGGTGCTCGACTATTGCGAGTTCTGGCTCGACCGGGACCCGCGGGCGGTTGGCTGGCGGGAGGAAATCGAAGCGCTGGAGGTGGATCCCAAATCCCTGGATCGGGCCATGAAGAACCGGGACCTGGGGGTGGTGAAGCTCCTCGAGTACATCCGCGGCAAGGGGCTGCACGACGACACGGCGGCGAGCCTGATGAAGATCATCAGCTACGAGCAGAGCTACTTCAACAAACTGGTGGCTTCCCTCATCCCGCTGCTGGAGAAGCTCACCACCGGCAAGGTGGCGGAGCTGGTCTCGCCGGACATGAGCCGGCTGGACGACCGGCGGCCCTTGTTCGACTGGATGGGTGTGATCAACCGGGGCGGCATCGTCTATGTGGGCCTGGATGCCCTGACCGATTACGAGGTGGCCGGCGCCGTGGGCAACTCCATGTTCTCCGATCTCACCTCCACCGCCGGGCGCATCTACAAGCACGGCGAGACCTATGGCCAGTCCGGCCCGGCGGCCAAGCGGCGCATCTCCATCCATGCCGACGAGTTCAACGAGCTGATCGGCGACGAGTTCATCCCCCTGCTCAACAAGGCCGGGGGCGCGGGCTACCAGGTAGCGGTCTACACCCAGACCTGGTCGGACGTGGAGGCGCGGATCGGCTCCCGCGCCAAGGCCCAGCAGATCGGCGGCAACTTGAACACCCTGATCATGCTGCGGGTGAAGAACACCGACACCGCGAAGATCCTCACCGACCAGCTGGACGAGGTGGAACTGGTGACCACCATGAGCGCGAGCCAGGCCTCGGACAGCAACAACCCCCTGGACTTCTCCGACTTCACCAGCCGCAACGAGGACCGGCTCAGCACCCGCACCGCCCCGATGATCGGTCCGGCGGACCTGGTGCGCCTGCCCAAGGGCCAGGCCTTCGCCCTGATCGAGGGCGGCAAGCTCTACAAGCTGCGCATGCCGCTGCCGAATGCCGCCCACGACCCGATGATGCCGGAGGACCTGGCCGCCGTGGCGGAGGACATGCAGTCGAGATATGTCCGCGTCACACCGGGCGAGTTCGATCCCCGCTTGGGCTGGGCCATGGGAGAGGTGGGCGCCGTCGCTAGTGCCCCGGACGAACGGGATTGGCTGCGGCACGTCGTCGTGGAGGGCAAGGGCGGTGGCCTTTAGGCGGGGCGAGGGGCTGGAGGTCCATGATGTCTTCCTGTGGCCGCTGAAGCTGGTGTTCTATGCCTGGCTCACCCTGGCCCTGATGGCTTTGGCGGCCATGGGCATGGAGATCGTCCTGGCCAAGCAGGTCTGGGGCGATGAGGTTTGGAGTGATAACGCGGCGCTGGCCCAAGTTCAGCAGACCCTGAGCCAGGATATCGAACTCACCCGCAGCCTGCGCCCGGACGCCCCCCTGACCGGACTGGCCGTGACCTGTGCCAGAGGGGTGTATGGCTTCTTCTTCCAGCTCATCCCCATCGAACGCTGGATGACCAACGCCGCGCTGCTGCCGGCCAACCCAGACATCCCCACCTATGGCGGCGACCTCATCGCCCGCAATCACCTTGTCTACCATGTGCAGGGCGAACTCTACCTGGCCATGGTCCGGGCGCAGATCTTCGGGGTGCGCCTGGCGATCCTGATCGGTGCGGCCCCCTTGTTCCTGCTGGTCTGGTCGCTGGGGCTGGTGGATGGCCTGACTCAGCGCAGCATCCGGCGTGCCTGCGCGGGGCGGGAATCCTCATCCATGTACCACCGAGCGAAGTTCTTCCAGTTCGCGGGGCTGGTGACGGGGGCGATGGTCTATCTCATGTGGCCGGTGAGCATCCGGCCGGAGTGGATTGTGTTGCCCTTGGCGCTGCTGATCGGGGTGCTGTCGAGGGTGCAATGGACTTATCTCAAGAAGTATCTGTGAAGATTTCCATTGCGCCGCAAGCGGGCCCACATTCAATCGGTCGTGGAACTGTGTGACCACGCGGGCCTGTGAATTTTTCGATCTGGCCGATGCTGCTCATCAAGGCGCTGAGCGTAGCCTGTTGTCGGGTCGAGTAATTGGATATATAAGGAAGTAGAGGGGCTGAAGGGGGAACAAGATGCGACAACAAGAGAACACACTACCCGAACAAAGTTTATCAACAGGGCTGATCAAACACCTGGCTGTGATCGGTGTTTCGATGATCGCCTTGATGACATCAGCTGCTTTTGCCGCAATCTCAGATACTGAGGCTGATGCCGGTGCGTTCTGCGAGTGCGATGAACCGGATGCTTTCTCTGGGATAGGCCGTTCATTTTCACCATCACAGCTCAAACAGCTATCGGATATTCTAACGGACAGGGATGAAGATAAACGTCGCCCAATCGATAGATTGGCGCCTGAAAACAAACAAGCCAATGCCATTGGGCAAGTCTACTCGAAAGCAGAGGGCTTCGGCGTCGGATCAATTGTTGAAGCTGATGACTTAATGTTAACAGTGGTCCATGTTTCTGGCCCAGTGGGCAGCAAGGTAGAGTTTCGAGTTGGTCAAACATCTGCAAACTCAAAAAGCCGCTGGGCTGCTGTCACAACAGGCGTGGTGATTGCCACCGGACGAGATCCAATTGAATGGTCCTTGGTCCGCTTGAAAGATAAAGTGGGTAAACAATTCGGCAAAATGAATTTTGAGCCATTTAAGACAAAACGAGAACTTGTCATGGCTGGGATTCATGGGAAGCTCAGTTTCTACGGCTATCCTGGATTTAAAGATCCCAAATATTTATGGTCACAGGATAGGGTAGGTGCCCTGTCGGGGAACGCAATTCATGCAACTAGTTCATCAGCGGACTCAGGTAAGCCCTTGGTCTACCACAAATCAAATGGCGAGTGGGTTATAGCAGATTTGGCGCAATTGGCGGGCGTAGATCCAGATAAGGGCGTGAATTTGACCCGGAAAGCATATCGGCAGCTATGGTTTCGACAGCAGCGTCACCACAGTCGTTGGCTTGGGTGTACCAGAAGCCAGTGATCCCACAGTTAGCGGCAGCCTGCGCCACGCTTTGGACGAGGCCAAAGCCGGACGGCTTTAGGACCAAGGTCATAGATGGCTACTCCATAGCCGCCGCTCATGAAGGTGAAATCGACGAGTGCCCGAACCAAGCCGAGTCGCAATGCGGCAGCGCTGCCGCCAAGGCATCTCAAGCAACCCTTTTCTTAATCGGCGGGGGCAGCTTCGAAACTCCTCCCCCTCCTATCAATCCCCCAGCTGACATCATGGCGCTGGTGGCCTTTTCCATTGCGTCGCGTACCGGATCCACAGTCAGGCGCGCATAGATGCGGGTGGCATCAGTAGACTTGTGCCCCAGAGCCGCGCCTATGATGGCGAGACTGGCACCCTGAATGGCGGCCCATGATCCCAATGATCGACGCAAATCATGGATGCGCAGGTCTTCCAGGCCAGCAGCTGTAAGCAACGCCTTCCAGGCCTTCTTCGGATCTACCATGTGGCCACTGGCAGACGTGGAGGGGAAAACCCAAGTTGGGGAGTTACCTTCGCGGGCCTTCAAAACATCCAGGGCAATTGCTGTCAGGGGAATGACCATGGGTGTGCCGTTTTTGGACACTTCGCCTGGGACTGTCCACAAGGCTGTATGAAAATCCAGGTCTGCCCAGCGCATCCCAGCTATGTTGGATCGGCGGGCACCCGTGGCCAGGGCAAGCAGGACGAAATGCCGGATGTTCTCTGGGGCGTTGGCCAGGGCAGCGAACAAGTCGGGAAGCTCATCGGCCTTGATGAATCGGGAGCGTTCCTTCTCGGGATACTTGCTGACGCCATCGCAGGGGTTGGGGCCAATATAGAGACGCCATTCGGCCATCTTGCGATAGATAGCGCGCAGAAGGACTAGAGCCATGTTCGCCGCATACAGGCTACCGCCGTCCCTCAGGCTGACCATCATGCGCCGAACCTCCGCCGTGGTGATGGTGGACAGGCGGCGACCCTCCCAATCCACTGCGCCCGGGGACTTCTTCCGTTCCTGGCCATGTAGCTTCTTTTGCCCGGAAGGGACTGTGCCCAGGTAGCGGGCAAACATGTTCGAGATCTCTTCTGACTTGCGCTTGCCCTGGGGGATCAAGTGATCGGAGAAATAAAGATCGAAGGCCGCGCGGAGCGTCAGCTCGCCTGCCGCGGCTCGTCGCTCGGCCCGTTTTTCTGCTGATGGGTTTTCACCCCGATCCAGGGAGGCCGAAACCGCGACGGCCAGGGCGCGGGCCATGCGCACATTCAGCTTGGGGGTGTTGCCAATCAAGGCAAGTGGATCCTGAGGTTTGCCGGTCGCGTGGCCACGAGGCAGTTCACGGGACTCAGGCAACTCCGGATCGAACCTACCCAAGGCAACCCGGACAGGCCGTCCACCGATTTTTCGGTAATATTGAAATGTCTTTGTCCCGTTCGCGGTCACATCCAGGATCAAGCCGGCCTGTCCCTCGTCACGATAGTATGCTCGGCCGGAGGCAGGGGGGGTGATCGCCGCCAAGATGGGACGGGTGAAACGAATTCTTTCGCTGGCCATGATTCAACCCTCAAGATGGGGAAGGGTCATCGGCACAGGGGGGGAAGTCTTCCTGTGCTACCGCTGTGCTACCGGAAAGGTGAAAAAACAGGAAATTCCGTGTAACTCAGTTAAACACAGGATAACAATTTATGCTTATAAATCAATGGTTATTGAGCATGGTGAAACTTGGTGAAGGATAGGGCCCTAAAACTCCTAAGGGGAGGGTCACACGTTCGATTCGTGTCGGGGGCGCCAGGGTTTACGCGGGTTCGGGATTCCGGGTCCCGGGAAATCAGGGCGGCTCGCCCTGACCCGCCCAACGGAAAGCACAGGCGTACCCGCGGTCCAGCGGGCCGCGTCTGTTCCAACCTCGCTCAGGTTTGACCAGGGACTTCGGCCTACCGGCATTCCGGCCACTGAGAAGGTTTTGTAAGAATTGAGCGGCAGACTGGAAAATAGACATAGACAGCCAACCCCCACTCCGCGGGGCCGGCTGAAAATCACGGAGCGGCGATCATGGAAAAACTGAAAGTGCTGGCCTTCATCATGGCCGGCGGCGAAGGCAGCCGGCTGCACCCCCTGACGGCGGAACGGTCCAAGCCCTCGGTACCCTTCGGTTCGCGCTACCGGATCGTCGACTTCGTCCTGTCCAACCTGGTCAACTCGGGCATCAACAGCATCTACCTGCTGGTGCAGTACAAGTCCCAATCGCTCATCGAGCACGTGCGCAAGGCCTGGGTCCTGCCGCCCATCCTGCCGGAACAGTTCATCACCGTGGTGCCGCCCCAGATGCGTCGCGGCCAGGAGTGGTTCCAGGGCACGGCGGACGCGGTCCACCAGAACCTGGACCTGATCCGCAAGCACCGGCCGGACCTGGTGCTGGTGTTCGGCGCCGACCACATCTACCGCATGGACGTGCGCCAGATGATCGAGTTTCACCAGGAGCGCCAGGCGGCCTGCACGGTGGCGGCCCTGCCGGTGCCCCTGGAGCAGGCCTCGGCCTTCGGCGTCATCGATGCCGACGGCAGCGGCCGAATCCGCGGCTTCATGGAAAAGCCCAAGCGGCCGCCGGCCATGGCGAAACGGCCCAGCCATGCCTACGCCTCCATGGGCAACTACCTGTTCGATACCGAGGTCCTTCTCGACGCGCTGGAAAAATGCCGCTGCCGAAGGCGGCACCGATTTCGGCAAGCATGTCCTCCCCAGCCTGGTGGACGATGGCCGGCTGTACGCCTACGACTTCTCCAGCAACAGCGTGCCCGGGATCCGGTCTTACGAGGAGCCGGCCTACTGGCGTGACGTGGGTACCCTGGATGCCTACTTCGAGGCGCACCGGGACGTGCTGGGGTTGGAGCCTCGCTTCGACGTGTTCAACGCCCGCTGGCCCATCTTCTCCAGCAACTACCAGGGACCGTCGGCCCGGTTCGTGGACGCTTCGCTCAAGAACAGCATGATCAGCGCCGGCTGTCTGATCGACGGCGCCACGATCCGCAATTCCGTGCTGCGCCGGGAGGTGGTGGTGGAGCCGGGGGCGGAGATCGAGGACTGCGTCATCATGGACTACGTGACGGTCCGGCGCGGCGCCAGGCTCAAGCGCGCCATCGTCGACCGCTACAACGTCATCGAGGAAAACGAGCGAATCGGCCACGACCTGGCCGGCGACCGCGCCCGCTACCACGTGACCGAGTCCGGCATCGTGGTCCTGCCCAAGGGCCGGCGTTATGGAACGCTGCGTACCTCCTTCGAGGGCGAAGGCTGATGGCGGATTACGCAGTCTGGCCAGGCAATCCCTATCCCCTGGGCGCCACCTGGGACGGGGCCGGGGTCAATTTCGCGCTGTTCTCGGAACACGCGGAAAAGGTGGAGCTGTGCCTGTTCGACCCCAAGGGCCGCCGCGAGATTGCGCGCATCCCGCTGCCGGAGCGCACCGACCTGGTCTGGCACGGCTACCTGCCGGAGGTCCGTCCCGGCCAGCTCTACGGCTACCGGGTCCACGGCGTCTACCAGCCGGAGGCGGGGCACCGCTTCAATGCCAACAAGCTGCTGCTGGACCCCTACGCCAAGGCGATCGAGGGCCAGATCAAGTGGTCCGACGCCCACTTCGGCTACCGGATCGGCAACCGCCGCGAGGACCTTTCCTTCGACCGGCGCGACTCCGCCCCCGGTATGCCAAAGTGCCGGGTGATCGATCCCGCCTTCACCTGGGGCGACGACCGGCCGCCGAAGATTGCCTGGCACGACACCGTGATCTACGAACTGCACGTGAAGGGCTTCACCCAGCTCCATCCGCTACTGCCGCCGCCCCTGCGCGGCACCTACGCGGGTCTGGCCAGCGAGCCGGCGATCGAGCATCTCAAGCGCCTGGGTGTCACCGCCGTGGAGCTGATGCCGGTGCACGCCTTCGTCGACGACCGCCACCTGGTCGAGAAGGGCTTGCGCAACTACTGGGGCTACAACTCCATCGGCTACTTCGCCCCGGACATGCGCTATTCGGCCAGCGGCGAGATCGGCGAATTCAAGACCATGGTCAAGACCCTGCATGCCGCCGGCATCGAGGTGATCCTGGACGTGGTCTACAACCACACCGCCGAGGGCAACCACCTGGGACCCACCCTGGCCTTCCGCGGCATCGACAATGCCGCCTATTACCGCCTGGTGTCCGGCAACCGGCGCTACTGCATGGACTACACCGGCTGCGGCAATACCCTGAACATGATGCATCCGAGGGTATTGCAGCTGATCATGGACTCGCTCCGCTACTGGGTGCGGGAGATGCACGTGGACGGCTTCCGCTTCGACCTGGCCAGCGCCCTGGCCCGGGAACTGCACGCGGTGGACAAGCTCGGCGCCTTCTTCGACATCATCCACCAGGACCCGGTGCTGTCCCGGGTCAAGCTGATCGCCGAACCCTGGGACCTGGGCGAGGGCGGCTACCAGGTGGGCAACTTCCCGGTGGGCTGGACCGAGTGGAACGGCCGCTACCGGGACGTGATGCGCGACTACTGGCGCGGCGAGGGCGGGCTCATCGGCGAGTTCGCCACCCGCCTCACCGGCTCCTCCGACCTCTACGCCCACAGCGGCCGCCGCCCCTACGCCAGCATCAACTTCATCACCTGCCACGACGGCTTCCCCCTGGCCGACCTGGTGAGCTACAACGGCAAGCACAACGAGGCCAACGGCGAGGACAACCGGGACGGGGAGAATTACAACCGGACCTGGAACTGCGGCGCCGAGGGGCCCACGAACATCCCCGCCGTCAATGCCCTGCGGGCACGCCAGAAGCGCAACCTGCTGGCCTCCCTGATCTTTTCCCAGGGGGTGCCCATGCTCACCGCCGGCGACGAGCTGGGCCGCAGCCAGGGCGGCAACAACAACGCCTACTGCCAGGACAACGAGGTCAACTGGCTGCAGTGGGAAGGCGAGGCCGCGGATTGGCACCTGTTTGAGTTCGTGGCCACCTGCCTGAGCCTGCGCCGGGAACATCCGGCCCTGCGCCGGCGCCATTTCTTCCAGGGGCGTTTCATCCATGGCGCGGGGGTCAAGGACATCCACTGGCTCAAGCCCGACGGCAGCGAGATGAGCGACCAGGAATGGAACCTGCAGCATGCCCCATGCCTCGGGGTTTACCTGATCGGCGCGGCCATCGGCGAGACCGACATGCGCGGTCGGCGCATCGAGGACGATGATTGCCTGCTGCTGTTCAACGCCCATCACCAGGCTATCTCCTTCACCCTGCCGACGCCGCCCCGGGATGCCGCCTGGACGGCGCTTCTGGACACCGGCCGCCCCAACGGGCTGGCCCTGCGCAAGCGCCACAAGGCGGGCCAGTCCTTCCCCCTGATGGCGCGTTCCTTCGCCCTGCTCATCCTGCCCAGGAAGCGGACGTGACACGGCCCCGCCCAATGCCCTTCCGCACAGCATGTTTGAACGGCGGCGGGACGGCCATTTTCACGGGCGGCCGGACATGAGCAAGACCGATTCCTATGCGGCGCTCACCTATGCGGTGCGACCCGCGGTGGTGGCGAAATATCTCGGCCAGTTGTCCCTGGTGCTGGCCGCGCTGTCCCTGGTGCCCATGGCAGTGGGTTTCTATTTCGGCGAGCCGGACATCGCCTGGCGCTACCTGGCGGTAGCCGCCGCGTTGGCGGCGCTGGGCGCGGCCACGGCCCGGGGCGCGACTCCGGCCCAACTCCAGGCCAACGAAGCCCTGGCGATCACGGCCCTGGCCTACCTGCTGGGGACGCTGGCCAATGCCTATCCCATGATGGGCTGCGGTCTGGGGATGGAGAACGCCCTGTTCGAGGCGGTATCCGGCATCACAACCACCGGTCTGTCCACCGTGGCGGTTGTGGAGGCCATGCCCAGGACCTTTCTGTTCACCCGGGCCTGGGCCCAGTGGTACGGCGGCCTGGGCATCGCGGTATTGTCCCTGGCGATGCTCACCAGCTATGACCTGGCCGCCCGGCGCCTAGTGGAGCCGCCGGCCAGCGGCGACTCCCTGGTGACCACCACCTTGAACCACGCCCGCCGGGTGACACTGGTCTACGGGATACTGACCGTCCTGGGCATCGCCGTATTGATGTCGCTGGGCATGGATGCCTCCGCGGCGGTGGGCTACGCCCTCGCGGCGATCTCCACCGGCGGCTTCGCCCTCCACGACGCCGGATTGGGTGCCCTGGGGCGACCACTCCAAGAGGCCGCTGTATTGGGGGTTGCCCTGCTGGGCGCGGTGTCCCTGCCCCTGTATCACGCCGCCTGGCGGCGCAACTGGCGCAGGGTGATGGACGATATCGAACTGCGTGGCCTGTTGCTGGCGATCCTGGTGGTGACCCTGCTTTTGTTCGCTTGTAACTGGATGGCCGGCGACCATGGCCTCCATGCCTCGACCTTCGACCTGTTTCTGCTGGGCATTTCCGCCCAGAGCACCACAGGGTTTTCCACCTTGCCGGTGGTTCAGCTGGACCCGGCGTCGAAATGGGTCCTGATGGGGGCCATGGCCATCGGTGGTTCTGCGGGATCCACCGCCGGCGGCATCAAGCTGTTCCGCTTCCTGCTGGTGCTGCGATTGCTGCAGCTGCTGCTGCGGCGGCTCTCCATGTCCGGCCATGCGGTGGTCGAACTGACCCTGGGGGCGCGGCGGGTGGAGAGCGAGACGGTCATGCGGGCGCTGGTGCTGGTCCTGCTGTTCGTGGCGGCGGCCCTGGCCTCCTGGCTGCCCTTCCTGGCCGCCGGCTATGACCCGCTGAACGCCCTGTTCGAGGTGGTCTCTGCGCTGGGCACGGTGGGCCTTTCCACCGGAGTGACGGGCAGCCAGCTGGAGCCGGGGCTGAAAGCGGTACTGTGCCTGGACATGCTGTTCGGGCGCGTGGAATTCATCGCCATGCTGATCCTGTTCTCCCCCGCCACATGGTGGGGCAAGCGGATGGCCGAGGCGCAACACAAAGGGGATTTGCTATGAGGGCGGTTTTTATCGGTGCCGGGTCGCTGGCGGTCAGCACCACCCGCTACCTGCTCAAGCGGGGGCACGAGGTGGTCATCATCGAGCGCAACAAGGACGTGATCGAGGCGCTTACACCCGAGTTGGACTGCGGGTTCCTGCATGGCGACGGCAGCCGGCCCGCCATGTTGCGCGAGGCCGATCCGGAACATACAGACTTCCTGTTCTGCCTGACCAATACCGACCAGGCCAACATCATCGCCAGCCTGGTGGGCCGTTCCCTGGGTTTCAAGCAGGTGGTGACCAAGATCGAGGACCCGGAGCTGGAGCACATTTGCGTCGAGCTGGGGCTGGAGGACATCATCATCCCGACGCGCACCATGGGTCGGCACTTGGTGGAGAAGCTGGAGGGCATCGACCCCCTGGAGATCTCGGCCAAGATCAAGGGCGATGCCCGGGTGTTTTCCTTCATCGTCCACGCCGACGACGAGATGGCGGTCCGCGACCTGGGCCTGCCCGAGGCCAGCCGCATCGTCTGCCTCTACCGCAAGGGCGAGTTCATGCTGCCCGACGACGATACGGCCCTGCGCAAGGATGACGAGGTGATCCTGATCACCCACCGCAAACACCTGGCCGAGCTGGTTGAACGCTGGACATCCCACGGTCCGGAGGAAAAAGGCAAGAGCAAGCCATGAATCCCCTGCGCCGCCTGGGAGAACTTGCCGGCATCCTGCCCGAATATCACGACATCTGGGGCAATCGGCATGAGGCTTCGGACGAGACCCGGCGCGCCCTGCTGGGCGCCATGGGCATCCCCTGCGCCGACCAGGCAGAGGTCGAGGCCGCCCTGGGCGCATGGGAACGCCGCGAATGGAGCCGGCGCTTGCTGCCAGTGCATGTGGAAACCGTCGGCGCGCCCTTGCGCATCACCCTGCGCCTGCCGGCGGAAGCGGCCGGCCGGACTTTTCGCTGGAGCCTTGCGCTGGAGGGCGGCGACGCCCTGGACGGCCAATTCGTCCCGGACCAGATGGAACAACTGGACAGCGCCGCCATCGAGGGCCAGACCTGGCAGGCCTGGGCTCTGGACCTGCCTGCGGTCGCCGAAACCGGCTATCACCGGTTGGCGGTCTTCGCCGACGGCGAGGACGAAGACGAGGCCTCCGGCCTGACGCTGATCATATGTCCCGATCGCTGCTACCAGCCCGAGGCGATCCTCGGCGAAAACCGCACCTGGGGACTGTCGGTGCAACTCTACGGGGTGCGCTCGGGCCGCAACTGGGGGATGGGGGACTTCACCGACCTGCGCCACTTGGTGGAGTGGGCGGGGAAGGCCGGCGCCGGCCTGGTCGGCGTCAACCCGCTGCACGCGCTGTTTCCCAACTACCCGAGCCATGCCAGCCCCTACAGCCCCTCCAGCCGGCGTTTCCTGAACACGCTCTATCTCGACGTGGAGGCGGTGCCGGAATTCGCCGAATGCGCGGCGGCGCGGCAGCGGGTGGCCGCCCCGGAATTCCAGGACCGGCTGCGGGCGCTGCGGGCCGAATCCCTGGTGGACTATGACGGCGTGGCGGCGGCCAAGTCCGAGATCCTGGAACGGCTTTATCGCCATTTCCTGGAACATCACATGGAAAGCGAGCGGGGCCGTGCCTTCCAGGCCTGGCGGGCCACCGGCGGCGAGGACCTGGAGCGCTTCGCGCTCTACCAGGCCCTCCAGGAACACCTGCATGGCCGGGATCCGGCCATCTGGGGCTGGCCGGTCTGGCCCGAACCCTACCGCGACCCCGATTCCGCGGAGGTGGCGTCATTTGCCCGCGATCACGGGGAGCGGGTGGCCTACTACCTGTACCTGCAATGGCTGGCGGACGCGCAACTGGACGGCGTGGGCCGACGCGCCAGCGACCTGGGCCTAGGCGTGGGGCTGTACCGGGACCTGGCGGTGGGGGTGGACCTGGGCGGCGCGGAGGCCTGGAGCCAGCGCGGGATCTACGCACCGGACGCGCGCATCGGTAGCCCGCCGGACGACTTCAACCTGCTCGGCCAGGACTGGGGCCTGCCACCCTGGGTGCCGCATCGCCTGAGGGATGCCGGCTATGCTCCATTCATCGCCATGCTGCGCGCCAACATGGGCGGCGCCGGCGCCCTGCGCCTGGACCACGTCATGGGCCTCATGCGCCTTTATTGGGTGCCGCCCGGGTTGCGCGGCGACCAGGGCGGAGAGGCTGCCAAAGGCGCTTATGTCGCCTATCCCTTCCACGACCTGCTGGGCATCCTGGCCTTGGAGAGCATGCGCAACCGCTGCCTGGTGGTGGGGGAGGACCTGGGCACCGTGCCCGACGCGGTGCGCGCGGCCATGCACGAGATGGGTATGCTGGCCTACCGGCTGTTTTATTTCGAACGGGATTGGAACGGCGATTTCAAGCCGCCCGAACACTACACGGAAGCGGCCCTGGTGGCGGCCGGCACCCACGATCTGCCGACCCTGGTCGGTTTCTGGCGCGGCCTGGACCTGGATCTGCGCGCCGACCTGGGTTTGTTCCCCAGCGAGGAGGAACGCGGCCGCCAGGTGGCCTCCCGGGACGACGGCCGCGGGCGGCTGCTGGCCGCCCTGGCGCGGGAAGGATTGTTGCCGCCGGAGTTGTCGGCGGACCCGGCCGAGGTTCCGGAGATGACCCCGGCCCTGGCCCGGGCGGTGAACCGCCATCTGGCACGCACCCCTTGCAGAATCGTTCTGGTGCAGGCCGAGGACATGCTGGGCGAAGCGGAACAGGCCAACCTGCCCGGCACCACCGAGGGCCACCCCAACTGGCGGCGCAAGCTATCCCTCGACCTGGAGCGCTGGGCGGACGACCCGCGCATCTTCGCGCTGGCCGAGGCCATGCGGGAAGAGAGGGGCGTTCCACATACGGATCGGTGACCGTTTCATGAGTCACCTGGTGCCTTTCCTTGGCATATGAAGGGAAGGCCATAGCGCCTCCCGCTTTGTGGGGGGTCCCCCTTGGATCCGCTATCGGTCCAGGCCCGGCACCCCGAGTGCTTCAACCTTATAACCACAGTTTGAAGCTGTGAAATTGCCGCCAGCCCATGCCTGGCTTCGCCCGGTCCCTCACTCTGGCCCTCTCCCAAAAGGAGAGGGGACGAATCACCCCCTCCCCCGCTGGGGGAGGGTTGGGGAGAGGGCGGCGACCGATCAGGTCGCCTTGCGATTTCGGTTTTAGGTTCAACCTCTGCCGAACGCGGCCAGTTCGGCCAGCCTGGCGCGGGCCAGGCCGTCGGCCAGGGTCTGAAGTGCGCGTTCCACCCCTTCACCCAGGCTGTCCGTGATGCCCGCCGCGTAGATGGCCGCGCCGGCGTTCAGAGCAACGATGTCCCGCTCCGCGCCCGGCGCGTTGTCCAGTGCCTTGAGCACCCGATCCCGGGATTCCTCCACGGTGCCCACCTGCAGGGTCCGGATGTCGTGCACCCCCAGGCCGAACTGTTCCGGGCGCACGGTGTATTCCCGGATCTCGCCGTCGCGCAGTTCGCCCACCAGGGTCTCCCCGGAGATGGAGATCTCGTCCAGGCCTTCGCGGCCATGGACGGTGAGGGCGCGCACGGCGCCCAGCCGCTGCAGCACCCGCACCAGGATGCCCACCAGGTCGGGATGGAACACGCCCATCACCTGGTTGGGCGCCCCGGCGGGATTGGTGAGTGGCCCCAGGATGTTGAACAGGGTGCGGATGCCCAGCTCCTTGCGCACCGGCGCCGCGTATTTCATGGCGCCGTGGAAGTTGGGGGCGAACATGAAGCCCAGGCCCACCTGATCGATGCAGCGGGCCACCGCGTCGGGACTCATGTTGATGTCCACGCCGAGCGCCTCCAGCACGTCGGCGCTGCCCGACTTGGAGGACACGGAACGGCCGCCGTGCTTGGCCACCCGCGCCCCGGCGGCGGCGGCCACGAAGGCGGCGGCGGTGGAGATGTTGAAGGTGTGGGCGGCGTCGCCGCCGGTGCCGCAGGTGTCCACCAGATGGGTGGTGTCGGCGAGGGGCACCTTGGTGGCAAACTCCCGCATCACCATGGCTGCGGCGGTGATCTCGCCGATGGTTTCCTTCTTGACCCGCAGCCCCGTGATGAAGGCGGCGATCAGCACCGGACTCATCCCGCCGGTCATGATCTGGCGCATCAGGGACAGCATCTCGTCGTGGAAGATCTCCCGGTGCTCGATGACCCGGGTCAGGGCGTCCTGGGGTTTCATGGCCGCAGTCATGCGCGTCGCTCCTCCAGGAAGTTCCTGAGCAGGGCGTGGCCGTGCTCGGTGAGCACCGACTCGGGGTGGAACTGCACGCCTTCCACCGCCAGAGTTTTGTGGCGCACCCCCATAATCTCGCCGTCGTCGGTCCAGGCGGTGATATCCAGGCAGTCGGGCAGGGATTCCCGCTCGATCACCAGGGAGTGGTAACGGGTGGCGGTAAAGGGGTTGGGCAGGCCCCGGAACACCCCCAGGTCCTGGTGGTGGATGGGGGAGGTCTTGCCGTGCATCAGCTGCTTGGCATGGACGATCCGGCCGCCGAAGGCCTGGCCGATGCTCTGGTGGCCCAGGCACACGCCAAGCAGGGGGATGCGCCCGGCGAAGGCCTTGATCAGCGGCACCGAGATACCCGCCTCGTTGGGGGTGCAGGGGCCGGGGGAGATGACGATGCGGGCCGGGCCCAGGGCCTCGATGCCGGCCAGGTCGATCTCGTCGTTGCGCACCACACGCACCTCCTCGCCCAGCTCGCCGAAGTACTGCACCAGGTTGTAGGTGAACGAGTCGTAGTTGTCGATCATCAGAAGCATATTGCAGGCATCCTATTGATTAACAAGGATTAAATTATTGAATAACCTTGCCGATACCCCCTTTTTCGATTGATACCCGCCAGAAAATGGGTGCGGCTAAGGTGACATGGCATTTTCGCACAGCCTTAACCATCAATCAGTTCCCACTGCTATACAAGTGCCGTGGCCAGCGGCCGCGACAAGCGACGGGTGCGTATACCTGCAATCCAGCGGGAACGCGCGCTGAATGACCCCTTGGAACAGAAGCGGACTTTGGCAGGGTCGCCGATGGCCTGCCGGTCCCCGGCCAAAACAGGGGTGTTTGCGCCCGGGGCCCGCGTGACCTAGAACCAAGGAAAACGTCATGCGATCTCCTCTTGCGGGCCCGCACCTGCGAGAGCTTGGTCACCGGCCCATGGAGGACGACCGATGCAATCCGATCGAAAGAACTGGATCGACATCTACACGGTCTATCGCGGCAAGGGCGGTGCGCGCGCCACGGTCAAGCGTTTCGGCGATCTGCTTGCCGATTTGCTCGAAATGCGCGCCGCCGAGGTGGAGGCCACGTCGCGCGGCGGCGTACGCGCCGCGGCCGAGGCGGCCAATCTGCTGCGCATCCAGGCCGCCCGTGCCCGTACGCTGGTGACGGTAGCCGATCATGCCACCGACCACGCCCCCTCCAACCGGCTCGCCCTGACCGTATTCGCCAACGTGCTCGACGAAGCCGGCATCGGCGATACGCTGCGGGGCGTGGTGACGGCTTCGCGCAAGGCGGAGCGAAACCGTGGCAAGTGACAGCGGGGCCGACAAGGTCAAGGGCCAACTGCCCAACATCGGCGAGAAGCTCGAAGTCCTGGGCGAGGTGCTCAAGGAGTTCGTGGCGGACTCCTTTCCCTACATCGATGTCGCCCTCAAGATCATGGGCGTCGTCCTGCGCGATCTGGGCATCGGCTGGGAGTTTGCCGACATCCTCTCGAGCGGCGACGGCGCCGGCCCGAGCGGGTCGGGGTCCG
The DNA here is from genome assembly GCA_963713085.1 of uncultured Pseudomonadota bacterium. Classification (GTDB taxonomy): domain Bacteria; phylum Pseudomonadota; class Gammaproteobacteria; order Burkholderiales; family Thiobacillaceae; genus PFJX01. Next base: position 117,297 of record CAVQKQ010000024.1, on the reverse strand, counting down.
GCGCGGGCGGCGCGCCCAATCCCTTCGAAGCCATCCCGCAGCGCCTCGGCGCCCTGGAAACCGCGCTCACCGAGTTGCGCGGCAAGCTCGATGGCGTGGTCGCCGAAACCAATGCCATCGAAGCCAAGAACGACACCCTCGGCGATCTGCTGGGCAAGACCCTGGTGGGCAAGGGCTGGGTGGTGGATCCGCGCACCACGGTCACCGAGCCCAACAAGCTGCCGCCCATCGCTATCAAGGACGAGATGCACGGCATCGAAGCGGCGCTCGACGCCCTGCAGCGCCTGCTTAACGGCCAGCCCATCGACCCCGGCCTCGGTACGCCGCCCGCCGGCGTGGCCGCCAACCCGAACCCCGGCGCGCGTCCCGGTGGTGGCGCCACGCCGCGCCCCTGGCCGCCCAGCGGCCCCTTCATCAGCGAGGACGAGGATCCGCCCATCGTCGTCGTCCCCACGCCCCCGCCTCCGGTCCCGCGGCTGGATCCGCGCCTCAAGCGCATCTACGTGTATGAGCAGGGCGTGTTCACTGCCACGGGCGACAGCGATGCGCGAACCGTTACCGTACGAACCGCTGCCTTCGACCTCTCGGGCTGGGTCGACCTGACCGAACTGCGGCCCGGTGACATCGTGGTGGTCGAGGTCCTCGTCGCCGTCGCCGGCCGGCCCTACCGCCTCTTCCGCGAAACCGCCTTCGTCACGGCCGGCCTCAAGGCCTTCGCCGATTTCTGCGGCGGGCTCAACTACATTTCGGGCGACGACATCCGCATCATCCTGCGCCAGCCGCACTCGGCCGACGATTTCGCCACACCGGTGGACGTGCCCTACCAGTTCGTCGTCGAATCGCGCGACGCGCCCAACTGAGGCCCCTGGCCTGACCACTGCTGGTGTGCGGCAGGAAACGGACCAGACCTCCAAATGTCGGCTCAACCTCGCGGAGCAGCCCTTGTAAAGCGACGACAGTGAGGCAGGAGGTCGGCCGAAGCTGCCCTTCGGGCAGTTCACCAAGTCAGGCTGCTACCGGCCAATTGCGGACCGACACGGTTAGCCCGACAACTGCAGAAGAAGACCTTAACGGGGCTAGCGATGACCTGCGTGCACTCGCCCGAAGTTATTATCAAATTGATGCAATTGAGTTACTTACAACCATAAACATTTGTCGGTATTTTTTACACTTTCAGCATTCGCCATAGCCGAAAGACGTGAAAATCAATGTGAAACAATGAATTGTTAACTATGGCGAAATTCTTGCTTACCAGCCAAAGTAGTGCTGCGCTAGAAGGAGATGCGAGATGAAGTTCAGGATATCAATGCCTGCCGGTCAGTTGCTTGCTCGGTATCTTTCGGTACTCTCATTTTCCATCCTGACATTTGCAGCGAGTTCATCCGCGCTCGCCGCTGCAATTCTCGTCTCGCCGGTGGCGTTCGACTTCGGCGACGTGCCCATAGGGGTTACCGCGTCGCAGCAGGTGGTGACCCTGACCAATACGAGTAGTACGACGCAAACGCTCAATCTGGCGGGTGGGGCAGCGGGTGCCTTCGGCGGGACGACGAACTGCGGCACAACGCTCGCAGCCGGAGCAACCTGCCAGCTTTACTATGCCTATTCGCCAACAGCCCCGGGGCCCCTGACCGGTTCCACCAGCCTGTCGGTTGCTGGACAGAACGTATCGTTTTCGTTTCAAGGGAACGCGATCGATCCCTTCCTGATCACGCCTACGTCGTTGGACTTTGGGACCGTGGCACCTGGGGGGACCTCATCCCCGCAGACCGTTACCATTACGAACGTGAGCGGCGCGACGCAAACACTCAGTCTGGCGGGGGGCGCGGCGGGGGTTTTCGGCGGAACGACTACCTGCGGGTCCAGCCTTGCGGCCAGCGCCTCGTGTCAAATCAACTATGCGTTTTCGCCAACCGCCGACGGGGTCGCAACAGGTTCCACCACCCTGACGGTCAATGGCCAGAATGTGTCGTTCGCCTTCAGCGGAATTGGCGGCACAACCAACGCAAGTCCATTTCTGATTTCGCCGCGCACACTCAATTTCGGGAATGTGGCATCCGGGGCGACTTCATCTCCGCAGACCGTCACCATTACGAACGTGAGCGGCGTGGCGCAAACGCTGAGTCTGGCGGGTGGCGCGGCGGGCTTGTTCGGAGGCACGACCAATTGTGGGGCGACACTCGCGGCCGGAGCATCCTGTCAACTCTTCTATGCCTTTTCGCCCACCGGGGTCGGGTCCGAGACGGGTTCCACCACCCTAACGGTCAATGGCCAGAACGTATCGTTTTCATTTGTCGGCAGCGGCATCGACGCTTTTCTGATTAGTCCCATCGGCTTTGATTTCGGTGAAACAGAACTTGGTCTCACCTCGCCGTTCCAGACGGTCGACATCCTGAACGTCAGCGACATCACACAAGACCTCAATCTGGCGGGTGGCGCGGCGGGTCTCTTCGGCGGTACGACAAACTGCGGGTCGTCGCTCGCGGCCGGAGCGTTGTGCGAACTCTTCTATGCCTTTACGCCAACGGCCCTGGGTCCGGTGACCGGTTCCACCAGCCTATCCGTCAATGGCCAGACCGCCTCGTTCACATTTGCTGGCATTGGGGTTGCCCCTCAGACTTCAGTTCCCGAACCGGCGACACTCATGTTGTTGGGACTTGGACTGGCTTGTATTGGCGCGATCAGGCAGCGTGGGTAGCTGATTTGCACCCAAATCTGCTCCATCTTGCTGCGCCTGATTAATCGGTTCTGAAGTCCATGGTGCTCATGTCAATGTCTAGGTCAATGTTGATGCATGTGCCGCTGTGTATGGTCAAACCGTCAACTCATCGGGCCTGAGCTTGGGCTTGTACCTAGACACGGATAACGCCGCGAGGCCAGCCCACAGCAAGACCGAAATGCCCGCTTTGGGTCGGTAGCAGACCGATGAGGTGAACTGCCCGAAGGCCCGCTCAAGCCGAACTTCGGCTGGTTCACAGCGACTGCCAAACAATCCGCTTTGAGGCGACAGCCGGCAGTCTCACCTCCATGCGGGCATCCTATCCGGCCAGGATGATGCGGTCTCGGCCCGCCGCCTTGGCCGCGTACAGGGCTTGGTCGGCGGCATGGATCAGGGCGTCGGCGCCGTCGCCATTTTCAGGGGTGAAGGCCAGGCCCGCGGAAAATGTGATGGGGGGGAGGTTCTGGTCGTGTATGGAAAGGTCCATGCTGCGCATGCGGGCGGCGATCTTCTCGATCCGCTCGCGGGCCTCCTGCTGGTCCGCACCGGGCATTACCGCCACCAATTCCTCCCCGCCGTAGCGGCAGGCGATGTCCGAGGCGCGGAGGTTTTCCCTGAGTATCCTGGCGACTTCCACCAGGGCCAGGTCGCCCGCCTCATGGCCCCAGGTGTCGTTGAAGCGCTTGAAGTGGTCGATGTCCAGCATCGCGAGGGCGAGGGGGATGCCTTCCCTCAGGCAGCGGTGCAGTTCGCGCGGCAGGGTTTCGTCCAGGTAGCGCCGGTTGTACAGGCCGGTCAGGGGGTCGCGGGTGGCCTGTTCGTGCAGGTCCTCCCTGAGCCGGATGTTATGCAGGGCCAGCTTGAGGGAATCGCTCAGGGTGGTGACGAGTTGCCTGACCCGCAACAGCTCCTCCTGCAAGGTGTCCGGCCTGAAGCGGACCGTGATCAGTCCGATGTTTTCGCCCTGGCTGGTCATCGGCGTGCAGATGTAGGGGGTGTCCGGCCGGTCCTGGAAATGGCTGCAATGAGGGCCTTTGTCCATATCGAAGACGGCGTGGCGCTGTCCCTTGCGCAGGGACCAGCATTGTTCGAGCTCGAAGCGGTCGCTCATGCCGGCGCCGTCTCCCCAGTTCGCGACGGTTTCCAGATAGTGTCCGCGCTGGGTGACGACGGCCAATGCGCCGCCGGTGCCAAGCCTCAGGTTGTGGGCGGCCTGTCCCACGACCTGGTACGCCTCCGACGCGTCCTGGCAGCTCTGGAGCAGTTCGTTCATCTCGTTGATCCGGGCCAGGTCCAGACTGTAGGCCTGGAGAGCGCCATAGGAATCTTCCAGCCGTTTGTTGGCGAGCTGAATGGCCTGCTCGGCCTGCTTGCGTTCGGTGATGTCCAGGATGACGCCGTCCAGGTGTGCTGGTGTGCCGTCCGTCTCGTAATGGGCGCGGCCCCTTTCGTGCACCCAGCGCAGGTTGCCGTCGGCGCGCCGGATACGGTAGTCCATGTGATAGTGCCGTTGCAGCCTGATGGCTTCTTCCACGGCCCTTTCCACCTCGGGCCGGTCTTCTTCCAGAATGATGTTGATGTATTCGAGCGGATGTTGCGGGTTCAGAAAGGTTTCCGCCGTATTGCCCGTGAGGGACTCGCAGCCCTCGCTGACGTAGAACAGGCGCCACGGCGCATGCAGTTCGCAACGGTAGACCATGCCCGGAATGTTGGCCACCAGGGTGTGGAATCGCTGTTCGGCGTCTTTCAGTTCCTGTTCGCCGCGCTTGCGGCCGCTGATGTCGCGAATCAGGAACACCATGTCGGTGATGTCGCCTTCCTTGCCGAACTGGACATCGCCATTGATCTCCAGCCAAATCCGGGAAGCGTCTTCGCGCGTGGCCTCGAACATGAACGGGCCATGGGCTTCATCGGCATACAGTGCGCCCAGATAGGCCTTGGCCTTCTCCATGTGGTCGGGCGCGGCGAACCCCAGGATATGGCGGCCCAGGACCATGCTCTCCTGCCCGAATCCGAGGATGGACAGCGCCTGGTTCGAGGCGAAGCTGATGTTGCCCAGGCCGTCCGTAAACAGGATGCCCTCGGGGGAGTTGTCCACCAGGGCGTGGAATTTGGCCTCCTGCTGGCGCAGCCGCTGGGTGCGTTCCTCCACCTGCCGTTCCAGGGAACGGTTGAGATCGCGCAACGTCGTCTCGGCCAGCTTGCGCCGCTGCTGGTCCACCGCGAGTCGGCCGCTGATGATCGCCACGAACGCCATGAAAACCGTCCCCAGGATCAACCAGGAACGGGCCGAGGCGGCGGTCAGCCGGTCCAGTTCCCGAGTGGGGATCCAGGACACGGCTTTCCAGTACCCGGTTGCGTTGCCGGATGCCGAATCGGCCGCGGCGGCAAGGTCGCTGCCCGTGGCTTCGTCTCCGCTATTTTCGGGCCGGATGGTGATGAAGGACCACAGGCCGGAGTCATCCAATACCTGGCCCTGGGCGGTGGCCCGCATCCGCATCCACACCTCGGGATGGCGATTGCCGAAGGTTTCCTTGCGGCCGAGCATGAAGCCCCATTCTTCCTCGGGCCGGGGCGATCTAAGCCAGTACCCGTCCTGGTTGAGGAGCAGGTGCTTGCCCTGGGGAACATCGGTATAGATGTCGGCCGCCAGCGAATCCAACAGGTGCTTGCCCAGGTAGTTGATGATGACGATACCGCGTCGTGTGCCGGCCTGGTCGAACACGGGCGTGGCCAGCCGCAGCGTGGGTTTGTGGGGAATCTCGAGCCGGCCGTTTTCCACGTTGAGATCGAAATCCGAGATATACAACACGCCGGCCCGGAGTTTCTGGGTGGCGATGAAGTAGTACCGCGCATGCTTGTCCTGGAGCTGTTCCTCCGGCACCGCATAGGCCTTGCCTGCCTGGAAGTTCACCCTGACCCGCTCCCGACCGGTTTCATCCAGCCAGCGGACCTGGTCGTACACGGAACGGCCCTGGGACAGGGTGGTGAAATCGCCTGCGAGTCGCTCAAGATTTTCCGGGCTGGGTGTCTCAATGGCGCGTTTCAGGCTGTCCAGGCCGGCGACCAGCAGGACGTCCCCTTTGACCACCCGCAAATCCTTGACCAGAAACTGGGCGCCGGTCTCGATGTGCAGGCGTTCCTCGTTCTTGATCTCCAGCAGGCTGGCTTCCTGAGCCTGCCGGTAAAGGTAGCCCAGCAGGACCAGGATGGCCAGGGCCACGGGTAGGAAGATGGGCAGGAAGTGCCGCCAAAACCCGAACTTGGAATTGGATGGCGTGGTCACGGGAAGACCCATCCGGCGATTTTCATCATGATGCGCGCGAGAGGGCTTCCGGGACGAAATGCATGCCTTGAAAACATGATGCGGAATGTCTCCTTCCGAGTCGGTCAATAGAACGACCCAGATAGATTATCGGAATTTGCCCTAGGATATTTAGGGTACGAACCTTAGATGAATCTAAGGCTAGGTTCATAGGCGATAGCCAATATTAATAATAAGGTTTAATCAAGTTCATGCCGCTTTGAGAACTTTGGCCCCAGAATTCACTGCAGCGCACAATGCGTGCATCATTTGTACGCATATATAACCGGACTCATCCGGAGGAGACGACAGTGAATTACGAAGACCTTTATCGCCGCTCCATCGGCGATCCGGAAGGGTTCTGGGGCGACCAGGCTCGCCTGATCGACTGGCGCAAGCCCCCGGAGCAGATCCTCGATTACAGTCATCCACCGTTCCGCCGCTGGTTCGTAGGGGGCGAGACCAACCTCTGCCACAACGCGGTGGACCGGCACCTGGCCACGCGGGCCGAGCAGCCGGCACTGATCTACATTTCCAGCGAGACCGGCGAAACCCGACAGTTCACTTTTGGGGAGTTGCACCGGGAGGTGAATCGATGTGCCGGCGTGTTGCGCAGCCTGGGGGTGAGGCAGGGCGAACGGGTGGTGATCTACATGCCCATGATCGCCGAATCCATCTTCTGCATGCTGGCCTGCGCCCGGCTGGGCGCGGTGCATTCCGTGGTGTTCGGCGGCTTCGCCGCCCACAACCTGGCCCTGCGCATCGACGATGCCAAGCCCTGCCTTCTGATCTGCGCCGATGCCGGCATGCGCGGCGGCAAGCCGGTTCCTTACAAGCACCTTGTGGATGAGGCCATCCGCGAGGCGGCATTCCCGCCGCCCAAGGTGCTCATCGTCGACCGCGGCCTGGACCCGGACATGCGGGTGGTGCTTGGACGGGACGTGGACTACTGGGACATGCGCGACGAGTTCCGCGACGTGGAGGTGCCGGTGACCTGGCTGGAATCCAACCAGCCCAGCTACATCCTCTACACCAGCGGCACCACCGGCAAGCCCAAAGGCGTGCAACGCGACGTGGGCGGCTACGCGGTGGCCCTGGCGTCCACCATGCGGTACGTCTACGACGCCCGGCCCGGCGAGACCATGTTCACCACCTCGGACATCGGCTGGGTGGTGGGCCACAGCTACATAGTCTACGGTCCCCTGATCCACGGCATGACGACCATCGTTTACGAGGGGTTGCCCATCCGCCCCGATCCCGGCGTGTGGTGGCGGATCGTCCAGGACTACAAGGTGACCACCATGTTCTCCTCGCCCACCGCCATCCGGGTACTGAAGAAACAGGATCCCGCCTGGCTGAAGAAATACGACCTTTCCAGCCTGCGCTACCTGTTCCTGGCCGGCGAACCCCTGGACGAGCCCACCTCCCGCTGGATCAGCGAGGGCCTGGGGGTGCCGGTGCTGGACCACTACTGGCAGACCGAGACCGGCTGGGCCATGCTGACCTACCTGCCCGGCGTGGAGGGTGGCGACAAGATGCAGCCCAACCGCTACGGCTCGCCCGGCTTCCCCGCCTACGGGTTCGACATCCGGATAGTCGACGAGATGACCGGCGCCGAGTGTGGTGCCAACGAGAAGGGGGTGCTGACCGTGGTGCCCCCTCTGCCGCCGGGCTGCCTGTCCACCGTGTGGGGGGATGACCGGCGTTTCATAGACAGCTATTTCGGCCAGTTTGAAAAGGAACTGCTGTACAGCTCCTCCGACTGGGCCTTGCGGGACCAGGACGGCTACTTCTTCATCCTGGGCCGCACCGACGACGTCATCAATACCGCCGGCCACAGGCTGGGCACCCGGGAGATCGAGGAGGCCCTGCAGGCCCACCCCGCCATCGCCGAGGTGGCCGTGGTGGGCCTCCGCGACGAGGTGAAAGGGCAGGTGCCGGTGGGCTTCTGCACCGTCAAGGACCCGGCGCGCATCGCCGACGAGACGGGCCGCGCCGCCCTGGAAAGGGAATGCATCGCCAAGGTGGCGGAACTGCTGGGGGCGGTGGCCAAGCCCCACAGGCTGTATTTCGTCACCACCCTGCCCAAGACTCGTTCCGGCAAGCTGCTGCGCCGTTCCATTCAGGCCTTGGCGGAGGGGCGGGAGACCGGCGATTTATCCACTTTGGACGATCCCAACGCATTGGAGGAAATCCGGAAGGCGGTGGGCAAGTAAATATCTCCCTCTCCCCAACCCTCCCCCGCCTGCGGGGGAGGGGAAGACCCAAGGATCTGTAAGGAACATGTCATGACCCAACCCTCTTCCGCAGGCGCGTGCTTCCGCGCCGCCGTCACCGCCGAGAAACCGCTCCAGGTGGTCGGCGCCATCAATGCCTACGCGGCCCTGCTGGCCGAGCATTCCGGCTTCAGGGCCCTGTACCTCTCCGGCGGTGGGGTGGCGGCCGGTTCCTGCGGCATGCCCGACCTGGGCATAACCACCCTGGAAGACGTGCTGGTGGATGCCCGCCGCATCACCGATGTGACACCTTTACCTCTGCTGGTGGACATCGACACCGGCTGGGGCGGCGCCTTCAATATCGCCAGGGCGGTGCGGGCACTGACCCGGGCCGGCGTGGCGGCGGTGCACATCGAGGACCAGGTGATGCAGAAGCGTTGCGGCCACCGGCCCGGCAAGGCCATCGTGTCCCAGGCGGAAATGGTCGACCGGGTGAAGGCGGCGGTGGACGCCAGGATCGACCCGGACTTCGTCATCATGGCCCGCACCGACGCCCTGCAAGCCGAGGGGCTTCAGTCCGCCATCGACCGGGCTTGTGCCTGCGTGGACGCGGGCGCCGATATGATCTTCCCGGAGGCCATGACCGAACTGGCCCAATACGATGCCTTCGCCAAGGCGGTGCGGGTGCCTATCCTGGCCAACATCACCGAGTTCGGCGCCACGCCTTTGTTCACGGTGGACGAGTTGCGCGGCGTGGGCGTGGGACTGGTGCTGTACCCCTTGTCCGCCTTCCGCGCCATGGCCAAGGCGGCATTGGAGGTGTACGGAGCCATCCGCAGGGAAGGCACTCAGAAGCATGTCCTGGATGCCATGCAGACCCGCACGGAGTTGTACGAACATCTGGATTACCACAGCTATGAGCAGAAGCTGGACGCATTGTTCGATATCGACAAGGAGTGATTTTCTCCCTCTCCTGCCTGCGGGCGGGGGGAGCTTAACCAAGGAGACGACATGAGCGAGACCCCAACGAGCGCCGCCCCCAAGCCCAAGAAATCCGTGGCCCTGTCCGGCGTGGTGGCCGGCAATTCGGCACTTTGCACCGTGGGCCGCACCGGCAACGACCTGCACTACCGAGGCTACGACATCCTGGACATCGCCGACGTGTGCGAATTCGAGGAGGTGGCCCACCTGCTGATCCACGGCCATTTCCCCAACCGGGCCGAACTCAAGGCCTACAAGACCAGGCTCAGGAGCCTGCGCTGCCTGCCGGCGGTCCTGATGGGGATGCTGGAACAACTGCCCGCCTCGGCCCACCCCATGGACGTGATGCGCAGCGCCGTGTCCGCCCTGGGCTGCCTGCTGCCGGAGGAGGAAAAGCAGCCGGTTGCGGGGGCGCGCCACATCGCCGACCGTCTCATCGCCAGCCTGGGTTCCGCCCTGCTGTATTGGTACCACTACAGCCACAACGGCCGGCGCGTCGAATGCCAGACCGACGACGACAGCATCGGCGGCCATTTCCTGCACCTGCTGCACGGTGCGCCTCCCCCGGAAATCTGGGTGCGGGCCATGCATACCTCACTGATCCTCTACGCCGAGCACGAATTCAATGCTTCCACCTTCACCGCCCGGGTCATCGCCGGCACGGGATCGGACATGTATTCCGCCATCACCGGCGCCATCGGTGCTCTGCGCGGACCCAAGCACGGCGGCGCCAACGAGGCGGCCTTCGGCATCCAGTCCCGCTACGACACGCCGGATGAGGCCGAGGCGGACATCCGCCAGCGGGTGCTGGAGAAAAAGGAGGTCATCATCGGTTTCGGCCATCCGGTCTACACGATTTCCGATCCGCGCAACGTAGTGATCAAGTCGGTGGCAAAACGCCTGGCGGACCATGCCGGCAACCTCAAGCTCTACGACGTCGCGGACCGGCTGGAGACGGTGATGAAGGAGATCAAGAACCTGTTTCCCAACCTGGATTGGTTCTCCTCGGTGTCCTACGCCATGATGGGCGTGCCCACCGCCATGTTCACCCCGCTGTTCATCATCTCCCGCACCACCGGCTGGGCCGCCCACGTGATCGAACAGCGCATCGACGGGAAGATCATCCGCCCATCCGCCAACTACACCGGCCCGGAGAATTTGAAGTTCGTACCTATTGATCAGAGACCTTAACCCCCTCCCCCCTTGGGGGAGGGAAGGGGAGAGGGAGCAATGTACCCGGTAGCAACCGCTTGTTCCCTCACCCCGGCCCTCTCCCGGCGGGAGAGGGAGAACACATCGCTCCTTCCAACAAAGGAATTACCCATGTCCGCCCACGACATCCGCTCCGCCGAGCGCCCACCCTTCGACACCGTCCTGCAAGCCATGGCAGATTACGTCATGGACTACGACGCCGGCCAGTCCAGGTTGGCCATGGAAACCGCCCGCTACTGCCTGATGGACTCCCTGGCCTGCGCCCTGATGGCCCTGGACTATCCGGAATGCACCAAGTTGCTGGGGCCCGTGGTGCCCGGCGCATCCTTGCCCGGCGGCACCCGGGTTCCCGGCACCGCCTATGAGCTGGACCCGGTCAAGGCGGCCTGGGACATCGGCTGCCTGGTGCGCTTCCTGGACTTCAATGACACCTGGCTGGCCGCCGAATGGGGCCACCCCTCCGACAACCTGGGCGCCATTCTGGGCATCGCCGACTGGCTCTCGCGCAAGCGCATCAGCGAAGGCAAGGCACCCCTGACCATGAAGGACGTGCTCATGGCCATGATCCAGGCCCACGAGATCCAGGGGGTCACCGCCCTGGAGAACGCCTTCAACCGGGTGGGGCTGGACCACGTCATGCTGGTGCGCATCGCCTCAGCCGGCGTGGCCGCGAAGCTGCTGGGCGGCAGCCGCGAGGAGGTGCTCAATGCCCTGTCGCACGCCTGGATCGACGGCTGCTCGCTGCGCACCTACCGCCACGCCCCCAACACCGGCTCGCGCAAATCCTGGGCGGCGGGGGACGCCAGTTCCCGTGGCGTGCGTCTGGCCCTGATCTGCCTCACCGGCGAGATGGGCTACCCGTCTGCCCTCACCGCCAAGACGTGGGGTTTCCAGGACAGCCTGTTCCGGGGCAACGAGCTGAAATTCAGCCAGGGCTTCGGCAGCTACGTGATGGAAAACATCCTGTTCAAGATCAGTTTCCCCGCCGAGTTCCACGCCCAGACCGCGGTGGAATGCGCCCTGCAACTGCATCCCCAGGTGAAGGACCGGCTCGACCAGATCGAGCGCATCGAGATCGAGACCCAGGAGGCCGGTTGCCGCATCATCGACAAGACCGGCCCCATGAACAACTACGCCGACCGGGATCACTGCATCCAGTACATGGTGGCTGTGCCCCTGATCAAGGGCAGCCTGACCGCCGCCGACTACACCGACGCGGGTGCCGCCGATCCGCGCATCGACCGCTTGCGTGCCCTGACGACGGTCAGGGAAAACCCGCGTTTCTCAAGTGAATACCTGGAAGCGGGCAAACGTTTCATCGGCAACAGCGTGCAGGTGTACTTCAAGGACGGCAGCAGCACCGGGAAGGTCAGCATCGACGCCCCCATCGGCCACCGCCTGCGCCGGGCCGAGGGCATGCCGGTGCTGGTGAAGAAGTTCGAGGCCGCCATCGCCGACAGGCTCCCGCCCAATAAATGCGCCGCGCTGAATGCCCTGTGCGGTGATCAGGAGAAGCTGGAAGCCACCCCGGTGAACGAGTTCATGGCCCTGTTCGCGGCTTGAGCCGGTTGGATTCGAAACGCCTCCGGGTGGCGCCGTATTAACCCGCTTCGAACCCAACCCATTGATTGTACGGGTTATAAAGATGATCTGCCGCTCGGTCGGTACGGCGAACGATGGACCTGTTATTGAAGTCAATCACCCGGCTACCGTGCAGCACGTACCATTCCCTACATGACTTGGTCGAAACTGCGCTAGGGCGCTGGAGCCGCTGAAGCCGGTCTGTGAAACATGAGCGATATATTAGGTTTCCATGTAGCCACATAAAGAATTACCTTAGTGTTTACAACCCACCAGAGGTTTCCGTGATTATGCCCGGTGGGCTACTTGGAGGTAAAATTGGGGCAGTTAACCAAGTGACAGCTGATGAAAAAAAATCAGGGACAGGACCCCATCGCCATCGTCGGCATGGCGTTTCGACTACCCGGCGACCATAGCGATGAACAAGCTTTCTGGCAGGCGTTAAAGGAGGGACGCGACCTTGTAACGAGCATCGATCCGGAACGCTGGGCGACAGACCTGCTGCAACATCCAAAGCGGTCGGAGCCTGGACGCAGTGTGACCTTCTCGGCCGGTGTCCTGTCGCGCGTCGGAGAATTCGATGCCGAATTTTTCAACATATCCCCGCGCGAAGCCGCATGGCTTGATCCCCAGCAGCGTCTGCTCTTGGAACTGGCCTGGGAGTCGATGGAAAACGGCGGGCTGGTGCCTTCCTCGCTCGCCGGTTCGGACTGTGCTGTTTTTGTAGGCATTTCCGGTGTCGATTATGGCATTCGCGCCATGGACGACCTGTCCGCCATGACCACGCATTCGATGACGGGCAATACCCTCAGCATCGCCGCCAATCGCTTGTCCTATGCCTTTGATCTGCATGGACCCTCCATGGCGGTGGACACAGCCTGCTCCTCGTCCATGGTGGCACTGCACCAGGCCTGCAACAGCCTGCGTTCAGGTGAAGTCCCGATGGCCATGGTCGGCGGCGTAAGCCTGTTGCTGCATCCCTATCCTTTCGTTGGGTTTACCAAGGCCTCGATGCTTTCGGCCAACGGACGTTGCCGTGCCTTCGATGCGGACGGTGATGGCTATGTGCGCGCCGAGGGTGGCGCGGTGTTTCTGTTGAAGCCTTTGGAGCAGGCCCTGGCCGATGGCAACGACGTCCAGGCCGTGATCCTGGCCACCGGTGCCAACGCGGACGGCAGCCGCAAGACCGGGATCACCATCCCCAGCAGGGAAGGGCAGGCTGAACTGATGCGCAGCGTCTTGCTCCGGTCAGGCCTGGAGCCCGCGGATATCGACTACATCGAGGCGCACGGTACCGGCACCGCGGTGGGCGATCCCATCGAGGCGGCGACCATCGGCGAGGTCTACGGACGGAATCGGTCCCCCGATCGGCCGCTCCCAATTGGCTCGGTCAAGAGCAATCTCGGACACCTGGAACCCGCCTCCGGGATGGCCAGCCTGGTGAAAACCGTGCTGGTTCTGAAGAATCGCGCTATCCCGCCATCGCTGCATCTGAGCACGCCGAATCCGCACATCGATTTCTCCGGCTTGAATCTGGAGGTGGTGACCCGCTACCGGCCAATTTCCCTACCGGACGGGAAAAGACTGGTGGCAGGCATCAACTCGTTCGGCTTCGGCGGCGCAAATGCGCACGTACTGATCGAGGAATATCATCCACCGAAATCGTTTCGCGGCAAGGCGGTGGAAGCGACCCATCCGCCCCTGTTCCTATCTACTCGCAGTCCGCAGGCCCTGCGCGAGCTGGCGGGGCGCTACGCCGAACTGATCGCTCAGAACCCGGGGTCATATTACGACATCGCCCACGGCGCTCTCCTGCGCCGAGAGCGCATGGAAAAACGGCTTGCAATCGAGATGAAGGATGCCACCGAGGCTACGGACCTACTCTCTCGATTCTCACAGGGTGAGAGCGTTGCACCGGTGATCTTGGAGGATGCGCTCCCGGAACCCGGCAAGGTGGCATTTATATACTCAGGAAACGGCGCCCAGTGGTTGGGTATGGGGCTGAGGCTGATGAACGAATCAGCGCGGTTCGCCGGACTCATGGCCGATCTCGACACCGCGATCGCAGCGCAGACCGGATTTTCCGTCCTCGAAGAACTCCATGCCGACGCGGCAAGTTCCCGGTTGAGCGATACCCAGATTGCGCAGCCCGCGTTGTTCGCCATCCAGGTGGCCTTGACCACCATGTTGCGTGACCGTGGCATTGAGGCCCATGCGGTGGCGGGACACAGTGTGGGCGAAGTTGCCGCCGCCTGGGCGGCCGGCTCTCTGAGCCTGCGGCAGGCGATCCAGGTCATTTGCGCCCGTAGCGAGACACAGGCCGCCACCCGCGGCACGGGCCGCATGGCGGCGGTTGGGCTGTCCGAGCAGGCGGCTCGCGAATTCCTGGCCAGCGAAGGACTCGATGGGGTCGAAATCGCGGGATTCAACAGTCCTAATCACATCACGGTGTCGGGTCGCCTGGAGGCCCTGGAGCGCATGCGGGATAGTCTGAGGCCGGCGGGTATTGTTTTCCGTTTGCTCGATCTCGACTACGCATTCCACAGCAAAGCGATGGACCCTATCGAGGGCGATCTCAAAGGCCGCCTTGCGCCGCTGTTGCCGACATCTGTTGCCGGACCGGCCTTCGTCTCAACAGTAACTGCGGATATCCTCCCTTGCGCGGCGCTTGATGCCGATTACTGGTGGCGCAATGTACGACATCCGGTCCATTTCGCTCAGGCGATGACTAGGCTTGTCGCCCAAGGCTGCAGGATCTTCGTCGAGATCGGCCCCCATGCCATCCTGCAGCGATACATGAAGGAATGCCTGGCCGCACAAGGTGTCGCCGGCCGGGTATTGCCCACTTTGGGGCGGGATGGCGATGGGCTGTCGCGTATCGCCGAGACCTCGCTGCGTGTGCAATTGCTCGCCGAGCCAACCCAGGTCCAAGTCTATTTCCCCAAACCCGGCCGGCCGGTGCGATTGCCGAATTATCCCTGGCAGCGCGAACGGCACTGGCATCCCAAGACCGGCGAGGGTTATGGCTTGTTCGAGCGTCGACGCGCACATCCGCTGCTGGGTTGGCCGCTCCAGGATGCCGCCGCCGGATGGGAAAATGTTCTCGACCCCGCGACGCTTCCCTGGCTCGCCGACCACAAGGTCGCCGGGAGCGTCGTGCTGCCGGGTGCCGCCTATGTCGAGTTGGCGCTGGCCGCGGCCCGCGAACATTTCGGTGGCCGGCGCTTCGAGGTCGAGGAACTGGATATCCTCATCCCCGTCGTTTTCGATGGAGAACATGCACGCAGCCTCCGGTTCGAGCTTTCCGTCCGGGATGGCACTTTCCAGATCCGCACCCGCCAGCGCTTGAGCGACGACGAATGGACGCTCAACGCGGTGGGCCGTCTCCTGGGAGAACCCGCGATTGCCGATCCGGAAAACGCCGTTGATGGCGTTCATGGCGCAGATGATGTATTCATCCTCGATCGCGAAGACCATTACCGGCTGGTTGATATGCTCGGCCTTGAGTACGGGCCGGCATTTCAAGGGTTGGAGCGTGCCGAGGTCCTGGGAAATACCTTACTGGCAACGCTTGCTCCGCCGGTGTCCGTCACCGAGGCCGCTTCCCGGTACCTGATACATCCCGCCTTGCTGGATGTCTGTTTCCAATCGCTGGTAGGCTTTTTCGTCGATCAAATCGAAGCGGGGCAGGGGCTGCCGCTGTTGCCCGTCAAGGTTGGGAATCTTCGCTACTACGCTGATACGGCTATCGTCCGTTTCCGCACCATCCTCAAGCGCCGTAGCGCGCGTTCCGTCCTGGCAGATTTCGAGTTGCTCGACGCGTCTGGACAACTCGTCGCGGCACTTTCCGGGTGCCGGTTCCGTGCGGCGACCTTGAAGCGGCATGGCAAGACGGAACCGGCTTGCTGGCACATCGTGCCCCGGCTCGAGCCCCTCGCGGCCGAGCAGGTACAAAGCCAGCATCCGGCCATCCATGAATTGGCCCAGCAATTAAGCGCCTGGCTCGCCTTAGCGGAAAGCGAGTTTCATCGGGATGCCTATTTCAACAGTGCGCTGCCGTTGTTCGAAGCGCTGACGGTTACTTTCGCTCGCGACGCTTTCCAGGAGTTGTTTGACCGGTCCGGCGACTGGCTGCAGCAGGCGCTCAGCCAGCCGGAGATCGTCGGTCCGGAGGTGCGGCCATACTTTCTCTGGTTGTCCGGCCTGCTTAGGCAGGAAGGCCTGCTGGTCGAGCACGATTCACAACGATGGACCTTGGAATCGATCGGGCTGCCGCCCGCGCGCACCATCTGGCGCACCCTGTTGCGTGATTACCCCGGGAATCTGCCGGAACTCGTCTTCGCCGCCCGTGTCGGCCGTAATCTGGCGGCCTTGCTGACTGGCGAGATGGACGCCCATGTGTTCGCGGAGGGATTGCGGCTCAGCCACCAATCCGAATCGCTTTTCGAGGATGCCCCCGCGTACTTGGGTGCCCGGCTGGCCGCGCGGCAGGTTCTGCGCCATCTCGCCGCCGACTGGCCTTCCGAACGCCGCCTGCGTGTGTTGGAGGTCTGCGCGGGTGGTAGCAGCCTGGCTCGGGAGTTGGTGGAGATGTTTCCCCGTGACAGGCTGGATTTCGTCATCGGCCATGACGATGACGAAATGTTGGGGAAGCTGCAGGCCGAATACGCTGGCCACCCATGCATCACGGTAGCCAAACTCGAGGGGGAAGGGCTTGAACTGGCAGCCGATGCGGCGCTGCCGACCCACTACGATGTCATTCTCCTGCGCCATTGGTTGCACAAGGAATCCCATCCGGCAGCGGTCTTATCCGGCGCGCGGCACAAGCTCGCACGCGGTGGATTGTTGTTGCTGGCCGAGCGTCATCCTGATCTGGTGGCCGATTTCCTCGCCGGCCCAGATCCCCAATGGTGGCGGCAAAGTTCGGAGGGCGCGCCGCTATCCCGCTACCTTCAGCCCAAAGTATGGGAACACGCGTTATCGGAGCAGGGCTATGTCGAGGTCGAAACGTTCCAGGAGTCCGCCAGCGCCGGTTTGGCCGCGGGCGCGTACCTCGTGTTGGCCAAACGTTCCGAGGCGGATGTCTTAACGGTCGCCGAACCCGCGGCGGCGAGCTGGTTGTTGGTCTGCGACGCAGTTGGCCCCACCCGTGCCCTTGCGGATCGGCTTCGCCGCCTCCTGGAGTCGCGTGGTCAACGCGTGATTACGGCATTGGCCGGGGCGCCTGAACAAGGCTCACTGGAATTCATTTCGGCCGATCCGGCCTCCGCCGAAGGGATGCTGGCGGCGGCCCGCGCGATATCGGGCAAGCTCGAGAACCTGGTCTATCTGGCCGGACTCGGCGACGAAGAACAAGCGTCGGATGGGGCGGAGTCGTTACCCGAGAACGACCGGGTCGTCGGTGCGCTCCACCTCGTCCAGGCCATCAGCCGCGGCACCGGGCAGCCACGGCTTTGGCTGGTGACCATCGGCGGCGCATTGGCGAACGACCTGCCTGGACGGCAGCATTGCCATCCCATGCAGGGGGCGCTGTGGGGTTTCGGCCGTGTCGTCATGAACGAGTACCCGAACCTGGCCTGTACCCTGGTCGATCTCGATATCAATCTGGCCGGCAGCGAGGCGGCCCAGCTGCTGCAAGCCGAGTTGCTGGAGCCGGACGGTGAAAAAGAGATAGTACGTACTGGGAAAGGTCGTTATGTGCTCCGTATGGAGCGCGCCATGCCGAAGGCTGATCGGGATGCCGGCGATGCATCCTCGGCGCGTTTTCGGCTTGATTTTCACGTACCTGGCCAGTTGCGCAATCTCCTCTGGTTGCCGCATCCGAAGCCCGCGCTGGCTGACGGTGAAGTCGAGGTGCGCGTGGCGGCGACCGGACTCAATTTCCGCGATG
Source organism: uncultured Pseudomonadota bacterium (assembly GCA_963713085.1). GTDB lineage: Bacteria > Pseudomonadota > Gammaproteobacteria > Burkholderiales > Thiobacillaceae > PFJX01. Next base: position 99,397 of record CAVQKQ010000024.1, on the reverse strand, counting down.
TCATGTACCTGATGGGCCTGCTGCCCGATGAGGCCGTCGAGAATGGTTTTGCGGGCGCCAGCCTGGGTCTCGAGTTTTCCGGGGTGGTCACCCGGGTGGGCGGACGGGGCGGAGAATTTTCGGTTGGCGATGCCGTCATGGGCTTCGGTTCGGCCTGTTTTGCCAGCCATGTCGTCACCCAGACCAACGCCCTGACCCACAAGCCCGCAGATTGGTCGTTCGAAGCGGCCGCCACCGTGCCGACCGTATTCTTTACGGTCCATTACGCCCTCAAGCACTTGGCGGACCTGCAACCCGGTGAACGGGTGCTGATCCACGGCGCCGCCGGGGGTGTGGGGATCGCGGCCGTGCAACTCGCCCTGCACCTCGGCGCGGAGGTTTTCGCCACCGCCGGCAGCGAGGAAAAACGGGATTTTGTCCATCTCCTGGGCGCCGATCACGTGCTCGACTCCAGGAGCCTGGCATTCGCCGACGAAATCGTGGCCCTTACCGGCGGCGACGGTGTGGACGTGGTGCTCAATTCGCTGGCGGGTGAAGCGATTCGCCGCAACCTGCGCGTGCTGAAGCCGTTCGGTCGGTTCCTGGAACTCGGCAAACGCGATTATTTCGAAAATACGCCCATCGGTCTTCGCCCATTCAAGGACAACATCAGCTACTTCGGCATCGATGCGGATCAATTGCTCAACGCGCGCCCCGCACTGGCGGCGCGCCTGTTCCGCGAGGTCATGGCGCTGTTCCGCGAGGGCGTGCTGTTCCCCTTGCCCTATCGGGTCTTCCCTGCCAATCAAATTGTCGATGCCTTCCGCGCCATGCAGCAGTCGCGGCAGATCGGCAAGGTGGTGGTCAAACTGGATGGTGCCAGGGTGCCCGTGGAAGCTGGGCAGTCCGCGGTTCCTCCACTTGTTTTCAGAAGGGAGGCGACCTGGCTCGTCACCGGCGGCCTCTCGGGGTACGGTCTGGAATCTGCCCGTTGGCTGGCCGAACGAGGTGCGGGTTGTCTGGTGCTGGTCGGCCGTCGTGGTCAGCAAACTCCTGGCATCGTCGAGGCGATCCAATCCCTGGAATCGCTTGGCTCCCGCGTGGTGGTATTCGCTTGCGACATATCAGATCCCCTGGCCGTGAAGTCGATGCTGGATAACGTCCGTCTCCAGTGTCCGCCGCTGGTCGGCGTTCTGCACGCCGCCATGGTGCTCGACGACACCCTGATCGCCAATCTGGACGCCGTGCGCCTGCATCAGGTTCTGGCCCCTAAGCTGTTGGGCGCCTGGCACTTGCATCACCAGACGCTGGACATTCCCCTGGAACATTTCATCCTTTATTCATCCGTCACCACCTTCATAGGCAACCCCGGCCAGGCCAACTATGTGGCCGCCAACGCGTCGCTCGAAAGCCTGGCCGCCATGCGGCGGAACATGGGACTGCCGGCCACCTGCATCGGTTGGGGGCCCATTGGCGATGCCGGCTACCTCACCCGCAACGCGGCGGTCAAAGAAAGCCTGGCTGCTCGTCTTGGCGCCTCACCCATGAATGCGCGCGAAGCACTGGCGATGCTAGATCATTCGGCGATATATGACGGACGAGTGACCGCGGTAGCGAATTTCGATTGGCCGACTTTGGCGCGTCTTCTCCCCTCCGCGCAGGAACCCCGTTTTGAGAGTCTACGAAGACAGGGGGGATCGGCGACGGCGGAAATGGGTGATGGAGAGGACATCCATGCCCTCCTCGCCGGGAAGCCTCCGGAAGAAGCGCGGGACATCGTGCAGGCCTTGGTTGCCCAGCAAGTCGGACAGATCCTGTGCATGGCTGCTGACCGCATCGACCCGGCGCGATCATTGCACGATCTGGGCATGGATTCCCTCATGGCCGTGGAACTCGCGCTGGGGCTCGAAAAACGATTCGGCATCCAATTGCCTGCCATGATGTTGGGTGAAGGCCCAACTGTCGAACGCGTCGCCAAGGCCATCATCGAGCGTGTCCTGGGCGCGGACGACCAGGGCATGGAAGCTTCTGACCAACTGGGAGCCGTCACGGCCGCGTTGGCGGCACAACATGGCGAGGAAATATCCGTGGACGAGTTGGAGCGAACCACGGAACAGGCACGGCAACACGTACGCACTGGGACAAGGCTGATTCCATGAGTAAACATGATCCATTCGGCCTGGTCGACAAGACACGCGACGAACTGGTCAAACGCTTTCTGGGCCGCAAAGTGGTGGGTCAAGGTGTCGCACAGCCCGCACCTGCACAGCTTGGTGACAAGTGGAGCTACATTCCGGATGTCTTCCACCGTTTCGACCGCTTTCCCGGCTATGAAAAGCTGCTCGTTCCCCAGGCGGCCGCCACCCGGTTGGGACTGGCCAACCCTTTCTTCAAAATGCACGAAGGTGTTGCCGGTGCGACGACGCAGATCGAAGGCCGCAGTTATATCAACTTCTCCAGCTACAATTACCTGGGCCTGGCCGGCCATCCGCGCGTCAACAAAGCAGCCATCAAGGCCATCGAGCGCTACGGTACCTCGGCCTCGGCCAGCCGTCTGGTGGCCGGGGAGCGGCCCATCCAGCGCGAATTGGAAGAAACGTTGGCGAGTATCTACGAAGTGGAGGACTGCATCGTCTTCGTGAGCGGCCACGCCACCAACGTCACCACCATCGGCTATCTCTTCGGCCCCAAAGACCTGGTTATCCACGACAGCCTGATACACAACAGCGTCCTGGAAGGCATCAAACTCTCTGGTGCGGCCCGTAGAGCATTCCCGCACAACGATCCGTCCGCCCTGGATGCCATCCTGAATGAAATCCGCGGCCAGTTCGAGCGTGTGCTGATCGTCATCGAAGGCCAGTACAGCATGGATGGCGACATTCCCGACTTACCCCGTTTCATTGACATCAAGTCACGGCACAAGGCGTTTCTCATGGTCGATGCGGCGCATTCCCTTGGCGTGGTTGGAAAGACCGGCAAGGGCCTCCGTGAGCACTACGGCATCGTCGGCCGCCAGGTTGATATCTGGATGGGCACGCTGAGCAAGTCGTTGGCCTCCTGCGGCGGCTATATCGCCGGAGAGCGCGCCTTGGTCGAACATCTCAAATATGCCGCACCGGGATTCGTCTACAGTGTCGGTATCTCGCCGCCGCAGGCTGCGGCAGCCCTTACGGCGTTGCAGATCATGCTGGAGGAGCCGGAACGCGTGGAGCGACTGCGGGAACGGTCCACCTATTTCTTGGCGCTTGCTCAGCAAAGCGGCATCGACACCGGTCTGTCGCAAGGCTACTCGGTGATTCCCGCAATTATCGGCAGTTCACTCAAAGCGGCAAAAATATCCAATCATATGTTCGAGCGCGGCATCAACGTGCAGCCTATCGTCTACCCGGCGGTCGAGGAACGGGCCGCACGTCTGAGGTTCTTCGTGAGCTGCATGCACAGCGAGCAGCAGATCAAAACAGCAGTGGAGACGCTTGCCCTTGCCAAATTCTGAATTAGCGGACGGATAAATGCCGCTCGACAGTCCCGTCTTCCGCACCCCGACAGCAGTTACGCTATCCGTTTGGAAGGCACTATTCATTCGGGAGGCCCTCAGTCGACTCTTTGCAGGTCGTGCGGCCTGGTTCTGGATGCTGACCGAACCCGTGTTCCATGTGGCTTACCTGATGTTCATTTTTACAGTTGTTCGCGTACGCACAGTGGGTGGCATCGACTATGCAATATGGCTCATGGTCGGGCTGCTCGCATTCTTCATGTTTCGTGACACCGGTACACAGGTCATGAACGCAATCGGAGCCAATCAGGCACTTTTTGCCTACAGGCAGGTCAAGCCCGTCGATACCGTCCTGGTTCGAGGGGGTCTTGAAGGAATGCTCATGATTGTTGTTACCTTCATATTGCTGACTGGAGCAGCAATGTTGGGTCATTCAGTAGTGCCCGCAGACCCGCTTGCAGCATTTGAAGCATTCTTTGGTCTTTGGCTGTTAGGCATGGGATATGGTTTGGTGACCTCGGTACTGAGTAAGCTTGTGCCAGAGCTGGGTTGGATTATCAGGCTATTGATGATCCCGATGTATATCATTTCCGGCGTTATGTTTCCGCTTTCCGCGGTACCGCAAAACTACCGTTACTGGCTGTTGCTGAATCCTGTGGCACATGGACTTGAGGCTGCCCGTCTTGGGTTCGTAACCAACTACCATGCCACCCCAGAACTCAGTATTTCTTATATGTTCGGATTTGCTCTTGTTATCAATTTCTTGGGGTTGTTATTGCATCGCCGATATGCCGCGAGGTTGGCAAGCGAATGATCGTTGTCGAAGATGTACACAAGCGCTACCAAACTGACCACGGCCCTGGTAAGTGGGTCTTGCAAGGTGTGACTTTTACAATTCCCCCAAGACTCAACGTGGGACTTATAGGTGTAAACGGCGCAGGTAAATCCACATTGCTTCGCATCATCGGTGGTGTCGATTTTCCCAACAAGGGTCGTGTTGAACGCCTTTGCCGGGTTTCCTGGCCGATGGGTTTCGGAGGAGGATTGCAGGGTTCGCTGACCGGCCGTCAAAACGCCAAGTTCGTATGTCGTATTCATGGACATGAATACGACATTCCTGAACGTCTCGCATATGTTCAGGGCTTCGCGAAAATCGGAGAGGCCTTCGATCAACCCGTGAAAACGTATTCTTCAGGAATGCGCTCAAGGCTTCAATTTGCTTTGTCCTTGGCCTTCGACTTTGACGTCTATATCTCTGACGAGGTTACCTCGGCGGGAGACAGCGCCTTCAGAAAAAAAGCTGCGGCAGCTTTCAAGGAACTTGCCGACCATGCAAGCCTGATCATGGTTTCCCATGAAGAAGGCACGCTCAAGCAGTTCTGTTCGGCGGGTATCTGGATACATGATGGCAAGGTACACTGGTTCGACCAAATTGACGACGCTCTGACAGCTTACAAGGACCATCTGTCCGCATGATCGACCATATCAAACAAAGTCGTCTGACTAAGCTGATTGCACGCATCGTTAGTTGGTTACAGGGAGAGCTGGCTCCAGCCCTGCTCCGTCGGCGGATCATTAGTGCCGCCGTCATTGCATCCATGCTCGCTGCCATCTACTGGCTGCTCATTGCTTCAGATCGTTATGTCTCTGAAGCTCACGTCATCCTTCAGCGCACAGATTTGTCCGGCGGGCAGGTCATGGATTTTTCCAATTTGCTCGGCGGCGCAGTAGATGGCAGCCGGGCTGATCAATTGTTATTGCGCGATTACCTGCTGTCCGTGGATATGCTGAAGAAACTCGACACACAGTTGCATCTTCGCAGCCACTATAGCGATTGGCATCGCGACCCGGTGTCGCGGATGTGGTCCAGTGACGAGTCCACGGAATGGTTCTACCGATATTACCTTGACCGAGTAAGCGTCGATTTTGACGACTATACCGGTGTTCTGATCATCAAGGCCCAAGGATATGATCCCCAAACTGCCCACGCCATAGCAGCCTTGATGGTGATGGAGGGTGAGCGTTTTATGAACCAGATGGCTCATGCCTTGGCTCAAGACCAGGTCAATTTCCTGGAAAAGCAGGTTGCTCAGATGAACCTGCGCGCGATGCAGGCACGCCAGGCGGTTTTGGACTTTCAGAACAAGAAAGGACTGGTTTCTCCACAAGCAACTGCGGAAAACATCGTGGGAATCATCGAAAAGCTGCAGGACCAACGTACTGAACTGGAGACACAACGCAGTGCACTCGCGGCTTACCTCGTTCCCAACAATCCCGACCTCGTCCAACTTAATCAGCAAATTGCCGCTATCGAAAACCAGATCAAGCAGGAAAAGTCCAAGCTAACCTCTCCCCAAGGAAATACCCTCAACAGGACAGTCGAAGAATTCCAGCGGTTGGAAACGGAGGCCAAGTTTGCCGACGACGTCTATAAGACAGCCCTAGTGGCACTGGAGAAAGGGCGTTTCGAAGCCACCCGAAACATCAAGAAAGTATCGGTGCTGCAAGCACCGACCGAGCCTGAATATCCTACCGAACCTCGTCGCCTATACAACACGCTGGTGTTCATCCTCTTCGCATTGTTGCTGGCCGGTGTGGCGCACCTGTTGGCGGCCATCGTACGAGACCACAAGGACTAATCTCATGCACAGGTATTTGCTCGCCATTATCCTCATGGGGCTTCTCAACGTGCTTACATACCTCCCGGCCCAGGCCGCAGCGACCGATGCATCCGGCATCAGTTCTGCGCTTAAATTGCGGACGGATGCGGGGAGTGCACTGCTTTCAAACTCGGGCTTGGCGGCACAGTTACCTGCTTCCCAGGCAGTCGGCACTGACCTGCCAGTACCTACAATCCACCCCAGTACCCCGCAGTATTTTGACTATTCCTCAAACCTGAACAGCGACGTTTTTGGCGCCAACCTCTTCACGGGTTCGTTTGCCAGACAAGGTGCCACTCAATTTAATCCGGACTACGCTGTGGCTGTAGGTGACGTGATTCAAGTAAGGCTTTGGGGTGCTTTTGATTTCGACGCGCTCCTGACTGTGGATCCCCAAGGGAACATCTTCCTGCCACATGCCGGTCCGGTGCATGTATTGGGTGTGCGCAATCAAGACCTGCAGCGCATCGCAGAGGCGGCGCTCGGGAAGATATTCCGCTCCAACGTGTATTGCTATGCGAGCCTGGCGGCGGCCCAACCGGTTCAGGTCTTTGTTAGCGGGTTCGTCAATCGCCCTGGTCTGTATGGCGGTACCAGCATGGATAGTCTGCTCAATTACGTGGACCAGGCAGGTGGTATCGACCCCCAGCGGGGTTCCTTTCTAGAGATACAGATTAAACGTGGCCACCAGGTGCGTGCTAAGGCCAATCTGTATGACTTCCTGCTAAAGGGGATCATGCCATTGATACAGTTGGCCGATGGTGACGTAATCTTTGTCGCACCTCGCAAAAACACCATCAAAGTTGGTGGCTTGGTTGAAAACGCAAAGCGATTCGAGTTCAGCAATAACACAGTCACGGTGACGGACATGATGAATCTGGCCAAGCCAACCGCTGCAGCCACTCATGTTCGAGTTGTAAGAAATTCAGGCTCCACAAGAAACGTCGAGTATTACCCACTTGAACAGGCTTCCAGAGTGGCGCTGCAGGATGGCGATGAACTCGAATTTACCGCCGACAAGAAGCCTGGCACCATAACCGTGCGCGTGGAAGGAGAGCACCAGAGTGCCCAGGAGTATGTGCTGCCATATGGCTCACATATGGGCGACTTGCTTAAACAGATTCAGTATTCCGATCGTTCGGACAAGGACAACCTGCAACTCTTCCGCCTGAGCGTCAAGGACAGGCAAAAGGAGATGCTGCAAACCTCGCTGAACAGCCTGGAAGCCGCTGCCCTTACGGCCCGCTCCGGAACCAGCGATGAAGCCGTGCTGCGCAAGGAAGAGGCTAGCCTGTTATTGCAGTGGGTCGACCGTGCCAAAAAGATTGAACCGAGCGGCCAAGTTGTGATTTCTGACGCTAAACACCGCGACGACCTGCTGCTGGAAAATGGCGACATCATCCGCGTGCCAACTAAGGACGGCTTGGTGCTCGTAAGCGGCGAGGTGCTGTTCCCGAACGCCATCGCTTACGATAAGACGTTAAGCCTGGATGGCTATATTCGACGCGCCGGTGGTTTTACCCAGAACGCCGATTCCTCGCGTCTCGTTGTTGCCCACCGTGACGGAAGCTTTTCTGAAGCCAACGAGAAACAAGGCTTCTTCAGCCATGGCCATGACGACGTGGCCGTCCGCGCGGGAGATGAAATATTGGTGCTACCTAAGATTGACGTGAAATCACGTCAGATATGGAAGGACATGACCCAGATCATTTATCAGATCGCAGTGAGTGCGAAGGTGGTGTTTGGGCTTTAGCGGATATTGGGCAGAGCAATGAGAACGATACTGGCAACCGGCCACGACTTGTCCAGCATAGAAGCCATAGGGGCGATCATGCGATCACTCGACATCGAGTCGGCCATGCCATCGCGCAGCGAGACGGATGACCCGGCGCTATTTCACGACAAGCTGTTTCTTGCACATAAGATCGACCAGGAAGAGGCGTCCGGACAGTTCAAGCCTGGCCGGATGTGGCAAAGCCTTGCAGAAAACATGCTCGTCAATAATGTCGAGAGAGAAGTATGGGGATGGGCCGATACACGTGTCAGTCACCTGCTCGATTTCTGGGCGGATGTGGACCAATCCATCAATTTCTTGTTGTGCTACGTTGCGCCCGAGGTGGCCTTAGCCATGATGCCGGATATAACGGCGGCAACAGAGGAGAGACGGAGTGACGCACTTGCCTTCTGGCGCCGTACCAACAGTGAATTGTTAGATTTCTACAGCCGCAATCGCCATCGCTGCCTACTCCTTAACACCTACGCCTTGATTCGCCATCCTGTCCGACTGGAAGAATTGCTGGCAGAACGCCTCGGTATTCAGCTCTCGGGTGTGAAACAGGAGTGTAAAGACCGGTTCGAGTTTCCCGTCAGCGCGATTCGATCGCTCCTCGCAAGGAGACTACTGAGCCACAGCGAGGCGGAGGCCCTTTATGAAGAGCTTGAAACAGCGTCGGATCTGCCTGTTGAAGAAGACCATGAGCAATTCGAAATAGCTGCCGCATGGTCCGAACACTCCCGGCTCATGGCGACAGAAAAGTTATTGCAAGAGACCTGCGCCGATGCGGTGCAAGATCAGCAGTCCCTTGAGGATTGCAGACTTGAGCTGACACAGGCACGGAGACAGATCCGGGAAACCGATACCCAACTGAAAACCGCAGAGCAACAGGTATTGCTGTTGCAGGAAATGGTTGCCACATTGGAGACGACGCTGGGGCAGGCGAGGCTGAATGAAGAGGAACAGCGCAAGGAGATCGACCTTCAACTGATTCAATTGCGCGAAGTACAAGAGGAACTGGATGAATCCCTGAAAGCGTTGGAGAAAACTACTCGGTCACTGGAACAAGCTCGGGAACAGATCAAGGAGTCTGATGTCAACAATCAGGCCGCCAAGGAAGAACAATCCTGCCTGCTTGCGAGAATTTCCACGCTCGATGAAAACTTGGGAATGGCAACGCAGAAAGGCGATGCACTAGAAAAGGAAAACGAGTTGTTGCTTCTTCAACTGCACCAAGTGCAAGAAGAAGTTGAGAACTATTACCGCCGCGTTCAGGAAGCCGACAACAAGCTTCAGCAACAAGCCCAAGAACTTGAAAAAACGCAAGAATTGGGCAACATCTGGGAAACAGAGGCCAAGGAAACGCAGAGCGCCTTGGAAGAAGCGAAACGACAACTAGAGCTAGCAAAAGCTCAGGCCAGGGATGCCAACGCCAGAATTACTATCGAGGAACAGAAGGCATCTCAACTGTGTGATCAGGTTGGCGCCATGGAGAAGGAGATAGGAAGAGAGCAAATAAATCGGGAGGAACTGGGAAATGAAAACGACCTGCTATTGCTCCAATTGCACCAAGTGCAGGAGGAACTGGAAACCTATTATTCCAAGTACAACGCTCTGCTTAAGAAGAACCAGGATAACCAGAAAACGATACCAACAACACAATACAAACCTGTAACTGGCGGCGTCGACAAAGTAACGACTGGGAAGGTTGGTCTAATCAACGGCTATTTGGAGAAATATAAGTCCGCAAGAAGATTAAAGCGCCAAGTGTCGGTAATTCGGAGCAGCGGTCTATTCGATGAACAATGGTACTTGAATGAGTACCCTGATGTTTCCCAATCTGGCATGGACCCCATCCGACACTATCTTAAATTCGGCGCTGAGGAGGGACGTGACCCCTCGTTGCAATTCGATACTCGCTACTATCAACACAGCAACCCTGACATTGCTGATTCAGCGATCAACCCGCTGATCCACTACTTAGCCCATGGCCAAGCCGAAGGCCGTTGTCCCCATCCATGAACCACAATGTGAAATTGGTCAAGATCGCATCAACTGCTTGCGATATACATAAATGAAGACGCTACTCCAGCATATATCGCAAGAGAACCGGTCGCCCATGGGTATCGTCTTGTTTGTAGGCGCTGGGAAAGGCGAGATGCTTCATTGGGTTCGCAATTTAGGAGCCGGGCGAATTGTCCTGACCGAGCCTAATCCCACGAATATCGGTACGCTCGAAAACGGAATCGACGCGGCTCATAATGAATCATTATTCCCATGTGCACTGGTGGCCGATCCCGCTGATACCGCCCGTCTATACCTGCTCAGCAATGCACGTTACACCAGCACAGCCAAACCACTCGGTATTCTCGACCTTCGCTCGAATCTAAAGGTTGAACACACAATTACTGTCCCGGCTAGACAAATAGACAGTGTTGTCGATGAACTTTCACCCTCGATTGACCATGCGAATCTACTCATCTTGAATTCGCAGGGCGTCAACAGTGCTCTTCTGCAGGCCATTCCGCCAAGTTCGCTATATCGTTTCGAATGGTTGGTGGTCATTGGGATGCAGATTGCTGATGCGTATGACGGTGACAAACCCATGGCCACTGTCATCGGCTTTTTGAAAGAGCAAGGATATGAATTGGCCATGAGCGATAGCGAGGCCATATACCCTAATGCGGTGGCTCTCTTCAAACGGCACCCATTGGTTCAGAAGATTCTTCGGATCGAAACGAATGCGAATGATCTGGCCCAGGCATTAGCCAGAGAAACGGAGATATCACAAGAGCGGTGGCGCCAGCTTGAGCAAATCGCGCAGGAGCGGATTAGCCTGCAGCAGAGGCTGGCTGACCAGCAGGCACAGCTGGAACAGGCGCGAGAGGTCCAGGCGGGTCTGGAGCAACGGGTCAAAGAACAACAGGCGCAAGTGGACAGCCTCTTGAACGCGCGCGACGAGCAGACGCGCCTGGCCGCGGAACGTGTAACGCAGATCGAAGGGCTCAGCCAGGCCAAGGCGGAGGCCGAGCGGCTAGCGGCGGAGCGGCAGCAGCAGATCCAGGGACTGACTCAGGAACGGGAGACCCGGGACAAGCAGCTGGCCGATCAAAAGGTGCAGATGGATCAGGTTCGGCAGGCCAAGGCAGAACTGGAAAAGCAGCTTGGGGAGCGCCAGGCCGAGATCGAGAACCTGGCCAAGGCCCGCGACGAGCAGACGCGCCTGGCCGCGGAACGTGCCACGCAGATCGAAGGGCTCAGCCAGGCCAAGGCGGAGGCCGACCGGCTAGCGGCGGAGCGGCAGCAGCAGATCCAGGGACTGACTCAGGAACGGGAGACCCGGGACAAGCAGCTGGCCGATCAAAGGGTGCAGATGGATCAGGTTCGGCAGGCCAAGGCAGAACTGGAAAAGCAGCTTGGGGAGCGCCAGGCCGAGATCGAGAACCTGGCCAAGGCCCGCGACGAGCAGACGCGCCTGGCCGCGGAACGTGCCACGCAGATCGAAGGGCTCAGCCAGGCCAAGGCGGAGGCCGACCGGCTAGCGGCGGAGCGGCAGCAGCAGATCCAGGGACTGACTCAGGAACGGGAGACCCGGGACAAGCAGCTGGCCGATCAAAAGGTGCAGATGGATCAGGTTCGGCAGGCCAAGGTTGAACTGGAAAAGCAGCTTGGGGAGCGCCAGGCCGAGATCGAGAACCTGGCCAAGGCCCGCGACGAGCAGACGCGCCTGGCCGCGGAACGTGCCACGCAGATCGAAGGGCTCAGCCAGGCCAAGGCGGAGGCCGACCGGCTAGCGGCGGAGCGGCAGCAGCAGATCCAGGGACTGACTCAGGAACGGGAGACCCGGGACAAGCAGCTGGCCGATCAAAAGGTGCAGATGGATCAGGTTCGGCAGGCCAAGGTTGAACTGGAAAAGCAGCTTGGGGAGCGCCAGGCCGAGATCGAGAACCTGGCCAAGGCCCGCGACGAGCAGGCGGGGTTGGTGGCAGATCGCGACCGGGAGGTCGAAGCGCAGAAACAGGCGCAGGCGCGGCTGGAACAGGAGAAATCAGCTCTGGCGTCGCGGCGGTTGGAACTGGAACGGGAAGTCGAAAACGTGACGCGGGCGCGTGATGAGCAGATTCGGCGGGCTCAGGATAAGGCAGAGGAGGTCGCGCAGTTGATAAAGGCGCGCGACGAACAAGCGCGATTGGTTGCGGAGCGCAACAAGGAAGTCGAGGCGCTAAAGCTGGTGCAATCGCAACTCGAACAGACGAAGCAGGCGCTGTCTGGACGCCAGGAAGAACACTCCAAATTGGCAGATCAACTTCAACGTGAACTGCAGGAGAGCCGACAGGCCGCTTATTTGAGCATGAAACTGCAGATGCTTCGCGAAGCCGATCTAAAGGAGCTGCAGGCCCGCTATCAGGAGTCGCGTGCGCGCGAGGATCATCAGCACCAACTCTTGACCAAGCTGGGCGAGAGGCTGAGCACTGCCTCAGCCTATTTCCACCAAATCGCAAACAGCGAATCTGCCGTGCTCCCGCGATCAAGCAAAAGGGTTCAGGTGGGCGGGGCGACGAAGAAGCGCAGCACTGGCTTCAAGGATCATCCGTGACCACCCTGTCGCACGACTCTGGGAATCATGAGTCGCTCGTCTCCAAGCTTACTGTCGAGGTTGACGAGGCACTTGGGCTGTTGAGGGAATTCCAGCAGGTTGCCGATACGCAGATCCTGGCAAATGACCGCACTCTTCCCCAGAACCTGCTGGAACAGTGCCTGGATCTCTGCGAGGAACATGGTGCGTTGCAACCAGATCCTGTACGGACTATTCATCACTTTGCATGCACGGGTGGGACGCTCATCAGCAAGTGCGTCGCGTCGATGCCAAACATACAGCTGTTAAGCGAGGTTGATCCGCTCAGCACGCCGGTGAGAACGCCGACTAAGCCCCAGTTTTCCCCAACTGACATGGTTACGTTGATGCGGCAAAGCACACGCGGTACTTCGCCGGAGTTAATCATTGAGATGTTTCTCAGCAACCTTCAGGTCATCTACTCTCAATCGCTTAGTTCTGGTCTTCGGTTGGTGTTACGTGACCATGCGCACAGCCATTACTGCAGGGGTACCGATATCCCGGATCGCCCCAACCTGCGCAAGCTCGTGGCAGCCAGGTTTCCAATCTTGTCTTTAGTGACCGTTCGAGATCCGATCGATAGCTACCTATCCCTGAAGGCAAATGGCTGGGTTCACTTCACCCCTTCGACTTTTGACGAATATTGCCGTAGATACATCGGCTTTATTCACGCTTACGAAGGAGTTTCTATTATCCACTTCGAAGATTTCGTCGCTAATCCAGAATCCGAAATGGTGACGATTTGCGAGTTACTCGATCTGCCATTCAATCCGGATTTCCGGGACCTGTTCAGCGTGCATCGCATCACTGGAGATAGCGGTCGGTCTGGAAAGCTAATCGAGCCGAAGTCAAGGCAGCCCATTGATGCCACTTTGTCCGAGGAGATTGGGTCTTCACCCAACTATCGGACGATTCAATCGATTCTTGGATATCGCTAGTCGCAAATGGTCAGCTTCTACCACATCATCAACCCATATCGAGCCCCGATCGGCTCTGAAAGTGCTCGAGTGCAGGAGCGGACTCTTGAGTCACTGTCCGTCGCTTCTGCATTTTCGCAGGATGTCATCAACGTCAGATATCTCATTCGCGCAGATCCGGATGATGGCGATCTCGGACCGCTTGCTCAAATCCTGCCAAATCAGTCGATCCAGCCGCTGACGCGATTCTCCTTCGACGTCGGAAATTTTGCGATCCAACGAAGATTGCCGCTGCTATCGGACATGTTCGCGGTGGAAGTTCCGACCAACGCGGACTGCTACGTCATCTTCACGAACATGGACATTTGCGTCACTCCTTATTTTTATACCGAGTGCGCACGCCTCCTGCTCGAGGGCAGTGATTGCATGGTCATCAACCGTCGTACGGTGGACAAGCGCTTTCTGGACTTGCCCCTGACGGAAGGTTTCACATCGGCCAGCAAGGATCACCCGGGGCACGACTGCTTCATATTTCCCGCCTCTTTCCTGAGAAAGGCCAATTTGCCCGACAGCATACTCGGGATCGGGTATGTGTTCAGGCCGCTGCTCTTGAACTGTATTCTCCACTTTGGTGAGCGCTTCCGCGAACACCGTGACTTCCACCTGACGATACATTTCGGTGACGACATGGAGTGGAAGGATTCGCGCTATGCCGACTATCTGGAATACAACAAGACTCTGCTCGTCAACACTTGGCGGGGTTTCGCCGACGAACGCACCAAGGCATCGACAAACCTGTACGTTGCCGGCCAGTTCCAAAAGCACTTCCCATTTTCGTTCCTCAAGTAACCGCTGAACGTCAAGCATGTTCGACTTGTCCGCAGATCTCGATCGTCATTACGGAAACCACAGAGCGGGCTGGGCATATGCGTTGGATTGTATGCGCGAGTTGCACAGCGACCGCGGTACCAGGGTAGTAAGCTTCGTTGAGAAGAAGTTTGTCTTTGGGTCCGAGGTCGGTGAAGCGAGAAACAAGTTTCAGAATCTACAAGAACCTTGGATTGGCTTCGTCCATTGTCCCGTTGTGGTTCCGTCATGGTTTAACTATCAGTACTCGCCGGCACAGTTCTTCCAGCAAGAGAACTTCGAGCAGGCGTTGCAGCACTGCGTGGGCCTATACTCGCTGTCGACGCCACTCGCGGGATGGCTAAGGACTCACTTTTATGGGCCGGTGGACGTCGTTTTGCACCCGACAGAGTTGGTTGGCAGGACTTTCAATCCCACAACTTGGTGCAGTCGTCGTACTCGAAGGGTAGTTCAGCTGGGTTTCTGGTTACGGCGGCTCAATGCAATTTGGAATCTTGCGCTGCCATCAAATTACTCAAAATGCATTGTTGGAGTGAATCAACCTTGGCAACGCGACATGCTCTATCTTGAGCGCGTGGTTTTGGGTGAAGCTCACGATGACACAGAGGTGACTTGGTATGGGTTGTTAGGTAACGAGGCCTATGACGAGCTACTAGCATCCGCAATTGTATATGTCGACTTCTACGATACTAGCGCCAACAATGCGATTGTCGAATGCATCGCGCGTGGGGTTCCTGTCATCTGCCCACCGAATCGGGCGATCATCGACTATCTTGGTGCCGATTACCCGTTGTACTTCCGTAACCAACAACATGCGGCCCAATTGTGCCAGGACGATCTCCTGATTCGTCGCGCGCACGAATATCTGATGGATTCCGGTGTTCGGCAGGCTGTGGGGCCTCGACGCTTCATCGACGACCTTCGGGAGTCATCCATCTTCAAGAATGCTTGTGCCAACGGGTAGTGATATGACTGACACAATCGGCCTGTCCGATGGAATGGCCAAATCGAGAAGGTTGCTGGGGGCGCTAGCGCTGCTTCTGCACACGACACGGCCCGATGGCGAAGATCGGCTCGTCGCTGCAGACCTTATGCTAAGCAGATTGGCAGTGGAGGACTTCGAAAGCTGGGCGCGGTTCCAGGAGCCTTTGCTCCGACAGTTCGAGAAGGCGCTCGACTCGTCGGTAATCGACTCCAACCGCTTGCTGGTTCGCTGGATGGAGAGCGTTCGCGAGAAAGGCCTGGGGCTCCTCCCACCCATCTTTCTGCGACACCTTCGCAACGGATTGGATAGTGGTCTTGATGAAAGGTCACAACCTTTTGCCAGCGCTGCGCTGGCGTTGCTTGAGGCCGCAGATCAGACGTTTCCGGTTCATCTGCAGGGCTTCAGTCTCGACTATTCGGACGTGATCCTGTTGATGAAGCGCTTTCACGAATCGGGGCGGTCGTTGGCTGCAAAGCAACTTGCTGAATTGGGATTGCGCTCAGACAAAGGCAAGAGCATGTGGAACTACAACTGGTATGCGCAGATTCTTCAGGCGCTCGGACAGCATGACGCAGCATTCGACGCTCAGTATCAATTTGTCGATATGGCATTGGTTGGTGCCGCTCCCATGCATCTGAAGAATGGTGTTATGAAGGCGCTTAACCTGATCCCTTTCTGTCGGCAAAGGAAGATGCGGCTTGCGCAACTACGTCACCTGACAGTTGGCAATGGTGAGTTCGAAGAAGAGTTCCGACGGTACGACAGGCTGATCGAAGACATCGAGGCCTTTCGAGCAAAGCTGAATGGGAACGCTGCTGTTTGCGTCGGACGCAACTATCACCGAACTGGCGATTTGCCATCGATTGAAGAGGACTTGCAGCGCGAGATGCGTGTAAATCCATCGCCAGCCGTGTGCTACGAGCTCGCAAAGGTGGTAGCCCTACGCGGCGATGTTGCTCTGGCGCGGGGGCATCTCAAGACAGTGTCTGGCCTCGATGCACTGTTCTTTGGTGGGACAGGCATCCGTGAGTAGCTTCAGTCGTGGTGTGTTGATGACAGGGTTCTTCCGGACGGGAAGCACCTTCATCTTCAGTGCGTTGCGGGCCGACAGTCGCTTTCGCTGCTACTACGAGCCGTATCACCCGATGATGGAGGACTACCTCTCACCCGACCGCGACAGCAAGCACGTCGCCGATGCCGCATTTCTTGGACACACTATCGATGACGACTATTTCGCCGAATACCAGAGCCTTGACTCAAGCTATCTGCGCTCCTACCTGAATATTGAGGAACGACCTACCGCGCATCCGGTGTATGCCGGGTCGACCGGCGGCGCTGACCTCAAGGGGTACGTCGACTTCCTCATCGGTACCGCCGTCGATGCCGGCAAGATTCCGTTCCTTCAGTGTAATCGCTGGAATCTGATTCTGCCCTGGCTGAGAGAACGCTTCCAGGATTTCGTCATCGTTCTGATAACGCGCTCGTCGATTTCAGTTGCGCTCTCGTTGTACGGTCTTGCGCGCAAGGAAGGCGCGAAACTAGACCTGCTGTCGCCGGTGGCTGACTACTGGGGAATCACGGAAGCCGCCAGAAATATCGCGACCTTCTATGACTTCGATTCTCAGGCCGTAGGGAAGCTCAATTACCTGCAGAAGGTACATTTCATCATACGTTTTGCCGAGCTGTATATGAGTCCATTTGCCGATATCACGCTTAACTTCGATCGGCTCGGACAGGAGAGTGGATTATTCTTTGATCGGCTAGAGCGTTACCTCGATCTGACCCTGCCAGTATCTCGTGACTACGTCACTCGCTGTTGGCGTCAGGAAGGTGATAAGTCTAGAGTCGCTAAATCGGTCAGTGGCTATCTCGAGTTGCCTGAGGCGATATTAGCCGCCTGGGGTGAAGGTGGGTCCAACAGCGTCTGATGTAACCATCCAGAATAGGCGCCATACACTGGTCGAAATCGCTTGGATTATGCGGTGGTGTGTCGTGAGCTAGGCCACGTGTCGGCAATGGGCGGGTATGCGACATATGGTGAGAGATGAGGGACCTGGTGGCTGTTCTGGTGAACAGACAAAAATGAAATTGGGACGCAACTTATGAGAGATGGTGATGACAAAGATGCATAATGCGGCTGATCCTGTGCTGAATTGCTACAAGAGTCTGCTGCACATTTCGAATGACGAATTTGAAGCGATTCTTCAGCGGTTCTATTCGGCAGTGCTTCAAGAAGGTGACACCGCTGTCGACGTCGGTGCACATGTTGGCCGGCATACACTACCTATGGCGGAGTGCGTAGGGGCGGCCGGAAGGATACTTGCCTTTGAGCCCCTGCCGCACCTGTACGACCGGCTGGCCGGAGTCGTATCAGACTCTAAGCAGCATAATATCCAATTATTTAATATTGCCTTGGCTCGGGAGGCGGGACAGGCAGAGTTTGTCCATGTTGAGGATGCACCAGGCCTCAGTGGGTTGATGCCTCGTACGAGTCAGGAAGGGCATGTAATTCAGAAGATTATTGTTACGGTCGATCTACTCGACAATATCGTGAAGGTTAATAGTCCTGTCAGGTTCATCAAGATTGATGCCGAGGGCGCGGACTTTTTCATTCTGCAAGGTTCAAAGCGAATCCTCTTAGAGGATCGACCGATTGTTGTTTTCGAAAGCGGTAAAATGAAATCGCTCCCCGCGAAGAGTTATGGGTATACCCAAACGGAATTTGAACAGTTCTTCAAAGAATACCGCTACGTTTTGTACGACATTGCTGGCTTCAAATTCGATTACGCCTATTGGAACACTCCGACGCTGAATGACTTCGTCGCGTTACCATTGGAAGTTGAGAGCCATTATCGTGAGGTGCTGCTGGCTTCGGTTCTGAGTCAATTTGATATTGGCGACAGAATGGCGTCGTGATTCGTAGTGCCATTGGCAATCTGCGCCACGTGACAGCATCAAGGCTTTGTTCGTCAAGTCGGCGTCTAGCTCCGCAACCTAGATTACATTGTGTCTCATTTAGGACGAAAGATGCTTCCTTATCAGCGATGGGTATTCGACAACGTCACGAAGACAAGGAGTCCTCGTCAAAGGCGTTTTTTGGAAATCGGGGGGGTTCCGACTCATCAATCGATCGCGCGAGGTCTATTGGATCTTGGTGCAATGGAAGTCGTGCAAATCAATAGTAGGGCAGATTTGCCGGAGTCCAGTGTAGGTGGCCTGACCTACTTGCCATTGGATGCCCGAGAGCCCTACTTCGAGGAGGAAAGCTTTGACGTCATATACGGTGCGTCGGTTCTTGAACATCTTCAGCAGCTTCCTGACATATTGACTGAGAACTGCCGACTGCTGAGACCAGGGGGGCTTGTTTGTCTACACGGCGGAGCCCTTTGGAGTTCGCATTGGGGCCATCACGTATGGGTCCATACACAAGGAACGAAATATGAGTTCAACGCAAATAATCCGGTTCCGGATTGGGGACACCTCTACTTGTCACCGCTTGAGATGTTCGAGTACCTGGTCGAACGTAACGTCCCCACCCGGCACGCTGAATTAATATGCGACTGGATATATGTGCGGCAAGATATCAATCGCTATACCATTAACGATTACCTATCCATGATTCATGACGCCCCGCTTGACTTGGTAGAGATGCAGACAAAGGCCTGGAAGTCGCCGGATGCTGAGGCGCTGGCGCGGCTACGCTCAGTCTCAACGTCGCGAAATATTTCGGACTACTCGGTAGGAGAAGCCTGCATCGTGCTCACAAAACGAGCCAAGGAGAGCTAGCGGAATGAGACGCCGGCTTAGCAATTGGATACCGTTTTCGAGCATGCTGCGGCCGCGATTTTTTAGGAGTGATGATAAGAGGTTTACTTTTCTTATCTGGATTGCTCTTTTGGCCACCCTGGCGTTGGTCGAAGAACCATCGTTTGCAGCCTGTGCCATCCGGACTGCTGATCCCGGCGCAGGTCTGGACGTATGTTCAATTGTCACCTGGCTCCGTGCACTTCCTAGCAGGCACACAAATAACATTCTTTCCGGACAGTACGGCTGGAAGGATACGAAGCTGATCCACGACATTACGGGAAAGTGGCCGGCGCTATACGAGGATCATCTTTGGCAGATGCGTTCATCCTCCTGGGGCGAATGGAAGGAGGCCGGCGACCATGAACGGACAATCAAGCAATATTGGGACAATGGCGGCCTTGTCGGCATCCATATGCCGATTCCGAACCCAAAGAACAAGTCGGATCAGCTCGATCGTGATTTGTCCGATAAGGAGTTTCGTGACATCAATCTTCCCGGTACGGAATTGAATCGCAACTATATCGAATGGATGGGCAGCCTTGCAAAGCACCTGCGTCGGCTCCAAGAGCAGGGCGTCACCGTATTTATTCGACCACTACATGAGATGAACGGAGGCTGGTTCTGGTACGGCAAACGGAATCCGGAGGAGTTCAAGAAATTGTTTCGCATGACCATCAAGTTCCTTACCGAGGAGCAGGGGTTGCACAATTTGATCGTCGTCTATGCGCCGAACAAAGGCAAAGGGGTTGCGGATTACTACCCTGGTGACGATGTAGTTGACGTTGTTGGCGTGGATTCCTATCAAGAGCAGCCCGCACTGCTTAACGAGGAGTATGCGGCTCTAAGCAGAATAAACAAGCCGTTCGCGATCACGGAGATCGGGTGGAGCGCCCAGGGGCTGGCAAAGGCGGATACGCGAGACAGCAAGCAGGATATCCTGGATGGTATCAAGCGATTCGAGCCAAAAGCCGTGTGGTGGTCATCCTGGACAGATACCAACAGTCCGGCTCATCAGCAGGACTGCAAGCAGCTTTACGATGATCCGTCAGTTATCACGCGCGATGAACTCAATTGGAGAAAATAAGCCCATGTGGCAACTCAGCGGGGAACACACATGATAGAGAATAGGCGGGAGCGTTGCCAAAGCCCTAGGTGCGGGTGCGGACTGCCCATAAGAGACTGGTCTATGGCGTCGGCATTCGCGGCGATGACTTCATGAAGAAGGCACTGATCACAGGTGTCACTGGCCAGGATGGCGCCTACCTGGCCGAGTTTCTATTGCAAAAAGGTTATGAGGTGCACGGTCTTAAGCGCCGTACCTCGCTGTTTAACACCGATCGCATAGACCATCTCTATCAGGATCCACACGAGCAGTCACGACGCTTCGTGCTTCACCACGGTGACATGACGGATTCCAGCAGCCTGATCCGCATCATCCAGCAGATCCAGCCAGATGAGATCTACAACCTGGCGGCGCAAAGCCATGTGGCGGTTTCATTCGAGGAGCCAGAATATACGGCAAACTCGGATGCGCTGGGGGTGCTTCGATTGCTTGAGGCGATCCGGATTCTCGGACTGGAAAAGAAGACCCGCTTCTATCAGGCGTCGACCTCCGAGCTTTATGGTTTGGTGCAGGAAGTCCCGCAAAAGGAAACGACACCCTTCTACCCGCGCAGCCCCTACGCCGTGGCCAAGCTTTATGGCTACTGGATTGTGGTGAACTACCGTGAAGCCTATGGCATGTATGCCTGCAACGGTATCTTGTTTAACCATGAGTCACCCGTGCGTGGCGAGACCTTCGTGACGCGGAAAATCACGCGTGCGCTGTCACGTATCAAACTGGGTCTTCAGGACTGTTTATTTCTAGGCAACCTTGATGCCAAGCGTGATTGGGGCCATGCCCGGGATTATGTCGAGATGCAGTGGTTGATGTTGCAGCAGGAGAAGCCTGAGGACTTCGTCATCGCCACAGGGGTTCAGTATTCCGTTCGTGACTTCGTGAATGCGGCGGCGGATGAACTTGGTATGAAGATCCGTTGGGAAGGCGAGGGCGTTGAGGAGAAGGGATACCTTGTTACCCCTTCCACGGTTGAGGCTGAGAAATGCATCGTGGCGGTGGATCCCCGTTATTTCCGGCCCACCGAAGTGGAAACCCTGCTCGGCGATCCCACCAAAGCGAAGGAAAAGCTGGGCTGGGTGCCCCGCACCAGCTTTGCCGATCTTGTCGCGGAGATGGTCAGGGAGGACTTGAAGGCCGCCGAGCGCGATGAGTTGGTCAAGCGGCATGGCTTTACGACCTTCGATTACCACGAGTGAGGCCGATATGAGCCATTCTCCGGTTCGGGTCTACGTGGCCGGCCACCGTGGCATGGTGGGCTCCGCCATTGTTCGGCAATTGCAACAGCGCGATGACTGCAAGATCGTGACACGCACTCATCGCGAACTGGACCTGGTGAATCAGGCGGACGTGCAGGCGTTCTTCCGGACTGAACAGATCGATCAGGTGTATCTGGCGGCGGCCAAAGTGGGTGGGATACATGCCAACAACAGCTTCCCAGCCCAGTTCATCCACGACAACCTGATGATCGAGTGCAACATCATTCACGCCGCACATACGGTGGGGGTACGGCAGTTATTGTTTTTGGGGTCTTCTTGCATCTATCCCAAATACGCGGAACAGCCCATGCGCGAGGAGGCGCTGTTGACGGGAGTTCTCGAGCCCACCAATGAACCCTACGCCATCGCCAAGATCGCCGGGATCAAGCTGTGCGAGAGTTACAACCGGCAATATGGCCGCGATTATCGTTCGGTGATGCCGACCAATCTGTACGGCCCACATGACAATTATCATCCGGAGAACTCCCATGTCATTCCGGCCTTGCTGCGGCGGTTCCACGAGGCGGTGCAGGTGGGGGCGGATGAAGTGCTGATCTGGGGCAGCGGAACCCCGATGCGGGAGTTTCTGCACGTGGACGACATGGCCGCGGCCTGTCTGCATGTAATGAACCTGGATGAGGCAACCTATCGCGCCAACACGCAACCGATGTTGTCGCATATCAATGTCGGCACGGGGATCGACTGCACGATACGGGAGTTGGCCGAGACGATGGCGAAGGTGACCGGATTTACCGGGCACCTGAGATTCGATGCAAGCAAACCCGACGGTACACTACGCAAGCTGATGGATGTGTCGCGGCTCGCGGCCCTGGGCTGGAAGGCCACGATCAGCCTGGAGGACGGGCTTCGCGATGCCTATCGCTGGTATGTCGAACACCAGGCTGAATCGCGTCGTTAGCGGTTCCGTTGCGTGAAGGCGCGTCTATCGTCGGCCGATGAGATTCGGACGCTGATCCGGCAGGGGCATTACGACGAGGCGGCGCGTTTGTTTGAGCAGCTTGGTCCGGCCAGTGCGGGCACATGGTGGCTGCAGTTGGAACGGGCGCGCGCCATGCGTCGAGGGCACCTGAGCCGTGGCGGCAAAGGTCCCATTCGCCTCTTATATACGCCCCATTACCGGTCAAATCATTACCAGACCCTGCTCCATGCTGCCCTGGTGGCGGAAGGATCGGAGGTGATGGCAGTCGATGCAGCTGATCTTGCCTCGTTGCCGGATGCGGTCCTGCGGGATGACAGGCCCTTCCTGTTCCACCAGCACTGGCTGGGGGAGATCTATCGTGGCTTGCGTGCTGATGCCGACGGCTTTGCCGTGGTAGACCGTTACTTCGGTATGCTGCGCTTGCTGCGCGCGTTGGGCGGGAAGGTCTTCTGGACCGTGCACAATCTGTTCGACCACGATACGAATGCGGATGAACAGCAGTTGAACCGGTACTGCCTGGAGCAGATGGCGAAGCTGGCCGATCGCATCCTTATTCATGGCACGTACGCGCAGCCTCTGCTGGAGACGGCTTGCGGGCTTCCGCTGGGTGACCGATGCCGCGTCCTCCCCCACCCGCTTTATGACTTTATGCTGGCCTTGGAGGCGGAGCGGCCTCCTGAACTGCACGGGCAGGATAGTGTGGCCCTGACTTATCTCTGTTTTGGATTGCTGCGCCCGTACAAGGGGGGCCTGGAACTGTTGAGGCACTACATTTCGGGCATGTGTGACGGGCAGTTGGCGAATACGCGCCTGATCTTCGCCGGGGTGATTCAGGACAAGGCGCTGCTGCGCGAGTATGCGAGTGCGGCGGAGGCGGCGAGGCGGCACATCGTGCTGATCAATCGCCAGGTGAGCGATGGCGAGCTGGCGTGGCTTTGCCGGCACGCCGATGTGGCGGTTCTGCCGTATCGTGACATATTGACTTCGGGCAGCTTCTATCAGACAGCGACCTTCGCATTGCCGGCGATCGTGCCCGCGACCGGCATGTTTGCTTCGGAGGTGGAGGATGGTGTCAATGGGCTGCGGTACGACCGTGCGGCGGACCTGGGCACCGCGCTTGTGAGGGCGAAAATCCTGGGCAGGCCGCGCTTGCGGGAGATGGGAGAGCGCGCATTGGCGCGCTGCCTTCCGCGGTCGTCAGCGGACAAGGTCGCCATTCGCTATCGGGACCTGGTACGTCAGGTGCTGCTGGATGGCGAGGCGGTGCGGACGTGACCAAGAAAAGCGCCATGCGTGTGTTGGTGCTCGATCCCGGCTATGGCCACCGGAATGCCCACCATCATTCGGTGAATGTTGCGCTGGTCAGGGATCTGGCCATGTCGAAGGTGGAGGTTCTGACCGTGGCGTCTGCGGAATTGACCGCGGAGGATGTGGCCCACGATTCGGACCAGGGTCTCGCCTCGCTGCCTTGGTTTGGCATCACCCGCTATCCGGAAAATGCCGAGACCCTGCCCCTGGCGGACCATGAGCGGCTGGCCCATGCTTTCGCCGCAGAGGTTGTCGCGCTATTTGACCAGCAGCGGGCCCGGCCAGACGACATCTGTTTGCTCCATACCGGTTTTGCCTTCCATTTCCATGGCCTGGCCATAGCGCTCTGGAGGCTGCAGGGCAGGGCAGGCGGGCGCTGGATCGTGCTGACCATGTTCGCACCTGGCAGCGAGTTGTCGCCAAGTGGGGATGAACATCCGGCCTTGGACGAGGGACGAACCCTGCTGCGTTATCGACTGGCGCTGAAGCTTCTGGCTTCGGCCTCGCAAAGGACCGGGGTGCAGGTGATGCTGGCTTCGCCAACCCGGGCTTATCAACGTAGCTATCAGCAGCTATGGCCCGGCCCCGTCATGCTCCACCCCGCGGTGAACTATCGCCCGCTTGAAGCTTCACTGGTAGCCGCCGGCGATGCGCGCTTCACGGTTCTGCTGTATCTGGGCTGCCCGAAAAGCGACAAAGGCATCGAATTCGCCTTGCGGCTTGGCACCGCGGCAGCGGCACATTTTCCGCAAATGCGCTTCCTGTTCCATTTCAACGCCGAGTTCTTCGGTGCGGAGCGTTATCTGGATCGCGTCGCCGCGTTGCAACGGGCTGGGGAGAAGCATGCCAATGTCGCCATCCTGAGAGGCAACCTGACGCCGCAACAGTACGATGTGTTGCTGCGTGACAGCGACATGCTCTGCCTGCTGTACGACCCTGCGCACTACCGCATCAAGACTTCCGGCACATTCTGGGATGGGTTGCGTTGCACCGATCTGGCCTGGTTGGTCACGTCGGGTAGTTGGATGCAACGGGAGTTGATCGAGCTTGAAATACCCCATGCGGCCGTGCCGTTCGGCGATGTCGCCAGCGCACTGCGCGGCCTTGAACAGCACTGGCGGCAAGGCAAAGGAGATCGGGCGGAGATTTCTCCCGAGGCGCTGGATTATCGGCGCCGACTATGCCGTCCGCTGGGCGAGTGGATTCTGGAGGCGCTGGCGACATGATCGACAACCCAGACTTCGGCGAGACCCCCAACCGGCCTGCGGGAACACCGGCTGGGGATAGTCCCCCCTCTACAATGTCCGAGAACGGACTGATGTTTGCCGAAAGCAGGCATACCGGGTTTCACCCCATGGATCGATCGACCTGCGCATGACCTCTTTCTGGAATCGGCTGCCACTGACCAGTGCCAAGCGCAAGCTGGCGCGGGATATCCGGTTGCTGAAGTCCTCCTCCTATTTCGACGAGTCATGGTATCGGCAACACAACCCAGGGGAATCTGAAGCCGTTTCCGGCGTCGAGCATTACTTGCGACATGGCGCGGAGTCAGGCCTTGATCCGGGGCCGTTGTTTTCGACCACGGGTTACCTGGAAGCACATCCGGACGTAGCCCAGGCGGGAATGAATCCGCTCGTGCATTTTCTGCGTTATGGCCAATACGAAGGGCGATTGCCGCGTGCCGTGGGCAGCGCCCTCGGCCTGGACGAGGCGTTATGGTCAGGGACGGACATCGGTGATGCCCTTCAGGGCCTTCAGGCCATAGTGGCGAACGCTGCCCTCCCTGAAGCGGAACGCATCTATGCGGCCTGGGCCCTGGCGCGCTGGCATGGTGCCCACGGTGAATGGAATGCGTTCGAGCCGCTGCTGGGCTTCCTTCATGGTGCCGATTCACGTTTTGCGTTCTTGCGCGCCGTGCCCCTCGCTGAGGTGGATGCCCTGACCCGGGCCGGGGATTTCCGGCGGGCAGATAAGCGGCTCGATGAACTCGCCGAATCGGATCCCGGCAACGGCGACTATGTCCTGGCGAGGGTGAATTGGCTGCTCGCGCGGGGCGCTGGTGACCGCGAGCGTCTGACATGCCTCAACGCGATGTATGTGCATGCGGGCCTGGCACCTTTGGCCCTGATAAATGCCGAGACGGGCCTCAGGCTGGGCAATTTACATACTGACAACCATCTGGCCCAGACCAACGCATCGTCCCCCATGCCCCTGGTTTCCGTTCTGGTGCCGGCGTTCAATGCCGAGCAGACGTTACCCACCGCGTTGGAGAGCTTGGCGAGGCAGTCTTGGCAGACCCTGGAGGTGCTGGTCATCGACGACTGCTCGAGCGATGCCACCGCCGCGGTAGCCGAATCGTTCGCCGCCCGGGATGCGCGTTTCCGCGTATTGCGCGCGCCGTTCTGCCAAGGGCCGTATGTGGCCAGGAACCTCGGGCTGGCCGAGGCGCGCGGGGCGTTCGTCACCGTGCATGACGCGGACGACTGGTCGCATCCAGAGAAGATCGCGCTACAGACGCGACGCCTGATTCAGGATCCAGGTCTGGTGGCGACCGCCACCCACTGGGTTCGCTGCTCGGACGAACTGGTTT
Organism: uncultured Pseudomonadota bacterium; assembly: GCA_963713085.1. Classification (GTDB taxonomy): domain Bacteria; phylum Pseudomonadota; class Gammaproteobacteria; order Burkholderiales; family Thiobacillaceae; genus PFJX01. Next base: position 73,086 of record CAVQKQ010000024.1, on the reverse strand, counting down.
TCGGGCGCTGGAGAATCGAGGAAGGGTGGATACACCGTAACGTGTCCTCGCTGATGCTCCGGCGCAGTACGTTGGAGTCCCTGGGTTGTTGGGACCGGGTCAAGGCCTCGGCCGATACGGAATATTACTACCGCGTGCTTCGAGCCTATGGTGCCGGCGCGGTGGCGGAGATCAAGCCGGGGGTGCCGCTGGCTTTCGGCCGGACCGGGGCGAATTCGTTGACCGGTACCGGCGAGACCCACGAACGCACTTCCCTGGGCGGGGTGCGCAAGCTGTATATGGATGCGGCCCACGCCTGGCACCAGCGGAGCAAGACCGCCGCGGATCTGTTCCTGCCAGCGCTGCCGGTGCACAGGCCCTTTCCGATCCCTCCGGCGTTGCGGGTCGAGGTTCGGGAATGGCAGGGTTCGCGCACCTGGCGGACCGGTCGGAAAAATGTGCTGCTGGTGGCCCACGCGGCATCGCCGAGCACGTTTGGGGCCGAGCGCTGTCTGCTCGATGTCCTGCGCGGGCTCGGCGATCTGGATGCCAATGTGGTGGTGGTTCTGCCCGAGGCGGAAAACCAGGCCTATCTGGACGAGCTGCGGCATGGCGCGGGCTGGGTCGTGGTTCTGCCTTACACATGGTGGCGACAGGGAAGAGGCCCCAGCGAAGCGGCGGTGGCCAACTTCCGGCGCCTGCTGCACCGGTTCGAGGTCGATCTGCTCTACGCGAACACCGCTGTGCTGTGGGAGCCGCTGCTGGCCGCCCGTCGGGAAGGCGTGATTACGGTGGTGCACGTGCATGAATTGCCGGAGCATGACCCGGACTTGTGCATGGCGCTGGGTGCCGGAGCCGAGGAGGTGCGGGCGCATGTGCTCTCCTGTGCGGACCGGCTGGTGGCGAACTCCCAGGTCGTCGCAAATTGGCTGGAATCTCCCGATATCACGGTGATTGTGCCGAACACGCTGGACTTCGCGCGGTTCGACCTGCCGTCCCGGCCCGAGAGTCCGGTTTTCCGGGTGGCGATGCTCAGCAGCAATATTCCCAAGAAAGGGTTGCAGGATTTCGTGGAATTGGCGCGGCATCTGTACCAGCGGGGTGGCAAGGGCATCGAATGCCTGCTGGTGGGGCCGGATAATGGTTACGTGACTGCGCTGAAACAGGCCCAGGCGGAGGGCGCCGTACCGCCGAATCTGCGGTTCTTCGGCCTGGCGCCCGACCCGGCGGCGGCGCTGGCCGAAGCGGATGTGGTGGTCAACCTGTCGCACTTCCAGGAATCCTTCGGGCGAGTGGTTCTGGAGGCCATGGCGGCCCGCCGCCCGGTGGTCTGCTATGCGTGGGGCGCGCTGCCGGAATTGGTGGTGGACGGTGTAACGGGTTTCCTGGTGCCCTATGGTAATGTTGGCGCGGCCGCCGAGCGTGTGAAAGCCTTGTCCGCGGACCCCGCCATGCGGCGGGAGATGGGCGACGCAGGTCGGACGCGGGCCATTGCGCTTTGTGGCTGGCCGGTATTTTTGGAGCGATTGCGATGCAGTATCAATCCTTTCCAGGCGTGAAAGGCAGTTCGGAGTCCCTGGAAAAACTGAAGGCCCTCTGCCTGCCATCCCTGAAGGACAAACGCTTTCTGGATCTGGGCTGCAACGAGGGCTATTTTTGCGGTTACGCCTGGTTCGACGGCGTAGCCGAGTCGATCGGCATCGACCGGTCCGAGCAGGCGATACAGCGTGCCCGCGCGCGCTTTCCAGAGTGCCGGTTTCTGGCGCAATCCTGGGACGATCTGCCCGAGGGCGGGTTCGACGTCATCCTTCTGGCGTCCGCCCTGCATTACGCAGAGGATCAGGAGGCGCTCCTGCACCGCCTGATGGAAAAGCTCAATGACGGCGGGGTGCTGATTCTTGAAATCGGTGTTGTCTCGTCGGGCAAGAGCGAATGGGTCAAGGTCAAGCGCAGCATCGATGAACGACAGTTCCCCACGCGCAGCAAGCTCGGGGAGATACTGGAACCCTACGCCTGGAAGATCATTTCCCGCAGCGTGTCACAGGCCGGTGATCCGGTGGCCCGTTTCGTGGTGCATGTCCGCGCCATGCGGCCATTCGTCTACCTGATGCTGGAAAATCCCGGCTCAGGGAAGTCCACCATCGCCCGGACCTTGTTTGCCAAGTCGCATATCCCCGTGGTGGGTGGCGATGTCACTTACCAGCGGATCAAGGACGGCCGCCTGGAGGTACCGGCAACCCTGAAGCAGGCGGTCGAGGATGGCCTTTCGGTCGGGGGGCATGACCAGGCTGCGATCAAGACCCTGTCGGCAGGGCTGATGGAAGAACTTGTCGACGTCTGGTGCGCCCAGGGGGGCGAGCAGGATTTCGCGTTGGATTCCTATGTGCCGGTACGCTATCGCAAGTCGATCTCGGAAGCCTTCGAGGCACGCGGTTACGTGCCCGTGCTGCTGAACTGGGAGATGGACCGGAGCACGGCCGTCCGGGATGAAGCGGGTGTCCGCGCGAAGCGCTATTTCAAGCTGCTGGCAAAGCGGGGCGGGGAGAGCCTCTTGCCGAGCTTCGTGGTGAGAAGGTTGACTTCCGAGAGGGTCAAGTCGCAGATCTACAAATGGCACCTGGACCACCCCGCCGACGGGCAATTGTTCGAGGATGGCGGACGGGTCCAGCTTGCCGGATGGATGCTGCCCCTAGTGGCGCCCCAGGGCGTTTACCGGTGCTACGTGCGGTCCGGTCCGGCCGTGGAGTATTTCGAGTTCAACCGGCAACGCGACGATGTCGCCCAGAAGTTCCCGCAGCATGCCGGGCCGGCGCCCGGGCGGGACGGATTCAACGGCTTCGTTCATGCCTTGCCTCCGGCGCTGGCGGCCGCGGGCTTCGAATTCGGCTTTGAAGCGGCAGGAGAGCGTATTCCGGTTGCCCGCGTCAAGGTCCGCACCCCGTCGCAACTTAATCTGATCGTGACGCGCATCAAGCAGAACTTCCGGACGCATCTGGCGCGAGTCTCTGGTTGAACGTCCAGCGGCGGTCCATTGGGTTCAGCGTGTCGCCACAGGCAGGCGTCGTGCGCCTGACCGACACGGGACACTGGCAAGTGGCGTCGCTTCCGGCCCGCCTGGCGCTTCAGGCCGACGGCGGCGAATGGCCGCGCGGCTGGGTGCTGATTAAGGCGACCTTGCGGGCCACCGGCTGGGACCGGACTGCCAGGCTGTATGCCGATAACGGAGTGCCGGAAGGCGGGGTGCCGGTCTTCGACCTCCCACTGTCCGCCAAGGGCATCCTCATCGAGTTGATCAAGCTCCCACAAGCCACGCGCACATTGTTGTTGCAGCCGATGGACTCCCTCGGGGAGTTCACCCTGGCCGGCCTGGAGATCTGTCCGGTCGGTCTATTTGAACGCACGGCACGCATGGTAGTTCGGGTGGTGGCGACGCGCTATGTCCATCCGCGTCGACGGTTGACCAGCCTGGGATTGCGCTGGTCCACGATGTTCCTGGATTTGCCCCGGGCCTACCGTCTGGCGGGAAGCCTGCGCGCCTATGCGCCGGCGCCCGGCTACACGGAGTGGCTTAAGCGCCATGACCGCCTGACCGGCCGCGACCTGCGCCGCATCGCCCGAGGCGTCGCACGCGGGCATGGCGGCATCGACTGGGAGGTGTCGGTCCTTTCCGGTCCCGAACCCGACGAGGGCGCTTACCAGCGCACCATGGCGTCAATCTCGGCGCAGCTGATGCCCCCTGCGCGCGTGTCGCGCGTGGGATGGGGCCAGGAGATGCCCGAAGCCTCGGTCGCGCAGCACGGCGCGAGGCCCCGCTGGTGTTTGTTCCTGCCCGAGGGGGCGGCGCTTTCGCCGCATGCCCTGTACTGGCTGGCGCGTGTCATCGCGGCGTGCCCCGAGGCTGGGTTCGCCTATTGCGACCACGATCTTCTCTCGTTGAGGGGCGAGCGTGTCGACCCGACATTCAAGCCTGATTGGTCGCCGGAGTTGTTGCGCTCGAGCAATTACATCGGACCCGCGGCGGCGGTGCGGGCCGACGTGCTGGCAGCGGCGGGCGGTATGAGCGATGCGGCCGAGGACGCCGCCAGTCGGACGGATCTGCACGACCTGTGGCTGCGGATCACGGAACGGTTGTCGGGCGATCAGATACGCCATCTTTGCGCGCCCCTGATCCACGTGCCGACGACACTGGATCGGCGCTTTTTGGATGACAGCCCCCGGGCGGTGGCGAGGCATCTTCGCCGGCTCAACGTCGATGCAGAGGTCGAGTCTGACCGGTTAGGCCATTGCCGCGTGCGCTACGCGCTGACGAAGCCTCGCCCGTTGGTAAGCATCATTGTGCCGACGCGCGACCGACTGGAACTTCTGCGGCCGTGCCTGGAGAGCGTTCTGGACAAGACCACCTACCGTGAATACGAATTGCTGGTCGTCGACAACCTGAGCGGCGATCCGGCCACTCTGGCCTATCTGGAGCAGGTCGCGCGAAATGGACGTGTACGGGTACTTCGCTATGCACACCTCTTCAATTTCTCGGCGATCAACAATTTCGCGGTGAGCGAGGCCCGTGGCGAATTGGTGTGTCTGCTCAACAATGACACCGAGGTGATCACCCCCGACTGGCTGGAGGAAATGCTTGGCCCTCTGGTGCAGCCCGGCGTGGGCGCGGTGGGCGCAAAACTGCTGTTCGCGGATGGACGCGTCCAGCACGGTGGGGACGCGGTCGGGCCGGGCGGTTGCGCCAACCACCTGCATCATCTGCTACCGGGGGATGCGCCGGGGTATATGCACCGCGCGGTGCTCGCCCAGGATCTTTCCGCGGTGACGGGCGCCTGCCTCCTGACCCGGCGTGCGCTCTATCTGTCGCTGGGCGGTTTGAACGAGCGGGATCTGCCGGTCGCCTTCAACGATGTGGATTATTGCTTGCGCCTGCGGGCGGCGGGGTGGCGTGTGGTATGGACCCCCCATGCCAGGCTTTACCATTACGAGTCCGTTTCCCGGGGGCGGGACGCTTCGCCCGAGCAACTGGCCCGTGCCAAAAGGGAAGTCGCCTACATGACCCGTCGCTGGGGCCAGGTCATGCGCCATGACCCCTTCTACAACCCGAACCTGAGCTATGCGCGGCCAGATTTCTCGCTGAGCCGCACGCCCATGGTCGATCGTCCCGGGGCGTAGCGAATGGCCACGTCTCCCAGGGCATTCACCGCGCGTCACGACCAATCCTGGACCGGCCATGTCGCGGTGTTGGCGCCCGGCGCGATCCCTACCGTCGATTTCTATGTGACCCCGCGTCTGATTGGCCTCTCGTCGGGCAGCGTGCATCGGTTCGATTCGCGCGCGTGGGACCCGTCGTCTCGCTCCTTGCCGGCCGGGACCTTCGTGGTCGTGGTGCGTCATGCGTCCGGTCCCTGGCTGCGTTTCCTCGCAAAACAAGCCGGACAATGGAGCGGGGTGGCTTTCCTCATGGACGACGATCTTCCCGCCGCCTGGCGTTGCCGGGAGCTGCCGCTGGACTACCGGCTGCGCACCAGCGGCCGTTTCCTGCGCGTGGGGCACGGGTTGTCGCGGGTGTGCGATCAGGCCTGGGTCTCCACCGAGGTCCTGCGCAGCCGCTATCCGGACTGGAATCCCTCGCTCGTCCCACCCCTGAATCCATTCGCTATCCGAGGTGCCGCGTCCCATGGGACACGGCGCTGGTGCTATCACGGTACCCGCGCCCACATGCTGGAACTGAACTGGCTCAGGCCGGTGGTGGAGGCGGTGCAGGCACGGGTGCCCGACGCGGAGTTCGAAGTCACCGGAGGCGCGGCGGTGCGGCGCTTGTTCGCCGGCATACCCCGCGTCAGGGTGCTGGCCCCTATGCCTTGGCGGGAATACGCGGCCTACTGTGAACGTTCGGAAATCGCGGTGGGACTGGCACCGCTTTTGCCAAGCCCGTTCAACGACGCCCGGGCCCATGTGAAGGCGTTCGATATCGCCCACTGCGGCGCGGTGGGGATATTTTCCAGGCGCGCTCCCTATGTCCCGGCGCTGGACACGGCTGGCGCGACTTATTGTGGAGACAGCCAGGCAGAGTGGATCGATCGGGTCACGCATTTGCTGACCGACGATGCGCAACGCATGGCACTCTATTCACGGACGGCGGATTGGCAGTCCCGACAGCGCCCTGCGCCGAGCCTTCAAAACCTGGTCCGATCGAGATGATCACCATTCCCCCGCCAGTGGATTTCCCGAACTGTCTTCAGACAAGTGCGCTCGACCTCGTTCAAGCGGGAATGCCAGGCTCCAAGTTCCGGCGCAGGACACTTTCGCCACAGGTGCCACGGTGATCCGAACCCCCGTCTGGAATTTCGCCTTGTGGCGTTCGTCCGTCCCAGGCGCGCTGCTCGGCCAACCCGTCAAGCGCGCCTGGCTGCCGCTGGGCCGTGCGGATGGCGCCGCTTGGCTGGGTTGGGGCTACAAGCACAGCACGAAACGCGCCGGCTGGTATGCCCGTCTGCGCGGCGGCAGGGTGATCCGGCTGGAAGACGGTTTCCTGCGCTCATATGGCACCGGCGAACATTATCCGCCGCTCTCCCTGGTGGTGGACGACACGGGCATCTATTACGACGGCACCCGCCCCAGTGCGCTGGAAAGCCTGCTGAACTCACCTACCGACGTGTTGGCCGGCCTGGCGCAGGACGTGGCCAGGGCCAAGGCGTTGCTCCTTTCACACCGGCTGAGCAAGTACAACCATTCCCCGGCACTCGCGCCAGGGGCGCTGCACCAGCGCGATGGACGGCGCGTGCTGGTGGTGGACCAGACGGCCGGCGACCTGAGCGTGACGCTGGGAAGCGCGAACGCGGATACGTTTGCCGCCATGCTGGCCGCGGCCCGCGCGGAAAACCCGGACGCGACGATCTATGTAAAGACCCATCCGGAAGTCAGCTCGGGCCGCAAGCGCGGCTATCTGACCTGGGTGCGGGATGATCAGCGCACCGTGGTGCTGCGCCAGGCGATCAACCCGCTGGACTTGTTAGAGCGGATGGACCGGGTCTATGTGGTGACCTCCCAGATGGGCTTCGAGGCCCTGCTGGCGGGCAAGCCGGTGACGGCGTTCGGCATGCCCTGGTATGCCGGCTGGGGCGTGACGGACGACCGTCAGGCCTGCGAGCGCCGTACCAGGGCGAGGTCCGTGGATGAACTGTTCGCTGCGGCCTACTTCCATTACGCCCGCTACCTGAATCCGGCGACCCGCGGACGCGGCACGATCTTCGACGTGATCGAGTGGCTGGTGCTCCAGAAATCGGCGGCGGAGCAATGCACCGGCAGAAGGATCGCCGTGGGGTTTTCCGCGCTGCGCCGCTGGGTGCAGGCGCCTCTGTTGGGGCCGGATACCGGGCGGGTGGCCTACGTGGCCGATGCGGAGCGTGCCGCGGCGCTGCGCCCGGGGGCGTTGGACTGTCTGCTGGTATGGGGACGTTCCGCGTCGGCCGAATTGACGGCGCTGGCACGCGGGACGGGTACGCGCCTGCTGCACATGGAAGACGGCTTCGTCCGCTCGGTGGGCCTGGGCTCGGACTTGGTCCCGCCCCGCTCCTTCGTGTTCGATGAACTGGGACTGTATTTCGATCCGGGCGGTCCGTCCGACCTGGAGATGCTGCTCAACACGGCATCGTTTTCCGAGCTGGAATTGGCACGCGCACGGGGCGTGCGGGCATTCATCGTCGCCAACGGCATCACCAAGTATAATGTGGAGCCATTGGACCCGCCCAATTGGGCAAGCCAGGGCCGGCGGGTGCTGCTGGTGCCGGGCCAGGTGGAGGACGACGCCTCGATCCGCCTGGGCTGCGACACCGTGCGCACCAACCTGGCCCTGCTGGAGGCCGCGCGCACGGCCTGCCCGGATGCATTCATCGTCTACAAGCCGCATCCAGACGTCATGGCGGGCAACCGCAGGGGCGGCGCGGCCATGGCGCAGGCATCGCGTTTCGCGGACCATGTGGAAACCGGTGTTTCACTGGTCAGTTGCATCGATGCCTGCGACGAGGTGCATACCATGACCTCGCTCTCGGGTTTCGATGCCCTGCTGCGAGGCAAGCGGGTTGTGGCGTTCGGACGGCCGTTCTATGCCGGCTGGGGCTTGACCGTGGATCGCCTGGCCATGCCCAGGCGACAGCGGCGCCTGAGCCTGGATGAACTGGTGGCCGGGGCCTTGCTGCGCTATCCGGTCTACTGGGACCCGCTGCTCAAGGGCCATACCACCTGCGAGGCGGTCTTGCATGGCATCGTCGCCGAGCGCGAGCGTTTACGTGCAATGGGTCGAACGGCTACCCTTGGCGCTTCGTGGTGGTGGCGCCAGCGGATCAGGATCTGGAACCTGGCGCGCAGCCTGTGGGAGGGATGATTGTCGGGATACGGCGCTTTGCTTGAAGACGGGTTGATAGAAATTGCGGGAGGCGCGGAAGCGGGTCGGGAGAAGCGGATCGATTCGGATACGCGTGGGACCGGCGCGGACCTTGCACGGATTCTGGACATGTTTTGCCGCGCCTTCGATCAGGACCCCCACATCAACTGGATGGTGCGGCAGGATGCGCACCGGGTCCGGGCGATCCGCGACTTGTTTGGCCTGCTGCTGGACCCGGCGCGCGGTGGCCAGCTGCATGCCACGTCGCAACTGGATGCGGCGGCCCTCTGGTTCGCCCCGGAGGGTGCGGGAAAAGGCATCTCCAGTGACCTGTCGTTTTTTATCCACTATCTGCCTATCGCCGGCTGGTCGTCGGCGCCGGCCAAGGCATGGCGGCTGAAGCGCCTGCAGGCGCAGCGCCCGCCTGGACCGCATTACTACCTGCAATTATTGGGTGTGGACCCCGCGAGCCAGGGACAGGGCCGGGGTGATCGCCTGCTGGGCGAATTGACCAGACGTTGCGATCTGGAGGGCGTGCCGGCCTATCTGGAAACCAGTCGTGAGGACAACGCGGCCTACTATGCCCGCCATGGCTTCCGGGTCGTGGCGCGTCACCGCCTGTCGCGGCAATGCATGCTGTTCTCCATGTTGCGTGCCGCGCATCCGGACAACCGCTGAATCCATGATGAAGTCCCGCGTCTTCCTGTTTCTGCAAGGGCCCAGTTCGCCGTTCTTCCACAAGGTGGCGGACGGCCTGAGCGTGCTGGGGCATGCCGTGCATTGCATCCGGTTTTGTCCCGGCGACCACCTGTTCTGGCGGCGGCGCGCGGTGAATTATCGTGGGCGGCTCAGCGCCTGGCCGGAATTCATCGAGCGTTTCTATCAGCGACACGGCGTGACCGATCTGGTGCTGCTGGGAGAGCACCGCCAGCATCACCGGATCGCCATCGATCTGGCCTGGCAACGGGAAATCCGGGTGACTGTGACCGACTTCGGCTACCTGCGGCCGGACTGGATCAACCTGGAATGCGATGGCATGTCCGGCCAGTCCTGCTTTCCCCGCGACCCGGGGGCCATTCGCGAACTTGCCGCCCGTTGCCATCGGCGCGATACCGATTTGCGCTACCACGACAGTTTCTGGACCATGGCGCGCCACGAGATGGCCTATCACATGGGCAGCTCGCTGTTCTGGTGGCTGTATCCGCACTACCGCAGCTTCAAGCTGGAAAATCCGTTTCTTGCCTACGCGGGCATCGGCCTGCGCATGTTGGCGGCGCGCCGCAACCAGGCGCGGACCCGGCGCACTCTGGCGCTGATGGCCGACAATGGGGCCAGCTATTACCTCTACCCGCTGCAACTGGCCAACGACTTCCAGCTGCGCGCCTATTCGGACTTCCCCAGCCAGGAAGCGGCGATCGAGCTGGTCATCGACTCGTTTGCCGGGCATGCCCCCGAGGATGCCCATTTGCTGGTCAAGGTCCACCCCTGGGATCCGGGGCTGATGAACTGGCGGCGCATCGTCAATCGCCACGCGGCGCGGCACGGCGTGGAAGACCGGGTGCATTACGTCGATGGCGGCAATATCAGCAAGATGTGCAAGGTAGCCCGCGGTGTCGTGACCATCAACAGCACGGCCGGCCTGCTGGCGCTGCGCATGGGATGCCCGGTGATGACCCTCGGCCAGGCGGTTTATGACATTCCCGGCCTGACCCATCGGCCCCGGCTGGACGATTTCTGGCGCGAAGGCGTCCCGCCGGACAGCGAGTTGCTGGAGGCCTTCCTGGATGCGATGGCCGCGACCATCCAGGTGCGCGGCGTGTTCTATGCCCAGCCCGGCCTGGATGCCGGGGTGGCCGAGACCCTGCATCGGCTCCACCACGGCCTGGTCGGGGAAATCATCGAGTCCGGTTATCCCCTGGTTGGCAAAGGGGCCGACGTCCCCCAGGGCGGCTATGCGCTGGCGCCCTCCACCGTGCGCGAGGGCGGGACTTGAAACGCTCCGCGCAATGATCTTGCGCGAACCGCGCAATATCGTCATCACCGGCGCGAGTGGCGCGATCGGGCGGGCACTGGCCGTGGGCTATGCCGGTCCGGGCCGGGTGCTGGGGCTGACGGGCCGCGATGCGGCAAGGCTCGATGCGGTGGCGGAAGCCTGCCGGGATCGCGGAGCCCGGGTTGAGACCGTGCAGCTGGATGTGCGGGATTTCGTGGGACTTATGGCCTGGATTGCGGCCTTTGACGAGCGCAATCCGGTGGACCTGATCATCGCCAATGCGGGGATCGCGGGCGCGACCGCGCTGGCCCAGGACGGCGAATCGTGGGAAAGCCTGCGCGGGGTGTTCGACACCAACCTCTACGGTGCCCTGGCCGCCATTCATCCCCTGCTGGAGCTCATGGGCAACCGCGGCCACGGCCAGATCGCGCTGATGAGTTCGCTGGCGGCCCACGTCGGCATGCCCATAACGTCCGCCTACAGTGCCAGCAAGGGGGCATTGAAGACCTACGGGGAAGCCTTGCGGGGGCGGCTTAAGGACAAGGGTGTCGGGGTGTCCGTGATCTGCCCGGGTTTCGTGGATTCGCCGATGAGTCTGACCTACCCGGGGCCGACGCCGTTCCGCATCGACGCGGACCATGCGGCGCGATTGATCAGGCGGGGCTTGCGCAGAAACCGGGCATGCATCGAGTTTCCAGTGATACTGGCCTTTGCGATGCGCGCCCTGGCTTTCTTGCCGGTCGATTGGCGGTTGTATCTGATGCGCCTGTTCCGGTTCTGACCCGCTCGGCGTATCACCCGGAATCGGCTAGGCGCGAGGGGCGGATGGACCGGCATCCCGCGCCCCAACCGGTGGCGGCGATCAGTTGCGCATCATCATCCGCATCATGTCCTGCATCATGTCCATGCGTTTTTCCAGGGCATCCAGGCGCTGTTCGTCGGCACCGTCATGATGGGGACAGTGGCCGGCATAACCGGTCATGCAGGGTTTCTGGCCCATCATCATGCCGCCCATGCCGGCGCCACCCATCATCCCGCCAGGACCCATGCCCATCCCCATAACGGGTCCTTGTCCCCTGATGCAGTCAGATTTTCCCGCCGGACCCATGCCCATGCCCATACCGGGACCCATGCCGGGACCCATGCCCATGGCGGGCGGGACCATCTGCATCATGGCATCCATGTCGTTGATCTGGGCCTCCATGAGTGCCTTGCGCTTGTCCGGATCCTGGGTCTGCATCATCTCCCGCATGCGGGCGCGCATGGCCCTGACCAGTTCCATCCGGTCGCTCTGGCTGGTGGCCGCATCGGGCGCGCCGGCCTCGGGTGTTGCCTGGGCGGCGGCCTCAGGCGCGGCTTGGTCGGCGGCGGGCGCGTCGTCGGCCAGCGCGGCGAGAGGAACGGCCAGGACGGCCACCAGCAGGGCGGCTTGCAGTTTGCTCATGATCGGGGTCATCTTGAATCTCCAGATAGGTTGAAATGGCCGCGCCGGGTCATCCCGGTGGCTTGCGGTGATTGAATTCATCAAACGGGGCCATGGCAAAGTGCGGGATGCAGCGGGGGTAAGGCTGCCATAGCCCTGAATAGGAGTGGAAAAACACAGACCGGTTCCCTCGCTTGCCACTGGCCCGGATAAAACGCGGCCCATACCGATCAGACCTCGGGGGCCAGGAAGACGGTGTCGAAGCGGGTCTTGCGGCCTTCCATCTGGGGTACCTGATCGAAATTCCCCGCCTTCAGCTTGGCGGTGGTGCCGGCGTGGAGCTGGAGGTGGCTCAGCTTGCCCTTGGCCGCGTTGATGGCGGCCACCAGGTTCCAGGTGAGGGCACCGTTGAAGGTCTTGCCGATCAGGGCGTCGGCGGAGGTCTGGGTGTCCCGGCAGCCGGTGATCAGCAGCTCAGGGATGTCCACGTCGACGATGTCGCTCTTGCGGCGCTTGACCAGGGGGGCGCAACGCATGCCGGTTCGCACCCTGCCCCTGAGTTTGCGCCCGGACTCTGCGGCAATGATGTCCAGGGGGTTGGGCAGGAAGCGGTTGATGATCGGGGCATCCGGCGGCAGCAGCTGGCGGGTGTTGGTGCCGGAATGGCAGCAGTCCATGACCACGGTAAGGTTGACCCCGTCCCGCAGCTTGTCGAACTGGATGCGCAGCCAGTCGTCGGTCAGCGGGTCGTACCAGTCCAGGTCGGTGGGGCAGAGGATCTCGTCCCGGTGGTCCGCCTCGTCGCCGTTGGTGTCCGGCACGTTGGCGCCGTGGCCCGAATAGTGCAGGTAGAGCACGTCGCCCTTCCTGCCCGAACCTACCAGCTTGGTGATGGCCGCCTGCATGGCCTTCTTGGTGGCGTCGTAGTCGGTGAGGGTGGCGATGTCGGCGGCGGCGAAGCCGTAGTACTTGGTCAGTGCTCCCTGGATGTTCTTGACGTCGTTGACGCAGCCCCGCAGGTCGGCGCCGGGGATCTTGTAACGGTTGATGCCGATGAGTACCGCTTTCTTGGCCATGATGGTCTCCTCTCAGGTTTGGATTACAGCACTGCCTTAAGCATGAGCGCCCCGCCGCATTGCTTGCTCACGGCGTCGGGGTCGAAGTGCCCGTCCTGGACGAACTTGCCCTTGTCGTACAGGTTGGAAAAACTCCAAAGATAGGGCGTGGGCCTGCCCCGCACCCGATAGCCCATGCCGTTGTAGCGCTCCAAAAGCCAGAGCATGTGGGGCACCGACCAGTCCGTGACCTGGTGGTAGCCCTTCAGGGTCATGGCGTCCACCGCGCTCTGGCGCCAGGTGAAGGGCGGCGCGCCGATGGCCGGGCGGTTGGCGGGCACGTGGACGGTGCGGGCCGTCAGGGGGTCGCCGTTGTGCATGTGGCCGGCGAAGTTGAAGCCGCACTCCATGCCGTGGATCACGCCGATGAAGGCCCAGGGTATCGAAAGGTCCTTCCCCACCAGCTGGTAGTTGGGTTGCCCCGCTTGAGCCGCTTCACGTAGTAGGCGACGTTGCCCTCGTTCCCCGGGCGCACCTGGCAGGCGTCGTACCAGGCCTGGTACTCGTTCTTCAGGCTGGCGTAATCCTTGACCGGGTTGGGCGGCATCAGGCCGGGAGGCAGGCCCCGGACGGCCCTGGCAAGGTCCCGGCGTCGGATCCCGCGGGTGGCTGTGGCGGCCTCTGCCTCCGCGCCTTCCTCCGGTGCGGGCGGCAGCGCCTCCTGGCCGTGCATGGCCCCGGAGAGCCGGTTGAGCCGGTCCAGGTGGCCCTCCAGTGCACTCAGGTAACCGTCGAAGGGGCCGGTGCGGGCGGCGCCCACGGCCTTTTCCAGGGTCTGGCTGGCGTCCGTCAGGACCAGCGCGGTGTTGAGCAGATCCGCCTGGTCCAGGATGTCCAGCTTGTCGTTGAGGTCCTGGATGGCGGTGGCCAGGTCCTTGCGTTCCTTGTTGTCGGCGGTGGCGGCGCTGCGCCGGCGCAGGGTGTTGATGGAGCGGCTGATTTCGTAGCGGAGTTCTTCGGCCAGAAACATGGTTTTCTCCCGGATGGATGGTTACTGGAGACCGGTGCGCAGGGCGGCCAGGGACCGGCGCCAGGCGTCGGCCTGGGCGGAAAGACGGGCGGACCGTTCGGCCAGGTCGGCCAGGGAAGCGGGATGGGGCTGGTCGTAGACCATCACCAGATCCCGCAGCAGGTTCTGGTATTGGCCCAGCAGGACCACGTAATTGGAGACGGCGACGCGATAGCCTTCCATGCGTGCCGCCTCGGCCTTGGCCAGATCGGGATGGGCATCACCCTCGGTGGTCAGCAGCCGGCGCGACTGGCCGGTGAGGGTGCGGAACAGGGGCAGGGACTGCTCGCGCAGGGCCGCCATCAGGGCGTCCACCTTGGGGGCCTCCTGGCGCACCACCCGTTCCAGTTCCTTGGCGTTGGCGTTCTGGGCGGCCAGGGTCAGCAGGGGCTTGAGGGCCACCAGGGCGCCCCCCAGGGTAGCGTTCACGCCGCCGGCGCCCACCGCTTCCAGGGCCGTACCCAGGTTGCCGGAAAGGATCTGGAGCTGGCCCAAGGCCTCGTCCACGTTGCGGTTCTCCCCCAGCAGGAGCAGCAGCTGGGTGTAGTCCCCCACGGCGGCCAGTGCCCGGCGGAAGGCCAGGGTCCCGGGCGGGTCGCTCAGTTCGGACCAGTAGGCGCTGTCTTCAGGGCAGAAGTCGTTCTGCACCGGCGGGATGCCGGCGGCGGCGTCGAATTCGATGAGTTGGACCTTGGGACAGCGCTGCACGCTGGCTGTGGCTGGGGCGACGGATGTGGTGCCCGTGGGTTGCGCGGCGGGCTCCGCGCCGTTCAGCCGGGCCCGGGCCAGGGCCACGCGCTTGCCCTGCGCCCGTTCCGCCAGGGCCAGGTCGTCCAGGAGAGGCTGGGTGGCCGCGTTGAGGTTGTCGAAGGCCTTGGCCACCAGGCGGACCTGGTTGGCGGGCGGAGTGCTGGCGCAGCCCGCCAGGGCGATGACGATGGTCGCTGTCAGGGTGATCGTGAGCCTATTCATGCGTCCTCCTTTATTTGTCGGCTGGTGGGCTAGGCTAGAGGCTTCCGGCCGGCTCCGGTCCGGGTTAAGTCCGCAACCGCTCCGCCAGGCCGCGCAAGGCCTTTTTCTCTGCGCTGCGCGGCTTGGCCAGGTCCGCCAGGAAATCGATCTGGTCCAGCACCGACCTGAATTCCCGGGGGGCGGCCAGCCCCCGGGCGGCCCGGTATTCCCTCTCGATGTCCCCGGCCAGCCGGGGCAGGCCGGCGGCGCCGTGGTTCAGGGCCTGCAACAGGTCGCATTCCGCCAGCATCACCGTGGTCCAGAAGTCGGGTTTGGCGAGGAGGCGGGCGGCCACGCGCTTGCGCAGTGCGTTCAGGGCGGCGGACAGCTTGGCGGGAGTGAGGGCGGCCTGGCCGATCCAGCCGAGCGCCATCTCGCCGGCCAGCACATTCAGGCGGGGGTAGCTGTCGTCCTCTTTGGCCGATTCGGCCAGCCGGGCGGCGGCCGTGTAGTGATCGCGCATCGTTAAGAGAGAGCCGATGCGTTCCTCATCCCGGGTGAGCAAGGCGCGGCGCTTGGCGGCGCCGCCCAGCAGGGAGAGCCGTTCCACGGTTACGGGCAGGGCGGCGATATGGGCCATGGCCTGGTCGATCCTCGCCACGACAGCCCGACGTTCCGCTTCCCGGCCATGCTTGTGGGCCAGGGCCAGGCGTACCTGGAAATTGGCCAGCTGTTCCCAGTCCCGCAGGGTCATGGCGCCGTCCTCGCAGCGCAGGGCCGCCTGGAAGTGCGACACCGCCGCCGCCAGGTCGCCGTTCTGGCCGTAGGCCCGGCCCAGGGCGGTCTGGATGCCGCCGTGGTGCAGCCAGTTCTTGTTCCGGGCGATCCCTTCCAGCCCCGCCAGTCGCTTCAGGCTGGCCTGGGTTTCCGCTTCACCGGCCGCAGGGGCGCCGCCTTCCAGCAGCGAGGCCAGTTCCGCCTCGATGGCGATGACCAGTTCCTCCGGCGCCAGGTAGCTCGTCTCCTTGTGGCCCTCCGGGGCCGCCACGTCGCGCGCCAATCGGTAGTCAGGATCGCCGTAGCACTGGTAGGCCCCCCAGGTGTTGACCTGGGGATGCTGGGCGTAGGCGGCCTGGCGGGCCAGGGTCACGGCCTCGCCGAACGGGCGGCCTTCCAGCAGGGCCTGGTAGAAACCGGTGGCGAAGGTGGTGGCGGCGCCGTCGTCCACCGCCCAACCGGCGGCCACCACGGCCCGCACCCCCATGCGGATGAACTCGGTGGCCAGGTTGGCGGCGATGCGGTTGTAGTCGTTCCGGGCATTGTTCGATCCTGAACCGCCAGCTTCGATGTAGCCCAGGTGGCAGCAGTTGACGAACACCAGCTCCGGCACCTGGCGCATCTGCCCCACCTCCACCGGCGAAAGCACACTGCCGTTGCCCAGGATCATGCCGGTGAGGGGCTGGGACGGCGCGCCGTCACCGGTTGCCGCGTTCGTCGCGGGTAGCGCCTGGCGGTACACGCCGTGGCCGGCCAGGTGCAGCACCCGGTAGGGCTGGGCGAACAGGGCATTGAGGACCTCCTTGCCGCTGGGGCGGATGCGCTTCTCGACCCGGAACGCCTGGCCCTGGAGCAGGCGCCAGACCGCCTCGGCCTCGGCCTGGGCGCCTGGCAGGACCGGGAATTCGCTCAGGGGGTCGCCGATCACCAGGGCGGTCTGCGCCGTCACCTCGCGCACCGTTTCCCGGAACGCCAGGGATTCCAGCTGCCGCACCAGGCCGTGTTCCACGGCCGGGGGGCGTTGCTCGGCGCAGGCCGGGTCCTGGAGCAGTTCCCAGGGATAGTGGGCGGCATCCTCGTCCAGCACCAGCACCAGGTTGCCCTGGTCGGGCGCGCGGTCCTTCAGTTCGTTGGGCAGCAGGAGTTCAAACAGGGTGCGGGCCACGGCCTGGTTGTCCCGGGTGGTCTGGATGGATTGCGCCACGAAATCGTCCACCAGGCGCCGCTGGGTGGCCTGGAGGCGCACCTCGGCCCGGGCCCGGCGGGTGAGGGCGGAAAAGCGCAGGGTGCCGTCGCCGGTTTGGTCGGGCCTGGGGCTGCCCAGGACCTGGAGCCGGTCCCACCAGCCCGGCGCTTCGCTGAAGCTGGCCCGGCGCCGACCGCCGCTCTGGATCAGGAGGTCGGGATGGATCTCGAATGCGCCCCGGTAAAGATCGTTTTCGGCCATGCGGACGAGGGCATGGCCGGCCTGGATGGCTCGGTCCTGCCACAGCTCGATGATCTCCAGGGTGCCAATGCGGGCCGCCTGGCGGGCCGTGCGCAGGTGCGCGTTGGCCTGGGCCACGCCCTGCAGCAGGGCGGCCAGGCTTTCTTCCAGGCTGACGCCGCCGGTACCGGTGCCGACCAGCAGGGCCGACAGTCCCAGGCGCCCATCCTCGCAGTCCAGGCCGCCGATGCGGCCCTCCTGCCAGCTCAAGGCATATTCCAGAATGCCTTGAGCCAGGCTGTCGCCCAGGCCGCCGGGGCTCAGACCTCCGACGCTGCCCAGGCCGACGATGAGGGCGCCCCGGGGCCGCGCCGCCGGGTTCCCGGCCAGGGCCGGATTCATGAACAGGGCGCAGGTCTTGAGGGGGCCGGGATAGAGGCCCAACTGGTGGCGCCGGCGCAGGCTGCCGTTCAGCCGGCTGTCCAGGAAGGCCTCGGCGCTGATGATGGTGTCGCCGGCATAGTGGCCGGCGACGATGGGATGGCGCGCGAAGGCCAGGCTGCCGTGGATCATGTGCACCGCCACCGGCCGTTCCCGCTGGACCGACTGGCGCCGCTTGCGGGTGCCGCCGCCCAGGGCGGCCGCCAGCAGGGTGGCCTGGTCCGGGTAGAGGGTCTCCGCCTTGCGCGGCGCGGGAAAGATGGCGCTACTCGCAGAGCGGGAAACGGGGGGGCTCTGGGGGAGCAACTTGGTGCCGCCCTGGATGAGCAGTTCCTCGAAGGCCGGGAAGCTGTCCCGATCCGCCGGCATGTCGCCGTGTTCCACGTCCAGGTACCAGCAACGGTCGGCGGCCAGTTCCGGCGGGATGCCGCTCGCCCAGGTGACCTTGCCGTCGCCCCGGCCGGTGGCGCTGAATACGATCATCCATTCCGGGTCGTCCTCCCCCGGCTTGAGGTGCATGCCTTCCAGGGTGACGTCGGCGCGGCCCGCCACGTAGGCGGCATGGGCCGGGTCCAGGGTGTGGCTTGCGAAAGACTGGCGCCAGGCCCGGGCCCGTTCCAGGTCCTTGGCGTCCGGGGTAACCCAGCGGGCCATGGAGCCGGCCTTGGCGGCATAGGCCCGCCAGGTGGCCGGGGCGAAGTAGTCCTCCCGCGCGTCCTCGGGCAGCATGGCCAGGACGCCGGGATAGCGGGAAATGATCTGGAGCAGTTCCCTCTGGCTGTGGGTGAAATCCAGCAGGGCCAGCTTTTGCAGGGTGGCGGACTGGCCCACCAGGAGTTCGGTGATGGAATGGGAGCCGCCGTTGGGAGTGCCCAGCATCACCAGGCGGGCCTGGGGATGGCCGCACACCTGGCGCCACAGGTCTGGATGGCGGGCGATCAGGGTGCGGGCCACCAGGCCGCCCATGGAATGGGCCAGGATGCGCACCGGCTGGCCCTGCCGGCTGGCCTCGGCGAATTCCGCTTGAACGTGGTCGGCCAGGCGGTCCGCCTCGTCTTCCACCGGCAGGCGCCAGTCGAAGGGGAACTTGATGACCTTGTGGCTGCCGGCCAGGTAGTCGCACAGGTCGCCGTAATAGCTATGGATCACGTCGCAGGGGGTGACGCCCTTGGCCCCGAGGGCCAGCTTGCCCAGGCCGCCGGTGGCGAGCCAGCCCAGGTTGGCCCAGATGATCTGGTCCGCCAGGGATAACTCGCTGCCCATGATTCCGGGCAGCACGAACACCACAGGCAGGGGGCCCGCTGGTACAGGCCTGGGCTTGGTCTTGAAGAACAGGCCCCGGGCGATTTCGTCGGTGGCCTGGTCGATGTCCAGGGGCTGGAAACCGCTGTAGTCCCCGGCCAGGGCCTGGACCAGCCGGCCGGCGCTGTCCGGGTTGGTGAAATAGTTGAAGTGGTTGACCTGGGGCCCCTTGTGCCGGCTGGCCTTGCTCTGGCCCAGGCGGCGGGTACCGCCGAACATGGAGGCGGTGTTCACCACCAGGTCGTGGTCCCCTTCGTAGAAGCGGTCGCTGATCCAGACCAGGAGGTTCGCCCACCACTTGTCCGGGTCGATGTCGCCGGCGATGACCGCCAGGTCGCCATCCGCCGTGGCGCTCTGCCAGTTCACCACCCGGACGCAGGGGGAGCCCGGCATCATGGCCTCCAGGCCGGGCAGGGTGCGGGGGTTGGTGCGTTCGTGGATCACCGCGGCGACGAAGTCGCCGAACTCCTTGAAAACCTCGGCCCAGGGCGTGCCGGGCAGGGCGGCGCCGGCCAGGCTGCCGATAACCGACAGCCAGCGGTCCATGCGGCCCGAAGCCAGGGTGGTGCCCAGGGCCGGGCTGGCCACCCGCACGAAGCGCTCCACGGTGAATTTCCTGCCGGCCAGGGCATCGGCCAGTTCCTTGAGTTCGGCCTTGGCGGCCTGGTAGCCCTGCTTGATGTCCCGGCGCTTTGCCTGCGGCAGGCCGGCCGTCAGGGGATCCGTGTCCACCTGGGTGATGGCCCGGTCCAGGATCTGGAACTCCTCCGGGCTGAAGGCCGCGCCCTGGTCGTCGCGGCCACGGCTCAGCAGGTCACCCACCAAGCCGCCCCGGGAATGGCTCACCAGGTGGACCCGCGCTCCTTCCGGCAGAGCGGCGTCCAGGGCCCGGACCAAGTCCAGGGCGTTGCGGAACGGGCTCAGGGGCAGGGTGTAGTGCTCGAAGGCCAAAGCGCGGTCGCCGTAGGCTTCACGCAAACGGTCCAGTTCCTGGCTACGCCCTTCAGACCAAAGATCGCCGAAGCTGCCCCAGGTGCTGGAGAGGGTGCCGTGGAGGAACACCAGGAAGGGCCGGTCCGCGTCGCCGAATGGCGCGGGCGCTTCCAGGGTGGGGAAGGGGCCGGTATCCAGGGCCAGCCGGAACAGTCCCACGCCGGGGCGCTTGAGGCCGGCGCGCTGTTCCGCCTTGGCGGCGATCAGGCTGGCGGCGCCGGCCTCGGGCTTGAAACCCAGGACCGTCAGGGACTTTACTACCCAGGTGACTACTCCCCGGGCCGCCATGCCCTCGGGCACGAAACTCATGCTGGCCGGCACCACGACCGGACCGGCCGCCACGCCGCGTTTGCCCGGGCCGATGAAGCGTTCCTGATAATCGGCGCTGTTCATCCACAGCCGCTCGCCGTTCTCGAACTCGATTTCCAGGAGGTCGTCGTCGGTGATCTCGAAGGCGACCGCATCCTCGATGCCACGTGCCGCGCCGGGCCGGAGGGTGCCCTTGTAGGCGGCCACCTCCGGGCTGAACCTGAGAACCCCGGCGTGAACGGCATTGCCCGGACCCCCCGTCGTGCCCGCCAGGTTGAACAGAACCTGCGCCGTGGCTGTTTTCGGGCGCCCCCGGGAACCTCCCGATTTGGGGCCGCTTGAGGACGAGTCTGTTTTTCGCCGCACCATGTCTTCCACCCTTCTTTCTTGTCTTTGGACCGGGGGCCTGACCCCGCCGCCGTGCTTATGCCGAGCAGGCCCCGTTTATGGACAGCATAGCTTTAGTTCCCAGCGAGACAAACTACTCGATGGACGGAGCGGGATGGTGGACATGGCATGGTTGGCGGGGAGCGAAGATCCAATCCGAATGCGGATCGCCGGTGGGATCCATCGGGCCTTGGAAGGCCTTTGGATAGCCGGTAGGTAGGGTGGGAATCGGCTTCGGTATTGGTGCCAGTGAAAGAGCAATGACTACTCTGATTCATAGTGCCGATTGGCGATGCTGTCCTGCTTTGTGCGGGCTGGGTGAGGGGAGGCGAGAATAATGCCGTTCAAGCCGCAATATCAAACGTTGGTGCTTTAGATTCACTATCCTTGCTCGGCACCCATCGGAATAGAGGAGACAAAACGATGCCCAAGCAGCGTCTTGATGCGGCAGAAGGTCAATATTGCGAAAACATCCGGACCGGGCAATCGGTCGAGGTCCTGAAGCGGGCCTTCCTGGACAACCTGTTTTATACCCAGGGCTGCTACCTCAAGGTGGCCACGCCGAACGATCACTACCAGGCCCTCGCCTACACCCTGCGTGACCGCCTGCTGCACCGCTGGGAGACCACCGTGCAGACCTATGCCCGGACCGACTGCCGCACGGTCTGCTACCTGTCGGCCGAGTACCTACCCGGTCCCCATCTGGCCAACAATCTGCTCAACCTGGACATTACGGAGAACGTGCGTCAGGCCCTGGCGGAACTGGATCTGGATCTCGACACCATCATCGACCACGAAGAGGAGCCGGGACTGGGCAACGGCGGTCTGGGCCGACTGGCCGCGTGCTTCATGGATTCGCTGGCAACTTTGCAGATTCCGGCCATCGGCTACGGCATTCGTTATGAATACGGCATCTTCGACCAGGAAATCCGCGACGGCTGGCAGGTGGAAACCACCGACACCTGGCTGCACTATGGCAACCCGTGGGAAGTGCGCCGACCCAACATCGTCTATGAGGTGGGTATCGGCGGTCACACAGAAAGCTACACCGACCTCCAGGGGAATGTTCGCGTGCGCTGGGTGCCCAACGATGCCTTTCGCGGTATTGCCCATGACACTCCGATCCTCGGCTACGGCGTCAATACCGTGAATCTGCTGCGCCTGTGGGGCGCCGGGGCGGCCGAGTCCTTCGACTTCCAGGCCTTCAACCAGGGCGACTATGTCGGCGCGGTGATGCGCAAGGTGCGTTCCGAGACCATCTCCAAGATCCTCTACCCAAACGACGAGGCGGAGATGGGCAAGCGCCTGCGCCTGCTGCAGCAGTACTTTTTCGTCTCCTGCTCGCTGCAGGACATGCTGCGCATCTACCTCACCACC
Organism: uncultured Pseudomonadota bacterium; assembly: GCA_963713085.1. Taxonomy (GTDB): domain Bacteria; phylum Pseudomonadota; class Gammaproteobacteria; order Burkholderiales; family Thiobacillaceae; genus PFJX01. The sequence goes on along the minus strand of CAVQKQ010000024.1, from coordinate 51,224 downwards.
GGCCAGCCGCTCGAACTGTTCCACGAAAAATTCGCGGCCCAGCTCAACGATACCCACCCTACCATTGCCGTGGCCGAGCTGATGCGTCTCCTGGTCGACGTACACCAGTTGGCATGGGACACCGCTTGGGACGTCACGGGCCGAACCTTCGCCTACACCAACCACACCCTGCTGCCCGAGGCGCTGGAAAAATGGCCGTTGCCGCTGTTCCAGAGCGTGCTGCCGCGTCATCTGGAGATCATCTATCAGATCAACAGCCGCTTCATGGACGACATGCGGCTGCATTTTCCCTTCGACCCGGCGCGCATCGCACGCCTGTCGATCATCGACGAGAGCGGCCCGAAATATGTGCGCATGGCCAACCTGGCCTGCGCCGGCAGTTACGCCATCAACGGCGTCGCGGCACTGCATACGCAGCTGCTCGGCGACACGGTGCTTAAGGATTTTCACGATGTCTGGCCGGAGAAGTTCCAGAACAAGACCAACGGCGTCACGCCGCGCCGCTTCATCATGCTCTCCAACCCCGGACTGTCCGCCCTGCTGACCGAGACGCTGGGCGAGGGTTGGGGCAAGGACCTTGGCCGACTGCGGGAAATCGAGCGCTATGCCGACGACAGCGCCTTCCAGGCGCGCTGGCGCGCCGTCAAGCTGGAGCGCAAACAAAACCTTGCGCACATCGTCAACACCCGGCTCGGCATCCAGATCGATCCGGCCAGCATGTTCGACATCCAGGTCAAGCGCATCCACGAATACAAGCGTCAGCACCTCAACCTGCTGCACGTCATCACCCTCTACAACCGCATCAAGCGCAATCCCGGTCTCGACATCCAGCCGCGCACCTTCATCTTCGGCGGCAAGGCGGCGCCCGGCTATGCCTTGGCCAAGCTGATCATCAAGCTGATCAACGCGGTGGCCGAGGTGGTGAACCGCGATCCAGACGTGGCTGGTCGCATCAAGGTGGTGTTCATCCCCGATTTCAGCGTCAAAAGTGCCCACCATGTCTACCCTGCAGCCGACCTGTCGGAACAAATCTCCACCGCCGGCAAGGAGGCCTCGGGCACCGGCAACATGAAGTTTTCCATGAACGGCGCGCTGACCATTGGCACCCTGGACGGCGCCAACGTGGAGATCCGCGACGAGGTAGGCGCCGAGAACTTCTTCCTGTTCGGCCTCACAGCCCCAGAGGTGGAGCGCGTCAAGGCCGAGGGTTACCGGCCCTGGGATATTTATCACCACAACGAGGAGCTGCGTTCAGTTATCGACCTGATTGGCAGCGGTCTGTTTTCCCACGGCGACACCGGCCTGTTCCGGCCCCTCGTCGACAACCTGCTGGGCCACGACGACTATCTGCTGCTGGCGGACTACGACAGTTACATCACCTGCCAGAAGCAGGTCAGCCATACCTACGCCGACGCCCACACCTGGACGCGCAAGTCCATTCTCAATGTGGCGCGCATGGGCAAGTTCTCTTCGGATCGAACCATCGAGGAATATTGCCGCGAGATCTGGAAGGTGCGGCCGGTCCCGGTGAAGTTATCGGAGTAAGAACTCTTCTCAATGGGAGCCGGGCACAGCTATTAAACCCAAGCGATATGGGGTGGGTGTGGTCGGCCACTCATCACTTGTGCCAGGTCACTCCATTACCCCAGGGTCGGGGAAAGTTTACGAAGGTAAGGTTCCATCCGCTTGTCGTCCTTCAGGACATGTTCAAGTATCCACTCCCGAAGGAGTTGCACTACTGCTCCAGTGACCATTTCCCACTCACCGACTACCAGTTTATTGCCAAGCGCATGTTGATTAAGTTCTGACACGTCCAGCTCGATCTGTCTGAGATGAGCCAGTATTTCCTGATGGGTGTCGTGGTGGGAGGATGCCTGTGGATAAAGAACCGTCTTCTGGATCCTCTCCTCACGTTCAAAGTGAAAATGAGTGTATTGCACCAATTGTGCAACAAACGAGAGCAAGTCCTCGCTGTCCTCGCTGTGCCTGATGGCAAGTTCTACGGAATTAACCAGACATAACAGATAGCGGTGATCCTGATCGATCAAGTCGTTACCTACGCTCATCTGATCGCGCCAGATAATGGGCATGACAGCTACTCCTGAAATACCGGATAAAACTATCCTGAGTCATCCAGCCAGAGTTCCCGAACGTACCTGATGTCGAATAGGTCGGACACCCCGACGGACACAGCGGTTGATCCCAAGCCGTAGCAGGATCGAAATGTCATTGTTGGGGCTAGTTTCAGGGGGAACGGCTGCGCGCTATCACCTACTCGATCTCGCCCTCGAGCCCGGTCTGGGCCAGTTCCGCCGCGCGCAGGATGGCCCGGGCCTTGTTGCGGGTCTCGATCCATTCGTTTTCCGGCACCGAGTCGGCGACGATGCCAGCCCCGGCCTGCATGTACAGGGTGCCGTCCTTGACCACGGCGGTGCGGATGGCGATGGCCACGTCCATGTCGCCGTTGAAGCCCACGTAGCCTACGGCGCCGGCGTAGACGCCGCGCTTGCTGGGCTCCAGCTCGTCGATGATCTCCATGGCCCGGATCTTGGGGGCGCCGGACACGGTGCCGGCGGGGAAGGTGGCGCGCAGCACGTCCATGGCATTCAGACCGGGCTTCAGCTTGCCCTCCACGTTGGAGACGATGTGCATGACGTGGGAGTAGCGCTCGATGGTCATGTTCTCGGTGACCTTGACGCTGCCGACCTGGGACACCCGGCCGGCGTCGTTGCGGCCCAGGTCCATGAGCTGGACGTGTTCCGCCAGTTCCTTGGGGTCGGCCAGGAGTTCGGCTTCCAGGCGCAGGTCCTCCTCCCGCGTGGCGCCCCGGGGCCGGGTACCGGCGATGGGGCGCACCGTGACGCGTTTCTCGCCGTTGTCGCCCTCCAGGCGCACCAGGATCTCCGGCGAGGAACCCACCACGTGGAAGCCTCCCATGTCGTAATAGAACATGTAGGGTGAGGGGTTGAGCCCGCGCAGGGCGCGGTACAGGGACAGGGGATGGGCGCTGAACGGACGGCTCATGCGCTGGGACAGGACCACCTGCATGATGTCGCCGTCCAGGATGTATTGCTTGGCCCGGGTCACGGCCGCTTTGAAGGCCGCCTCGCCGAATTCCGACACCGCCTCCTGGGCGTCCCCGGGCATGTTGGGCGGGGGGGCGATGGGGCTGTGCAGCAGCCCGGACAGCTCGCTCAGGCGGTTGTGGGCTTTGATGTAGGCCTGGTCTTCCATGGGGTCGGCATAGACGATAAGTGTGAGGGTGCCGGACAGGCTGTCCACCACCGCCAACTCATCCGTCAACATCAGCAGGATATCCGGGGTGTTGACGCAATCCGGCTTGAAGGCGTTGGCCAGCTTGTTCTCGATGTAGCGCACCGTGTCATAGCCGAAATAGCCGCACAGCCCACCCGGGAAGCGGGGCAGGCCGGGCACCGGAGCGGCCTTGAAGCGGGCCAGGTAGCGCTCCACGAAATCCAGGGGATCATCGCAATCGCATTGTTCCACCGGCAGGCCGTTGGTCTCCACGCTGGCGAAATGGCCCCGCACCCGCAGCACCGTCTTGGCGGGCAGGCCGATGAAGGAATAGCGGCCGAAGCGCTCGCCCCCCACCACCGATTCCAGCAGGTAGGTATAGGGCTCGTTGGCCAGCTTCAGGTACAGGGAGAGGGGCGTGTCCAGGTCCGCGGGCAGCTTCTTGATGACCGGGATGCGGTTGTATCCCTTGCGGGCCAGGTTGTTGAATTTCTCTTCGTTGAACATGGTTGGTTTCCTGAAAATCGTGAAAAGTGAAACGGGGAGGGTGCGATCCGACTCACTCCCGCCATCGCACGGGTTGACGTTTCACTGTTACGGTTTCAGGGAAGTCCATGTTCACTTCTTCGCGATTAGCCCGGCCGCTTCGGCTAAGGTGGGCACCACGGCATCCAGATCCAGTTCGGCCACCGGCCGGCCCCGGTTGTAGCCGTAGGGCACGCAGAATACCGGGCAGCCGGCGGCGCGGGCGGCCTGGGTGTCGTTGAGGGAATCGCCGATCAGCAGCAGTTCCGCAGGTTCCGCGCCGAACACCTTGCAGGCGTGCAGCAGGGGCAGCGGCGAGGGTTTCTTTTCCGGCAGGCTGTCGCCGGACAGGATCAATTCGAAAAAATCGAACAGTCCCGTGTCCTTGAGCAGGGGATGGGTGAAGCGCTCGGCCTTGTTGGTGATGCAGGCCAGGTGAACGCCGCTGGCCTTGAGGGCTTGCAGGCCTTCGACCACGCCGGGGTAGGGACGGCTCTTGCGGGAGACGTGTGCGCCGTAGTGCATTTCGTAGCTAATCAGGGCGCGCCGGAACAGGTCGGCGTCCGGCTCGCCATTCATTTCCCGGGTCAGGGCCCGCTTCACCAGGCGCGACACGCCGTTGCCGATGTAGGTCTTGATCTCGGCCAGCGGCACCAGCGGCAGCCCCAGTTCCGCCAGCATGGCCTCGGCCGCGTCGGCCAGGTCCTCGGCGGTGTCCAGCAGGGTGCCGTCCAGGTCGATGACCACGGCCTTGAGGGAAAGGGGGAAGTTCATGTTTATGGTGAGTCGCTAGTCGCAAGTGGCGAGTAGCGGGCGGCGATTTGCCACTTGCTACTCGTTGTTTGCCAATATCAGGCCTTGGCCAGTTCCGCGCGCAGGGCGGCGATGATGCTGTTGTAGCGCTGGGGATCGTCGTCCTTGCCCGCGCCGAACACGGCGGAGCCGGCCACGAAGGTGTCCACCCCGGCCTGGGCCACTTCCCGGATGTTGCCGGGACCGACGCCGCCGTCGATCTCCAGGCTGACATTCAGGCCGCGCTCGTCGATCATCTTGCGCACCTTGCGGGCCTTGTCCAGCACGTAGGGGATGAACTTCTGGCCGCCGAAGCCCGGGTTGACGGACATCAGCAGGACCATGTCCAGCTTGTCCAGGGTGTATTCCAGCGCATCCAGGGGGGTGGCCGGGTTGAACACCAGGCCGGCCTTGCAGCCGCTTTCCTTGATCAGGCCGATGGTGCGGTCGATGTGCTCGGACGCCTCCGGGTGGAAGGTGATGTAGGTGGCGCCGGCCTTGGCAAAGTCGGGGATGATGCGGTCCACCGGCTTGACCATGAGGTGCACGTCGATGGGGGCGTTTACGCCGTGCTTGCGCAGGGCCTCGCACACCAGGGGGCCGATGGTCAGGTTGGGGACGTAGTGGTTGTCCATCACGTCGAAGTGGACGATGTCCGCACCGGAGGCGAGTACGTTGTCCACTTCCTCGCCCAGTTTCGCGAAGTTGGCGGAGAGGATGGAGGGGGCGATGCGGAAGTCGGGCATGGCGGTTTCCTGGTTAGGTTGCAAACAAACGTACATTTTACCTGTCGCCAACGTTCAGGAATACCTGAGCGTGAATCAAGCCGGGCTCGGGGTGGACAGGGGACGGCAATTCGTGTGGAATGCCCGCTCTGCCGTTGTTCCCGGTTCCAATCCCATGGCTGAAGTCAGGAAATATCACATCACCGTCGGCGCCAAGACGAATTACATTCCCGAGCAGTCGGACGAGGCGAGCAACCGCTATGTTTTTTCCTACACCATCACCATCACCAATTCGGGTCAGGTGGCGGCCCAGTTGATTTCGCGTTACTGGGTAATCACCGACGCCCACGACAAGGTCCAGGAAGTGCGCGGTCTCGGCGTGGTGGGGGAGCAACCCCTGCTTAAACCGGGAGAGAGCTTCGAATACACCAGCGGCACCGCCATCGCCACGCCGGTGGGCGCCATGAAGGGCAGCTATCAGATGGTGGCGGAGGACGGCAGCCAATTCGACGCGGAGATTCCCGAATTCATCCTGGCGGTACCTCGCGTGCTGCACTGAGCGGCCGAACAATCGCGTTACCCATGCGCAGTATCCAGAATATCGCCATCCTGACCCTCTGGCTGGCAGGGTGCGTAAACGCGCCGCCCAGACCGGAGCCGCCGCCGACGCTTCCCCCTGCCCCATCGTCCGCCCCGGCATTTCCCACCCAGGCTCCGCCGCCTGCGCCGGCATTCCCGAACCAGTTGCCGCCACCCGCGCCCGTTTCCCCCGTCCTCCCGGCACCCCAGGCGATGCCTTCGCCCGTGCCTGCCCCTGCCGAGCCCGGCGCGGCGGGCACCGTGTCCATGCCCTGGCTGAAGCAGTCGAGCTGGGACCAGTTGCCGGGCTGGAGCGACGACGACCTGGACCGGGCCTGGCCGGCCCTGCTCCAGTCCTGCCAGGGCCTGAGGAGCAATCCGGCATGGAGCGCCGCCTGCCTGGCCGCGGCGCGGCTGCCGCCGCAGCCGGATAGCGCCAGGGTGCGGACCTATTTCGAGCGGTCGTTCTATCCCTGGCAGGTCAGCCAGGCCGAAGGCGGCAGCGAAGGCCTGGTCACCGGCTACTATGAACCCCTGCTCCATGGCAGCCGCGCCCTTTCCTACAAATACCGCTACCCGGTCCTCGCCGCACCGGACGATCTCCTGGCGGTGGACCTCTCCTCCATCTACCCGGAACTCAAGAGCCTGCGCCTGCGCGGCCGCTTGCAGGGCAACAAGGTGGTGCCCTACTACACCCGGGCGGAGATCGAGTCGGGCGCGGCCCCCCTGCGCGGCAAGGAACTGGCCTGGGTGGACGACCCGGTGGAACTGTTCTTCCTGCAGGTCCAGGGTTCCGGCCGGATCGTGATGGACGACGGCGAGGTGATGCGGGTCGGGTATGCGGACCAGAACGGCTACCCCTACCGCTCCATCGGCAAGTGGCTGGTGGAGAACGGGGAGCTGACCCTGGACAAGGCCTCCATGCAGGGCATCATGGACTGGGGGCGGCGCAACCCGGATCGCCTTCCGGAACTGCTCAACGCCAATCCCAGCTATGTGTTCTTCCGGGAACTGCCCAACCATACCGCCGGCCCGCTGGGGGCGCTGGGCGTGCCGCTGACCCCGGAGCGCAGCATCGCTGTCGATCCCCGGGGCATGCCCCTGGGCGCGCCGGTCTGGTTAGCCACCACCCGTCCCAATTCCAGCGACCCCCTGAACCGGCTGGTGCTGGCCCAGGATACCGGCGGGGCCATCCGCGGCAACGTGCGGGCCGATTTTTTCTGGGGGTTCGGCGACGAGGCGGGCAAGCTTGCCGGTGCCATGAAGCAGAAGGGGCGCATGTGGGTGCTGCTGCCCAAGGGATTCCCGGTGACGGGCAATCAATAGCGACAACGTGAAGATCGGCAGGAAAGGTATACAGTGATGAACACCCCCAATCAGGAGCCGCGCCATGGATGCCACCTCCGCGATCCAGCTTAATCAGGCCGCCACCCAGCAACAGCTGGCCCTGTCCACATTGCGCATCGCCGCCGAGGGCGAGAGACAACTCGCCGACGTCCTGCTCCAGCAAGTCGCGCCGACGCCCACCTCCAATCCACCCGGCCTGGGCGAGAACGTGGATACCTTTGCCTGACATGGCCGGCTACGGGTGTCCGCGTCAGTCCCTTAGCTTGTACTCCACCCGGATATAGGCCTGGCAGCGCACCGGCCGGCCGTCCTTCATGGCGGGCCGAAAACGGGCGTTGCGAAATGCCGCCAGGGCCGACTCGTCGAAAATCCCCGGCGGTTCGGCTTCCACCACCTCCGCAGTCTGCACCCGGCCAAGATCGTCGATCTTCAGCATCAATTTCAAGCTGCCGTCCAGATTTCTAAGCCGTGCCTCCGCCGGGTAGGCGGGCTCGATCTTGTCGATGGCCTTGGGCTGGCTGTCGACCTGGCGCGCCAGATACCAGGTGGTGTCGACGGCCAGGGGTAGGCTGGGCAGCTTGGTCTCGGGGCCGGAGGGTGTGGTCGCCGGTCCGATGGTCTGGGAGGGTGCGGGGGTGGGCGGCGGCGCGGAAAAGATTGGTCCCGTCGCGGCTTGGACGGGCGCGGCGATGGGGGCGCTGGGCGATGGGGCCGTGGGAGCCATCGGCGCGAGCGGGGCTGGTTCGGCGGCGGCGCGCGGGGTAGCCGGCGTGGGGACGGGCTTGGCCGGGACCGGTACGGGCGCCTGCGGAGTAGGTGAAATCGAAGTTTTGGCCGGGATCGGGCCGGCCAGGCGCGCGTGGATGACGAGGGTGTCGGACGAGCGTTTTCCCGACGCGGGCTGCAGGATCATGATCGCAGCCAGATGCAGGCACGCGGAAAGGAGCAGGAATTGGACGATGGGGCGGTTGAACGGCCTGTTCCCGGGGATGACGATGCGCATGACGCGAGTATAAGAGGCCGCCTGCCGTTCGGCATGCGGTGAAGAAACCGCCGCGGCTACGCGTGCAATTCAGGCCGAAACCCGGTCCGGCAGATTCGCCTTCGACCATGCCCGGCAACGGGCGGATCCCCGGCTGGGGAGGTGGGCGCCGGTCCTGGGCGGACGACGCCCCTGGGCGCTAGTTTCCGTTGGCCGCAGTCAGCAAGGCATCGAGCCGGGCTGCGGGAATATAGCCTGGGACCCGCTTGCCGTTGGGGAAGATCAGGGCCGGTGTGCCGTCGATGCGCAGCTTGGCGCCCAGGGCCAGGTTCTCATCCACCGGGTTGGCGCAATTCGTCCCGCCGTCCGGCACCTTGCCCCTGAGCAGCATGTCCACCCAGGCTTGGGCGCGGTCCTTGCTGCACCAGGCAAGACGGGACTTGCGCGCGGCGTCGCCATGCATGGGCAGGGGATAGGGGAAGATGTAGAAGGTCACGTTGTCCAGCTTCTCGAATTCCGCCTGGGCCTTCTTGCAATAGGGGCAGTCCGGGTCGGAGAACACGGCGAGCTTGCGCTTGCCATTCCCCTTCACGATCCGGATGGCGTTCTGCAGCGGCAGGGTCTCCCACTTCACCGCCGTGAGCTTGTCCATGAGTTCCCGGGTCAGGTTGCGGCGGGATTTCACGTCGAGCAGGTCGCCCACCAGCACGTTGCGACCCTGGCTGTCGGCGTAGACCACCATGGGGCCGTCGGCACCGTCGACCACCACCTCCATGATGCCCGGCAGGCCGGTCTTGGCGATGCTCTTGACCTGGGCGCCGGGGGCAAGTGTTTGTACGGCCTGGCGGATTTCCTTGTCGCCGGCTTGGGCCGCGGGCGCCAGCAGCGCGGCGGGGAGGAGGACGGCCAGCATCAGTATGGCCAGGCGTTGTTTCATGAGTTGCTCCAAAGGGTACTGAACGTTAGGGAACTACAGGATGGCATGACGGGTTAGTGCCTGGTTCACCGGGTCGATCCGGTCGGCCAGGGTCATGCCCCAATTGCGCAGGACTTGGGTGAGTCCGTCCGGACGCGCAAAAAGTTTCTTCAGGCCGCCGGTGGTGAATTGCATGGCGGCCACGTCTTCCAGCCGGCGGGCCGCGTAGGCAGTCAGCCGGCCGATCTCTCCGGGGTCGCCGCCGCCGGCCAGCATTTCCGCCAGCAGACGGGAGTCCCGGAAACCCAGGTTCACCCCTTGGCCGGCAAGGGGGTGCACGGTATGGGCCGCATCCCCCAGCAGCACCAGGCCGGGACGCACCCATTCCCGGGCCCGGCGGCGGATCAGGGGAAAACCGGCAGCGGGTGTGATGCAGCGCATATCCCCCAACAGGTGGTCGCCGGCGGCCGCGACCCGCTCGGCCAGCACCTCGGGTGCCAGCGCCCGCAGTTCGTCGGCCTGTTCCGGGGGGGTGGACCAGACCATGGAGATGCGCTTGCCGGGCAGTGGCAGCCAGGCAAGGACGCCGTCACCCAGCGCGTAGCCCTGGCGGAACCATTGGAAGGCGGTGCCGCGGTGGGGACGCTCCGTCTCGAAGTTGGCCACCACGCCCACGTGCCGATAGTCCTCCAGGTCGATGGCGATGCCGGCCTGGCCGCGCAGCCAGGAATGGGCGCCGTCGGCCGCCACCAGCAGGCGGGCGCGCAGGTCTTGTCCATCCGCCAGGCGCAGGGTGTGGCGGCCGTCGCCGCCAACAGCCCAGGTGACGGCCTCGGCCGGTACCGGGATCACCCGGACATTGGGGGTATCGCCCAGGGCTTGCCACAGGGCCCACTGCAGGCGGCCGTTCTCGGCGATCCAGGCCAGTTCCGGCAGGCCGGCGTCCAGGGCGTCGAAGCGCAGATGGCCGCCGGCGTCGCCCCGGATGCGCATGGCGTACACGGCCTGGGCCCGCACGCTCGCGTCCCAGCCGCCCAGGGCGGCCAGCCATGCCACGTTGCCGGGGCTGTAGGCGTAGATGCGACTGTCCCATGCTTCGGCCGGCGTCGCTGGGGGGCGGGGCTCCACCAGGACCACGCTGTGGGGGCCGTGGCGCAGGGCGGCGGCCAGGGCCGCGCCGTTCAGACCGCCGCCGAGGATGACGATGTCGAAGCTTTCCGGAGCGCTCATGGCGTTCCTTTTGCCGAACCTGGCGGACCTCGGCGGCGGGCGGCGACTCGCCGGCGGTCGCACCTCCCGCCTTGCGGCGGCAGGCACTGCTCCCTGCTCGCGCCGCCACCGAGGATGATGATGTCGAAATCAGTGATCAGCCCATTCACCATGATTGCGCCCCAAACATCATCTTCTTGGCGAACAGGCGCTTCAGGGGCGGGGCCAGGTCCAGCAGGGCCAAGGCCGCGCCGCGGGCGTGCTTGAACAGGAACCGGTCGTTGGAGAAGGTTTCCACCAGGATGTCGGTCATCAGGCTGCCGCCCACCACGTCGAATCGGCGCTGCCGGTTGTAGTCCGAGGCCAGGTCCGGGCTACCCAGGCGACTGGGTTCGTCCAGGATGGCCTGGGCCAGCTTCCAGGCATCCCGCAGGCCCAGGTTGAAGCCCTGGCCGGCCACCGGATGCAGCACATGGGCGGCATTGCCGATGCGGATGACCCGGGGGCTGGGGGAGGGCGCGGCCAGGGAAAGCTTGAGGGGAAACGCCGCCCGGGGGCCGGCATTCAGGAAACGTCCCTGGCGGTCGCCGAAGGCGGCCTGCAGTTGGGCCAGGAATGCCGTGTCGTCCAGGGCCAGGCGCTGTTCCACCCGATCCGTGGGCGTGGTCCAGACCAGGGCATAGTCGTCGCCCAAGGGCAGCAGGGCGATGGGGCCCTGGGGCGTGAAGCGCTCGTAGGCCCGGTTCTGGTGGGGCCGAGCCGTCCGCACCGTGCAGACCACCGCGGACTGGCCGTAGTCCTTGTCCCGGCGCAGGGCCGGGGGCAGGGCCTTGCCGCCTTCCGAGAGGACCACCTGGCGGGCGGTGAGCAGGTGTTCCCCACCGTCGCGCAGATAGCGCACCACGGCGTAGCCGGAGGTGGCCTCCACGTCCACCACCTGGGCGCCGGTCAGGACCGAGGCGCCGCAGTCCAGCAGGCGTTTGGCCAGTGCGGCATAGAGATAGCCGTATTCCGCCACGTAGCCCAGCGCGGGCACGCCGACCTCGCCGGCTTCCAACAATGCGCGGCCCAGGCCGCCCCGCTGGGAGACGTGGATGGCGGTGATCGGGGTGGCGTGGGGGTTCAGCTCGTCCCACACCCCCAAGCGCTGCAGGACCAGGCGGGCGCCGTGGGACAGGGCGATGGCCCGGGGGTCCGGCGCCTCCAGCGTGGCGCGCGCCTCCAGCACGGCCACGGCAAGGCCGCTGTCCTCCAGGCCCGCGGCCAGGGCGGCCCCTACCGGGCCGCCGCCGACAACCGCCACATCACAGGTCAGGGGGGTGTTCATGGTTTGGTTCGGTGAATTGATCGCGTCAAGTCGGCGGCTGGCATCGACTCGCGGCCGGTCGCACCTACCGCCTTCGGGCGGCAGGCACTGCTCCCTGCTCGCGCTGCCCCAACTGGCTGCAAGTCAACGTGTTCCATGGGTTTCCCGGTTGGACGCCATGAGGGTCTCGATCTCGGTAACGGTCTTGGGGGTCGCCTCGGTCAGCACGGCGCAACCCGTATCCGTGACCGCCACGTCGTCCTCGATGCGGATGCCGATGTTCCACAGGGCCTCCGGCACGTCGTTCGCCGGTCGGATGTAGAGGCCCGGTTCCACCGTGAGGGTCATGCCGGGCACCAGGGGACGCCAGTCGCCGCCGACTTTGTATTCGCCGGCGTCGTGGACGTCCAGGCCCAGCCAATGGCCGGTGCGGTGCATGTAGAAGGGCTTGTAGGCCTCCTGTTCGATGAGGCCGTCCAGGTCACCGGTCAGCAGCTTGAGGTCCAGCATGCCTTGGGTCAGCACCCGCAGGGCCGCCTCGTGGGGGGCGTGCCAGCTGTTGCCCGGCCGCACGGCGGCGATGGCCGCGGCCTGGGCGGCCAGGACGATCTCGTAGGCGTCCTTCTGGGGACCGCTGAACCTGCCGTTGACCGGGAAGGTGCGGGTGATGTCGGCGGCATAGCCGTGATATTCCCCGGCCGCGTCGATCAGCAGCAGGTCGCCGTCGCGCAGCACCTGGTCGTTGCCCACGTAATGCAGGATGCAGGCATTGGGACCGCCGGCGACGATGGCGCCATAGGCCGGGGCCTGGCAGCCGCCCTTGCGGAACCGGTGTAGCAGTTCCGCCTCGATTTCCCATTCCCCCATGCCGGGAAGGCAGACGGTCATGGCGGCGATGTGGCCCTGGGCGGAGATCTCGGCCGCCCGCCGCATGAGGCCGAGTTCGTGGGCGTCCTTGACCAGACGCATTTCGTCGATGGGGGCGCGGGCGTCCATCAGGGCCGTCGGCGCGGTGACGCCGGCGCGGGCCTTGGCGCGCACCGCGTTGAGCCAGCCCATGGCCCGGTTGTCCCAGGCGGTGTCGTGGCCGATGGCGTAATGCAGGGTGGGCTGGTTTTCCAGCAGCTTGGGCAGCTCCTCGTCCATGGCGGCGATAGGAAAGGCCTGGTCGAAGCGGAATTCCACCTGCGCCGCTTCGGGGCCGTAGCGGAAACCGTCCCAGATCTCCCGTTCCTCGTTCTTCTCCCGGCAGAACAGGATTTGGTGCGGCTCCGGGCCGGCCACCAGCACCAGCACGGCCTCCGGTTCGGGGAAGGCGGTGAGGTAATAGAAATGGCTGTCGAAGCGATAGGGGTAGTGGGCATCCCGGTTGCGCACCGCCTCCGGCGCGGTGGCGAGAACCAGGACGCCTGCGCCCAACTGGCCGATGAGCCGGTCGCGGCGGGCGCGGTGGAGGGCGATGTCAGGCTGCATGGCGTGCTTTCAGTTCGAGGTCCAGGGCCGAGAGTCGGGCCGGCGTGCCTACGTCTTCCCAGCGCCCGGGGAAATGCTCGCCGCTCACCCGGCCGGAGCCCATGACGGACCGCAGCAGGGGCGCGAGCCTGGCCTTGGTTCCGATCGGAATGGCGGCGAACAGTTCCGGTCGATAGCAGGCCATGCCCGAAAAGGTTAAGCGCCCCATGGCGTGGGTTGGAGGCTCATGGACCAAGCCGCCGTCCAGAGCGAAATCCCCGCCGGGGTGGTGGGGCGGATTGTCCACCAGCACCAGGTGGGCAAGCGGGTTTGTAATGGCCGCAGGCACCCGCTCCATGGCTTCCAGCACCGGCAGAAAACGGCCGAAGTTGAATTCGGCATAGATGTCGCCGTTGGTTACCAGGAAGGGGGCGTCGCCGAGCAGGGGCAGGGCGGTGGCGATGCCGCCCGCGCTCTCCAGGGGTTCGGGTTCCCGGGAATAGCGGATGCGCACGCCGAGGGCGCCGCCCTCCCCCAGCACCTCCTCGATCTGCTGGCCCAGATGGGCATGGTTGATGACCAGTTCGGTGAAGCCGGCGTCGCGCAGGCGTTCGATCTGCCAGATCACCAGCGGCTTGCCGCCGACCTCGAGCAGGGGCTTGGGGGTGCGGTCGGTGAGGGGGCGCATGCGTTCCCCCAGGCCGGCGGCCAGGATCATGGCCTTGAACGGGGCGGGACGGGACATCAGAAGGTATACCCCACCCGGACCTGGCGGTTTTCGATCTGGTCCAGCAGCCGCAGGAAGTCGCCCAGGCCGTTGTAGCGGCCGCACGCCTTGCGCAGGTAGTCCATGACCAGGGGCATGTCTTTAAGGTAGCCGTCCTTGCCGTCGCGATGGAATAGGCGGGCGAAGATGCCCAGAACCTTGATGTGGCGCTGGATGCCCATCCACTCGAAGTCCCGGTAGAACTCGCCGAAGTCGTCCCGCACCGGCAGGCCGGCCTTGCGGGCCTGCTCCCAGTAGCGCACCACCCAGTCCAGCACCCGCTCCTCGTCCCAGCCGATGTAGGCATCCTTGTAGATGGATGCCAGGTCGTAGGTGATGGGCCCGTAGACCGCGTCCTGGAAGTCCAGCACGCCGGGATTGGGGTCCGCCACCATCAGGTTGCGGCTGTGCCAGTCCCGGTGCACGTAGACCCGGGGTTGGGCCAGGTTGTTGGCGAGGATGGCCTGGAAGGCGGATTCCAGAACGGTCTGTTGCGAGGCAGAGAGTTCGATCTCGAGGTGGCGCCCCAGGTACCAGTCCGGAAACAGGCGCATCTCCCGGGTCAGCAGTTCGGCATCGTAGTCGGGCAATTCCCCGGGCTGGCTGGCGGCCTGGATCCGGACCAGGGCGGCATTGGCATCTCGGTACAAATCGTCGGCGCCGGCCTCATTCAGGGCCGCGTTGTTAAGTGCCATGAGATAGGTGGTGGAACCGAAGTCCGATAGCAGCAGGAACCCCTCTTCCAGGTTTTTCGCCAGGATTTCCGGGGTATTGGCGCCCGCCGCCCGGAACAGCCTGGCCACATGCATGTAGGGGCGGCAATCCTCGTGGTCCGGAGGGGCGTCCATGACGATGAAGCTTCCCGATTCAGTGGCAGCGCGGAAATAGCGGCGGAAGCTGGCGTCGGCGGAGGCGACGGAGAGTTCACACAAGGGCGCGGGGAGCACGGTTTGTGTCCATTCCCGCAAACGGTTGAGACGTTCCAAAGCTATAATCCGGCGGTCAAAAAAAGCGATCGAATCTTAACATCCCCACCATGCCGCCGTTTCCGCGACTGTTTTTGTCCCTATGCCTGGCGGCGGCCTGCCTGGAAGCCTTCGGGGCGGATGACGCCCTGCCCCTGAAGCCGTCCGCACAGCTCTCCCCCCCGCGCCCACCGGCAAACCGTTGGAAGGCCCGATCAATGTGGAGGCGGACCGTCTGCAATGGGTGAAGGACAGTGCAGTCGTGGCGGAAGGCGGGGTGATCGTGCGCAACCTGCGTGAACAGGTTCAGGCCGACTGGCTGCGCTATGATCAGGCCGGTGACGAGGCCCAGGCAAAGGGCCATGTGGTATTTACCCAGGACCAGGCCCGAGTCGAAGGGAGCGAACTGAAACTCAAGCTCACCGAACGGATCGGCGCCATGCGGGATGTCCGTTTCACGTTCCACAGCGACGATGGCAAACAGGTTCGCGGCGGGGCCGAAACCCTCACCTTCGCCGGCCGGGACAAATACCAATTGGACCAGGCCAGCTATACCACTTGTACCGTCGGCAAACCGGATTGGGAACTGAAGACCGACCGGTTGGACCTTAATTATTTGACCAACATAGGCCAGGCACGCCAGGTGCGGGTGGAATTCATGGATACCCCCATCCTCTATGCGCCGTGGATGGACTTCGCCCTGGACGAAAAGCGCAAGTCCGGATTCCTGGCCCCCTCCTTCGGCGCGTCCAGCAAGCGCGGACTGGAATTGGAGGTTCCATGGTACTGGAATATCGCGCCCAACCGGGACGCCACCTTCCTGCCTCGGGTCATGAGCAAACGGGGCATCCAGCTGGGTGGGGAGTTCCGTTATCTGGAACCGGACTACAAGGGCGATATTAGCCTGGAATACCTGCCCAATGACCGGCTGGCAAACCGGGATCGGTTCCGTACCTACCTGAAGCATGAGCAGAATTTCACCGGCCAATGGTCGGGCGGGCTGGAGTACAACCGGGTCTCCGACAATCTTTATTTCTCCGATTTATCCAGCTTGATCAACCAGACCTCCAACGTCAACCTGCCGCAACAGGCCGACCTGGCCTATGACGGCGGCTGGTGGAAGGCCACGGGCCTGTATCAACGCTTCCAGACCCTGCAGGACCCGGCCGCGCCCATCGTCGGGCCCTACCATCGTGTGCCCCAACTGACCCTGACGGCGGCCCGGAACCATGTCCTGATGGCGGATTCCCATCTGGATTTCGCCAGCGAATACGTGGTGTTCGACCACCAGGCTGGCAGCCGAGTCCAGGGTGCCCGCCTGCACCTGGCCCCCAGCATGAGCTTTCCCTTCCAGACATCCTATTCCACTGTGACGCCCCGCATCGCCTGGGATTTCACCGAGTACAGCCTGGATAACGCCACCCGCAACCTTCCGGACAGCGTGGCCGCCGCCGCACCCTCCGGCGGCTACGCGGATGCCACGCGCAGCCTGCCGATCTTCAGCCTCGATTCCAGTCTGTTGATGGAAAGGAACTGGTCGTTCCTGGGACGGGACCTGATCCAGACCCTGGAACCCAGGGCCTATTACGTATACATCCCCTATCGGGACCAGAGCCGCATCCCGGTATTCGACAGTGCCCTGAGCGACCTTTCCCTGGACCAGATGTTCAGCGAAAACCAGTTCCTGGGCGTGGACCGGATCAACGACGCGAACCAGCTGACCCTGGCCATGACCTCCCGATTCCTGGATCGGGAAACCGGCGCCGAACGCCTACAGATCACCCTGGGGCAGCGTTACTACTTCACCGATCAGCGTGTGACCCTGGATCCCGCCACACCACCGCGCAGCGGCAACAGTACCGACCTGATCGCCATCGTGTCGGGACAGTTCACCCCCAAGCTGCGCATTTCCACCAGCACCCAGTTCAACATGGATACCGGGGACCTGGTCAAGGCTGATCTGGGCGGCAGCTGGCGCGGTGGGCCGGGTCGGGTGTTCAACGCGGATTACCGCTATACCCAGGGGTCCATCAACCAGATCGACCTGTCGGCGCAATGGCCCCTGAAATCCAAGTGGTATGGTGTGGGCCGCATCAATTATTCGCTGAAGGATTCGCGCCTGGTGGAGGGCCTGGCCGGCTTCGAATACAACGCGGGCTGCTGGTCACTGCGCGGCGTGATGCAGCAGTTGGCCACCACCTCGCACACCTCCTCCAGCGCCTTCTACCTGCAACTCGAGTTGCGCGGCCTCACCAAGTTGGGTCCCAATCCCCTGGATGTATTGAAACGGAGCATTTCCGGCTATGCCAAGAGCGATGAATTCGACCTGCCTTAAGACCCTCATGCCCAAGACCTTTGCCGCCACGGTTTCCACATTGGTTTCCACTGTTGCCCTGGCCCTCGTCCTGCTGGCCGGACTGTGCGTCCCATTCCCGGTGGCGGCGGCAACGGTGGACCTCGATCGCGTCGTCGCGGTGGTCAACAACAGCGTGATCACGCAATTCGATTTGAACAAGCGGGTGGAACAGGCCCTGCGCCAGATTGGCGGCAGGAATGTACAGCCGCCGCCGCGGCACCAGCTGGAAAAGCAGTTGCTGGAGCGCATGATCACGGAAAGAGTGCTGTTGCAGATGGCCGAGGACACGAATATCCGCTTCGATGGGCCCCAGGTGGACCGGGCCATGGACCGCATCGCCGAGAAAAACAAGCTCAGTCCGGAGGCATTCCGCAAGGCGGTGGAAGCGGACGGCATCGACTTCAACGACTTCCGCGAACAGATCCGCACCGAGATGACCATCGCCCGACTCCGGGAGCGGGAGGTGGACAGCCGGATCGTGGTGACCGACGCGGAGATCGACAACTATCTGGCCAATCCCGACCAGATGTCGAACCAGCAGGATGAATTCAATCTGGCCCATATCCTGATCCTGGCCCCGGAGGGCGCGACCCCCGAGAAACTGGCGGAACTCAAGGCAAAGGCCGACAAGGCCTTGGCGGAATTGAAGGGCGGGGCGGATTTCAGCCAGGTGTCCGCGGCCTATTCCGATGCCCAGAACGCCATCGAGGGCGGCGGTCTGGGCTGGCGCAGCATGGGCCAGTTGCCGACCTTGTTTACCACGGTGCTGAAGGACATGAATCCCGGGGACGTTTCCCCGGTACTCAGGAGCGCCAACGGCTTTCACATCATCAAACTGCTGGACAAGCGCGGCAAGAATGTCCAGTTGATCATCAAGCAGACCCACGCGCGCCATATCCTGATCAAGACCAACGAGGTGGTGAGCGATGAGGATGCCAAGAACCGGCTGCTGCAACTCAAGGAGCGCATCGAGAATGGCGCATCCTTCGAGGAACTGGCCAAGCTTCATTCCGATGATCTGTCCGCCAGCAAGGGCGGTGACCTGGGCTGGCTCAGTCCCGGCGATACCGTGCCCGAGTTCGAGCGTGCCATGGACGGCCTCAAGCCCAACGAAGTGTCCGAGCCGGTCCATACCCAGTTCGGCTGGCACCTGATCCAGGTCCTGGAGCGCCGCGACCAGGATGTGACCCAGGAGAGGAAGCGCCTGGAGGCCCGACGCGCCATTCGCGAGCGCAAGTCGGACGAGGCCTTCGATGACTGGGTGCGCCAGGCCCGGGATCGGGCCTACGTGGAATACCGGTTGGAGGAATAAGCGCAGGGCATTCTAGGCGGCGCGTCTCCGGAACCAGCCCGTCAGGCTGAGACGCTCACGCCGGGCCGGCAGGACCTCGTGCCAAAAGCGGTCTGACAGGAAGGTCACCAGGGTGCCGCCGGCCGGCAAGATCTCCAGAGGAACCTGGTCGGCATCCGGCCACAAACGTAGCTGTCCGCCGTCCTGAT
The DNA here is from genome assembly GCA_963713085.1 of uncultured Pseudomonadota bacterium. Lineage (GTDB taxonomy): Bacteria > Pseudomonadota > Gammaproteobacteria > Burkholderiales > Thiobacillaceae > PFJX01. The sequence goes on along the minus strand of CAVQKQ010000024.1, from coordinate 32,549 downwards.
CGGTCCAATCCTCGTTCAGGTACAGGATCACCGTCAGTGCGCGTCGGTCATCGTCCCGGAAACGGTCCAGGTGGCGCTGATAGCCGTTGCCCGAGGGATAGACGGCAAAGTGCAGTTCCACATCGAACAGCCCCAGGAACAGATCCCGGTTCACCCGTTGGCGCAGCGTTTCGAACCGGGCGAAGACCGCGCCCAGGGCGGGCCCGGCCCGGTCCGGTTCCAGCCACATGACATGGTCGCCGCGGATCTCGGGGTGGACACGGGCCTGGCCGCCGCCAACCCCGGCGGCGTGAAATGCCCCGGCGGCGAAGGACCGGCGGCATTCCATACGCAACTCGGCCACCATCGCCAGGGCGAGAAAGCCGGGACTGACGCACCACCCGGGGCCCGCCAGGGCCTCCAGGATACCGCTCAAGCCGTTCTCGTCGGAGTCAGTACTTGACACGCACGCGCCAGGTCAGGGTGGTCTTGCCCTCCGCCGGGACGGGAACCTCCCAGAGGACGCTGTGGGCGGAACTCTTCTTGTGGGGCAGGCTTTCCTGGAGCATCTGCCACTCGCTGGGCATGGGCTCCTCCACCATTACCGTCACCTGCTCGGTCTTGGCGTTGCGGATCTCGAGTTGGTAGGCGGTTTCGATGATGCCGCCGCGGGTGTTGAAGGCGGCGAGTTTCTGGAAGTCGGTCTGCTTCTTGTCGGCGGTGATATCGAAAGCCTCGCCCAGCTTCAGACGCACCATCTCGCCCTTGGCGGTATGGTCGATGCGGTCCTCGCCGACAAACTGGATGCGTCCGGCGCTGTCCTTTTTGTAGACTCGGACGATGCCCTTTGGCAGGGGCACGCCCAGGCCACCCCCTTTCTCCGCCTTGTTGCTGAATTCCATGAACACGCCGGGCTTCAGCTTCTGGCCCAGATCGCCGTATTGGCCGGTGTAGTACCAGTCACCGCCGGAGAGCCGGTATTCCTTGCTGACCCGGACATCCCGGGCGGAGAGCAGGGCCACCTGCTTGGTCTGGTTGTCGAGCAGGGTGGTCGGTCGCTCGAGGGTGTACAGGTGGTACTCGAACAGGCCTTCCTCCTTCATGGGGGGGGCGGTATCCGCCATGGCCATGGCCCGGGCCATCACGGGCGTCTTCAGGTGCTCGGGCGGCACACGGTTCACCTCGCCGGCCACCAGTTGCAGCCTGGCATCCTTGTAGGCGGTACCGCTGGTATTGGTGAGGGTGACCCAGCCATTGAGGTCGATGCTGTCCTCATTGTCCGCAAGCTCCGCCACATAGTCGGCCTTCCAGCCCAGGCCGCCGGTCAGATAGGAAAGTTCCAGGTCCAGGGGGCTGGCCTGGTAGGGGGTGCTGGGCACCTCGGTATTGAACAGCATGGACAGGGTGGGGTGGTCGCGCAGGTGGGCCGGCACGGCGTTGAAGGCCAGCCGGCCGGGCAGGCCGGTTTCCACCCGGTCGGCGAATTTCAGGACGACGCCGTTGTTGGCGGCCAGCACCGTGGCATTCTCGCTGTACTCCACGCCAGTAATGGGCTGGGTACGCAATACCCGGACCGAGTCGCCGACGGATTCCTCCAGCATCTTCTGGGGGGTGAGCAGGTCAAAATCGAAGTTCTGTTCCAGCAGGTCGATCTTCTTGCCGTTGGCGGCGCGCAGCAGGGCCGTTTCGGGTTGGATGCGGGCGGAGACGTCGCGCCAGGCAAGCAGGTTTTCCCCGTTCATGAGTTTGACCCGTCGGGCATCCTTCACCAGGGCCAGATCGCCGTTGTAGATAGTCACCGCCAGTCTGGTCTGATCGGCGGCGGTGCTGGGGCGCTCCTCCGCGGCCTGTACCGAACAGGCGGTCAGGAGGGCAAGTGCGAGCAAGGATCGTTTCATGGCAGTGCTCCAACTAATAAGAATTTAGCAAGCGGGGTCCCCGGGGCTGGCCGCATGGTCCAGCAGGACATCCACGCCCTGGTCCGGACGGATGGCGGCGGCGGGGATGCGCTCGCCTGCCAGCCAACGCCGCACGGGTTCACGTTTTCCGGGGCCGGCCAGCAGGAATAGCACCCGGTCGGACCGGCTCAGGCGAAGGGCGGACAGGCTGACCCGCCGCAATGGGGGTTTGGGGGCATCGAAGACCGGGATGGCCGGCGGCGAGTTCTCGCTATCGCCCCAGTCATGGCGGGGGAACAGGCTGGCGGTATGGCCGTCCTCGCCCAGTCCCAGCAGGGTCAGATCGAACCGGTCCACGGCCTCCAGCGTCCGGGCGTACCGGGCGGCGGCGGCGTCCGGTCCCAGTTCGGCGGGTATAAGGTGGATATTGGCGGCGGGCAGGGGGACTCGATCAAGCCAGACTTGACGGGCCATGGCGCTGTTGCGTTCCGGGTCATCCGGAGCAAGACAACGCTCGTCGCCGAACCAGACCCGCCAGCGCGCCCAATCATGCGTTTCGCCGGCCAGCGCCTGATACAGCTGTTTTGGGGTGCCGCCACCCGCCAACACGATGTGGAAGACGCCCCGGGCGGCCATGGCTTCCCGTTCCGCCTTGGACACGAAGTCCAGCGCCCGCGCCAGCCAATCGGTGGGGGAGGCGGCGACATGCCAGCGAGTCCGGTGAAGGTCCATGGGGAGGGTTGGGGAAAACGGATAAACTTGGCAAATTTTACGCCCGGCCATCATGAATCCCGTCCTTACCTTCGACATTGAAACCATTCCCGACATCGCCGGGTTGCGCCGGCTCCACAACGTGGGCGGCGAGGCCAGCGATCACGAGGTGGGGGAAATGGCCTTCCTGATGCGCCGCCAGCAGACCGGCGGCTCCGATTTCCTGCCCCACTACCTGCAGCGGGTGGTCACCATCTCCTGCACCCTGCGGGAAGGCGACCGTTTCCGGGTGTTCTCCCTGTCCGAGCCGGATGCCAATGAAGGCCAGATCATCCAGCGCTTCTTCGACGGCATCGAGAAGTACTCGCCCCAGATCGTGTCCTGGAACGGTGGCGGCTTCGACCTGCCGGTGCTGCACTACCGGGCCATGCTCCACGGTGTCGCCGCGCCTCGTTACTGGGACCTGGGCGATGACGACCGGGAATTCAAGTGGAACAACTACATCAGCCGCTACCACACACGGCACCTGGACCTGATGGACCTGCTGGCCCTCTATTCCGGCCGGGCGAATGCCCCTCTGGACCAGTTGGCCAAGCTCTATGGCTTTCCAGGCAAGCTGGGCATGGATGGCGGCGAGGTGTGGCCCGCCTGGCAGCGGGGCGAGATCGCCGGCATCCGGGACTATTGCGAGACCGACGTGGTGAACACCTGGTTGGTGTTCCTACGCTTCCAGAAGATGCGTGGCATCCTGAACGCCGGCCAGTACGACCAGGAGATCGACCTGGTGCGCCGGACCCTGGAGGAGATCGGGGCCGAGCATTGGTTCGAGTTCCTGGAGGCGTGGCCGGAATGAGCGAACCGCTGTACATCGAGTCTTTGGATCACGAGGGCCGGGGCATAGCGCATCAAGACGGCAAGGCCATCTTCGTGGAGGGCGCACTGCCGGGAGAACTGGTCATCCATGCCAGCTACCGCAGGAAGCCCGGTTTCGAGCAGGCCCGGGTGGAGCAGATCGTCAAGGCCAGTCCTTTCCGGGTCACGCCGCCCTGCCGCTGGTTCGGCGTATGCGGCGGCTGTTCCCTGCAGCATGTGGACGAAGCCGCCCAGGTGGCGGCGAAGCAGCGGGTGTTGGAGGATTGCTTTAGCCATATCGCCAAGGTGATGCCGGAGACCATGCTGCCGCCCATCCACGGCCAGACCTGGGGCTACCGTACCCGGGCACGACTGTCGGTGCGCAACGTGGCCAAGAAGGGCGGCATCTTGGTGGGTTTCCACGAGCGTAGGAGCAGCTACGTCGCCGATATGACCAGCTGCGAGGTCCTGCCGCCCCGGATATCCGCTTTGTTGCCCAGGCTGCGTGAACTGGTGGCTGGTCTTTCCATCCACAGCCGCCTGCCCCAGATTGAACTGGCGGCCGGCGAGGCGGTGGACGTGCTGGTATTGCGCATCATGGAGCCCCTGACAAACGAGGACGAGGAACGGGTGCGAGCTTTCGCCGATGCCAACCGGGTGCAAATATGGCTGCAGCCCAAGGGACCGGATACCGCTTATCCGTTCCATCCCGTGACTGCCCCGGAACTGGCCTACTGCCTACCGGAATTCGATCTGTTCATGCCGTTCCGGCCCACCGAGTTCACCCAGGTTAACCACGGCATCAACCGCATGCTGGTCCGGCGCGCCATGCGTCTGCTGGATCCCCGGCCGGGCGAGCGCATCGCCGATATGTTCTGCGGCCTGGGCAATTTCTCCCTGCCCATCGCCCGGCGCGGCGCCAAGGTGGTGGGCATCGAGGGCAGCCAGGGGCTGGTGGCGCGGGCGCTGGAAAACGCCGCGTGCAACGGGCTTTCCGGCCACACTGATTTCCGCGTGGCCGATCTGTTCCAGATCACACCGGAGGCCAATGCGGCATTAGGCGAATTCGACAAGCTGCTGATTGATCCCCCACGGGACGGCGCCATCGAACTGGTGAAAGCCCTACCCGAGGCCGGGGCGCCCCATCGTATCGTTTATGTTTCCTGCAGCCCGGCCACCCTGGCCCGGGACGCCGCAGTGCTGGTGCATCAAAAGGGTTATCGCCTGATCACGGCGGGTGTGGCCAACATGTTTCCCCATACGGCCCATGTGGAGTCCATCGCCCTGTTCGAACGTTGAGTGACGGGTCGGGTGGCGGGCACTGCTACACTTAGCGCGTAGCAACTAGATTTCCGGTCCGTTTGGATACCATACCCCTCGGCGTTTTGCTCGGCGCCCTCGTCGTTCTGCTGGTGTTCTCGGGATTTTTTTCCTCATCCGAAACCAGCATGATGGCTGTCAACCGTTACCGCCTACGCACCATGGCCAAGGCTGGTCATCGTGGCGCCAAGCTGGCAGAGCGTCTGCTTGCACAGACCGACAAATTGCTGGGTGTGGTGCTGCTGGGCAACAATCTGGTCAATGCCGCCGCGGCCGCCCTGGTGACCATCATCAGCTTTCGCCTGTTCGGCGAGAACGAGTTGGCCCTGACTTTGGGCACCGTGGCGGTGACCTTCCTCATCCTGGTGTTTTCGGAAGTGACCCCCAAGGTGATCGGCGCGACCTATCCCGATCGCATGGCCCCGGCCGCCAGTTTCATCTTGGCGCCCATGCTCAAGCTGTTCTACCCGGCCGTCTGGTTCGTGAATCTGTTCGTGCAAGGATTGCTGGGCTTGCTGCGCCTCAAAAGCCGGGATGCCGGGGCCAACAGCATGGGGGTGGAGGAGTTGCGCACCCTGCTGGCCGAATCGGGATCTTTCCTGCCCTCCCAACACCGCAGCATCCTCACCAACCTGTTCGACCTGGAACATGTCACCGTGGATGACGTCATGCGTCCACGCAATCAGATCGAGGCCATCGATATGGCGGAGGATGTGGAGGAGATACAGCGTCAACTGGCCACCAGCCATCATGCCAGGCTGCCGGTGTTCGAAGGCGAGCCGAACAACATTCTGGGGGTTGTCCAGGTGCGCCGCGCGCTGCCTCACCTGCGTGAGGAGGCATTCAATCGCGAGGCGTTTCGCGCCGCGCTTCGGACGGCATATTTCATCCCTTCCGGCACGTCGCTCTATACCCAACTTGCCCAGTTCAAGGCCACCCGTCAGTCCCTGGGGCTTGTGGTGGACGAATATGGCGAATTGCTGGGCCTGGTCACCATGGAGGACATCCTGGAGGAGATCGTTGGGGAGTTTGCGGCTCTCCGACCCGGCGAGCAGAGCGCCAGCATCAGGCAGGAGGATGGCAGCATCATGGTGGAAGGCGCCATTTCTCTCAGGGAACTGAATCGAAAACTGGGTCTAAAATTCCCTGTGGATGGACCTCGTACCTTGAATGGTCTGTTGCTGGAGCACCTTGAAGCCATGCCCGAACCCGGGGTCAGCGTTAAAGTTTCCGGATATCCGGTCGAAATTGTCCAAGTACAAGACCGAATGGTGAAAACGGCCCGCATCGGTCCGCGCCGGGAGTCGGCAGGCTGATTGCTTTACATTTACCGGAGTGGCATGCAATATCTTTATGAATAAATGAGTTAGAGGGGGTTTTTGGAGGCAATGGTTGCGGTTACCGTGGGCGCGAATCTGACTGGCCTTTGCAAGGCGATGGTCACGCAGGGCCTCTTATCCGAGGAGGAGGGGGAGGGTCTGCAAACCCAATCCCGCAATTCCGGGGAACGGTTTCTCGAACATCTGCTGCGTACTCGCCGTTTCCGGGCGGATCAGGTTGCCGCGTTCGCCTCAGTGACTTTCGGTTTCCCCTTCTTCAATCTGGATGCCATAGATTCGGCCATTCTCCCCAAGGGGATACTGGATAGGAAACTGCTGACCAAGCACCGGGTGCTCCCCATCGCCCAGCGCGGAAACAAGTTGTTCGTCGCGCTGTCCGACCCGGGTAACCTCCAGGCCCTGGACGATATCAAGTTCCAGGCGGGGCTCATGGTGGAGCCCATCGTTGTCGAGGACGACAAGCTTGGGCGCTGGCTGGACGAACATGGCGAGGCCACCGAGGACAGCATCCTCAAGACCATCGAGACCGAGGACCTCAATCTTGAATTTGCCGATGATGAGGCTCCGAGTGCGTCGGACACTGCCGCGGCGATGGAGATCGACGATGCGCCGGTGGTCAAGTATCTGCAAAAGATCATGCTGGATGCGATCAATTCCGGTGCCTCGGATATCCACTTCGAGCCGTACGAGAAGAGCTACCGGATCCGTTACCGCATGGACGGCGTGCTTTATGAGATCGCCCAGCCACCCCTGGCCATCAAGGAGAAGATCGCCTCGCGCATCAAGGTGATCTCCAAACTGGATATCTCGGAAAAGCGCATTCCCCAGGATGGCCGCATGAAGCTGGTTCTGTCGCGGAACAAGGCGGTGGACTTCCGGGTGTCCACCTTGCCCACCATATATGGCGAAAAGATCGTCATGCGTATTCTCGATTCGAATACGGCTACGAAAGGCGTGGAACTCCTTGGCTACGAGCCGGACCAGTTGAAAGTGTTGCTGGAGGCCGTGGAACGTCCCTACGGCATGGTGCTGGTGACCGGTCCGACCGGCTCCGGTAAGACGGTATCGCTTTACGCTTGCCTAAACATATTGAATAGACCGGGCGTGAATATTTCCACAATCGAAGATCCGGTTGAAATCCAGTTGAGCGGCATCAACCAAGTCAACATCAATGACAAGGCCGGCCTCGATTTCGCCTCAGCGTTGCGGTCATTTTTGCGTCAGGATCCGGACATCATCATGGTGGGCGAGGTCCGCGACCTGGAAACGGCGGAAATCGCCATCAAGGCTGCGCAAACCGGCCACATGGTGCTGTCCACCCTGCACACCAACGATGCCCCGGCAACACTGAGCCGTCTGATCAACATGGGCGTGCCGTCCTATAACGTGGCGGCGTCGGTCAATTTGATTACGGCCCAGCGACTGGGCCGGCGTCTCTGTCCGAACTGCAAGAAACCTGTGGATATCCCTCCGGAGGCCCTGCTCAATGCGGGTTTTTCTGAGGCGGATCTTGATGGTTCCTGGCAGGCCTACACCGTCGGCGGGTGTGACGTATGCAAGCAGACCGGCTATAAGGGGCGGGTGGGTATCTATCAGGTCATGCCGATCAGCGAGGAAATCAATCGCATCATTCTCAAGAATGGATCGGCCATTGACGTGGCCGAGCAAGCCCATAGAGAAGGGGTGCTGAACCTGCGCGAAGCGGGGCTTTTAAAGGTCAAGCAAGGCCTGACTTCCCTGGAAGAGGTCTTGGCCGTTACCAACGATTGAGAGGATAACCACCCATGGCGTTGGCCAAGGCTGCAGTCATTGCAAAGCAAATACCTTTCGAATGGGAAGGCACCGACAAGACTGGCAAGAAAGTCAAGGGGGAAACATTCGGCCCTGGAGAGGTGTTCGTTCGGCAGATGTTGCGCCGTCAAGGTATCAATGTCCTGAAGGTCCGGAAGCAAAGCGCGCTCACGCGCCGGAAGCCCATCACCGAAAAGGATATCGCCCTGTTCACCCGGCAGTTGGCGACCATGCTCAAGGCCGGGGTGCCCCTGCTCCAGGCCTTTGAAATTACCGCCAGGAGCCACAGTAACCCCTCACTGCAACGACTCCTCATGGAACTCAAGGCCGATGTTGAGACCGGCAGTAGCATGAGCACGGCATTCCGCAGATATCCGCAGTACTTCGATGGCCTCTATTGCAACCTGGTCCATGCCGGCGAACAGGCGGGTATCCTGGATACGGTGTTGGAACGTATCGCCTCCTATCAGGAAAAGATGCTGGCCATCAAGGGCAAGATCAAATCCGCCCTGTTCTATCCGATCACCGTATTGGTGGTGGCCTTCATCATCACCGCGGGCATCATGTTGTTCGTGATCCCGGCGTTCAAGGAACTGTTTGCTGGAGGCGGGGCAGAACTTCCAGGCCTTACCCAATTCGTGATGTATATCTCCGACGGTTTCGTACATTGGTGGTATCTCATATTCGCTGTCCTGGGGGGGGGGATATTTGGCTTTCTCTATGCCCTGAAACATTCCACAACATTCCGCAACAAAATGGATTACCTGATCCTCAAGGTGCCGGTGTTCGGGCCGCTGATCGAGAAGGCGACGGTTTCCAGATGGTCACGTACATTTTCGTCCATGTTTTCGGCGGGGGTACCCATGGTGGAGGCCTTGGATTCTGTCGCCGGGGCAGCCGGCAACCACGTGTTTGCCGAGGCCACCCAACAAATCAGAACCCAGGTGGCCACCGGCTCCGCGCTGGCAACCAGTCTCCAGAGCACAGGCGTGTTCCCCAACATGCTGATTCAAATGGTGGCGATCGGCGAGGAATCCGGTTCTCTCGATTCCATGCTGACCAAGGTAGCCGATTACTATGAGCGGGAAGTCGACGATGCGGTGGCCGGGATATCCAGCCTGATGGAACCGTTCATCATGATCATTCTCGGTGTGCTCATCGGGACCATCGTGATCGCCATGTATCTGCCGATCTTCAAGATGGGATCCGTGATTTAGTGTCCTGCCGCAGAAGCGATGCTTGAAGAGCTTTCCGCGAGCCCCGGGGTATTTCTCGGGGTTTCGGTCATGCTCGGCATGGTGATCGGCAGTTTCCTGAATGTTGTCATCCATCGCCTGCCGAAGATGATGGAACGGGACTGGCGCGAGCAGTGTGCGTGGTTGGAAGGCAGGGAAGTTGCGGCGGCAGAGCCCTACAATCTCGTGGTACCCCGTTCCGCCTGCCCGCAATGCGGGCACGCCATCCGCTGGTATGAAAACATCCCTATCCTGAGCTGGCTGTTCCTCAAGGGGCGTTGCGCGGGTTGTGACATCTCCATCCCCTGGCGTTATCCGCTGGTGGAGGCGCTAACCGGCATTCTGTTCGGCTATGCCGCCTGGCGTTGGGGGGCAAGCCCGCACTTGTTATGGGTGTGGACATTGATGGGATTCCTGGTGGCCTTGGCTTTTATCGACCTGGATACCCAGTTCCTTCCCGATAATCTGACCCTCCCGTTGGCCTGGCTGGGTTTGCTCGCCAACCTGCAGGGCGGCTTCGTGCCCCTGGAGGAAGCGGTGCTCGGGGGCGTGGTGGGTTATTCGTCGCTCTGGTTCATATACCATTTGTTCAAGCTGCTGACCGGCAAGGAAGGAATGGGCTTCGGTGATTTCAAACTGATGGCGGCGCTCGGTGCCTGGTTGGGGTGGAAAATGCTGCTCCCCGTCATTCTTGCGGCCAGTCTGCTGGGCGCATTGGTCGGTATCGGGCTGATATTGCTTGCCGGCCATGACCGGGCCAAGCCCATCCCGTTCGGGCCCTGGCTCGTGGCCGGGGGGCTGATCTCACTGTTCTGGGGCGAGCCGTTGTTGCGATATTGGCTGGCCTGATGCCCAGGCCTTATCGCATAGGGCTAACCGGGGGGGTCGGTTCGGGAAAAAGCACCGTAGCCGGACTTTTTGCCGGCTTGGGGGCGCAGATCATCGATACCGATGACATCGCCCATAACCTGACCCGGCCGGGAGGGGCGGCGATGCCTGCGATATCGGCCAGGTTCGGCCCGGGAGTGACCAATGGGGAAGGCGCTCTCGATCGGGCCAATATGCGATCTCTCATCTTTACCTACCCGGACCAGCGAAAGGCGCTCGAAGCGATACTGCATCCCATGATCCGGCACGGCGTGGAACAGTCCGTGCAAAGGTCCACCCGCCCCTACGTACTGATCGTGGTCCCTCTGCTTGTCGAAAATCTCGCCGCCTATCGGAATGTCATTGACCGCATCCTCGTGGTGGATTGCGACGAAGATCAGCAACTGGTCCGAACCGCTGCGCGTCCCGGGCTGGACCTGGGCGAGGCGAAAGCGATTATCGCCGCCCAGGCCACGAGAACAAGCCGTCTGGCTTTGGCCGATGACGTCATCCGGAACGATGCCGGTCTAGCCGAACTTGAGCCTCAAGTCTTGCGATTGCATCGAATCTATTTAGATCTGGGGGCGGAATGTCCATAAAAATCCTGACAATACGTTGCATTTAGGCTTGTCAATCCTGCAAAATCCCCGGCTATTCAAGCCGTTGCAAAACTTTCTTCACCCATCCTATTGAGCCACGCCTGGTGACAGTCTACGAATTCCCCCTCAACGAACGCATCCGTACCTGGTTGCGTTTGGAGGATTTGTTCGACAAAGCCTTGTTTTTCGCCCGGGCGGAGGATGTGCGCTCCCACCATGCCGGAATGCTGGCTTTGTTCGAGATCGTCGATGTCACGACCCGGTCCGAACTGAAAAGCGAATTGATCCAAGAGTTGGAGCGCCAGAAGAACGGCCTCGAGTCGCTAAGATCAAATCCCGCCGTGGATTCCAAGCGCCTCGATCAGGTCTTGTCCCGGATCGCAGCGGCCCTTGCCGACCTGCATGCAATGACCGGCAAGATGGGACAGCATGTCAGGGATAACGAATGGCTTGCGGGCATCAAAGGACGGGCAGGAATTCCGGGCGGTACCTGTAGTTTCGACCTTCCCGTTTATCACTATTGGTTAAACCAAGCCCCGACCGCGCGTACCGCCGATCTGATGGAATGGCTGGGACCGTTGCTGCCGTTGAAGGGTGCGGTGGATATCGTGCTACGGATACTCCGCGATAGCGGCCATGTCAGCGAGCACACGGCGGTTCAGGGGACTTTCCAACTCATGTTGGCCGGTCGCACCGCGCATCTGTTGAGAATTGCCACTGATGCTTCTTGCGCGCCGGAGGTCAGCGCCAACAAGTATGCGGTGAACGTGCGTTTCCTGGTGCCGGACACTGTCCTGAAGCCGCGTCCCTGCGACCAGGATATCGTGTTCGAATTAACCTTCTGTAACCTTTGAGACGGCGCTTTCGGTTACCGCCCGTTCACTCAACGGGCCAAGCGCCGCCAAGTCAGAATGGCGATATGCCCGGTCAGTCCAACTTGGCGAGATTGGTGGAACGCAACAGATCCAACTTGCCGATTAGCGGCTGAGCCTTGGCCACGAAAGCGGTCTTGTAGCGGCGATCGAGCGGATAGGAGGTGGGGAGTTTCAAGGTCAGGGGATTTTTTTGCACCCCCGCAACCCGGAATTCGAAATGAAGATGCGGACCGGTGGCCAAGCCGGTGGCGCCGACATAAGCGACGATCTGCCCCTGGCTGACATGTGCCCCGCGCCTGATGCCCTTGGCGAAGCGGGACAAGTGGCCGTAGGCGGTGCTGTAAGGGCGTTGGTGGTCGAGCACGAGTAGGTTGCCGTAGCCATGCTGTCGACCGGAAAAGGCCACCACGCCATCAGCCACCGAGCGTACCGGGGCACCGGTGGGGGCGGCGTAATCCACGCCTCTATGCGCGCGCCAGAGTTTCAGGATCGGGTGGAACCTGGCGGTGGTAAAGCCCGAGGATATCCGGCTGAAGGGCATGGGGGACTTGAGGAAAGCCCGCTTTAGACTCTGGCCGTCCTGGCCGAAATAGCCTTCCCTGCCCTGGGGGTCCTTGAAATACACGGCGCGGTATGACTTGCCCTGATTGACGAATTCCGCGGCCAGGAGTCGTCCGGTCTTTACCATCTGGCCTTCGTAGTAGAAGGCCTCGTAAACCAGCGAGAAGCGATCCCCGCGACGCAGGTCTTTTTGGAAATCGATGTCGCCGGAGAAGACCTCGGCCAGCTCAGAGGCGATGCTGTCAGGAACGTCGGCCGCATCCGTGGCGCCGAACAAGGAGCCCTCGATGAGGCCAGAACGAAGCACGGATCGAGCCTCTAGTTTGACCGCTTGTTCGCTGGCCCTAAATGCGTCGTTCACACGATCCACAGTGACCAGCGACTCGTCGGACAGCAGATAACGGAACAGCATGAGCCGGCCGCCGGACGTGACCCGCGCCAACACGCTGCGGCCGGGTTTCAGGCGGCCCAGGGATTTCGTTTGGTGAGCGGTGACGAGGAATTTCTGGATATCCTCATTATCCACGCCGAGTCGCTTCAACAGGCTGGAAAGGGTGTCGCCTCTCGCGATGCGCTCTTCTCGCCAAAAGTCGAATGTGCCGTTATCGACCGGCTGAACCGGCGGGAGCGCCAGGGATTCGACCACGGTCTCCTGAACTACATTTTCGGTAACCGTGTTCGGCGCAATGCCGAATGCGGCGACGACGCCCAGGAAGGGCAAGGTGGCCAAAACGAGCAACAAGCGTTTACTGGCAAGGGGCGTGGCGAATTTCATGGTCGTTGGGCTCCAGGCAAACAGCGGCGATGTTAACAGAGAGATGGCACTGCGCAAAATTAAGGGCTTGTATCTAAAGAAATGGCGTTCCAGGACGTTATCGGCCTAGCGAAGGATTACTTAAGTGGTCATGAACGAAAAAAAATCAGAAGAACTTGCGGTGGCGGCCCGCATACGTTCGGAGCTCGAGCGTCACCTCATGGAAGGCGACGCGCCGGACGAGGTGCACGATTTTCTACTGGGGCACTGGGCCAGATTGATGCTCGCCATCTACATGGCCAAGGGTAATCATGATCCGGACTGGCAGGCGGGCTGGGACACGGCGAACGCCCTGATCTGGAGTCTGGCCCCCAAGTCGGGGCGGGCGGAGACCGAAAAGATGCTGCGCGTCCTGCCGGTATTGTTGGCGCGGCTGCAGGAAGGTTGCGCGGCGCTGGGATTGCCAATGAAGCAGCGCGACGGTTTTTTCAGGCAGCTCGCCATGCTGCACGCATCCGTGGCGCGGGATGGCTTGCATATCGGCCCGTCCCCCAATTCAGACCTCACCAAATTGGCGCACGGTTCGACCCAGGAGGCCAACGAAGCGGAACTCGCCGCCTTGTCCGTACCGCCACAGGATGGTTCGGCAACATCCAACCAGCGAGCCATGCCCAAACTCAAATTGGGCGACAAGGTGTCATTCGAGGGCAACGGAGAACGGCGTGTCCTGATACTCCATTGGGTCAGTCCGATGGGTGGCATGTATCTGTTCACCAACAGCCACGGTCTGGAGGCGCTGACGCTTACCCGAACCCGCCTTGAGGCGAAGTTACGCTCGGGAGAGGCGAGACAGGGCGGTTGACGCGGCCCGCCAGGGCGGCGTTTGGTGGCCTGGTTCCGATGCGACGTCAGAAGGCGGTCCGCACCGCCAGTCCCAAGGCCCGGATGTGGTCCGCCAGCTGCACCATCCATTCCGGCGGCAAATTGGAGAGGCGTGGGGCTTCGGCCTGCAGGGACGGCCGGGCCAGGCCATAAAGCAGCACCCCCTCTAGGGGCGTCACTTCGTCCAGAGCGCGTGTCAGGAGTTTGAGGTAGGCCTCGATCTCATACCCGCTAGGCGGCTCGCCATCCAGGGCGAACATGCATGTCTGGACCCAGGTGGGGCACAGCCCGGCCACCACCTTGAGGCGCTGGAAATGATGCTCCAAGTCCGTTCCCGTGCCATTCACCAAACGCAGCCCGGCCCTGGTGGCCCGGTCGAACTTGAACCAGACCTCGCCGTTGAGCTTGGCCATGGTACGCAGCCCGTCGTGCACGTAAGCCTTGTGGACCAGGCTGCCGTTGGTGATGAGTACCACCTTAATCTTGCCGGACAGATCGAATGTCTCCAGGACCCGACCGATCAAAGCCACCACGGCGGGAAATTCCAACGCGCTGGTGGGCTCCCCGTTGCCGGACAGAGCCACGTCGTTGAGTCGGCGCATGCCTTCCGGCACATGCAGCGCCATGAACTCACCCTGAACGATGTCGGTAAGCATGGCGCGCAATTCTTCTTCAAGCTTGTCCAGATCGATGGGTGGCGGCCCGCCCCGCTTCAGGTCGGGCACCTGGCAGTAGATGCAGCGCCAGTTGCAGGCGTTGTTGGGGTTCAGGTTCACCCCGACCGATACGCCCTCGGCCCGGCGCGACACCACCGGATAGACGTAGGTCATGCCGGTCGCATCCCGGTCGTGATTGGCGGTGGATAGGGGCGAAGCGATGCGGGCCATGGCTGGATTCTGGCACACTCGGGGCATGAGCCCCGACCCCTTGAAGCAGGATTTCGCCCGCCGCCTGATCGCCTGGCAGCGGACCCACGGCCGCCACGAGCTGCCCTGGCAAGGCGGCATGGACCCTTACCCCATCTGGCTGTCGGAGATCATGCTGCAGCAGACCCAGGTGGAAACCGTCATTCCCTACTACCTGCGCTTTCTCGCCCGCTTTCCCGACATCGCCAGCCTGGCCGCGGCCGCAGAGGAGGAAGTCATGGCCCATTGGGCCGGACTTGGCTACTACACCCGGGCCCGCAACCTCCACGCGGCGGCCCGCCAAGTGGTGAGCGCCCACGCCGGACGCTTCCCCCGGGAAGTGGATGCCATCCTGGCCCTGCCCGGCATCGGCCGTTCCACCGCCGCTGCCATCGCCGTCTGCGCCTTCGGCCGGCGATCCGCAATCCTGGACGGCAACGTAAAGCGAGTGCTGGCCCGGGTATTCGGCGTGGAAGGCTGGCCGGGCGATAAGGCCGTGGAAAACCGCCTCTGGGCACTGGCGGAAGAACTGCTGCCGGAGAGCGGAATCCGCGCCTACACCCAGGGCCTCATGGACCTGGGCGCCACCCTCTGTACCCGTTCCCGGCCCCGCTGCGGCGACTGTCCCTTCACTGACGAGTGCATGGCCAACCACCAGGGCAGCCAGGCCGAACTGCCCGGCACCCGGCCTCGCAAGGTGCTTCCGCAAAGGGAAACGGCCATGCTGGTGCTGGTCCATGCCGGGGAGGTGTTGCTGGAAAAGCGCCCGGCCCCCGGCATCTGGGGCGGTCTGTGGAGCCTGCCGGAATGTCCGGTTCGGGACGACCCCCGCGCCGCCGCGCAGCGGCTCGGCTACGCGGGTGAGACCGGCCAACCCCTTCCGATCCTGGTCCATTGCTTCACCCACTTCCGCCTCACCATCCGGCCCTGGCGCCTGGATGTGGCCAGGTGCGTCCAGGCAGGCGAGCCGGGCCGGCTCTGGCTGGCCTTGGACGATATGGATGGCGCCGCACTGCCCACACCGGTGCGCAAGATCCTGGCCGCCCTTTGACCGGCTGAATACCCGCTCAATCCACCCGGTCCCAGTAGGGCTCCCCAGCCAGGCCTTGCGCCAGAAAATCGATGAAGGCCCGCACCCGGGTGGTGAGATGGCGGGTGGGCGGGTACACCGCGTAGGCCGACACCTCCGGCCAGGCGTAATCGTCCAGGACCGGCACCAGCCGTTTCGCCCGCAGGGCATCGTGGAGATAGAAGGTGGGGTGCAGGACCAGGCCCTCCCCGGCGATGGCGGCCCGGATCAGGAAATCGCCGCTGTTGGCCAGCAGCCTGATGGGGATGCGCACGCTGCCGGACTGGCCGTCCGGTGCCCGGAATTGGACTTGGCCGGGATTGGCCAGATTGCTGTAGGCCAGATAGGCATGGTTGGCCAGATCCCGGGCCGTGGCCGGGGTGCCATGGCGGGCCAGGTACTCCGGGCTGGCGCACAGCCGGCTGCGAATCGGCGCCAGGCGGCGGGCGATCAGGCTGGAATCCGGCAGGTTGGCGATGCGGATGGCCAAGTCGAAGCCCTCCTGCATCAGGTCGATTTGCCGGTCGTTGAAGTCCAGTTGGAAGACCACGTCCGGGTGCAGGGCCATGAACGCCTCGATCAGGGGCGCCACGTGCAGCAGGCCGAAGGCATGGGGCAGGGCAACCTTGAGCCGCCCCTTCAACGCGCCCTGGGCCTGGCAAACCGCGTTCTCCGCCTCCTCCAGATCGGCCAGGATGGCCATGCTGCGCTCGTAGAAGGCCCGGCCGGTATCGGTCAGGTTGAGCCGGCGCGTGGTCCGGTTCAGCAATTGCGCCCCCAGGCGCCCCTCCATCTCGGACAGGCGCCGGCTCACGGCGGACTTCGCCAGGCCCAGTTGTTCCGCGGCGGCGCTGATGCTGCCCCGGTCAACCACCTGGACAAAGACCCGCATGTCGGCAAAACGGTCCATAGGTTCTCTAAACAAGAACAATAATTTCGAATAATCAATCTTTATTCTCGATGCATCAACATCAACAATGACTTCAAGGGCGCCGATGTGGCGCCTCCCCCAACCGGAGATGAAGCCATGCAAACCCAATCAACCACCCCCACCCCTCTGAACGTTCTGCGCGTGGACGCCAGCGGCCGCAAGTCGGGTTCCGTCACCCGCCAATTGACCGACCGGCTAATCGCCGGCCTGGCGGAACGCCATGACGAGCTTCTAGTAACAACCCGCGATGTGGCCGAAGGCATACCCTTCGTCGACGCCGCCTGGATCGGCGCCAACGGCACCGACCCGGATGCCCGCGACGCCGCCCAGAGCCAGGCCCTGGCCGGCTCGGACGCCCTGGTGCGGGAAGTGCAGGCAGCCGACGTGCTGGTGATCGCCACCCCCATCTACAACTTCGGCGTGCCCGCCAGCCTCAAGGCCTGGATCGACCAGATCGCCCGGGCCCGGCTTACCTTCCGCTACACGGAGAACGGCCCCGTGGGCCTGCTCACCGGCAAGAAGGCCTACATCGTGGTGGCCAGCGGCGGCACGCCGGTAGGCAGCGAGATCGACTTCGCAACCCCCTGGCTCAAGTTCGTGCTGGGCTTCATCGGCATCACCGATGTGGAAGTGGTGGCCGCCGAACGCCTGATGGCGCGTGGCGAGGCCGCCCGCACCAGCGCCGAGGCCCGCATCGCCAGCCTTTTCGGTGAAACCGCGCCGGAGCCCGCCATGGCATGACCCAGGCTTCCCATCCTGGGAAGCGGGAGAAGCGAATCTTTTCGGCCTGGGCTGGCTCCAATGTTCCAGAATCCAGGCCACAACGAGAGGAGTCCATCATGACAACACGCAACATCCGTCAACTGGTCCGCACCAGCGCCGTCTCGGAAGGCGCAGGCGTCACTGTCCACCGCAGCATCGGCACCCCGGCACTGAAGAACCTGGATCCGTTCCTGATGCTGGACCACTTCGGTAGCGACGACCCGGACGAATATATCGCCGGCTTCCCGGAGCATCCCCATCGGGGCTTCATCACCTTCACCTACATGCTGGACGGCCACATGGAGCACCGGGACAGCATGGGCAACCGGGGCGACCTCACCGCCGGTGCTGCGCAATGGATGAAGGCCGCCAGCGGCGTCATCCACTCGGAGATGCCGAAGCAGACCCAAGGCCGCATGAGCGGCTTCCAGCTCTGGATCAACCTGCCCGCCGCCGAAAAGATGTCCGACCCGGCCTACCAGGAGTTCGGCCCCGGGGCGATCCCGGAAGTGGCAGGGGAAGGCGCCCGGGTGCGCGTCCTGGCCGGCGAATACGGTGGCCGGCAAGGCGTCATCAGCGATCCCAACACCCAGGTCCAGTACCTGGACGTGGCCCTGGAAGCCAACGCCCGCTTCCAGTTGCCGCTGAAGCCGGCCTATAACGTCTTCGCCTATGTCTTCGAAGGCGACGCAGCCACCGGTGGTACTGCACTACCCCGCCATAGTCTGGCGGTCCTGGGCGAAGGCGACGGGGTGGAGATCGACGCCGGCCCAGAAGGCGCCCGCTTCATCCTGGTGGCCGGCCTGCCCATCGGCGAGCCCGTGGTGCAATACGGGCCCTTCGTCATGAACACCCGGCAGGAGATCGAGCAGGCGTTCGCGGATTACCAGGCCGGGAGGCTGGTCAGAAGCAAGGCGGTAATGACCGGCGCCTGAACCGGAGGGGCTAGGTTACGAAACCCCTCCCGGAGACGGGAGGGGGCTTTTTTGCGTCTTGTCAGGGCGATGGGGGTCGGCGAAGATGCGGCAAACAAATGGGCGGCTGGACAGTTATTGAGCTTCCCCTGAAATTTCGTCGTCCATGGGTGACCTAAGATAGACGTCGGATTGGAAGGGAAGACGATAAAGGTTCCGAAGCAGGAATACACCGCTGAATTCAAGGAACTGGCGGTCAAGCGAGTCAAGGAAGGCCAGACGGCAGGTGCGGTTGCCCGTGACCTGGGGCTGATCGAGCAGACACTACGCAACTGGGTCAAGGCGGCGGAAGCGGGCAAGCTCAACGGAGCGGGTGCCAGGAAGGTAACGCCGGAAGAGATGGAAAAATTCGTAGCATGAATCCCACCCATTGGCAGACGAAAAACCAGGAGAAGCTCAGTGAGGTCCCGGGATGGTTCGCGCGTTGCGACATGGACATGGCAACCAAGCCGGTCGGCGCTAACGCTTCCGGTACGGCGGTTTGCGCTTCGCGTGAATCTGCTGAGGCCCTTCAGTGACTTTCCCCCTCATTCACCTCGTCGGTCCAAACCTTGAAGCTCTTCAGGGTATTGGGACCAAAGGTGTTGCTGATGGCGACGTCGGCGGCGTCGCGGCCGCGGGCGATGAGGACGCGGCCGATGCGCGGGATGTTGTTGCGGGCGTCGAAGGTGTACCAATGACCGTCGAGGTAGGCCTCGAACCAGCCGGCGAAATCCATCGGGCCATAGGGCGGCGGCATGCCGATGTCACCCAGGTAGCCGGTGCAGTAACGGGCCGGGATGTTCATGCAGCGGCAGAAAGCGATGGCGAGGTGCGCATAGTCGCGGCAAACCCCGGTCCTCTCCTGGAAGACCTCCCAGGCCGTCTTTGTGGCACGCGCGTGCTGGTAACCGAATGTGATGTGCCGGTTGACGTAGTCGCAGATCGCCTGGACCCGTCCCCATCCGGTCGGTGAATTGCCGAACAACCGCCAGGCGGTCTCGGACAGGCGATCCGTCTCGCAATATCGGCTGCCCAGCAGAAACAGCAGCGTTTCGTCCGGCAGCTCTTCCACGGGCGTCTGTCTCGCGTACGGGACGACTTCGTCCGGCAGGCCCGTATCCCTCACCAGCCCATCGGCCGACAGCCTGACCTGTCCCTGGGGGGCGACGATGCGGCTGCACCAGTTGCCGTAGCTGTCGCGATAGGCGGTGATCGGGACGGACGGGTCGGTGATCAGGTGGTCGGCAATGAGGATGTCGGAGACCCGCGTGTAGTGCACGCTCAGGGTCAGGATCATCGGGGTCGGCTGCGGGCAGTCGTAAATCAGTTCGTAGCCTATGCGGATCTTCATGGGAGGACTCCGGTCGACCGCCAGCTCAGCACGGGGCCGGCTCTGGCGGTTTGGTTTGCGGTGGTTGGGGTCGTATGGGAATACCCGCGTGGTGGCTCGAAAGTGCCATGCACAGCGATTCGACGATCAACTTGCGCAGGGCAGGCCAACGTCGGCCTCCCCTGATGACGTGTTTCTGGTTGATCTCCAGTTCGATGCCCACGTAGGTGTCGGCCGGGAAACACCGGCGAAACCAGGCGGTCAGGCCATCGCATTTACCCGCATACGGGTAGTTGCGGCGGACCCTGAGCGCGGGCGCACAGGTGTTGAGGGCCGCCTTCCAGCGCTCGCACAGGTCCGCCTCACCCGGTCGCGCCGGGTCATAGAGCAGGCCGATATCGGCGTTTCGCACCTTGCCGTCCAGCTCGGGCGTAAAGCTGTGTGAGGAGAGGTGGATGCCCCGGCCGTGTTCCGCGATCGCCTGTCTGACCAGACGCTCCGCTTGCGCTCGATAGGGCTGGTAATGCCGCTTCAAGATCCGCCGTCGTACCTCGGCGGGGGCTTTCCGAATCACCTCGGCGTGGAGGCGCGGGTGGTGAGCGGACCGATTCAGGTCGACCAGCAGACGGCTTACGGTGGAAACCAGCAGCGGCGCCGCGAAGGCCGCTGCCAGCGTTCTTGCCATGCTCAGCGCGCCGGGGTCGAAGCCGCGGTGGGTGTCCAGCAGTGCCCGATGGCCCTGAAACAACTCGCGGTACGGTTCGGGAATCCGGTTGCCGCCATGCTCGCAGGTGATCACCAAGCCTGCGCTTGCCGGGCCGTCACGAAACGCAGTGCATCCAACCATCGCCTTGGTCTCCGCCCGCATACGGCCTTACCAGTCCAGGTTGGGCAGTCGGCTGAATACCTGCCGCGTGCCCTCGGTCCACTGCCTTCCGAGCTCGCCGAAATACCCATCCCCCTCGTCGAAGCGGCGACGCATCCGCAATTCAAGGCTATCCCGTTCATAACAGAGCAGATCGATCGGCATGCCGACCGACAAATTGCTGCGCATCGTCGAATCGAACGAGACGAGGACGGATTTCGCGGCATCGTTCAGGGAAGTCGAGCGGGTAATGACCCTATCGATGATCGACTTCCCGTATTTTGTTTCCCCGGTCTGGAGATAGGGCGTTTCCACGCTTGCCTCGATGAAATTGCCCTCCGCATAGATCCGAAAGAGGCGGGGCGGCTCGACCACGATCTGGCCACCAAGTATGAACGAGGCGTCGAAGGAGACATCGCTGGCCGCCAGGTGTTGGCCGTCGCGCCGATCGACGTCACGCATCGCGTCCGATACCAGCATTGCGACATCGAACATGGATTCCGCGCCCCATAGGTTGGACACCCCGTCCTTGGCGTTCCGTTGCCTCAGCAGGCTGATGACGGCCTGTGTCCCGGCCAGGTTGCCGGAACTCAATAACACGATGACCCGGTCGCCCGGGCGTTCAAACACGCTCATCTTGCAGAAACTCGCAAAGTTGTCGACCCCGGCATGGGTACGCGAGTCCGACGCGAATACCAGTCCGGCGTCGAGCATGATGCCGATGCAGTAGGTCATGGATTCTCTCCGTTCATCGTTTCAAATCCAGTGTGCCGAGCGTATGCATTTCTCCACCATTCACATCGAAGCGACGATTCGTTATTAATACCGCCCGGATGGACCGGATCGAGGCCTTGTGGGATGAGTAAAACCCATGCATCCGTGTTGTAGGGGTTGGAAAGCGTTTTCGCGTGAGCATCTACTTCCGATCTATTTCTATGTTTTCTTTGCTGCCGCTATGGGCGACTGAGATCATGATGCCAAAGCCGATCAAGATCACTACTGTGATCAAAGTCCACGCCGTGCCGATGCTTGCCAGAATGCCCAATTTCCAGAGCGCAGCCAGAAGGCCGCCAATAAAGACAACAAAACCAATAAGGTACATGCCAGCCCATTTCATGATGAACCTCCCGGTGAGACAAGATGGATAACCATCATTTGATAGGTCAGCGGCCGATATTGCCGATATGTATATTGCCCAACGATCCCAGGACGCCGAAAACCTGCAGTAACCACAACACGACAGCAATGACGACCGCAACATTCAAAATATTCTTGATTTTCCGGTCCATGGGAATGTAGTTATTGACGAGCCAAAGCAGCACGCCAACCACGATCAAGACGATGACCAAATTAATCAGGGACATGTGGATTCTCCTGTGAGATCACTAATCAGATTGTTGTCGGGACCAATAACCAGATTGCCGAATTAGGATGCTGTAACGCTTTGATGTCAAAAAGCTTGGCATTGCGAACAACAGTGCTATGTCATTTAGATCCGACATGACATGCGCTGCATCCTGTTGCAATACGTACTGGTGCTACATGATTGGCGCTCTTGCCGCAGAGATCCGTTCGTTAACGCACATATCCCTGCGAAAATGTGCCAGGGTAGCGTTGATTTATCCGTCACCCCGGAATGCCCCCCTTATCCGGGGTCGGAGTCCAGGTTATTGATTACACTGGATTCCGGCTTTCGCTAGACTGGAGAAGTCATTGGGGAACGGCAGCTTCCTGGTTAAGGCAAGAAACAGGCCGATGACCTGGCACCCGTCTCGAATATGTGATTGGCCGTTTGACATCTGATTGAGCTTCCCCTGGTTTTTCGTCTGCCAATGGGTGGGATTCATGCTACGAGTTTTTCCATCTGTTGAGCGTGTGTCCAGCCCTTCAAGAACTGCACCGGCGACTGGTAGCCGAGGGTCGAATGGAGACGTTCCCGGTTGTAGAACACCTCGATGTACTCGAAGCTGGCGGCTGTCATTTCCGCCCGTGTTTCGAAGCGCACGCCATGCACCCGCTCGTTCTTGAAGCTGTTGAACCAGCTCTCGGTCGGAGCATTGTCCCAGCAATTCCCCTTGCGGCTCATCGAACAGGCCATGCCGTAGTCGGCGAGCTTCTTCTGGAACACCGCACTCGCGTACTGGCTGCCCCGGTCGGAGTGGTGGAGCAGCCCCGGGGTCGGCTTTCTCCTGAACCACGCCATGGTCAACGCATCGGTGACGATATCCGCCGTCATGGGCGGTTTCAGCGACCAGCCCACCACCTCGCGGTTGAACAGGTCCAGCACGATGGCCAGGTACAGCCAGCCCTCGTCGGTCCACAGGTAGGCGATGTCCGAGGTCCACACCTGATTCGGCGCCGCCGGCGTGAAGTTCCGGTTCAGCAGATTCTCGGCTACCGGCAAGCCATGCCTGGAATCCGTAGTGACCTTGTAGCGCCGCTTGTGCCGGGCATGGATGCCGTTCTCCCGCATCAGCCGCTCCACCCGCGCCTTGCCGGCCGAGAAGCCTCGGGCACGCAGTGCCAGAACCCTGCGCGGACTGCCGTAGGCGCCTTTGAGTTCGGCGTGGATGGCCTGGATCAGGGCGAGCATCCGGGTGTCGCTGAGCCGCTTGCGGTTCGGGGTGCCGCCCCGCTTCCAGGCCCGATAGCCGCTGATGCTGACGCCCAGTACCGCGCACATCTCGGACAGGTCGAAGGCGGGGCGTTGCCTGTCGATCCAGGCGTACTTCACCGCACATCCCTTGCAAAGTACGCCGTCGCTTTTTTTAGGATTTCATCCTCCCGCTTGAGCCGGATGTTCTCGGCTCGCAGCCGGGAGAGTTCCCTCTCTTCCACCGTCACTTTCCTGGCACCCGCTCCGTTGAGCTTGCCCGCTTCCGCCGCCTTGACCCAGTTGCGTAGTGTCTGCTCGATCAGCCCCAGGTCACGGGAAACCGCACCTGCCGTCTGGCCTTCCTTGACTCGCTTGACCGCCAGTTCCTTGAACTCAGCGGTGTATTCCTGCTTCGGAACCTTCATCGTCTTCCCTTCCAATCCGACGTCTATCTTGGGTCACCCTTGGAAAACGAAATTTCGGGGGAAGCTCAGTTCTTGGGTCAGGCAAAGACATAGACTTGTCGAAACCGGAGCTCACCGCAAAGTACCTTGCAAAGTGAGCACGATATTTCCTCCAGCGCCAAGGGATATAGCATTGAAACCCCCAGAGACACCCATGACCAAGCCCATCGTCAACATTGCCGACGTTGAGCTTGCACCCCGCCCAGCCGCCTTTGCTCCCTCCGGGCCGGCGGCGGAACGGTTCGATGCCAGGATGGGGGTCATCGGCCCCCGCATCGGGGCCCAGAAATTGGGCTACAACATCACTGCCGTGCCGCCCGGCAAGCGGGCGTTCCCACTGCACAACCATCGGGTGAACGAGGAGATGTTCTTCGTGCTGCAGGGTACGGGTGAAGTCCGGATTGGCGAGAGTACCTACCCGATCCGTTCCGGCGACGTGATCGCCTGCCCGCCGGGGGGCAAGGAGACGGCCCACCAGATCATTAACACTGGCACGGAGGAGCTGCGCTATATGGCTGTGAGCACCAAGCTGTCGCCGGAGATCGCCGAATACCCGGACTCGGGCAAGTTCGGCATCCTGAGCGAGCTGCCGCCGGATGCCGAAGGCAAGCCCCAGCGTTTCATGTTTGTCGGGCGCGCGAGTGGCTCCCTGGACTACTGGGAGGGGGAGTGAGCACGCTGAGGCTCGGGCCCAGAGATCCGGTCGGATCCCTGAGATTGTCGGGCGAGTGACCATATCCCTTGGGACCTGAAGGGAGGCCGGGGGGTGGGACTTGGTGCCGTAAAGCGGTGATCCGGTACTCGCGTCGAGCGCCGTATCCGATAACAATAGGAGGGTCCCCCACGGCTCCCCTCTAATCGCGCAAAATGGGCCCATGAAAATACCCAAAAGACTCCTGCCGCTGCTGGAAGACGGCCTGATCGACGACGTGATCCGCCAGCTCATGAGCGGCAAGGAGGCCATGGTGTTCGTGGTCCGCTGCGGCGAGGAGGCGCGCTGTGCCAAGGTGTACAAGGAGGCGGACAAGCGCGGCTTCCGCCAGGCCGTGGACTACACGGAGAACCGCAAGGTGCGCAACAGCCGTCAGGCCCGGGCCATGGCCAAGGGCACCCGCTACGGCCGGGAGGCCCGGGAGGAGGCCTGGCAGAACGCCGAGGTGGACGCCCTGTACCGGCTGGCGGCCGCCGGGGTGCGGGTGCCCAAGCCCTACAACTTCCACGAAGGCGTGCTGCTGATGGAGCTGGTGACCGACGCCCACGGCAACGCGGCGCCGCGCCTGAACGACGTGGTGTACGAGCCGGAGGTGGCGCGGGAGCACTTCCGGTTCCTGATCCGTCAGGTGGTGCTGATGCTGGCCGCAGGGGTGATCCACGGCGACCTGTCGGAATTCAACATCCTGGTGGGGGGCGAGGGGCCGGTGATCATCGACCTGCCCCAGGCGGTGGACGCCGCCGGCAACAACCATGCGAAATCCATGCTGGAACGGGACGTCGACAACCTCACCCATTACTTCGGGCGCTTCGCCCCGGAACTGCTGCAAACCCGGTACGGGAAGGAGATCTGGGCCCTGTATGAGCACGGCGACCTGCGTCCCGATGTCGAGCTCACCGGCCGTTTCGCGGAGAGCGGCAAGCCGGTGGACCTGCAGGGCGTCATGAACGAGATCGACGACGCCCGCGCCGAGGAGGCGGCCCGGCGCCTGCGCATGCAGGAAGCGGAGTAGCCGGCAGTTTCAAGGCCCCCTGTCAAGCCTTGCCAGGCAGGCGGATTTTCCCCATCCTGCCCGGCCTTGGCTTCCACCCGTATCCCCATGCCGATTTCGATAGAAACCCGTATTGCCCAGGAACTCAACGTCCATCCCAACCAGGTGGCCGCCGCCGTGGCCCTGCTGGACGAGGGGGCCACGGTGCCCTTCGTGGCCCGCTACCGCAAGGAGGCCACCGGCGGCCTGGACGACACCCAGCTGCGCAATCTGGAGGAGCGCCTGGGCTACCTGCGGGAACTGGAGGATCGGCGCGCCGCCATCCTGGCCAGTATCGATGAGCAGGGCAAGCTGACCCCGGAACTCCATGCCGAGCTCCTGTCCGCCGATTCCAAGCAGCGCCTGGAGGACCTGTACCTGCCCTACAAGCCCAAGCGCCGCACCAAGGCCCAGATCGCCCGGGAGGCCGGGTTGGGTCCTCTGGCCGAGGCCCTGCTGGCCGATCCGGAGTTGGACCCGGAGATCGAAGCCGCCGCCTACGTGGATGCCGAAAAGGGCGTGGCCGACGTGAAGGCCGCCCTGGACGGCGCCCGCCAGATCCTGATGGAACAATTCGCCGAGGACGCCGCGCTGCTGGAGAAGCTGCGAGTCCACCTGCGGGACAAGGGCCGGGTGGTGTCGCGCTTGGTCGAGGGCAAGGAGCAGGAAGGCCAGAAGTTCCGGGACTGGTTCGAATTCGACGAACCCTGGAAGGCCATGCCTTCCCACCGGGCCCTGGCCCTGTTCCGGGGCCGCAACGAGGGGGTGCTGGGCCTGGCCATCAAGTTGCCCGAAGAACTCCCCTCCCCCGCAGGCGGGGGAGGGGCTGGGGGAGAGGGGACGTCTACAAATATTCCCTCATCCGGCCCTGCGGGCCACCTTCCCCCGAGGGGGGAAGGGATCATGCCGGGCATGATCGCCGCCCACCTGGGTATCAAGGACGCCGGCCGCCCCGGTGACAAATGGCTGCTGGATTCGGTGCGCTGGGCCTGGCGCGTCAAGCTCTCGCTGCACCTGGAACTGGACCTCATGAACGCCCTGTTCGAGCGGGCCGAGGCGGAGGCCATCCGGGTCTTCGCCCGCAACCTGAAGGACCTGTTGCTGGCCGCGCCCGCCGGCCCCAAGGCGGTGATCGGCCTGGACCCGGGCATCCGCACCGGGGTCAAGGTGGCGGTGGTGGACCGCACCGGCAAGGTGCTGGACACCGCCACCGTCTATCCCCACGAGCCGCGCAAGGACTGGCAGGGCGCCCTGGCGACGCTCGCCCGATTGGCGGTCAATCATGGCGCCGAACTGATCAGCATCGGCAACGGCACCGCCAGCCGGGAGACCGACAAGCTGGCCGCCGAGCTGATCGCCAACCTCATGCAGTCCCATCCCGAACTCAAGCTCGCCAAGGTGACGGTGAGCGAGGCGGGGGCTTCGGTGTATTCCGCCTCGGCCCTGGCGGCCCGGGAGTTCCCGGACCTGGATGTGTCCCTGCGCGGCGCGGTGTCCATCGCCCGCCGTCTGCAGGACCCGCTGGCGGAACTGGTGAAGATCGAGCCCAAGGCCATCGGCGTCGGCCAGTACCAGCACGACCTGGGCCAGGCCAAGCTGGGCCAGGCCCTGGAGGCGGTGGTGGAGGACTGCGTCAACGCCGTGGGGGTGGACGTGAACACCGCTTCCGCCGCCCTGCTGACCCGGGTGTCCGGACTCAACATCACCCTGGCCAACCAGATCGTCGCCCACCGGGACGCCCACGGCCCCTTCCCCAACCGGGAGGCCCTGAGGAAGGTGCCCCGCCTGGGGCCCAAGACCTTCGAGCTGGCCGCCGGCTTCCTGCGGGTGCCCGGCGGCGACAACCCCCTGGACCGTTCCGCCGTGCACCCGGAAGCCTATCCGGTGGTGCAGCGTATCCTCGCCGACCTGAAGCAGGACATCCGCGGCGTCATCGGCAACGCGGACGTGTTGAAGCGACTGGACGCAGGCAAGTACGCGGACCAGCGCTTCGGCCTGCCCACGGTGCGGGACATCCTCAAGGAGTTGGAGAAGCCCGGCCGGGACCCGCGCCCCGCCTTCAAGACCGCCGCTTTCCAGGAGAACGTCAACGAGCTGAAGGACCTGAAGCCGGGCATGACCCTGGAAGGGGTGGTCACCAACGTCGCCAACTTCGGCGCCTTCGTCGACATCGGCGTGCACCAGGACGGCCTGGTCCACGTCTCGGCCCTGTCGGAAAGGTTCGTCAAGGATCCCCGAGAGGTGGTGAAGGCGGGGGATATCGTCCGGGTCAAGGTGCTGGAGGTGGACCTGTTGCGTAAACGCGTCGCATTGACCATGCGCCTGCGGGACGAGGCGCGGCCGGCTTCAGCCGAGGCCGCGCAGCGCGGCCATGTCCGGCAGGGGAAGTCCCAGCCGGCCAAACAGCCCGAGAAACCCGGCGGCGCCCTGGCCGATGCCCTGAGCCGGGCCATGCGTCGCTGATCCGGCGCTGTTCTAGTCGGGGATGACTTGCCGTTGGCGGTTTCGGGTTCCTGTCCAATAATGAAGCAGAGGCGGTATTTCCGGGTTGATCCGAACGACCCGGGCCGTCGATCAACCGTGGAGGAAATCGTATGACCACCCGTAACGAATACGTCGAACAACTCAAGGTCCGTCTCGATCAATGGAACGAACAGATCGCCAAGTGGGAGGTCAAGGCCAAGGAGACCAAGACCGACCTGCGCATCGACTACGAGATGCAGCTGGATACCCTGCGCAAGCAACGCGATCAGACGATCGAGAAGATGCAGGCCGTGCAGGCTTCGGCGGGCGAGGCCTGGAAGGACATGATGGCGGGTGCCGACGAGGCCTGGAAGAAGATGCAGGAGGCCTTCGAGAAAGCCGCTTCCCACTTCCAGAAATAGGGCATCCGCGGAGCGTAAACGGCGTGGCGCGTCGGCTTCAGGCCGATGCGCCGCGTCGCTTCTTGGATACCCCTTCCAGCCAGCGCCATGCCGTGCCGCCGGGTGCGTCGCGGCCCGTCATGAGATAGCTCAGCACGTTGTAGTTATACAGGCCGAGGGCCTGTTGCCGGCGCGCCCGGGCTTCCCCGCAGAACAAGATGCGGTCGCCGTCGCGCAAGCGGGTGTCGTTGTCGGGTATCAGGATCTCCTCCTGGCCCCGGCTGAGCAGCAAGGGGAGGCAGGTCAGTTCGGCCTGGCGGTCCGCCGGGTTGCGCAATAGATCGCCGAGGAGGAGTTGCTTGCCGTCCCGCAGGGCCTGCCACACCGCCAGGGTCTGGATTTGCGAGAGTTCCACGTCCCATACCTCCGGCACGGTATCCACCAGCACCGCCGCGATGCGGCTGATCAGCACGTCGGCCCAGGCATCGTTTTGGCTCTGGGCAAGGGCGAAGAAGCGGGACAGCAGGGGGGTGGTCAACAGCGAAAGGAATTTATGGGCCACGATGCTGGAGGGCTGCATGGTGACGTCGGCCCGGAAGCTCTGGAATAGGGCGGCATTGGCGTGGCGATTCTGGCGCAGCACCGTGAACAGCCCGGGGTTGAGCTGGCGCGCGGTCATGGCGATGGACAGGTTGTTCACATCGTCGTCGGTGCCGGCGACGATGCCCACGGCCTGGTCGATGCCCGCCTCCAGCAGGGTGTGGGCCTCGGTGCCCCGGCCGATGATGCAGTCCTCGCAGCCGGTGGTGGCCGGGTCCGCCTCCACCACCGCCAGTTCGATCCCCTCTTTCTTGAGATGCCGGGCGACGGCCTTGCCGAACCGGCCGTAGCCGCACAGCACCCATTTGCCCCGGGGCGGCTCCAAAGGTTCCGCCAGGGGTTCGCCGGGCACGCCGGTGAGCCATTCGTAGAGCAGGTGTTGGCCCGGCTGGTTGACCGCCATGGCCAGGTGTTCGCCGAACACCTCGAAGGCGATGACCACCTCGTCGGTGCCGAAGGAGGCCATGTTGGCCGCCGTGTCCAGGGCATCGGCCCGGCACAGGATGGCCAGTTCCGGGCGCAGCAGCTTTACCGATACCGCCACGCTGAGGTTGGCCTGGTCGTCGTTGGTGAGGGCGATGACCCCGGCGCACAGGGGATGGTGCAGGCCGGCTACGATCAGGTTCTCCGGCAGGCGGGCATCGGCGGTAAGGGCGGGGATGTCGAGATGGTATTGGCCCAGTTCCAGCTCGCCGATGCGCTCCGCATCGATGTCCAGCACCACCGCCTGCTGGTTGCGGCTGTCCAGGGCGTGCATCAGCAGGGCGCCGGTCTCGCCGCAGCCGGCGATCAGGTAGAAGGGCTGGCGCAGGCGGCGCACCTTGCCCGCGAAGCGGTTGCCCCGGACCGCCCGCAGCAGGGCCGGGTCCTGCAGCAGACTGAGGATGGTGCCGATACTGTAGAGCCAGACGGTGACCGTCAGGTAGATGGAGACGATGGTCCAGGCCCGCTGGCCGTCGCTGAAGGCCATGGGCACCTCGCCGAAGCCGATGGTGGTGGCGGTGTAGCTGATGACGTAGAAGGCATGGAAGAAATCCATGGGGGGCGTGGGCCGGCCCTGGCCATCCACGCCGGGGATCAGGGTCAGGCCCAGGACCGAGACGGCGTAGCTGAAGACCAGGAAGATCAGCGGCGCGCGCATGCGCCGCAGGATCAGGAACAGTGCGCTGTGCATGTCGGGGGCCGTCGATTTGGCCTCAGCGCCGGAACATCACCGTTTCCACCAGCAGCATGGTCACCGACAGGACGTTGGCGGCCAGGGCGCCGGCCGACAGGGAGACGATGCTGGCGGTCACAGACGGGGTCAGGCCGGTGCCGTTGACGTACAGGGCCAGGGCCCAGACGCTGGCGGCGGCGATCAGCTGCAGGTCCGCCACGAAGCTGCTGGCCAGGTGGATGGCGCCGATCTGGGTGCGTTCGCCGAACTTGAGCACGGTGGCGACGAGGTTGATCACGATGGCGAAGAACAGCTCGTGGACATGGTGATGGGCCGGGTTATCGATGTCGCCGATGACGAAGCCGAAGTTGAGGGTCATGGCCAGGATGATGAAAAAACCGAAGATGACCTTTTCCAGATTCATGGCTTGCCTCGGGCAGTGGGGAGTAGGGCGAATCATAGTGCCATGGGACGGGGGCGGGAAATCGCCTCCCGGGCACCGCGCGGCGGCTAAAGTTCATTGGTGTCCAGCCGATAATTGCGAGGTCGATCAGGACCAACCCTTACAGAATCGTTTGTGATGCCCGAGCCGGCTTCCATCAAGAAAATCAGCCTGGATCAGCTCAAGATCGGGATGTATATCCATGACCTGAACTGTTCCTGGATCGACCATCCGTTCGCCACCAACCGCTTTCTGGTCAAGGACGGCAAACGTCTGCAAGCGATCAAGGCCCTGGGTGTCAGGGAACTTTACATCGATACCGGCATGGGCCTGGATGTGGCGGATGCCCCCACCCGGGAACAGGTGCGGGACGAGATCGAACAGCGCATGGAGGCCATCGCCAACGAGGGCGTGGAAGAGCCCATGCGCGTGCCCCTTGCCCAGGAGATCGGACGGGCCCGCAAACTGCACGGCGAGGCCAACCACATCGTCCGGGGCATGCGGGGACATACGCATGGGCAGGCAAATCGAACTGGAGAAGATCGAGCCCGTGGTGGAAAGATGGTGGATTCCATCTTCCGCAACCAGGACGCCCTGCTGCCCCTGGCCCGGCTCAAGCAGCACGACAACTACACCTTTCAACATTCCGTGTCGGTGTGCGCCCTGATGGTGTCGTTCGCGCGCGAATTGGGGCTGGATCGCGCCATCATCAAGGAGATCGCCATCGGCGCCCTGCTGCACGACGGGGCAGGCCAAGGTGCCCGAGGATATCCTTAACAAGCCGGCCAAGCTGACCGAGGCGGAATTCTCCAAGATGAAGTCCCACGTGGTGCAAAGTATCATCATCCTGCAAAACACCCCGGGCATCAGCAAGATCGCCCTGGACGTGGCCGCGCAGCACCATGAGCGCTACGACGGTAGCGGCTACCCCAACAAACTCAAGGGTGGCCAAATCTCCCTGTACGGCCGCATGGCCGCCATCGTCGATGTCTACGACGCCCTGTCCTCGGATAGGGTCTACCACAAGGCCATGGCACCGATGGCTCCTTTCTTCCCTGAGCCGCCTGCTGGAATGGAGCAAGTTCCATTTCGATCCCGGACCTGGTGCGGGCCTACATCAAGGCCGTTGGAATCTACCCCACCGGCTCCCTGGTGCGGCTGGAAAGCGGCCGCCTTGGGGTGGTACAGGAACAGTATCCGGAAAAGATGATGCAACCCAGGCTGCTGCTCATCTATCACGCGGCCAAGCGGCACTACCTGAAGCCGGAACCGCTCGACCTGACCTGGCCCGGTTGCCTGGACCGCATCACCGGCCATGAGGAATACGAGTCCTGGGGCATCGACCCGATGCGCTGGTTGCCCCAGTAAGCGGGTCCGCTACGGCGCGGCTTCCTCCAGGACGGCGGCTTCCCAGTCGGCGATTTCCGCTTCATCCATGCCCAGTCGTCGCCGGGTTTCCTCGTGCCAGGCGTCCATCCATTCCCGGTCATCCGCGCCGATGCTTTGGTTGTGCAGGTGGCAGGCGAAGTTGAGCAGGGCGCAAAGCCGGCCGACCGGCTCGCTCAACCCGGGTGGGGACAGGTCATGGTGATGGCGGATGGCGTGGACGATGTCCTCGGGCAATGACCAGTTTTTCGCCACCATCTGCCCCATCATGGCGTGGCTGAGCTGATTATGCCGATCCAGTTCCAGGATGTCGGGCCAGGACCAGGCCTGGCCCAGGGACTGGGCATAGGCCGGGAAGCGCTTGCACAACAGGGCCAGCCCGCAATCATGGAACATGCCCAGCATGTAGGCGTTGTCGGGACCGATGCCGTTGCGCCGCGCCTTCTTGACCGCGATGACGCACAGTTCGGCCACGGCGGCGCTGCGTTTCCAGAGCAGCTCGAAGGCCTTTGCGTGTTCCGGGTCGCTCAGGGTGGCGCGCAGGGTTTCGCTGCGGATCAGGGCGGCGGTATTGCGCATGCCCAGCAGTGCCACGGCGCGCGGCAGGGTCTCCACCTTGCTGCGCAGTCCAAACACGGGTGAGCTGACTACCCTGAATACCGCCCCGCTCAGGGCGCCGTCATGGGCGATGAGATCCGCCAGCTCGGCCGGGCCGGCGTCTTCGTCGCGCAGCACCTTCTCAAGTCCCATCAATACCGCCGGCATGGGCGGGATTTTTATGCCGCTGGCCAGGATGGCCTGGATGCGGCGTTCTTCG
>CAVQKQ010000023.1:0-11490 GCA_963713085.1 uncultured Pseudomonadota bacterium | reverse complement strand
ACCCCCCTTACCCTGTTCGTGACACCGCTGATGCATGCCTGGCTGATGGGGCTGCGGGAGCGCAAATCAAGCCTTGGCTATAGAGGGACTGGCCGTGATGCGGTCAGGGGCGAATAGCGTGTCTGGCCACATTTATTCCTTGCTTCGGCTTCTTGGGGTAGGACCACATTTGGCGGAAGGTGCGTCGCTTTTCCACCCTGCGCGAGCTACAGCAGCTCCAACCATTAACCCGGCGTTACAAGGGCACTGCGCAAAGCAAGCAGCGTAACGCCCATTAAATTGAACCTTTTGTGCCGGAAAGCCCCGCGACAGGAGTCGCCAATGCAGTCGGACGCTGAGATCGGCAAGAAGGAGCATGAACTCGATGCCCTGCTCCCGTTCCTTGACGCGTATGCCGTGATCACCGGTCAGCGCCTCCAAATTGTGGACAGTTGTGAAAATCCCGACTTCATCTGCCTTCGTCCAGATGGCTCTATCACCGGGGTAGAGCTTGCCCGTATTACGCGCGGACCAATCGAGGCGCATTGGGATCGCGTCCTGCACGGCAAGGGTGTGTTCGATCCGTATGTCGCCCAAGCCCTCATATTCAATCTATTAGAACGAAAGGAAGTGGCACGTTCAGAACGCTATATCGAACGCGTTGCCAAGTGCGTACTAGTCCTGCCGCTTGAGGAGGGCACCCTAAGTAACGTTTGCCATGCGCTTGATGGGCTGCAGGAATACTTTACTCCTCACGGTTTCAGCGAGGTGTGGGTCGCCGACTATACGGGCATGGATGGCTATGGATCGGTAGAGCTATATGGTCTCTATCCAGCAAGGTACTGGGGCTTTCATCAGCGGCCAAATTGGGACACGAAGCCCTACGGCTGAGCCGGCACCTCACCCCGAACGTTGAAGCTCTAGAAGACCACTCTCGGGCACACCCCTAACCCGTCGTTCCCGACCAAATCCCGCTCTACGCCAACTCCTCGATATCAAAAATCCGCCGGTGTTCCCGTATCGCAAACCGGTCGGTCATGCCGGCGATGTAGTCGCACACCGCCCGGTGCGGTTCGGTGTCGGCCCGGGCACGGTGTTCCGGCGGCATCAGGCGGGGTTCCGTGCTGAAGGCCTGGAACAGTTCCCGGATCAGGCGCTGGGCCTTTTCGCTCATGCGCACCACCCGGTAGTGGCGGTAGAGGTTCTGGAACAGGAAGCGCTTGAGTTCCCGGTGCCGCTCCAGAACTGACGGGCCGAAGGCGGCCAAGGGTGGGCAGCGGCGCACGTCGTCGATACTGTCCGGCTTGTGCTCGGCGATATTTCCGCGGGTCTGGTCCAGCAGATCCACCACCAGGGTGTTGATCATGCGCCGCACGGTCTCGTGGATCAGGCGCCGGTCGTTGAGGTCCGGGTAGAGGCCCCGCACGGTGTCCAGGTGGCGGGCGAAGATGTCCACCTCCTCCAGTTGCTCCATGCTGATGAGGCCGGAGCGCAGGCCGTCGTCCACGTCGTGGTTGTTGTAGGCGATCTCGTCGGCCAGGTTGGCGATCTGGGCCTCCAGGGAAGGCTGGTGCCCCTCGATGAACCGCCGGCCGATCTCCCCCAGCTTTTCCGCGTTCTTGATGGAACAGTGCTTGAGAATGCCTTCCCGGGACTCGAAGGTGAGGTTCAAGCCCTCGAACTCGGCGTATTTATGTTCCAGCGCATCCACCACCCGCAGGGACTGCAGGTTGTGCTCGAAACCACCGTGCGCCTTCATGCACTCGTTGAGCACGTCCTGGCCCACGTGGCCGAAGGGGGTGTGGCCCAGGTCGTGGGCCAGGGCGATGGTCTCGGTGAGATCCTCGTCCAGGCCCAGCATGCGGGCCAGAGTGCGGCTGATCTGGGCCACCTCCAGGCTGTGGGTGAGGCGGGTGCGGAACAGGTCGCCCTCGTGGTTGACGAACACCTGGGTCTTGTATTCCAGGCGGCGGAAGGCGGTGGAGTGGACGATGCGGTCCCGGTCCCGCTGAAATTCGGAACGGGGGGCGGCGGCGGGTTCGAAATGGCGTCGTCCGCGGGTCCGCGCGGCGTGGGCGGCATAGGGGGCGAGATTAGCCACCGGATCAGCCACGGGCCACGGCTTCGGTCAGGGTCGCACGCAGGGCCGCCGGATCGTAGTCGGTACTGACGAAGGCCTCTCCCAGCCTGCGCAGCAGGACGAAACGGATGCGCCCCGCCTCCACCTTCTTGTCCACCGCCATGAAGTCCATGTAGGCCTGGTAGCCCAGGTTGGGGGCCGCGATGGGCAGCTTGGCGCGCCGGAACAGGGCGCCGATGCGGGCCACGTCGGCTTCCGTGATCAAGCCCATGCGCCGGGACAGGTCCGCCGCCAGCATGGTGCCGGCCGCCACCCCCTCGCCGTGCAGCCAGACGCCGTAGCCCATGCCCGCCTCGATGGCGTGGCCGAAGGTATGGCCCAGGTTGAGCAGCGCCCGCTGGCCAGATTCCCGCTCGTCCTCGGCCACCACCTCGGCCTTGTTCTCGCAGGAACGGCGGATGGCGTAGGCGAGGGCCTCGGCGTCCCGGGCCACCAATTGTTCCATGTGGGCCTCCAGCCATTCCAGGAAGGGCAGGTCCCGGATCAGGCCGTACTTGATGATCTCCGCCAGGCCCGCGGACAGTTCCCGATCCGGCAGGGTATTCAGGGTGTCGGTATCCGCCAGCACCAGCTGGGGCTGGTAGAAGGCGCCGATCATGTTCTTGCCCTGAGGGTGGTTGATGCCGGTCTTGCCGCCCACCGAGGAGTCCACCTGGGCCAGCAGGGTGGTGGGCACCTGGATGAAGGGCACGCCGCGCTGGTAGCAGGCCGCCGCGAACCCGGTCAGGTCGCCGATCACCCCGCCGCCCAGGGCGATCAGGGTGGTCTTGCGCTCGGCCCGGTTGGTCAGCAGGGCATCGAAGATGGTGTTGAGGGTCTGCCAGTTCTTGTATTCCTCGCCGTCGGGCAGGACCACGGATTCCACCCGGATGCCGGCCCCGCTCAGGGTTTGGCTGAACCGCTCCAGGTAGAGCGGCCCCACCGTGGTATTGGTGACCACCACGGCCCGCATTTGCCGTAGGTGGGGTGTGATAAGCTCAGCGCGCCCGAGCAGCCCCGGCCCGATGTGGATGGGGTAGCTGCGGTCGCCAAGGTTGACGGTTAGAGTCTGCATGGACTGTTATGCACCAATGTCGCGAATGAAAATGCTTCAGGATACGGTTTGCTCGACATGATTATAACGATGGCCTCTCCGGCTTAGCTTGCGCGGCAACTTCATGAACGACCCTCAACCTCCTCGCCCTTGTAGCCGATAACGACCGACCGAATCAATTGTGAGCACCTCGCTGATGTCCTCTGAACAAGGCACCTGGCCCAAGGCTGTCCTGGCCCTTACCCTCACCTGGATCGCAATCGCCTTGCTGCTGCATCCCACGGCGATGAACATGATGGCCATCTGGGAGCGCTCGGAGACCTACGCCCACGGCTACGTCATCCTGCCCATCGCCCTCTGGCTGGTATGGCGGCGCCGGCAATTCCTGGCCGCCATCCCAGCCGCGCCGGATTTGCGCGCCCTGGGTGCTATCGCCCTGCTGGCGGCGGCCTGGCTGGCGGGACGCATCGGCGGGGTGCTGGTGGTGGAACAGTACGCCCTGGTGGGCTGCTGGATCGCCAGCGTCTGGCTGGTGCTGGGCTGGAAGATGGTGCGCGCCAACGCCTTCCCGCTCGGGTTCCTGCTGCTGATGGTGCCCAACGGCGAAGCACTCATCCCTTACCTGATCGACTTCACGGCCAACTTCACGGTACACGCGGTACGCCTGGTGGGCATCCCGGTGTTCCGGGAGGGTCCCTTCTTCACCCTGCCCACGGGCGAGTGGAATGTGGTCGAGGGGTGTTCCGGACTGCGCTACCTGATCGCCTCCTTCACACTCGGGGTCCTGTATGCCTACCTGACCTACCGCAGCCTCTGGAAACGCCTGCTGTTCAGCGCCATGGCCCTGGTGGTGCCCGTCTTCGCCAACGGCATGCGCGCCACCATCATCGTCCTGATCGCCCACTACTCGGACATGAAGCTGGCGCTGGGCGTGGACCATTTCATCTACGGCTGGGTCTGGTTCGGCATCGTCATGCTGGCCATGTTCTGGGTCGGCCTGATCGGCCGGGAAGACCAGGAGCCGGAACCCGTCTACGGGCCGGCAACCCAGCCCAGACTGTCCCTCCGACCCACCCTGGCCCTGATGGCGCTCCTCGCGGCTTTCGCGCTTTATGCGCGCCATCTGGAGGCCCGGCCCGTCATCCAACCCGCCTTGCGTCTGCCCGCCGCCGCCGAGGGCTGGGTCGCCGCGCAGCCCCCGTTCAGCGACTGGTCCCCCCACTGGCTCGGCGCGGATGTCCAGGAATCCATGGTTTATGCCAAGGATGGCCGCCCGGTCCTGCTCTTTGTGGCCTGGTACGGGAAGCAGCGCGAGGGCACCCAGCTCATCAGTTCGACCAATTACATGATCAAGCAGAAACATCCGGAGTGGCAGAACATGGGGCAGTCCGTCACCGCCGTCCCCTTCCCGGGCGGTAGTGGGGATGCCCTGGTGGCCAAGCTGCGCGCCACCGACGGGCATACCCGCATCCTGGCCTGGCAGTGGAATCGCTTCGCCGGCCATGACAACATCAATCCCTATCTTGCCAAGCTGGAGCTGACCGAGCGGATACTCACCGGCCGGTCGGATGCCGGCGCGGCGGTGATCGTGGCCACCCCCTACCAGGACAAGCCGGACCAGGCCGCCGCCCTGCTCAAGGCATTCCTGGCCGCCCACAAGCCCGAACTGGACCGGATGCTGGACCAGGCCGCCTCCCGGTGATCATGGAAGAACGCGACCGCGGACCCATCGCCCCGCTCATCGTCCACATCGTGTTTCGCTTCGACACCGGCGGCATGGAAAACGGCATGGTGAACCTGATCAACCAGCTTCCCGAAGAGCGCTTTCGCCATGCCGTCATCTGTCTGTCCGGGTATGGCGATTTCCGCCACCGCATCCGTCGCGAGGACGTGGCCTTTCACGATCTCGGCAAACGCCCGGGACATGACCTGTCCTGGTACAGCCGGCTGTACCGCCTGCTGCGGCAACTGAAACCCGACCTGATCCACACCCGCAATCTCAATGCCCTGGAGGCCCAGTTCGTGGCGGTACTGGCCGGGGTGCCGGCCCGGGTCCACGGCGAGCACGGCCGTGACGTGTTCGACCTCGAGGGCAAGAACTGGAAATACAACCTGCTGCGCAGGGCCGCCAGCCTGGTGGTGCAACGCTACATCACGGTCAGCCGGGACCTGGCCGACTGGCTCGCCCACACGGTGGGCATCAAGCCGGCCCGCATCACGCAAATCTACAACGGCGTGGACCAGGAACGCTTCAGCCCCCGCGGCGGTGAAAGGCGTTCGGAACTCGCTCCCGCGGGATTCTTCGACGCCGCGAACTGCGTCATCGGCAGCGTCGGCCGGATGGCGGCGGTGAAGGACTACCCGACCCTGGTCAAGGCCTTCATCCGATTGTGCCGACAGTCACCCGATCCCACCGGCCTGCGCCTGGTCATCGTCGGCGATGGTCCGGCCCGGGCCGAGTGCCAGTCCCTCCTCGACGCGGCGGGCTTGAGCCGTCAGGCCTGCTTCCCCGGCGACCGCAGCGACACCCCGGACTGGCTGGCCAGCTTCGACCTGTTCGTCCTCTCCTCCCTGGGTGAGGGGATTTCCAATACCATCCTGGAGGCCATGGCCAGCGGCCTGCCCGTCGTCGCCACCCGGGTGGGCGGAACGCCGGAACTCGTGGAGGAGGGCAAGACCGGCACGATGTGGACGCCCGGCGACGTCGACGGATTGGCCGCGCTGCTGGCCGGATACGCTGCCGACCCGGCGCGGCGGCAGCGGGAGGGCGCGGCCGCCCGGGACCGCGTCGAGCGGACGTTTTCCTGGCCGAAAGCGGCGGCGGCCTATCAGGCCGTATACGAAAGCCTGCTTTGCTGAGGAAGATGCCGATGCCATCACCGCGGGTAGCCCGGAAGCAGTCCCGTCGCGGGGTCCAGCCATGGCAAGGCGACGGTCTACGCGAGCCTGCCGAGCCCGGGTTGATCAAGATTTTTCCGGCCGGGTCGATAACCCATCGGACTGTGGAAAGTTAAAGAAATCTCATGTGCGGCATCACCGGCATCTTCGACCTGCGCGAGCAGCGCCCCATCGACCGGGCGGTACTCCAGCGCATCAACGACATTCAATCCCACCGCGGCCCAGACGAAGCCGGATTGCACCTGGAGCCTGGTCTTGGACTGGGCCACCGGCGCCTGTCCATCATCGACATCGCCGCCGGCCAGCAGCCCCTGGCCAACGAGGACGACACGGTGTGGGTGGTGTTCAACGGCGAGATCTACAACTTCGTCGACCTGATCCCGGAACTCACCGCCCTGGGCCATACCTTCAAGACCCGCTCCGACACCGAGACCATCGTCCACGCCTGGGAACAATGGGGCGCGGACTGCGTGCACCATTTCCGCGGCATGTTCGCCTTCGCCCTGTGGGACCGCAGTCAGCAGGTCCTGTTCATGGCCCGGGACCGGCTGGGGATCAAACCCCTGCACTACGCCGTCACCGACGACGGCTTCCTGGTGTTCGGTTCCGAGCTCAAGACCCTCACCGCCTGGCCGGGTTTCCGCCGCGACATCGACGACGAGGCGGTTGAGGACTACTTCGGCTACGGCTACGTGCCCGAGCCCCGCACCATCTACAAGACCGCATTCAAACTTTCCCCCGGCCATCGACTCCTGGTCCGGCGCGGCCAGCGGGTACCCATGCCGGAGGAATACTGGGACGTCCCGTTCCAGCCCCACGCCCCCATGAGCCTGGAACAGGCCGAAACGGAATTCATCGACCGCTTCCGCGAGGCGGTGCGGATCCGCATGGTGGCGGAGGTCCCCCTGGGCGCGTTCCTTTCGGGGGGGGTGGACTCCTCCGCCGTGGTGGCCATGATGGCCGGCCTTAGTGGCCAACTCGGCGATCAGCCGGTGAAGACCTGCTCCATCGCCTTCCCCGACCCCAAGTACGACGAATCGGACTACGCCCGCCAGGTGGCCGAGCGCTACCGCACCGACCACCACGTCAACACCGTCGAGGCCGATGACTTCAGCCTGGTGGACGAACTGGCCCGCCTCTACGACGAGCCCTACGCCGACTCCTCGGCCATGCCCACCTACCGGGTCTGCCAGCTGGCGCGCAGGGACGTTACGGTGGCCCTGTCCGGCGACGGCGGCGACGAGAACTTCGCCGGCTACCGCCGCTACCGCTGGCATTCCTACGAGGAGCGCATGCGCCGCATGCTGCCCTACGGCCTGCGCAAGCCGCTGTTCGGCTTCCTCGGCCACGCCTACCCCAAGGCCGACTGGGCGCCCAAGGTATTCCGCGCCAAGACCACCTTCGAGGCCATGGCCAGGGACACCGTGGAGGGCTACTTCCACGGCGTCTCGGTGATGGGCGACGGCCTGCGCGCCCGGGTCTTCAGCCCCGCCTTCAAGCGCCGCCTCAACGGCTACCAGGCGGTGGAGGTGCTGCGCCGCCACCATGCGCGCAATCCGGGCCGCGACCCGGTTGCCCAGGTCCAGTACCTGGACATGAAAACCTACATGGTGGGGGATATCCTCACCAAGGTGGACCGGGCCAGCATGGCCCACGCCCTGGAGGTGAGGGTGCCGTTCCTGGATCACAAGCTGATGGAGTGGGTCTCCGGCCTGCCGACGGACTTCAAGCTGCGCGGCGCGGAGGGCAAGTTCATGCTGAAGCGGGCCCTGGAACCCCACCTGCCCCACGACATCATGTACCGCCGCAAGATGGGCTTTTCCATCCCTCTGGCCGAGTGGTTCCGCGGTCCCCTCAAGGCCAAGTTGGGCGACGCTCTCAGATCCCAGCGCATGGCCGATACCGGCCTGTTCGACATGGCCTTCCTCGCCCGCATGGCCGACGAGCATGCCCGGGGCGTCAGGGACTACAGCGCCTCGCTGTGGACCCTGCTGATGTTCGAGGCCTTCCTGCGCAACAACGAGATCCGAGCATGAGCCTGCGCATCCTGCACGTCTTCGACCACTCCCTGCCGCTGCATTCCGGCTACACCTTCCGCAGCGCCAACATCCTGCGCGAGCAGCGCAAGCTAGGCTGGGAGACCTTTCACCTCACCAGCCCCAAGCAGGTGAATTGCACGGCGGCGGAGGAAGACGCCGATGGCCTGCACTTCTACCGCACGCCGCAACCCGGCGGGATCCTCGGCCGCCTGCCCATGGTCAACCAGTGGGCCCTGATGGGGGCCACCGAACACCGGCTGCTGGGTCTGGCGCGCGAACTCAAGCCGGACCTGCTGCACGCCCATTCGCCGGTGCTCAATGCCTGGCCCGCCATCCATGCCGGCGAAAGGCTCGGCATTCCGGTGGTCTACGAGATCCGCGCCTTCTGGGAGGACGCGGCGGTGGACCACGGCACCCAGTCGGAGGGCGGACTGCGCTATCGCATCACCAAGACCATGGAAACCCGCGCCGTGCGGCGCGCCGACCAGGTGGTGACCATCTGCCGGGGCCTGCGCGACGACCTCATCTCCCGCGGCATCCCCGGCGCCAAGATCGGCACGGTGCCCAACGCGGTGGACATCGAGCATTTCAGCCTCAGCACCGGCCCGGACCCTGCGCTCAAGGCCAGGCTCGGCCTCGCCGGCTGCCGGGTGATCGGCTTCCTCGGCTCCTTCTATGCCTACGAAGGCCTGGACCTGTTGATCGCCGCCTTGCCCCGGATTCTGGAAAAGGCCCCGGATGTGCGCCTGCTCTTGGTGGGCGGCGGCCCCCAGGAGGCCAACCTGAAAGCGCAGGCCCAATCCCTGGGCCTCGCCGACAAGGTGGTGTTCGTCGGTCGCGTGCCCCACGGCGAAGTCAGCCGCTATTACGACCTGGTGGATCTGCTGGCCTACCCGCGCCATCCCATGCGCCTCACCGAACTGGTCACGCCGCTGAAACCGTTGGAAGCCATGGCCCAGGGCCATTTGCTGATCGCTTCGGACGTGGGCGGCCACAGGGAATTGATCGAAGATGGCGTGACGGGCGTCCTGTTCCGCGCCGGAGACCAATCCGAGCTGGCGCGCAAAGCCCTGGAAGCGCTCGACCTGCCGGACCATGGCATGTCGATACGCGCCAACGGCCGGCGGTTCGTGGAACAGGAACGCAACTGGGCCAACAGCATCGCGAATTACAAGGCCATCTACGGCGCCGCGCTGAATCGCAGCCTATGAACAACCGCCCCTCCGGGATTCAAACATGCCTCTGATCGACATCATCGCCGGCGCACGTCCGAATTTCATGAAAGTTGCGCCCATCATCCGGGCGATCAAGGCCCATCAGGCGGACGGAGGCCCGTTGCGTTACCGCCTGGTGCACACCGGCCAGCATTACGACGCGCGCATGTCCGGAGATTTTTTCACCCAGCTGGGCATTCCCGAACCCGACGTGAACCTGGAGGTGGGTTCCGGCAGCCAGTCCGAGCAGACCGCCGCGATCATGACCCGCTACGAACGACTCCTCCAGGATGCCCGCAGCGACCTGTGCCTGGTGGTGGGCGACGTCACTTCCACCATGGCGTGCGCGATCACAGCGCAAAAAGCCTGCATCCCGGTGGCCCACGTGGAGGCGGGCATCCGTTCCGGCGACTGGGCCATGCCGGAAGAAATCAACCGCATGGTCACGGATGCCATCAGCAATTGGTTCTTCACCACCAGCGAGATCGCCAACCGGAATCTGCGTCGGACCGGGGTGGAAGACGCGCGCATCTTCTTCGTAGGCAACACCATGATCGATACCCTGCTGGCCAACATGGACAGGCTGCGCCCTCCGTCCTTCTGGGACGAACTGGGTTTGCGCCCGGGAAACTACTTCGTGGTCACGCTGCACCGTCCGGCCAATGTGGATGCCGGCGGCGCCTTCGCCCGACTGCTGCAAGCCATCGGCGAGGGCACGCGCGGCGTACCGGTGGTCTTTCCGGTCCATCCGCGCACCGCCAAGACCCTGGCCACGCTGCCCGACCTGCCCGCCAACCTGCGCCTGGTGGAGCCGCAGCCGTACCTGGAATTCAACTACCTGGTGAAGAACGCCCAGGCGGTCATCACCGACTCCGGCGGCATCACCGAA
The DNA here is from genome assembly GCA_963713085.1 of uncultured Pseudomonadota bacterium. Taxonomy (GTDB): domain Bacteria; phylum Pseudomonadota; class Gammaproteobacteria; order Burkholderiales; family Thiobacillaceae; genus PFJX01. The sequence continues at coordinate 1,298 of CAVQKQ010000023.1, read as the reverse complement.
GAGACCACGGTCATGGGGATACCCTGCCTGACCCTGCGCGACACCACCGAACGCCCGGAAACCGTGGACCTGGGCACCAACGAACTGATCGGCACCGACCCCGCCAGGCTGAAGCCGGCCCTGGACCGGCTGTTCGCCGGCCAATGGAAAAAGGGCGGCATCCCGGAAAAATGGGACGGTCAGACCGGCCCTCGCATCGTGGCCGAATTGACCCGGCTGCTGGCCTAGGGGACCCCCGCGCAAATGCCTTCAAGCCATGCCGAAGAGCGCCGGTATCCGGAAACGAACCCCCCACGACTATTGGTGTTCTCCAGCCTGTTCCCCTCATCGGTCGATCCCAACGCCGGTGTCTTCATCCGCGAGCGCATGTTCCGGGTGGCCGGCAAACTTCCCTTGGTCGTGGTCTCGCCCAAACCCTGGTCGCCGTTCGACGCCGTGATCCGCCGCTTCAGACCCCGCTTTCGGCCCATGCCGCCGCACCTGGAAGTCCAGCAAGGCATTCCCGTCTACTTTCCGCGCTTCTTCAGCCTGCCCGGGGTGCTGAAGGGCTGGGACAGCACCTTCATGGCGCTGGGCAGCTATCTCACCGTGCGCCGGCTCAAGCGCGAGTTCGGCTTCCAACTCATCGACGCCCATTTCGCGTATCCGGACGGCCATGCGGCTCTGCGCCTGGGGCGCTGGTTCAGGCTGCCGGTCTCGGTCACCCTGCGTGGGACCGAGGTCCCGCACAGCCGAAATCCCACCCTGGTCCCGAAATTACGCCAAGTATTTCACGGCGCGGATACCGTCATCACCGTCTCGGACTCCTTGCGCCGACTGGCCATGTCCCTTGGTTTGGCAACGGAAAAGGGCCTCGTCGTCGGGAATGGCGTGGATGCCGAACGCTTCAGCCCCGTCCCCAAGGGCGAAGCCCGCCGCCGCTTCGGCCTGACCGAGTCCGCCAGGATCCTCATCACGGTCGGCGGGCTGGTAGAACGAAAGGGCTTCCACCGGGTTATCGCCTGCATGCCGGAGTTGCTGGAAAAACACCCAGACCTTCACTACCTGATCGTCGGGGGGCCCTGCCGAGAAGGGGACATGGAGCAATCGCTCAGGGAACAGGTCGGTACCCTCGGCCTGACAGAGCGCGTCCATTTCCTGGGCGCCATGTCGCCCGACGAAATCAAATGGCCCCTCTCCGCCGCCGACGTCTTCGTGCTCTCCACCCGCAACGAAGGCTGGGCCAATGTCATCCTGGAGGCCATGGCCTGCGGCCTGCCGGTGGTGGCCACGGATGTCGGGGGCAACGCCGAGGTGGT
>CAVQKQ010000022.1:0-182165 GCA_963713085.1 uncultured Pseudomonadota bacterium | reverse complement strand
TGTTTTCGACTCCGATGTCACTGATGGGAAGCTGACCAATGCGGGGGAGGGCATGGATAGTCATGCTCGCATTGATCTTGTTGAAGGTGGTAACCGCCAAATTGGATTTCTGGACATTCAGCCACTCGTTGAAAATCTGTTTGAAAGTCGTGGCTTGTGCGGTCTGTGAACGCTTTTGTTCTTTCCGATCCACACCTGGGTCTGTACCATTCGCGACGAGCGCGCGGGCTTGCTCTCGGCGGTTTCTCGCTTCCTTGAGGCTGATTTCAGGATAGGTGCCGAACGAGAGTGTTTTGGATTTGCCCGCAAAGCGGTACTTGAAACGCCACCATTTTCCGCCGTTCTGGCTGACCAGTAGGAACAGACCGCCGCCATCGAACAGGTGCAACGGCTTATCAGCAGCTAGAGTGGCCTTGATTTTGGTGTCGTTGAGGGGTAGTGCTTGCTTAGGCATGGGTGTAACTCGCGGGGTGTTGAGTACTGGGTGTAAGCAAAGTTACACCAACCTACAAGAGTTACACCAAAAGTTACACCCAAAATTGCTGGATACTAGTGGACTGCTATGGACGTGATTGGAATAAAAAAAGCCGCGAACCCTAGTGAATTCGCGGCTTTCAGGACTTTCTTGGACTTTCTGGGAACTTAACCTGGTGCCCAGGAGAGGACTCGAACCTCCACGCCCTTGCGAGCGCTAGGACCTGAACCTAGTGCGTCTACCAATTCCGCCACCTGGGCCAAGAAGGCGCGCATCTTAACGATCCGAACGAATTCATGTCAACGAAAAAAACTTCCTCAAGCACCGCCAAATCCGTTTCCACAAGCCAGGCCGGCGACAGCGCCGGCAACCGAGCCAAAGCAAAAACCCATCGCGGCCAGAAGGCCCTGCGCTGGCAGGATCCGCATCTGGAAAGGGAACGGGCCAAATATGGCCATGCCCTGCCGAGCAGGGAGTTCATCCTGGATCTGGTGACCGAGGCCGGCGGGCCGGTGGACGCGGATGCGTTCGCCGGACGCCTGGGCATTGAGGCCGAGGAAATGGATGCCTTCATGGCGCGCTTGCGCGCCATGCAGCGGGATGGCCAGATCATGATCAACCGGCGCGGCGCGTTGTGCCTGCCGGAAAAGATCGAGGTGAGGAGCGGCCGGGTCGAGGGCCATCAGGACGGTTTCGGCTTCTTCGTGCCGGACGACAAGTCGGGTGACATGTTCCTGCCGGAGAAGGAGATGCGCGGCGTGCTGCACGGCGACCGGGTGATGGTGCGGGAGCACGGGGTGGACCGGCGCGGCCGCAAGGAAGGCAAGGTGGTGGAGATCCTGGAACGGGCCAATGCCACCCTGGTGGGCCGGCTTTACCGGGAACGGGGTTACCAGTGGGTGGTGGCCGAGAACAAGCGCATCAGCCAGGACATCCTGGTACCGGATCACCAGGATCTGGGGGCCGGGTCCGGTCAGGTGGTGATGGTGGAGATCGCCGAGCAGCCCACCAAGCACGCGCCGCCGGTGGGCAAGGTGATCCAGGTCCTGGGCAATTACGCCGACCCGGGCATGGAAATCGAGATCGCGCTGCGCAAACACGACCTGCCCCATGAATTTCCCAAGGAGGTGCTGGCCCAGGCCAAGAAACTGCCCAAGGGGGTGACCAAGAAGGACCTGGGCGACGAGGACGGCATTCCCCGGGAAGACATCCGCGCGTTGCCGCTGGTGACCATCGACGGCGAGGATGCCCGGGACTTCGACGATGCCGTCTACTGCCAGCCGGAAGGACGCGGCTTTCGCCTGTGGGTTGCGATCGCCGACGTGTCCCACTATGTCCAGCCGGGCGCGCCCCTGGACAAGGAAGCCTACGAGCGGGGCAACTCGGTGTACTTCCCGCGCCGGGTCATCCCCATGCTGCCGGAAGAACTTTCCAACGGCCTGTGTTCCCTGAACCCCGAGGTGGACCGGTTGTGCATGGTGTGCGAGATGGAGATCTCCAGCCTGGGCAACATCAGGAAGCACCGCTTCTATCCGGGGGTGATGCATTCCAAGGCCCGGCTCACCTACAACCAGGTCTGGGACTGGCTCTCGGAGGGCAAGGCGCCCAAGGAACGGGACTGGGTGCTGCCCCATCTGCGGGACCTGCAAAAGTTGTTCAAGGTGCTGCTGAAGGCACGGGAAAAGCGCGGCGCCATCGACTTCGAGACCCTGGAAACCAAGATGCTGTTCGACGAGCACGACAAGATCGAGCGCATCGTCCCCTCCGCACGAAACGAAGCCCACAAGCTGATCGAGGAGTGCATGCTGGCGGCCAACGTGTGCGCCTCCGATTTCCTGGCCAAGCGCAAGCACGCCGCCCTGTACCGGGTGCACGAAGGCCCCACGCCGGACAAGCTCAAGGCCCTGCAGGAATTCCTGGCCGAGTTTGGTTTCTTCATCACCGGCGGCGACGATCCCCATGCCAAGGATTACGCCGACCTGCTGGCCAAGATCAAGGGCCGGCCCGATGAACAATTGCTCCAAACCGTGCTGCTGCGTTCCCTGCGCCAGGCCGTATACAGTCCGGAGAACATGGGCCATTTCGGCCTGGCCTACGAGGCCTATACCCACTTCACCTCGCCCATCCGGCGCTACCCTGACCTGCTGGTGCACCGGGCCATCAAGGCCTGTCTGAACAACGGGATCTACAGCCCGGGCAACTGGGAGGCGATAGGCATGCACTGCTCCAAGACCGAGCGCCGGGCGGACGACGCCAACCGGGACGTGGTGGCCTGGCTCAAGTGCTTCTACATGCAGGACAAGATCAACGAGGAGTTCGACGGGGTGATCTCGGCCGTGGTCAGCTTCGGCGTGTTCGTGGCCCTGAACGAGGTGTTCGTGGAAGGCCTGGTCCACGTCACCGAACTGGGCCAGGACTACTACCATTTCGACGCCACGCGCCACCAGATGCTGGGCGAACGCACCGGCAAGCGGTTCCGCCTGGGGGACAAGGTGCGCATCCGGGTGGTGCAGGTGGACATCGAGACCTCCCGCATCGATTTCGCCCTGGTGGACGACGCGGCGGATGCCACCAGGCCCGCATCCGGCAAATCGGCCAAGCCCGGCGGCCAGGCCAGGGCCGGTCAATCCGTAAAAGCTTCCACCCCGGCCAAACCGGCCAGACCCAAGGCCACTGGCGGCAAGGAGGCCGCTTCCAAGAAGGCCATGCGCAAATGAGCCAGCGCAGCCTGATCCACGGCTTCCACGCCATCACCGCCCGCTTGCGCCACCACCCGGAAAGCCTGCAGGTCATCTACCTGGACGAGGGGCGCCGGGACCGGCGCGCCAAGGACCTGATCAAGGCCGCCCAGGAGCGCGAGGTCCGGGTGGTGCTGGCCGACGGCGCCCGGGTGGACGAGATGGCCCGGGGAAAATCCCAGGGCGTGGTGGCCTGGTCCGAGCCGATCCAGTTGGCACGGGACCTGGACGAGGTGCTGGAGGACATCATCGAGCCGGCCCTGCTGCTGGTGCTGGACGGCGTCACCGATCCCCACAATCTCGGGGCTTGCCTGCGCTCAGCCGATGCCTTCGGCGTCCATGCCGTACTGGCGCCCAAGGACCGTTCCGCCGGCCTCAACGCCGCCGCCCTCAAGGCCGCCAGCGGCGCCGCGGATTCCGTGCCTTACCTGACCGTCACCAACCTGGCGCGTACCCTGCGGGAACTTAGGGAGAAGGGCGTCCTCATCGTCGGCACCGACGATGCCGCGCCGGGCACCGTGATGGACGCGGATTTCACGTCCTCGGCGGCCCTGATCCTGGGGGCGGAGGGGGCCGGCATGCGGCGCCTGACCCGGGAGCATTGCGACGTGCTGGCGCGCATTCCCATGTTCGGCCAGGTGGAGAGCCTGAACGTTTCCGTCTCGGCCGGTGTCTGCCTGTACGAGGCGCGACGCCAGCGCCTCATCGCCGCTCAAGGTGAAAGATGATGCTTGATGCCGCCATCGAGGATGCCTGGGCGATCCTCAACCGGAGTGAGTTGCTCTACGGCGCCGCTGAGGTCGAGAAGGCGTTGGACCGGCTGGCCTTCGAGATCACCGATGCCCTGGCGGACCGGTTTCCAGTGGCGCTGTGCGTCATGGGCGGCGCCGTGGTGTTCACCGGCAAGCTGTTGCCGCGTCTGGGATTCCCCCTGGAGTTCGACTATCTCCACGCGACCCGATACCGGGAAGGGACCCGGGGCGGGGAGATCGAATGGAGCACGCTGCCGCGCAAGGATCTGGCCGGGCGGGTGGTGTTGCTGCTGGACGATATCCTGGACGAGGGACATACCCTGGCGGCGGCCAAGGCCCGCATGCTGGCGATGGGCGCGGCGGAGGTGAAGATCGCGGTCCTCTCGGAAAAGCAGTTGTCCCGGGAAAAGCCCGTCGCCGCGGATTTCGTCGGCCTGCACCTGCCGGACCGCTACGTGTTCGGCATGGGCATGGACGTCTATGGCCTTTGGCGCAATCTTCCCGCCATCTACGCCATGAAGGAGGATGCATGCTGAGCATCATCGGCGGTACCGGCCTGACCAAGCTGCCCGGCCTCTCGGTGACCCATCGCCAGGTGGTCCGTACCCCATACGGCGAGCCTTCCGGCCCACTGACATTTGGAGAGTTGGACGGCCACCCGGTGGTTTTCCTGGCCCGGCACGGCCACGGCCACACCATCCCGCCCCACCTGGTGAACTACCGGGCCAACATCTGGGCTCTGCATGCCCAGAAGGTGACCCATGTGGTCTCGGTCGCCACCGTGGGGGGCATCCATCCGGCGATGGGACCGGGCAGCCTGAGCGTGCCGGACCAGATCATCGATTACACCCACGGCAGGGAGAGCACCTTCGCCGAATACAACGGCAAACCGGTCAGCCATCTCGACTTCACCTGGCCCTACTGCCCGAACATGCGCGAGCGTTGCATGCAGGCCCTCGACAGGGCGGGTGAGGCGTTCCTGGATGGCGGCGTCTACGCGGCGGTCCAGGGACCGCGCCTGGAGACCAAGGCAGAGATCGACCGTCTGGCCAGGGATGGCGCCGATATGGTCGGGATGACGGGCATGCCGGAGGCCTACCTGGCCCGGGAGCTCGACATCTGCTATGCCGCCGTGGCGGTTTCGGTGAATTGGGCGGCGGGGCGGGAAGACAGCAACTCCGGCATCTCGCCGGAGACCATCGAGAACAACCTGAAACAGGCGATCGAGCGCCTGCGCAAGGTCCTGAAGAACCTGGCCTGCATGGACTACGGCCATGAGTCCCATGCCGCCCACGGCGCGTGCGCTCTACCAGACTAGGTTTCGCCGAGGCCCGTGAGAAAAGCAAAGGGCGCCCTGAGGCGCCCTTTGCCATGGGGAGCGTTGCCTTATTCCACCTTGGCGGTAGCCAGCAATGCCCGCACGTAGTTGCGTATGGCCTGATTCTGCAGCTGGCCAGTGATGCGCTCCTTCAGCTTGTCGTAATCGGGAAAGTCGAGTTTCCGGGTGTCTTCCAGCTTGATGACGTGCCAGCCGAAACGGGTCTTCACCGGGGTCGCGCTGGTTTCACCCTTCTTCAGCTTCACCAGAGCCTCGGAGAACTCCGGCACCAGGTTCGCGGGCACGACCCAGCCCAGGTCGCCGCCGTTCTTGGCGGTGCTGTCCTTGGACAGCTGGCTGGCCAGTTTTTCAAACTTGTTTTTCCGGTTCTTCAGCTTGGCGATGATGGCCAGGGCTTCCTTCTCGCTGTCCACCAGGATGTGGCGGGGCCGATATTCCAGGTTCCCGGCTTTTTCCTTGGCCTTGTCGTATTCCGCCTTGACGGTCGCCTCGGGGATGGGATTGTGGTCGATGAAATCCTCCAGGTCCGCCTTGCTCAGGAGGTCCTTCTTCTGGAATTCGATTGCGGCGATGACGCGGGGGTTCTTGTCCAGGCCTTTTTTCACCGCATCCTGGGCCAACAGTTCCGACGCCACCGCGGCCTCGCGTACCGACTCATCGCTGAGGGACTCGGGGGGCATACCGCGCGCCGTCCGGGCCTGGCGCACGATGTCGCCCACAATGGCGGGAATGGCGACGCCGTTGACGATGGCGAGCGGTTTTTCCACCGCCGGTTTGTCGCCCGCCGGCGCGGACGCGGAGTCCGCAGCCAGGGCCCGGAACGGCAGCGTGAGAAGAACGGTGGCAATCAGAAGGTTGCGGGTCATCGGGTGCTTTCGTGAAAGGTGAAGGGAAGGTCGATTGCCTGCGATAGAGGCCGAAACGGGACGAGAGTTCCGACCGGGAGTCCGGCTACAGCTCTCCCGGCGCATAAGCCGTGACCGAGAGGGCGTGAATGCGGGATCCCATCAGATCCCCCAGGGCCTGATACACGCCGCGGTGGCGCGCAATCCTGTCCTGGCCGGCGAAGGTGGGTGAAATGATGGTGAGCTGGTAGTGGCCTCCACCGGATTTGGCGCCTTCATGGCCCGCATGCAGGGCGGACTCGTCGATGATTTCCAGGTGCTGCGGGGCGAGGACCGCGAGCCGCGCCTTCATTTCCTCGACAAGTTCGTTCATGGCAGCGTGCGCTTGAAGGGTTTGACGGTGACGCTGCCATAGACGCCGGCGGCCACGTATGGGTCGGCGTCGGCCCAAGACCGGGCGGCTTCCAGGCTGTCGAAGGCGGCGACGATCAGACTGCCGGAAAAACCGGCCGGGCCGGGATCGGGGCTGTCGATGGCGGGAAAGGGGCCGGCCAGCAGGAGGCGGCCCTCATCCCTGAGCTGGTTGAGGCGTGCCAGGTGGGCGGGACGGGCCGCCATGCGCCGGTCCAGGCTGTCGGGCACGTCCTCGCCGATGAAGACGTAATACAGGCTCATTCCTAGTCCTTGATGTGGCGGTTGAGAAACAGGGTCTGGCCGACCACGAAGATCAGCATCAGGGCGAGGGAGCCGAACATCTTGAACTTCACCCAGGCGTCGGTGGAGAAGTTCATGAACACAACCAGGTTGGCGACGCCCATGAACGCGAAAAACCCGGCCCAGGCCAGGTTCAGCCTGGTCCATATCTCGTCCGGCAGGCTCACCTGCTTTTCCATCATGGCGCGGATCAGGTTGCGCTCGAACAGCAGGGGGGCGAGGCCCAGGGTCAGGGCGAAGATCCAGTAGAGCACCGTGGGCTTCCATTTGATGAAGGACTCGTCCTGCAGGAACAGGGTGGCGCCGCCGAATACAGCGATAAGCACGAAGGAGACCCACAGCATGTTGTCGATCTTGCGGTATTTCAGCCAGGCCCAGAGCAGTTGTAGGACGGTGGCGACCATGGTGACCACGGTGGCCAGGAACACCCCCGGCTTGGCCGCCCCGGCCAGATGAACCCCCATGAAATCGAGAACGGCCTTGGCACTGTCGGGATTGGATTCGCCGAATTCGTAGGCGACGAAGAAGAAGATGACGGGAAACAGATCGAAGAGGATTTTCACGGGGCTATGGCAGGGAGCTGTCGGTGGTGGTGGGTAAGGCGCGGGCATTTTGCTATGATTGCCAGTCCCGCTACAAGCCTGATTTGATGACGGTCTTCGACCTCCACTGCCATTCCACTGCCTCCGACGGCATTCTCTCACCCCTCGAACTGGTCACCCGGGCCGCAGCTCAGGGGGTGGACGTGCTGGCGCTGACCGACCATGACGAATTGCGCGGCCTGGCTGAAGCGGAACGAGCCGCCGGAAGCCTGGACATCCGGCTGGTTCACGGCGTGGAAGTCTCCATTACCTGGTCCGGCTCCACGGTGCATATCGTCGGGCTTAATGTGGACCCATTCCATCCGTCGCTGGTGGAAGGTCTGGCGGGCAACCGGGGCGGTCGGGTGCAACGGGCCCGGCTGATGGCGGACGAACTGGCCCGGGTCGGCATCCCCGGTGCCCTGGAAGGCGCCTATGCCTACGCCAACAACAAGGAACTCATCGGCCGTACCCACTTCGCCCGTTTTCTGGTGGAGAAGAAGGTGGTCAAGGATGTCCGAAGCGTGTTCAGGAAATACCTGGTCAAGGGCAAGCCGGGCTACGTATCCCATGAATGGGCCAGCCTGGGGGATGCCCTGGCCTGGATCTCGGCGGCGGGTGGGCAGGCCGTGATCGCCCATCCGGGACGCTACAACTTCGGCCGGGAAAGGATCCGCAGGCTGTTTTCGGAATTCAAGGATCTGGGCGGCGACGGCATCGAGGTGGTCACGGGCAGCCATACCGCCGACCAGGTGCCGGTGTTCGCCGACCTGGCGGTGGAATTCGGTTTCCTGGCCTCCGCGGGGTCCGATTTTCACGCCCCCGGTGAGGGGGGACGGGAACTGGGGCGCCTGATGCCGTTGCCGGAGCGCTGCCGTCCCGTCTGGGCCGCCTGGTAGGGCCGCTTGCCAAACGATCATGGGCCAGTATTTCTCGCTTCATCCAGACAATCCCCAGTCTCGCCTGATCCGCGAGGCAGTGAAGCTGCTGCGCGGCGGCGGGGTCATGGTCTATCCCACGGATTCCTGTTACGCCCTGGGATGCATGATCGGCAACAAGGAAGGCATGGAACGCATCCGGGCCATCCGGGAGGTGGACGACAAGCACCATTTCACCCTGATCTGCCGGGACCTGTCGGAGATCGCCCGCTATGCCCGGGTGGACAACAAGCAATACCGCATCCTGAAATCGGCCACCCCGGGCGGCTATACCTTCATCCTCCAGGCGACCCGGGAAGTTCCGCGCCGGCTGCTCCACGCCAAACGCAGCACCATCGGCCTGCGCGTGCCCGATCATGCCGTGGTGGCCGCGCTGCTGACCGAACTGGACGAGCCGATACTATCCATGACCCTGCAGTTGCCCGGTGACGAATATTCTCTCAACGACCCGGAGGAGATCCATGAGCGCCTGGGCAATCGGGTGGATGTCATCCTGGAGACCGGCTACTGTGGCGTCGAACCCACCACGGTGGTCGATCTGTCCGCCGGGATGCCGGAGCTGGTGCGGCTGGGCATGGGCGATGTATCCAGGCTTGGTATATAGAAAAACAAAGGGTAACAATTGGAACTTAATGTAATACAAAAGATTTCCGTGTTCGCCGTGCCGGTGATTTTCGCCATCACCCTGCATGAGGCGGCCCACGGCTACGCCGCCCGTCGCTTCGGCGACCACACCGCGGAAATGGCCGGACGCATCACCCTGAACCCGCTCAGGCATATCGACCCGGTCGGCACCCTGCTGGTCCCAGCGATAACCATCTTCATCGGCGGAATTCTGTTCGGCTGGGCCAAGCCGGTGCCGGTGAATTTCGGAAACCTGCACAACCCCAAGAAGGACATGTTCTGGGTCGCCGCCGCCGGACCGGCGGCAAACATCCTGATGGCGATTTTCTGGGGGGCGGTCATCAAACTGGCGCATGTCATGCCGGTGAATGCCTATTCGATGCCGCTGTTGTTGATGGGGTCGGCAGGTATCTCCATCAATGCCATCCTCGCCGCACTGAACCTGATCCCCTTGCCGCCCCTCGACGGAGGCCGCATCGCGGTCAGCCTGCTGCCCCACCGATGGGCCTACATGCTGGCGCGGGTGGAGCCCTATGGCCTGTTCATCCTGCTGGCGCTCGTGTTTACCGGCATCCTTGGCACCATCATCGGCCCGTTCTACAGCGCCATCGAGCAACTCACCTACTTTCTTTTCGGACTCTGACCAAGAACCATGTACGCAGATCGTGTCCTCTCCGGCATGCGCCCCACGGGCAGCCTTCACCTGGGCCATTACCATGGCGTCCTCAAGAACTGGATCAACCTCCAGCATGAATACGAATGCCTGTTCTTCGTGGCCGACTGGCATGCCCTGACCACCCAGTACGACGATCCACTCGGCATCGAGGCTGCAACCTGGCAGATGGTCATCGACTGGCTGGCGGCCGGGGTGGACCCGGCACGGGCCACCCTGTTTATCCAGTCCCAGGTCATCGAGCACGCGGAACTGCACCTCCTGCTGTCCATGATGACGCCCCTGGGCTGGCTGGAACGGGTACCCACCTACAAGGACCAGCAGGAAAAGCTCAGCGAGAAGGATCTGTCCACCTACGGTTTCCTGGGCTATCCCTTGCTGCAATCGGCCGACATCCTCATCTACCGCGCAAACCGGGTGCCGGTGGGGGAGGATCAGGTGCCCCACATCGAGTTCTCCCGGGAAATCGCGCGCCGCTTCAACCATCTCTACGGCAAGGAGCTCGGCTACGAGGACAAGGCCGAGGCCGCCATCAGGAAGCTGGGCGGCAAGAAGGCCAAGCTTTACGAGGAACTGCGCACCCGCTACCAGCAACAGGGTGACGATGAAGCCCTGGAATCCGCCCGCGCTTTGTTGGGCGAGACCCAGAATCTCTCGCTGGGAGACAAGGAGCGTCTCTACGGCTATCTGGAGGGCGGCGGCAAGATGATCCTCACCGAACCGGACGCCCTGCTCACCGCGGCCTCGAAAATGCCGGGACTGGACGGGCAGAAAATGTCCAAGTCCTACAACAACACCATTTCCCTCGGGGAAGACCCGGATTCTGTGAACAAGAAGATCCGCACCATGCCCACCGACCCGGCCCGGGTGCGCCGTACCGACCCGGGTACGCCCGAGAAATGCCCGGTCTGGCAGTTGCACCTGGTCTATTCCGGCGGCGATGTACAGGACTGGGTGCGGCAGGGCTGCACCAGCGCCGGCATCGGCTGCATCGAATGCAAGCAGCCGGTGATCGACGGCGTGCTCAAGGAACTGGCGCCGATCCAGGAACGGGCCCGGGCCTATCGGGAAGACCCGGACACGGTCAAGAACATCATCGCCGACGGTTGCGAGAAGGCCCGGGATCTGGCGCGGGACACCATGCGCGACGTGCGGGAAGCGATGGGGCTCCACTACGGGTGACGGGCAAGACTTGAAACCGCGCGCTTCGGCCATACCCAGTACCTAGCTCCTATAAAGAAGATGCCATGACCGAAGACAGAGAGAATTCCATAGAAGGTGAAGTCGTCGCGCCGGGCGACGAGGGACGCATTACCCTCAACCTCCCCGCCCAGACCCTGCCCGCCACCATCTACCTGCTACCGCTGACCGAGAAGCCCTTCTTCCCGGCCCAGACCCTGCCTCTGATCATGAACGAGGGGCCCTGGATGGAAACGGTGAAGCGCATCGGCGAGGCTGGCCATCACTTGGTGGGCCTGGTGGCTGTCCACGGCGACGTGTCCGACGATGCCCGCCCGGACGATTTCTACGACGTTGGCACCCTGGTGCGGATGCATCACCCCATGCGCGCCGAAGGCAAGATCCAGTTCATCGCCGAGGGCCAGACCCGGTTCCGGGTGGTGGAGTGGCTGTCCGACAAGGCCCCTTACTACGCCCGCGTCGAATATCCGGCGGAGACACGGCAGGCCGCCAGCGGCGAGGAGATCAAGGCCTATGCCCTGGCGATCATCAATGCCATCAAGGAACTACTGCCGCTGAATCCCCTTTACAGTGAGGAACTGAAGTTCTTCCTGAACCGGTTTTCCCCCAACGAGCCGGCCCAGCTCACCGATTTCGCCGCCAGCCTTACCACCGCTCCCAAGGAAAAACTCCAGGAGGTCCTGGAGGCCTTCAACCTGCGCAAGCGTATGCAGAAGGTCTTGCTGCTGATCAAGAAGGAGCTGGAGGTCGCCAAGCTGCAGACCCACATCCGGGAAAAGGTCGAGGAGAAGATGACTGAGCAGCAGCGCGAGTTCTTCCTGCGGGAGCAGCTCAAGGCCATCCAGAAGGAACTGGGCATCGCCAAGGACGACCGAACCGCCGATCTGGAACTGTATCGGGAACGGATCGAGAAGCTCACCCTTCCGCCCCACGCCGCCAAGAAGATCGACGAGGAGATGGCCAAGCTGTCCGGCCTGGAGCACGGCTCGCCGGAATATACCGTCACCCGCAACTACCTGGACTGGCTCACCAACCTGCCCTGGGGCAGGTTCACCAAGGACAAGCTGGACCTGGACCGGGCCCGCAAAATTCTGGATCAGGACCACGACGGCTTGGACGACGTGAAGGAGCGCATCATCGAATTCCTGGCCGTGGGGGCCATGAAGGGCGAAGTGGCCGGCTCCATCCTGCTGCTGGTGGGCCCGCCCGGGGTGGGCAAGACCTCCATCGGCAAGTCGGTGGCCCGGGCACTGGGCCGCAAGTTCTATCGTTTCTCCGTGGGCGGCATGCGCGACGAGGCCGAGATCAAGGGCCATCGCCGCACCTACATCGGCGCCCTGCCGGGCAAGTTCATCCAGGCCATCAAGGAGGTGGAATCCCAGAATCCCATCATCATGCTGGACGAGGTGGACAAGATCGGCGCCTCCTACCAGGGGGACCCGGCCAGTGCGCTGCTTGAGGTGCTGGACCCGGAACAGAACGCGGAATTCCTGGACCACTACCTGGACGTGCGCTTCGACCTGTCCAAGACCCTGTTCATCTGCACCGCCAACCAGGTGGACACCATCCCCGCGCCCTTGCTCGATCGGATGGAGGTGATCCGCCTGTCCGGCTATCTGATGGAGGAGAAGCTGGCCATCGCCAAGCACCATCTCTGGCCCAAGCAGGTCAAGAAGGCGGGTTTGAAGCGGGGCCAGGTGAGCATCACCGAGGCTGCGGTGCGCAAGGTCATCGAGGGTTACGCACGGGAGGCCGGCGTGCGCCAACTGGATATGAACCTGGGCAAGGTGATCCGCAAGTCGGTGGTGAAGATCGTGCGCCAGGAGGCGGACAGTATCCACGTCAGCGCCGACAACCTGGAGAACTTTCTGACCGACCCGCCCTACCTGCCGGAGAAGCCCATGACCGGCATCGGCGTGGTCACCGGCCTGGCCTGGACGCCCCTGGGCGGTGTCACGCTGACGATAGAGGCGACCAAGGTGCACACCCTGAACCGGGGCTTCAAGCTCACCGGCAAGCTGGGCGAGGTGATGAAGGAATCGGCGGAGATCGCCTACAGCTACATCGCCAGTCATCTGAAACCCTACAAGGCCGATCCCAAGTTCTTCGACGAGACCTTTGTGCACCTGCACGTACCAGAAGGCGCCACGCCCAAGGACGGGCCCAGCGCCGGCATCACCATGGCCACGGCCCTGCTGTCCCTGGCCCGGGGCGAGAAGATTTCCCGTCCTCTGGCCATGACCGGTGAACTGACACTCACCGGCCATGTGCTGCCGGTGGGGGGAATCCGGGAGAAGGTTATTGCCGCCAAGCGGATGGGTATCAAGGATCTGATCCTGCCCCAGGCCAACCAGCCCGATTTCGAGCGCCTGCCCGAGTACGTCAAGGCCGGCCTGAGTGTCAGCTTCGTCAAGCACTACAAGGACGTGGCCAAACTGGTGTTCGGCAGCTGAGGGGACCGCCGCACATAGTCTTGTCCGACACTTACCATCCGCGGCCGTTCTTGCCTTATTTAAAGTCAGAGTCTTAACTTTGTAATCTGCGGGTAGCGGCGTAAGGGAGTTGCTATGCAGGCTTGCGAAACGATGCGCCATAAGGCTTCGGGGTCCCTGATCGTCTGGGTGTTGGCCATGCTTGTCGGTGGGGGGGCCGCGCTGGTTCCCGGCACCGCCGAGGCGCTGTCCGGGGAACTGACCACGCTTCTCAACAGTACCGGACGCAACCTCAAAGCCAACCAGAGCGGCAAGAACTGCGAGCCGCAAGTGTTCGCAGAAGTGGGCGTGGCCTTGGAACATGTCAGTCGCAGTCTGGGCGATTTGTTCTTCGACGGTGACGTATCCGAGAAACATGAACGCTACGCGGGCACGATCACTCCACATGACGCAGCGGGCGGCGGGGTACAAGCCAGCCGCTGCACCGGCGATTTCAGCGCCCTTTGGCTCATCAAGCCCGGCCACCAGGCGGATGCCGGAAACATCCACATCTATGCGAACCTGAATTCCTGTGCCTGCGCCACCTCGACAGACCTGAAGAAAGGCTATCTGCAATTCGTCGTGCCGGTCATCCGCAGCAAGTCCTACGACGGCAGCGAAAGCCTCGACGTGGGCGCCCCCCATGATTTCATCATCGACTACGAATGTTGCGACGGCAGCAGGCAGGGCAGGACCGGCGCGGAGGAAGCGCCAAGCACCGCGACCCGTGTCAACGCCGAACCGCCCTGGCCCCGGACCGCGCCGCCGCCGCCCCGGCCCCCGGTCAAAGCGCCGGAGCCTCCCAAGCCGCAGCCGGTGACACCCCAATGGAGCATGGACAACCCTTGCCCGCCCTGCCAGAGCTGGAAAGATTACCTGGACAGGACGCTGGTCGAGATCGCCCGTCTGGAAGCCGAGAATCGCGCGCTGGAAAATGAACTGGCGGACCTCGAAAACGGCATCGGACGCAAACAGAAGGAAATCTCGAACCTGCGCGACGACATCAAGCTTCAGGAAGGCACGGGCGGCAGCGCCAGCAATTACCCCCTGCCGGGCTGGAAGACCGACTCGGTGACCCAGGCCGACGGCCGGGTAAAGGTCACGGTCACGGATGCCTCCGGACGAATCGTGGAGGAACGCTACAGGGAACGGACCGATCTCGCCAGGATGCGCAAGAAGATCGAGGACCTGGAGGCGGAAATCCGCCAGGACCGGCAAAAGCAGGAACAGCTCAAACAGCGCAGGGACGCGAACCAGCGTGGCATCGAAGCCAAGAAACAGCAAGCCGAAGCCTACCGGAAGGGCCTTGAGGAGTGCATTCGGGAGAAATGCTCTGTTCAGCCGCAAACGCCTGCTTACCACCGCATGGAGTCTCCGTTGCCGCAACCGATCGAACCCTCACAGCAGACGGAACCAGCCAAGCCGATGCATCAAGCGGAACCAGTCAAACCCATGCAACCGGCTGAACCGCCTAAACCGGTGCAGCAGACGGAACCGGCCAGGCCTGTGCAGCCAAGTCGACCGGCCACATGCGGCATCGAGTCTTCCAAGCCCATCGTGGTCGGGCCCAAGTCGGAGGTGGGAACAGGTGCCGCAAAAGTGGTCGAGGAAGCCGCCAGCGGCTTCCTCGGCGGCCTACTCGGCAAGGCGACAGGCGGCATCCTGGGCGGTGGTGGTGGGGACGCGGAGGGACCGCCGTTGTCCAAAGACCCCATTCCGGACAGCGAGAAGAAGACCTTCCAGGTCAACGACCAACTCAAGATGCGGGTGGGTGCTCACCTGGACCCGGAAGGGAAACAGGTACTGATTAGCGCCACAATCCTCGAAGTGCCCGGCAAGGGGACCTTTCAAGCCGTCGGCTACAAATTCCTGCCCCTTCCGGACCATATCGCCCAGACTTCGGACTGTGCCTGGCAACCGGCGGACCAGTACTTCTGGTACAAGTTGTGGCTGGAGTGGTCGCTATCCGTCAGCTGGAGCCGGGACCATTTCGTGGACGGCCAGCGTGTCTCCCACGAAGAAGGTAGCTTTGCGAAATCGGGGGTCAAGGATCTCGCCAGCGGCACGGTCAAAATCCCGGGCACGCCGGAATTCGGCGCCACGCTCTGGCAGCAGGCGGGCTTCCCCAGGGCAACCAGTGGCGTTCAGAGCATGGGCTTCGCGATCCCGCTGGAGTCGACCAAGCTTGAGAGCGGCGTGGCGCAAATCGTCATCCAGGTGACCAATCCCACTGTTGATCCCGTGGTCACCATACCGGTGGATTTGATATTGATGATGGGTGACCAGCAGAATGTCCTGGGCGACACCGGAGAGGCCAAGGACAAGATTCCCATTCTCGGCGGCATACCTGTGCTCGGCGAGGCCTTCAGGGATAAGCAGACCGAGGATAAGCGGCCACTGCTGATCCTGATCAAGCCGACCCTCGTCCCTGTCAACGAATAGGATCGAAACTCGGTACGCGTAGCTCCGCGTACCGGGCGGGGAGTCCGGCAAACGCAGGCGGCCAGTTGCAAGGTAGCACGCGCCCTGATCCGGTCTGGCGCTCGCCCGAATCTCGCGGTGCGCAACGCGTGCCCTGACCTGAATCGATACAGGTTATTCTTCCGGGGGGGCAGTGAATCCGATGCGATGAAATTGCCGTGATGGCGGCCGGCCGGGTCGCTACTCATCATCCGTTCGGGCTGGACGATTGCGATAGTTAGGTGGGGTAATGCTTTTTTTAAAAAGCGCGTCGAGAAGACGTATGGGACGGGTGGCGGAGAGAGAGGGATTCGAACCCTCGATAGGGCAAGCCCTATACCGGATTTCGAGTCCGGCGCATTCGACCACTCTGCCATCTCTCCGCGAGGTCGCCGCCAAAGGCTGGCCTTGGGCGGGAAAGGGCGGCATTCTAACTGCATTCCGGTCAGGGGACATATTTTCAATGGTTGGCGTAACGAAAATCCTGGCGGTCCTGCTGGCGGCGTTCTGGCTCTTGGCGTTATCGGGTTGTACGCCCGAACCCTTGGTGCCGCCGGAGCAATCCGGCGAACTGGTGGTGGTTACCCGAAACAGTCCCACCACCTATTTCCTCGACGCCGAGGATAAGCCCAAGGGTTTCGAATATGACTTGGCGACCCAGTTTGCCGAGCGGAATGGGTGGAAACCGCGTTTCATCGTTGTGGATACCCTGGATGAGATGTTCCAGAAAATCCGGACCGGCCAGGCCCATCTGGCGGCGGCGGGACTGACGGTCACAGCTGAGCGTCAGAAGACGTTCAGCTTTGGTCCCGCCTACGGTCAGGTGGAAGCCAAGGTGGTATGCGGGCAGAACGTCAAGCAGCCGCGCAAGCTCGAAGACCTGATCGGACTGCGTCTGGAGGTGGTTGCCGGGAGCAGCCATGCGGAAATTCTCAGAAAGCTGAAATCACGGACGCCGGCCATTTCCTGGGTGGAGATGAAGACCCCGGGCTCAGAGGAATTGCTGGAGCGGATGGATCTGGGATTGTCCGACTGTACGGTCGTCGATTCGGATGCCTTGGATGTGGCGCGCAATTTCCATCCGAATCTAAACGAGGCCTTCACCCTGGAAGGGCGCGCCCCCCAGGCATGGATGATGCGGCGCGGCCTGGACGTGGCGTTTTCCCGCAAGGTGGTGGAATTCTTTCGAAGTGTGGCGAAGAGCGGTGATCTGGCCCGGTTGCGGGAACGCTATTTCGGGCACGTCACCCGCCTGAGCGAGGCGGATGTCCTGGGAATCCTGGACCGGCGCACGACGATGTTGCGCGGCATGCGTCCCGATTTCCACGCCGCACAGAGCGAGACCGGGCTGGATTGGCGGCTGATCGCGGCGGTGGCTTATCAGGAGTCCCAATGGGATGCCCACGCGGTGTCGCCCACCGGTGTGCGCGGCATGATGATGCTGACCGAGGATACGGCGGACCGCCTGGGCGTGAAGGACCGCCTGGATGCCAGGGAGAGCATCATGGGCGGGGCGCGTTACCTCGCGCTCCAGAAGGCGGGACTTCCAAAGGACATACCCGAGCCGGATCGCACCTGGATGGCGCTGGCATCCTACAACATCGGTTCCGGCCACCTGTCGGACGCTCGTCGGCTGGCCAGGAAACTGGGCAAGGACCCGAATTCCTGGAAAGACATCAAGGAAGTGTTGCCCTTGTTGTCCCGATCCGGTTTCAGCGCCGACCTGAAATATGGATTTTGCCGTGGCGGCGAGGCCCGGGCCTTTACCGAGAATGTGCGGATCTACTATGACATCCTGAGCAAGTACGAGAAACCCTACGTGGAAAGCCTGGGCTTCAACCTGACCGCCCTCATTCCCGCTCCATGACGCTGAGGCCGCCCATGTATGGGCGTAGCACCTCCGGGATGTCCACGCCGCCATCGGCTCGCTGATAGTTTTCCAGCACCGCCACCAGGGTGCGCCCCACGGCCAGCCCGGAACCGTTCAGGGTGTGGATCAGCTCGGGCTTGCCCTTTTCGGTGGGACGATAGCGGGCCTGCATGCGGCGCGCCTGGAAGGCCTCGAAGTTGGAGCAGGAGGAGATCTCCCGGTAGGTGTTCTGGCCCGGCAGCCAGACCTCCAGGTCGTAGGTCTTGGCGGCGGAGAAGCCCAGGTCACCGGTGCACAGGGCCACCACGCGATAGGGCAGGTCCAGCTTCTTGAGGATGTTCTCGGCGTGGCCGGTAAGTTGCTCCAGGGCGTCGTAGGAGTCCTCCGGGCGCACGAATTGCACCATCTCCACCTTGTCGAACTGGTGCTGGCGAATCATGCCCCGGGTGTCCTTGCCGTAGGAACCGGCCTCGGAGCGAAAGCAGGGGGTGTGGGACACCAGCTTGATGGGCAGGTTGTCGGCGGGGATGATCTCGTCACGCACGATGTTGGTGACTGGCACCTCGGCGGTGGGAATGAGGTACATGCCGTTGCTCAGCTTGAACAGCTCTTCCTCGAACTTCGGCAGTTGTCCGGTACCGCGCATGGAGTCGGCGTTGACGATATAGGGGACGTAAACTTCCTGGTAGCCGTGTTCCCGGGTGTGGGTGTCCAGCATGAATTGGGCCAGGGCCCGGTGCAGCCGGGCCAGGTCGCCGCGCATCAGGACGAAGCGGCTGGTGGCGATCTTCACCGCCGTGGGAAAGTCCAGCAGGTCCAGGTCCTCGCCGATCTCCACATGGTCCCGAGGGGGCAGCGGGAAATGGCGCGGCACGCCGACCCGGCGCAGTTCCAGGTTGGCGGTCTCGTCCTGGCCCACCGGCACACTTTCGTGGGGCAGGTTGGGGATGGTCATCAGCAGGCCGGAGAGTTCCTCCTGGATGCCCGCCAGGCGTTCCTCGCCGGCCTTCAATTCTTCCCCCAGCCCGCCGACCTCGATCATCAGCGCGCTGGTATCCTCGCCCTTGCCCTTAACGAAGCCGATCTGTTTGGACAGCTGGTTGCGCCTGGCTTGCAGGTCCTGGGTGCGGGTCTGGATTTCCTTGCGCTCCGTCTCCAGGGCTTCGATACGCGGGGTGTCCAGGCTGATGCCCCGGCTGGCGAGGCGTTGGGCGACGGCGGCGAGGTCTTTGCGGAGCAGCTGAATGTCTAACATGATGCGGGTACCGGCAGAGTTCGGAAAAACCATAATTCTAACCGGCACTGGCGCCTTGCCTTGGCCGTAAATTACACGACTCCCGGCGCCGTCATGACCTGTTCCATTTCCAGCCTGAGGGCAATGAAGGCGGCTTCCAGGTCTTCCAGGGCTGTGGTGCAGGCATCCCAATCCTTCTCCTTGGCCGCGTTATCCGTGTCGCTGGCCAGTTGGACCATCTCCTCCACCCCCAGATAGGCGCAGGCGCCCTTGATCTGATGGGCCTGGCGCGCGGCCTGGGGACCATTCCGTTGCTCGACCGCCTGGGCCAGGTCCGTAAGCAGGGTTTCCGTGCTGTTCAGGAACAGCCGCAGCATTTCGTAAACCTGTTTCACATCGCCCTTGCAGAGGCGGTGGATTTTCTCCGGCTGGAAGTGACAAGCCCTGTCCTGAACCACGGGGGCCGCCGGTTCCGCGGAACCGGCGGCGGCAACTGCATGCCTGGCCTCTGGGACAGGCCGTGCCCGGTCCGGCAGCCAGCGTGACAGGGCGGCCGCAAGGTCGTCTTCCCGCAGAGGCTTGGACAGGTAATCGTCCATGCCGGCCTGGAGACAGGTTTCAGAAAAACCGGCCATGGCGTTGGCGGAAAGCGCCAGGATTGGAATTCGCGTCTTGCCTTCCTGGATCTCCCTGACGCGAATGGCCCGGGATGCCGTGAGTCCATCCCACTCCGGCATCTGGCAGTCCATCAGCACCAGGTCTACCGCCTCGCTGGCGAGCTGGTCGTAAGCCGATTTGCCGTTCTCGGCGACCATGACTTCCACCTCCATGCGTTCCAGCATGTAGCGCATGAGTTTTTGGTTCACGGGATTGTCCTCGGCGACCAGGATCCGGGTGCCGGGGAAATGCAGGGTCCAGGTCTTGTGGGATTGCTCCTGTTGGGCCGGTTCGGCGTGCGGCAGGGACAGGACGAGATGGAAACGGCTGCCTTGTTCCGGAACGCTTTCCAGTGACAGGGAGCCGCCCATCAATTCCGCCAACTGGCGACTGATGGCCAATCCCAGTCCGGTACCGCCGTATTTCCGGCTGACCGAACCGTCACCCTGGGTGAAGGCCTGGAACAGGCGCGACTGGACCTGGGACGACATGCCTATGCCCGTGTCCCGGACCGTGAAACGCAGGTCATGACCGTCCGGACCCAGGACTTCGGCAATGAGCTTCACCTCCCCTTGCTTGGTGAATTTGATCGCGTTGTCGAGCAGATTGAGCAGGATCTGGCGGATGCGCAGGGGATCGCCCTTGACCCAGGCCGGTAGGTTGGCATCCCGTTCCAGGTTCAGGGCCAGGCCTTTCGCGGCCGATCGAGGCGCATAGAGCTCCAGCACGTCTTTGAGCAAGGCGGTGAGGTCGAAATCGATCTCCTCGATGGTGAGACGTCCCGCTTCGATCTTGGAAAAGTCCAGCAGGTCGTTGATGACCCGCATCAGGGACTCGGCCGAACTGGAGATGGCCTCCGCATATTCCTTCAGGCGCGGCTCCAGATGGCTGGCCAGGAGTAGTTGGGTCATGCCGATAATGCCGTTCATGGGGGTGCGGATTTCATGGCTGACGTTGGCGACGAACTGCGACTTCATTTCGGCGGCGAACAGAGCGGCGTCACGCGCGGCGCGCATGGCGGCCTCCGCTTCCTTCTGGCTGGAGATGTCGCGCATGATGGCCTGGATGACGGTATGGCCGTCCAGTCTCATGGCATGCAGGGCGATGTCCGCCGGGAAGGTGCTGCCGTCCAGGCGCCGGGCGATCCATTCGAAGTAGGCGTGGCCGCTGTCCACCGCCTCCTTGATATGACGCTGCGCCAGGACGTAGGACGGTGTGCCGCCGGGTTGTATTTGTGTCCCCAGGTCTTCCGGGCGACGCCGCAGGAAATCCTCCACCCGCTGCATGCCAAACATCTCCAAGGTGGCGGGGTTGCAGTCGGTAAAGCCTTTCTCGTCCAGGATGACGATGCCGTCGCTGTTGGTTTCGAACAGGGTCTGGAACTTGGTGCGTTCCTGTTCCGTTTCCGCGGCCAGGCGCGCTGTGCGACGCACCACGGCCGCGGCTACGATACCGGCCACCAGCAGGGCCACGCCGCCCAGGGTGATCATCAGCCAGCGGGTCCGGGTGTAGGCGATCTGAGCCGTTCTTGCCGCTTCGTTGGTCATCCCGCGTTGAATCTGGATCAGGTTGTCCAGGTCCTTGACCAGTTGGTGCTGAAGGGGAATGCCCTCCACCTGCAGCTCTTCCATCGCCTGCAAGCTATGGCTCCCCGCAGCCATGTCCACGATGCGCACCATCAGCGGCTGGTTGGCCCGCGTCAGGGTATCGATGCTGGCCAGGACTCGCTTCTCCTGGGGGAGGTGGATCAGGGACCCGAGTTCCAGGCGGACCTGCTGGTAGGAGGAACCGTAGTTGTAGAACCGGATCATCTCCTCGTCCTTGTCGAAGGGGTCGCTCATGATCGCGATGGAGAACATGGAGATGGCGCGATCGCGCAGGATGTCGCGCATCTGGTTGGCCAGGCGCGTCTTGACGTTGTTCTCGTTGACGATGGCTTCCAGGCGGGCGTTGGTGTCCTCCAGGTGATGCAGGCCGACCAGCGTCAGGGCCACGATCAGGGCCAACGCCAGGGCGAAACCGGCGCTGACGGTGAAGATCAGCTTGCGGGCGAGGAGGGCATTGCGAGCGAACATGGAACAGGCCGCGAGAGGGATGGGTTCATGTTAGCGCGCCGGGCCGCGGACGCGTATGGGACTAAAGTCCTATTGCCCTAGACCCAGCGACTTGGCGCCCTGATAGAAGATGAAACTGACCAGCCAGGCCAGGAACAGGGACCAGGCCAGGGAGGCGAACATGTACTTGCTGTGGCCCGATTCCCGGCGCAGCGTCGCCAGGGAGGACAGGCAGGGGGTGTAGATCAGGGTGAACAGCATGAAGCTGTAGGCCTGAACCCAGTCCAACTGGCGCGACAGGATGCCGGTCAGTTCGGTCGGGCCGGCGCCGTATATCACCGCCAGGGAGCCGATCACCACTTCCTTGGCGACGAAGCCGAACAGCAGGGCCACGGACAACAGGCGATCGATCCCGAGGGGCGAGAACACTGGACTCATCCAGGTGGCCAACTGGCCGGCTAGCGAGTCCGGTCCGGCGGGGGCGACGTCGGTGGGGAAGTGGGTCAGGAACCAGACCAGGATCACCCCCAGGACGATGAATCCGCCGGCCTGGCGCAGGAAATTCCAGGATTCCCGAAAACCCTGCCGCACCAGATAGACCAGTGTGGGCAGGCGATAGGGTGGCAGTTCCATGAGCAGGGGGTCCGGATCGCGCCGGCTCCGGCTGCGCATCAGCCAGGCTGTGAGGAAGGCTACGGCGAAGCTCATCACGTAAAGGCTGAACAGCACCCAGGGGGCGGAGGCGGGCGAGAACACCGCGCTGGTGAAGAACAAAAACACCTGGAACCGGGCCGAGCAGAGGGAGAACGGGATCAGCATCATGGTCATGATGCGCTGGGTCCGGTTGCGCATGACCCGGGTCCCCATCATGGCCGGGACGTTGCAGCCGAAGCCCATCAGCTGCATGACGAAGGCGCGGCCATCCAGGCCCATGCGCGCCATCAGGGCGTCCATGATGAAGGCGGCCCGGGCCAGATAGCCGCTGTCCTCCACCACGGCCATGGCCAGGAAGAACACCACGATGATGGGCAGGAACGACATGACGGTGCCGATGCCGTCATACAGGCCGTCCAGCAGGAAGTTGCCGAGCCAGGCCGGCAGGCCGACGACCAGGGGGGCGAGCCACAGGGTCTTGATCTGGTCCAGCACCCAGGCCAGGCTGTCCTGCAGGGGCGTGCCGAGGCCGTAGACCGCCTGGAACATCACCAGCATGATCAGACCGAACAGGGGCAGCCCCAACCAGGGGTGGAGCAGGGCCCGGTCGAGCCGGTCGGTCAGATTGGGGGAAAGTTCCTGGGGAAACACGGTGGTTTGGGCCAGCAGATCGTCCAGGGTCTGCTCGATGCCGTCGTCCTCGGCCAGGGGCGCGGCCCGGGCCGTGACGGCCTGGGGATGCTGGTGTATCAGTTCCACCAGGGTGTTGCGCAGTTCGGGTACGCATTGGCCATGTTTGGCGCTGATCAGACGGACCGGAATACCTAGCCGCTCCGACAGGGCGGCCTCGTCAACCCGGATACCCCGGGTTTTCGCCTCGTCGGACATGTTCAGGGCCAGCACCATGGGCAGGCCCAGGGCCTTGAGTTGAAGCACAAGTGCAAGTTGGCGTTCCAGCTGGGTGGTGTTGAGCACCACCAGCAACAGGTTGACCGGCTGGGTTTCCAGGAAATGGCGCGCCACCCGCTCGTCCTCGGAAAAACCGTGCAGATTGTGCAGCCCTGGCAGATCCACCAATTCCACCATGCTGTCGCCCAGCAACAGCTTGGCCGAGAGCAGTTCCACGGTGATGCCGGGCCAGTTGCCCGTATGGGCGCCGGCGCCGGTAAGCCGGTTGAACAGCGTGGACTTGCCTGTGTTCGGCATGCCCACCAGGGCGATACGTTTCTTCATGCCTGGGTGCAGGTGTGTTCGGGATCGCAGGGCGTCAGGAAGACCCGTGCGGCCTCTGACCGGCGGATGATCACGTCGGTCTGCCCCGCCCTTACCTGGATCGGCCCCTGGAACGGCGAACGGCGCACCACCTGCACGCGCCGGCCGAGTATCAGCCCCAGGGCGCGCATGCGGGCGGCAAGGTCCTCTTCGGCGTCAATGCGCACGATGGTGCCGCAGCGGCCGGCCGGGTAGGTGTGCAGGGAACAGAGTCGGGTCATGGCATTTCGCTTTGCAATCGATTCACGGCGTCATCAATGGTCCAGGGGCCGGAAAGCCTCAGGGTGTGGCCCAGTTCGTCCTGGGTCAGGGGCTCGCCTGACTCCAACTGGGCGGCGAGTACTTCAAGATCGGCCTCGGAGGCGTCCCGGCCCTTGGCCATGCGCTCCGAGACACGGCGGCGCAGCACCTCGCTCGGGACTTCCGGTGCAATGATGCGCCAAGGTACCGCCAGGGTCTTGGCGAGTTCCTGGAAGGGGAGGCGCCAGGAACGGGCAAGGAAGGTGGCATCGACAATGACCGGAAATCCGGCAGTGAGCAGTGCCCTGGCCTGAACAAGCAGGCTATCCAGGGTTCGCGCCCCCGCTTCCGGGGTGTAGATGTCTCCCACGATGGCGCGGCTGTCCTGGGCTGGCGCCAGGCCGTAAAGGCGCTTGCGTTCCACGTCCGAGCGCAGCCGGATGGCGCCGAGCCTTTCCAGCATGCCTTGGGAAAGCCAGGTCTTGCCGGATCCCGATACACCATACATAAGGTAAAGGGCGGGGCGGGGTGGTTGCATCAATCGGTTGGCCAGGTTCAGGTAGGCCAGGCATTCGCTGCCGTCGCCACCGGCTTGGCTGGTCCGAATGGCGGCCACCTTGGCGCGGACCATCGCCCGGTATACTTGGTAATAAAGCAGGACATCCAGGCCGGCAAAGTCCCCGGTGTTTTCCAGATAGCGGTTCAGGAAACGCCAGGCAAGGTCGTGGCGGCCGCGAAAATGCAGGTCCATGGCCAGAAAACCGACGTCGCTCATCACATCGATGAAACGCAGGCCCGGATTGAACTCGATGCCGTCGAAAATGATGGGTGCTTCGTCCGCCCAGGCGATATTGCCCAGATGCAGGTCGCCATGACACTCGCGCACAAAACCAGCCGCCTTGCGTTGCGCGAAAGCGGCTTCCAGCCGCGCGCCCTCGTTTCGGCTCCAGTTCTCCGTGGGAGCCAGGTGGTCCAATATCTCCCGTGGCGGCCGTAGCGAACGGAGATGGGTAAAGTTGGCTTCTATCGGTTGGCGGACGGCGTCCGGGGTGCCGTAATTGCTTTCCGGGGATGCCGGGGAAACGGTTTGATGGAAGGCGGCAACACGGTCGGCGATGGCATCGATCTGAACCGTGTTGATATCGGTTTCCCGGTCCAGTGTGGCATCCGCCGGAAAGGCGCGCATCTCCACCGCCCATTCCACCACCTCGCCTTGTCCATCCACCCTCGGGGCCTGTTCGCTGCCGCAAATCGAAGCCACGTCCAAGTAGATTTCAGGCGCGAGCCGGCGATTCAGGCGAATCTCCTCCTCGCAGAAAAAACGCCGTTTTTCCAGGGTGCTGAAATCCAGAAAGCCCAGATTGACTGGCTTCTTCACCTTGTAGGCATACTCGCCGGCAAGAAAGACCCAGGAGATATGGGTCTCTATCAGGCGAAGTCCCGGCGCGGGATGGGGGTAAGCGTCCGGGCTCAGCAGGCCGGCAACGAGGGGGGTCATGTCAGGATTATTACTGCTTCATATCCATCCATGATGGGCCATCGGTGGACGGGATGTGGTTGGCTTTCTGGGGAAAGAAATCAGATGGGATGATTTTCCCCTAACTGAGAATGGTTATCAACTAAAAACGTCGATATCCAAGAAATAGAAGTGTTGTCGTGCCATAGGCGCCATCAGCGATCACACAATTCGATTTCGTATCGCGTTGTTCAGTGAGAAAACAGTGGGGGGTGAGTCTTGATATCGGTTTCAGCGGGAAACCGTCCCGGATCATTCGGTTGGGACTATGCGGCGTGCGCCGTTGAAGCGCTTGGCCCAGTAATCGCTGTCCAGGTGCGAGAGGGTGACTTCCTTGCTGCGGGTGCTGCTGGCATGGACGAATTCGCCATTGCCGGCATAGATGCCGACGTGGGAAAAAGGTTTTTTCAGGGTATTGAAAAAAACCAGATCGCCGGGCTGAAGGTCATCCCTGGCGATATTCTGCCCTTCATGACTCATCTGCCTGGCCGTGCGTGGCAGGGAGATATCCGCGGATTCCTTATAGACGTGCCCTACAAAGCCGCTGCAGTCCATGCCTTTGTCCGGGTCCTTGCCACCAAATTTGTAAGGAGTCCCGATCATGCTCAGGGCTTTCAGCAGAGGTTTGACCTGTTCCTGGATGCCATCCGACACAGAGCCCCCAGCCAAGCTGAGATTGGAGAGGCAAACGGTTGCCAGAATCAGGGCGACGAGCGGTGGTACGCGCATAGTGTGTCGGGAAAAAATTTCCGCGATTAAGCCATTGCCGGTTGCAGCTTGTCTAGTATAAGAGTGAAAGTGTTGATAACAAACATTAAGGAGATAGTGCATGTCTACTGATAATAAAGAAGAAAGCGTTATCTATATCGGTACCGCGCTGGAACCGGAAAGTGGTTTGAGGGGGAGGGTGCGCGAACTGGTGATGAAGACCTTGGTTGAACGCCAGTTGGACCCGCCGGCGATCAAAGAAGTCATGCGGATGACCGTCAGCGGTGTGGGCGAGGGTCTCGCGCAACGTGGTAGCGAGGCGGGGACTGCCTTGCTGGAGGCGGTGCATGGCTTGGACGAGGCTGTCAGCCGCTCCGTCTATTCCGTGCAGCTGGCCCTGGAAGAGGTTTGGGGGCAAGGTCGTCATTTCGCTGACCAGGACGTGCGGGAGACGGTGGACGAGTTCAGGGAGCTTGAGGATGACCTGCTCACCACGCTCAAGGATTCGTCGGCCAAGGCCCAGGGGTGGCTAAAACAGGAGCTCCTGGATATAAGCACGCATCTCGGCCGTACCGGCACGGACACGGGGATGCGGGTCAAAGCGGTCCTGGAAGTATTCAACAATCATCTGGCCGAGGTGGCTTCCGGGGCGGGGAGCGAGGCCATCAGCACCGCGCAGGAGGCGGGAAGCCGGTTGACCGCGGTGGCGTCCGGCATACTGCGTGGCTTGGCTGACAGCCTAGACGCCAAGCATAAGTAAATCCGACGATGCTGCGCGAAACCATCTCCATGGTGCGGGACTTGCCGCGCCTCCATGAAATCTCCCTGGTTCTGATCCGCTATGGCTGGGGCGACGTGGTCCGCCTTCTGGGCATCGCTCATCTGCTGGAAAGGGCGGGGCGATTACTGCACCGGCAGGCGTCCCTGGATGTGGCGCATCTCGACCTGCCCGTTCGTATCCGTCTGGCCTTGACGGACCTGGGGCCCACCTTCGTCAAACTGGGGCAGATCCTTGCGACACGGGTGGATGTGTTTCCGCCTTCGTGGATTGCCGAGTTCGAGCGTCTGCACAGCCACGTGCCGCCGGTTCCGTTCGAGAAATTGCGCCCCGGCCTGGAGGCGGTATGGGGCAAGAGGGTGCAGGAGGTATTCGAATCGTTCGAGACCGAACCCTTTGCCGCGGCATCCATCGCCCAGGTGCACCGGGCGCGTCTGCATGACGGTACGCCAGTGGTGGTCAAGGTACGCAGGCCCGACATCGTCGAAAAGATTGCCGCGGACCTGCGCATCCTGGTCCATCTCGCGCGCCTGCTGGAGATGGAAATTCCGGATTCGCGCCGCTATCACCCGGTACAGATCGTCGGCCAACTCAGGCGATCGCTGGACCGGGAGTTGGACTTGGTGAAGGAGGCGCGCAACCTGGATGTCTTCGGACGCAGTTTCATCCAGGACGACACGGTGTGCATCCCCCGGGTGTTTTGGGAATTCTGCGGCGAGATTGTCAATGTCCAGGAGGAACTGGAAGGGATACCCGGCAACCAGTTGACCCGCGCCGTCGAGGAGGGCTACGACCTGTCCCTGCTGGCGGCCCGTGGCGCGGATGCTGTGCTCAAGATGATCCTCATTGACGGCTATTTCCATGCCGATCCCCATCCAGGCAATGTCATATTCATGCCCGGAAACCGGGTGGGCCTGATCGATTTCGGCATGGTCGGACGAGTCACGGACCCCCGGCGGGAACAACTGATCGACTTCCTGGAAGCGCTCATCAAGAAGAACGAGGTGGCCATGCTGAACGTGCTGGCCCAATGGGCGGGTGACGCCGAGATCGACGAATCCCATCTGGCCTACGACCTGTCGGAACTGATGTTCGGTTACGACAATCTGGCCCTCAAGGATATCCGGGTCGGACCGCTGCTGATCGACATTACCGCGGTCATGCGCGACAACAACCTGGCACTCCCCCCGGATATGACCTTGCTGTTCAAGGCGGTGATCACGCTGGAAGGCTTGGGTTTCCAGCTGGACCCGGATTTCCACATGGTGGACCACATGGCGCCCTTCGTTCAGCGGGTCCTGGAAGCGCGCTATTCGCCCCAGGCCCTGGCCCGGCGGGCCCGTCTGGGTTTGCGTGAGATGGCCGAGGTGGTCATCGGCCTGCCCCGGGATGTGGCCCGCCTGTTCCGCCAGATGCGCCGTGGCCGGGTCCGGATCGATTTGGACCTGAAGCGCCTGGACCATTTCGGCCTGCAGCTCAACCAGGCCGCGAACCGTTTGACCATGGGCGTGCTGACCGCCTCGCTGGTGGTGGGATCCAGCATCATCATGACCGTCAGGGGCGGGCCCGAATTGTTCGGCCTGCCGTTGCTGGGCCTGCTCGGATTCGTGGTGGCCTTCTTCAACAGCCTCTGGATCCTGTTCGCCATCTGGCGTTCCGGCAAGGATTGAGCCCCTGCCGGGTCTGAAGTTTTTTCCGTATCTGCCGATATCGGCAATCAGATCATGTCACCTGGGGTATGCGATGAAGCCTTCCATCCTGCAACTGGCGTTGGGCGTGAGTTTGGGACTGTCGGTGGCCTCCGCCATCGCCGCCGACGCGCCCGCCATGAACCCGGCCGAACGGGAACAGATCCGGCAGATCGTCAAGGAGGTCATCCGCGAATACGCGGCGACCTTGAATGACCGGCAGAGCGGCGAAGAAGTCAGGGACATGGTCAGGAACATCGTCAAGGACAACCGGAAGTTCATGCGCGGGCACCGGGCGGGGTATTTCCAGCCATTCCAGGCCGAACAGCATCCCCGGGCCACCGTGATCACCTGTTCCGATTCCCGGATCCAGACCCCGGACTTCGACGCCACGCCGGACGGCGATTTGTTCATGGTCCGCAACATCGGCAACCAGCTGGGGACCGCCGAGGGATCGGTGGAGTTCGGCGTACAGCACCTGCACACCCCGCTGCTGCTGATCGTCGGCCACGTGGCGTGCGAGGCCATCCAGGCGGCCGCTTCGGACTACAGCCAGGAATCCCCGCAGATCCGGCGTGAACTGGACACCCTCCAGATCCCCAAAGGCGAGGGCGGCCTGTCCGGCGTCAAGCTCAACGTGAACAATCAGGTGCGCCAGGCCATGAGCAAGTTCGAGGACGAGGTCCTGAGCGGGCACCTGACCGTGATGGGCGCGGTCTACGATTTCAGGAACGAGATGAAGCTGGGCCAGGGCCGGCTCAACATCATCAACATCAACGGCGAGACCGATCCGGCCGTATTGGGCAAGATGGAGATCATGGGCAGCGTGGATGCGCCGGCGCGCCGGCGTGCGCCCACTCCCGGCAGCAAGGCGAGGAAGCCGTTGCCGCCGATGATGCGGGAAAAGGCCGGTTTGCCGGGAAAACCGCCCGAAACCGAAGGCCAAGCCGACAAGCCGGCCGAGAAAACCGGGCGTTAGCAAGCGCCCGGGTGGCGACATTCGGTAAAGGGGGGTCACGAACAGTACCTGTTTCGGTACTATCGGCGTTTTGTCGTCCAACCCAAGGAAGCAGGTTAATCATGGAACGCATCTACAATTTCAGCGCCGGCCCGGCCGTTTTGCCCCGTGAAGTCCTGGAACAGGCTAGCGACGATCTGGTCAACTGGCAGGGCTGCGGCATGTCGGTGATGGAAATGTCCCATCGCGGCAAGGAATACATGGGTATCCAGGCCCAGGCCGAGGCCGATCTGCGGGAGTTGATGGGCATTCCCACCAACTACAAGGTGCTGTTTCTGCAGGGAGGGGCCTCATCCCAGTTCGCCATGGTTCCCATGAACCTGCTGCGCGGCAAGGCCTCCGCCGACTACCTGAACACCGGCGAGTGGTCCAAGAAGGCCATCAAGGAGGCCAAGAAGTTCGGCGCCGTCAATTTGGTGGCCAGTTCCGAGGACAGGAATTTCAGTTATGCCCCCGCCCAGGATGCCTGGAAGCTGGACCCCGACGCGGCCTACCTGCACTACACCCCCAACGAGACCATCGGCGGCGTGGAGATCTTCTGGACGCCCGAGATCGGCGACATCCCCCTAGTGGCGGACATGTCCTCCACTATCCTGTCCCGTCCCATCGATATCTCGAGGTACGGCGTGATATACGCCGGTGCCCAGAAGAACATCGGCCCCGCCGGCGTGACCGTGGTGATCGTGCGGGAGGACCTGATCGGCCAGACGGTGCCGGGCACGCCCGCCATGTTCGATTACAAGACCCATGCCGACAACGACTCCATGTACAACACCCCGCCCACCTTCGCCATCTATATCGCCGGACTGGTGTTCAAGCTGCTCAAGTCCAAGGGCGGTCTGGCGGCGATGGAGAAGGTCAACATGACCAAGTCCGGCCTGCTTTACGACTACCTGGATGCCACCGGTTTCTACAATTCGCCCGTGGCTAAGGAAAACCGTTCCCGCATGAACGTGCCCTTCACCCTGAAGGACCCCGCCCTGGACGAGGAATTCCTCAAGGGCGCGAAGGGCCGTGGCCTGATCCAGCTGAAAGGACACCGTTCCGTGGGGGGGATGCGGGCGTCCATCTACAACGCCATGCCGCTGGAGGGGGTACAAACCTTGGTCGAGTACATGAAGGACTTCGAGAAATCCCACGGTTGAGGTTTGCCGTGACCGGCCTTTGCTTGCCTGAACCCATGCCCGCCCGGCCCGATTGAGGCGGGTGCAATGCCTCATCTTCCCCAAGGAGTGCTCCACGACATGGCCAAGTCCCAGAAGATCCTGACCCTGAACGCCATTTCCAAGAAGGGCCTTGCCCGCCTGCCGGAAACGTACGTCGTAGGCAATGAGGTGTCGGATCCCGACGCCATCCTGGTCCGTTCCCACAACATGCATGAGATGGAAATACCTCGTAGCGTCCAGGCCATCGGCCGCGCCGGCGCGGGTACCAACAATATTCCGGTGAAGCTCATGAGTGATCGGGGCGTGGTGGTGTTCAACGCGCCTGGGGCCAATGCCAACGCGGTGAAGGAACTGGTTATCGCCGGCATGCTGATGGGCGCTCGCAACCTGGCGCCGGCCATGCGTTTCGTGGAAGGATTGGAAGGGGAGGACGAAGCCCTGCACAAGCAGGTAGAGGCCGGCAAGAAGAACTTCTTGGGCCATGAATTGCCCGGCCGCACCCTGGGCGTAGTTGGGCTGGGGGCCATCGGTTCCCTGGTTGCGGATGCCGCCATCCGCCTGGGCATGCACGTCATCGGCTTCGATCCGGAGATCACCGTGGACGCCGCCTGGCGTCTGCCCGCCCAGGTGAGGAAGGCGCAAAGCGTGGAGGAACTGGTGAAGCACGCGGACTTCATCAGTCTGCACACCCCCCTGGTGGCCGCCACCAAGAACCTGATCAACGCCGACCGGGTGAAACTCATGCGCAAGGGCTGCGTCCTGCTCAACTTCGCCCGGGATAGCATCGTCGACGAAGCGGCGGTCCTGGCCGGGTTGAATGAAGCCAAGCTGCAAGCCTATGTCTGCGACTTTCCCAGTAACCTGTTGAAGCAGCATCCCCGCTTCGTGGCCTTTCCCCATCTCGGGGCGTCCACCGAGGAAGCAGAGGAAAATTGCGCCATCATGGTGGCGGAACAGGTGGCCGACTATCTGGCGAACGGCAACATCCTGAATTCGGTGAACTTTCCCAACGTGAGCATGCCCCGGGAATCCGGTTTTCGCCTGGCCATCGCCAACTCCAACGTCCCCAACATGCTGGCGCAGATCTCCACCACCCTGGCCGGCGCGGGGCTCAACATCCACAATATGGTCAATAAATCCAAAGGGGACATGGCCTTCACCCTGGTGGACGTGGACAGCGCCCCGAAGGCCGGGGTCATCAAACAGCTGGCCGCTATCCAGGGCGTTTTGCACGTAAGGGACATTCCGGCCTGACATGAGCGAAAAACTTCTCAGTCTGCGCGAGCAGATCGATGCCCTGGACGACCGGATCCTCGAACTGGTCAACGAGCGGGCCAGGCTGGCCCAGGCCGTCGGCCACCTGAAGAACGGCATCGTCTACAAGCCCGAGCGGGAGGCCCAGGTCGTCGCCCGCCTGCAGAAGCTAAACCTCGGTCCCCTGCCGGCCGAATCCGTCTCCGTGCTGTTCAAGGAGATCATGTCTGCCTGCCGGGCGTTGGAGCAACAGCTCACCATCGCCTACCTGGGGCCGGCGGGCACCTTCTCCGAGGCCGCGGCCATCAAGCACTTCGGCCATGCCGCGAAAGGCCTGGCCTGCGCCACCATCGACGAGGTCTTTCTTGCCGTGGAACGGGGCGAGGCCCACTGTGGTGTGACACCCGTGGAAAATTCCACGGAAGGCGCGGTGAACCGGACCCTCGATCTGCTGTTCAACAGCGTCCTGAAGATCTGCGGCGAGGTCATGCTGCGGGTGCGCCAGCACCTGCTGCGCAAAGGGGAGGGTACCGCCGGGATCGAGGTGGTCTATTCCCATGCCCAATCCCTGGGGCAATGCCATGAATGGCTGAACAAGAACCTGGCAGGCGTGAAGACCATTCGCGTGACCAGCAATGGGGAGGCCGCCCGGATGGCGTCTGAAAATCCCAATTCCGCCGCCATCGCGGGGGAGTTGGCGGCGGAACGCTACGGGCTCTCCATCGTTGCCCGGGACATCGAGGACGAGCCCAACAACACCACGCGTTTCCTGGTGCTGGGCAAGGAAGAGGTGGCCCCGTCGGGGCGGGACAAGACCTCCCTGGTGCTATCGGCGAAGAACCGCCCCGGCGCCCTGCTGGAATTGCTCGCCCCCCTGGCGGGCCACGGCATCGGCCTGTCCAAGCTGGAATCCCGCCCGGCTCGGAGCGGGGCTTGGGAATACGTGTTCTATCTGGATATCGACGGTCATGTCAGCGATCCCAATATCCAGAGGGCTCTCGCCGCCATGGAGGAATACTGCACCTTCCTCAAGGTGCTGGGCTCCTATCCCGTTGCGGTTTGAATCCATCGGCTCGATAACATGCAACTCTGTGACGTAGCACCGCCTCATATCCGCTCGATCGCGCCCTATCTGCCCGGCAAGCCCATCTCGGATCTGGCCCGGGAGATGGACCTGGACGAGGCGGACATCGTCAAGCTGGCCTCCAACGAGAATCCTCTGGGAGCCAGTCCCCGGGTATTGGCGGCCATCGAGAATGCGTTCATGGAACTGGCGCGATATCCCGACGGAGGCGGTTATGGTCTGAAGCAGGCCTTGTCCCTACGCATCGGCCTGGCGCCCAGCCGTATCGTCCTTGGCAACGGCTCCAACGATGTCCTGGAGATGGCGGCCCGGGCCTTTCTGACGCAGGGCACCAGCGCGGTCTATTCCGAGCATGCCTTCGCCGTGTATCCCTTGGCGGTCCAGGCCATGGGCGCCAGGGGCATCGAGGTGCCGGCCAGGGAATGGGGCCATGACCTGGAGGCCATGCTGGCGGCCATCGAGACGGACACCCGGCTGGTGTTCATCGCCAACCCCAACAACCCCACCGGTACACTGGTCCAGCCGGATGCCTTGCGGTCATTCATCGCACGCGTTCCGGCCCATGTGGGCATCGTCCTGGACGAGGCCTATTACGAATATCTGCCCGAGACATTGCGCAGCGGCAGTCCGGCCTGGATCGAGGCCCATCCCAATCTCATGGTGACCCGCACTTTTTCCAAGGCCTACGGCCTGGCCGGGCTGCGGGTGGGCTATGCCCTGTGCCACGAGTCGGCGGCCGATCTGCTCAATCGGGTAAGGCAGCCCTTCAACGTCAATAGCTTCGCCTTGGCTGGAGCGGTCGCGGCACTGGAAGACGAGATCTTTCTGGCGCACTGCCTGGAGATCAACCGCCTGGGGATGGAACAGCTGACCGCCGGTCTGGACGCTTTGGGCGTGGAATACATTCCTTCTTACGGCAATTTCCTGGCCTGCCGGGTGGGGGATGCCACCAGCATCAACCGTCGCCTGCTGGAACGGGGGGTGATAGTGCGGCCGGTGGCCAACTACGCAATGCCGGAGCACTTGCGGGTGAGCGTGGGCATGGAACACGAGAACGCCCGATTCCTGGCTGTGCTGGCCGAGGTTTTGGGCCAGTGATCGGCCGCCTTGTCGTCATCGGCGTCGGCCTGATCGGCGGTTCTTTCGCACTGGACCTGAAGCGGCGCCTCTTGGTGCGGGATGTCGTGGGCGTGGGGCGGGGGCGCGCCAACCTGGAACGGGCATTGGAGCGGGGACTCATCGATGCGATCGCGCCGGATGCCGCGAGCGCGGTGAAGGATGCCGACCTGGTATTCGTGGCGGTGCCGGTGGCCGCCATGGCCGCTGTGTTCCGTGAAATCGCTCCGGTATTGCCACCCGGTTGTCTGGTCTGTGACGCCGGCAGCACCAAGCAGGACGTCATCGCCGCCGCCCGGCAGTGGCTGGGTGATCGCGCCGGCCAGTTCGTGCCGGCCCACCCCATCGCCGGGGCGGAGACCAGCGGCGCGGATGCGGCCCGGTCCGGTTTGTACCAGGGCAAGCCGCTCATCATCACCCCCCTGGCCGAAAACCGGCCCGAGGATCTGGCCAGCGTGGAAAACCTGTGGACCGCCTGCGGCGCCCGGGTGGCGCGCATGGAGCCGGAGCTGCATGACCAGGTGTTCGCGGCGGTGAGCCATCTGCCCCATCTGGCCGCCTTCGCGCTGATGGATGAACTGGCCGGCCGGCCCCACGCGGAACTCTATTTCCGTTTCGCCGGTTCCGGCCTACGGGACTTCACCCGTATCGCCGGCAGCCATCCGGAGATGTGGCGCGACATTACTTTGGCCAACCGGGGTCCCCTACGCCAGGAACTGGCGGCCTACATCGCCAAGCTGGAGGATTTGCGCGCCATGCTGGAGGCGGGGGACGGGTCCGCACTGGAGGATCTCTTCGACCGCGCCAAGACCGCCCGCCATGAATGGCTGGCCGGCAAGTACAAATAGAAGGTGGCTGAACCCATGGATCATCTCGATCTCCCCGCCGCACTGGGCGCCCGCGGCAAGGTACGCCTGCCCGGCTCCAAGAGCATTTCCAACCGGGTCCTGTTGCTGGCTGCCTTGGCCAAGGGCACCACCGAGGTCAAGGCCCTGCTGGATTCCGACGACACCCGGGTGATGCTGGACGCCCTCCACAGGCTGGGCGTGAACTGGACGCGCCATGAGGGCAGCGACGATTACCGGGTGGAAGGGGTGGGCGGCGGCTTCCCCGTGAAGCGGGCCGATCTATTCCTCGGCAACGCCGGCACCGCCTTCCGTTCACTCACCGCGGCCACGGCCCTGGCCGGCGGCCATTACGGCTTGTCCGGCGTGCCACGCATGCACGAGCGCCCCATCGGCGACCTGGTGGATGCCCTGAGGCAACTGGGCGCCCGGATCGAATACGCCGGCCAATCCGGCTTCCCGCCCCTGGCGATCTCCCCCGCCGAGCCCAGCGCCGCGCCGGAGGTGTCGGTGCGGGGCAACGTTTCCAGCCAGTACCTCACCGGCATACTGCTGGCCGCGCCCCTGCTGGGGCGGCAGGTGATCGTGCGTGTGGAGGGCGAGTTGATCTCCAAGCCCTATGTGGAGATCACCCTCAACCTGATGCGACGCTTCGGCGTCCAGGTCGAGCGGGAAGACTGGCAGCATTTTCTGGTGCCCGGGTTCACATATCGGAGCCCCGGCGACATCGAGGTGGAGGGGGATGCCTCCTCCGCTTCCTACTTCCTCGCGGCCGCCGCCATCGGCCATGGCCAGGTGCGGGTGGAAGGGGTGGGGCGCGACAGCATCCAGGGCGATGTGCGTTTCGCCGAGGCCCTGGCCCGCATGGGCGTGGAGATCGGATTTGGTGCCAACTGGGTGGAGAGCCGCCTGGCATGCGGCAACCCGATCCACGCCCTAGATATGGATTGCAACCATATCCCCGATGCCGCGATGACCCTGGCGGTCCTGGCCCTGTTCGCGGACGGCCCCACCACTCTTAAAAACATCGCCTCCTGGCGGGTCAAGGAGACCGACCGCATCGCCGCCATGGCGACGGAACTGCGCAAGCTGGGCGCGACGGTGGAAGAGGGCCACGACTACATCCGGGTGGTGCCGCCGGCCAAGCTCAACCCCAACGTGGCTATCGACACCTACGACGACCACCGCATGGCCATGTGTTTTTCTCTGGTGAGCCTGGCAGGCGTGCCCGTTCGGATCAATAATCCCAAGTGCGTCAACAAGACCTTCCCCGGCTACTGGGAAGCCTTTGCCGCCATCAGCCAGCGATGACCCTATCCGAACTTGCAGTTCCCGTCATCGCCATCGACGGTCCCTCCGCCTCCGGCAAGGGCACCGTGGCGGCGCTGGTGGCGGAGACCCTGGGGTTTCACTACCTGGACAGCGGCGCCATTTATCGGGCCACCGCTCATGCCGCACGACTCGCCGGCATCACCCTGGAGGATGAAGTGGTCCTGGCCCGATTGGCCGCCGGCCTGAATCTGCGCTTCGCGGCTGGCGAGGTGTTCCTGGACGGCGCGAGGGTGGGAGATGTGATCCGTAGCGAAGCGGCGGGCCGGGACGCCTCCCGCATCGCCGCCATGCCCAGGCTGCGGGCGGCGCTTCTGGAACGCCAGCGGGCGTTCCGCCAGGCCCCCGGCCTGGTGACGGACGGACGGGACATGGGCTCCGTGGTCTTTCCGGACGCGACAGTCAAGGTGTTCCTGACGGCGAGCGTCGAGGAACGCGCGACAAGGCGCTATAAGCAGTTGATTGAAAAAGGTTTGAGTGCTAACCTGCCCGACCTTCTGCAGGATCTGCGGGAACGGGATGAGCGAGATGCCGCCCGGGTCGCCGCTCCGCTGCGGCAGATGGCGGATTCAAAGCTGCTGGACACCACCGGGATGAGCATTTCCCAGGCCGTTGAGCAGGTGCTCGACTGGTATCGGTCGGCAAGGTCGTAATCCGTTTTTGTAGTTCGAGTCGGGAGCCTGCTCCCGGTTTATCAACCAACCCCCCGTGGCAACACGGATTTAATCAGGCTTGTACATGTCCACTGCAACTTCCATCCAACCCGCCATGGAATCCATGGAATCCTTTGCCGCCCTGTTTGAAGAAAGCATCGCCAAGCAGGAGATGCGCCAGGGCGAAGTCATCACCGCCGAGGTGGTGGCCATCGACGACAACTTCGTCACCGTCAACGCCGGCCTCAAGTCCGAGAGCCTGATCCCCGTCGAGGAGTTCAAGAACGACCGCGGCGAAGTGGAAGTTACCGTGGGCGATTTCGTGCAGGTCGCCATCGAATCCATCGAGGACGGCTTCGGTTCCACCAAGCTATCCCGTGACCGCGCCCGCCGCCTGGCGGCCTGGCTGGATCTGGAAGCCGCCATGGAAGAAGGCCGGGTGGTCAAGGGCGTGATCAACGGCAAGGTCAAGGGTGGTCTGACCGTCATGTGCAACGGCATCCGCGCCTTCCTGCCCGGCTCCCTGGTGGACGTGCGTCCCATCAAGGACACCACGCCATTCGAGAACAAGGAAGCCGAATTCAAGGTCATCAAGCTGGACCGCAAGCGCAACAACGTGGTGGTGTCCCGCAAGGCCGTGCTGGAAGCCAGCATGGGCGCCGAGCGCGAGACCCTCCTGGCCAACCTGAAGGAAGGCGCCCAAGTCAAGGGCATCGTCAAGAACATCACCGAATACGGCGCCTTCGTGGATCTGGGCGGCATCGACGGCCTGCTGCACATCACCGACCTGGCCTGGCGCCGGGTCAAGCATCCCTCCGAGGTGGTCAACGTCGGCGACGAGGTCACCGCCGTGGTGCTCAAGTTCGACCAGGAAAAGAACCGGGTTTCCCTGGGCCTGAAGCAGTTGGGCGAAGATCCCTGGGTCGGCCTCTCGCGCCGCTATCCCACCGGCACCCGCATGTTCGGCAAGGTGGCCAACCTCACCGACTACGGCTGCTTCGTCGAGATCGAGCCGGGCATCGAAGGTTTGGTCCACGTCTCCGAAATGGACTGGACCAACAAGAACGTCAACCCCTCCAAAATGGTCTCCCTGGGCGACGAAGTGGAAGTCATGGTTCTGGAGATCGACGAGGACCGTCGCCGCATCTCCCTGGGCATGAAGCAGTGCAAGGCCAATCCCTGGGACGACTTCGCCCTCAACTTCCACAAGGGCGACAAGGTCAGCGGCCAGATCAAGTCCATCACCGACTTCGGCGTGTTCATAGGTCTGCCCGGCGGCATCGACGGTCTGGTGCACCTGTCCGACCTGTCCTGGAGCCAGACCGGCGAAGAGGCCCTACGCAACTACCGCAAGGGCGAAGAGGTCGAGGCCGTGGTGCTGGCCATCGACGTGGAGAAGGAACGCATCTCCCTGGGCGTCAAGCAGATGGAGAACGATCCCTACAACGCCTATGTGGCCACCCATGACAAGGGCAGCATCGTCAACGGCACAGTCAAGTCCATGGATGCCAAGGGCGCCGTGATCCAACTCGACGACGAGGTGGAAGGCTACCTGCGTGCCTCCGAGGTTTCCCGAGAGCGGGTCGAGGACATCCGTACCCACCTGAAGGAAGGCGAGACGGTGGAGACGGTCATCATCAACGTGGATCGCAAGAACCGCCAGATCAACCTGTCCATCAAGGCCAAGGACGCCGCCGAGCAGGCCGATACCCTGCGCAAGCTGGCATCCGAGCAGTCCACCGGCACCACCAATCTGGGTGCCCTGCTCAAGGCCAAACTCGACAACAAGAGCGGCGAGTGATGGAAGTAGGCGCCATGACCAAGTCGGAGCTGATAGCCCGACTGGCGGAGCGCCATCCACATCTGGTGGCGGCGGACGCCGAACTCGCGGTCAAGACCATCCTCGATGCCATGACGTCCAGTCTGGTTATGGGGGAGCGGATCGAGATCCGGGGGTTCGGCAGCTTCAGTCTCAATTTCCGTCCGCCCCGGGTGGGACGCAATCCCAAGACCGGCGAGAAGGTGCACGTAGCGGGCAAGTACGTGCCCCATTTCAAGGCGGGCAAGGAGTTGCGCGATCGCGTGGACTACGTCGAGTAATGCTCCGAGCCGGGAAAAGGCGCCGCTTGCGGCGCCTTTTTCATTTCCGGCGACCCGGAATTCTGGTTCGCCCCCAATCACCTCGCTACAATCTGCCCATTCCAATTAGCGGCCTTCCCGTGCGTTCCCTTGCGCTGACCCTCAAGATCCTAATGTTTCTGCTCCTGCTGGGATTCGCGGCCAAGAACAGCGAGTTCGTCGCCTTGCGCTATTTTCTCGGCCTGGAGTGGCAGGTGCCCCTTTCTCTCGTCCTGCTGATCTCCTTCGCCGCCGGCCTGATGGTGGGGCTGCTGGCCTGTTCCTCCAGGCTGTTGCGCAATTACCGCGAGCTGCGCGAATACCGCCGTTCGGCGCGCCAGGAGTAGGCATGGAACTGGAAGCCTGGCAACTCCTAGTCATCCCCCTGTTCTTCGCCCTAGGCTGGGGCGCCGCCCGGGTGGACATCCGCCATGTCATGCAGGAATCCCGGGCCGTGCCCCGTTCCTACTTCAAGGGGCTCAACTACCTGCTCAACGAGCAGCCCGACAAGGCCATCGAGGCCTTCCTGGAGGTGGCCCGGATGGACCCGGACACACTGGAACTGCACTTCGCCCTGGGGGCCTTGTTCCGACGCCGCGGGGAACTGGACCGGGCCATCCGTATCCATCAGAACCTGGTGGACCGGGCGGATCTATCCCAGGACCACCGGATGAAGGCCCTGTACGAACTGGGGGAGGATTTCCTCAAGGCGGGTCTGCTGGATCGGGCCGAGGCGGTGTTCCGGCGCCTGGAGACCGGCGTCCACGCCCTGGATGCCCTGCGCAACATCCTGGAAATCCAGGTCCTGACCAAGGATTGGCTGCAGGCCATCCAGACCGCGGAACGGCTGGAAAAACTGGGCTGCCCCGCCCAGCACGCGGACACCTCCCACTACTATTGCGAGTTAGCCGCTGGCGCCATGCTCAGGGGTGATCTGGACAAGGGCCGTGAGTACCTGAACCAGGCCCTGCTCCAGCAACGGCGTTCCGCCCGCGCCTGCATCCTGCTCGGCGACCTGGAGGTCCAGGCCAGTCAGGTCGAGGCGGCCATCACCAGCTGGCGCCGCATCGAGGAGATCAATCCCATCTTCCTTCCCATTGTGGCGGAACGGCTGGTGCAGACCCTGGGGCGACTCGACCGCACGGACGAGGCGATCCGTCTGCTGAAGGCCTATCTGGAGCGGCAGCCCAGCCCGGATCTTCTCCACTTCCTGTTCCAGACCGTGGCCCAGCACCAGGGGTGGGACGCCGCGCGCCAACTGGCCGGCGAGGAACTCAAGCGCCATCCCAGCCTGCGCGCCC
Source organism: uncultured Pseudomonadota bacterium (assembly GCA_963713085.1). Lineage (GTDB taxonomy): Bacteria > Pseudomonadota > Gammaproteobacteria > Burkholderiales > Thiobacillaceae > PFJX01. Next base: position 141,800 of record CAVQKQ010000022.1, on the reverse strand, counting down.
TTGACGACTACCTGCAGGCGACCAATGCGGTCAACCAGGAGTCGGTGGAGGGGCGCCTGGCCCAGGATCTGGTGCATCGCCAGGTGAGCCGCGATGCTTATTACCAATGCGGAAATTGCGGCTTCAAGGCACGCCAGTTCTTCTGGCAATGCCCGGCCTGCGCGCGCTGGGAGAGCATTTCCCCGGAACGGCAGGACCATGACTGATCCCCGGATCATCGTCGCCCTCGACTACCAGGATGCCGCGTCGGCACGCGACCTGGTCGCCCGGCTAAAGCCCGAACTTTGCCGGTTGAAGGTGGGCAAGGAGTTGTTCGTCTCTGCGGGGCCCGCTTTCGTGGAAGAGCTGGTAGGGCGTGGTTTCGCGGTCTTTCTCGATCTCAAGTTCCACGACATCCCCAACACCGTGGCCCAGGCCTGCAGGGCGGCCGCCCGTCTGGGGGTGTGGATGATGAACGTGCATGCCTCCGGGGGACCGCGCATGCTGCGGGCCGCGCGAGAAGCCCTGGAAGGCTTGCCCGAGCGCCCACGGCTGATCGCCGTGACGGTGCTGACCAGCCTCGACGGGGAGGAATTAAGGGCAATCGGTGTCGAAGCCAGTGCCCAGCAACAGGTTTTGAAGCTGGCATCCCTGGCCCATGATGCGGGCCTTGATGGTGTGGTGTGTTCCGCCCGGGAGGCTCCTGAACTGCGCCAGGCCCTGGGGTCGGGATTCCTGCTGGTGACGCCCGGTATCCGCCCCGCCGGCGCCGCAGCCGGTGATCAGACCCGCATCCTGACCCCCGACCAGGCCATTCGGACCGGCGCGGATTATCTGGTGATCGGCCGGCCGATCACCCAGGCCCCGGACCCATTGGCCGCCCTGGCATCCATTGCGCGAGAAATTACCCACTCAACCAAGGAAGACCAACCATGAGAATCGCCATCGCCGGCACCGGCTACGTCGGCCTCTCCAATGCCATCTTGCTCGCCCAGCACAACCAGGTGGTCGCCCTCGACATCGTCCCCGAGAAGGTCGAGATGCTCAATCGAAAGGAATCCCCGATTGTCGACGCGGAAATCGAGGATTTCCTGAAAAACCGTCCCCTCGACTTTCGGGCCACGCTGGATAAGCAGGATGCCTACCGGGACGCCGACTTCGTGGTCATCGCCACCCCCACCGACTACGATCCCGAAACCAACTATTTCAACACCCGCTCGGTCGAGGCGGTGATCCAGGACGTAAAGGCGATCAATCCAAAGGCGGTGATGGTCCTCAAGTCCACCGTCCCGGTGGGCTACACCGCCAAGCTCAAGGAGCAGTTCCATTGCGAAAACCTCATCTTCTCGCCGGAATTCCTGCGCGAAGGCAAGGCCCTTTACGACAACCTCTACCCTTCGCGGATCATCATCGGGGAGCGTTCCGCGCGCGCCGAGACCTTCGCCAATCTGCTCAGGCAAGGCGCCGTCAAACAGGACATCCCGGTGCTGTTCACCGACTCCACCGAGGCGGAGGCGATCAAGCTGTTCGCCAATACCTATCTGGCCATGCGGGTGGCCTACTTCAACGAACTCGACACCTACGCCGCAACCCACGGGCTGGACACCAAGCACATCATCCAGGGCGTCTGTCTCGATCCCCGCATCGGCGACCATTACAACAACCCCTCATTCGGCTATGGAGGCTACTGCCTGCCCAAGGACACCAAGCAACTGCTGGCCAACTACCAGGATGTGCCGCAGAACCTGATGCGCGCCATCGTCGATTCCAACACCACCCGCAAGGACTTCGTGGCCGACAGCATCCTCAAGCGCAAGCCCAAGGTGGTCGGCGTCCACCGGCTGATCATGAAGAGCGGCTCCGACAATTTCCGCGCCTCCAGCATCCAGGGCATCATGAAGCGCATCAAGGCCAAGGGCATCGAGGTGATCGTCTACGAACCCGTGCTGACGGAGCCGGAGTTTTTCCACTCACGGGTGGTCAACGATCTGGCGGAGTTCAAGACGGCAATCCGACGTCATCGTCGCCAACCGCATCACCGATGACATCCGCGACGTGGCGGACAAGGTCTACAGCCGGGACCTGTTCGGGAAGGATTGAGAGGTCATGTACAAATCGATCGAGGACTTCGTCGGCAACACGCCATTAGTGCGTCTCAAGCGCATGCCGGGAGACACCTCCAACGTGGTGCTGGTGAAGCTGGAGGGCAACAACCCGGCCGGATCGGTCAAGGACCGCCCGGCCCTGTCCATGATCGCCAAGGCCCAGGCCCGAGGCGAGATCCGGCCAGGCGACACCCTGATCGAGGCCACCTCCGGCAATACCGGCATCGCCCTGGCCATGGCCGCCTCCATGGGCGGCTACCGCATGATCCTGATCATGCCCGAACACCTCTCCGTCGAGCGGCGCCAGACGATGCGCGCCTATGGCGCCGAACTCATCCTGACCCCCAAGGCCGGCGGCATGGAGGCCGCCCGGGACCTGGCGGACAAGATGGTGTCGGCAGGCGAGGGCATCATGCTCGACCAGTTCTCCAATCCGGACAATCCGCTGGCCCACTACGAAACCACCGGACCGGAAATCTGGCGCGACAGCGAAGGCGGGATCACCCACTTCGTCTCCAGCATGGGCACCACCGGCACCATCATGGGCTGCTCGCGATTTTTCAAGGAGGTGAACCCGGCCATCCAGGTCGTCGGTGTGCAGCCGCAAGAAGGCGCTCAGATCCCCGGCATCCGCAAATGGCCGGTGGAATACCTGCCCAGGATCTGCGATTTCGACCGCATCGACCGCATGATCTACGTAGGCCAGGCCGATGCCGAGGAAACCACCCGCCGGCTGGCGCGCGAGGAAGGCATCTTCGCCGGCATCTCCTCAGGCGGCACCCTCTGGGCGGCGCTGCAGCTCTCCAGGGAAGTGGTGAACGCTGTCATCGTCTCCATCGTCTGCGACCGGGGTGACCGTTATCTTTCCACCGGGGTGTTTCCGGCCTGATGGCCGGGCAGGCCGGTCGGCAGGATAGGTCTTGCGTCCCTGGTTCCTCCCGTTTTTTCTGTTCTTCCTATGTGGGACAGCCCAGGTCCACGCCCAGGAATCGTCTCCTACGCCCCCCGCGCTGTTGCTGGCCGAGGTCCTGCAAGGACCTATCGACCTTTCGCGCTACTGGGTCAGCGAGAAACTGGATGGCGTGCGGGCCCTATGGAATGGCCGACAGTTAAGTTTTCGCAGCGGACGGCCCGTGCCTGCGCCCGCATGGTTTACAGCGGCACTGCCGCCCGGCCGTTCTTTGGATGGGGAATTGTGGCTCGGACGGCGCCAATTCGACCGCCTGTCCGGCATTGTGCGCAAGCAGGCGCCGATGGACCAGGAATGGCGCCTGGTGCGCTACATGCTGTTCGAATTGCCGGATGCCCCGGGCAGCTTCAGCGAGCGTATCGGGTTGATGAAGGAAATCGTCGCGTCGGCCCGGGTGCCCTGGCTCAACACCGTGGAACAGTTCAAGGTCGCCGACCGTGAGGCCCTGATGCGGCGGATGGCGGCTGTGGTGCGCGGCGGCGGCGAAGGTTTGATGCTGCATCTGGCCGACGCCCCCTACCTGACCGGGCGTAGCGATATCCTGCTCAAGGTGAAACCCTGGCTTGACGCGGAGGCTACGGTGGTCGGCCATGTCCCCGGTCGGGGAAAATACAGTGGCATGTTGGGCGCGCTGGAGGTTCAGGCTGCGGATGGACGCCGATTCCGGCTGGGTACTGGGTTTCGTGATGAGGTCCGAGCCAATCCGCCTCCCGTTGGGTCCATCGTTACCTACCGCTTTCGTGAGCTGAACAAGAACGGCCTGCCGAGGTTCGCCAGTTTCCTGCGGGTCCGGGAGACGTTCTGACCTGGTTCAGCGCTGGCACCAGAGCAGGAATACGCAGGGCCGCCGGTCCACAGCAGGTTGTATGCCTCGCCATGCGGCCACGGCATGTGTGGCCAGATATTCCTGCTCCGTAGTCAGGTCGCAGGCCAGTGTGACCAGGGTGTCGTCCCGGCAGGTGGTAAGGATACTTTCAAGCATGGCCCGGTTGCGGTAGGGGGTCTCGATGAACACCTGGGCCGCGTCCTCCCTCTCGGCGCGGCGTTCCAGTTCCGCCAGGGCCTTGGTCCGTTCCTCCGGCTTGGCCGGCAGGTAGCCGTGGAAGGTGAAGCGCTGGCCCACCAAGCCCGAGCCCATAAGGGCCAGCAGGATGGAGGAGGGTCCCACCAGAGGCTTGACCCGGATGCCGTGACGATGGGCCAGGCGCACCAGGTCGGCGCCGGGATCGGCCACCGCGGGACAGCCGGCCTCAGAAATCAGGCCCACGTCCCTGCCAGCCAGCAGGGGCTCCAGCAATGGGGCCAGATCGGCGGCCTTGGTGTGCTCGTTGAGTTCCAGCAGGGAGAGCTGCTGCAGGGGAAACTGTGTTCCGACCTGCTTGAGGAAGGCCCGGGCGGTCTTGGCGTGTTCCACCACGAAGGTGTCCAGGCCCGCGGCGATGCGCCGGGCTTCTTCCGGCAATACCCGATCCAGGGGGGTGTCGCCGAGGGGGGTGGGGATCAGGTAGAGGGTGCCTGCCACGTCAGTACATCCAGACCTTCGTTGGCCAGCATTTCCGTGAGCTTGATCAGGGGAAGTCCCACCAGGGCATTGGGGTCTTCCGTCTCGAAGCGGGCGATCAGTGCGATCCCCAGGGATTCGCTGCGGGCGCTGCCGCAGCAGTTGTAGGGCTGGTCCTTGCACAGGTAAGCCTCGATCTGGGCGTCGCTGTACTCGCGCATGACCAGGCGCACCGGTACGTTGGCGGTCTGGACATGGCCGGTCCGGGCATTCAGGAGGGTCAGGGCGGTGTGGAATTCCAGGGCCTTGCCGCGCATCCGGCGTAGTTGCGCCACAGCCTTGTCATGGTCTCCCGGCTTGCCGAGCTGTTCGCCATCCAGCAGGGCCACCTGGTCGGAGCCGATGACGAGGCTATCCGGATATCGTTCCGCAACGGCCCGGGCCTTGAGCACGGAAAGCCGCTGGGCGGTGTCGTCGGGTTTTTCCCCGGGGAGGGGGGATTCGTCCACATCCGGCGTAGCCACATCGAAGGGCACCCCCAGACGGGCAAGCAATTCCCGGCGGTAGGGGGACGTCGAGGCCAGTACCAGGCGCATATCGAGTTGCCAGCCCGGTACTACTCCGGCTGGATTTCCACCAAAACCTGGTCCGGCGTGACCGCGTCGCCCTTGGCTACGTGGACATTGACCACGATGCCGGTGACCGGCGCCTGCACCTCGTTTTCCATCTTCATGGCTTCGATGACCAGCACGCCGTCGCCGGCCTTCACCTTGTCGCCGGCCTTGACCTTGACATCGACGATGGTGCCGGGCATGGCGGTGGTGACGCAGCCGGCGTGGGTAGGACGGGGTCGTTGCTTGGACGTGCCGGAGGCATCCTTCTTGCCCCCGGTCTTGCGCTGGGTAGTGGCAACACCCGGCGTGACCTCCACTTCGTCCAGGGCCTCCAGCAGGACCTCCTCGGCCACCCCGTCGATGTGGACGTAGAAAGGCCGTTCCCCCTCTCCCGCATGGCCGGTTCCCTTGATACGGATGTGATAAGTCTCGCCGTGGAGGGTGACGTTGAATTCGCTGGGGGCATAGACGGCCGGGCAGGAGAGGGCTTCCCTGGATTCGGCGGGGAGCAGCGGCTCCGGCATCAGGCTGCCGGCCGCCCGCTCCTGGAGGAAGGTGCGGCCCAGGTCCGGAAACATGGCATAGGTGAGGACATCCTCGTCGGTCTTGGCCAAACCCTCCGCCTCGCCGCGCAGCTTGTCCAGTTCGTCGGCGAGCAGGTCGGCGGGACGGCAGGTGATCATTTCCTGGTTGCCCACAGCCAACTTCTTGACTTCTTCGTTGACCTTGCCGGGGGCGGCGCCATATCGGCCCAGGAGATAGTTCTTGACCTCGTTGGTGACGGACTTGTAACGGCCGCCGGTGAGGACGTTGAGCACGGCCTGGGTGCCGACGATCTGGGAGGTGGGAGTGACCAGCGGCGGGTAGCCCAGGTCTTCCCGTACCCGGGGGATCTCTTCCAGTACCGCATCCATACGGTCCAGGGCACCCTGTTCCTTCAACTGGTTGGTGAGGTTGGAGATCATGCCGCCCGGTACCTGTGAGACCAGGATGCGAGTATCCACCTGCTGTCCGGACATCTCGAACTGCCAGTACTTCTTGCGTGCCTCGCGGAAATAGGCGGCAATCTCCTGGAGCAGGGGCAAATCCAGTCCGGTGTCGTACTTGGTGCCCCGGAAGGCCGCCACCATGCTTTCGGTGGTGGGGTGGCTTGCCCCCTCCGCGAAAGGCGACATGCAGGTGTCGATGATGGTCGCGCCGGCCTCCACCCCTTTCATGTGCACCATGCTGGCCAGGCCGGAGGTGGCATGGCTGTGTAGATGGATGGGCATGGAGACGGCCGCCTTGAGGGACTTGACCAGATCTCCCGTGGTGTAGGGCGTGAGCAGGCCGGCCATGTCCTTGATGGCCAGGGTGTCGCAGCCCATGGCCTCCAGTTCCTTGGCCATGCTCACGAAATAGGCAATGTCGTGGACCGGGCTGGTGGTGTAGGAGAGGGTGCCTTCCGCGTGCTTGCCGGACTGTTTCACCGCCTCGATGGAGACACGCAGGTTGCGGATGTCATTCATGGCATCGAACACGCGGAACACGTCCACACCGTTGTCGGCCGATTTTTGTACGAAGGCCCGCACCACGTCGTCGGGGTAATGGCGATAGCCCAGCAGGTTCTGGCCCCGCAGCAGCATCTGGATGCGTGAATTGGGCAGGGCACGGCGCAGCTTGCGCAGCCGCTCCCAGGGGTCTTCCTTGAGGAAACGCACGCAGGCATCGAAGGTGGCGCCGCCCCAGGCTTCCAGGGACCAGAAGCCAACCTTATCCATCCTGGAACAAATGGGCAGCATGTCCTCGGTACGCAGGCGGGTGGCAATCAGGGACTGGTGTCCGTCGCGCAGGGTCAGGTCGGTGATATGTACTTTTGCCATCTTGGTCGTCCGTCAGATGCCCAGGTGGGCGGCGATCGCCGCGGAAATGGCCGCCGCAGTCATTTCGGGCGGCCGCTTTACGGCGTAGTTCAGGAGCTCCGGGTGGGCTTCCACGAAACCGGTGTTGAAGCGGCCGGTGCGGAATTCCTCGTTTTTCAGTATTTCCTGGTAGTAGGGGATGGTGGTCTTCACGCCGAATACCCCCGTGTCGTCCAAGGCACGACGACCGCGCTCGATGACGCCTTCCCAGGTCAGCGCCCAGACCGTGAGCTTGGCACACATGGAGTCGTAATAGGGCGGGATGGTATAGCCGGAGTACATGGCGGCATCGGTGCGCACCCCCGGGCCGCCCGGGGCGTAATAGCGGGTGATGCGGCCGAAGCTGGGCAGGAAGCTGTTTTTCGGGTCTTCCGCATTGATGCGGAATTCCATGGCGAAGCCCCGGTAGTGGATGCCGTCCTGCTTGTATTGCAGAGGCAGGCCGTCGGCGATGCGGATCTGTTCCTGGACGATGTCGATGCCGGTGATGCTCTCGGTGACGGTATGTTCCACCTGCAGGCGGGTGTTCATCTCCATGAAGTAGAACTGGTTGTCCTTGTCCAGCAGGAACTCCACCGTACCCGCGTTCTCATAGCCGACGGCCTTGGCGGCGCGCACCGCCAGCTTGCCGATGTATTCCCGCTGGGCGTCGGTAAGCTGTGGCGACGGGGCGATCTCGATCAGCTTCTGGTTGCGGCGCTGGATGGAGCAGTCCCGCTCGTAGAGGTGCACGGTATTGCCTTGGCTGTCCCCCAGAATCTGAACCTCGATGTGCTTTGGGTTGACCACGCATTTTTCGATGAATACTTCGGGCTTGCCGAAGGCCTTGCTGGCTTCGGACACCACCCGGGCGTAGTTGTTCACCAGTTCATTGTCCGAGTCGCAGCGGCGGATGCCGCGGCCGCCGCCTCCATTGGTGGCCTTGAGCATGACCGGGTAACCGATCTTGCGGGCCAGCCCCAGTGCCTCGTCGGCGTTTTCCAGGTTGTGATCCGAACCCGGTACCACGGGAATGCCCGCCTTGATCATTGCCTGACGAGCCTGAATCTTGTCGCCCATCTGGGCGATGACCTTGGCCGTCGGGCCGATGAATTTGATGCCACGGCGCGCGCAGACTTCGGCTAGGACCGGATTTTCCGATAGGAAACCATAGCCGGGATGAAGGGCGTCACAGCCCGACGCCACCCCGAGATTGACGATGTTGTGGGCATTGAGATAGCCCAGCACGGGGTCCGAGCCGATGTTGTAGGACTGATCCGCCTTTTTCACATGCAGGGCATGGCGATCCGCATCGGTATAGATGGCAACCGATTTGATGCCCATTTCCTTGCATGCGCGCACGATGCGCACGGCGATCTCGCCACGGTTGGCAACGAGTATCTTTTTTATCACGCTTTGGCCTTTGAAAGTGGCTTCGCCTTTGACAAAACAAGCCGTAAAGCATACCATTCGCCGCTTATGTCTGCACTGGCACACATCGATACTCTGCGGTTCGCCAAGGCTGGAGAGCACATTTCAGGCGAGTTCCGGATCGGTGAGTTGCCCCGCTTGGGCGATATATTGGCCCGAGAGGATGTTGCGGTGCAATACCAATTATCGGGGGCGATGGTGGCGGGGCGGCCTACTTTGCATCTGCATGTGCAGGCGGATGTGTGGTTGACCTGTCAGCATTGCCTCGAGAAATTTCCTCATCTGCTGAAGTTGGATCAGGTATTGCCGATTGCGCGGGACGAGGCGGAGTTGGCGCGTTGGGAAGAGGCGGATCCCCTACTGGATGCTTTGGTGACGGATCACCGCCTCATGGTGTCGGCGTTGGTTGAAGAAGAGATACTGCTTGGACTGCCGCTCGCGCCGCGTCACCCCGTTGGTGCGTGCGATGTCGCAAACCATGCATGACTTATTGATTGCAAGGTATTAGGAGAACGAAATGGCTGTTCAGCAAAACAAGAAATCCCCGTCCAAGCGTGGCATGCACCGCGCTCACGATTCTTTGACCAATCCCCCCACGGCGGTTGAGTCCACCACGGGGGAGATGCACCTGCGCCATCACATAAGCCCCAACGGCTTTTATCGTGGCCGCAAGATCGTCAGCAGCAAAGCCGATAACAGCTGATCTACCGTTAGCGACCACGCCTGGTTACCCGGGCTGATCGCCCATGCGCGAAATCACGATCGCTATCGATGCCATGGGGGGCGACCATGGTCCCCATGTGACCGTCAAGGCGGCGCTCAACGTCATCCGCCATCTCGACGACGTCAATGTGGTGCTGGTGGGTTTGGAGGACGCCATCCACGCCGAGCTGAAATCGCTTCGGGCCAGCATGGGCACTCGTCTGCGTATCCATCCTGCGTCCGAGGTGGTCAAGATGGATGACCCGTTGCCCGTCGCATTGCGGACCAAGAAAGATTCCTCCATGCGGGTCACGGTGGATCTGATCAAGCGCGGCCAAGCGGATGCTGGTGTTTCCGCCGGCAATACCGGTGCCCTGATGGCGGTGTCCCGATTCGTATTGAAGACCCTGCCCGGCATCGACCGGCCCGCCATTGCCACCACTTTACCTTCCCGCAACAGCCGCACCTATATGCTGGATTTGGGTGCCAATGTGGATTGCACCGCGGAACACCTGCTCCAGTTCGGCATTATGGGCGCCGCCCTGGTTTCCGCGATTGAACACAAGGATCGGCCCAGCATCGGCCTGCTCAATATCGGCGAGGAAGACATCAAGGGCAACGACGTGGTGAAGCAGGCCGGCGTGTTGCTCAAGTCCAGCGGACTGAACTTCTATGGCAACGTGGAAGGCGACGATATCTACAAGGGGACCGTCGACGTGGTTGTCTGCGATGGCTTCGTCGGCAATGTGGCGCTGAAATCCTCCGAAGGACTGGCCAAGCTCATCGCTTCCCAGTTGAGGACCGAATTCAAGAAGAACCTCCTGACGCGCTTTGCGGGTCTGCTTGCCCTGCCGGTCATCCGTGCCTTCAAGCGCAAGCTCGACCCCCGCCGATATAATGGAGCCAGCCTGTTGGGGCTGAATGGCATCATCATTAAAAGTCATGGCTCCGCCGATGCCTTTTCTTTCGAGCAAGCAATTTTCAAGGCGGTGGAAGAGGTTCGTGGCGGTTTGTTGCGGCGCATTGCCGAACAGGTAGGCAACCATCACGGACCTGTGATCGAAGAAGGGGAAGCGGTTTGACCCATGCCCGCATCATCGGCACCGGCAGTTATCTGCCGGCCCGAGTCCTGAGCAATTCCGAATTGGAGAAGATCGTCGAGACCACCAGCGAGTGGATCCTCGAGCGTACCGGTATTCAAGAACGACATATCGCCGCCGAAGGCGAATTGACCAGCGACTTGGCTCTCAAAGCGGCGGAGAAGGCCATCGAGGCGGCGGATATAGATGCCGCCGACATCGATCTGATCGTGGTGGCGACCACCACCTCGGATCGCATCTTTCCCAGTACCGCTTGCGTCTTACAGGCCAAGCTGGGAATCGGCAATGCCTGCCCGGCCTTCGATGTGCAGGCGGTGTGCAGCGGCTTCGTCTACGCGGTATCCGTAGCGCATCAGTTCATCAGATCGGGCCAGGTCAGAACGGCCCTGGTGGTAGGCGCGGAAACCCTGTCCCGAATCACCGACTGGACGGATCGAGGCAATTGCATCCTCTGGGGGGACGGGGCCGGCGCCATCATCCTGCAGGCCTCGGATCAGCCAGGCATCATCGCCACCCATCTGCACGCGGACGGCCGATACCAGGATTTGCTCTATGTGGACGGCGGCGTCTCCATGAAGAAGGATGGCGCGTGCTATATGCGCATGTCCGGCAATGCCGTATTCAAGATGGCGGTGAACACCCTGGATGCCATCGTCGACGAAACCCTTGCCGCCAACGGTTTGCAGAAGACCGATGTGGACTGGCTGGTGCCTCATCAGGCCAATATCCGCATCATCCAGGCCACCGCCAAGAAATTGGGCATGAGCATGGACCGGGTCGTGGTGACGGTGGACCGACACGGCAATACCTCCGCCGCCTCAATTCCCCTGGCCTTGGATACGGCGGTTAGGGAAGGCCGCATCAAGCGCGGCGAAACGATACTGATGGAAGCATTCGGTGGAGGATTTACCTGGGGATCGGTACTGCTCAGATTCTGATTATTGGCATTCAACAAAGCCAGTAACGCATTGTTCAACAAAGAAATATCAAGAGGCCATTCGTGAAGTTTGCCTTTGTTTTTCCCGGTCAAGGTTCTCAATCTCTGGGCATGATGGTCCCCTATGGCGATGCCGCCGTGGTGCGCGATATCTTCGTCCAGGCATCCCAGGTCTTGAGCTGCGATCTCTGGGACATGGTGTCGAATGGGCCTCTGGAGCAACTCAACCAAACGGTGAATACCCAGCCGGCGATGCTTGCCGCGGGAGTGGCGGTATGGCGACTCTGGCAGAGCCAAGGGGGCGCGACACCAGCCACGATGGCCGGTCACAGCCTGGGCGAGTACACCGCATTGGTCTGCGCCGGGGCCCTGGATTTCGTGGATGCGGTCAAGCTGGTCCGTTTGCGTGCCGAGGCCATGCAATCCGCCGTGCCGGATGGTGTTGGCGCCATGGCCGCCGTATTGGGTCTCGATGATGCTGCGGTGCGTTCCGTCTGCCAGGAATCAGCCCAGGGCGAAGTGCTTGAAGCGGTCAATTTCAACTCACCCGGCCAGGTGGTCATCGCCGGCAACAGGACGGCCGTGGAACGCGGTTGCGTTCTGGCCAAGGCGAAAGGGGCCAAGCGGGTGCTGCTTCTGCCGGTTTCGGTGCCTTCCCACTGTGCCCTGATGCGGCCTGCCGCGGAGAGTTTGCGTGAAGCGTTGCAATCCGTCGCTATGAAGTCTCCGGCCATTCCGGTTATCCACAATGCGGATGTCACCGCACACACTGATCCGGCCGCCATCAAGGATGCCTTGGCCCGGCAACTCTACTGCCCGGTAAGATGGGTTGAAACGGTCCAGGCCATGGCTGCCCAGGGGGTCGGATTGATCGCGGAATGCGGACCCGGCAAGGTGTTGGCCGGACTCAACAAGCGGATTCTGGATGACGTACCCAGCATGGCATTGGTGGATGGCGCGGCCCTGATCGATACTCAATCGAAGATTCAGGGATAAGGAGAACAGAGGATGCAAGGACGTGTCGCACTGGTGAGCGGCGCCAGCCGGGGAATCGGCAAGGCCATTCTGCATGCCCTCGGCAAGACGGGCGCCACCGTGGTCGGTACCGCGACCAGCGATTCCGGGGCGGCGGCGATCACCGAGGCGCTGGTGGCCGCCGGTCTCAAAGGCGAGGGCATGAAGCTGGACGTGAGTGAAGCCGCGCAGGTGGATGCGGTTGTCGAGGCCATATTGGCGAAGCACGGTCGGATCGACATCCTGGTCAACAATGCCGGCATTACCCGGGACAACCTGCTCATGCGCATGAAGGACGAGGAGTGGGATGCCATCATGGATACCAACCTGGCCTCGGTGTTCCGATTGTCCCGCGCGGTCTTGCGCCCCATGATGAAGGCCCGCTTCGGCCGCATCATCAGCATCGCTTCGGTGGTCGGGGCGGCGGGTAACGCCGGACAGACCAACTATGCCGCGGCCAAGGCGGGCATGATCGGCTTCTCCAAGGCTCTGGCCCAGGAGGTGGGCAGCCGGGGTATCACGGTCAATTGTGTGGCGCCGGGGTTCATCGATACCGACATGACACGTGCATTACCGGATGCGGCCCGCGCCAAACTTCTGGAAAGGATCCCCTTGGGCAAGCTGGGCACTCCGGAAGACATCGCCCATGCAGTATCATTCCTGTCCACGGAAGGGGCAGGCTATATCACCGGTGCCACGTTGCATGTCAACGGCGGCATGTACATGGATTAATTATGGTTCGCGGGGTGATAGAATCCCCCCGCGTTTTTTACCCTTGAGGGAGTAGCAAGAGATGAGCGATATCGAACAGCGTGTCAAGAAAATCGTTGCCGAACAACTGGGCGCCAACGAAGCCGACGTGAAACTTGAGTCTTCTTTCGTGGACGACCTGGGCGCCGATTCTCTCGACACGGTGGAACTGGTCATGGCCCTGGAAGAGGAATTTGAATGCGAGATCCCTGACGAGGAAGCTGAAAAGATCACTACCGTTCAGCAGGCCGTGGACTATGTCAACGGGCATGTGAACAAGTAATCGTCCAGCCCGCCCGCTGCCCGCCTTTGTGGGGAGCGGGCCCGCCCGGCATGGCGCCGGGTTTTCTTTTTTTACGCTTCATTTCGCGCAGGAGTCCGCACTTGTCCCAGGATACAAGTTCAACTCGGCATCCAGTTACAGCACGTCGCCGGGTGGTCGTGACCGGCTTGGGCATAATCTCGCCGGTCGGCAACAGCGTTGAGGATGCCTGGTCCAATGTAATGGCCGGCCGGCCAGGTATCACCCGGATCAGCCGGTTCGATGCTTCAGCCTTCGCCAGCCAGGTCGCCGGCGACGTCAAGAATTTCGATCTGGCGAAATATCTGACACCCAAGGATGCCCGCCGCATGGATACCTTCATCCATTTCGGCTTGGCGGCCGCCATGGATGCCATCAAGGATTCCGGCTTGGAGGTGACGGACGCCAATCGTGAGCGTATCGGCGTCAACATCGGTTCCGGCATCGGCGGTCTGCAAATGATCGAGGAGACTCACAAGACCTATTTGGCCGACGGTCCCCGCAAGATTTCGCCATTCTTCATTCCTGCGACCATCATCAACATGATCTCCGGACACCTGTCCATCATGTACGGACTCCAGGGACCCAATCTGTCGGTGGTCACCGCCTGTACCACCGGTACCCATGCGGTCGGGGAGGCCGGACGCATGATCGAATACGGCGAGGCCGACGTGATGATCGCCGGCGGCGCCGAATCCACCATTTGCCCTCTGGCCATCGGCGGTTTTTCCGCCGCTCGTGCCCTGTCAACGCGCAACGACGACCCCGCTGGTGCAAGTCGGCCCTGGGACAAGGAACGAGACGGTTTCGTGCTGGGAGAGGGCGCCGGCGTGCTGGTGCTGGAAGAATACGAACATGCCAAGGTCCGTGGCGCCTCAATTTATTGCGAATTGATTGGTTATGGCAAGAGCGCGGATGCGTACCACATGACCGCACCGGTCGAGGATGGTTCGGGTGCTGCCCGCTGCATGAACAATGCCCTGAAGAATGCGGGGCTCAATCCGGACCAGGTGGATTACATCAATGCCCACGGTACTTCCACGCCACTGGGCGACCTGGCGGAAACCAAGGCGGTCAAGCTGGCACTGGGTGGTCATTCAGGCAAGGTCATGGTCAGTTCGACCAAATCCATGACCGGCCACCTGCTCGGTGCCGCCGGCGGTGTCGAGGCGATATTTTCGGCCTTGACCATCGCCCGGGGTGCCGTGCCGCCCACCATCAACCTGGTCCAGGCTGACGAAGGCTGCGACCTGGACTATGTTCCCAATACCGGCCGGGACGCTGCGGTGAACGTGGCCCTGTCCAATTCATTCGGCTTCGGCGGGACAAACGGTACGATCATCTTCGGGAAGATCTGACCGGGCCGGCACTCAATCATCTCCGGTCATGGCCATTGCCTCTCTTACCTCCTCCCATATTCTCATTGACGGCGCCTTTGGCGCCGTTTTCGATCCCCAGGACCGGGGCTTGATGTATGGCGATGGGGTGTTCCGTACCCTCCGCATGAGCCAGGGACGACCACGCTGGTGGCAGGATCACCTGGACAAACTTCGCGGCGACGCAGGACGTCTGGCTATCCCGGAGATGCCGGACAGTGCCTGGCAGGCGGATCTGGAGCGGCTGTCGGGCGTGATCGACGAGGGGGTGCTCAAGCTGGTGCTGACCCGGGGATCCGGGCCTCGCGGCTACGCGCTGCCGGAACCGTGTTTCCCCAGACGCCTGGTCCTGTACACACCATTGGAACGGTCCGCGATCGAGGCCGGCGATGCGGATGCCACGGTGCGGGTATGCCAGCTTAGGTTGGCGCGGCAACCCGCGCTGGCCGGCATCAAGCATTTGAACCGCCTCGAGAATATCCTGGCCCGAGCCGAGTGGCATGACCCCGCGATTCACGAAGGTCTGCTGCTGGATCAGGACGGCAGGGTCATTTCCGGCGTCATGAGCAATCTGTTTCTCTGGCGCGATGGCCGTCTCCTAACCCCCAAGCTTACCGAGTGTGGCGTCGCGGGCGTCACGCGCATGCGCCTCATGGGTCTCGCCTTGTCCAGTGGCATGCAAGTGGAGGTAATGGACCTGTATCTTGATGACGTGTTGGCCGCAGATGAGGCCATGCTGACCAACAGTATTTTCGGCCTGCGCCGCATCGCCCGCCTGGAGGGAAGGACCTGGACCCTACCGGTGGTAAGCGAGAGGCTGAGGACACTCCTGAATGCGTAAGTTGACCCTATTCCTGGTTTTCCTGATCGTGGCCGGGGGTGCATGGCTGATCTGGTATGCCACCACCCCCATGCGATCCGTTTCCGCATATCCCCAGTCATTTTCCATCGAACGGGGTGCCAGCCTGAAGATCGCTGTGCGGGACATGGCCGAGGCCGGGGTGGTACGGCATCCCCTGGCTTTCCAGATTCTGGCCCGGGTTCAGGGTGCGGCCGGCCAGGTCAAGGCGGGAAGCTATTACATCGAGAACGCGGTGACACCCTTGGCGCTGATCCGCAAGATAACGGCCGGTGAAACCATCCTGGGAAAGCTTACCCTGATAGAAGGATGGAGCGTCGGGGACATGCGCCGTGCCCTGGATGCCGCGCCCAATCTGCGTCACGATAGCGCCGGTATGAGCGACGCAGCCTTGCTCCTTGCCATCGGCGCCACTGAATCCCAACCCGAAGGATTGTTCTTCCCCGATACCTTTTTTTTCGATGCTGGCAGTTCCGATCTGGCGATCTACCGCCGCGCGTATCAGGCCATGAAGGAGCACCTAGCTGCCGCCTGGGAATACCGCGCCCAGTCGTTGCCGTACAGTGATCCCTACCAGGCCCTGATCATGGCCTCCATCATCGAAAAGGAAACGGGCGTCCCGGAAGAGCGCCCACTGATCGCCGCGGTATTCATCAATCGCCTGCGCATCGGCATGCGCCTGCAGACCGATCCTACGGTTATTTACGGCATGGGCGGACGCTTCGACGGCAATCTTCGCAAGGTCGATCTGCTTACGGATACTCCCTATAACACCTACACCCGCGCCGGCCTGCCGCCGACCCCCATCGCTCTGCCCGGAGATGCCTCGCTCCATGCCGCGCTCAATCCGGCCGCGAGCCGGGCCTTGTACTTTGTGGCCACGGGAGCCGGACGTCATGTGTTTTCAGACAATCTGGAAGCGCACAATCGCGCAGTGGCCCGTTTTCAGAGGGGCCAATAAGGAGACCCATGGCCGGATTGTTCGTTACCCTGGAAGGCGTGGATGGTGCCGGCAAGAGCAGCCACCTGGACTGGCTCGCGGACTGGTTCCGCCAACGGGGACGCACCGTGCGCATGACCCGGGAGCCGGGTGGGACGCCGCTGGGCGAGAAATTGCGCGAGGTGGTGCTGCACGATGCCATGCACCCGGAGACCGAAGCCCTGGTCATGTTCGCCGCCCGGCGGGAGCATATCGAGCAGGTCATCCGCCCGGCCCTGGAAAATGGGGAGGTGGTGATTTCGGACCGCTTCACCGATGCCAGCTTCGCCTACCAGTGCGGGGGCCGAGGCCTGGCGGAAGAAAGGTTGGAGATCCTGGAAGCCTGGGTCCAAGACGATCTGCAACCCCATCTCACCCTGTTGTTCGATGTGCCCACCGAAGTGGCCGCCGTGCGTCTGGCATCGGCCCGAGCGCCTGATCGTTTCGAACTCGAGCGTGGGGAATTCCATGCCCGGGTGCGTGCCGCCTATCTGCGCCGGGCGCAGCGTTTCCCGGGCCGCATACGATTGATAGACAGCAGCGTTCCGCTGGAGGCGGTGCGTGTGCAACTCTCCCAAGTTCTGGAGTCCCTGGCGTGATCCACCCCTGGAACGCCGGACTGTTCAGGCAACTGACCTCGGACCGGGAGCGGATGCCTCATGCCCTGCTGCTGCATGGCCCCTCCGGCGTGGGCAAGTCGGATCTGGCGGTGGAATTGGCCCAGTGGCTGCTTTGCGAAACCCCACAGCCCACGGGCGCATGTGGCGAATGCGACGCCTGCAATTGGTTCCGTCAAGGGAACCACCCCGATTTCCGCCGGGTGGAACCCCTGGAGGCCGATAGCGATGAGGCTGCCGCAAAGCCGGCCAAGAAGGGCGGTCGTCTCATCAACGTGGATGCGGTCAGGGAGATCACGGATTTCCTGGCTTTGACAGCCCACAGGGGAGGGTGGCGCTGCGCCCTGTTCCAGCCGGCGGAACTGATGAACACCGCCGCCGCCAACGCCTTGCTAAAGACCTTGGAAGAACCGCCCGCCAAGGTATTGCTGATATTGGTGTCCCATCAGCCGAGCCGTCTTCTGCCCACCATTCTTTCCCGTTGCCGTAAGGTCCAGGTGGGGCTGCCGGCCAAGGATATGGCTTTGGTCTGGCTGCGGGAATCCGGGCTGACGGAACCGGAGGTCTTGTTGGCGGAAGCCGGCGGTTCGCCGCTTGCCGCGCTAGCCATGGCGGACCCCGGTCATGCCGAGCGCCGGGACGTCTTTCTGGACCGCCTGGCATTGCCTGACGAGATGGATGTCTGCGCCTTGGCCCAAGCCTATCAGCCCTTGCTGGCGGAAGCCTGGGGGTGGCTCGCGCGCTGGGTGTTCGATGTCATCTCCCAGCGCTTGGCAGGATCGCCCAGATACTTCAATGCCCGCGCCCTCGCCACGGCCCGCATCGGTGAGCAGGTGGATCTGGCGCAGGTCCTGGCCTTTCAGAAGGAGTTGGGCGACGCGGCCCGATGGTTGCGCCACCCGCTCAATGGCCAGTTGTTGCTAGAATCCTGGCTGACCAGATATGCCCATATAGCAGGAGCCCGTCTATGACCAATAGCGTGAAGCAGGCGACCGGCGGCCGGGCCGGGATGTTGTCCCTGGCCATCAAGGAACGCTCCGCCCTCTATGCGGCGTACATGCCGTTCATCAAGGGGGGTGGTTTGTTCATCCCCACCAACCGTCCCTACCAGATCGGTGACCAGGTCTACATGCTCATCACCTTGATGGAGGACCCCACCAAGATGCCTATTTCGGGCAAGGTCGTCTGGATCACTCCGGCGAGCGCCCAGGGTAACCGCCAGCAAGGCATCGGCGTGCAGTTCGACGACAACGAGGGCGGCAACCTGGTGCGCCAGAAAATCGAGGGTGTCCTGGGCAACGCCATGAAGTCCACCCGCAACACCCACACCATGTAGACCTCAAGGGCAACCACGCCCGGCTGGCCCTGGCGGGTTGTCGTCACCGAGTTTCCATGTTCATCGATTCCCATTGCCACATCGATTTCCCCGACTTTGCCGAGGGTGTTGCGCCGCTCTTGGTACGCATGAACCAAGCCGAGGTCAGCCATGCCCTCTGCGTCTCCGTTACCCTGGAGAGTTTTCCCCGTGTCCTGGCCCTGGCCGAGGCCCATGACAACCTGTTCGCCTCGGTGGGTGTGCATCCGGACCACAGTGAAGGACAGGAACCCACAGTCGCGGAATTGGTGGAATTGGCCATGCATCCGCGGGTGGTGGCCATCGGCGAGACCGGCCTGGATTACTTCCGCATGCGCCGAGAGGACGTGGACTGGCAGCGGGCGCGCTTCCGCACCCACATCCGCGCCGCCCGCGCCGCTGGCAAGCCGCTCATCATCCATACCCGCAATGCTGCCGCGGACACCTTGTCGCTAATGACCGAGGAAGGGGCCTGCGAGGCGGGCGGGGTGATGCATTGCTTCACCGAGAGCCAGGAGGTTGCCGATACGGCCCTGGCATTGGGCTTCTACATTTCCTTTTCGGGGATTGTGACCTTCAAGAGCGCGAAGGACCTCAAGGATGTGGCGCGCCGGGTGCCTCTGGACCGTTTGCTGATCGAGACCGATTCGCCCTATCTTGCCCCGGTGCCCCATCGTGGGTCGCGCAACGAGCCCGCTTTCGTGCGGCATGTGGCGGAGGAGATCGCCGGGTTGCGGGGCGTTTCCCTGGAGGAGGTGGCGGAGGCCTCGAGCCAGAACTTCCGGCGCCTGTTCCGGCCGCCGATATAGCCTGCAACCGGTCTATCCTGCAGGCGGATAGATCAGGCCGGTTCCAGTTCCTTGTCGAAATCCAGCCGGATTTCCCCGGCATCGTCCAGATCCACTTCCACCTCGCCGCCATTGGCCAGCCGGCCGAAAAGCAACTCGTCCGCCAAGGCCTTGCGGATGGTGTCCTGTATCAGGCGGGACATGGGTCGGGCCCCCATGAGGGGATCGAAGCCTTTTTCAGCTAGCCACTTGCGGAGCTTGTCGGAGAAATGGGCCTCCACCTTCTTGGCGTGGAGTTGCTCCTCCAATTGCATGAGAAATTTGTCGACTACTCGCAGAATGACTTCCTCGCTGAGGGAGGCGAAGGAAATGGTGCCATCCAGCCGGTTGCGGAATTCCGGGGTGAACAGCCGTTTGATTTCCGCCATCTCGTCGCCGGATTTCTTGGGCAGGGAGAAACCGATGCCGGTCTTGTTGATGGTCTCGGCACCGGCGTTGGTAGTCATGATGATCACCACGTTGCGGAAGTCCGCCTTGCGCCCGTTGTTGTCGGTCAGGGTGCCGTGGTCCATGACCTGAAGCAGCACGTTGTATATGTCCGGATGGGCCTTCTCGATCTCGTCCAGCAATAGCACGGAGTAAGGGGTCTTTGTGATGGCCTCGGTAAGCAGGCCGCCTTGCTCGAACCCCACGTAGCCGGGAGGCGCACCGATCAGGCGGGAAACGGCATGGCGTTCCATGTATTCCGACATGTCGAAGCGGATCAACTCCACGCCCAACACATAGGCCAACTGACGTGCGACCTCGGTCTTGCCCACGCCGGTGGGGCCTGAGAACAGGAAGGAACCGATGGGTTTCTGGGGATTGCCCAAGCCGGAACGGGTCATCTTGATGGCGGCGGCCAGGGCCTCGATGGCCTTTTCCTGGCCGAACACCACGGCCTTCAGGTCGCGGTCCAGATTGCGCAGGGTGTTGCGTTCGTCGTGGGCCACGGACTTCGCCGGGATGCGGGCGATCTTGGCAACGATATCCTCGATTTCCTTGGGCGTGATAACCTTCTTCTGCTTGGACTTGGGCTGGATGCGCTGGGCCGCGCCGGCCTCGTCGATAACGTCGATGGCCTTGTCCGGCAGATGACGGTCATTGATGTAGCGCGCCGAGAGTTCCGCCGCCGTGGACAGGGCGCCTTGGGTGTATTTCACGCCGTGATGGGATTCGAAGCGGGATTTCAGGCCTTTCAGGATCAGCACGGTTTCCTCGACCGAGGGCTCCTTCACGTCGATCTTCTGGAAGCGGCGGGAGAGGGCATGATCTTTTTCGAAGATGCCCCGAAACTCGTTGTAGGTCGTGGCGCCGATGCAGCGCAACTGGCCCGAGGAGAGGGCCGGTTTCAACAGGTTGGAGGCATCCAGGGTACCGCCCGACGCGGCGCCGGCGCCGATCACGGTATGGATCTCGTCGATGAACAGGATAGCCTTGCTATTGCCCGCCAACTGCTTGATCACGGCCTTGAGGCGTTGTTCAAAATCTCCCCGGTACTTGGTCCCCGCCAACAGGGCGCCCATATCCAGGGCATAGACGACAGCGCCTTCCAGAATTTCCGGTACATCGTTTTCGATGATCCGGCGCGCCAAGCCTTCCGCGATGGCGGTCTTGCCCACGCCGGCTTCGCCCACCAGGAGCGGATTGTTCTTGCGACGGCGGCACAGTGTCTGGATGACCCGTTCAAGTTCCATCTCGCGGCCGATGAGGGGGTCGATCTTGCCGGCCTGTGCCTGGGCATTGAGGTTGTTGGTGAACGATTCCAGCGGAGAGGTGGTTTTCTCCTCGCTCTCCTGCTGCTCGATGGGGGCATCGGAAGGCGCGCTTTGGGAGGATTCCTGCGGGGTCTTGGCGATGCCATGGGAGATGAAGTTCACCACATCCAAACGGGTCAGGCCTTGCTGGGTCAGGAAATGCAGGGCGTGGGAATCCTTCTCTCCGAATATGGCGACCAGCACGTTTGCCCCGGTGACTTCCTTCTTGCCGGAGGACTGCACATGGAGGATTGCGCGTTGGATGACCCGTTGGAAGCCCAGGGTCGGCTGGGTATCCACCTCTATTTCACCGGCCACACGCGGGGTGTGGCGTTCTATGAAGTCGGTCAGTTTTTTCCGCAGGTCATCGAAATCCGTGGCGCAGGCACGCAACACCTCGGCGGCCGAGGGATTATCGAGCATGGCCAGAAGCAGATGCTCCACGGTAATGAATTCGTGGCGCTTTTGCCTGGCCTCCATGAAGGCCATGTGCAGGCTGACTTCCAACTCCTGGGCGATCATCGATTTTCCTCCGTCACGCATTGAAGCGGGTGCTGGTGATTGCGCGCAAACGCAATTACCTGGTTTACCTTGGTTTCGGCCACATCCTTCGGATAAATCCCGGCTACGCCTACGCCCTCATTATGCACTTTGAGCATAACCATGGTGGCTTGTTCTCGGCTCAGAGAAAAAATCTGTTCCAACACCTGAACGACGAAGTCCATAGGCGTGTAATCGTCGTTAAGCAAGAGAACTTTATAGAGAGGCGGTGGCTTGGCTACTGCCTTTTTCGTGGCCAGCGCCACCCCTTCGCGTTGCCGGGCAGCCATGGATGGAATATTCATTTTCAACAATTGGGATTGTGGCGCTGGAATGTTTTTTTTCAACCCAATTGACGACGTGGGCGATACGCAGGTAAAAAGCCGTCGTTTGGCCGAGTCGTGTATCGGTTGGGACTTGGACTGGACAGATCTCTTCGTATTTCGTTTAGGAGCGGTTTCAATGGCCACTGGCACTGTTAAATGGTTCAACGACTCGAAAGGCTTCGGCTTTATTACCCCCGATGGCGGCGGCGATGATGTGTTCGCACATTTTTCCGCGATAAATAGCAAGGGCTTCAAAAGTCTGAAGGAAGGCCAACGTGTTTCCTTCGATGTAGCTGATGGCCCCAAGGGCAAGCAGGCAGCCAACATTCAGCCGCTATAAAGCAGCTATCTTTGGCAGGCACCCTTTTATAGCCTGCCACCTCCGGCCCCCTGTGCTATACGTCAAACAAGGCGTTGGCGCAGGAGCGGCCGAAATGAACGACCAAGAAAGTCCTCAGAAAGCGGGTTTCCCCGCATTGGATGAACTTTTCCGATTGCTCGAGGGGTTGGAGCGGCAAAAGGAAGAGCTCGGCCCCATTGCTGAGGAGTTGATCGAATTACTGCATCGCCTTGGGGTGGTAACACCACCCCAAGGCGATGCTCACGGGAACCAGGCAGGTTTTCTACATTAAGCCATGCAACGGATGATTTCCTGGCCGAAGGCGGAACAGGAAATCTGGCTGGCACCTTCCATCAGGCGCGCGAAGTCGTAAGTCACCCGCTTACCGCGGATGGCGCCGTCCATACCCTTGATAATCAGGTCGGCGGCCTCGGTCCAGCCCAGGTGGCGCAGCATCATTTCTCCGGAGAGGATGATGGAACCGGGGTTCACGTAATCCTTGCCGGCGTACTTGGGCGCGGTACCGTGGGTGGCCTCGAACATGGCCACGGTGTCGGACAGGTTGGCACCGGGGGCGATGCCGATGCCACCCACCTCGGCGGCTAGGGCGTCGGAGACGTAGTCCCCGTTCAGGTTCAGGGTGGCGATCACTTCATATTCGTCCGGCCGCAGCAGGATCTGCTGCAGGAAGGCGTCGGCGATCACGTCCTTGATGACGATGCCGCCGAACTTCTCGGGCAGCTTCATCCAGGGGCCTTTGTCGATGAGAGTGGCGCCGAATTCTCTGGCTGCCAGTTCGTAGCCCCACTTCTTGAAGCCGCCTTCGGTGAACTTCATGATGTTGCCCTTGTGAACCAGGGTTACGGATTTGCGCTTGTTGTCGATGGCGTATTGGATGGCGCGCCGGATCAGACGGTCGGAGCCTTCCACCGAAACCGGCTTGATGCCGATGGCGGACGACTCCGGAAAGCGGATCTTCTTGACTCCCATCTCCTTCTGCAGGAATTCGATGACCTTCCTGGCCTTCGGCGAGCCGGCTTCCCACTCGATGCCGGCGTAGATGTCCTCCGTATTCTCCCGGAAGATCACCATGTCCACCTTCTCGGGCGCCTTTACCGGTGTGGGCACGCCCTCGAACCAGCGCACCGGGCGCAGGCAGACATACAGGTCCAGCATCTGGCGCAGGGCCACGTTGAGGGAACGGATGCCGCCCGAGGTCGGGGTTGTGAGAGGGCCCTTGATGGACACAGCATAGTCTTTCACAGCCTGGACCGTTTCGTCGGGCAGCCAGGCATCCGGACCATAGACCCGGGTGGCCTTCTCGCCGGCGAATACCTCCATCCATTCGATCCGCCGGCTGCCGCCGTAGGCATGGGCCACCGCCGCATCCAGCACGGCGCGCATGACCGGGGTGATGTCCACGCCGGTGCCGTCGCCCTCGATGAAGGGGATAATCGGCCGCTCCGGAACGTTCAGGGAGAAGTCGGGATTGACGGTAATTTTTTCGCCCTGGGCGGGCACCTGGATGGGACTGCTCACGATTGCTCCTGGTCAAAAAAGAGAGAACTGATGGCTCGCATTATCCTGTTCAACAAGCCCTACGGCGTGTTGAGCCAGTTCACTTCCGAAGACGGGCACCCGGGATTGAAGGACTACATTCCGGTTCCGGGGGTCTACGCGGCGGGGCGCCTGGATGCGGATAGCGAGGGATTGCTTATTTTAACCGACGATGGTGCGCTACAGCATCGGCTTGCCGATCCGCGCCACAAATTGCCCAAGACGTACTGGGTGCAGGTCGAGGGGACACCTACCGAATCGGACCTCGAGCCCCTGCGCCAACCTCTGAACCTGGGTGATTTCGTCAGCCGTCCTGCCCAGACCAGGCTCATAGCCGAGCCGGAGGGTTTGTGGCCCCGTGAGCCGCCCGTGCGTTTTCGCAAGACCATTCCCAGCGCCTGGGTCGAGGTCGTCATCAGAGAAGGCAAGAACCGCCAGGTACGGCGCATGACCGCCAAGGTGGGATTCCCCACCCTGCGCCTGATTCGTTGGGCCATCGGCGACTATCGGCTCGATGGCTTGACCAGCGGCGCATGGCGGGAATGCTCCATCAACCCATAAAGCGATTGCGTCCCTGAGGCGGTTACCCGACCGAATGTCCCCGGGCGATCCGGTCATGCCAGCTGTGGACGCGTCCCTGGATATCCCCCGGATCCAGGCTCAGGCAACGACCTTCTTGTAGTACCGACTTGCCGGCTATCCAGACATGGCGCACATTTTCTCGTCCCGCGCTGTATACCAGTTGGGAGATGGGGTCGTAGCAGGGCTGGTTGGACGGATCACCCAGATCCACCGCAACCAGGTCCGCCTGCTTGCCTACCGCCAGGGAGCCGATCTTTCCGTCCAGCCCCAAAGCTTTGGCCCCGGCCAGTGTGGCCATTTCCAGGGCCACGTGGGCAGGCAGGGTGGTGGGGTCGCCGGATACGCACTTGGCCAGCAGGGCGGCTTGGCGCATTTCCCCGAACATGTCCAGGCGATTATTGCTGGCGGCACCATCCGTACCCAGCCCGGTATTGATTCGTGCGGCCAGCATTTCGGCAACTGGCGCGAAGCCGCTGGCCAGCTTCAGGTTGGAACTGGGGCAGTGGGCCACGTGGCATCCGTATCCGGCCAGCCAGCCGATCTCGTCCGGGGTCAGGTGGATGCCGTGTACCGCCAGAAGCGAGGGGCTCAGCAGGCCCAGGGCCCGCAGGCGCGCAAGAGGGCGAACACCGTATTTTTCCTGGCTGTGGCGCAATTCATCCCGGGTTTCGTGGATATGCATATGCACCGGCATGTCCAGTTGTTCCGAATAGGTGACGATCTTCTCCAGGCTGCGGTCGCTCACCGTATAGGGTGCGTGGGGCGCCAGGCAGAAGGACGCCAGCGGGTGCGCTTTCCAAGTATCCCGCAGGGCGAAGCCTTTTTGCAGGTAGCCATCCGGATCAGCGGCATAGGCCGTGGGCGCATCGATAACGATCAGGCCCGCGGCGATGCGCATGCCGGCCTCCACGGCGGCCTCCACCGCCGCTTCCGGGAAGAAGTACATGTCGTTGAAACAGGTCACCCCGCCGCGCAGCATCTCCAGGCAGGCCAGGCGGGTACCGTCGCGCACGAACCCAGGGGACACGTGTAGTGCCTCCGCCGGCCAGATATGGTCGTGGAGCCAGGTCATGAGGGGCAGGTCGTCGGCATAGCCCCGCAACAGCGTCATGGCGGCATGGGTATGGAGGTTGACCAGGCCCGGTATAAGGACATGGCCGGGCAGGCTGATGCGTTGTCCCGCCGCCCATGCCACCTCCGCTTCCGCGGTGGGCATCAGGGCGGCGATCAGGCCGTCCCGCACAAGCAGGCTGTGATCGCTTAGCACCTGGTTGGCAGGTTCCATGGGCACGATCCAACTGGCATCAATGCGCAAATCGGCTGTTTTCGGCGTAATGGCAGCGGTTTGAGAGGTCATGGATGGATCACCCGTTGATCAGCCTGAATGCTAACGCCAAACCCGGAGCCAGAACGTTCCTCTGGCAGCGCGGTGCCGGCCTGGATTCGAGATTATGGGGAACCTGGGCAGCCAGGGACGACGTGGTAAACTCCGCAGGTTGTTTCCCTCATCCATAACGAGAACCCGCCCCGCCCATGGATAACCAGTTCGCCAAAGAGACAATCCCCGTCAGCCTGGAAGAGGAAATGCGCCGTTCCTACCTGGATTACGCCATGAGCGTGATCGTGGGTCGCGCGCTCCCGGACGTGAGGGATGGCCTCAAGCCCGTGCACCGGCGCGTGCTGTTCGCCATGCACGAGTTGAACAACGATTGGAACAAGGCTTACAAGAAATCGGCCCGCGTGGTGGGCGACGTGATCGGTAAATACCATCCCCACGGCGACACGGCGGTGTACGACACCATCGTCCGCATGGCCCAGAACTTCTCCCTGCGTTATCCCCTGGTGGACGGCCAGGGCAACTTCGGCTCGGTGGACGGCGACAACGCGGCGGCCATGCGTTACACCGAAATTCGCATGGCCAAGATCGCCCACGAACTCTTGGCGGACCTGGACAAGGAGACGGTGGACTTCGGCCCCAACTACGACGGCGCGGAACACGAGCCCCTGATCCTGCCGGCCAAATTCCCCAACCTGTTGGTGAACGGCTCCTCCGGTATCGCCGTGGGCATGGCCACCAACATTCCGCCCCATAACCTGAACGAGATCGTCGACGCGTGCCTGGCAGTGCTGAAGAACCCGGAGATCAGCATTGACGAACTGATCGAGATGGTGCCCGCCCCCGACTTCCCCACCGCCGGCATCATCTACGGCTTGTCCGGTGTTAAGGAAGGCTACCGTACCGGACGCGGCCGGGTGGTGATGCGGGCAAAGTGCCATTTCGAGGACATCGACAAGGTCGGCGGGCGCCAGGCGGTCATCATCGACGAGCTGCCCTACCAGGTGAACAAGGCCAACCTGTGCGCCAAGATCGGCGAGCTGGTGCGGGAAAAGCGCCTGGAAGGCATCAGCGAGATCCGCGACGAGTCGGACAAGTCCGGCATGCGCGTGGTGATCGAGCTCCGGCGCGGCGAAGTGCCGGAAGTGATCCTGAACAATCTGTACAAAGAAACGCAGATGCAGGACACCTTCGGCATGAACATGGTGGCAATTCTGGACGGCCAACCACGACTGCTGAACCTGAAGCAGATCCTGGAGGCCTTCCTGCGTCACCGGCGCGAGGTCATCACCCGGCGCACCCAGTTCGAACTGAAGAAGGCCCGGGACCGGGGCCATATCCTGGAAGGCCTGGCCGTGGCCCTGGCCAACGTCGACGAGATCATCGCCCTGATCAAGGCCTCAGCCAACCCGCCGGAAGCCAAGGCAGCCCTGCTGGCCAAGCCCTGGAAATCCCAGGTGGTGGAAGATATGCTGGCCCGGGTGGCAGGCGACCTTCTCAGCGCCGGCACAGAGGCCTTTCGGCCCCTCAGCCTGGCGCCGGAATTCGGCCTGCACAAGCAGGGCTACTACCTCACCGAGGTCCAGGCACAGGCCATCCTGGACCTGCGCCTGCAACGCCTCACCGGCCTGGAGCAGGACAAGATCGTCGGCGAATACGGGGATGTCATGGTCCGCATCGCCGACCTGCTGGACATCCTCGACAAGCCCGATCGGGTCATCGAGATCATCGTCACGGAACTGGGCGAGATTAAGGCCGCCTTCGGCGACAAGCGCCGTTCCGAGATCGTGGCCCATGCCCAGGAAATGTCCATGGAGGACCTGATCGCGCCCCAGGACGTCGTGGTCACCCTGTCCCACACCGGCTACATCAAGGCCCAGGTCCTGGACGAATACCGAACCCAGAAGCGGGGCGGGCGAGGCAAGCAGGCGGCCGGCACCAAGGAAGAGGACTTCATCGACAATCTCTTCATCGCCAATACCCACGACTACATCCTGTGCTTCACCAATCGGGGCCGAATGTTCTGGCTCAAGGTCTATGAGGTACCCCAGGGCGGCCGCGCGTCCCGGGGCAAGCCCATCGTCAACCTGCTCAAGATGGAGGAGGGCGAGCAGGTCAACGCCATCCTGCCGGTCAAGGAGTTCGACGAGGGCCATTACGTGTTCATGGCCACGGCCCTGGGCACTGTGAAGAAGACGCCGCTTTCCGGATTCTCCCGGCCCCGCAGCGCCGGCCTCATCGCCGTCAACCTGGACGAGGGCGACCACCTCATCGGCGTGGCCATCACCAACGGCCAAAGCGACGTCATGTTGTTCTCGGACGAGGGCAAGGCCAACCGCTTCGACGAGACCGAGGTGCGACCGATGGGCAGAAACGCCCGGGGCGTGCGCGGCATGAAGTTGGGCAAAGGCGCTCGGGTCATCTCCCTGCTGGTGGCGGAAAACGAGGCCCAGAGCGTGATGACCGCCACCGAGAACGGCTACGGCAAGCGCACCCCGGTGGGGGATTACAGCCGCCACGGCCGAGGCGGCCAGGGGGTCATCGCCATCTCCACCTCGGCCCGCAACGGCAAAGTGGTGGCCGCCACCCTGGTGGATCCGGACGACGAGATCATGCTTATCACCACCGGTGGCGTGCTGATCCGCACCCGGGTCAAGGAGATCCGCTCCCTGGGCCGTTCCACCCAGGGCGTGACGCTGATCAACCTGGATGCGGGGGAGAAGCTCTCCGGCCTGCATCGGGTACTGGATACGGAAGAGGAATAAGGAACGGCGGTCCGGCTTGGGAGACCGTCCCTGACCGGCCGTTGGATGAAACCGGGTCGGCGCCCCTCGCGATCGCGTCGCCCTACGTCTGGGAGCCGAAATGTCAACCGCCATCTTGTTCTGGGGCCTGGTCCTGATCGCTTTCGTCTATATCGTCTTCATCTACAATAACCTGGTCCGGATCAAGCACAACGTCTCCTTGGCCTGGTCCAACATCGAGGTGCTGCTCAAGCAGCGCCACGACGAACTTCCCAAGCTGGTGGAGGCCTGTCGGCAATACAAGCAGTTCGAGCAGGAGACCCTGCAAGCAGTGACCGAGGCACGCGGCCGCATCCAGGAGGCCAGCCGGAACCAGGACATCCCCGCCCTGGGCCACGCGGAAAGCGCCCTGCGCCTGGGCCTGGGCAAGATATTCGCTGTGGCGGAGGCCTATCCCGAACTGCGTGCCAACGAACAATTCGCCCAGCTCATGCAACGCATCACCGGTCTGGAAGAGTCCATCGCCGACCGGCGCGAGCTGTACAACGAGCATGTCAACATCAACAACGCCCGCATCGAGCAGTTCCCGGACAACCTGGTGGCCGGGGTGTTCAGTTTCCCCCCCAGGCACCTGTTGACCTTCACCGCGGAAGAAAAGAAGGATGTGGATGTGAAGGCCTTGTTCATCTGACTGGAGCGGGATGGAGCGGCTGGGCCAAGACATGGCGGGATTTCCCTGGCGTGCCTATCTGCCTGGAATTCTGGCAGTCGTTCAGGTCGGGCTGCTGGCTTTAGCCGCGCGGGAGGGCAGCCGAGGCGCCTGGCTGGGCGCACTGAGCCTGGTGGCGCTGATCAACCTGGTGGCTTGGCTGCTGGCCTTGCGCAACAGCCGGGCCATCACCGATACACCCACCTCCCACGTCGCTTCCGCCGCCCAGGGCTACGTAGAACTGATCGGCACGGCCCGACCCAACGATGGTGTGGAACTGGCCAGCCCCCTCACGCAGTTGCCCTGCATCTGGTACCGCTACGGGGTGGAGGAACGCGAACAGGGCAAATGGCGTTTCGTCCGGGCCATGGAGAGCGACCAGCCATTCGTGCTGGAGGACCGCAGCGGGCGCTGCACACTGGACCCCTCCGGTGCCCAGATCTACACCCGCCACAAGGAAGTGCGCCAGGAGGAGGACATGCGCTATACCGAGCATCTGTTGCTCAAGGGCGATGCCCTCTATGCCATCGGCGAGTTCAGAAGCACCCGCGGCGCGGACCGGGAATTCGATGACAGACGGGACGTCGGCGACCTGCTCGGGGCCTGGAAGGAGGATCAGGCTGAGCTGCGCAGGCGTTTTGACTTGGACGGAAATGGCGAGATCGATGTCCGGGAATGGGCGTTGGCACAACTGGCGGCGCGTCGCGAGGTTGAGCGCCAACGCGACCGCATTCGTTCAGAGTCCGCCCGCAACTACATGGGCAAGCCGGCCGGCGGCCGGCTTTATCTCATCACCAACCAGCCCCCCGAGGCCATGGACCGGCGCTTCTCTCGCCTGGCCCTGCTGCATCTGGTATTGCTCGTGGTCGCCCTGCTGGCCATGGGCTGGGCCATGAAGCTGGCCTAGGGGGCGCGATCTAGTTTGGGTGAACCGTGTTGACCGGTGGCAGGCGCGACATATAGTCGCTCACAGCCTCGATATCCCGGTCTGAGTAGGTCATCAGAGCCTTGATCATTTCCGGATTGGCGTTTCGGCGCACCAAGTCGTGAATGTCGGTGCTCTCGCGCACCAGATAAGGATAGTGCTGGCTCGCCACCATGGGATAGAACTTTTCGGCGTCGCCTTCTCCCGCCTTGCCGTGGCACTCGGCGCAGTCCTTCTCATAAAGGGCCTTGCCATGTTCGAGATCTTTGCCTCTGCCCTTGCGATTGGTATTCGGCACGGGAAGCGTGCTCAGGTAGGCGGCGATATCCGGGACGTCCGCGACCGGGACTTCGGACTGCTCGATGAAAGGATGCATCTTCGGGTTGTCGCGCTTGTTGCATCGGACATCCATCATCTGTTTTATCAATACCGTTTCGTGCTGGCCGGCCAGTTGGGGGTAGCCGGCGTCCGGGCGTCCGGAGGCATCCGCCTTGTGGCAACCGCGGCATTGTTCATAGGCATCGCGACCTTTCGCCGGATCGCCA
Source organism: uncultured Pseudomonadota bacterium (assembly GCA_963713085.1). Classification (GTDB taxonomy): domain Bacteria; phylum Pseudomonadota; class Gammaproteobacteria; order Burkholderiales; family Thiobacillaceae; genus PFJX01. Next base: position 111,143 of record CAVQKQ010000022.1, on the reverse strand, counting down.
GGATTTTTCAGCACATCGGTCAAACAAGTATCGAACTTGCCCCAATTTCCTGTCTTGGGCTGAATGGCCGTTTCGGCTGATTTAGTCGCCGTTGATTCCGCGCGGACAGGCAATGTTGCCAGGGTCAGTGCGATCGCGATTACGAGTTGTTTCATCTGCATCGTCCTTTATTCCATGCTGGCCAGATATTGAGCCACGGCTTCAATTTCCTCTTCTGTAAGCCGATGGGCAATGGTTCGCATGGCCTTGACGCCATTTTTCCGCTCTTTTGTTGCGTAGCTCTTGAAGGCTTCCAGCGTGTACTCGACATTCTGGCCGGCTATGCGCGGGAATTTTTCCGAACCGTGGCCATCTTCCTCGTGGCAGCCGTCGCAGGACGGCACGCCGGTATCCGAATTGCCGTTGAGGTAGATATCCTTGCCCTTTGCAACTAGTTCGGGTTTGGTGACTTCACCAGGCGTGGGTTTCTGGGCGGCGAAGTAGAGCGCCAGATTGGCCATGTCTTCATCCGACAGGGCCTCCATGAAGGGCTGCATGGAATCGATGACGCGGTGCCCCGACTTGAACTCCTTCAATTCATGTAGCAGGTATACCGCCTGTTGACCGGCCAGCTTGGGAAAGTTCGGGATGGGCCCATTGCCATCCATCCCGTGGCAACCCTGGCAGGTCTCGGTAACGATGGGTTCGGCTTTGCTGGGATCGCCAACGACCGTACGCGCGGCGTAGGCCGTGACGATGCCGGCGACGCAGAGGGCGAGCCCCATACCGATTCGGTTGCTGATCGTTTTCATATGCTCCTCCTTTGGTAGGTCTTGGAATCATACCTAGACCTAGTCTTGAACGCACAGGGGTCCGATTCGGTTGCCGCGCGTTGGAGGATCAGGTTTTCGGACGCCAGTGTCTGAGGCTGAGGGAATTGGTCACCACCGACACCGAAGACATGGCCATGGCCGCGCCGGCGATCACCGGATTAAGCATGCCCAGGGCGGCCAAAGGCAGGGCCAGAACGTTGTAGAAGAAGGCGAAGAAAAGGTTCTGGCGAATCTTCCTCATGACCGCCCGGGACAGTTCCACCGAGTCGGCCACGCCGTTCAGGTCCGAGTGCATCAGCGTTATGTCCGCGGTCTCCATGGCGATGTCGGATCCGGAGGCCATGCCGAAGCTCACATCGGCGCTGGCCAGGGCCGGCGCGTCGTTGACTCCGTCGCCGGCCATGCCAACCACGGCGCCTTCGGTCTTGAGGGCGGCCACGGCCGCAGCCTTGTCTTGGGGTTTGACGCGGGCGCGCCATTCAGTCACGCCTGCCGCCTTGGCTATGGCGGCTGCGCTGGATTCATGGTCGCCGGTCAGCATGACGGTGCGTACCCCCTGCCTCGCCAGCCGGTCCACGGCACCTGAGGAAGAGGCGCGCAACCGGTCGGCGCAGGCCAATCGTCCCAGGGGGCCCGCGTCGCCCGCCAGAATGACCCAGGTGGCCTCGGGGTGGGACTGGGCCGAACCCGCCTGGAGGCCGAGCCATTCCGGCGTGCCAAGGCGCAGGCAATGACCCGCCACGGTACCTGACACGCCCGAGCCGCTGACGTTCTCGAAATCGGTTACCGCAGGCAAGACCAGACTGCGCGCCTGGGCTGCCTCCAGCAGTGCCTGAGCCACCGGATGGCCGCTGCCTTGTTCCAGGGCCGCGGCCAGTTCGAGCAGTTGGTCGTCGGTCATGCCCGGCGCGGGTTCCGATGCCACCAGGGCCATGCGTCCCTCGGTCAGCGTGCCGGTCTTGTCCAGGGCCAGCACGGATAGCTTCTCGGCCCGCTCCAGGGCCTCGGCGGAGCGCACCAGGATGCCCAGTTGTGCGCCCCGCCCCAGGCCCACCATCACCGCGGTGGGGGTGGCCAGGCCCAGGGCGCAGGGGCAGGCAATGACCAGGACCGCCACGGCGGGGATCAGGCTGGCGGTAAAGACGCCAGTGTAGAGCCACCAACCCGCGAAGGTGAGTGTGGCGATGATGATCACGGCCGGCACGAAGATGCCGGAGATCCGGTCCGCCAGCTTCTGGATCGGCGCCTTGGAGCCCTGGGCTGCCTCGGTCAGACGCACGATCTCCATGAGCTGGGTATGGGCGCCCACCCCCACTGCGCGAATCTTGAGCATGCCGTCCAGGTTCTGGGTGCCGGCATAGGCCTGGGCCCCCAGTTGCTTTGTGATCGGCAGGCTCTCGCCGGTGAGCAGGCTCTCGTCCACACCGGAGGCGCCTTCCAGTACCTCGCCGTCCACCGGAATGCGTTCCCCGGGCCGCACCACCACCACGTCGTTGGGCCGCAGGCGGGCGACGTCCACCTCTTCCAGGGTTCCGCCCCGGTCAACACGGGCGTTGCGGGGCTGAAGACCGATCATCTGCTCGATGGCGGTGGAGGTACGGGACTTGGCCCGGGCTTCCAGCAGCTTGCCCAGGCGTACCAGGGTCACCACGGCGGCGCTGGCCTCGAAGTAGACATGTCCGCCCGGATCGAACAGGACGGTGACCACGCTGAACAGGTAGGCGGCGCTGGTGCCCAGCACCACCAGCACGTCCATGTTGGCGCCGCCGCCGCGCAGGCTTTTCCAGGCGCCGGTATAGAAACGCCAGCCTGCCCAGAACTGCACCGGCGTGGCCAGCAGCCATTGCAGCCAGGGCGGCATCCAGGCCATCTGGTAGGCGCCGCCAAGCATGGCGCCCATCTGGACCAGCAGGGGCAGGGTGAACAGCGTTGATATGACGAAGACCCACAGTTCGTGCCGGTATTCCGCCGCCTTGCGCGTCTTTTCCTCGGCTCGGCTGGCCTCGGTGATGGGGCTGGCGGAATAGCCGGCCCGCGACACGGCCGCCATCAGGTCAGCTTCGTCCACCAGGCCCGGCTGATAACGCACCCGCGCCTTCTCCGTGGCCAGGTTGACCCGGGCCTCTACCCTCGGTATCTGGTTCAGCACCTTCTCCACCCGGGCAGAACAGGACGCGCAGGTCATGCCGCCGATGGCTAGATCCAGGGTCTGGGTAGGGACGGCGAAGCCGGTCTTCGCCACCTGCTGGACGATGGCCTCAGGCGTGACCAAGGTCGGGTCGTATTCCACCCGAGCCTTCTCCACCGCCAGGTTGACGTTGGCGTTCACGCCCTCCAGCCGGTTCAGGTTCTTTTCCAGGCGCGCTGAACAGGATGCGCAGGTCATGCCGGCGATGGGGATCTCTAGGATCCGACGAGTGGGCATAGGGATGGACGACATGTCGGCGAGGATCGGAATTCGGATCGGAACAGTCATGATATGCCAGCTCAACTTCTGACGGCGGGGACGGTGTTTCGCTCCTCGTTGCCCGCTTATGGATGTCCGGAGAGGACCTCATCCTGAAAGCGGTGGCGATGAATTTCATAGGCCGCGCAATAGTGCTTCGCGAGGCCTCAATAGATCGGCGCTTTCAGAGTATTCTCCGCCTCACTTGAAACAGGTGAGACTACCGCCATGCAACCCAGCATCCTGCGTAATGTCCTGTTCGCCTTTCTGGGCACCGGGGTGCTCATGGCGAGCGCCTTTCCTTTCTATGCGTCATTCTTTGTCGAATGGAAGCCCGGCATGCTCCCCTGGTTCGTGGCCGGATGCATGGTGGCCGGTCTGATCATCGGGACGCTCAACTATGCCGTGATGAACTGGGTGCTGGTCACCAAGCTCAAGCGGATTTCCCAGGTGGCCGGTGCCATCGCCCAGCGCGACCTGACCTTCACCTGCTCGATGCGCAGCGATGACACCCTGGGCGTGATTATCGACAATTTCAACCAGATGGCCGAAACCCTGCGGGAGTTGATCCGCCACGCCTCCCAGCTCTCAGACGGAGTACGCAGCGATGCCATGGCAATGAACGCCCAGTCCGGAAAAATTCACGATCGCGTCGATGAGCTGGCCGGCCTGGCCGCCCGGATCGACACGACTGTGACGGCCTTGGAAGGGACTATTTCGGAAATTTCGCTACGCGCCGAAGATGCCATGGCTCAAGCCCAGGTTGCGGGGCAGGTGGCGATGGACGGCGTCGCCCTGGCGCGGGAGAGTCTGTCGGGCATGGAGCGAATTCATACCACGGTCAATGAGGCGACCGATTTCGTCGAGCGGTTGGGCAACAGTTCCCAGGAGGTGGGCGCCATCGTATCCGTGATCAAGGAGATCGCCGACCAGACCAATCTTCTGGCGCTCAATGCCGCCATCGAGGCGGCCCGGGCCGGGGAGCAGGGACGCGGCTTCGCCGTGGTGGCGGACGAGGTGCGCAAATTGGCCGAGAAGACGACCCAGGCCACGGCCAAGATCAGCGCCATGATACAAACCATCCAGAGCGAAACCCGGCAGGCGGTGACCGCCATCGGCAATGGCATGAACGAGGCGTCGAGCGGTGTTCAGCATGCCCAGAATGTGGGGCAATCCCTGGAAAGCATCGCCAACGGCGTCTCAGCTCTGTCCGCAAGCGTGCGGGAAATTTCCCTGGCCACGGGCCAGCAACGGAATGCGGTTGATCAGGTGCGAGCCAATGCGCGGGCCATCACCGGCCTCAACAACCAAACGCTAAGAGATTCTGAACAAGGGGTGATGCTGGCCAAGTCATTGTCGAACCAGATAGGCAGCCTGGATGGCGCGGTAAAGTCCTTCCACCTGGACTGATCGTCGAAGACACCCAGTTGCCCGATGCGTGGTGTTTCGACTGTTGCTACTGGCAGACCTGCTGCATGTTGAAGGCAAGCAGGTTGGTTCTGTTGATGCCATCCAGCACCAGATTCACGCCACTATGCAAGATCGATACCGTGGGAGGCGTGATGCCGATCAGTTCGGTCGGGCATTTGAAGGTAATTACGACCAATGGCTTCTCGCCCGTGGGGTAAACCGTCTTGATCACCGGCAATATCGCGTCTCCCTCCACGGGGAGATGGGGCAGGGACATCTTGATATCGCTGAAAATGTGATTGATGTTATTCACCGGGTCGATCGAGGCGTACTGGGCCTGGTTGGCCAGGTAGGGATTGCGATAGGCGGCCTGTACCGGTTTTTCGGGCACTGGAGCGGGCTGGACCATTTGCTGCAGTTGCCATGCCGGCAAGGGGGCGAGGCTGAGCAGGGGCGGCTGCGTTGCAGGCAACGCACGAAGCGCCCTACTGGGTTGCAGGGCCAGTGCCGGTTGCACTGCACTCGTGTTCGGTGTTTCGGAGGCCTTCGCCGGAAGGTTCTTGATCTTGCTGGCTACTGGTCTTTTATGGTGCCGTTGGTAGGTTTTGGCTTTACCCCAAGCCACATCTGATGCCATCAGTGCGAGAGTAGCGGCAAGCACATAGCCCAGCAATCTTTTCGATTCGTTCATTTTGTGTCCTTCCAGAGCTGGAACCTGCACGCCCTATATCGGTGTATCAAACTATCCCCCGACGAATTCGACGTCAATGCGACAGATCAAGATATCGGTAATCTCATGACCCTTTGTGACTTGTGGGCACCAGAAGTTGCAGGCAGGGCGGAAATTACTATAAAAATAGTTACCGAAATATACCTTAATAAATACAAACAAACTTACCACTATGGCTAAGTGGCCGTTCTGAAAAGTTAATGTATCAATATGATTATTAAAGAATAAACAATAAACAAAGGGCCTGGCATAGTTCTTGTTACAGGTGTGAAGCACTTCCCCTCCCGGATCGGGAGCGTGGATGCCTTCAATCCGACAGACAGGAGACCAGTCCATGGTGGAGACCTTCTACGAGGTGATGCGGCGGCAGGGCATCACCCGCCGCAGCTTCCTCAAATTCTGCAGCCTGACCGCGGCCTCGCTGGGCCTGGGTCCGTCCTTCGTGCCGCGCATCGCCCACGCCATGGAAACCAAGCCCCGCACGCCGGTGCTTTGGCTGCACGGGTTGGAATGCACCTGCTGTTCCGAGTCCTTCATCCGTTCCGCCCATCCTCTGGCAAAGGATGCGGTGTTGTCCATGATCTCTTTGGACTACGACGACACCATCATGACCGCGGCGGGCCACCAGGCCGAGGCCATTCTTGACGAGATCCGCAAGAAATATAAAGGCAATTACATCCTGGCCTGCGAGGGCAACCCGCCGCTCAACCAGGAAGGCATGAGCTGCATCATCGGCGGGCGGCCCTACCTGGAGCAGCTCAAGGAGGTCGCGGCGGACTGCAAGGCCATCATCTCCTGGGGGTCCTGCGCCTCGTGGGGCTGCGTGCAGGCGGCCAAACCGAATCCGACCCAGGCGGTGCCGATCCACAAGGTGATACACGACAAGCCCATCATCAAGGTACCGGGCTGTCCGCCCATCGCCGAGGTGATGACCGGCGTGATCACCTACATGCTCACCTTCGACCGCATCCCGGATCTGGACCGCCAGGGCCGGCCCAAGATGTTCTACGGCCAGCGCATCCACGACAAATGCTATCGCCGTCCCCACTTCGACGGCGGCCAGTTCGCCGAGGCCTGGGACGATGAGGGCGCCCGCCGCGGCTACTGCCTGTACAAGATGGGCTGCAAGGGCCCAACCACCTACAACGCCTGCTCGACGGTGCGCTGGAACAACGGTGTGTCGTTTCCGATCCAGTCGGGCCATGGCTGCATCGGCTGCTCCGAGGACGGCTTCTGGGATAAGGGAGGCTTCTACAACCGGCTCAGCGACATCCATCAGTTCGGCATCGAGGCCAACGCCGACAAGGTGGGTGGCACCGTGGTCGGCGTGGTTGGCGCGGCGGTCGCGGCCCACGCGGTGGTCAGCGTCATCAGGCAGACCCAGAACAAATCCGGCAACGACAAGTAAGGAACGACCATGAGCGCGTACGAAACTCAAGGATTCAAGCTCGATGACTCCGGCAAGCGGGTGGTCGTCGACCCGGTTACCCGAATCGAAGGCCACATGCGGGTGGAAGTGAACCTGGACAGCAACAACGTGATCCGCAACGCGGTCTCCACCGGCACCATGTGGCGAGGCCTGGAGGTCATCCTCAAGGGTCGCGATCCGCGCGACGCCTGGGCATTCACCGAGCGCATCTGCGGCGTCTGCACCGGCACTCACGCCCTCACCTCGGTGCGTGCCGTGGAAGATGCCCTGGCGATCAAGATCCCGGAGAACGCCAACAGCATCCGCAACATCATGCAGCTGACCTTGCAATCCCACGATCACCTGGTGCACTTCTATCACCTGCACGCACTGGACTGGGTGGACGTGGTCAGTGCCCTCAAGGCGGACCCCAAGAAGACCTCGGAGCTGGCCCAGAGCATCTCCTCCTGGCCCCTGTCCTCCCCCGGCTATTTCCGCGACGTACAGAACCGGCTGAAGAAATTTGTGGAATCCGGCCAGCTGGGCCCGTTCATGAACGGCTACTGGGGCAACCCGGCCTACAAGCTGCCGCCCGAGGCCAACCTGATGGCGGTGACCCATTACCTTGAGGCCCTGGATTTCCAGAAGGAGATCGTCAAGATCCACACCGTCTACGGCGGCAAGAACCCCCATCCCAACTGGCTGGTGGGCGGCGTGCCCTGCGCCATCAACGTGGACGAGGTGGGCGCCGTGGGGGCGGTGAACATGGAGCGGCTGAACCTGGTGTCCAGCATCATCGACCGCACCATCGACTTCATCGACAACGTATATATCCCCGATCTGCTGGCCATCGCCAGCTTCTACAAGGACTGGACCTTCGGCGGCGGCCTGTCCTCCAGAAGCGTCATGTCCTACGGCGACATACCGGACCATGCCAACGACTACTCGGAAGCCAACCTGATGCTGCCGCGAGGTGCCATCATCAACGGGGACCTGTCCAAGGTACACGAAGTGGACCTGCGGGACCCGGAGCAGATCCAGGAATTCGTAGACCACTCCTGGTTCAGGTACGAAGGTGGCAACAGCGTCGGCAAGGGCCTGCACCCCTGGGACGGCGTGACCGAGCCCCACTACGAGCTCGGCAAGAACGCCAAAGGCACCTCCACCCGCATCGAGCAGATCGACGAGGGCGGCAAGTACTCCTGGATCAAGGCCCCACGCTGGCGCGGCAACGCCATGGAAGTCGGCCCGCTGGCCCGCTGGATCATCGGCTACGTGCAGAACAAGCCCGAGTTCAAGGAGCCCGTCGACAAGGTGCTCAAGGACCTGGGCCTACCCCTGACGGCCCTGTTCTCCACTCTGGGACGCACCGCCGCCCGAGGCCTGGAGGCCTCCTGGGCGGCCCACAAGATGCGCTACTTCCAGGACAAGCTGATGGCCAACCTGAAGGCCGGCGATCTGGCCACCGCCAACGTGGAAAAGTGGGAACCGTCCACCTGGCCCAAGGAGGCCAAGGGGGTGGGCTTCACCGAGGCCCCGCGCGGATCGTTGGCCCATTGGATCCGCATCAAGGACACCCGCATCGACAACTACCAGTGCGTGGTGCCCACCACCTGGAACGGCAGCCCCCGCGATACCAAGGGCCAGATCGGCGCCTTCGAGGCCAGCCTGATGAACACCCCCCTGGCCAAGGCCGACCAGCCCCTGGAGATCCTGCGCACCCTGCATAGCTTCGACCCCTGCCTGGCCTGCTCCACCCATGTAATGGCACCTGACGGGGAGGAGATGACCCGGGTGAGGGTGAGATGAGGACCGCAATCGAAGGCGACTCGACGACGCGCCGCGAATCCCGGCCGGCGTCACCTCCGCCATTCAACTAGGAGACAGAAATGCTATCAGCCCAAGATATGCAGGAAGCAGCCGCCCACGGGCAGGCGGTCAAGGCGGTTTATGTCTACGAAGCGCCGGTTCGCTTATGGCACTGGGTCACCGCCCTGTGCATCACCGTGCTTGCCGTGACCGGCTATTTCATCGGCAGTCCGCCCGCCACCCGGCCCGGGGAAGCCAGCGCGAATTTCCTGTTCGGCTACATACGCTTCGCCCATTTCGCCGCCGGCTACGTCCTGCTGGCGGCCCTGCTGGGCCGGATTTACTGGGCCTTTGTGGGCAACCACCATGCCCGGCAGTTGTTCGTGCTGCCCATCTTCAACGGCGGCTGGTGGAAGGAAGTACTGTTCGAAATGCGCTGGTATCTGTTTCTGGAGCGGAACCCGAAGAAGTATGTGGGTCACAATCCCCTGGCCCAGCTCGCCATGTTCTCCATCTTTTTCACTACCCTCGTGTTCATGATCGTCACCGGCTTCGCCCTCTACGGCGAGGGCGACCAGGCGGGCAGCTGGGCCAATGTCCTGTTCAGCTCGTGGGTGATTCCGCTGTTCGGCCAAAGTCAGGACGTGCATACCTGGCACCACCTGGGCATGTGGGGGATCCTTTTTTTTGTGCTGATGCACATCTACGTGGCCATCCGTGAAGACATCATGTCGCGCCAGAGCATCGTCTCCACCATGATTTCCGGCTGGCGCATGTTCAAGGACGATAAGCCTTGAACCCCAACGCCTTGAACCCCGATACCGTGAGCCCCGGCGCCGTGGATGAGCCGGACTACGACTGCGACATCCTGGTCCTGGGCATCGGCAACCTGCTGTGGGCCGACGAGGGCTTCGGCATCCGCGCCCTGGAACGTCTGCACACGGGCTGGCGGTTCGGCCCCAGGGTGCGCCTGCTGGACGGCGGCACCCAGGGTCTGTACCTGCTGCCCTTCGTGGAGCACTGCAAACGGCTGCTGATTTTCGATGCGGTGGACTACGGACTGGAACCCGGCACCCTGAAGATCGTCCAGGACGAGGCGGTGCCCGCCTTCATGGGCGCCAAGAAGATGAGTCTGCACCAGACCGGATTCCAGGAGGTGCTGTCGGTCGCCTACCTGCGCGGCTGGCAGCCGGAGAACATTGTCCTGGTCGGCATCCAACCGGCAATGCTGGAAGACTACGGCGGCAGCTTGACGGATACGGTCAAGGCCCGCTTGCCGGAAGCCACGGACATGGCCCTGGTATTCCTGCGCATCTGGAATGCCCAACCCCTACGCCGCGAGGCCCCGCCCGACGACGGGGAGCGCATCACCCTGGATTCCCTGGACATGACCGTCTATGAGGTCCAGCGTCCCGGCGCGGACCAGGCCTGCCGCTTCGGCGACGGACGGTTTCTGTGATGGGAGGGCGACGCTGATGTGCCTGGGCATCCCCATGCAGGTGATCGAGTGCCAGGGCTTCACCGCCTTGTGCCGGGGCCGGGGCGGCATTCGCCGTCTGGACCTTTCCCTGGTCGGCGAGCAGGCGGCCGGCACCTGGCTGCTGAGTTTCATCGACGCTGCCCGGGAAGTCATCGATGCCGAGTCGGCGGCCCTGATCAATGCCGCCCTGGATGGCCTGGAAGCGGTCATGGCCGGTGAGTTGCAGGCCGGCGACCTGGATCGCCACTTCGCGGACCTGATCGGCCGCACTCCGGAACTCCCCCCCCATTTGAGAGGAAGCGCTTCATGATTCCCCAGCCACATCCCCTGGTTGCAAGACTGATCGACGAATTCGGCTACCCGCTGCTGGACGACGAACGTCTGGTGGAGGCATTCGACGACGCCCCCGGCGACGCGGTGATCTTTTGCGGCGGCGACCCCGTCCAGTATCCCGAGTGCCTGGATGTGGCCGTGGTGCTGCCGGAACTGCTGCGCACATTTCCCGGCCGGTTCCGGGTGGCGGTGGCGGCACGCGCCCTGGAGCCGGCCATGCAGGCCCGCTACGGCCTGACCCGCTGGCCCAGCCTGGTGTTCCTGCGGGACGGGGCCTACGTGGGCGTGATCCCGGGCATTCAGGATTGGTCCGTCTACATCGCCCGCGTCCTGGAATTGCTGGCCACGCCCGCCGGCAGGCCCCCGTCCATCGGCGTCGCCGCCCCCGCGCCGGCCGCCTGTCACTGAAACCCCGCCATCAAGGAGCCCGCAATGAACAGTTTCCCCATCCCCGTGGTCGCCCTGGGTCCCGGCTCCCGGCAGGAATCGGATGCCCCGGATTACCTGCCCATGCCCAGCGACATGCGCACCTACCAGGCCCCCGTCATGCCCGAGCCGGAAGAGATGGCTGGGGCGCGCCAGGTACGGGAAATACTGGACGAATTGCTGGAGGCGCTGACCAGCGGGCAATCGGGACAATCCGGTTTCACCCTGGCGATCAGCCATCTGGAGCCGACCGAGCGGACCCTGCTCGACCAGGTATTGGGGGAGGGCGAGGTCAGCATACAGGTGGATGAGCCGGAGGGGCACCTACGCATTCAGGAGAGCGTGTTCGCGGGGCTCTGGCGCATCACGAGAAAGAGCCTGGATGGGCAGGAAACCCTGAGCTGGATCGAGGTGGGCGAGATCCCTGGCGCCGTGCGTCAGGCGAGGTCGCCGTCGGCACAGGGTTTGGCTCGGGGTTTGTCTATGGCTTCGGACCTCGGCGCCGCGGTTCAGTCCTTCCCCGGCCTGGCCAGTGCGCCGGCCCTGCTGGCTGAGATCACGGATCGGGTGGCCCGGGCCGAAGACCCGGCCCATGTCATCAACCTGTCCCTGCTGCCGTTCAGCCCGGAGGACGGCATCTATCTCGACCAGGCCCTGGGCCGGGGCGGGGTGTCCATCCTGTCCCGCGGATACGGCAATTGCCGCATCACGGCCACCGGTGTGGCCAGGGTCTGGTGGGTACAGTATTTCAACTCCCAGGACGTCCTCATCCTCAACACCATCGAGATCACCGATGTGCCGGAAGTGGCTCGGGCCGCCGCCGAGGACCTGGAAGACAGCGCCGGGCGCCTGGCCGAGGTGCTGGAGTGGATCGGCTGAGATCGGCGCATTGCCAGGGATGGCGGCAGCCGTCCGATCCGGGGCCGCGAAAGCTGGCTTAATCCCCCAATCGTAAAGGGGAAGACAAACCGGCGGCCGGGGCTCAATATGTTGCAGTGCATATGAATGGAATCGCTTCCTCCATGGCCACCTTCGAAGGCTCCTTCCTCGGCGATTTGAGCCGGCTTCCCCCGGGCGCACGGCTGGAATGCAAGATCTGCTGGTATGTCTACGATCCGGCCATGGGCGACCCGGTCTGGCAGGTGCCGCCCGGCACCCCCTTCTCCGAATTGCCCAGCCATTGGCATTGTCCCAATTGCGACGGCGCCCGGGAGCAATTCATGGTGCTGGATGATTGATATCTCTCCAGTGGATGCCGCCGCCCTTCGCCTGGAGGCGGTGTTTCGCGACATTGCCGCCACCCGCATGGCGGATGTGCCCATCCTCAACCGCAAGCTCGAGGTGGAGGCGGTGGGGTTTCGCGCCTGGCGCGGCGACACCATTGGCGTGCTGATCACGCCCTGGTTCATGAACCTGATCTGCCTGCCCAGCGCCGCGGTTGATTGGGCGGTCGGGGCCAGCGGCACCAGGCAAGTCCTGGAATTGCCTTCCGGAAACTATGAATTCCTCACCGCCTCGGAGGAATCCATCGGCCCCTACCTGTCCAGCTCCCTGTTCTCCCCCATGTTCGATTTCCCAGACCAGGCCAATGCCCGGGAGGTGGCCCTGGCCGTTCTGGAGGAACTGTTCGACCCGGCCCGGCCTGCGCCGTCGGACCGGGCAGGCAAACCGCCCGACGGCCTTCAGCGAGAAACTCGAGGCCCCCGTGAGCCGGCGCGGATTTCTGAGCGCCCTTCTGCCCAAGGAAAAACGCTCATGAGGAAGGTCCCGTGAGCGCCGATCTGGAAGGCCGCATCGACATCATCCTCAGGCGGGGTGTCGCCGGCCCGGCCGGGGTGGAGATCCGTTCCTCCCGACCCCAGCTCGCCCAGCGCCTCATGGCGGGACGCACCCCCGAAGAGGCCGCCGAGCTGGCGGGTCTGATCTTCAGCCTATGCGGCAAGGCCCAACGGGTCGCGGCCCAGGCCGCATGCGCGGCGGCCCGGGACGAGACCGCCGACGAGACGACAATGGAGGAGCGGGAGGCCCGGGTGCTGGCCGAACTGGCCCAGGAACACGCCTGGCGCCTGCTCCTGAACTGGCCGGAACAGGCCGGCCTTGAACCCGACATGCCCGGCCTGCTGGCCCTGCGCCGGGGACCAGCCGATCCGGCGGATTTTGCCGGTGTTCTGGAAACCTTGCTGGAGGAACATTTTCTCGGCGAACCGCCCGAGGCCTGGCTCGAACGGGACCTGGCCGGTTTTGATGACTGGTGTTTCCAGGGCGGGACCCTGCCGGCCAGCCTGTTCGCCGGCCTGGGCCGGGGCGCGGATATCGGCTCGTGCAGCCTCGATCTGCTGCCCAGCCTGGAGTATCTCGAAGAGGCGGCCTTTGCCGAGCTGGCCGGGTCGGCCATGGATGACGCCGATTTCTGCGCCCGCCCGCTCCGGCATGGCCGACCCGCCGAAACCGGTGCCCTGGCCCGTAATCTGGAGCAGCCCCTGCTGGCGGAATGGATCGCCGAGCGGGGTCGAGGAAGCGGTGCGCGCCTGCTGGCCCGTCTGCTGGAGCTGGCGCGCCTGCCCAGGCGCCTGCGCGGCGGCGGTTTCCCGGTAGTGCGGGCCCGGCCCTTGGGTGACAATACCGGCGTGGCCGCCGTGGAAACCTCCCGGGGCCTGTTGATCCACGTGGTGCGCCTGGAGAACTATCGGGTCGGGGACTATCGCATCGTCGCCCCCACGGAGTGGAACTTCCATTCCGCCGGCGCCCTCGCACAGTCATTGATGGGTTTGGCTCCCGGCGACGATCTTCTGGACCGGGCCCGCCTGGTGGCCCAATCCCTGGACCCCTGCGTGGCCTATGGCGTCGAGGTGCTTTGAGGTGGCTTATGCATGAGATGTCCCTGGCGGAAGGCATTCTTCAGATCGTCGAAGACGCCGCCGCCCGGCAGGGTTTCAAGCGGGTGACGGAAGTGCGGCTGGAGATCGGCGCCCTGTCCGGCGTGGAGATCGAGGCCCTGAGTTTTTGCCTGGACGTGGTTTTGAAGGACAGCGTCGCCGACGGCGCTAAAGTGGAATTGCAGCACATCCGCGGACAGGGCTACTGCCTGGGCTGCGGCGAAACGGTGGCCGTGAATGCCCTGTACGATGCCTGTCCCCTCTGCGGCAGCTACCAGGTCCAGGCCACCGGCGGCACCGAGATGCGGGTCAAGGATTTGTTGGTCGAGTAATTTTCAGGAGTCAGAACATGTGTACCGTCTGCGGCTGCGGCCAGGGTGAAACCAAGATCGAGGGCCATGACCACGAGCATCCTCATGACCACCCCCACGGCCACGAGCACGAACATCCCCACACCCATGCCGACGGCAGCGTGCACAGCCATGCCCACCCCCACGAGCACCAGCACGATCACGTGGAACACGACCATGGCAATGACGCCCTCCATGCCGCCGCGGTGCCCCACGACCCTGTTCACGGCGACAGCCAAGCCCCTGGGCATCAACACGAACACCAGCACGCCCATGGCCATGAGCATTTTCATGAGCACGAACACAGCCATGGTGGCGGCATGGTGCACAGCCACCTCCATCCCCACGAGCACAGCCACGGCCATGAACATGCCCATGACCACGATCACGCCGAGGCGGGCCACGGCCACGATCACCTTCACGTCGCCCATTCGCCCCACGACCATGCCCACACTTCGGCGGAGATGCACGGTGCCCACCCCGGTCACGAACACGACCATGGCCAACTCCAGGACCAAGGCCATGATCTGCACTACGGCATGGGTCCGGCCCATGCCCACGCCCCGGGCATGAGCCAGGAGCGCATGGTCCAGATCGAGCAGGACATCCTGGGCAAGAACAACCGCTATGCGGACGGTAACCGCAAGCACTTCGCCGAGCACGGCATCTTCGCCGTCAACCTGGTATCCAGTCCCGGCTCCGGCAAGACCACCCTGCTGGTGAAGACCATCGAGATGCTCAAGGAAAGGTTCCCCGTGGCGGTGGTGGAGGGCGACCAGCAGACCAGCAACGACGCCGACCGCATCCGCGCCACCGGCGCCGCCGCCATCCAGGTCAACACCGGCAAGGGCTGCCACCTGGACGCCCACATGGTGGGCCACGCCCTGGAGCGCCTGGCCCTGCCCGACGACAGCCTGCTGATGATCGAGAACGTAGGCAACCTGGTCTGCCCCGCCGCCTTTGACCTGGGCGAAGCCCACAAGGTGGTGATCCTGTCGGTGACCGAGGGCGAGGACAAACCCCTCAAGTATCCCGACATGTTCAACGCCGCCGACCTGATGATCCTGAACAAGGTGGACCTGCTGCCCCACCTGAGCTTCGACGTGCACCGCTGCATCGAATACGCCCGCCGGGTTAACCCCAGGCTGGAGGTGATGCAGATCTCCGCCACCCACGGCGAAGGCATGGACCAGTGGCTCGCCTGGCTCACCGCCGGCCTGGACGTGGCCATCGCCACCCGCCAGCAGAACGTGAATCTGCTGAAGAAACGGATTGCGGAGCTGGAGGCGGCGTTGGCGGCGAAGGGCTGATCAAGATTGACCTGTCATTACGCGCTTTTCCCATAAATGAATTCAAAACATTCATTTCCAGGTTTTCGTCCTTGTGGCGAAAATAGGGTTGATGTTTTTGAGTTGCCAGAAGTCAAGGGTGATAAGCGTTTATTTAATGTTGCAAAACGTTTTCTTGATTACAACACGATACGGCGGGATTTGCGTAATGCAAACCAAATTTGCGATTACATTATTAACTTGCACAAAAGTTTAATCAATGGAAGTACTGGGTTAAATGATATCGCTAAGACCTTGTTTCTGGTTCGCGGTGCATTAATGCATGCTGTAATTCTGTATGCCCGTTGGTTCAAAGATACTGCAGCCAAGCCTCAATTATCTCCAGCAGACTTTTTCATGGATTCATCTATTGAACTTGCTGCACACGCCCAACTTATATTGTTAAGAGATAAGTATATAGCTCATAACCAGCTAGATATTCTTGGGCGTGATAGGGTATGCGTCGAACTTGGAAACGATAAAGATGTTGTTTCAATCGAGAGCGATTGGATGGAACAACAATTTATCAAAATTGAAAATCTGGATATGTCTTTATTTCAGCGCTGCATTCACATTGTTCACGACAAAATTGAAGCTGAAATTCTTCCGAAAAGGCGCATGTTGCTTGAGGTCGAATTAAAGCGCGTCGTACGGGCTAGTTGTCGTGTCCCGGCAGATTAACCACGCGTTTGACGAAGAGGTGGGGGTGAGAATCCTGCCAGTTTTTCAAGGCTTGGATGGGCGCGATATGGCCCAAGGCCTTTTGCGGCAGTTGATGGTTGTATAGCCAGGCGTAGCGCATGAGGGCGGTCTCCAATTCCTCGCCGGAACGGAAATGATGGGTTCTCAGGACATCCGCGATTCTTCCATTGAAGCGCTCCACCATGCCGTTGGTCTGCGGGGTCCGGGGCCTCGTCAGGCGATGTTCGATGCCCAGGGCCAGGCACAGCTGGTCGAACTCGTGCTCCCCCGTCGCCTTGCGATCCCGGGAGCCGAACAGGCGGTCGGTGAACTCCTTGCCGTTGTCGGTCAGGACCTTGCTGATCCGGATCGGACAGGCCTTGTGCAAAGCGTTCAGGAAGGACTTGGCCGCCGCCGCCGTCTTGTGGGGCTTGATGGCCAGGTAAACCCAGCGGCTGGCCCGGTCGATGGCCACGAACAGGTAGCGTCGGGCGGTCTCGTCCCCCATCTGGGGCAGGTACTTCACATCCACGTGCAGGTAGCCCGGTTGGTAGGCCTTGAAGGGCTTGGTCGCCCGCTTCGCCGTTTCGGTCTCGGGACGGGTCGAGACGCCATGGCGCTTCAGGCAGCGGTGCAGGGCGGAGCGGGTCAGGTCGGGGTGGATGAACTCCTTGGCCACGGCCAGCAGGTCATCCAGAGACAACCACAGGGTCTCGCGTATCGCCCGCACCACGGCTTCCTGGGCGGGAGCCAGCGTGGTTTGCAGGCGATGGGGCGTATGGGAGCCGTCTTCCACCGAGTCCCGATGCTTCCAGCGGGCGATGGTCTCCACTGTGACACCCAACTGCCCGGCCAGGACCGTCATGGGCTGGTCGCTGGACTGGATCATGGCCCGTGTCTTCGGGGTCGTGGTGGCGTTCTTGTGCAGTCTTACTTGCATCGCAGCAGTTCCAATAGAACCTCTCGGGCCTCGAATATCCCACATCGCTTCATCACCAGGGAATCATCCGGGACGGAACAGCTAGCTAGGCGGCATTTTTGTACATGAATTCCTTAGCGCCCAACCAAGTCTCTATTAATTTCCAACGCCACCTCCGCATCACCGGCATCGTCCAGGGCGTCGGCTTCCGCCCCTACGTCTGGCACCTGGCCAAAGAGCTGAACCTCGCCGGCTGGGTACGCAACGACGCCGCCGGCGTGGAGGTGCTAGTGGAAGGCGAAGCGGCAGCCATCGAAGCCTTCACCCGTCGCCTGCCCGAGGAAATACCACCCCTGGCGTCGGTGCGGGAACTGACCTGGACCGACGCCCCGGCCACCGGCCGGCACGCCGATTTCGCCATCAGCGAAAGCGGGGCAGGGCAGCCCGCCACCCTAATCGGCCCCGACACCGCCGTCTGCCCGGACTGCCTGGCGGAGATGTTCGACCCCGCCGACCGGCGCTGGCGCTATGCCTTCATCAACTGCACCCACTGCGGCCCCCGCTACACCCTGACCCGCGGCCTGCCCTACGACCGGGCCCGGACCAGCATGGCGGCCTTTCCGTTGTGCCCGGATTGCGAGCGGGAATACCGCAACCCGGCCGATCGGCGCTTCCATGCCGAGCCGACGGCTTGCCTGGCATGCGGGCCGAGGCTGTGGCTGGCAGTACTCCCTCCCCCGCGAGCGGGGGAGGGTTGGGGAGAGGGAGGTATTTCTCTGACTGGGCAAGAGGCTTCCCTCTCCCCCAGCCCCTCCCCCGCTCGCGGGGGAGGGGGGCAAGACCCCATCGCTGACACCCTCCAGCGTCTGCAAGCCGGACAAATCGTCGCCATCAAGGGCCTGGGCGGTTTCCACCTGGCCTGCGACGCGCGCAATGCCGAGACAGTGCGAGTCCTGCGCGAACGCAAGAACCGGGAGGAGAAACCCTTCGCCGTGATGGTCGCCAACCCGGCCTCCGTCGCCGACTGGGTGGAGATGAGCGAGGCGGAGCAAGCCTTATTGGAATCCCCCGAGCGCCCCATCGTTCTGCTGCGCAAGCGGCCGGATGCCGACACGGCCTTTCCAGGCATCGCCCCGGGCCTGGCCTGGCTGGGCGTCATGCTGCCCTACACCCCTTTGCACTGGCTGCTGTTCCACGAGGCGGCCGGCCGCCCGTCCGGCACCGGCTGGATGGCCCGGGCCCAGGACCTTGCACTGGTGATGACCAGCGCCAACCCCGGGGGTGAACCCCTGGTGATCGGCAACGACGAGGCCCTGGAACGCCTGGCCGGTATCACCGACGCGGTGCTGGTGCATGACCGGGACATCGTAGTGCGCTGCGATGATTCGGTGCTGCGCTGCGTCGGCGAAATCCCCCCTAGCCCCCCTTTAGGAAAGGGGGGGAAGCTCAATCCGATCCGTTAGCCGAAGGGTCCCTCCATTTTGCCAAGTCCCCTTATGGGGATAAAGGAAGACAGGAGGGATTTAAAGCAGCCGGCCATCAGGCACCCCAATTCATCCGCCGTGCCCGGGGCTATACCCCCCGCGCCATCCGCCTGCCCCGTTCCGGTCCCTCGGTTCTGGCCCTGGGGGGCTACCTCAAGAACACCATTTGCGTCACCCGGGGCGACGAGGCCTTTGTCTCGCAGCACATCGGCGGCCTGGACAACCCGGCCACCTGCGGCATGCTGATGGAGGTGTCCGCGCATCTGCTGGACATCCTGCAAGTCCGGCCCGAGGCGGTGGCCCATGACCTGCATCCGGATTTCTTCGGCAGCCGCCACGCCCTGGAATTGGCCGAGCACCTGGGATGTGCCCGCCATTGCCGTGCAGCACCACCACGCCCACATCGCGGCGGTGGCGGCGGAGCACGGCATCGAGGGTCCGATCCTGGGCCTGGCCCTGGACGGCGTGGGCCTGGGCAGCGACGGCCAGGCCTGGGGCGGTGAGTTGCTGAGAATGGAAGGCGGCGATTTCACCCGTCTGGGCCATCTTGCCCCCTTGCCCCTGCCCGGTGGCGACCGGGCGGCGAAGGAGCCCTGGCGCATGGCGGCGGCGGCCCTGCATCGGATGGGACGAGGCGGCGAGATCGCCAGACGATTCGCCGATCAGCCCCTGGCCGGCCAGCTGGGCCAGCTTCTGGACAAGGGGATCAATACCCCTTCCACCACCAGCCTGGGGCGCTGGTTCGACGCGGCGGCGGGGTTGCTGGGCATCCGGCCGGTGATGGCCTACGAGGGCCAGGCCGCCATGCTGCTGGAAGGCCTGGCGGAGCGGCGCGGCGCGGTGGCTCCCCTGGTGGACGGTTACATCCTGCATGCGGACGGCCAACTCGACCTGCTGCCACTGCTGACCCGCCTGGCCGACGAGTCTGATGCGGTCCATGGCGCCGCCCTATTCCACACCACCCTGGCCCACGCCCTGGCCGATTGGGCTGAACGAAGCGCACGCCGGCAGGGTCTGAGCACCGTGGCATTGGGCGGCGGCTGCTTCCTGAATCACATCCTGTCCCGTAAGCTGGGCCAACTTCTTACCGAGCGCGGCCTTACCGTGCTGGAGGCCCGCCAGGTGCCCCCCAACGACGGGGGCTTGAGCCTGGGACAGGCTTGGGTTGCAATGTCGCGGAGTTGCTGATGTTTCAGCATCTTGCAAATCCGATATCCCCCTAGCGGGGGCAACGGATTCACTGAAAAGGATTGGATCATGTGCCTTGCCATCCCCGCCCGCGTGGTTGAAGTCGCTGCCAACGATGTGGCCATCGTCGATCTCGGAGGCGTGCGAAAGGACATCTCCCTGGCCCTGGTGGAAGGGGTGACGGTGGGCGATTACGTCATCGTCCACGTGGGTTACGCCCTGACCCGCCTGGATCCGGAGGAAGCGGAAAAGACCCTGGCCCTGATGGCGGAAGCCGGAGTGATGCAATGAGTGCCCTGGTTTTCTCCCTCTCCCGCCGGGAGAGGGTCGGGGTGAGGGGAAGGCGGTGGAAATCTGAACACGGGTTGGGACATAGATACCTGGCTCCCTCACCCCCAGCCCCTCTCCCCGGAGGAGAGGGGAGCCAATCATGAAATACGTCGATGAATTCCGCGATGGTGAGGTCGCCAAAGGATTGGCGACCGCCATCGCCGCCGAAGTCCGCCCGGACCGCCGTTACAACTTCATGGAGTTCTGCGGCGGCCACACCCATGCCATCTCCCGCTACGGGGTGCCGGACCTGCTGCCTGAGAACGTGCGCATGATCCACGGCCCCGGCTGCCCGGTGTGCGTGTTGCCCATCGGCCGCATCGATTTGGCCATCAAGCTGGCCCTGGAGAACGGTGCCATCCTGTGCACCTATGCCGATACCCTGCGCATCCCGGCTTCCGAGAGCCTCTCACTGATGCGGGCCAAGGCCCGGGGCGGCGACATCCGCATGGTCTATGCGGTCACCGACGTACTGCGCATCGCCAGGGAAAATCCCGAAAAGCAGGTGGTGTTCTTCGCCATCGGTTTCGAGACCACCACGCCGCCCACGGCGGTGGCTATCAAGCAGGCCCGGGCGGAAGGACTGAAGAATTTCACGGTGCTGTGCTGCCACGTGCTCACCCCCTCGGCCATCATGAACATCCTGGAATCGCCCGAGGTGCGGGAACTGGGCACCGTGCCACTGGACGGCTTCATCGGTCCGGCCCACGTCTCCACGGTCATCGGCAGCCGGCCCTACGAGTTCTTCGCCGAGGAATACCGCAAGCCGGTGGTGATCGCCGGCTTCGAACCCCTGGACGTGATGCAGGCCATCCGCATGCTGGTGCGCCAGGTGAACGAGGGCCGGGCGGAGGTGGAGAACGAGTTCACCCGCGCCGTGACGCCGGAAGGCAACGAGAAGGCCCAGAACCTGGTGTCCGAGGTGTTCGAGTTGCGCCGCAGCTTCGAATGGCGCGGACTGGGGGAGGTGCCGTACTCCGCCCTGAAGATCCGGGAGGCCTTCGCCGAGTTCGACGCCGAGCGCCGCTTCGGCCTGGAATACCGGCCTGTGGCGGACAACAAGGCCTGCGAGTGCGGCGCCATCCTGCGCGGCGTGAAGAAGCCCACGGACTGCAAGATCTTCGGTACGGTGTGCACGCCGGAGAACCCCATGGGCAGCTGCATGGTGTCTTCGGAGGGGGCCTGCGCGGCCCATTACACCTATGGACGCCACAAGGACGTGGAACCGGCCTGATGGAATATCCATCTCCCGCCAACACCGACCTGGAGCCTGGTTCCGTCTGGACCGACGCTGGCGTTTGTGACGACTGGCAGGCCGTCTCCCTGACTGGCGTACTGGGGCTGGCCGGCTTCGTGGCTTATGTGCTGCTTGGCCGTAGCCTCACCGGCGACGGCTGGGTGCCGATCCTGGACAGCGCCAATCTGGCCATCCACGAGGCCGGCCACCCCATCCTCGGCCTGCTGAGCGGGCGTCTCATGGTCTATGGCGGCACCCTGTTCCAGCTGCTGTTCCCGGCCCTGGTGGCGATCCAGTTCCTGCGCCGGCGCGAGTCGGTGGGCTTCGCCTTCGGTCTGGCCTGGCTGGGGGAAAACCTGCTCAACGTGGCCCGCTACATGGCCGATGCACGGGCCCATCTGCTGCCTTTGGTGGGCGGCGGCGAGCACGACTGGACCGAGATCTTCGCCCGCTGGGGCTTACTGGAGCGGGATACCATCGTGGCCGGTTTCACCGGTTTTCTCGGCTGGATGACGATGATCGCCGCCCTGGCCTGGTTGTTCCTGAAATGGCAAGGACAGCGCAGTTCCGCCGCCATTCGGACCGGCCCGAGGAACCTGTTTTGAACCACGGGGCTCGTTTAGCCGAGACTCCCCGCCTTGAATGGAAGAGCTTATGTCGGGTGTGAAGAAAGGCTACGTCCGTCCCCTGGACCTGAAGCGAGGCCGGGTGGACATGAGCCACGGCGGCGGCGGGCGGGCCATGGTACAGCTTATCGAGGAGCTGTTCGCCAGGCACCTGGGCAACGACTTCCTGGCCCAGGGCAACGACGGCACCCTGTTGCCGCCCCCGGGCGGGCGCCTGGTGGTGTCCACCGACAGCCACGTGGTATCGCCCTTGTTTTTTCCCGGCGGGGACATCGGCTGCCTGTCGGTGCATGGCACGGTAAACGACGTGGCGGTAATGGGGGCCACGCCCCTCTACCTCACCGCCGGCTTCATCCTCGAGGAAGGCTTCCCGCTCGCCGACCTGGCCCGCATCGTCGAATCCATGGCCCTGGCCTGCAAGGAAGCCGGTGTGCCGCTGGTGGCCGGCGACACCAAGGTGGTGGAACAGGGCAAGGGCGACGGCGTGTTCATCACCACCACCGGCGTGGGCGTGCTGGCTGACGGCATCAACCTGTCGGGCAATCTGGCGCAGCCCGGCGACGCCATCCTGGTGTCCGGCAGCATGGGCGACCACGGCACCGCCATTATGGGCAGCCGCGAGAACCTGGCCTTCGATACCCCGATCCAGTCCGATACGGCGGCCCTCAACGGCCTCACCGCCGCGTTGCTGGCCACCGGTGCCGATATTCGGGTCATGCGCGATCCCACCCGGGGCGGACTGGCCGCCACCCTGAACGAGATCGCCCACCAGTCGGTTGTGGGCATGCATCTGGAAGAGGCCGCCATCCCGGTGAAGCCGGAAGTGGACGCCGCCTGCGAACTGCTGGGCCTGGACCCGTTGAACATCGCCAACGAAGGCAAGCTCATCGTCATCTGCGCTGTCAGCGATGCAGACAAGTGCCTGGCCGCCATGCGCGCCCATCCACTCGGCAAGGACGCGGCCCGCATCGGCGAGGTGCGGGAGGACGCCAACTGCTTCGTGCAGATGAAGACCAAGTTCGGCGGCCGCCGCATGGTGGATTGGCTGTCGGGCGAGCAGCTGCCGAGGATTTGCTGAAATGTTGGGCTACGTTCAGCGCAATACCCTCCTCGCCAGAGCGCTGCGCCGGTGTATGGCGGATGCTGAAAAGCGGCTTTGGCTGCACTTGCGCCAGGATCAACTGGGGGTAAGGTTCTATCGCCAGAAGCCTCTCGGGCCCTACGTGGTGGATTTCTTTGCGCCGAAAGCCAAGTTTGTGGTGGAAGTGGACGGCAGCCAACACAAGGATGATCCGGTGCGGAAAGAGAAGGACGGCCGGCGAGACGCCTGGCTGAATTCCCAAGGACTCCAGGTGCTGCGCTTTGATGACCGGCAGGTGTTGGTGGAAACCCAAGGCGTGCTGGAGGTGATTGTTCTGTCAGTGCGGAATGCAACGGTCGGAGAAATCCCCCCCAGCCCCCCTTTTGCAAAGGGGGGAGACAAACTCCAATCCACGCCAGCCGAGCCCGTTCCCGCTTCCGACAAAGGAGGAGAACAGCCACGGTCCTCGAACGAAGGGTCATCTTCCATGTCGCGGGAAGTGGATTTTCCTCAGGTAGTGGCCGAAGCGTTCTCCCCTTTGCAACAAGGGGGGCAGGGGGGATTTAGCGGGGCATCCGATACCAACAAAGGTTTGAGGTAGTCCACCCCATGCGCATCCTCCTGCTTACCCACGCCTTTAACAGCCTGTCCCAAAGGCTGTACGTGGAGCTGGCGGCCCTGGGTCACGAGCTGTCGGTGGAGTTAGACATCAACGATGCCGTTACCGAGGAGGCGGTGGTCCTGTTCCGCCCCCATCTGATCCTGGCGCCCTACCTGCGCCGGGCCATTCCCGAATCCGTCTGGCGTGAGCAACTGTGCCTGATCCTGCACCCCGGCATCGTCGGCGACCGGGGGCCGTCTGCCCTGGATTGGGCGATCCTGAGGGGCGAACGGGAATGGGGCGTGACCCTGCTCCAGGCCGAGGCGGAGATGGATGCCGGGCCGGTGTGGGCCAACGGGACCTTCCCCATGCGTGTGGCGAAGAAGTCCAGCCTATACCGCAACGAGGTCACCGAGGCGGCGGTGAGCGTGGTTATGACGGCCCTGGACCGGCTTACGGACTACCAAGCCGGAAGCTGGCGGCCAGAGCGGGTGCCGTTGCGGCCCATGCTCCCCCTGATGAAACAGGCCGACCGGGCCATAGACTGGACCCGGGATGACACCGCCACCGTGCTGGCCAAGCTCAACTGCGGCGACGGTTTTCCCGGTGTGGAGGACAGCCTCTTCGGCCAGCCCAGCCATCTCTACAATGCCAGAGCAGTTGCTGGAAGCGGCGTTCCCGGTGAATTGCTAGGCCGGAACGGCGATGGGGTGGTGCGAGCCACGTTGGACGGCGCGGTGCGGATTGGTCATGTCCGGCGCAAAGATCGGGTGCCGGCCATCAAGCTGCCTACGGCCCTGGCTTTTCCCGAACTGGCCGGTCTGCCGGAATGGCCCGCGACGGACAGCGAGGAAATCCGCTACGAGGAATCCGACCAGGTCGGCTACCTGCGCTTCGACTTCTACAACGGCGCCATGGGCACCGCCGCCTGCCAGCGGCTGCTCGCGTCCTACGAGGCGGCACGACAGCGCCCCACCAAGGTCATCGTGCTGATGGGCGGCACGGACTTCTTCAGCAACGGCCTGGACCTGAACCGCATCGAGGCGGCGGACAGCCCGCCGGACGAATCGATGAGCAATATCGAGGCCATGGACGACCTCTGCCTGGCCGTCATCCGGACCGAGAACCAGCTCACCATCTCAGCCCTGGGCGGCAACGCCGGTGCCGGCGGCGCCTTCCTGGCCCTGGCCGCCGACCTCGTCTGGGCGCGCCGGGGCGTAATACTCAACCCCCACTACAAGAACATGGGCAACCTGTACGGTTCGGAGTACTGGACCTACCTGCTGCCCCGCCGGGTGGGCGCGGAACGGTCCGCCACCATCATGCGGCACCGCCTGCCCCTGGGAACGGCGGAGGCCAAGGCCCTGGGCTTCCTGGACGAGTGCTTCGGCACCGGACTGGCCGAATTCCAGGCCGCGGTCCGGCAACGGGCCGCGGCCCTGGCCGGTGCCCCGGACTTCGCGGATCGGCTGGCGGCCAAGGTCCGCAGCCGCACCGAAGACGAGGCGGGCAAGCCCCTCGAGAGCTACCGTGCCGAGGAACTGGCCCACATGAAGCGCAACTTCTATGGCTTCGACCCCAGCTACCATGTGGCCCGCCACCATTTCGTGGACAAGACCCCCCATTCCTGGACGCCACGGCACCTGGCCCGGCACCGGGATCTGGGCTGGGCGGCGCCGGAGGACTGATGGCCGCCACGCCCCTTCCCACCGTCCTGGTCGTTGACGACGAGGTGCGTTCCCAGGAGGCCCTGCGCCGCACCCTGGAGGAGGACTTCCAGGTGTTCACCGCCTCCGGCGCCGCCGAGGCACGCGGCATCATGGAGGCCGAGGACATCCACGTTGTGCTCACCGACCAGCGCATGCCGGAAGTGAGCGGCGTGGCCTTCCTGAAGTCGGTTCGCCAGGACTGGCCGGACACGGTACGCATCATCATCTCCGGCTACACGGACAGCCAGGACATCATCGCCGGCATCAACGAGGCGGGCATCTACCAGTACCTGCTGAAGCCCTGGCACCCCGAGCAACTCCTGCTGACCCTCAAGCGGGCCGCCGAGCTGTACCGCCTGCAGCGGGAAAACTGCCAGTTGGCGGTTGAACTGCGGGCCGCCGAACCGGTGTTGCGGGGCCGGGTGGAGACAAGCCGGCAGCGGGTGAAGGCGGCCTTCTCCTTGAGCAACATCGTGCGCTCGCCCGACGGGCCCATGAGCGCGGTGTGCGAACTGGTGCGCCGTGCGGCCCGCTACGACGTGTCCATCCTGCTGCAGGGCGAGTCCGGTACCGGCAAGGAACTCCTGGCCCGGGCCATCCACTATGCCAGCGGCCGGACCGACCAGGCCTTCGTGGTGGAGAACTGCGGCGCCCTGCCGGACAACCTGCTGGAATCGGAGCTGTTCGGCCACAAGCGCGGCGCCTTCACCGGCGCCCACGAGGAGCGCATCGGCCTGTTCCAGCAGGCCCACGGCGGCACCCTGTTCCTGGACGAGATCGGCGAGACTTCTCCCGCCTTTCAGGTGAAGCTGCTGCGGGTGCTGCAGGAGGGGGAATTCCGGCCCGTGGGCGGCAATCGGCCGCAAAGCGTGGACGTGCGGGTGATCGCCGCCACCAACCGTGACCTGGAGACGGAAGTGAAGGCCGGCCGCTTCCGGGAAGACCTCTATTACCGGTTGGCCACGGTGCCACTGCGGGTGCCAGCCCTGCGGGAGCGGCCCATGGATATCCCCCTCCTGGCCGCGAGCATCCTGGACCGCACCAGCGCCGGTCTCGGCAGGCCGGTCAGGGGCTTCGATTCGGGCGTGCTGGAATGCATGGCGGCTTATGCCTGGCCCGGCAACGTTCGGGAGTTGATGAACGAGATCCAGCGCATGCTGGTACTGTCCGACGGCCACTATCTCGGACCGGATCTGCTCGCCCCGCAGATCCGCCAGGCCGGCCTGACCCAGGCGCTGGAGGAGGGGATGGACGCAAACGCCGGCCTACGCGGCCGGGTGGACGCACTGGAAATACGCCTGCTGCGGGAGACCCTGGCGCGCCACCAGGGCAATATCTCCCAGGCGGCACGGGAACTGGGCCTGTCCCGCCTGGGCCTGCGCAACAAGATGCAGCGGCTGGGAGTGGAGCGGCCGGCGCGCAAAGGCAAGAGTCAAGGCAAGACCGCTGAGAAGGAGGTGGAAGATGCCTGAACCCCTCAATTTGCTTTGGCTGCAATCCGGCGGCTGCGGCGGCTGTACCCTGTCGCTGCTCAATGCCGAGCAGCCCCACCTGTTTGCCTTGCTGGAAGAATCGGGCATCCGCATCCTCTGGCATCCCAGCCTGAGTCAGGAGACCGGTCCCGAGGCCATGGACATCCTGGCGGCATGCGCCGAGGGGCGCCAGCGCCTGGACATCCTGTGCGTCGAAGGCTCGGTGATGACCGGTCCCCACGGCAGTGGCCGGTTCCACATGCTGTCCGGCACCGGTCGTCCCATGATGTCCTGGGTGATGGACCTGGCCGGTCGGGCACGGCACGTCCTTGCGGTCGGCACCTGCGCGGCCTTCGGTGGCATCACCGCCAGCGGCGGCAACCCGGGCGGCGCGATGGGACTGCAATACGAGGGCGATCACCCCGGCGGCCTGCTGGGCCAGGGATTCCGATCCGGCTCAGGGCTTCCCGTGATCAACGTGGCGGGCTGTCCC
Organism: uncultured Pseudomonadota bacterium; assembly: GCA_963713085.1. Lineage (GTDB taxonomy): Bacteria > Pseudomonadota > Gammaproteobacteria > Burkholderiales > Thiobacillaceae > PFJX01. Next base: position 83,914 of record CAVQKQ010000022.1, on the reverse strand, counting down.
ACCCACCCGGGCTGGGTGCTGGATACCCTCATGGCCCTGGCCCTGGAGCGGTTCAACCCGCGGGATATGGACAGCCTGCAGCGACCGCGCCTGTACGCTGATCACCTGGTGCATCACGGCTGCCCTCGCAACGAGTATTACGAGTTCAAGGCCAGCGCGGAAAAGGCCTCGGACCAGGGCTGCATGATGGAAAACATGGGTTGCAAGGGCACCCAGGCTCACGCCGACTGCAACACCCGGCTGTGGAACGGCAGCGGCTCCTGCCTGCGCGGCGGCTATGCGTGCGTGAGCTGCACGGAACCCCGTTTCGAAGAACCTGGCCATCCCTTCGCCGAGACCCCAAAAATCGCCGGCATCCCCATCGGCCTGCCGTCGGACATGCCCAAGGCCTGGTTCGTGGCCCTGGCCGCCTTGTCCAAGTCCGCCACGCCCAAGCGGGTGCGGGAGAACGCGGTGGCGGACCATACGGTGGTGGTGCCCGTCGTGCGCAAGACCGGCTTGAAATAATGGCGGAACGCATCCTCGGACCCTTCAACCGCGTCGAGGGCGACCTGGAGGTCCGCATCGAGATCGCCGACGGGCGGGTGGTGGCCGCCTACGTGAACTCGCCTCTGTACCGCGGCTTCGAGCAGATGCTGCCGGGCAAGGCCCCCATGGATGCCCTGGTGATCGTGCCGCGCATCTGCGGCATCTGCTCGGTGTCCCAGAGCGCCGCCGCCGCCAGGGCCCTGCGCCAGCTCATGGGCCTGACGCCGCCGGCCAACGGCCTGCTGGCGGAACATCTGATCACCGCCTGCGAGAACCTGGCGGATCACCTGACCCACTTCTACCTTTTCTTCATGCCGGACTTCGCCCGCCCCGTCTATCGGGAACGTGCCTGGTATCCACGGGTGGCGGCCCGCTTCAAGGCGGTGGAGGGGAGCGCGGCGGCCGACATGCTGCCGGCCAGGTCCGCCTTCATGCACCTGATGGGCTTCATGGCCGGCAAGTGGCCTCATACCCTTTCCCTGCAACCCGGCGGTACGGCCCGGCCATTGGAACAGGCGGAGGCATTGCGCCTGATCGCCGTGCTGCGATCCTTCCGCCGCTTCCTGGAACGCCATGCCTTCGGTGATACCCTGGAGGCCGTGGCGGGGCTGGACAGCCTGGCGGCCCTGGACCGGTGGCGGGAAGGCCGGGAGGGCGACTTCCCCCTGTTCCTGGAGGCAGCCTTCAATCTGGGACTTGAGCGTGTCGGCAAGGCCACCGACCGATACCTGAGCTACGGCGCCTACGAGCTGTTTCCTGCCGGCATCTGGGATGAAGGACCGCTATCCCTGGACCCCGGCGCCATCATGGAAGACGTCAGCCACGCCTGGATGGCCGGCGAGACCCTGGCTCCCGCTCAGGGCCTGACCGAACCCCTGGTGGACAAACCCGGCGCCTACTCCTGGTGCAAAGCGCCACGCTACGACGGCCGGGTGGTGGAAACCGGCGCCCTGGCCAGACAGATGGTGGCCGGCCATCCCCTGGTTCGGGAAATGGTGGCCACCTGGGGCGGCAGCGTACTGGGCCGGGTCCTGGCGCGACTGCTGGAACTGGCCCTGGTAATGCCCCGGATGGAAGCCTGGGCCAGGAAGCTCAAACCCGGCGAGGCATGGTGCGATCACGCCGGTCTGCCCCAGGAGGGGAGCGCAATGGGCCTGGTGGAAGCCGCACGGGGTGCACTGGGCCATTGGGTCGAGCTGAGTCACGGCCGCATCGCCGGCTATCAAATCATCGCCCCCACTACCTGGAACTTTTCGCCAAGGGATGCCCAGGGGGTGCCAGGTGCCCTGGAGCAGGCCCTGGTGGGCGTATCGGTGGAAACGGGGGAGGCCATGCCGGTGACGGTGCAGCACGTGGTGCGTTCCTTCGATCCGTGCATGGTCTGCACGGTGCACTGAGTGCGGAGGTGTGAAATGGGCAACGGGAAGAAAGGCGCGACACCGGCGACTGGCCACCCGGTGCTCCATCTGCCTTCCCCCATCCCCCATATCGAGGGGCTTGATGCCCTGGGCGAGGAGGCTTGGATCGAGGTCATCCGGAAGATGGACGAGGTCTACAACGACCTGCTCCAGTACGAGGTGGCCCTGGAGGAAAAGAACGCCGCGCTGGAGGAATCCCAGCAGTTCGTTTTTTCCGTGCTGGCCTCCATGTCCGACATCCTGGTGGTGTGCAACCGGGATGGCCGAATCGAGGTGGTGAACCACGCCCTGGTGCAATTTTCCGGACAGCCGGAGGCGGCGCTCATCGGCACCCCCTTGTTCGACCTGTTCGCCGATGCGGGGGCCCGCGAGACGGCCGAAAGGATGTTCGTCAGCCATGGACTGAAGGGCTTGTCCGACTGCGAGCTGGCCCTGCGCGGCGCGGACGGTACCGGCGTACCGGTGTCCCTCAACTGCACGCCCAGGTTCAGCCATCAGGGCACCCAGGTGGGCATGGTCATCACCGGCCGGCCGGTGGGGGAACTGCGCCGGGCCTATCAGGCGTTGCGGGAGGCCCATGAGGACCTGAAGCGGACCCAGCAACAGCTGCTCCACTCGGAAAAGATGGCCTCGCTGGGCCGTCTGGTGGCGGGGGTGGCCCACGAACTCAACAACCCCATCAGCTTCGTGCTGGGCAATACCCATGCCCTGCAGCGCTATGCCCAGCGACTGGAGGCCTACCTGGCCGCGATCCACGCAGGCAAGCCGGCCGGGGAACTGGCGGCGATGCGACGGGAGCTGCGCATCGACCGCCTGCTGGAAGATATGCCACCCCTGATCGAGGGCACGGTGGAAGGGGCAGAGCGCACCCGGGACATCGTCGACAGCTTGAAACGCTTCTCGGCGGTGGACCGCGACGAGGATCGGCCCTTCAATCTGGCCCAGGTCATCGAGCAGGCGGTACATTGGGTCACCAAGGCGGCGGCTGACAAATTCAAGGTGGAGGCCAGCCTGCCCGAGGGCATTGCGGTGATGGGATCGCCCGGTCAGATGCAGCAGGTCATGATGAACCTGGTGCAAAACGCCTGCGACGCCACCGCTGAGGAGATCCAACCCAGGTTGGAGATCAGCGCTCGGCGGATCGACCAAGCCGGACGCGAAAAGGTGGAAGTCAGTTTCAGGGACAACGGTCCGGGCATCCCAGCGGAAAACCTGCCCCATTTGTTCGAGCCGTTTTTTACCACCAAACCGGTGGGCAAGGGCACGGGCCTGGGGCTGGCCATCACCTACGGCATCGTCGAGCGGCACGGCGGGAGCCTGGTTGCGGGAAACGCGCCTCAGGGTGGGGCGGTCTTTACCCTGACCCTGCCCCTGGCCAAGCAGGCATAGTCGCAATTGGTTCTGCATGTACTACATAAATAACAAATCATTAATGATTGTTATATAAGCACAAACATTGTGTGAAATATTTGATTTAGACCCTGGATTCGGGCCGACCGCCCTTGGACAGATGCTCCACGGCCCACACCGCAGCCTCTACCCTGGAACGAAGGTTAAGCTTGCGCAGGATGTGTTTGACATGGACCTTGACCGTGCCCTCCGCAATATCCAGTTCCTTGCCGATGACCTTGTTGCTCATGCCACTGGCGATATGTTCCAGGATGCGAAACTCCTGATCGGTGAGTTCCGCCTCCTTCAGGGATTCGGGACGGTTCTGGCCGCGCAGTGCCGCGGCCAGCAGGTGGGTCAGGGCCTCGGAGATGATCAGCTTGCCTTCTGACACGGATAGCAGGCTTTCCACCATCTGTTCCGGTTCCATGTCCTTCAGAAGGTAACCGTCGGCACCCAGGCGCAAGGCCGCGACCAGATCGTCGGCCTGGTCCGAGACGGTGATCATGATGACCCGGATATCAGGGTTGTCGGCCTTTACCGTCTTGAGCACCTCCAGTCCGCTGACCTCCTTCATGTTCAGGTCCAGCAACAGCATGTCGGGCTTGGTTAGGCGGGCCATTGCAATACCGTCGTGGCCATTTGAGGCTTCGCCAACCAGGCTGAATCGGGGAACGGTGTTGAGCAGTTGGATCAAGCCCCGGCGGAACAGGGGGTGGTCATCGATGATGGCGACGGTGCACTGGCTGGGCGTCATGCGGACTGGATGGTGTGGAACTGGGAAGGAATGGCCTGGGGCTGGATGGTAATGCCTGATGGCGTGTCGGCCGGCCTGAATTTCAGGGTCACCCGGATGCCGCCTTCGGGCCGTTCCACCATATCGAGTTGCCCACGGAGCCCTTGGGCACGCTCCCGCATGATGTTCAGGCCGTAATGCTGCTCGCCCGGAGCGGGGAGGTTGGCCAGGCCAATGCCGTTGTCTTCCACCATGATCACGACCTCCCCATCGGTATTGGCAACGCTCACCCTGGCCTGGCTGGCATCGGCGTGGCGCAGGGTGTTGTACAGGGCCTCGCGGATGATCTGCAGGCTGTGGATTTCCTGGTTGGGGGTCAGGCGGCAGCCGGCCAGACGGGTTTCCAGATGGATGGGAAAGCCGCTCCGTTCCCGGAATTCCTGGACGGTACGGGCCAGCAGGTCGAGAAAGTCGCCTTGCATTTTCAGGCGGAAGGTGGACAGAAGTTCACGCAATTGGCGGTAGGCAGAGGTGATGCCCTCGCGCAGATTGTCCAGCATGGCAACCGCTTCCTGGCGGTGGACCGGGTCCGATAACACGGGTTGCAGCAGGCTGGCCTGAATCTTCATGTAGGACAGGGACTGGGCAATGGAATCGTGCAACTCCCGGGCGATGACGGAACGCTCTTCCTGCAAGGCCAGCAGGCGGTTCTGCTCGATCTTGTGCGAGATGCCGAGGGCGATGCCGATATGGCGGCTGAGTGCTCCCAGCAATTGTTCCTGCCAGGTTTCCAGCTGCTGGCCCGGGGCAAGGGCAAGACGCAGAACGCCATAGATCCCTTCGGCATCCCTCAGGGGGACCAGGAGAAGGTGTTCCTCGCCGCTTTGCCGGTATTGCCAACGGTCATCGAGCACCAGTCCCTCCAGGCATCGCGCGCATTCCCCGCGTTCACGGTCCGGGCACGGTCCCAGATTGGTGGCCAATAGGGTGGAACCGCCGCCGTGGGGGGCCTTGAGGCAGGCCATGCTGCCTCGTAGGCCAAGCACCTGCTCCATCTCTTCCAGCATGGCCTGGTAGGTTTGCGAAGCAATCGGAGCGCTGTGGAGCCGGGCGATGGAGTGGTAGAGCAGTTCCAGCGCCTGGTTGCTACGGGTCAGGGCCGAGGTCTTTTCCTGCACCCTTTGTTCCAGGCCGCGATAGAGCTTGGAAAGCTCTTCCGCCATGGCGTTGAAGGCTTGGCCCAGTCTGCCCAGTTCATTGTCGCCCACATGGCGTGTGCGTTTGGCGAAATCACCCTGGGCAATGCCTGCGGCATTGTCGAGCAGTTCGGACAGGGGTTGCACCACCCCGCGCTGCACCAGGAACATGCCCCCGACCACCACCAGCAGGGTCAGGACCAAGGCGAAGGCCAGGATGGCGCGCAGGTGCCGGATACGGGATTCGGTGTCCGATTCCAGCTGGGCCACCATGGTATTGATGTCGTCCACGAACCCATCGATTACGGTCAGCAGCGCGTTGTGGACAACGGGGGTATGCCGGTCGATGCCTGGTTTGGCCTCGTCCATGAGCAGGGGTTTCAGCCGCTTATTCCAAATCGCCCGGACGGAATGGTAGGTCCGGGCATAGTCGCTGTCCGGATGCCGTGACAGGGCCAGATGCAAAGCCTTGTCATCCAGGCTGGACTCGAACTGCCGGATGGCTACCAGCAACGCATGGTGGGTGTCGGTGCCGTTGGCCGCGTCGGCCAATACCTGGCTGCCCATGCGGTGGCTTTGCATGCGCAGGCTGCCGGCCACGTTGATGGCGCTGCCGCTGCCCTGGATCTGTTCGGCAACGAGCACAGAGGCCGCCATGCCGCCCACCCCGATGGCGGTGATGGCGACCATGATGAACGTCAGACCCAGCATGATGGATCGCCCGAACAGTGCATGCCATATCTTGTGCATCGTCCTTCTCCATTCCATCCGTGTTTGCAGCGGCTTTAGTGAAAGCTATTAAGAGATACCACTATCGATCCCCGCAACCCGGCCATGATCGAATGGGTTACCGCAGCCGTTTGTATATCAATAGGTTATACGACGATGTACTACCACCTTAGTAGTAATTTGACTAGCTCGGTCGGGTATTTGACGAGTTTCGACGGTGGGGAAGCTTCCCTAGACTTGACCCATGTCAATCCTGTCAACTGCTGTGGAGCGGAACCGGCCATGATTTTGGAAACCCGTCATTCCATACCGGAAATACTCTCTCGTCAGCCCTTGTTCCGATTGCTGGAACGCCAGGAGTTGGACCGACTGGCCCTCGGGACTTATGAATATCATCTGGGCAAGAATGAAATGCTGTTTCAGAAGGGCGATGTCCAGAAGGGCATGCATGTGATCATCGCCGGCCAGGTGAAGCTCTATCTGCCTTCTCCCGCGGGTTCGGAAAAAATCGTCGATATGGTCGATGCGGGAAAGACCTTCGGCGAGGAAGGCGTTTTCCTGAACAAGCCCTCGCCATTGGCGGCTCAGGCGACACGGGACAGCATCCTGCTGGTCCTGGAGCGCCAGACCCTGTTGCGCGCTTTGGAACGCAATTGCCTCCTCTCCACGGCCCTGATGGCCCGCATGTGCAATCGCCTCTGCGACCTGATCGACAACATGGAGACTTGCGTGCAACGGAGCAGCGCGCAACGCGTCGCCCATTACTTCAGCCAGCAGGCTCCCGCGGGGGTAGATCATTTCGACCTGCATCTGACGGTCAACAAGCAGACCATCGCCGCCCAGCTCAACCTGGCGCCAGAGACCTTTTCAAGGGTACTGAGCAGGCTCAGCAAGGACGGGCTGCTGGAGATCAAGGGCCGCCGCGTCGCCCTGAAAAACCTGGGCACCCTGCGCAGCTACGCGGGATAGGGCGACCTGCCCGGCGTGCATTCGTCGAGTAATTTGACGTTGTCCCCGTCCACGCTCTCCAGACGCACGATATAACCCCACAGCCGGGCGATATGCCGCAGCATTTCCTTGGAGGTGCCGCCGAGGGGGCGGCGATCATGCATGTAGTGTCTCAGCGTCAGGGAGCGGTCGCCGAACACGTCCACCTTGTAGACCTGGATGTTCGGTTCCCGCTGCCCCAGGTTGTATTGCTCGGCCAACAGTTGGCGCACCTTGCGGTAGCCTGCGTCGTCGTGGATGGCGGCGATTTCCAGCTTTGCCTCGCTGTCGTCGTCCACCACGGCGAACAGCTTGAAATCCCGGATCAGCTTGGGCGATAGGTATTGGGCGATGAAACTCTCGTCCTTGAAGTTGCGCATGGCGAAGTCCAGGCTTTTCACCCAGTCCGAACCGGCCAGTTCCGGGAACCAGCGCCGGTCTTCCTCGCTGGGATGCTCGCAAATGCGGCGCAGGTCCGCGAACATGGAAAAGCCCAGGGCGTAAGGATTGATGCCATTGTAGGCACGGCTGTGGAAGGGGGGCTGGTAGACCACGTTGGTGTGGCTTTGCAGGAACTCCATCATGAAGCCGTCGGTGAGCTTGCCCTCCTCGTACAGGTGGTTGAGCAGGGTGTAGTGCCAGAAGGTGGCCCAGCCCTCGTTCATCACCTGGGTCTGGCGTTGGGGATAGAAGTACTGGGCGATCTTACGAACGATACGCACGATCTCGCGCTGCCAGGGCTCCAGGCGCGGCGCGTTCTTCTCGATGAAGTAGAGCAGGTTCTCCTGGGGCTCGGGCGGGAAGCGAACGGTCGACTGTTCCTGTTCCGCAGCCTGTTTGGACGGCAGGGTGCGCCACAGGTCGTTGACCTGGGATTGCAGGTAATCCTCGCGCTCGAGTTGGCGCGCCTGTTCCTTGGCCATGGAAAGCCTGGCCGGACGCTTGTAGCGGTCCACGCCGTAGTTCATCAGGGCATGGCAGGAATCCAGCAGCTCTTCAACCGCTTCGTCGCCGTAGCGCTGCTCGCATTCGGCGATGTAATTGCGGGCGAACACCAGGTAGTCCAGGATGCCCTCCGCGTCGGTCCAGGTGCGGAACAGGTAATTGCCCTTGAAGAAGGAGTTGTGGCCGTAGGCGGCGTGGGCGATCACCAGGGCCTGCATGGTCATGGTGTTTTCTTCCATGAGGTAGGCGATGCAGGGGCTGGAGTTGATCACGATCTCGTAGGCCAGGCCCATCTGGCCGCGCTTGTAGCTCTTCTGGGTGGAGAGGAATTCCTTGCCGTAGGACCAGTGGTGGTAGCCCACCGGCATGCCCACCGAGGAATAGGCGTCGATCATCTGCTCGGAGGTGATCACCTCAATCTGCCTGGGGTAGGTGTCCAGGCGGTAATGGGCCGCCACCCGGCCGATCTCCCGGTCGTACAGGTCCAGCAGTTCGAAGGACCATTCGGAGCCTTCGGACAAAGGCCGGCGTGTATCCGCGACCTTGACAGTGTCCTCGAGCTTGTCCCGGTTCATGCCCCCACCTTTTTGCTGAACAGTTCACGGAATACTGGGTAGATGTCCTCCCGGGACTGGATGCGCTGCATGGCGAAATGGGGATTCATGGCCTTCACCAAGGTGTATTCGTGCCACAGGCTCTGGGGTTCCTCGGCCTCGATCTCCACGTAGGCGAAGTACTGCACCAGGGGCAGGATGCCCTGGCCCAGCAATTCACGACAGCGGGGCGAGTCGTCTTCCCAGTTGTCGCCGTCCGAGGCCTGGGCGGCGTAGATGTTCCAGCTGGCCGTGGGGTAGCGCTCCAGGATGATTTCGCGCATCAGCTCAAGGGCGCTGGACACCACGGTGCCGCCGCTTTCCCGGGAGGAAAAGAAGTCTTCCTCGTCCACTTCCTTGGCAACGGTGTGATGACGGATGAAAACCAGGTCGATGCGCTCGTAGCTCTTGGTGAGGAACAGGTAGAGCAGCATGAAGAAACGCTTGGCGATGTCCTTGCGGTTCTCGTCCATGGAACCGGACACGTCCATCAGGCAGAACATCACCGCCTGGCTGCTGGGCGTGGGCTGGTCCACCCGGTTGGCGTAGCGCAGATCCCAGGTGTCGATGAAGGGCACGGCGGCGATGCGCGCCTTGAGGATCTCGATTTCCTCGCGCAATTCGTCGGCTTCGTGGCTGGCGCCGAGGCCGTCGCCGATCAGTTCCTCCAAGGCCTCCTCGGCCACCCGCAAGGCCTCGCGTGGACCGGAGGCCATGGCCAGACGGCGGCCTATGGCCTGCTTCATGGAGCGCACCACGTGCAGGTTGGAGGGGTTGCCCTGGCTGACGAACCCGGCCCGCGCCTTCTTCACCTCGGGTACGGCGGCTAGCTGTTTCTTCACCAGGTCCGGGAGGGCCAGATCCTGGAAGAAGAATTCCATGAATTCTTCCTTGCTAAGTTCGAAGACGAAATCGTCCATCGCTTCGCCGTCCTGGGAGGCGTTGCCGCCTCCGCCCCCCGAGCCGCCGCCCTCTGGACGGTCCACCTTGTCGCCAGCGACGAACTCCTTGTTGCCGGGATGGACGATGTTGCGGCGACCGCCGGGGCCGTGATGGAAGATGGGCTCGGACAGGTCCTTGGAGGGAATGGATATCTTTTCGCCCCGCTCCAGGTCCGCCACCTTGCGGCCGGACACGGCCTCCGCCACGGCTTTCCGGATCTGCCCCTTGAAGCGGCGCAGAAAACGCTGGCGGTTGACGGCGCTGCGGTTTTTGCCGGACAGGCGCCGGTCTACGAGTTGGCTCATGGCCGCACAGTCATCACGAGGCCTTCCTCGCCCGCAGGTACCACTCGGCCAGCAGGCGTACCTGCTTGTCGGTATAGCCCTTGCTCACCATGCGCTGGACGAAGTCCTGGTGCTTCTTCTGTTCCTCGCTGGAGGCCTTGGCGTTGAAGGAGATGACCGGCAACAGATCCTCGGTGCTGGAGAACATGCGTTTTTCGATCACCGCCCGCAGCTTCTCGTAGCTGGTCCAGGCCGGGTTCTTTCCATGGTTCTGCGCGCGGGCGCGCAGCACGAAGTTGACCACCTCGTGGCGGAAGTCCTTCGGGTTGGCGATGCCGGCCGGTTTCTCGATCTTCTCCAGTTCCAGGTTGAGCTGGCCCCGGTCGAGGATCTCTCCGGTGTCCGGGTCCCGGTATTCCTGATCTTGAATCCACATGTCGGCGTAGGTCACGTAGCGGTCGAAGATGTTCTGGCCGTATTCAGAATAGGACTCCAGATAGGCGGTCTGCAATTCCTTCTCGATGAACTCGGCGTAATGGGGCGACAGGTATTCCTTCAGGTAGGCTACGTAACGCTGTTCCAACTCGGGGGGAAGTTGTTCCTGCTCGATCTGCTGTTCCAGGATGTAGAGCAGGTGCACCGGGTTGGCGGCGATCTCGCTGTGGTCGAAGTTGAACACCCGGGACAGGATCTTGAAGGCGAAGCGGGTGGAGATGCCCGTCATGCCCTCGTCGACCCCGGCGAAATCCCGATACTCCTGGTAGCTCTTGGCCTTGGGGTCGGTGTCCTTCAGGTTCTCGCCGTCATATATGCGCATCTTGGAGTAGATGCTGGAGTTCTCCGGTTCCTTCAGGCGGGTGAGTACCGAGAACTGGGCAAGCATCTCCAGGGTGCCGGGGGCGCAAGGCGATTCCGACAGGGAGCTGTGATGCAGCAGCTTCTGGTAGATCTTCACCTCCTCGGAGACGCGCAGGCAGTAGGGCACCTTGACGATGTAGATGCGGTCCAGGAAGGCCTCGTTGTTCTTGTTGTTGCGGAAGGCGGTCCATTCCGACTCGTTGCTGTGGGCCAGCACCACGCCGTCGAAGGGGATGGCGCCGAAGCCTTCGGTGCCCTTGTAGTTGCCCTCCTGGGTGGCGGTGAGCAGGGGATGCAGCACCTTGATGGGCGCCTTGAACATCTCCACGAATTCCAGCAGGCCCTGGTTGGACAGGCACAGTCCACCCGAGTAGCTGTAGGCGTCCGGGTCGTCCTGGGAATATTTCTCCAGCTTGCGGATGTCCACCTTGCCCACCAGGGAGGAGATGTCCTGGTTGTTCTCGTCGCCCGGCTCGGTTTTGGAGATGCCCATCTGTCCCAGCACCGACGGCCAGCGCTTGACCACCCGGAACTTGGTGATGTCGCCGTTGTATTCGTGGAGCCGTTTCACCGCCCAGGGCGAAAGTACCTTGCCGAGGTAGCGGCGCGGGATGCCGTATTCCTGTTCCAGGATGTCGCCGTCCTCATCGACGGAGAACAGGGACAGGGGCGAGTCGTTCACCGGCGAGCCCTTGATGGCGTAGAAGGGCGCCTTTTCCATCAGGTGCTTGAGCTTCTCAGCCAGGGAGGACTTGCCGCCGCCCACCGGACCCAGCAGGTAGAGGATCTGCTTTTTTTCCTCCAGTCCCTGGGCCGCATGGCGGAAGTAGGAGACGATCTGCTCGATGGTTTCCTCCATGCCGTAGAAGTCCTTGAAGGCCGGATAAATCTTCATCACCTTGTTGGAGAAGATGCGGGAAAGGCGCGGATCCTGGCGCGTGTCCACCAGTTCCGCCTCGCCAATGGCCGTGAGCATGCGCTCGGCGGAACTGGCATAGGCGATGCGGTCCTGCTTGCAGATATCCAGGAATTCCTCCAGTGAGTATTCCTCTTCTACCTTGCGGTACCGCTCGATGTACTGGTTGAACAAGCTCATGTCGCAACTCCCCTGACGATGACGAAAAACAAATCCTGATAGACCTATAGCAATGTGTATGCCATTGGCAATGCCGCGCTGGATTGGACCCTTAAGGGCATATTTGGTGCCAACGGCAATCGTCCCGTGTTCGCTGCTGGCACATGGTGCATTAAACCGCACCTGTTTGGTGCCTTTCAAATGCAGGGTGCCGAAATGCCGACGCAGCGGATGGGAATAGGTCCGGCCAGTCCGACAACGGTCGGAGTGGCCCATGCCATCAGAGTTCCATGGGTTACGAGATGATGGTCTGCACGAACCTCAATGTTGAGACCCGGCGGTCATATGGCATCGAGCGAAACTGGGCCAGGACTGAAGCGGCAATTGTTGCCAACGATCCGATATGGTGGAAGTACTCCTCACTCGGCGACGGTCGCTTTGGCTACACCCGGGCGTGTGAGCCTGATGGCCAAGGCGAAGCTGGATGCGATCACCGCCACCACCGCAAAGCCGAATAGCAGTTCCTTGCCCTCGCTCCAAATTTCCAGGGTAGGCCAGTTCAGCTTGGCAAGGCCGAACCCGGCCACCATGAGACTGACGCCCGCCACCACCAGGCTCATGACGCGGGAGGCAACCAGGGCGATCTGGTCCGCGCGCAGGATCAATCGGGAAATCCACAAGCCGTTGACGCCGTCGGTCACCAGCATGCCCAGCATGAACAGCAGGCCCAGCAGCAGGGCATGCTGCCAACCGCCGAACTGGGTGGCGGTCAGGGCGAACAGGGCGGTCTGGCTGATGGTGTCGAAGGATAGGGCGAACAGTGCGCCCACCAGGGCCACCAGACCCGGGGTTGCGGCTTGGGCAAGACGTCCCAGGAAGCGCCCTTTCAAGCCGATGGGCCGGACCAGTTCCGCCGGGTGGGCCTGTATCACCGCATGGATGTTGAGAAGGCCCAGGGCGGTGAGGAAGCAGATCGAGGTCCAGGCGCCGAATGTTCCCAGCCATTCCGGGGTCTGCCATTTGCGGGCCACCAGGCTGACCGCGAGGGCGATGGCCACAACCACCACCCCATGGCCAAGGGAAAACACGACGCCGCAGATGCGCGAAAGCCGAGGGTTGTTGCGGGCATTGAAGCGGGTCAGGCCGTCTATGGTCGCGAGATGATCGGCATCGAAGCCGTGTTTGAGTCCCAGGACGAAGACCAGCATGCCAAGTGCAAGCAGGTCGTGTGGCAGGCCGCTATCCATCGAGGTTCTCCCGGGTAGTTCGACCAGCCAATGGAATCATAAATATGAACTAATGTTAATACCTCATAACAATTATTTCGGGAGGGGCTCATCGCTCATGCCCGGGCCTCAGGGCGGGCAAGTAATTTCAAAGGCGTGACGCGGTGAATGGATCGGCGCCATTCGGCACCTGCGTGGGTAACGACTGTATAAGCAGAGCAAGGAGAAAACCGCTGATCGGCGGCGGAAGGCCGTCTCAGGTGCGCGGACGGCTGTGCACATGATGGTGTATGCCTTCCGCTTCGACGGGAACCAGATTGAGGGAGGCGTGGCGCACGCCCCGCTCAGCGGAGATCTTCTCCGCGATGGCATGGACTTCCGGCGTGGCGCCACGCAGGAACAGGGTTTCAAGGCAATTGTCGTGGTCCAGGTGGACATGCATGGTGGAGACTACCAGGTCGTGGGCATGGTGCTGCAGGTCCGTGAGCCGTTCCGCCAGGCGTCGCTCGTGGTGGTTGTAGACGTAGGACAGGCTGGCCACGCAGAACGGGGCCTCCTCCCGGTCCAGGCGATGGCTTTCCAGTTCCCGGCGCAGCATGTCGCGCACCGCCTCGGAACGGTTGGCGTAGCTGCGGGCCCGGATCAGGGCGTCGAATTCCTGGGCCAGGGATTCGTCCAGGGAGATGGTGAAGCGTTCCATGAGCAGGCTCGATTTGGGTCCGATGCATGAGTGTATCAAGGGGCGCGCCGGGGCGGGCGGAAGCGGCGTACCGCCGCGGCGAGCGAACCTAGCCGGAGCTTCCGGTCACTGCCGTCGAGGTTTCCGTATTTCAGGCCGACATACATCCGGGTGATTTCAAGGATGTCGTCAGTCAGGTCGGGACGGGCCAGGGCGGCGCGACCGGCGAAGTTTTCGGGGCCCTCCGCGGCCCCGCGTGTCACGCCCAGGGACACTAGCTTCCTGCAGAAACTGTCAAAGGCGCGGTCCGTTGCGTCGCCAGGTGGTGCGCGCAGGCGAAACAGCCGCGCCGAGAGGATCAACAGGATGACAGCGCTGCTGGCCACCATGGCAATGACCATGCCCTGCAGCGTGCCAAGCATGGGCATCAGGCTGGACAGCAGCCGGCGCTGACGTTGCTGGTCGTAGCCCAGCACCCACTGGTTCCAGTTGTTGTTGAGAAGGTCCCACCCCAGGCGCAGGGGGCGCAGCCAGTTGCCATCCAGGTCTACCAGGCCGACGCGGCGCTCCGAAGCGGGCAGGGCGGCTTCCAGGCCTCGTTCCACCCGATCGGGCGCGACGGCGGCGGTCGGGTCCACCCGCACCCAACCCCGGCCTTGCAGCCAGACCTCGGCCCAGGCGTGGGCATCCCGGTCCCTGACGATCCAGTAATTGCCCAGGCGGTTGTATTCGCCGCCCTGATAGCCGGTCACCACCCGGGCCGGGATGCCGGCCGCGCGCATCAGAAACACGAAGCTGCTGGCATAGTGTTCGCAGAAGCCGCGCTTGGCACCGAACAGGAAGTCGTCCACCGCATCCTCCCCCAGGGCGGGTGGGTTGAGGGTGTAATAGAACGATTCGGTCCGGAAACGGGCCAGGGCCTGGTTGACGATGGTCATGGGAGTGGCCGCGCTGTCGGCCCAGCCCCGGGCCAGCCGGCGTGCCCTGGGGTTGACCCATTCAGGCAAGGCCAGCGCCCGGGCCCTGGCGGCCGGACTGAGTTCGGAATTCATCAGGTAGTCCGGATAGGCCTCCACCTGATAGCGCAGGCGTTGGGTCACCGGTTGCCTGGCGACCCATTGCCAGTCGGGCGTCAGGTCGGCGGCCAGGGGGGGCAGGGTCTTCGGCAGGCCCAGCAGGAACAGCCAGCGCTGATGGTGGGGCTCCAGGGTGATGGTATAGCGCAGTGTCGGGCCCCGTCCCACGCCCTCCAGCGGATCGCGCGGGATCGGACCCCGGGTAAGCCAGGTGCGGCCGTCGTAGTCCCATAGCACGGGACCGCGCCAATAAAGCGCGCTGCTTTCGGGGTTGGTCCCCGTGAACTCCACCCGGAAGGCGATCTCGTCGGACAGGATGAGGCGGCCGAAATCCCCCGGACTCATCCGGTCGGACAGGCCGGTCCTGGCGATCCCCTGTTGGGGCAGTCCCCAGAGGGGACCGTGCAGGCGCGGGAACAGGAGGAACAGGAACAGGGCCAGGGGCAGGGCCTGGAGCAGCAGACGGGCAGACAGGGCCAGGGTGCGGCGAATGGCTGCGCCGTCCCATTGCGGTTGCGGCGGGCCCTGGTTGGCGATGAGCCCCGCCACCAGTCCCACTGCTGCCAAGGCCATATACGCCGCGCTGGGCAGGTCCTGTGCGCTGAGGAAGTAGGCCACCAGGAGGAAGCAGCCCAAGAACAGGATGGCGGTTCGGTCGCGGCGGCTGTCGCACTCCAGCAACTTGGCTCCAGACAGGAAGACCAGCATGGCAATGCCGCCGACCGGGCCCAGCACGGTGCCGAATTGCAGCAGCACGCCGCCAGTGCCCGCCAGGACGAGGGCGCTTTTCAGCCATTTCTCCCAGGGATGCCTGGTATGACCGATCGCGTGCAGGCTCCAGCCGGCACACAGGAGCCATGCCAGGCTGATCCAGAGAGGCATTTGCCGGGCATGGGGCGCCAGCACCCCCGCCAGTGGCAGGATCTGCCATAGCAGGAAGGCGCGCCGATTAGCGGACCCGGTCATGGTGCGGCTTCCCGGCCGTAACGCGCCATTGCTTCAAGGCACGAACGCAGATGGGCCTCGCCGCTGCCGGCCGGGATCAGGCGACCGGGCAAGGCCAGTTCGAAGGCGATCCCCGCCCCATGGGCGTCCAGGGCCCAGCGGGTGAGCCGGGACAGGCGGCCTTCTGGATCACGTTCAGGGGTGTCGCTCCAGTCCAGGCGAAGGTGCCCGCCCGCCTGGCCGGCGAACTGCTTGGTGACCAGGTCCCGCCCCCGGCTGGCTGCCTTCCAGGCGATGCGGCGGGGCGGGTCGCCGGGCTGATAGGTGCGCAGGCCGGCGAATTCATCACCCTCGGCCTGGCTGTCAAGGCCGGTTTGAGCGCCGGCCCGGGCAGGGGGAAGGGGCAGGTAATCCCGGGCCGGCGCGGGATACACCAGCACGCCCCAATCCAGTTCCAGGACCGTCCAGCAGCGGAACAAGCCCAGCGGGAACCGGGTTTCCAGGGCGAAGCGTCCGGGCCGGTGCCAACCGCGCAGGGGTTGGGGCAGCAGGAGTTCCAACTCGGCCCCGCCGCTTCCGGGGATATCGCAGACAGTTCCTTCTCCCAGCGGGTGGACAATGCCGATGCGGGGACGTGGGGCGGAGCCGGGGTTTTCCAGCAACAAAGTGAAGCAGGCCGTTCCACCCGCGAACACGGGCACCACGGCCTTGTCCCGAACCGTCAGGCCCGCCAGGTTGCGCTGGGTGTGGAGCATTGCCACGATGCCCAGGCCGGCAAGCCAGAAGGTGAATAGGTAGGCCAGGCTGACGCTGTAATTCATGGCGCCCACCAGCAGGCCCAGCATCAGCAGGGCGTAGATCAGGCCGGCGCGGGTGGGGAGGATGTAGAGGCGGCGGGCGTTGAGCCGGATCGGCCCGCTTTCCATGACGGGCGGGCGCCAGGGGATATAGCGCAGTCGGGCGCCGCCAACAGCCATCAGGGGATGGGCACTTCCAGCAGCAGTCCCGCGGCCCAGTCCTCCCGGGGCGCGCCCTGGCCCGCCGCCGGGAACAGGCGATGGGGGACCAGCGCTGGCAGCACGGCCTGGATATCCTCGGGCTGGACGAAATCGCGTCCGACCAGGTAGGCCCATGCCTGGGCGGCCCGCAGCAGGCCCAGCCCGGCCCGGGGCGACAGGCCGGCGGCGAAGCGGCTGTCGCTTCGACTGGCGTGGATCAGGGCCTGGAGGTAATCCAGCAAGGCGTCGGAAACGTGTGTCCTCATGGCGGCGCGCTGCTGTTCCATGAATTCCACGGGGGTCAGCATAGGGTTCAGAGCCGCCAGCAGGTCGCGCCGGTCCTCGCCCTTGAGCAGGGCACGCTCTGCGCCCCGGCCTGGGAAACCCAGGCGGATGCGCATCAGGAAACGGTCCAGTTGGGAATCCGGCAATGGGAAGGTGCCGACCTGTTCCGAGGGGTTCTGGGTGGCGATGACGAAGAAGGGCGAGGGCAGGGGCCGGGTCTCACCCTCCACGGTCACCTGGCTTTCTTCCATGGCCTCCAACAGGGCGCTTTGGGCCTTGGGGCTGGCCCGGTTGATCTCGTCGGCCAGGATCACCTGGGCGAAAATGGGGCCGGGGTGGAAGGTGAAAGTGCCGCTTTCCCGGTCGTAGATGGCCGCCCCCAGGATGTCGGCGGGGAGCAGGTCGCTGGTGAACTGGATGCGGTGGAAGTCCAGCCCCAAAGTGCGGGCCAGGGCATGGGCCAGGGTGGTCTTGCCGACCCCCGGGGCGTCTTCGATGAGCAGATGGCCTCGGGCCAGGAGGCAGGCCAGGCACAGGCGGACCTGCAGGTCCTTGCCCAGGACAATCCGGTTGATCTGGTCCAGGGCGCGTGTGAGCACGGGATTCATGGAATTCTTGGCTGGTTGTCTATGGCGTGGGTGGAAGGATGCCATGGTTTGGCCGCAGCGGATTGCGCGAGTGGGATAGGGCAAGGTGTTTTCAAAGCACTCCTCCACATTACTAGGTGGCAATGAAAACCGAGCCATGTGGCTGTCCAACTGGACGATACAGTTCTCGGGAAATGTTCCCATGGCTTGGAGTGTAGGACGGCAATCTTCGCAGGCCGAATTGAAAAGCTGGAAGACATGCGTAATATTCCGCAGCCGCCCGAACCGGCGATTACAGGCGACTGTGCGCGGGTCTGCAAAACGTCGGCAAACTGGAAAAAAGTTAAAGTTTTCCCGGGTCTTGCCGAAGCAGGCACGAAGACTTGGTGAAGCCACCGGAGGAAACATGAATTTCACGAAGTATCTGAACAACTTTTCTATTGGTGCACGCCTGCTGGGCCTGACCCTGTTTCTCGCTTTCATGCTGCTGGTGGTGGGCGTGGCCGGCATCTGGGGCATCCGCCAGGCGACGCAGACGGCGGCGCGCATGTACGACCAGGACATCATCGCCCTCAACCAGATCCAGGACGTACGCTACAAGCAACTGCTCCTCTACCGGCTCATCCTGGAAGCGCGCCTGTCTGGGGACGCGTTCGCCGCCCAGGACAAGTTCGACGCCATCGACAAGATTACGGCCCACATCACCGAAGGCCTGAATGCCTTCGGGAAGCGCAGCATGTCCGTGGAGGAGAAGCGGCTGTTCGACGACTACGTCGCCGCCCGCAAGACCTTCGGGATCGAAGGCCTGATGCCCATGCGTGACTTCCTATCGGCGGAAAACCTCGAGGGCGCCGACCATCACTACAAGACCGCCATGGTGCCGAAGTACGAAAAGGTGTCCGAGACCACCAACGGCCTCATCGACTTCTACTCCAATTCCGCCCAGTCAGACCGCGACAAACTGGGCAAGCTGACCAACATCGTGCAGGCGACCTCTCTGGTCACCATTGCCGTGGGACTGGCGCTCTCCATCCTTCTCAGCCTGTTCATAAGGCGCTCGATCGTGCAACCCGCCATGGAACTCAAGCGGGCCACCGAGCAGTTCGCCAAGGGGGACCTGAGCGGACACGCCTCCATTCTGGGCAAGGACGAACTGGCGCAGGTCGCCACCAGTTTCAATCTGATGGCCACGGAGATCTCAACCTTGATCGGCGAGATCAGGGTTTCGGCGGAAGAGGTCAGCAAGGCCTCCACCCGCACCGCGGAAAACAGCGCCGAGGTGCTCCAGACCTCGGACCAGCAGGAATCCCTGGCACGGGATACCGCCCAGGCCAGCGGGGAACTCATTAAGACGACCGATCACGTCGGCCAGAATATCGCCACCATTGTCTCGGCGGCCGACCAGGCCAGCACCCTGGCCCGTCAGGGCAAGGACGTGGTTCTGGCGGCCAGCAGGGGGATACAGAGCATTTCGGATTCGGTGACGGACGCCTCCCGGGCGGTCACCACCCTGGGCCAGCACTCCGAGGAAATCGGGCGCATCGTGGGGGTGATCAAGGATATCGCCGACCAGACCAACCTGCTGGCGCTCAACGCCGCCATCGAGGCCGCCCGGGCCGGCGAGCAGGGACGCGGATTCGCCGTGGTGGCCGACGAGGTGAGGAAGCTGGCGGAACGCACCGCCAAGGCCACCGGCGACATCTCCGTCACCATCAACACCATCCAGCAGGAGACGGAGCGCACCGTGTCCTCGATGGAACAGGGTCGCAGGCAGGTGGACGAGGGCGTGAGCATGGCCACCCAGGCGGGTGAGGCCATCGAGGCCGTCAACAAGGCCGTGAACCACGTCACCAACCTGAGCCACGAGATCGACAATCTCAGGTCAGAAGAGGATGCGGCAAGCAATGCCATCAGCGAACGCGTCAACGAGATCCTGGGCATGGCCCAGAAAAACCGCCAGGCCTCCCAGAACTCCGCGCGCGCCGCCGGGGAGCTGTCGGAATTGGCCGGCCATCTGAGGGCCTCGGTAAGCCGCTTCCATCTGGACCGGTGATTGCGAGGCGGGCGTTTGGCTCGCCTACGCCTCATCCATGCAGGTCCCGGGCTGGTGTCGTCCAGCCCGGGATTCGGTTCTCCGGCTGTCCGATCACCTGATCAATAAGTTGCGTTCTCCTGCAGCCGATTAGCACTGGCGAAGGGATGTGTGCGTTCCCATGCATTCCCGGTCAGATTCGCGGCCCGCTCGAATTCAGCGCGGGCCACGCCGAACCTGTCCAGGCGGGCCAGCAGGTTGCCATGCATTGCGGGCAGCAGGTGGTAATTCCTGAGGCTTTATCATCGCGCTCACCGTTTCTTCCCAGACAAGTTATGCCTGGATTCCCACATGCGGAAGTGTCCCCAATTTGCCGGGGGGGAGCATACAAAGACAGACTTCGGACACCCTTCTAGCTCGCCGGTGATGATCCTCACTCCTCCCGCCGCAACTGCGGAAACAGGATCACGTCGCGGATGCTCGGGGAGTCGGTGAGCAGCATGATCAGCCGGTCGATGCCGATGCCTTCGCCGGCGGTGGGCGGCAGGCCATGCTCCAGGGCGCGGATGTAGTCCTTGTCCTTGAACATGGCTTCCTCGTCACCGGCTTCTTTAGCGGCGACCTGGGCATCGAAGCGGGCTTCCTGGTCCTCCGGATCGTTGAGCTCGGAGAAGCCGTTGGCAATTTCCCGGCCCACCATGAACAGTTCGAAGCGGTCGGTGATGTCTGGGTTGGTATCGTTGCGGCGTGCCAGGGGCGAGGTCTCGGCCGGGTAGTCGATGATGAAGGTGGGCTGGATCAGCAGGTGTTCGGTGGTTTCCTCGAACAGGGTCAGTTGCAGGCCGCCCAGGCCGTCATGGGGCCGGTAGCCGATCTTGCGGCGCTGCAGTTCGGCGATGACGAAGTCCTTGTCGTGCAGGGGGGCGTCCTTCAGGTCCGGGTGGTAGTGGCGCACCGCGTCCAGTGCGGTCATGCGGGCGAAGGGGGCGCCCAGGTCGATCTGGTGGCCCTGGTAGGGCACTAGGACGGTGCCCAGCACATTCTGCGCGATGTCCCGGAACATGGCCTCGGTGAAGTCCATCAGGTAGCGGTAGTCCCGATACGCTTCGTAGAACTCCACCATGGTGAATTCCGGGTTGTGGCGGGTGGAGATGCCTTCGTTGCGGAAGTTGCGGTTGATCTCAAAAACTTTTTCCAGGCCGCCCACAACCAGGCGCTTGAGGTACAGCTCCGGGGCGATGCGCAGGAACAACTGCATGTCCAGGGCGTTGTGGTGGGTCATGAAGGGCTTGGCGTTGGCGCCGCCCGGGATGGGATGCATCATGGGCGTCTCCACCTCCAGGTAGCCGTGGGAGGTAAAGAATTCGCGCATGGCCTGGATGACCTTGGAGCGGACCATGAAGGTGCGGCGCGAATCCTCGTTGGTGATCAGGTCCAGGTAGCGCTGGCGGTATTTCTGCTCCTGGTCGGTGAGACCGTGGAACTTCTCCGGCAGGGGCCGCAGGGCCTTGGTGAGCAAACGTACCGAGGTGCACTGGATGGTCAGTTCGTTGGTCTTGGTGCGGAACAGGCTGCCGGCCACGCCCAGGATGTCGCCCAGGTCCATGCGCTTGAAGGCGTCGTAGGCCTCCTCGCCCACCGCTTCCCTGGATACGTAGATCTGCATGCGGCCGCTCATGTCCTGGAGCGTGGCGAAGCTGGCCTTGCCCATGACCCGCTTCAGCATCATGCGCCCGGCCAGTTGCACGTTGACGGGGGCGGACTCCAATTCTTCCTTGGTTGCTGCGGTGTGGACCGTGTGCAGGTCGGCGGCGTAGTCGGTGCGCTGGAAATCGTTGGGGAAGGCGATGCCCTGGGCGCGAATGGCCGCGAGCTTCTCGCGCCGCTCGGCGATGATCTGGTTTTCGTCTTGCGGGGTCTGGGTGTTTTCTGTGTTCATTGTTTGTTCAAATTGATTGGTCAGACGCCCTGCTTGAGGGAGGCTTCGATGAAAGCGTCCAGGTCACCGTCCAGCACCGCCTGGGTATTGCCCACTTCGTAGTTGGTGCGCAGGTCCTTGATGCGCGACTGGTCCAGCACGTAGCTGCGGATCTGGTGGCCCCAGCCGATGTCGCTCTTGGAGTCTTCCAGCTTCTGCTGCTCGGCCTGGCGCTTGCGCAGTTCGGCCTCGTACAGGCGCGCCTTCAGCATGGACATGGCCTCGGCCCGGTTCTTGTGCTGGGAGCGGTCGTTCTGGCACTGGACCACGATGTTGGTGGGCAGGTGGGTGATGCGGATCGCCGAGTCGGTCTTGTTGATGTGCTGGCCGCCGGCGCCGGAGGCGCGGAAGGTGTCGACGCGCAGGTCCGCCGGGTTGATCTCGATCTGGATGGAATCGTCCACCTCCGGGTAGACGAACACGCTGGCGAAGGAGGTGTGGCGGCGGGCGTTGGAGTCGAACGGGGACTTGCGCACCAGGCGGTGCACGCCGGTCTCGGTGCGCAAATATCCGTACGCATATTCGCCGGAAATCTTCAGGGCGGCGGACTTCAGGCCCGCGACTTCGCCTTCCGACTCTTCCAGGATCTCCACCTTGAACCCGCGCCGTTCGCCGTAGCGCACGTACATGCGCTCCAGCATGCCGGCCCAGTCCTGGGCCTCGGTGCCGCCGGAGCCGGCCTGGATGTCGACGAAGCAGTTGGCGGCGTCCATCTCGCCCGAGAACATGCGGCGGAATTCCAGATCTGCCACCTGCTTCTCCAGCTCAGCCACGTCGGCTTCCATCGATTCCAGGGTCTCGTCGTCCTCTTCCAGACGGGCGAGTTCGAACAGTTCCAGGTTGTCGTTCAGGCTCTGGCCGATCTTGTCCAGGTTGAACACCACGCCTTCCAGTTCCCGGCGCTCCCGTCCCAGGTCCTGGGCGCGCTTGGCGTCGTTCCAGACGGCGGGGTCTTCCAGCAGGCCGACGACCTCGGCTAGCCGATCATGCTTGCCGGGATAGTCAAAGATACCCCCGTAGTTCATTGGCGCGGCGAGCCAGGTCGTTCAGGGTGGTTTCGATGAGGTTGAGGCGTTCTGCTTCCACGGCGGTGATCCAGGCAATCAGGAAAGCCGCAAATTATACCCGCCCCCGCCAGCCATTTTTACAGCCCGGGAACGCGGCGACGGGGGCCTTCGCCCCCATCGCGTCCCCGGCTTACTCCACCCGCACCTCGATGCGGCGCGGCTGGGCATGCTCGGCCTTGGGTATGCGCAGCTTGAGCACACCCTGGCTGAACTCGGCGGAGACCTTGTCCGCGTCCAGCTCCTTGGACAGGGTGAACACGCGCCGGTAGCGCGGCAGGCTGACCTCGGCGTGGGTGGCCTCCATGCCTTCCGGGATGTCCAGGGCCACCTCGCCTTCGATGGACAGCGTGTCGCCGTCCACGTGCAGGCCGAGCTTGTCCTTGGGCACCCCGGGCAGGTCGGCATATAGTGTGATACCCGCGGCATCCTCGATCACGTCCACCGGCGGCATCAGGACTGCTTCGTTACGGGTGGTTTCTTCGCTGGTTTTTTCGGTCATGGTTTGTTCCTCCTCAGTTGATGCTGATGCGGCGCGGCTGGGCGGCCTCCAGGCGCCGGATGCTGATGTGCAGCACGCCGTCGCGGCATGTCGCTTGCACGGCATTTGGGTCCACGTCGTCGGGCAGGGAGATCACGCGGCGGAAACGGCCCGCGAAGCGTTCCTCGATATGCACGTTGGCCTTCTCGTCCTTGGTCGGCAGTCTGGCCTTGCGCTCGCCGGCGATGGTCAGCACGCCCTTTTCCAGTTGCACGTCGATGCCCGCCGGGTCGACACCGGGTACGAACGCGTAGATCTCCACCGAACGGGGCGTGCTGCCCACGTTCATGGCCGGAAAGCCGCCGCGTGCGATACCGCGGATGCTGGGTGAGAATTCGTAGGCTTGCTGCATCTCGCGCTGCAGATGGTCCAATTCCGCGAACAGGTCGCGGGGAAACAGGGATCTATACATCATCTATATCCTCCATTACGGTTGAGCGGGCGCCACGGCACGGCACCCTTGCTACCCCATTTGGGATGTTTTCCCGCGAGTTCAAGGGCTTGAACCGGAGCGGTTAGGGCATCATCTTCATGGGCTGAACGAAACGTTGAATAGGGGAAGCGCATGCAATTCAAGGACTACTACCAGACCCTGGGGGTGGCCCGGGACGCCACGGCGGAAGAGATCAAGAAATCCTTCCGCAAGCTGGCGCGCAAGTACCACCCCGACGTCTCCAAGGAGAAGGATGCCGAGCAGCGCATGACGGAGGTCAATGAGGCCTACACGGTGCTTTCCGACCCGGAAAAAAGGGCCGCCTACGACCAGGTGGGCAAAGGCTTCCGGCCCGGACAGGAATTCCGGCCGCCGCCGGACTGGGATGCCGGTTTCGAGTTTTCCGGCCGGGGCTTCTCGCCCAACGAAGCCGCCGACTACAGCGATTTCTTCTCCGAGCTGTTCGGCCGCATGGGTGGAGGGCATGGCGGTTTCCAACCGGGCGGGGTGCATTTCCGATCGCGCGGCGAGGACCATCACGCCAAGGTGCTTCTAGACCTGGAAGACGCCTTCCAAGGCGCTACCCGCCAGATTTCCCTGCGGGTGCCGCAGACGGACGCCCAGGGCCGGGTGCAGGTCGTCACCCGTACCCTCAACGTCAAGATTCCCAAGGGGGTGCGCGAGGGCCAGGTGATACGCCTGGCCGGGCAGGGAGCGCCGGGCATGGGCGGGGCAGCAGCCGGCGACTTGATGCTGGAGGTGCATTTTCGGCCCCATCACCGCCTGCGTGCCGATGGCCGAGATCTTCATCTGAGCCTGCCGGTGACCCCCTGGGAAGCGGCCCTGGGCGCCGTCATAACGGTGGATTTGCCGGATGGCGGCGTCAAGGTTCGGATCCCGGAAGCCACCCAGAGCGGGCGGCAGCTGCGGGTGCGCGGCAAGGGCATCCCGGGCAGCCCCGCCGGCGATCTGCTGCTGGACATCCGGGTGGTGCTGCCGCCGGCCGACACGCCCGAGGCCCGTGAAATTTATCAGACCATGGCGCGTGAGCTGGCCTTCGACCCGCGCCAGGAAGCGGGGGAGTGAACCATGCGCGAAAACGTCACCCATTACGACATCCTGATCGGCAGCCTGATGGAGGATTCCTGGCTGACCCTGGAACAGGTGGCTGCCGCCTGCACCGTGGAGCCGGATTGGCTGCTGCGCCATATCGAGGAGGGTCTTTTTCCTCATGCCGAGAGCGTCGCCGGCATCTGGCGTTTCTCCGGCGCGAGCCTGTTGCGGGCCCGGCGCATGCGGCAGATGGAAAGGGACTTCGACTCGGTGCCGGAGCTTGCCGCCCTGGTGGCCGACATGCTGGAGGAAATGGACGACCTGCGGGCGCGCCTACGCGGTGCCGGGTTGGCCTGAGACGGTCTTCGAGACGAGGCAACGATGAGAAAACGCCTGATTTTTCCGCTGCTGCTGCTGCTGGCTCTGACCTTTGCGCCGCCGCTGGCCGCCCGCGACTACGGGATCGAAAGCCTGCGCCAGACCGGCAAGGCCTTCGCCGCCGTGGCGCGCCAGGTGGCCCCCTCGGTGGTGTTCATCCAGGTGGAGGAGCGGAGCCGGCCCGCCGCCGAGGATTTCAATCAGGGATTGTTGTTCGGCGACGATCTGTTCCGGCGCTTTTTCGGTGACGATTTCCCCGGCCTATCGGCTCGTCCCGGTTCGAGCAGGCGGCACAAGGTCATCAGCCAGGGGTCCGGCTTCGCGTTTGCCACCGGCCAGGGGGGCACCTACATCCTCACCAACAGCCATGTGCTGGAAAACGCCGAGAAGATCAGCGTGAAGCTCCCCGACGGCCGTGTGCTGGACGCCAGGATCAAGGGCACCGATCCCAAGTCCGACGTGGCGGTCCTCGAGATTCCCGGACACGGCCTGCCAGTCCTGGCCTGGGGAGATTCCGGGCAACTTGAGGTGGGGGAATGGGTGGTGGCCATGGGCAATCCGTTCGGCCTGTCCAATACGTTGACCGTCGGCGTGGTGAGCGCCAAAGGACGCACCAGCCTGGGCATCAATGATTACGAGGATTTCATCCAGACCGATGCCGCCATCAACCCCGGCAATTCCGGCGGGCCCCTGCTCAACCTGGACGGCGAGGTGGTGGGCATGAACACGGCAATCTTCAGTCGCAGCGGCGGTTACATGGGCGTGGGCTTCGCCATACCCAGCAACCTGGCGCGCAATATCGCCGAGCAGCTGGTTGCTCATGGCAGGGTCGTGCGTGGCTATCTGGGGGTGGGTGTTCAACCCCTGACCCAGGAAATCGCCGACGCCTTCGGCCTCAAGGAATATCAGGGCGTGCAGGTGGCCCAAGTGGGCGAGGCCTCGCCCGCTGCCCGCGCCGGGTTGAAACCGGGCGATCTGCTGCTCAGCCTCGACGGCGTCCCCATCAGCGACGGAGGCCAGTACCGCAACCTGGCCGCCTTGGCCCGCCCCGGCAGCACGGTGACCCTGGGCATCATGCGGGCTGGCCGCAGACAAGACCTGCAAGCCAGGGTTGGACGGCTGGATGAGGCACTTGCGGCTGCAGCCAGCGAGCAACTCGGTCTGATGGTGCGCGACCTGACGCCGGATCTGAATGCGCGACTGCGCCTCAAATCCGGCCAGGGGGTCGTGGTCACGGAGGTGGCCCCAGACTCGGTGGCGGCCTTGGCGGGCCTTCGTCCCGGCATGGTTATCCTGGAGGTCGATCGCGAGCCGGTCGGCAACGCCGACGACTTCGTCAGGGCATTGGAAAAGCGGGCAAGTGACGGACAGCTGCTACTGCGGATCGCCGAAAACGGCCAGTCCCGTTATCTGATGCTGAGCTGGCGCTGAGGTGGTAATCGGAACTCGGGCCTGGTCAGGCCACGGGCATTGTTTCCTTGAAGGGGGCGCGCAGCATCAGTCGGTCGTAGAGTTCCGACAGATTGGGATGGCTGCGGCGCCAGTCGATTTCCGGGAAGCGGAATTCCAGGTATCCCAGGGCGCAGCCCACGGCGATATCCGCCAGGCAGAAGGTTTCCCCGGTGCACCAGGTCTGGTTGCTCATGTCGTCGCTCATGGCCTTGAGCCCCGCGGTCACCTTGCCCATCTGGCGCCGGATCCAGTCGGGATTTTGCTGGGGGACCGGGCGCTTCTTCTCCAGGAAGATCGCGGCTGCGGCGTCGCATACGCCGTCCGCCAGGGCCTCCCAGCGTTTCACCAGGATGCGCGGGCGCGGTTCCTTGGGCAGTACATGGCCCGCCGGGCTGATGCTGTCCAGGTATTCGACGATGACCCGGGAATCGAACAGGGTCTTGCCTTCCTCCAGAACCCAGACAGGAACCTTGCCCAAGGGATTGAAGTTCGGCACCTGGCTATCCTCGTTCCAGGGGACGTCCACCACCATTTCGTATTCGATGAACTTTTCCGCCGCGACAATGCGCACCTTGCGCACGAACGGGCTGGTCAGGGAGCCGATCAACTTCATTTTGAGGGACATGGAACGGGGGGTCTGGTTATCTGCGGGGCGTGATTCTAGCCGTCTTCTCAAGGCTCATTCCACCGCCGCCAGGGCATGGGGCCAGGCGGCCTCGAAGCGGCGCAGGGTTTCATCCCGGCCCAGCAGTGCCAGGACCTGATCGATGGAGGGTGTCTGGGCCGTGCCGAACAGCACCAGGCGCAAGGGCATGCCGATCTGGCCCATCTTCAGGCCGAATTGTTTGGCGGTGTCCTTTAGCAGCCGGTTCAGGTCCGGGGCGTCCCAAACTACGGACGCCAAGGCGGTCCTGAGCAGTTCGAAGGCGGGCAGCGCCTCCTTAGCCAGTTTCTCACGCAGTTCTTCCACGGTGGGCAGGGTCTGGCGATAGTAGATGTGCACGCCATCGGCCAGCTCCTGCACCGTGTTGACCCGTTCCTTGACTAGGCTTACCAGGGCCGCCAAGTCTGGGCCCCGTGTGGGGTCGATGCCCTGGGGAATGAGGAAATGCCTGGCCAGTTCCGCCAGGCGCTCATTTTCGGCCTCCTTCAGGTACTGCTGGTTGAGCCAGGCCAGCTTGGCGCCGTCGAAGCGGGCGGCGGAGTGGCTGACATGGCCCACGTCGAACCATTCCACGAATTGCTGGGCGCTGAATTTCTCCTCGTCGCCATGGCTCCAGCCCAGTCGGGCCAGATAGTTGAGCAGGGCCTCGGGCAGAAAACCTTCCTCCCGGTACTGCAGCACCGAAACGGCGCCGTGCCGCTTGGACAGCCGTTCTCCGTCCTGGCCCAGAATCATGGGGACATGGGCATAGGTGGGGATGGGCGCGCCCAGGGCCTTGAGGATGTTGATCTGGCGCGGCGTGTTGTTAACGTGGTCGTCGCCCCGGATGACATGGGTGATGCCCATGTCCCAGTCGTCGACGATGACACCGAAGTTGTAGGTGGGGATGCCGTCGCCGCGCAAGATCACCAGGTCGTCCAGCTCGGCATTGGACACCGTGATGGGGCCCTTGATCATGTCGTTGAAGGTGACCTCGCCATCCAGCGGGGTCTTGAAGCGGATCACGGGCGTCACCCCGGCCGGAGGTGAGGGTAAAACCTTGCCAGTCTCGGGCCGCCAACGGCCGTCATAGCGGGGTTTTTCTCCTCGCGACTTCTGGGCCTCGCGCATGGTTTCCAGTTCATCCTTGCTGGCGTAGCAGTAGTAGGCGTGGCCTTCTTCCAGGAGTTGATCTACGACGGCTTGGTAGCGCTCCAGGCGCTCCATCTGATAGTAAGGGCCCTCGTCCCAGTCGATGCCGAGCCAGGCCATGCCGTCCAGAATGGCCTGGACCGAAGCCTGGGTGGAACGCTCCCGATCGGTATCCTCCACCCGCAGGACGAAGCTGCCGCCATGCTTGCGGGCAAAGGCCCAGGAGAACAAGGCCGTGCGGGCGCCGCCGATGTGGAGATAGCCGGTGGGGGAGGGGGCGAAGCGGGTGCGGATCATGGTGCGCGAAGCTGGGGAGAAACCCGTAATTCTACTGGAAGCCGCCCTGGCAACAGCAAAAAGCCTTTGACCGTAAAGTGGCCCCTAATTAAAATTCGCGCCTTCCTGAATCCGTCGGACTTCCAGGCGGCTTCGACGGGCAGTTAGCTCAGCGGTAGAGCACCGCCTTCACACGGCGGGGGTCACAGGTTCGAACCCCGTACTGCCCACCAAATAAATCAAGCACTTACGAAGTTACAGAGAACCTTGGAAGATAGCCAGGGGAACACTGGGGGAACAAAGCCGGGGCAACCCGGCTTTTCCTTTTCAGGCAAAGAAAAGCCCGGCAGGGCCGGGCTATTAATATCTGCTTCGCTCACCTCTCGAGGAGGTACTGACTCTATCGGCAGGTAAAGAGCAATTCTTTAACTCCTGGTGGTGCTGATATTGTGCGACACGTCACACATTCGCCATACCAGGGCGACCGCTATGCAATCCCGAAAAAAAACCGGCCTTATCGTGCCGGTTTAAAGCCGGGCATTGCGCCCGGCGGGAGGTAAATTTCAGGCTAGCTGAATACCGTGGCAAGGGGCACCCCTAGAAATCATCGCCACGGGCTTCCAGTGCGGTCCATCTGCTCGTTTAGCAAAGCCGGTGTTCCTTTTCGGGCAAAGAAAAGCCCAGCAGGGCCGGGCTATGAACGTTTGACTTCGCTCGCCGTTGAGGAGGCACAAGACATATCGGCAGGCGAAAGAAAATCTTGAACCATGCCCTGCTGCTAGAAGAAAAAACCCGCCTCCAGGCCGGGTCGAATGCCAGGCTTTGCGCCCATCCAGGGATGGTTAGGTTCCTATCCGCTTGAAGTCGTTTAGCAGGTCAGGATACGGGCATGCGATGGCTGGAAAGAACCTATTGCGGTCTGTCAGAGAAGGTTATCCTTGTACTCAGCCTAGAAAAGTAATGACCAGCTATATCAGGGAGTGGTTTTTGCGTATTCAATCAATAGATACCTTCAAGGGGTTGGCGATCCTGGCCGTGGTCATCATCCACACAGAGCCTTTTCTTGCCACCCCTGAGCTTAAAACCAACTGGTATTACTTGGGTCAGCTCATGCAACAGGCATCTTCCTTTGCGGTGCCATTTTTCTTTATCGCTGCCGGATATTTCTATTCAAGGGGGCTAACCAAGGATGGGCTTGTTTCCAGATGGCATAAGTATGTAACCAAGCTCGCCTTAGCCTTAGCTGTATGGATATTGATTGACGCCTTTTTCGGGAACCATTGGCTAGCTCAAATTCAGGAAGCAGGTAGCCTGAAGCCATTGATCTGGAATCTTCTCGCCATCCCATCATTTGTTGAAAACAGACCTGATCTGTTTTTCTTCCGTGGTACTGCGGTTCCCTTATGGTTCCTGATATCACTGATAGTTGCCATCAGCGCCCTAACCTTATGCGTCCGCCTGACTATCCGCCCGATTGCTGTTCTTGCTATGGGCCTATCTGCTTACGCACTGAGCTTGCTGATGTCGACCTATTCAGGCACAGGGATCGGCACGGGCATATACCTACCGTTAGAACAACGTGGGCCACTTATTGCCTTCGGTTTTTTGTCCGCAGGATATTTCCTTGCTACAAGCTGGATGCCCACTCGAAATGCCACCTTGTTCGTTGCGGCTTCTGCTGCCATGGTTTTTGCCGAAAGCATGGCTTTGTCGGCCTACTTCCATGTCCAGTTCATAGAAAGACCATATTTGATTAGCACATTACCCCTTGCGATTAGCCTTCTACTGTTTGCCGCAAGCACCCCCTCCCTTGGTGCCAAAAGCATAATTTCTAGAATTGGTAACCGATCCTTGGGGGTCTATCTCGTACACACTCCTGTTCTCGGTGGCTTTACCCAAATCAGGAGTTTGTTTGTTCATCCAATCTGGGAATTTTCCTTCCCGATACTGGTACTGATCTGTTCCTATGCCGTTGTTTTATTGCTTCTCAAACTGCCGTTTCTAGGCAAGACTGTTCAATAACATCGGTTGTTGGCATTAGCGCCAACGGCTGCAATGAGGCGAGAGCGGACAAATAAGGCGCCAGCCTCAATGGTAGAAACAGGTTGAGGGACTAAACCCGCCACGAGGGCGGGTCGAGTTCTAAGCTTAGCGCTTGGCAGGAAGGTAAGTTTTAGGCTGCGCTCAATCGCCGCCCGGGTGGTAGAAGGTCGCCGGCCCAAGTGGATTTAGAAGATTCACGGTGCACAGGTATCTCCGATCCCCCGGCGCGTCGAACCAGATGAGCAGGGTGCGGTCCTCGATGTCGGCGCCGGCCCATTCGAAGGGGATGGGGTGCTCGGGGCGGTCGTCGATGGCCCGGGCTAGATCCTCCACCAGCTCGGGGGGGATGGGTTCAAGTTCAAAGTCGCTCATGTTCTCGCCCCCGATTTGACGGCCAACACCCATCCCGGCCCGCTGCCGGGCCGTTCGCCGGTTGTTGGTGCATTACTGTGCCAAATACCGCCGGCGTGGGTGACAAAGTAGCCTTCGGGATATTCAACATCACCCTTCCAGGTTCCGAGATAGGGAAAAACCTTTCTCTTTTCTATTTCAGCCAGCCGCTTTTTGAGGCTTTGGATTGCCAGGACGTTTTCGTTATGGGCCTTGGTAAAGTTTTCCCGATCAGCGTTGACCCGTTCGATCAACTCCCTGATGACGCGGTCGTAATCCATGGTCATGGCCGGCCCCTTTATGCGCTGTAATCGCAGTCGACGAGGCAGCAGACGGCACCAGGGCGGGCCACGGTCCAGTTGGCATGACGCACCACCTTGATTGCGGTTAACTCGTTCTGGAACGTGGAGACCTGCATACTCGCGCCAGTGGGGGAGAGGATGTCGGCCGTGGGGTTGTCCACCATTTCGATGGATGTCTGATTTGACCTCGAAACATCAATCCCCACATCGACCAAAGCAATGCCGGCCCCGTCAACCAGGGTGATGGTTCCACCGTTCGAGTCATACTCGCAGGCGCTGGAGGTCAAAGCGGGCAGGCCCAGCAGGGTGCCCCCCCGGGCGCCGATATCGCTACTCAGCCCCGTCACGCCACTGAGTGCTATCTCTACGGCCTGGCGCGGGTGCATGACGAAACTTGCCGTCTCCAAATCGCCCTGGAAAGCTTCCACCAGGGTCGCCAAATCAAATTTCAAATGGCTTGTTGCCGTGACCGTTGGCGCGTCGGCGGTGATCGATGCCGGCGCCACCCCAGCCACGCCCGAATTTGGGCGGCCTATGAAGCTTAGATCCGCCTGTTTGGCGCAGGCCTTGATCATGTCGATGCGAATCTGGTTTTCACCCTCGGGCGTCGCGTCCTTCAGGATCTCGTTTGAGAAGACCAAAAGGGTGATTAGGTCGAATGCACTGAGCGAGTCTCGGCCCAATGCCAGGCTAGAGAGCGGGGCGCCCCGACCTTCCCCCACCCAGTAGCTCGTGGCGGAATCCGCTACGTTCACATATGGTCTATTCTCCGGCACCCGGCGCAGGTAGGGCATGCGGCCGATGATCGCCCTTTGTGCGACCGCTTCGAGAAATTCAGCCTGTACCTGGTCCAGCCCCACCAACTCTGGCAGGGTGGATGAAGATCCACCGGCTACTACGGCCTTTGCCAGCATGTTCGCTGGCGCACTTCGCGGCCCCCAGCGGTTGGCGGCAACAACTTGGGGGGGTACACCAGGTTCGGCCAGCGCCTTGGCGATCATCATCCGCACGAACGTCATACCCTTCGGGTCCATTTAAATTCCTTGGTCTGTTGAAGATGGCCCAGCTTCGCCCACGTCGTGGGGGTGTAACAGAGGAGTTACGGGGGATTTCGGGAGGTTGCGGGAGACTTCTTGTAATTGGCGTCATCCTTCAGCCATACCTTGGGACGATCAAGGCATTGGTCTTCAAACCACCTGGCTAAATCGCTCAAGGCGTAGCTGATTCGGTGTCGGCCGGCCCCAATCTTGTAAAACGGGGGAGAGGTGCCCAAGGATCGCCTGTTCTCCAAGGTCTTCGGTTTCATGCCAAGTAATTTGGCGGCGTCCTCGGGCCACACGCGACCGTCCCCCGTCATGAATATGTTTTCGGCACGGCACTCCTCCAGCATGGCCGCAAGGCGGGCCTCAACACGCTTTTCAAGATCGTCCATGAGTCAACCTGAAATAGTTCGCAATCGCCGTCTGCTCCAATTCCCGCTGGCGCTGTGCCCATTCTGGCCAACAGGCGGGACAGACCGGGCCGGCGTCGGTACTACGCCACTCCGACCGATACGAGTTGGCATCAGATCGCCTGGTAGGTGGGGGTCCGAACAGTTGGTAAACACGATGGCAACCTATGCACTCCATCCTTGACCCCCCCCCAAGACAAATACCAACTCTGCGCGAAAAATGACCAAACGCGCGGTCCTGGGCCTATTGGTTCCATTTCTACAAACCTCCCCCCCCACCCCTTTATTGACGGGACATTTAAGGGACAACGAAGGGACAACGAAGGGACATTTGGGACAACGAAGGGACAGGACAAGGACAACCCCTTTAGGGGGTGTCCCTTGTCCCTTCGTTGGGTGTCCCTGGGTCATGTCCTTGATGCCTCGGCCGGGATGTAGATGCCGCGCCCGGTTCCACGCTCGACCATGCCAGCTGCCAGGAGTCTGGAAACAGTCCGGTCCATCTGCTTTTTCCGTGCGTCATCAGAAGGCCCGACGATCAGCCGCAGTCTCACGCACTCGCCGCGCCAGTCGGCCAGTGTGGGACTGGCCTTTTTGCACAACGTCTGCAAGATCTCCAAAATCTGGACGTCGATCAGGTTCGGGCCGGCGTCGGGCGCCTGGCTAGCGGATAGGGTTGCCGGCATCAATACGCCACCGTCGCCACGGCGCAACCAGAGTGGTTCGAAGGCATGAGGCGGGAGCTTGTTGCCCTTGGTGCATACGAGTTGCACATGAGACTTGCGCTCCATCAGATCATCAATGCCGAAGCCGGCGGCCTCGCGGGCGGTCATGGTGCGCAGCACGAACTCACCCCGTACCGCATCCGTGATGCCGCCACCACCCCGGGACTGGTGGCTAGTCAACTCTTCGGCATTGACACTGGCCTTTGTGGAGTGCGTGACCAACAGCACGCAGGCGCCGGTCTTGATGGCCAGCTTGTCGCAATACTGGCCAAGGTAGCGCTGGTGGGCCTGGCTTAGCTCATCGCCTTCCGTCAAAGAAAGCGCCGGGTCCAGGCCGATGAAACGGACATCCTTGAATTGCTGACACTTCTCGATCAGGCCCATGCCTCGGGCGTTTTCAAAGAGGGCCTGTCCGCTCAACGAGAGCAGCCTCACTTCCTCACCGGCCAGGGGGAAGATGCGCAGCTTCTCCGCCAGGAGCGCGCGCTCGGCATCGTCAAGATCGTGAGTCATGTCGGCCAAGGCGTGATGCACGTCCTGGGCCGTGTCCTCGCTCAAAAACAGCAGGGCCGTGCCGATGGCATCCACCGGCCAATCCCAGGGCAGGCGGCCGATCACGCCAGCGTTGGCCAAGTGGTACAACAAGGTCGTTTTCGATGAACCGCCTACGCCGGTAAGGACGTGAGCCCGTCCCAATATCAGCCGATGCTTCACGAACCACGCACGCGGCTCGGGTGGCCTGTTCAGCATGTCGCCGATATGCCCATCCCCCGGCGGCCAGGGGGGCAGGGTTGCGGCCTCGGCCTTGGTCCTTGCCTGGGCCTGTTCGGGCGTCTCGGGCGCCAGGTTAAGCTTAGGAGGCAAGCAGTGTCTCCCCAGGGTTATCGGGCAGATAAACCTGGTCGCCACCCAGGACGGGGAAAGGTCCGACGATCAAAGTGCGCGCTGGCAGGGCCGTCAGGGCGTCCACCAGGCCTGGCACCAGAGACGCGTCCTGGCGGTGATACAAGACACGAACATCGAGCCCGATCAGGGCGCTCAGGTCGAAGTCTTCAAGGGGTTCATCGAGCGGCAGCACCAGGCGCGGAAAGCGTTTCTGGTCCGGGATCTCGCGGTGCAGATTCCAGCCCAAGAGCAGCAAAAAATAGTTGGCCGGCAGGATCGGGGCCAGGCCCTGGCGACGGGCCTCTGAAAGTTCTCGACCGAACGGGGGAACGCGCTTAGCCACGTTTTGGGCCACTTTGCACGGTCATCTTCTCGCGCCAAGCGGAGGCAGCCTCAGCCGAAATCAACACCCTGCGCCCAACCCGCATCACGTCGGGGCCTTCGCCACGCGCCCAACACGCGTATAAAAATGGGCGGCTGATATCGTGCGCCCGGCAGAAGTCGTCAATACTGAAAACCGCTTTTGCCGGCGATTTATTTGGTAACTTCGGATGCATGCCCACGTCCTTTTTTACACTGATTAACGAGGGCCGATCATTGCCTCCTACATCACGCACTTATAGGCGTTACCCAATAGTCACCTTCTAATTTTTCGCGGCGCCTGTTTTCGTGTCTCAGGTGGACGTGGGTCGATTTCCCTTAGCCATCTAATCACAACGTCCTTTGACCACTCCCTCCCGCGCCCTTTCATCTGGCGCGGGTTGTTGGCAAGGTATTCTTGAATCTCATCATGATCAAAGATGGTTTCTTGAGAAGCGTTTGGAACAGCCCCCCAAAGACGTTTCCCGATTGATTGGATGTCATCTCGGGCCTTTGTTTCTGACCTATTTTTGAAGCCTTCGGATGAAGCCTTTCCCACTCTTGCGAGTGGGGTAACGTATTCATCCCTCAGGATGTGATGCCACGCGCATTCAAGGAAATTCAGCCACGCGCGTACCACTTCGAGATTGCCTGAGATGTATGCATTGAGAGCGGCCGCACGTTTCTCCAGGAGGTCTATCCTTGTCTCCGTAGCCTTCTGGCTTTCCCAAATGCAACTTTCAAGAAACGTGTCAAAGCCTGGAAGGTCGAAGCCAAAATAGAAGACAGCCCTCCGGCAGAATGATTGCTCCTCGCGGTTTGCGTACAGCCATCGTCCAGTTGGCAATTGCCGGCGGTCAAATAGCTTGGTTCCACTTTCAGTCATGCCGCACCCCTCGATGCAGCCCTCCAAATGGGACCACCCCCAGGCGGTGAAGGGACTCCGCTTTTCGCCTGGCCGGGCTAGGGGGTGGTGAACGGCTTTATGCGGCTCAGTTGGCTAGGTTTCGGATTCAGGGGTGGCGGGAGGTAGCAGTTCCCGTTGCCCCGCCTTCCGGCGATACCGTCGCCGGTGCGGTTTTTCGGGGTGTGTGAATGCCATTGCACCAACCACCCCGGGAAAATCGTTCCTACGCCGTTTTGGCGCGTCGTGATTTCATCTGAACAACCTTGCCCGCGCCGGCGCCGGCACTTGAACCGGAAATCAGCTCCACGGCCGCGCGCTTGTGCTCAGGCGCCAGGTGGGCATATCTCAGGGTCATCTTGATGTCGGCATGGCCCAGCAGCTCCCGCACCGTGTTCAAGTCCACGCCGGCCATCACCAATCGGCTGGCGAAGTGGTGGCGCATGTCATGCCAGCGGAAATTCTTGAGCCCAGCATCCTTGAGCAGCTTGGCCCAGGCGGTCTTGGTTTCGGTGATGGGCTTGCCGTCGCGGTTCGGGAATACCAGGCCGGTACTACCTCCAGGAAAATTTTCCTGAATGTTCTTCTGCCAAGCCCGCAGGGTTTCAAGGGCCTCCCCGTTCAGGGGCACGTGCCGGGCCTTCTTGCTCTTGGCGGTGGCGGCCCGCACCGTCAGGGTTGCGCGCTCCAGGTCGACGTTTTCCCAGGTCAGCTTGAACAGCTCCCCTTGGCGCAAGCCGGTATTGAGCGAGAGCAGCACGGCCGGTTTCAGGTGGTCGACGAAGGGCACGAGCCGCAGATCCGCGCGGGCATCCTGGCCGCGCTCGATGCGCCATTGGTTGCCGCGCTCCCGGCCAACGCGCTTGGCTTCCTCACGCTTGTCCAGGGCGCTGCGCAGGGCGGCTTCCTCATCGGGCGAAAGAAAACGGATCCGGCTCTCGCTGTCCACCCGCAACTGTTTCACGGTCTGCAGGGGGTGGTGATCGATCACCCCGCGCTGCATGGCGAAGGTGAAGAGGGCGCTCAGGTCGTTCAGGTTGCGGTTGACGGTGGCGGGGGAGGCGCCGGCCTTGATCCGCCGGGAGCGCCAATGATCGATCATCGCGGCGTCGACCCGCTCCAGGCGCGCGTCCATTAGGTCCGCGAAGGTGGACTTGAGCCGCTTTCGCGTGGCCTCGGCATGCTTGACCTCGGTGGTGAGGCGGTCCCCATAGGAACCGTCCACGAAGTCCTGCAGGGTGCGCTCCGCGCGCCTGGTGGCGTGCTGTGCGGGAACCTCGCCCAGGTCCAGGCGGGCGAGTTGCTGGCGTGCCTTCTCCCGGGCCTCGCTGACGGGCATCAGGGCGCAATCCCCAATCCTGATTTTGACGATGCGGGCGCCGATCCGGCGGATGACATAGAAGAACCGCTTTCCGCTCACCCTGGCCCGCACGTAAAATCCCCGCAGCTCCGAATCAGGGATGTCGATGTCCTTCTCGACCTTCAGATCACGGAGAAATTCGCGTGTGATTTTGTCAGCCATCCTGCCTCGGGGGAACACTGGGGGAACAGTTAGCAATATACATCAGTAAACACGGAAGTACATAAAACACTGTAAAACGTTGATAAACAATGAAATTAAATACCGCAGTAGACAGGGAAAAACAGCTGGTTTCTCCTTCACACGGCGGGGGTCACAGGTTCGAACCCCGTACTGCCCACCAGAATACCAAGCCGGCCGACGCGCCGGCTTTTCCGTTTATGTGCCATCGTCCGGGATGCCATTGGAGCCCAACGCCATGAAACGTTTCGACCTGCTGATCTTCGACTGGGACGGCACCCTGATGGATTCCGCCGGGGTGATCGTCGCCTGCATCCAGGCCGCGAGCCGGGACATGGGCTTGCCCGTCCCGAGCCGGGAGGCGGCCAGTCACATCATCGGCCTGGGTCTGCGGCAGGCGCTGGAAACCTTGTTTCCGGAACTGCCGGAAACGGCCCATCCCGAATTGGCTGAGCATTACCGGCACCACTATCTTGGCCAGGATGCGGATATACCGCTGTTCGAAGGCGCGTTCGAACTCATCGCGGCCTTGCATGGACGTGGCCACCTGATGGCGGTGGCCACCGGCAAGGCGCGCCGAGGTCTGGATCGGGCCTTTTCCCATAGCGGCCTGGGACCCTTTTTTCATGCCTCCCGCACGGCCGACGAGACCCATTCCAAGCCCCACCCGGCCATGATCGAGGAGTTGCTTGAAGAACTCATGGTGGACAAGGATCGGGCCCTGATGATCGGCGATACCACCCACGATCTGGAAATGGCGCGCAGCGCGGGAATTGCCTCGCTGGCGGCAGGCTACGGCGCCCATCCCCCGGAAAACTTGGTAGATTACGGCCCCCTGGCGGTTTGCAACTGTTTCCCCGACCTGGCTCGATGGCTGCTGGACAACGCCTGATCTGCGAGGCCTCAGAGGTCACCGAAGCGGGCAAAGGGGTCCGCTTCGAGGTCAGTCGCGCCGGAAATCCCGAACCGGCCTTCGTTATACGCTGGAGAGGGGCGGTCCACGCCTACCTCAATCGCTGTGGACATATCCCCGTGGAACTGGACTGGAATTCCGGAGAATTCTTCGATTTCTCGCGGCTATACTTGGTCTGCTCCACCCACGGCGCCCTTTATGACCCGGCCAACGGCGCCTGTCTGGGTGGACGCTGCAATGGCATGGGCCTGGTTCCCCTGCAGGTGTCGGAACAAGACGGACAGATCTACCTCAAGGAAGAATGATGAGTGATGGACAAGAGAATGAGCGCGGCGTCCTGGAGCGGCTGCTGATCGCTCATCTGGCGGAACAGAGGAAAACCCGCAAGTGGGGGATATTCTTCAAATCATTGTTTTATCTCTGGCTGTTCCTGATCTTCTATCTCATCGCCAGCTATAGAGGCGAGGAGTTCGTCTCCACCGGTCCGCATACCGCCTTGGTGGATATCCAGGGCGAGATCGGCGGCGATGGCGGTGTGACGGCCGATGACCTGATCGCCTCGCTCGATTCCGCGTTCGAGGACAAGCACACCAAGGGCGTGGTCATGCGCATCAACAGCCCCGGCGGCAGCCCGGTCCAGGCCGGTCAGATCAACGACGAGATGCGCAGGTTGCGCGCGAAGTACCCGAAGATCCCGCTGTATGTGGTGGTGGACGACCTCTGCGCCTCGGGCGGCTATTACATCGCCGCCGCCGCCGACAAAATCTTCGTGGACAAGGCTTCCTTGGTCGGCTCCATCGGCGTACTTATGGACGGCTTCGGGTTCACGGAAGGCATGAAAAAGCTGGGCATTGAGCGGCGCCTGCTGACGGCCGGCGAAAACAAGGGCTTCCTTGACCCCTTCTCGCCGGTCAAGGAGAAGGAAGTCGATTTTGCCAAGGCCATGCTGGAGGAGATCCACCAACAATTCATCCGCGTGGTTCGCCAGGGACGCGGCAAACGCCTGAAGGAAACCCCGGAGATGTTCAGCGGCCTGATCTGGAGTGGCCCAAGGAGCATCGAACTGGGCCTGGCCGATGGCCATTGGCAACCTGGATTATGTCGCTCGCGAGGTAGTCAAGGCGGAGGATGTCGTTGATTACTCGCCTAAAGAGGGCATCGCCGAACGGCTCGCCCGACGCATCGGCACCGCGATGGGCGAAGCGATCCGCCCGTGGGCCAAAGAGAATATCCGGGTGCGTTGATGGATGAATACATTTCGATTGCCTGCGCCTTCCATGAGCAATTGGAATTCGCGGTGCTGCGGCGTAATTGCCTGAATCTGCGCTACCTGGATGAAACGGCTGGAGAGCGCGAGATGGATGTATTGCCCACCGACGTGGCTACCCGGGACAAGGCCGAGTGGTTGAGCTATCGCACCTCGACCGGTGAGGAAGGCACCATTCGGCTGGATCGGATCCTGGCGGCCAGGGCGGTTGCCTGAGAAAAAAACGCCTGCTTGGTCTGGCGACCGCGCAGGCGCAGGAGGAGAGACTGAGGCTTGTTACGCTGTGGCCTTCATGGCC
Organism: uncultured Pseudomonadota bacterium; assembly: GCA_963713085.1. GTDB lineage: Bacteria > Pseudomonadota > Gammaproteobacteria > Burkholderiales > Thiobacillaceae > PFJX01. The sequence continues at coordinate 44,359 of CAVQKQ010000022.1, read as the reverse complement.
ATGCTGGAGGCGGCAGCCGCTTGCTCCTTGGCTGTCTTGAATCCTTCCTGAGCCAGGGTGCTGTATTCGGTGGTGGCCTCGTCGGCGAAACGGACCCCCTTGCGCAGTGCATCCATGTTTCGCTCACCGCATTCACGCATCAGCGCGACCTGGCCGGCCATCAGATCCTGGTAGCCTTTGGCCTTGCCCATGAGTTCCAGGCCGCGGGCGCTGGCATCCATGTAGAAGGCGGCCAATTCTGCCTGTTGCTGGAACATGTTGTCGAACAAGCGCATATTGAACTCGCCGAACTTGCGAGTGGATTCCATGGCGCTTTCTGTGGACTTCTCGATCATTTCAACCAATTGCTTTTGCATGACAATCTCCTGGACAAGTTAACGATAACCGATTGGTAATTTGTGCGATGCACAAATGCTGCACTGCACAATATCCAGCTCGTATTTCTCTGTCAAGCGGAAATCGAAAATATTTTCAGAAATGCTGAGTAGCGGACAACAGTCCGTCAGGACTTCGCGTCACCCTTGGGCTTGTCCGGTTTAACGCCAGTGTGCTTGTACATCTCTTCCATGTCTTTCCAGAATCCCATGTTCTGCTGGCCCAGTTTCATCCAGAAATCGATCGGGTTGCCGTTCCAGACGCCTTGCATCTGTTCGGTGAACATGCGTTGCTGCTTGAGGAAAAGATCAAGGCTCTGGTCGAGAAAGCCTGTGAATGCCGCTTGTGCGGAATCGCCGTAGAAGCGAATGAAACGTTCCAGCATGGGGGCGGTGAACAGCGGGTTACCGCTCGACTCCTGCTCCATGATGATCTGGAGCAGGACGGCGCGGGTGATGTCTTCTTCCGATTGGGAGTCGATCACCCGGAACGGGATTGCGCGCATGACCAGATCCTTGACCTCCGCCAGGGTGACATAGCGGCTTTCCTCCGTGTCATAGAGACGGCGGTTAGGATATTTCTTGATCAGTCGTTCTTCGGTCATGGGTTGCCTCACTGAGCGAGGCGGAGGGATTCCCCTACCTCTGGTGTGTCTAAGACGACTTTACATCATGTGCTGTCCACCGTTTGCGGCAATGTTGGCGCCGGTAATGAAGGCGGCATCCTCCGAGGCCAGGAAGGCTACCAGGGCGGCGATCTCCTGGGGCTTGCCGAGACGGCCGACCGGAATCTGGGCGACGATCTGATTGCGCACATCCTCGGGGATGGCCATGACCATCTCGGTGCCGATGTATCCGGGAGAGATGGAATTCACGGTGATGCCCTTCTTGGCGGTTTCCTGGGCCAGGGACATGGTGAAACCATGCATGCCAGCCTTGGCGGCGGCGTAGTTGGTTTGACCGAATTGGCCCTTCTGGCCGTTTATGGATGAGATGTTGATGACGCGGCCCCAATTCTTGCTCAGCATGCCGTCGATGAATTGACGGGTTACGTTGAACACGGAAAGCAGGTTCACGTTCAGCACTGCATTCCACTGGTCCGGCGCCATCTTGCGGAAGGTTCCGTCCTTGGTGATGCCGGCATTGTTAACGACGATGTCGACGCCACTGAAATCGGCGTTCAGCCTTTCCCCCATGGCTTTGCAGTCATCGAAGCTGGAGACGTCGCACTTTATGATGGCCATGTCGAACCCGTCGGCCGCCATCTTCTTCTGCCATGCCAGGGCCTGTTCCTCATGCACGTACGCGGCCACCACCTTGCAGCCGGCCTGGGCCAATTTGATGCAGATGGCGCTGCCGATACCGCCGGTGCCGCCTGTGACGAGGGCTATTTTTCCGTTCAATCCGCTCATATCAAATCCTTTCCACAGCAAGGGCTACGCCCTGACCGCCACCGATACACAGGGTGGCGAGACCTTTATTGGCACCGGTACGCTGCATGCCGAACAGCAGTGTCACCAGGATGCGAGCGCCGGATGCGCCGATGGGATGGCCGATGGAGATGGCACCGCCGCTGACGTTCACGTTCACCGGGTCGAAGCCGAGTTCCTTGTTGACAGACATGGCCTGGGCGGCGAAGGCCTCGTTGGCCTCGATCATGTCCAGGTCCCTCGCGGACCAGCCGGCACGATCCAGACACTTGCGCACGGCGGGGATGGGTCCCGTGCCCATGATGGCCGGGTCCACCCCGGCGCTGCCGAAGCTGACGATGCGCGCCATGGGTTTCATACCCAGTTCACTGGCCCGGACGCCGGACATCACCACCACGCCCGCGGCGCCGTCGTTGATCCCGGAGGCGTTGCCGGCGGTCACGGTGCCGTCCTTTTTGAAAGCGGGTCTCAGCTTGGCCAGAGTCTCCGGGGTCGTGCCGGCCCTGGGAAACTCGTCCATATTGAAAATGATGGGATCGCCCTTGCGCTGGGGAATCTCGATGGGGATGATCTCCGAATCGAAATGCCCGGCCTTTTGCGCGGCCTCGGTACGCTGCTGGGAGGTGGCTGCGAAAAGATCCTGCTCGGCACGGGAGAACTCGTACTTGGTGGCGATGTTCTCCGCCGTGATGCCCATATGGCAATCGTTGAATGCACACCACAGGCCATCCTGGATCATGGTATCCACCAGTTCCCAATTGCCCATCCGCTTGCCGTCACGGGAATGGGGCAGGATGTGGGGCGAGCGACTCATGTTCTCCTGTCCGCCGGCCACGACAATGCTGGAATCTCCGCATTGGACGGCCTGGGCGGCAAGATGCACCGCCTTGAGTCCGCTGCCGCAGACCTTGTTGATGGTGAGTGCGGACACGAGATCGGGAAGACCCGCCGCCAAGGCGGCCTGGCGCGCCGGGTTCTGGCCCACGCCGGCTTGAAGGACCTGACCGAGGATAACCTCGTCAATCTGTCCAGGTTGCAAATTGGCGCGAGATAACAACGCCTGGATGACTCGAGCGCCCAGGTCGCTGGCGGGAATGCCCGAGAGCGATCCATTGAACGTGCCGACAGCGGTGCGCCCCGCAGCTACGATGACCACATCGTTGAACATATCGAAGTCTCCTTGAGAAGGGAATGTTTCCTCCCCCGCGATGAATTCTAGCGTTTTTTGTGCAGTGCACTTGACATATTATGATGCAATGCACAAACATCGCAAATAGGCATTTGCCACCTAAGGAGGGTGCTATGGGTAGTTCGAAAAACTGGATGGAAGACTGGATGAATGCGCAACAGTCCTATTGGACGACATGGGCGGATATGGCCCAGCGCGGGATGAAAGTGCCCGAGGCCCCGAAGAACCCCCTGGCGGATGGACTCGACCAATGGTGGCGCGCGGTATCACCCATGGCCCCGACGACAGGGCGCGAGGTTTTCGACAAGCTGATGGACGTCAGCAAAGGCTACTACACCATGGCGGAACGCTTCATGGCCGGCGGCCAGAACAACCAGGACGGCATGGAAGCCATCAACGGTTGGCTCGATGGCATGCAGCGGATGTGGTCGGAGTGGTCTCAAGCCGGCTCGGCGTTTCGGCCTGATGCCATGTTCGGAAACCAGCAACTGAAGGGCATGAGTACTTTCTGGGACCTGCCCATGGACACCTGGAACCGCCTGGCGGCCAACGTCATGCCCATGCCCGGCGATTTCACCCAGGCCTTTCATCCCGAAGGGGCGCAGCCGTTAAAGGACCAGGTCAACCGCTTCCTCTCCATACCCGCGGTGGGTTATACCCGGGAGGCCCAGGAGCAGTTCCAGATCCTTGCCCAGCGGCAAATGGATTACCTGACGGCCACCCAGGCTTACCAGGCCTCCTTCGGCAAACTCGCGATGGACACCACCCGTGACTTCCAGATGTCCCTGCAGGATCGGGTCAAGTCAGGCAAGCCCATTACCAGCCTTCGCGAACTCTACGATCAGTGGGTGGAAATGAGCGAGGCGGCCTATGCCGAATTCGTCATGACTCCGGAATATCAGACCCTCTATGGCCGCCTGGTCAACACTCTCCTGTCCCTGAAGCAGCAGATGGCCCGCATGGTGGACCAGACCCTGGAGGCCATGCACATGCCGACCCATGCGGAAATCAGCACGCTGCAATGCCGCCAACAGGAGCTGCGCCGGGAAAACCTGCGCCTAAAAAAAGAAATCGCGTCGATCCACGCCCAACTTGAGGCCATGCGGCAAACCATGCTCAAGCCGACGAGCGTATCGGAAGCAGCGCCCAGGCCCCGGGCCAGGCCAGCCGCCAAGGCGGCAGCAACCGTGAAGCGCGCCGCCACCCCGTCCAAGCGCCCCCCCGCCGGCAAGACCAAATAAAGCAGGAGACGAACGATGATGCCCTTCGACATGCGCCCCGATGCCGTCATGCAGGAACTCACGGCCTATGGCCAGAAGCTTTCACACGGCATGAAAAATCTGATGGAAGTCGGCGAGATTTCCACCGGAGTCACCCCCAAGACCGTGGTCTACAAGGAAGACAAGCTCACCCTGTTCCGCTTCAATCCGCCTGCCGACAAGGTGCAGAACAAGGTTCCCCTGCTCATCGTCTACGCCTTGGTGAACCGGCCCTACATGACCGACATCCAGGAAAACCGTTCCACCGTGAAGGCCCTGATGGATGCAGGCCAGGACGTCTACCTGGTGGATTGGGGCTATCCGGACCGGGCCGACCGCTACCTCACTCTGGATGACTACATCAACGGCTATATGGACCGTTGCGTCGATGTCCTGCGCGAAAGGCACCGGGTGGACAAGATCAACATCCTGGGCATCTGCCAGGGTGGCACCTTCTCACTTTGCTATTCCGCCCTGCACCCGGAAAAGGTGAAGAATCTGGTCACCATGGTCACGCCCGTCGACTTCCAGACCCCGGACAACATGCTCTCCCATTGGGTGCAGCAGGTGGATGCGGATCTGGTGGTGGATACCCTGGGCAACGTCCCCGGGGAAATGCTCAACTGGACCTTCCTCAACCTGAAGCCCTATCAGCTCATGGGCCAGAAATACCTGGGCCTGCTGGACACCCTGGACGATCCGGAGGCCCTGAAGAATTTCCTGCGCATGGAGAAGTGGATCTTCGACAGCCCGGACCAGGCCGGCGAGGCCTTCCGCCAGTTCATCAAGGACTTCTACCAGCAGAACAAGCTGCTCAAGGGCGGCCTGGAGATCGGCGAGCCGGTGAGCCTGAAACACATCACCATGCCGGTTCTGAACGTTTATGCGGAGCAGGACCACCTGGTGCCGCCCGACGCCTCCCGAGCCATGCGCGGCAAGCTGGGCACCAAGGACTACACCGAGCTGTCCTTCCCGGGCGGCCATATCGGCATCTACGTCAGCGGCAAGGCCCAGAAGACCGTGCCGCCGGCCATCGGCAAGTGGCTGGACGAGCGGAGCTGAACGGACGCAGTTGCAGCCGCCACTCTCGAAAGCCCCCGCCCGTGCGGGGGCTTTTTCATTCTGTAGGCCCGAGCCTGATCATTGATGGGTTGCCAATGGCCGGTACGACCCCGGATCGGTAATAAAATGGACCATGGTGCGATCCGATGTGTCGCCTTCCACGCATTAATAAATGGGGAGTTCACTGAAATTGGCTAGAAGATCGTTGTTCGGTATGGCGCCCGTCCTGGTCTTGTCGCTTGGGCTGGCCCTGACCTATTTTCTCTGGCTGGACGCCCGTAACAACGCGGTGAAGGGGTTGGAATATGAATTTCAAGGCCAGGTCCGCAAGCTCGAGGATGCGATTCAATACCACCTGAACGGCAACATTCAGGTATTGCGCGGCGTGGCGGGCCTGTACAACGCCACGGGTCAGGTCACACGCAAGGCTTTCCATGCCTATGTGGATTCGCTGTCACTGGAAAAACGTTATCCCGGCATTCTCGGGATCGGCTTTTCCATGCTGCTCCAGCCCGGCGATCTGGGCGCTCATGTCGCGGCCATGCGCAGTGGGGGATTTCCCGACTACCGGGTCCATCCCGACTACGTCCGCGATCTCTACAGCGCCATCGTCTATCAGGAACCCCTGGACCAGGGCGACCAGACTTCTATCGGCTACGACATGTTTGCCGAGCCGACACGCCATGAGGCCATGGCCCGGGCGCGGGATCTGGGTGACGCGGCCCAATCCGGCAAGGTTCAGACGACCCAGGGTGCCGGCGGCCGACCGGAATTTTTCATCTATTTGCCGATATACCGTCCCGGTGCGCCCGTCGCTGCCATCGAGGAACGACGCGCCGCGCTGCTGGGGTGGGTTTACGCCCGGGTGGGCGCGGCCGACATGATCCGCGGCATGCTGGCGGCGACCTCCCTGGGGAATCTCAATTCGGAATTCGATATCGGCATCTTCGACGGCGATACGCTTGCCCCCGATGCCCGGATGTTCGATTCCCGAAGCGGTCCCGCGGCCGAAAAAACCGACAAAGCCTTCCGCGCCGTGCGCCAGATCGATATTGCCGGCCGGCGCTGGTCGTTGCTGGTGACCTCCAATACCGCCTTCGAGGCGCGGCTGGACGAAGAAAATGCCTATCTCGTCGCCCTGGCCGGTTCCAGCATCACGGTCATGTTGGCCCTGCTGCTGGCGGTACGTGCCAGCAGCAACAAGCGCATTGCAACCGCGTTGATGGATTCGTCCCGGGTGAAGCGTGAACTCGCGGCCAGGGAGGAGGCGATCCAAGCCCTGTTCGAGGCCCCGCTGCTGGGGGTTCTATATGCCGGCGCGGATGGTACGTTGACCGATGCTAATCCCGCCGCCCTGGAAATGCTGGGCGTGAGCCGGGAAGAATTGCTGAACCGGACATTCCTGACACCGGATCGTCCGTTCATTCGGGAAGATGGCACCCCCCTGACGGAGATTGAGGATCCATCGGTGACCGCGTTGCATACCGGAGAACCGGTCAGGGGCGAGGTTGTGGGCGTGCTCGATCCTAAGCTTGAGGATTACCGATGGCTGCTTGTTAATGCCGTGCCGCGGTTTCACCCCGGTGAGCCACTCCCCTACCAGGTCGTGGTCACGCTTAGCGAGATCACCCGACTCAAGCGCAAGGCCATCGATCTGGACGAAAACCAGCGCCGACTGGAGGATCAGCTCGGCGAGCGCACCCGGCAACTCGAGGCGGCCAAGCAGGAACTCCGCGAACAAGCCAAGCTGGTGGACGAGCTCTACAACCAGGCTCCCTGCGCCTATCACGCCCTGGACAAGGAGGGCATCTACACTCGCGTCAACGACACTGAACTGCTCTGGCTCGGCTATGGCCGGGAGGAACTCGTCGGCTGGAAAAGTTTTCAGGGTTTGCTTGCTGAACATAGTCGGGAGGTGTTCCGCAAGCTGATGCCGAAGCTCATGGAAATCGGCCTCTTGCACGACGTCGAGTTGGACATGGCGCGCAAGGATGGCTCCGTCATCCCGGTGACCCTGAACGCCACCGCATTGCGGGATGCCGCGGGCAATTTCACCGCTTCGCGCATGACCCTGTTCGACAACACGGAACGCAGGGAACGGCAGCGGCGCATCGATGCTCTCAATGCGACCCTGGCCTTGCGGGCCGAGGAAGCGGAGGCCGCTAACCAGGCCAAGAGCATCTTCCTGGCCAATATGAGCCAGGAGTTCCGCACCCCATTGATTGCCATCATCAGCTTGAACCATCTGCTGCGGCGGGCGGTAAAGGAGCCCCACCAGTTGGCCAGGTTGCGCAAGGTCCATGATTTGGCGCAGCGCCTGTTGGCGAGCCTTCAAAACATGTTGGAGCTTTCCAACGTTGAATTCGGGAGTCTCAGGATCGCGACGGTGGGTTTCCGCCCGGATCACCTGCTTCAAACGGCAGCCGCCAGCATGCGTGCCCGAGCCAAGGCCAAGGGTTTGCAGCTCGTTGTCGAGGCCGATCCCGCCCTGCCGGAGTTGTTGTACGGCGATCAGGTCAGGTTGAGCCAGGTCCTGGTCAACTTCGTCGACAACGCCACCAAGTTCACCGAGCACGGTGCCATCACACTGCGTGCCAGGAAACTTCAGGAGACCGCCGATGCGGTCATGGTGCGTTTCGAAGTCCAGGACAGCGGTATCGGTATCGCGTCGGAAGATCAGGGCAAACTGTTCAAGGCATTCGGACAGGTGAACCTTCCCGCGACGCGCGGACGTGGCGGCGTTGGCCTGGGACTGGCCATCAACAAGCGTCTGGTGCACCTGATGGGCGGAGATATCGGGGTTGAAAGCCTGGCCGGCTACGGCAGCATCTTCTGGTTCGTGGTGCGTCTGGCCAAGCAAGGCGAGACTGCGAACCAGCCCGACAATATGGATGATTCCCCGGCAACGGGGCAGGGTGACTCCGTTGAGCCTCCGGAGGTAAGCCGGGAAACGGAGAGGGTGGCCGAGGTGCTCGCCCAGTTGCGGGTGCTCCTGGCCCTGGACGACATGTCCTCGAGGACCTTGTTCCAGAAGTCGAAACCCCTGTTGCGCAAGGCCTTGGGCAAGTATTTCCTGCAGTTGGAAACGGAACTCGAGGGCTTCGAGTTCGAGCAGGCACTGGACACCCTGAAGTTGGTTATTGCTGAGCACCCGGAATTCGCTCGGGACTGATAGGCCTCACCGTCGCTGTTCAGGCTATTTTGAATAAATGAAGCTCACATTTCTTGGCGCCTCACGGGAAGTCACCGGATCCTGCTACCTGCTGGAATCGGGGTCCCTGCGCTTCATCGTCGACTGCGGCATGTTCCAGGGCGGACGCAGGGCGGATCAGGCGAACCGCCGTTTCCCCGGATTCGAGCCGGAAGAACTGGATTTCGTCCTGTTGACCCATGCCCACATCGACCACAGCGGCCTGTTGCCGCGCCTGGTCAGCCTGGGTTTTCGCGGCCCGGTCTATTGCACCAGCGCCAGCCGGGACCTGCTGGGCGTGCTGCTGCCGGATTCCGCCTTCATCCAGGAGAAGGAGGCGGAGTGGGCCAACTATGCCAATCGCAAGACCCGTCACGCCCACAGGAACGACCTGGCTCCCCTCTACACTGTCACCCAGGCCAAGGAGTCGCTGAAACGCCTGCGCGGCGCAGGCTATGACCATGAAATCCGGCCCCATCCCCGGGTCCGGGTGAGTTTCCGCGATGCCGGCCATATCCTGGGTTCGGCCATTCTGGAGGTCTGGGTGGAGGAGGGGGGCAGGGAGACCAAGCTGGTGTTTTCCGGCGACCTGGGCATGCCGGGCCGGCCCATCGTCAACGACCCTACTCCCATAACGGCGGCGGATGTCCTGCTGGTGGAGTCCACTTACGGCGATAGGCTTCACAAAGGCATGGACGAAACCGTGGAGGAATTGGCCCATGCGGTGAACGACACCCTGCAGCGCAAGAAGGGCAACGTCGTCATTCCGGCCTTCGCCGTGGGCCGTACCCAGGATCTGCTGTTCCTGCTCATGGATCTGGTGCGGAAAAAGCGGTTGCCGAAAAACCTTTCCATCTTCGTCGATTCACCCATGGCCACCGCCGCCACCGAGATCACGCTGAAACATCTGTCCGAACTGGACGAGGAGTCCCGGGACCTGATCGCCTGGTTCCGCAGCGGTCCGGATGCGCCCTATCTGCGCATGACGGAGGATGTGGAAGAGTCCATGACCCTGAACAAGATTCGCCAGGGCGCCATCATCATTTCAGCGTCCGGCATGTGCGATGCCGGACGCATCAAGCATCACCTGAAGTTCAACCTGCCCCGGCAGGAATGCACGGTGATCATCTCCGGCTTCCAGGCCGAGGGCACCTTGGGTCGGCGCCTGGTGGACGGCGCCAAAACCGTGCGTCTGTTCCGGGAGACCGTGCCGGTACGGGCCGACCTCTATACCCTGGGCGGCCTGTCCGCCCATGCCGACCGGGACGCCCTGGTGAAATGGCTGTCCTATTTCAAGCGACCGCCGGCTCGGACCTTCGTGGTCCATGGCGAAGCGGATACCGCCCTGGGATTCGGCCAGATTCTGCGGGAAGGGCTGGGATGGCGGGTGGAGGTGCCGGAGCGGGGTGCCAGTTACGAACTGGGGATTTAGGCATTCCATAGTCAAAGCCTAGGCGATCGGGCCGCCTTGCTAGGCTCGGGGCGACGCCGGATATTTAGGTCCGTCCGGCGTATCAGGCAATGCGTCGGCGAGAATGGTGTCAGAGGCCTTCTCCGCGATCATGTACACGGCCGAGACGATGAAGAATCCGGGGATGCGCGGGAACACCGAGGCATCAACCACCCGCAAGCCCCGGGTGCCGTGGACCCGGAATCGGCTGTCCACCACCGCCATGGCATCGCCCGCCGGTCCCATCCGGCAGCTGCATGAGGCGTGGTGGCCCCAGGCGTTGTCCCGGATGTACTGACGGATCGCCTCCTTGCCGGCCACGTCTTTGCCCGGTAGCACTTCCTCCTCGATCACCTCGGCACAACGGGCGGTGATGCGGCGTACCGTTTCCACCCCTTCCACCACCGAATCCAGGTCCGCCGCCGAGTCTTGGTCAGTCTCGCCGCCTTCGCCGAAATAGTGGAAGTCGATCTCCGGCACCTGGCGCGGATCCCTGGAGCGCAAGCTCACCCGTCCCGCCCGGTTGTTGGTGTGGGCCTTGAGCACGGCCCAGGTGAAGTAATTCTCGCCCCGGGCGATCTGCCGGGCATAGCCGGGGAAGTAGCCCTTGAAATAGCCGATCAGGCCGAAGATGAACAGGTCCGGTTCCGGCCGTTCCGGAAACGAGCGCTTCATCAGCGCCACCACGGCGCCGTTGGTGGTGTAGGGGCCCTTGCCCTGGAGCCATTCGGCGAACAGGGGATCGGGTGCCTCCCCTGGCTCGGGAGGACGGAACTTCATGCCCCGCACCAGGGACAGGTCGGCGCGCATCTTGGTGACCACAGTGACCTCGTAGCGGTCCTGGAGGTTTTCACCCACCCCGGGCAGTTCCACCCGAACCGGGATGCCGTGCCGCTCCAGTTCCTCCCGCGGACCGATGCCGGAGAGCTTCAAGAGCTGGGGTGTGTTGAAGGCACCGGCGCACAGGATCACCTCGCGCCGGGCCGCGACGGTGAAGGTCTCCTCCGGGGCTTGGTCCCCGCTGTTCGGGTCGGCCTGGTAGAGATGGGCGCCGGCCAGGTATTCCACGCCGGTGGCGCGCTTGTCGGCGCCCAGCAGGACCCGGGTGGCCAGGGCATGGGTGCGCACGGTGAGGTTGCCGGGACAGTCCTGGCGCACCCGCTGGACATACTCCCGGCTGCCCACTCTCCGGCCGCCGTGGGTGGTCATGGGGGTCACGCATACCCCCTCCGGGCTTTGCCGCGCCAGGCGCCAGTCGTTGGGATCGAAATGGCCCCTGAGCTTGTTCCAGGTGCGGGAGATGGGGTTGCCGAGGGTAAGAAAGGACTCCTTCAGGGCGCCGCCGATCAGCTTGATCAGGAACAGGTCGCCCACCACCAGCAGCGGGTCGGCGATGTTGGTGGCGAGCCAGCCACGGAACCCGTGACGGCTTGCGGTATCCCGGCTGTCGGCGTATTCACAGCGCTCCAGGCGCTCGAAGTAGGGGCGCATGTTGTCGCTGTGCCAGGAGGCATCGCCGGTCAGATCGGCGATGTGGTCCCAGTCGCTGTTGTGGGGATAGATCAGGATCATGGCGTTATGGGCGGTGCAGCCGCCCAGGGTGGCGGCCCGTGGGTAGAGCACCCCGCCCCGCTCGGGGATGAACTTCGCGTCCCGGGCCTGGCGCGCCGGGTCGGCGTAGTGGCGCACGAAGAAGTTCCAGGCGAAGCGGGGGTCTTCCGAGGCCAGGGCATGGAAGGCGGGTACCTGGTATTCGTAGGGTTCTTCCTCTCCACCCGCCTCCAGCAGCAGTACCTTGAAGCCAGCCCGCGCCAGGTTGGCCGCCAGCGGTCCGCCGCCTGCGCCGGAGCCCACCACGATGTAGTCGTAGGTCTCAGGCGCAATTGGTGGCGTGCAACTCACCGGCTCGGGTGCCGGCAATGGCGGCCTGAACAGCGAACTGCAACCCGCCAGGAAAGCCCCCATGGCCGAGATGCCGGCGCTGCAGGCTTGGAGGAAACGGCGCCGGGAAAGGCCTCCCGGCGCCGGCGGCGGGACGGCCGCTCCCGGTCACAGGGTCTTCAGGAAGGCGATCAGGGCCCACTTGTCCTCATCCGACAGCCCCGGTTCCTCGCTGAAGTAATCGGTTCCGAAGTAGTGGCCCCGGTTGACCACGAAATCCGGGCACTTGCTCACGTCCAGCATCGGGTCCACCAGGTTGGCGAACACGGCGTGGGCCTGCTCGTCGCTGGCATCCCGGGGCAGGGACTTGAGATCGACTTTGGCCTTGAGCAGCACCTTCAGTGTCTTGCCCCGCTGTTCCAGGTCGATGTTGGACAACAGGTTGATGGGGGTGCCCTTTGGGATCGGTCCGATCTCGATGCCCCCCGCGCCGAACACATGGGGATCCAGATGGCTCAAGGGTTCCACCAGGGGTTGCAGGAACTCCGGCAGGTAGCCTTTGGGCACCCGCAGGTAGCTGGTGGCGGTGGTCACGTCGATGATGCCCGGCACCTTCTTCCCGGATGCGGTCAGGTATTCGCGGTCGCCCTTGCGCTTCTCCGGCCAGAGCAGTTGCTCGATGCCGCTGTCGAAGGACTTCATGCGGTCTTCGACGGATCCGGACCAGTAGAAGTCGCCCAGGGTGTTGTTGAGCAGGAACGGGGCCGTGGACCAGACGCTGACCAGGGAGGCGGGCCGGATGTAGCCCCGGCCGCCGGCGGGCATGGTGTAGGACCGGGGCTCCCCAGTGACGGGGTTGTGGACCGTGATGCTGCCCACGGAGGGAAGGTCCTTGTAGGACTGGGACGAGAAGTTGTCCCAGATGTCGCCGGCCAGGGCGTTGGTGGCCAGGGATGCGCAGGCATTGGTCTCCAGCAGGGTCACCGGCACCCGCAGTTCGGTGGACAGGTAGTTGTCCTTGAGGAAATCGTCCTTCTTCACGATCCGGGTCATCTCGACCTTGAACGCGTTGGTCTTGGTCCAGGCCCAGTAGTCGTTCCAGCACTTCAGGTAGTCGGGGCCGACGCAGCCGTTGTCCTTGAAGAAGCTTACGGTCTGTTCCGGCAGCTTGCTGGAATGGCAACGGGCGCAACGTTCGGCGAACACCACCTTGCCCCGTTCCAGCTTGGCTGGCCCGTCGTTGAGGTAGGTGCCGCCGCCAGGGGCGTTCTTCAGGTAGTCCGGCTTGGCGGAGGCCAGGAAGAACAGGGCCACGTCCGGGGTCTGGGCCTCGGTGGCCTTCCAGTAGCTGGAGTTCTTGTTGGCGTTGGCGATGGGGAAGGGGGTGAAGGCGGAACCGCCGATGAAGGGACGGATGTGCTCCAGCCATTCTTCGCTGAACAGGCCGACGTTGACGAACACCCGGTTCAGGGCCCCCAGAGCACCCACCGAGTCGGAACCATCCTTCAGCACTCGGGGCGTCCAGACCGTGTCCGGGGCCTGGTAGAAGCGGGCCAGAGGGGTATCGGCGGGGACGTACTTGTTCAGGTGCTCGTTATCCAGCCCGCCACCGGAGAGCTTCTCCTGGCCCAGCCAGCGGGCCAGTTCCAGGCGCGGTCCCAGGTTGTAGACCGCATTCATGGTACGGGGGTTGTTGATGTAATCGGTGGAGATGAAGGAGGTGTCCAGGGCGCCGGGCCGGGAGGTGTGGAACAACTGGAAGGGGAAGCTGGACTTGTCGGTCTTCCAGACGAAGATCCGGTCCACCCAGAAATACTGGGCGCCGGGATTGGAGTTGAGGTTCTCCCATTTCGGATGTTCCGGGTCCGCCGGCGGATTGGCGGGGTTGGGGCCCACATGGCAGAAGCCGCAGGACATGCCCACCCGGTAGGGCTTCACCAGGTCCTTGTTGTTGTAGTAATCGGGGTCCGTGTAGTAGCGCACCGGGTCCCAGCGTTTGGCCGCCTGCTCGTCGAAGGCCGGGTTGGGGAACAGCCGCAGGCCCACCACCCCCGTGGCATAGCCGTAGTAGGAGCCCACCGGCAGGGTCTTGCCCCGGGCGCCTATCTTCACCCCAGGATATTTCTCCTCGTTCTCGAAGGGATCAGGCGCGCAATTGGTATCCCGCACATCCAGCCAAAGCCCAAACCGGTCGGCCCGGGGGCCTGTGCCTTTCTCGAAGCAGGGCTCGTTCACCAGGCCCAGGTACTGCCAGCGGTTGTCCCGGCTGTAGTCCAGGCCAGGATAGTTGGACAGGGTCTTGAGGAAATCCAGGGTGCCTACGCTCTGGGTGGAAAGCACATCCCAGAGCCGGTCGTTGCCGCCGCTCCAGACGATCCAGTTGTTACGCCCCTTGACCACCGCCGATTCCGCTTGCTCCGGGGTGATGCCGGACAGGTAGGGGGCAAGCTCGGTCGCCACCGCCTTGGGGTCGCGGGTCAGACCATAGTCCATATCGCGGAAATAATCCTCGTCGGCGGCCGGGAAGCTGTCGGGCAGGCGTCCCGCGCACCGTGCCTCGTCCAGGACCTTGCCGGCGCCGCTGCCGCAGGCGAGTTTGGTGGGTTGGGTGGAACAGGAGGCCAGGGCCAGAAACGCGGTTGCCGTCAACGCATAGGTACAAAGGGGTGACCTGAATTTCATTTTCTTCTCCTCCATCTCGTTCGAATCGTGCCGGCCGATTTGCCGGCTTATTGGCGTTAATTTGAAATCATGTCCCAAGATAGTCCGGCCTGGTGAAACGACCAAGGAATCTTGGCGCCGATCCACCCGAAATCTTGCTCGGGTAACGATGCGTTTCTCTATCGGTACGTGGCCGGATGGGTATTACTTCGCCCGGGCCAACGCCAGGTCCTGGTTCAGGTCCTTTGCCGGGTAATGGAAGCGAACCGGGCCATCCTCCTCCCCGTGCACGAACTGGTGGACGAAGGGATGATCCGAGGTGCGCAGTTCGGCGGCGGGGCCTTCCGCCACCAGCACGCCGTTGTCGATGAAATAGGCGTAGTCGACGATCTTCAGGGATTCGGCGACGTCGTAGGTCACCACGATCGAGGTCAGCCCCAGGGCATCATTCAGGCGCCGGATGATGTTGGCGATGATGTCCAGGGAGATGGGGTCCAGGCCGGCGAACGGCTCGTCGTACATCATCAGCATGGGGTCCAGGGCCATGGCCCTGGCCAGGGCCACGCGCCGGGACATGCCACCGGACAACTCGCCGGTGGCCAGTGCATGGGCGCCGCGCAGGCCCACCGCGTGCAGCTTCATCAGCACCAGGTCCCGGATCATGGGCTCCGGCAGATCGGTGTGCTCCCGGATGGGAAAGGCCACGTTGTCGAACACGGTCAGGTCGCTGAACAGTCCGCCGGCCTGGAACATCATGCCCATCTTGCGGCGCAGCAGGTACAGATCGTCCTGTCCCAGCTTGTGGACGATCTGGCCGTCCACCTTGACGTGTCCGCTCCTGGGCCGCAACTGGCCGCCGATGTGGCGCAGCAGGGTGGTCTTGCCGCAGCCGCTGGAGCCGAGCACGGCCACCACCTTGCCCTTGGGGATATCGATGTTGAGCCCTTTGAGCACCTCGTGCTCGCCGTAGGAAAAGCACAGATCCTTGATTTCGACCAGGGTTTCGTCAGACAACGGCCACTCTCCTGCTGGGCTTGGGGAATCGGAGGGATTATCCCAGACTCCATGCCGTTGAAAACCGAACTTGCAGCCAGGACTTGAAATCTCCAGCAACGCCCCCAAAACCAACCCGGTTTTTGGAGGTTATATATGTCAGAGCACGAGCAAATTCAGGAAAAGCCGGCCGTCGACGCCGCAAACGATGCCCCCGCCCTAGACACAGGGGCGGAGAAGGAAACCACGCCGAGCCTGGAGGAACTGTTGCGCCAGGCCGAACTGAATGCCCAGGAGCATCACGATGCCTGGCTGCGGGCCAAGGCTGATGCGGAAAATGCGCGGCGACGGGCACTGGATGACATCGACAAGGCGCGCAAATTCGCCCTGGAGAAATTCGCCGGGGAATTGCTGACGGTGAAGGACAGCCTGGAAGCGGCCCTGGCAACGGATGACAAGGCTACCGTCGAGAGCCTGAAGAGCGGCGTGGAACTGACCCTGAAGCAGCTTGCCGGGGTGTTCGAGAAGCATGCCGTCAGCGAGATCCATCCCCTGGGCGAGAAATTCGACCCGAACCGGCACCAGGCCATCGCCATGGTGGAGGGTGAAGGGGAGGCCAACACTGTGGCGACGGTGTTGCAGAAGGGCTACCTGCTCAATGAACGGGTAATCCGCCCGGCCCTGGTGCTGGTGGTCAAACCCAAGTAACCGGCGCGTTCAGCCCTTGAAATAAGACACCCCCAATCCCATATCGGACACAAGTTCAATTTATTCAGAGGAAGACAATAATGGGCAAGATCATCGGCATCGACCTGGGCACCACCAACTCCTGCGTGGCGATCATGGAGGGCGGCAAGCCCAAGGTCATCGAAAACTCAGAGGGCGCGCGCACCACGCCGTCCATCGTGGCCTACGCGGAAGATGGCGAGATCCTGTGCGGCGCGCCGGCCAAGCGCCAGTCGGTCACCAACCCCAAGAACACCCTGTACGCCATCAAGCGCCTGATCGGCCGCCGCTTCCAGGAAAAGGAAGTGCAGAAGGACATCGACCTGATGCCCTACAAGATCCTGCAGGCCGACAATGGCGACGCCTGGGTGGAAGTGCGCGACAAGAAGATGGCGCCGCCCCAGATATCCGCCGAGGTGCTGCGCAAGATGAAGAAGACCGCCGAGGACTACCTGGGCGAGGAAGTGACCGAGGCGGTCATCACCGTGCCGGCCTATTTCAATGACAGTCAGCGCCAGGCCACCAAGGACGCCGGCCGCATCGCCGGCCTGGAGGTGAAGCGCATCATCAACGAGCCCACCGCCGCGGCGCTGGCCTTCGGCATGGACAAGCAGGAAGGCGACCGCAAGATCGCAGTGTATGACCTGGGCGGCGGCACCTTCGACATCTCCATCATCGAGATCGCCGAGATCGACGGCGAGCACCAGTTCGAGGTGCTGTCCACCAACGGCGACACCTTCCTGGGCGGCGAGGATTTCGACCAGCGCCTGATCGACTACATCATCGAGGAGTTCAAGAAGGAACAGGGCGTCAATCTGAAGGCCGACATACTGTCCCTGCAACGTCTTAAGGAAGCCGCCGAGAAGGCCAAGATCGAGCTGTCATCCAACACCCAGACCGAAATCAACCTGCCCTACATCACGGCGGATGCCAGCGGTCCGAAACACCTGGTCATGAAGATCACCCGCGCCAAGTTCGAGTCCCTGGTGGAAGAACTGATCCAGCGCACCATCGAGCCCTGCAAGATCGCCATCAAGGACGCCGGCGTGAAGGTCGCCGACATTGGCGACGTGATCCTGGTGGGCGGCATGACCCGCATGCCCAAGGTGCAGGAACTGGTGAAGGAGTTCTTTGGCAAGGATCCCCGCAAGGACGTGAACCCGGACGAGGCCGTCGCCGTGGGCGCCGCCATCCAGGGCGGCGTGCTGCAGGGCGAGGTGAAGGACGTGCTGCTGCTGGACGTCACCCCCCTGTCCCTGGGCATCGAGACCCTGGGCAGCGTGATGACCAAGCTCATCCCCAAGAACACCACCATCCCCACCCGGGCAGCTCAGGTGTTCTCCACCGCCGACGACAACCAGAGCGCCGTGACCATCCATGTGCTGCAAGGCGAACGCGAGATGGCCTCCGGCAACAAGAGCCTGGGCCAGTTCAACCTGTCCGACATCCCGCCGGCACCGCGCGGCCTGCCCCAGATCGAGGTCACCTTCGACATCGACGCCAACGGCATCCTGCACGTCTCCGCCAAGGACAAGGGCACCGGCAAGGAGGCCAAGATCACCATCAAGGCCAACTCTGGCCTGTCCGAGGAGGAGATCAAGAAGATGGTGCAGGACGCCGAACTCAACGCCGCCGAAGACCACAAGGCGTTCGAAATGGCCACTGCACGCAACCAGTGCGACGCCATGATCCACTCGGTCAAGAAGGCCCTGAAGGACTACGGCGACAAGGTGAGCCAGGACGAGAAGGGCAAGATCGAGGCCGCCATGGCCGAGGCCGAGACCGCCATGAAGTCCGGCGACAAGGCCGAGATCGAGGCCAAGACCCAGACCCTGGCCGAGGCCAGCCACAAGCTCGCCGAGCAGATGTACGCCCAGGAGCAGGCGGCCCAGCCCGGTCCTGAAACCGCCGATGCCGCCTCCGGCGCCAAGAAGGACGACGACGTGGTGGATGCGGAGTTCGAGGAAGTGAAGGACAAGTAAGCGGCGAGCCGCCGGCGGTGAGCGGTGAAAGCCGCTCGCCGCCTTTGTTTTTCCGCACATAGCTCACAGTAATCCGCTCACCACCATGCCAAAACGCGACTACTACGAAGTCCTCGGTGTCTCCAGGAGCGCTTCCGACGAAGAGATAAAAAAGGCTTTCAAGAAGGCCGCCATGAAGCATCACCCGGACCGCAACACCGGGGACAAGGCATCGGAAGAGAAATTCAAGGAGGCCAAGGAGGCCTACGAGGTCCTGTCCGAAGGCAACAAGCGCGCGGCCTACGACCAATACGGCCATGCCGGGGTGGACCCGTCCATGGCCGGCGGCGCGGGGGCGGGTAACTTCCGCGACTTCGCCGATGCCTTCTCGGACATCTTCGGCGATGTCTTCGGCGGCGCCGGCGGCGGCCGGCGATCCCATGTCTATCGCGGCGCCGACCTGCGCTACAACCTGGAAATCTCCCTGGAGGAGGCCGCCCGGGGCACCGAGACCAAGATCCGGGTGCCGGTCCTGTCCGAATGCGAGCACTGCCATGGCACCGGCGCCAAGCCGGGCACCGATCCGGTGACCTGTCCCACCTGCGGCGGCCATGGCCAGGTGCGCATGCAGCAGGGCTTCTTCTCGGTGCAGCAGACCTGTCCCCGCTGCCACGGCAACGGCCGGGTCATCGCCGACCCCTGCACCCACTGCCATGGGGAGGGCCGGGTCAAGAAGCACAAGACCCTGTCGGTGCGCATTCCCTCCGGCGTGGACGAGGGTGACCGTATCCGCCTGTCCGGCGAGGGCGAGGCGGGTGTCAACGGCGGCCCGCCCGGGGATTTGTACGTGCAGATCCACCTCAAGGCCCACGCCATCTTCCAGCGCGACCACAACGACCTGCACTGCGAGATGCCCATTTCTTTCGCCACGGCGGCATTGGGCGGCGAGCTCGACATCCCGACCCTGGACGGCCACGCCACCGTGAAGATACCCTCCGAGACCCAGTCCGGCCGGGTGTTCCGCTTGCGCGGCAAGGGCATCAAGGGCGTGCGCAGCGACCATCCCGGCGATCTGATGGCCCACGTCATGGTGGAAACCCCCATCAACCTGACCGACCGGCAAAGGGAATTGCTCAAGGAGTTCGAGGAGATCGGCAGGGGCCACGAGGCCAAGCACAACCCCCGCGCGAAGGGTTTCATGGACAAGGTGAAGGAGTTCTTTGCCCAATAACCGGGCCTGAGCGCCTGGCTATTTTTGCCTGTTCGTTGTCCGGTTCCCTCAGGTCGGCGGCGGCGAGCGGTTTTTCCCATAACACCTTGCCGGAGGCATTGAAGGCACGCAGCGTGATCCGCCGTTCCGTAGCGGGTCCGGCAATGTCCAGGGTGCAGTAGTTGCGCTGCGTGACCAGCGTGCCGGGGACCCGTTGCGGATTTTCCTGCTCCGTATCGTCGACCTTGGCGCCTGCCGTCAGGGGGAGCAACTCAGTTCGTACAGTGGGTAACTCTTCTTGCGTTCGAGTTTGATCAGCTCCGTATGTCCCTCGCCGCTGTTCGCGTCGTTGAAGAACGGGCTGCCGCTGGCGATCACCTGGAACGTGGCGGTGGAATTGATCAGGGCCTGCTTCAGCCAATCCATTTGCCCGGCCCTTACAGGACCTTGTTTTCACCCAGCCAGGCCGGGCCGTGCCCCATTTATCGGGGCCCAGCAGTCGGGTCAGCCGGTTGCTGCCGATGGCCCAATCCTTCAATTCCTGGAACCAGCTGATCTCCTCTTTGGCCTCGACGGTGCTGTCGCTGGCACGGTAGTAACGGTCGTCGAGCAGGAAGAAATCTACGTCGAGATAGCCGAACTGGCTGAAGATGCCGGGAAGGTCCTTCAAGCCGTGCCGGGATTGGCCCAGTAGCGCTGAAGCAGAGTTAGGCTGTCAACCTTGAACACGAAGCTGCGGTTTCCCTTGCTCGGACCGTAATCCCTGTCGTCCCAGATCCCGTAGTGGCTGGAGGCGCCCAGCAGGGGCTGCAATTCCGGAAGGGCGCGGTTTTGGCGGTATCGGGCATTCATTGCCCAGGGCGAGGCAAGGACCTTTGCGCGCAGGTATCCATGAGCCATTGTGGCACAGCGTCGATACGTGGCTTGTCTCCTCCCTTGAGTAGCAAGCTACGACGCCGTAGCCACTAGCCTTGGTCGCGCATCAGCATGGATAAAAGCTGGCCCCGTAAAGCCCTCCGAGAGAGCCAGACCAGATACCCCGTACCCAAAGCCGCCAGAACCAGGAGAGCTAGGTCGTTGTCGGTAAGAATGTCCAGGGTGCGATAGCTTCGGCCATTGAACAACAATGACTGTCTCACCTCGGTCAATCTCAGGAACAACTCGACGGCCATCCCGCCCAGACCGGCCAGCACCACCCAGCCGAACAATGGAATAAGCCATAGGGTGGCCAGGGCGAAGCACATCACCAGCAGGGGCACGAACAAATCCAGGTTGAATTCCTCCACCAGCATGTACAGCGGCACACAGGCCAGCACGATCAGTATGCTGTGCAACAGGTAACGGGGCAGGGGAGAGGTGCGGTTCGCCTCGGCGGCAGGTGGGTTGTCGGCCAGGACCTTGCGGATATGGGTGAGCACCTGATCATGGTTTTCTGGCGTGCATTGCAGCCACATCAGAGTGCGCCAGCTGTTGCTAAGGGTGATGAAATGCCGCGCGGGGTCGTCATCGGCCCGGGCCACCATGGACCACTCAATGGCCTCCGCTTCACGAGATTTGGCGATCAGGCCGCTGCCCAACACCCGGGGGCTGCGCGCCAGCGCCCCCACCACGATGGCCAGGCGGTTGGCACCCTTGGCCGTCTTGTCGATGGTTTCCTGGAGCACGCCCTTGCCGGTCAGCGTGTAGCGGACCTGGAGGCGGCCCCGATACACCAGGGCCATGATGAGAAAGCCCAGCAGCCATAGCCCCCCGGCAGCCGCCAGGGTGATGCCCAGCAGGCCGGGCAGGGTATTCCACTCGCCCTGGGTGGCGAAGATGGGCACCAGGATCAACAGCATGACAACGGCCGTGGCCAGCATGGCGCCGGTCCATTGGCGGAACATGGCCCGGCTGAACAAAGATAGGCCGGTTTCCCAAACCAGATCAGGCGGTTTCGCTTTCATGGCCGGCTCCCAGCGTGCATGGTTACCAATTGAACAGCCCTTTCAATTCCTTGATGGATTTTTTCAGATCCTTGACCGATTGGTCGAGTGAGTCCTTCGTGTTGTCTTGCTTAGTTGCAGGAGCAGGGAGCGGCGTATTGCCGCTGTAGTTCCGACTGGTGTCATTGGTCGTGGCACCCGCATTGAAGCTCCAATTCAGGAAGGTGACTGAGATCGGGTCGTTGGTGCCGTTGTTCTGCAGCACGAACTGCAGTTTGGTGAGGGCTGCCTTGCGTGGCGAGGACCAGATTGCGCGGCCGTCGCAGTAGCCGGTGACAGTCTCGCCCCGACGTTCCATACGAAGCGTGCCGGCGCGGCCGCAGGGCTGGTTGCCCTGTTGGCCCGGTGCCCAGATGTGGCTGCCGCTGCCTTCGCGGTCGCGCACCACGAAGAAGATGGAGTCGTCGGCGAAGGCGGCGTGCAGCTCGATCTGGTTGACCCCCCCCTCGATGCGCGCGTCGCTGAAGCTCACCTGGGCCGTGAAATCCCCCGTCGCCGGCAAGTCACTGTTAAGGCGCATACCGGCATACTGGATGCCACCCGGGTTGTTGCCCTGGCGGGCGATTGTCACCTGGCCGCTGCCCTGTTCCAGTCGATACATGCCGGGTGTGGTTTCCACCACGCCCCAGACACCTTGGTTGGTATTCGCCGACGGAGGTGCACTGCTGATTCCCTGGCCGTTCATGATGGCGTTGAGTTCATTGGAATCCAGAGCTCGGTCGTAGAGCCGAACATCGTCGATGGCACCGACAAAGTATTCGCCAAAGCCCGGGTTGCGGCCCAGGTTAAGTTTTTGGCCGCTGGTGCCGGAGTCACCTGGTTTCTCAAAGACTTGGCCATCCACCTGGAGGCGTGCCTTGTGGGTGGTCTGGTCCCAGACCCCCGCGACAAATGTCCAGCGCCCCTTGTCCACTGGCTTGTAGCCGAGTACCCCAGTGGAGCCGCTGAACAGCGACCAGCCGGTACCGCCACCCCGGGTGTCGATGCCCAAGGATCGGTCGAAGCTGCCATCGTCGTGGGACATGACCTGGCGAATGGGACTGAGTTCGTCGGCGCGAACCCAGGCGGTGAATGTGAGGCGTGGGTAGACAGCCGGGTTGATGTCGATGGGCAACTCGATGAACGACTTGCCGTCGAACTGCATGGCACTGCCGGCATGGCCAAACCGGTCGGTCGTGGCTTGGCCGCCGTGCTGTGTGCCATGACGGTTGTTGCCGGACGTGTCGCGGGCATCGCCATCCAGCGGGTAGGCGGCAATCAGGCCGGAGAAGGGTTGGCCGACACTTGTATTCGTGGTGGCCGGCACGGCACCGATTCGCTCGCCTTTCCAGGTGCTGCCACCGGGCGGCGCCGGTTTGTCGCAGTAACTCCAGGTGCCTGCAAATTTTTCTCCGTTGAAGATCCAGAGGATGCGGCCCCAGAAATAGCGTCCATTTTTCGCTGTGGCACAGCGCTGGCTGGAACCGTTTTCGATCCAATAGCCTTCTAGCGTGTTGCCTGTCACCTCACCCACAATCTCACCACCGTCGTTAGTGTAGTTGCCGCTGACTTGGCTGCCGGACTGATTCAGGGTGAGCTCGCCTTCGTTTGTCTTCCACTTGCCGGCCAGCGAGGCGATGTTAGACGAAGCATTCTGAACTACGCTGGCACCTGGTGTGCCCGTGGCGGACCAGGAGTAGGCGGTGCTGGTGCCTTCCTGGGAGAACGTACCACGGAATTCGTTGTCCGAGAGCGTGCCTGTATAGCGCTGGGTTAAGCCGGTAATGGGCCGGGTGAAGGCAAGGCTGTGGCCATCGAAACTGATGTCGCGCAGGGTCTCCCAACGGCTATGGGCGTCGTACCAAACCCGGCCGGCGAGTTTTCCATCTTGCTGGCTGATTTCCAGCTTGCCGCTGTAGTTATTGGCGTTGATGGCCCAGGTACCCACGATTCCAGCACCATTGGTGGTGGTCTTGGCAGCCTGCTCGCGAAGCATCTGCTGGGCGAAGGCGACGTTGCCATTCAACTCCTTCTCGTTCGCCGAGGTGTGCTCGCGTTTGAGGGCTTCCTGAGCGTTGTCCAGCATAGCCTGCCAGTTCTTCTCGGTGAAGTAGCGGCGATGCCGTTCCTGCACTTCCTGCATGGTGCGGTTGTATTCCTGGGTGCCGGCGTTGAAGTCATCCATGACCCGCTTGGACAAGGGGTTGGCCATACCGCCACTCATCTCGTGTTGCAGGTCCTGCATCTGCAGCATGGTCTGCTGGGCTGTCCAGACCTTCTTCTCGGCCATCTGGGCGTCGAACTCCCGGGCCTTGGCTTCCACCTGGGGCCAGATCTGGGCGAAGCGTCTGGCCTGGTTCAGCTTGTCGGTGGCGTCCTTATCAGCGGGATCGAGCTCGTGGGCGGCCTCCAGGTTGGGTACGGCCTGGGCGAAGTCGCGGTCGTAGACGTTGCGCCAGCCGGCCTTCTTGGCGCTGCTGGCCACTTCCTGGCTGGCCGGGCGTGCAGCGGCGGGGTCAAGCCTGCCGGCTTCGCGCGCGCTCTGGATGGCACCGGGCAGATCGTCCTGGCGCAACTGGTTCCGGGCCTGTTCACCCAGGCGGTTGGCCTCAACATGGTCG
The DNA here is from genome assembly GCA_963713085.1 of uncultured Pseudomonadota bacterium. GTDB lineage: Bacteria > Pseudomonadota > Gammaproteobacteria > Burkholderiales > Thiobacillaceae > PFJX01. The sequence continues at coordinate 20,391 of CAVQKQ010000022.1, read as the reverse complement.
CGGTCGGCCTGGTTGGGTTGCACCTCCAGGGTCAGGCTGGCACTGCCGGTCTTGCCCTTGCTGTCGCGCACGGTAACGCTGACCGTATGGCTTCCAGCCTTGGTCGGGTTGACCGTCACGCGCGCGCCGCTGCCCCGCACACCTTGCCAGGCGTAGCTGTAGGGCGCCTTGCCGCCGCTGACCTCCGCGCTGATCGAGACGGATTGCCCCCGTTCCGGTGTGGCGTTGTCTGGGGTCAGGATAGGTGTCGGACTCGCCGGGGCCGGTGGCGTTTCGCTCACCTCTATGACCGAAAGACTCACATCGCCGCTGCCCAGCAGGGCGCCCGCTGCATCCCTTGCCTCCACATGGGCGGAGATGCCGCCGGCGGAGGAGCGCGAGACCGTGGGCGTCTGGGAGATGGGGTTGGAGATCGTGGTGCCGTCGTTCACCGTCCAGTTCCAGCGCAGGCCGTCGGGCGAGCTCCCTTCGATCTCGGCGCGCAGCGGAACGCGTTCATGGGTGGCGTAGGAACCTTTAGGTACCGGCACCAGGCCGCCTTTCTTTGCATCCCACATCATGGGCCGCGTGCCGGGTTCCACGATCCAGGCCTTCACCTGGTATACCTGGCCGGTATAGGTGGCGCTGACCTCGGCGATTTCGTCGCCGAAATGAGGCACCCGCGCCAGGACCTTGAGCACCACCGGTTTGGCGTCCTTGAGGCGGAAGCCGATCTCGCGCGCGTTGGTGGCAAGTTCCATGCGGTTGGAGGAGGGGGGGTCGAACCAGCGGAAGTCGATCAGGTTGTCGGCGACGCCGGGCTGGCTGCTCACCAATGCGCGGATGTCCTGGCCGATGCGGCCCTGGCCCTCCGGCGGAGTCAGGCTGATGCTGAACCTGGGCGCGATGACCTTGATGGTCTCCTGGTCGCACTCGCCCACGGTGTGGAAGGCCCCTTCGATCTGTTCCTGGATTTCGCACCAGAGCTTGATCTCGCCCATGCGGTCATAGGTAACCCTGGTGCGGCCGTCGCCGCTGGTGGGCGGCTTGAAGGTGATACCCGGTTCGGCCTGCCAGACAATCTGCTTGCCCTTGATCTCGGGCGGCGTCGCGGCGTCTTCCCGGTCGGGGTCGGGAACGTAGTGCCGCTGGTTATCGTCTGCGGGCGGCACGTTGCCATAGCTCCTAGTGGAATTGCTGTTGGTGTCCACGCAGAAGGGACTGCCGGGCATGGCACACGGGTCGATCTTGATCGTGGCGCATTCGTCATACGGGTTGTTGCTCTTGCCGCTGCGGCCGGCGCAGGGGTCCGGCGCGGGTGGTGGCGGTTCGCTGCCGGGCAGGGCCAGGGTGGCGCTGCTGCCGTAGAACACGGTAGGCTGGGTGCCCGTGAGCTTTACCTTCGCGGGGCTGACATGCAGTGTGGCGCTGCCCTCGCCGGCCTGGCCGTCGGCATCGGTGGCGGTGACCGTCACCGTCCATTCGCCGGCCCAGCGCGGCATGACGCTGACCCGCGTGCCGGTGCCGCCGCTGGACCAGACGAAGTTATAGGGCGGCTTGCCGCCGCTGGCGCTGGCGTTGAGGGTGACGGACTTGCCGAAGGGCAGACTGGCGCTGGGCGCCGGCACCGTGACCTTGATGGCCGACAGGTCGTCCTGATTCTTCTTGCCGGTGGGCAGACCACGTCGGCGCAACTCAGCGCGTATTTCAGGCGCGGGGTGACCGGTTTCGGGTAGGGGAAGGGCAGCATGTATTTCTCGGCGAGCTTCTCCACCGCCTCAAACCAGTCCTTGTGGGTAAAGTAGCCCGCGCTGTGAAGGGTGAGCACGGCATCGGGCAACTCCTGTTTCGCCATGCGGATGCGCTTCATTTCTTCCCAATGCTGGGCGGGCCAGGTGCCCACGCAGCTTGCCTCGAACTTGCTGCCTTCCTGCTGGCAGCGTTCGGTACGCTTTTTCGAATCTTCGCTGGCGCTGGCGCTGCTCCAGCACCGTTCCTCTACCACGCTGCGTTTCTGCTCCACCTGGCGTGTGAGCTTGTCCCAGACGCTGGAGTCGATGTTTGTTAGCGCGTCGATGTAGTCCTGCCAGGCCAGGGCCCAGGCCATGCGTTCCTTCTTGAGGCTTTCCAGGGCGGCCATGAGGGCATCCACGTCGGCCTGCCAGGCGGTGCTCTGCTTGATGCGACGGTCAGTATCCTTCTTCACCGTGGCCAGCATGTCGGCCAGGTGCTTCCAGTCCCTGGCCTTCACCGCGCTGTTGATTTCGGCGGTCAGATTGGTACTGGCCATCGGCTTTTCATCCTTGCCGTCCTTCACCGTGACCGCCAGACTGGCCTCGCCCAGCTTGCGCGCCGCCTTGTCCACACCCACCCAGGCCGTCAGGCCGATGTTCAGGCTGCCGGCCTTTTCGGCCTTGAGGCCGAGTTTTTCGCCGTTGCCCTGGGTCTGTCCATTCACAGTCCAGCGCAAGACCAGGCCAGGACGGGTACGGTCCTCGGCCTTGGCGAAGCGGGTCGTGAACTCGGCGCTGTCGCCTTGCTTGAGTTCGGTGGGACCGGCGATCTCGAATTGAATCGGCTGGATACCGGCGCTGAGCTTGGCCAGGTAGTCTTTATAGAGCCTGACGCGCTCCTGCAGAGCGACGCGTACGCCGGCTTCGCAATTGGGCGCGGCGTGTCCGAGGCAATCGTCCAGCAGGTGTTCACGCTCCATGCCCAACTGGCCCAGGGCCTTGAGATGTTCCTTGTCCTTGGCGTCGTCCGCGTCACGCCCCAGTGCGGCAGCGAGATCAGCACGGATGGCGTCAGCGCTGGCCCGGTGGGCTGCCAGGGTCTGTTCCGCCAGTTCCACGTCGGCCGCCGGATCGCCGCTCAGGGCAGGGGCACCGGACTTGCCGCCCATGAGCAGCAGCTTCATGGGCTTGCCCTGGGCGGCCACGTAGTCGATGCCCAGCTTGCCGTTCCAGACGTCCAGGATGATTTGATTGCGCAGGGCCTTCACCCGCTCGTAGGCCTTGAGGTATTTGTCGTAGATGAGCCCCACGGCATAGGGGTTCTCGCCGGAGAACAGGCTGGAGTTCTGGCGGATCTCCCACTTGATCTTGCTGAGAATGCCTTTGTTTTTGCCTAAATCGTCATCACCCAGGTTGAGGTCGTCTTCCACCTTCTTCACCTTGGTGTCCAGTTCGCTGGACTGCACCGACTTGGCCGCAGACTCCAGCATATCGGCCATGGCCACCCACAGGGTCTCGGTGAGTTGGTCTTCCATGCGAGCCAGGGCAGCCTCGCGCTGGGCCGTGTACTTGTCTTGCGGCAGCTTGTCGCCCTGGGCCTTGAAGTTCTCCAACATCAGGGTCATGTAACGCACGTCTTCGCTCTGGTTGAAGAAGCGGCGCAGTTTTTCCAGCTTGTTCTCGTACAGGCCGAAACGGTCATCCTTTTTGGGCACCAGGGAGGACCAGTAGCGGAAGTTGGGGGAGGTGTAGAAGGTGCCACCGGGGTCGGTGAACAGGGCGACGATGGCCTTGCGGTTTCCGGGGGGCGAGATGGAGGCGCTGTCAATCTCCTTGCCGAGGATGTTCTTCAGGCTGAAGCCGGTGATCCGGCCCTGGGTGTCGAACTCGGTGACGTCCAGTACCTTGTTGAGGCCGGCGTAGAACTCGGCGTCGCGGATGGCCACGTCGGCCCGCCCCATCATCTGGCTGACCATGTAGGTCTGGCCGGCGAAGGGGAAGTACATGAACACCACGGCCATGCCCAGGGGCTTGGGCGAGCCGCTCTTAACGCTGTCGTAGAGGGCCAGGGGAATTTGCAGGCTGGGGAAGGTCTCCTGCAGGCCGGCGCGGCCCAGGGCCAGGGAGGCGTTCCACAGGGCGTCGTCGGCATTGCTGCCCAGGTAGGCCTCGTAGACGCCGAAGGCGTTGTCGGCGAAGTCAGCGGACCTGAGCAGGCCGGAGCCGGCTGTGGTCTTGTTGAGCTGCTCGTTGAGTTCCTGAAACTTCTCGTGGAAGGCGGCGCCGTTGGGGTATCGCTGCTTGGCCTTATCGATGAAGTCATTGATGGATTTCTCCACCCAGCCCAGCTTGCGCAGGGCGGTCTTCACCTGGAGATAGCTGTCGGACATCATGATGCGGTCGATGACCGAGTTGGACAGCTTGTAGGAATCATTGAGAAGCTGGTGCAGTTCCCTTGCCCTGGCCTCCAGTTCGGCTGGCGGCAACTTGCCTTCCATGACCGCCTTGGTCAGTTCCAGTGCCCGCACCATGACCTCGGGGGGCCGGCCGGCGGTGTCCTGGAAGGTGCGTACCTCGGTCTCCAGGTCGTGCCACAGCTTGTCCAGGGCGGACTGGCGCGCGTCTTCCGCGTCGATCTTGGCGATATCGCCGAGGCGGAAGGCCAGTGCGCGGTCGGCGTTGTTCTGCATGGCGAGCTTGGCCCGCTTCACCAGTGTGTCGGTGACTGCATCCAGATTGGCCTCGGTGATCTCTTCGCCGGCCAGGGCCTGGAGCAGATCGGCCACCTTGGCCGGATCGTTCTTGTTGGCAATGATCTTGCTGGCCGCCTCCGCCAACAGGGGATCGTTGGCATCATAGGGGTTGAAGCCGCCCGCGCCGGCCACCGCCTTCTTGTTCATGAAGTAGCTGCGCTCTGCGTACTTGAGCATCTTGATGAGCTTCTGGCCCCGCGAATAAGGACCGTGCTCGATGTCGTGGATGCCGTGGCGCAGCATCTCCAGGGACAGCATGGGTTCCTTGGCCAGATCCATCTTGGGATAGTCCACCTCGGCGAAGCGGCCCGCCTCCAGTTTGCGGAAGGCCACTTCCCAGAAGAGTTGAGACCCGGGGCGCTCCACCATGGTGATCTTCGGCTGGCCGTTCTCATCCAGCACCAGGCTGCCATCGGGATTTTTCTCGACCTTGATCACCTTCCACTTGGAACGCTTGAGCATGTCCAATTCGGCGAAGGTCTTGCCCCAGTCGCCGATGAAGACATCCGGCGTGGCCTGGCCGTGGGCGGTGAGCAGGGCATCCGCCTGCACCATGTCCAGGTCGGAATGGGCGCTCAGTTTTTGCTGGAACTGGTCCACGATCCAGCGGTTCAGGGCCGGATCTATGGAAACGCTGGAGAAGTCGATATCCGCCTGGAAACCCAGGTCCCCCAAGCGCATCTTCACCCAGGAACCAATGTCGATCTCGCCGAACACGGCGGCGTCGGGGTTGGCCCTGAAGGTGTCCTGGAGAGTTTCCATCCACAGCCGTTGCACCAGTTGGGCGCGGCCCATCATGAGGGCGCGTTCGGTGCCCAGGAAGGCGTCATCCCAGGCCCCCTGGCCGGGGAACAGAGGGCTTCCGCCGGGGCCTGCGGCCATGAACTTGGCCTTGAAGCCTTGCAAGTCCCGCACCGAGAGACCCATGCCGCTCAGTTCCTTGAAGAACTTCTCGGTGATTTGTCCCAAGCGGCGCTGGGTTGCCTCGTCCATGACAGGGGTTTTGCCCTCGTTGGCGCCCTTGTCGAACTGGACGCGGATGTCGCCCAGTTCGGCCTCGTAACGTATCAGTAGGTCACCGATCTGGGTCATCCTGGCGTCGTTCACGGGTGGGGGTTTGCTTCCCTCCCCACTGTCCTTGCCCCCTTGTCCGGCCTTCGCCTCCGAGGGCACTGCTGGCCTGACGGTGAGTCTGATGGAATAGGTGGTGGAGCCGAACAGTCCTTTGACCTTGGCGGATACGGTAACCTGGCCAGGGGCAAGGCCTTTGATCTCGGCATCTGTCCTGCCGCGATCTTTGAAGATGATAATGCCGGGTGGACTGGCCGCCCATTTGGGCTTGATCAACCCAGAAGCACCGGGGATATCCAGCGTGATTGTTTCGCCTACTGCAAACTCATTGTGGCTGGTTTGCAAGGACTCGTCCGCTTGAGCCGGTGACACGGCAAACATCAGCCAAAACACGGCCAGAAATGTTTGCCAAGGGAAGGTGGTGGCGTGCCTGGACATCGTGCACTCCTGGACGGCTTGGTTATTATCAGGATCTGTTTATCCAGTATCGAACAAACCCGGCCGGTGGGCAAGGACAAGCCTGTCAATCCCATCAAGACATACAACAGCACAGCCATCGAATCTACAATGAACCGTTAATTGCCCCGCCCAGGTGAGAAACTCCATGTCCAAACTCGTCGAAGTCAAAGCGCCTGAGTTGTCCGAGTCCGTGCAAACCGGTTCCCTCCTGGAATGGCACAAGCAGGTTGGGGATACGGTGCAACGCGATGAACATCTCACCGATCTGGAAACCGACAAGGTCATCCTGGAAGTGACGGCGCCGGTAGCCGGCGTCCTGAAGGAGATCCTGGTTGCCGATGGCGGCGAGGTGCAGGCGGGCGATGTACTGGCCATCATCGAGGCACAGGAAGGGGCCGGTGTGCCGGCCTCCACCCCGACCCCGGAGATGAAGCCGGAGGCCCCACCTCCCCCCAAGGCGACCCCAGTTCCATCCGCACCGAAGGCGCCTGCAGCCAGCGAGCCGGTCAAGCCGGCCCCAGCGCCTACTCCTGCTGCGGCACAAGCGCCCGCGCCACCAACCCCAACCCCGGAAAAACGCGAAGCCCCCGTCGCCACGCCTCAGCCCTCCCAGCGCCCACTGGAATGCCCGCCTTGCGCCTCGCCCCTGGAACGCACTGAGCGGCGGGTACAAATGACCCGCCTGCGGCAGCGCATCGCCGAGCGCCTGAAGGAGGCCCAGAACACCGCGGCCATGCTCACCACTTTCAACGAGATCAACATGCAGCCGGTCATGGACCTGCGCGGCCGCTACCAGGAACGGTTCCAGAAGGAACACGGGGTCAAGCTGGGGTTCATGTCGTTCTTCATCAAGGCGGTGTGCCAGGCCCTCAAGGCCTATCCCCTGGTCAACGCCCGCATCGAGGGCCGCGACATGATCTACCACGACTACTACGACGTGGGTGTGGCGGTGGGCTCGGATCGTGGCCTGGTGGTGCCCATCCTGCGCAACGCCGACCGGCTCTCCTTCGCCGAGATCGAAAAGCAGATCGCCGATTTCTCGCGCCGGGCCAATTCCCTGGAACTGACCCTGGAGGAGATGGAAGGGGGCACCTTCACCATATCCAACGGCGGCATCTTCGGTTCCCTGCTTTCCACACCCATCCTGAACCCGCCCCAGTCCGGGGTGCTGGGACTGCACAGGATCCAGGACCGGCCCATCGCCGAGAACGGCCAGGTGGTGATCCGGCCCATGATGTACGTGGCCCTGTCCTACGACCACCGCATCGTCGACGGCCGCGAGGCGGTGAGTTTCCTGAAAGGGGTGAAGGACGCCCTGGAGGACCCGGCGCGCCTGCTGCTGGAGCTTTGATCCCCGCCTACATGTGGGGTATCGGGTAGCACAGGTTGCGGGTGTCGAAGGCCAGGCTCATCTGCTCGGCGTCGGGCATGACGGTGTACTTCACCGCCGTGTATTCCGCGTCGTGCTTCCAGAACAGGGCGAACACCGCCTTCTCGCCGTTGCTCACCACATGGGTGTTGGAATACACCTTGTCGGGCTGGCCGAACTGCTCGTTGTAGTTTTTGACCGAGATGATCAGCGACTTGAGGCTGGGCCGGACATCCTGCTCGAACCCCACCAGCTTCCCCTTGCAGAAGCGGAACTGGTAACGACGGGCCAGGCTGGGGTCGTTGTCGTAAGCCAGGATCACATCGTCCGAGGGCTCCACGAGCCGGTCGAAATTCCAGTTGGCGATCAACAGCTGCTTCACCTCGGTCTGGGCCATGCCGCTCTTGAATTCGGCCACCTCGAAGGCTTGGGCGATGGGCGTGAAGAGCAGGGCGAGGCCGAGAGGGAGGATGAAACGCGGAGCCATGTGCTATCCCGGGGTTGGACGATGACGCGGCATCTTACGCCGGTCGGTGCGCCTTATTGAAGTCACCGGTGTCCACTGCGGCGCCGTAGGCCCCGCCCCCGGGCGTTTCCAGATGGAACAGATCGCCCGGCGCCAGATCGAATTCCGCGATGCCTTCCAGTGCCTCCACGACGCCATCCGCCCGCTCGATCCATTGCCGACCCGGCAGGCCGGGGCCGCCGCCATTCAGACCGAAGCAAACCTGTTCGCGCCTGAGGGCCAGCAGGTTGCCGCGCATCGGGGCGAGGAAACGGATCATGCGCACCACCCCGTCACCGCCGTCGAATCGGCCGTGGCCGCCCGAGCCGCGCCGGATGGCGAAGCGTTCCACACGCACCGGGAAGTTGAGTTCCAGGACTTCCACGTCGGTGAGACGGGAATTGGTCATGTGGCTGTGGACCGCCGAGGCCCCAGGGAAATCGGGGCCGGCTCCGGCGCCGCCGCATACGGTTTCGTAATATTGACGCCGGTCGTCGCCGAAGCTGAGGTTGTTCATGGTGCCCTGGCTGGCGGCAAGGGCGCCGAGGGCGCCGTAGAGCGCGTCGACGATGTTCTGGGAGGTCTCCACGTTGCCTGCCACAACGGCGGCGGGAGGGCGCGGGTTGAGCAGGGAGCCTTCCCGCAGGCGGACTTCCAGGGGGCGCATGACCCCGGCGTTGAGGGGGATGTCCTCGTCGATCAGGGTGCGGAATACGTAGAGCACGGCCGAATGGGCGATGCTGGCCGGGGCGTTGAGGTTGCCAGCGTGCTGGGGACTGGTGCCGGTAAAGTCGATCACCGCCCGCTCCCCGGCGTGGTCGATGCCTATCCTCACCCGGATGACGCTGCCGTCGTCCAGCGGCAGGGTGAAGGCGCCGTCCCCGAGCCGTCCCAGCAGCCGCTCCACCGCCGCCTCCGCGTTGTCCTGGACGAAGCCCATATAGGCCAGCACCGCCTCGGCGCCCACCTCCTCCTCGAGTCCGCGCAGCAGGCGCACCCCCAGGGCGTTGGCCGCCGCCTGGGCGGTCAGGTCGGCCAGGTTCTGCTCCGGATTCCGGGCCGGGTGGGCCGAACCGGCCAGCCAGGCGCGCAACTCGGCCTCCAGCAAGCGGCCGCCGCGCACCATCGGCATGCCGTCCGAGAGGCAGCCTTCCTCGTCGATGTGCCTGCTGGCGGCGGGCATGGAACCGGGGCTGATGCCGCCCACGTCGGCATGGTGGGCGCGGGAGGCGATCAGGTAGCGCAGGCGCGCGCCTTCAGGGTCGAATACCGGGGTCACCACCGTGATGTCCGGCAGGTGGGTGCCACCGGCGAAGGGGGAGTTGATCAGGTAGGCGTCGCCGGGACGCAGTTCGGCGCTGAACTTGGCGATGACGGCCCGCACCGAATCGCCCATGCTGCCGAGATGGACCGGAATGTGGGGTGCGTTGGCGATGAGCATGCCGTTGCGGTCGAACAGGGCGCAGGAGAAGTCCAGGCGTTCCCGGATGTTCACCGAACGGGCCGTGTTTTGCAGGGTGCGTCCCATGTCCTCGGCGATGCTCATGAAGCGCCGGTTGAACAGGGTGAGCCAGGCGGGGTCGGCCCCGGCCGGGTCGGGGCGGCGGCGCTCCAGTGACAGGGCCGTCAGCACCAGGTCCCCGCGCCCGGTCATCGCGCCGCGCCAGCCGGGCTGGATCACGGTCGTGGATCCCGCTTCCACGATCAGGGCGGGACCGTCGACAGTCTGGCCGCTGCACAAGGCCTCGCGCCGGAACAAAGGGGTGTCATGCCAGGCGCCGGCCATGAACATCCGCCTTCGATCCACAGGGGCGGTGGGTGTCCGGGCCGCAGGCGGGTTTGCGATGGGCTCGCCGCCGCCCGAAATGGTTTCCGTTTCCAGCGCCACGCAGATCAGTGCGCGACCCCTGTCCGCGAATCCGAACCGGGTTTGGTGTTCCGCGTGGAATGCCGCCGCCATGGTGGCCGCGTCCGCCAGGGGGACGGCCAGAACCGTGTCGGAGCCGGCGTAGCGGAGCAGGACGGAATGTTTGGCCGTATCGTCCGGTAAGCCAGGCACCTCCCAGTCCGTGAGGGGTTGTTCCACCGCCACCTGATGCACCTCCCGCCGCTCCGCCAGGCCGATTCCATAGGCCGACAGCACCGAAGCGAACGGGGAAACCAGCACCTGGCCGATCCCGAGCCGCCCCGCCACGGCGCAGGCATGCTGGCCGCCTGCGCCGCCGAAACTCACCAGGGTGAAGTCGGCCGGATTGACGCCCCGGCCCAGGGTGATGTGGCGGATGGCGTCGGCCATGTGTTCCACCGCGATCTCCAAAAAGCCTTCCGCCAGGCGTTCCGGGGTGTAGTCCAGGCCCAGGCCGGCATTGACCTCAAGGGTCATGGCGGTGAAGGCGGCGCGCACCGCCTCCGCATCCAGGGGTTGATCTTCCCCCGGACCGAACAGCGCCGGGAAGCAGTCCGCCTGGATGCGTCCCAGCAGCAGATTGGCGTCGGTCACCGCCAGGGGCCCTCCGCGCCGGTAGCAGACCGGGCCCGGCAGGCTGCCCGCTGACGCCGGACCGGCAAGAAGACGGGTGCCGTCGAATTTCAGGATGGAACCGCCACCCGCCGCCACGGTATGGATCCCAAGCATGGGCACCCGAATGCGGTGGCCGGCGATTCGGGTGTCCAGGACACGTTCGAAGGCTCCGGCATAGAGTGAGACATCCGTGGAGGTCCCGCCCATGTCGAAGCCGATGAGTTTCGCGAAGCCCGCCGCCCAGCCCACCTTGGCCATGCCCATGAGGCCACCGGCGGGGCCGGAAAGCACGCTATCCTTGCCCTGGAAACGGTCCGCGGCTGTCAGGCCGCCGTTGGATTGCATGAATTCCAGGACCGTGTTGCCGGGCAGGGACCCGGCGATCCGGTCCACGTAGCGTCGGACCGGCGGCGACAGGGCGGCATCCAGCACGGCGGTTTCGGCCCGTGGCACGAACTTGATCAGGGGGCTGACCTGGTGGGACAGGCTGACCTGGCTGAAGCCGGCGGCTCGGGCCAGTTCCGCGGCCGCCAACTCGTGGGCCGGGTTCTTCCAGCTGTGCAGGAAGGCGATGGCGCAGGCGCTCAGGCCCGTCTTGCGGGCCTCGGCCAGGGCCTCCCGCAAGGCCGTCCGGTCCAGTTCCAGCAGCACCGCGCCATCGGCGGCGATGCGTTCCGGGGCTTCGATGACCCGGGTGTACAGCGGCGCCGGCTTGCGGATGTCCAGGGCGAAGATGTCAGGGCGGGCCTGGTCGCCGATCTCCAGGGCATCGGCGAAGCCCGCGGTGACGATCAGCAGGGTGGGTTCGCCGGCATGGGTGAGGAGGGCATTGGTGCCCACCGTGGTGCCCATCTTCACGGCGGCGATGGCATCGGCTGGAAGCGGCTGCCCCGGCGCCAGGCCGAGGATGGCGCGGATACCTGCCAGTCCGGCATCCTGATATTCGCCCGGGTTGTCCGACAACAGCTTTCTTTGGGCCAGGCGGCCGTCCGGGGCGCGGGCGACGATATCGGTGAAGGTCCCCCCCCGGTCGATCCAGAATTGCCAGGACATGCTCAGAGTCCGGAATCCTCCAGCATCTCCTTGGCATCCTTGGCCAACTCCTCGAACTGGTCCTGATCCAGCATCAGGTGGGCCAGTATGGCCTCGCCGCATTTCTCCCATTCGATGTCAAAGGACAAGCGGGAAAAACCGCTTTCGATGTGTTCAGCCAATAGGGTTACAGCAATCAGATTGAGGGATTCGGCGGGCAGGTGGCTGGTGAACACGTCCAGGTCATGATGCTGACCTATGGCCTGGCGGATGTGTTCGGGCAACTGCCAGCCCTTGGCCAGCAACGCCCCGACCACTGCATGGTTGGTGCCGAGTTCCGCGTCCTCGACATCGGTGAAGCTGCGCACCGGCTCCGCGTTGGCGCGCATGAGGGTTTCCCGGTAATTGGGGAAACGGCGCATCAATAGCGGGATGCCGGCATTGTGGAACAGACCGAACAGGTGGGCGTCCTCCTTTGGACTGCAGCCGAGGGTCTGGGCCATGTAGGCGGACACCAGCGCGCTGCGCGCCGCCTCGTCCCAGAAACGATCCAATCCCTGGGTGGGAACGGTATTGCGCAGGGACAGGCTCATGACCAGGGCGCCGACGTTCTTCATGCCCAGCATGGACACGCCGTGATCGATGGAGGTCACCTGCCGGCGCAGGCCGAAGAAGGGCGAGTTGATGGTCTTGAGCACGGCGGCGGCCAGGCCCACGTCTGTGGAGATAAGCTGGCCGATGCGGCGCAGGTCGGGCTCCGACTTGCCGCGTTCTTCCAAGACCGCGTTGACGATGGCGGGACGGGGCGGGATCGCCACGCTGGCGATGATTTTTTCGGCTTCCGCCTTTGAGAGGTCAGTCATGATGCTTCCCGGAATGACGGCAGGAACCTGCGTTCCTACCGTTTAGCTTAGGTTTAGATGCCGCGCAGCAACTCGTTGATGCCCACCTTGCTCAGGGTCTTTTCGTCCACCTTCTTCACGATCACCGCGCAATAGAGGCTGTACTTGCCATCGGCCGAGGGCAGGTTTCCGCTCACCACCACGGAGCCGGCCGGGATGCGGCCATAGCTGACCTGGCCGGTTTCCCGGTCGTAGATCTTGGTGGACTGGCCGATGTAGACGCCCATGGAGATCACGCAGTTGTCCTCCACCACCACCCCCTCGACCACCTCGGAGCGGGCGCCGACGAAGCAGTTATCGCCGATGATGGTGGGGCCGGCCTGGACCGGCTCCAGTACGCCGCCGATGCCGACGCCGCCGGAAAGATGCACGTTCTTGCCGATCTGGGCGCAGGAACCGACGGTGGCCCAGGTGTCCACCATGGTGCCTTCGTCCACGTAGGCGCCGATGTTGACGTAGGAAGGCATCAGCACCACGTTCTTGGCGATGTAGGAACCTTTCCTTGCGGCCGCGGGGGGCACCACGCGGAAGCCGCCTTCGCGGAAATCGCGGCTGTTGTAGTCGGCGAACTTGCTGGGCACCTTGTCGTAATAGTTGGTGAAGCCGCCCTTGATGAAGGCATTGTCCTCCATGCGGAACGACAGCAGCACGGCCTTCTTGATCCACTGATGGGTGACCCAGTTCTGGCCTTCAGTGCGTTCCGCCACCCGCAGCTCGCCCATGTCGAGAAGGTCGAGCACCGCCATGACGGCATCCTTGACCCGGGGCTCCACATTGCGGGGGGTGATCTCGGAACGGCGTTCGAAGGCCTCTTCGATGATGGGTTGCAGTTCGACCATTTCTTATTTCCTCAGTAGGTTACGCAGATAAATTGATAAATAAAATTAACTATAAGGCCCGATGTTCGGCAAAGCTTGCGATGCGCTGGGCGGCCTCCACGCAGGCCTCCAGATCATCCACCAGGGCGATACGCACGAAGCCCCGGCCGGGATTGACCCCTTTCGCCTCCCGGGCCAGGAAGGAGCCGGGCAAGACGGTGACATGGCGCTCGCGATACAGGTCGCGGGCGAAATCGGCATCGTCTCCCGGAGTCCTGGCCCACAGGTAGAAGGCGGCATCCGGGGCCTCGAATGCCAGAGCCTTGCCCAGAACGGGCATGACCGCGGCGAATTTCTCCCGGTAGAGGCGGCGGTTTTCAAGGACGTGTCCCTCATCCTTCCAGGCCGCCGCAGAAGCCGCCTGCACCGCCGGGTTCATGGCGCTGCCGTGGTAGGTGCGGTAGAGCAGGAACTGTTTGATGAGCTCCGGGTCCCCGGCGACGAAGCCGGAACGCAGGCCGGGCACGTTGGAGCGCTTGGATAGGCTGTTGAACACCACCAGCCGGCTGAAGTCGCGCCCCAATGCCCGGGCGGCGGAGAGGGCGCCCAAAGGTGGATTGGCTTCCTCGAAGTAGATCTCCGAATAGCATTCGTCGGCGGCGATGATGAAGCCGTGCCGCTCCGACAGTTCGAACAGGGTGCGCCATTCCTCCAGGGCCATGACCTTGCCCGTGGGGTTGCCCGGCGAGCAGACGTAGGCCAGGTGGCAATCAGCCCAAAGGTCGTCGGGCACGGCGGCGAAATCCATGTGGAAGCCGTTGTCCGGTAGGGTGTTGAGGTAATAGGGCTTGGCCCCGGCCAGTAGGGCGGCCCCCTCGTAAATCTGGTAAAACGGATTCGGCGAGACCACCCGCTTCACGTGCTTGGTGGGGTCCACCACGGCCTGGGCGAAGGCGAACAGGGCCTCCCGGCTGCCGTTCACCGGCAGGATCTGGGTCGCCGGGTCCAGATCCACGCCGTAGCGCGCCTGGCACCAGTCCGCGATGGCCTCGCGCAGCGCCTCGCTGCCCTGGGTGACGGGATAATTGGCCAGCCCATGCAAATTGGCGACCAGCGCGTCCTTGATGAACTGGGGCGTTGCATGCTTGGGTTCGCCGATGGAAAGATTCACGGGGCCGAGGGCGGGGTTGGGCACCACGCCGGCAAACAGGTCGCGCAGCCTCTGGAATGGGTAGGGTTGGAGCTGGTTCAGGCGCGGGTTCACGACGCTTTAGACGAGATCTACGAAAGTCACAAATTATATGCCGAGCAGAGCCTGGCTTGCCCCTTTCAGCCTGATGGTGGCCGCCACCACCTGGGGTTTGATCTGGTATCCCTATCGGCTGCTGGAGATGGCCGGCATATCCGGCAGCGTTTCCTCGCTGTTGACCTACTGCGCGGGCGTGATCCCGCTGCTGTTCCTGATCCGGAGGCGTTGGCGCGCGCCGCCCGGCCAGTCCGGCTGGATGCTGGCGGTGGCCCTGGCCTCGGGCTGGACCAACCTGGCTTACGTGCTGGCGGTCATAGACGGGGAGGTGATGCGGGTCATGCTGCTGTTCTACCTGGCCCCCCTCTGGACCGTCCTGTTCGCCTGGCTGATCCTTAAAGAGTGGGTCGGCCGGATCGGCCTGGTGGTGATCGCCCTGTCCCTGGCCGGCGCCTTCGTCATGCTGTACCGGGGCGCTGGGCTGCCCCTGCCGGCCAACCACGCGGAGTGGATGGCGCTATCCGCCGGTCTGGGCTTCGCCCTGAGCAACGTGCTCACCCGCAAGGTCCGGGAGGTACCGATAGAAATACGTTCCCTCTGGGTATTTTTCGGCGTGTGCTTCATCGCCGCCGTGTTCGTATCCCTGGAGCCCGGCGCCATCGCCACCGTCCCAGCGCTGGAACCTTCGGGCTGGCTGATCGTGGCCGGCATCGCCCTGGCCCTGCTGCTTGCCACCTTCTCGGTGCAATACGGCCTGGCCCATACCCCGGCCAACCGCGCGGTAGTCATCCTGCTCAGCGAACTGGTGGTGGCCGCCATTTCCAGCCGCTACTGGGCCGGGGAGCTCATGGACCGGCGCGAATGGATCGGCGGCGCCATGATCGTCGCCGCAACCCTGCTTTCCGTAAGGCAGAAACATGATTGAGATGACAAGCCTGTTGCATGCCTCCCTATTGGTGGCGGACCTCGCCAATGCACGGGATTTCTACGAGGGCATGCTTGGCCTCGCTCCCGACCCGGCGCGGCCTGAGATGAGCTTCACGGGCATCTGGTACAACGTCGGGCAGTCACAGATCCACCTGATCTGCCTACCCAATCCAGATCCCGTCTCCGGCCGCCCGGAACACGGCGGGCGAGACCGGCACACGGCCCTGGGGGTCAGGGGCTGGCGGGAATTGCGGGCGCGCCTGGATGATGCCGGCGTGCCTTATACCCTCAGCCGTTCGGGCCGCAAGGCCCTGTTCGTCAGGGACCCGGACGGCAATGCCCTGGAACTGGTGGAACTGGTGGAGCTGGACGGCGCGGATTGAGCCCCGGATCAGATGGCGTTGGGCAGGTGGGTCGGCTTGGGCGCGTCCTGGGGCTGGGCTTTGGGCGGTGTGCCGCCGGCCAGGTCGTCGAGCCGGACTTCCCCCTTTTCCTCCACGGGAATTCTGATCCCGAATGGGCCGGCGAACACGTCGCCCTTGAGGCGGTAGCGCAATAGCCGGCTGTCGCCGTGGCGGTAATGGCGCAATTGCCTGAGCCAACCGGAAAGCTGGGTCGAGGCCTCCACGGTGATTTCGGCGGTGCCCAGGCGGGGTAGGGTGACTGCCTGGTCGGAAACCAGCGTGGCGAAGGGCTGGTCGTTCAGTTCCAGTTCCAGGCTGAGGCCCTTCAGGTTCAGTTCGGTGTTGTTGGGATTCTGCACACTCAACAGGAGATTGAAGCGCTGCTCGAACAAGCCGACCGCCTTCATGGCGATGCCGCTCAGGCCGACGCGGGGTTTTTCCAGGTCTTTCGGCAGGGTGTGGCAACCTGCCGGTAAACACAGCGACAATGCCAACATGACGATCGCGCCGCCGCGCCAGGCCGTGTCCATTCCGCCGACAGGCCTCAACCCAGTTTGAAGCGCTGGACCAGGCCCTGGAGTTCCCGGGCCAGGGACACCAGTTCCTCGCTCATGGCGCGGGTCTGGACCGCTTCGTCGGCCGTGCGTTCGGCGATGCCGCTGACACTGACCATGTGCGCATTCACGTTGCCGGTGATTTCGCTCTGGCGGTTAATTGCCTGGACCATGCCCTGGTTCAATGCGCGGATTTCCGCCACCCGGGAGACGATCATGTCCAGGCTGGCCACGGCCTGTTCCAGCTGTTGGCCGCGCAGCCCTGCACTGTCCCGGGCGTGGTCCATGACCGTGACCGCTTCTTTCGCCTCTGTCTGAAGACGCCTGACGATGTCCTCGATCTTTTCGGTGGACTCATGGGATTTGTTGGCCAGTTTGCGAACCTCGTCCGCCACCACGGCGAATCCTCTGCCTGCCTCGCCGGCCCGGGCTGCCTCGATGGCGGCATTGAGGGCAAGCAGATTGGTCTGTTCGGCAATGCTCCGGATTATGCCCAGGACCTCGCTGACGTTGTGGCTGCGTTCCTCCAGTTTGGCGATGGCCTGGGCTGCCTGGGCCAGTTCGTCCACCAGGGTGAGGATGCCGCCTATGGCTTCCCGGGTCATGGCGGTGCCCTGTACCGCCTGCCGGTCCGCCTCTTGCGAGGCATCCGCGGCCTCGCTTGCGCTGGTGCCCACATCCAGGGCGATGGCCTTCAGGTCGCTGACGAACCTGAACGCCTCCCCGGTTTCAGCGCGCTGGGTGTTGGCGGCCTCGGCGGTTTGTTCTGAAACTTTGACGATGTGGTCCGAGGCGGTGGAAAGGCGCAGGGAGGTATCCGAGACGCGGACGAGGCTGTCGCGGAACCTATCCAGCATGCCATTGATGGTCTGGGCCAAGGCCCCCACTTCATCCTTGCCGGTCAGGCCCAGCCGGGTGCCCAGGTCGGATTCCATCTCGATCCGGTGCATGGTCTGGCGCATATGCAGCAGCGGCAAAATGACAATCTTGCGCAGCAGGAGCAGGACCAGTCCGATGCCGAACAGGAAAAGGATCAGATTGACGGCACCGTTGAAAATCAGCGCCTTGCGGGTTTGCTTGTCCAGGTCGGCCATTGAATAGGTGGTACGTATGGCCGCGATCACGGTGCCTTCCGGGACCTGGTGGCAGGTCAGGCAGTTGGTGCCCAGATAATTGCTGCTGGCGCGGATCGGTGCGATGTAGGTCGCGGTCCTGCCTCTGGCGTCTTTGCCGATCACCTGAACGATCGAACCATCCAGGGCCTTGCGGTCCAGATCGTCGCGGGGGGGCTCTGCCTGCTTGACGACGCCTTCAAGGTATTTATCGGCATGGATCACGCGGATTTCCGTGAGATCCCCCTTCGCCATCAGCTTGCCGCGAAGGACTTCCTTCTGCTCCATGTTGCCGGTCAGCATCATGGTGTTGAGGCCGTCGAAATAGGCTTGCCCCAGATCCCTGGCCTTGTTGTCGGCAACGGACTCGGCCATCCGCATTTGTTCGTTCGCGGTCATGAGGACGGAAGCCGCCAACACCAGGACAAATGTCAGGCCGATGACCAACACGATCTTGGCCTGCACGGAACTCAAGGTTTTACCGATCATGACGATCACTCCCCAGGCTAGGGTTTTTTGGTTTTGATGTGCTTGACGGTGATACCTCCGCGGCCGCTAACAACAAAGCCGCGGGTTCAGACGTTCAGACTAAACGGTCTTCGCCCGTATCGCCTGTCTGTGTCTGCGGAACACGAACTGGTGCAGGACATCTTCCAGGTCCGGGGGCAGCCCGGAAAAATCCGCCCGGACCATGCCGGAAGGGGCGGCCTGGGCGAAGGCGGGCAGTTGGACGGTGAGAGGCAAGGCCTGTGAGAGGCGCAATTCCAGAACCAGGGCCGCTCCGGTTCGCGGCGGTGCCGGGTCGTCCCATTCGGCGCCTACCGGGGTGATCTTGACCGGGCGGGACGGGGGCGGCGCGCCGGCCTCCAGGGCGCGTGCCAGCAGGTGCAGGGCCAGGTCCAGTTTGGCCTCGATGCGCTCGAGGCGACGGTTCTCCTGGGAGGCGCCCTCCATTTCGTGGGCGGCTTCCATCTGGTTGATGGCGGTCAGCAGCAGGGTGGCCTCCCGCATCATTGCCAGGCGCGCGGCCTCGTCCAGATCGGCTTCGCGCCAGCTCAGGGGGATGCTGCATAGGCAGGCCAAACCATCGTTCATTCCGATTCTCCCGGAAACAATGCGGTACCGAAGCGGGCCAGCAGGGCCGCGCCATAGCAGGCTTCGCTTTGATCGGCGGTGGTGACGGGCACCCCCAGCCGGCCGGCGCGTATCCGAGTATAAGTGGCATTCCCCGCGCCGCCACCGGCCCCGACGACATATTGTAATGGGGATGCGCCCAACGCCTCCAGGCGGCGGTAGCCCAGGGCCTCGATGCGGGCCAATCCTTCCAGGATGCCATGGAGAAATTGCGCCCGCTCGGACGGACGAGGCTCCAGGCGCGGCTGCAGATCGGGATCGTTGACGGGGAAACGTTCGCCCGGCCGGGGCAGCGGGTAGTAATCCAGGCCGCTGTCCCGGTCGGGGTCGATGCGGGCGGAGAGGGCGTCCAGCTCGTCGTCGCTGAAATGCTGGCGCAGTACCCCACCGCCGGCGTTGGAAGCGCCGCCGGCCAGCCAGAGCCGGCCGAACCAATGGGAATAGATCCCGTATTGGCCGGCGTCGACCCGATTCTCAGACAGGAGCTTGAGTACCAGGGTGGTGCCCAGGGAGGTGACCGCCCCGCCGGGCCGGTCCACCCCGGCGGCCAGGAAGGCGGCGATGCTGTCCGTGGTGCCGGCCCGCACCAGGCAATCGAGGTTGAGGCCCAGTTTCCGGGCACGGGGCATCTCCACCAGTCCCACGCCGGCACCGGGTTTGACCGGGACGGGTAGGCAGGCGATGTCGGCCAGGAGCGCCACCCAGTCGGGCCATCGCCCGGACTCGGGATCCAGGCCCATCTTCAGGGCGTTGTGGTAGTCGCTACCGGCCGCCCCGAGAGCAGGGCGGACAGCCAGTCCGCCTGGTTCAGGTAGAGCCGGGCCCGCTCCTGCCCAAGGCGCTTTTTCAGCCAGAGCACCTTGGCCAGTCCCGAGGTGGCGCCGGCGGCCGGGTGTTCCGCACCGGCGGCCCGGGCGATGGCCTTGGCCTCCTCCACAGCGCGGGCGTCGTTGTAGGGCAGGGGAGGGAAGGTGGGGTTCAGCGCCTCGTCGCAGGCCAGCACCGTGCCGGAGGTGCCGTCGATGGACAGCGCCGCCATGCGCCTGCGCATGCCCGCCGGAATCCCGGCGATCAGGGAGAACAGCGCCTCGCGCCAGCTGGCGGCCGCCTCGTGTTCCGGCAGATCACCGAAATCCAGGCGCGCCATATCCTCGATCTGGCCGGTGGGCGCGATGACGCAGGCTCGGGCGCCGGTGGTGCCGAAGTCGATGCCTAGGAACATGGGAAAGCCGAGTCGGAGCGCATGGCCCAATATATCAGCCACTCGCGCCTGCCTGAACCAGGCGTGGCCCGTCCCGCAAGCCTTGGCTATGTTGAAGGCGCCGGCACTCGCATAGGGAGGCAAGCATGGCCCTCAGAAATTTTCCCCTGTCCAAGGTCTACGGCCTGCTGGAGCCCGGGCCCGTGGTTTTGCTCACCACTAGCGCCAAGGGCCGGCCCAACGTCATGACCCTGTCCTGGCACATGATGGTGGAGTTCGAGCCGCCCAGGGTGGCCTGCATCGTCAGCAACCGGGACTACAGCTACCAGGCCTTGAGGCGCACCAAGGAATGCGTCATCGCCATCCCCACCGTGGACCTGGCCCGGCAGGTGGTGGGCGTCGGCAACTGCTCCGGCAGCACCGTGGACAAGTTCCAGCGCTTCGGCCTCACCCCCATGCCGGCGGCCCTGGTCCAGCCGCCCCTCGTCGGCGAGTGCTACGCCAACCTGGAATGCCGGGTAGCGGACGGCCGGATGGTGAACAAATACGGCCTGTTCGTCCTGGAGGTGGTCAAGGCCTGGCTGGACCCGGCCATCAAGGACCCGCGAACCCTGCACCATCGTGGGAAGGGGGTGTTCATGCTGGCCGGAGAATCGGTCAAACTGCCGTCC
>CAVQKQ010000021.1:0-109523 GCA_963713085.1 uncultured Pseudomonadota bacterium | reverse complement strand
AGCCTCGGCCATCCCGCCGGTGACGAGTTGCTGATCGCCGTCGCGCGCCGGATACACGAAAGGTTGCGCGGCGAGGACACGCTGGGCCGCCTGGGCGGAGACGAGTTCGTGATCCTGCTGGAGAATATCGACGAGCCCCAGACGGCCGCGGTGGTCGCCCAGGATATTATTGGCATCCTGGGTGCGCCAATCCAGTTGAGCGGCGGCCATGAGGTGTTCATCGGCGGCAGCATCGGCATCAGCCTCTACCCGGACGATGCCGGCGAGGCCATGCAACTGGTGCGCAATGCCGATGCCGCCCTCTACCAGGCCAAGGAGCTTGGCCGCAACACCTGCTGTTTCTATACCGAGGCCCTGACCCGTCATGCCCAGGCCCGCCTGGCCCTGGAAGCCAAGATGCGGCGTGGCCTGGAGCGGCAGGAATTCGTGGTGCACTACCAGCCCCAGGTTTCCGTAGCCGACGGCCGTATCATCGGCGTCGAGGCCCTGGTGCGTTGGCGGCAGCCGGAAGAGGGGCTCCTCGTGCCCGACCAATTCATACCGCTGGCCGAGGAGACCGGACTGATCGTGCCCCTTGGGGAGTGGGTCCTGTCCACCGCTTGCGCCCAGATGAGGACCTGGCTGGACCAGGGCCTGCGTCCCATCTCCCTGGCCGTCAACCTGTCCTCGCGTCAATTCCGGCAGCCGAATCTGGCGGAGCGGGTGCGCACGGTGCTGGAGCAGACCGGAGTGCCCGCCCATTTGCTGGAATTGGAGATTACCGAAAGCGCCATCATGGAACAGGGCGAGCAGGCCATCTCCATCGTCCACGCGCTCAAGACCTTCGGGGTGCGCATGGCCATCGACGACTTTGGCACCGGCTATTCCTCACTGGCCTATCTGAAGCGTTTCGAAGTGAACACCCTGAAGATCGACCGCAGCTTCGTCTGTGATATTCCTGATGACGAGGACGACAGGGAGATCGCCGCCTCCATCATCGGCATGGCCCACAACCTGCGCCTTCAGGTCCTGGCCGAAGGGGTGGAAACGCAAGCGCAACTCGCCTTTCTGAAGGATCAGGGCTGCGACAGCTGCCAGGGCTACCTGTTCAGCCGGCCGGTTCCTGCGGAGGATGTTGAAGGTCTGTTGCGAGGGCCACCGCCCGGGCAGGTTTCCGAGTAAGGCAGCGCAAGCCGGGCTACAGGCGCTGACAATCGCTGGGCGTTGCCACATCCTGAACGGCTGGCATGTAACGCCAAGCTGGTTGAAGTTAAGGCGGAAAACCGGAGTTGCCGGCCTGAACGTAACGGTCGATTGGTTGTTACAAGAGTCTTGAGGTCGGCTTTGCCGACTTTCCTGCCTTCCTGATAGCGGACGTTCACAAACGTCAGCTCTAAAAGTGCCGCGACTTCCGCAACCGCCTCATTGCGGTCATTCAGCGTTCGGACCTGGCCGTCTCTGGTTCGGCCTCTGCAGACGGCCAGGATTTTCCAGTCGATTTCCGCTTCGTACCCATAGCCGTCCTTGGGCTTGCTCCGAAGTGGTCATTCAACGATAAGTTCAGCCGCGTGCGTCAGCGCGTACGCTACGGCGCCTTGTTGCCCGCGATCCGCTTTAACTCGCCTTCATATGCTTCATATTCGCCCAGATGCGAGCGCATCAGGCTTTTCCAAAGTTTTCCGTGGTTGGGAACAGAGAAGTGAAGCAGCTCGTGGACGATCACGAAGTCCCACAGCTCGGATTTCAGGGCAGGCAGTTCGTCGCTGAAATTCAAATGGCCTGCGGTAGAACACGATGCCCATTTGTTCCTCATCGGCCGCACACCCAACCAGACAATCTTTACGTCCAGCTTGTCGGCCCATAGCCGGACGCGCTGTTTGAACTGGCCTTTGTGATCGATTGCCTTCATTGCGCTAAATCCGGTCCGCCTTTTCCAGCAGCGTAAACAACTCATCCACCATCGCCGTCACCCGGTCCAGGTCCTCAGTTTCCGCGAAGATTGCAAAGGTCACTTTCTTGCGGAGTTCACGAAGGGCGTTTTCGCTGCGTTTCCAGTTCGGAAACTCGGTGAAGGCGTGGCGAATCTTGCGGCTGACCGCCTCGGCGTTCTGAATCTTCGCGTCGAGCAGGCTGCGGTAGACAAAATAGGTCAGGCCATCGAAAGACTTTTCTGCCTGTTCCTTCTTCCTCGCTTCATTGCCTTCCACTTCACGCAGCAATTCGGCCAGGGCCTCGGCCGTGCTGGTCTGGCGCTGCTCGAAGCTCTCCTGCACCGCCCTCGCACGTTCCGCCATGGCGATGAGGTAAGGGTCGTCGCTGTTTTCCTGGGCCAGCCTTTCGATGCTCTTGATCAGGTTGATGACTTTGGTGCCATCCCCGCCGCTCTTGTTCTTGATCAGCTCGATGGTGTCGCCATCGATCGCGACAATCTCGCCCAGTCCGCCCACGCCATAACTGCCGACCTGCTGCTGCACCAGATAGTTGGTCTTGGCCTGAAACTCGCGGTCGACCATCACGGTTCGGGTGTAGGCCTTCCGGACGATCTGGTAGATCGCCGATAAGGTGCCATAGTCGTCAATGAACGGTCGCAGGAAGGCATCGGGCGAGATGATCTCGTAGAGCATCTCGATCTCTTTGTACTCCTTGAAGAACTCCTTCCGCCGCTCGGGGTCGCGGAAGTGCTCGATGAGGGTATCGACGTCCTTGTCGTTGAAGTTGCGTTCGATCAGGCCGAGGTAGTCCGGGGCCTTGGACTCCATCTTGTTCTTGAACAGCACCTTCAGCAGCTTCAAGTCCTTGACGATGGCGTTGATCTCGTCGCTGTCGAAGGCCAGCGCTTTTTCAAGCTTGTCGAAGATGCCGACAAAATCCAGCACAAAGCCGTGGGGCTTCACCATCTCCTGGGCCTCGTTCTCGAAGGGGCGGTTCACCCGGGCGATGGCCTGCAGCAGCGTGTGGTCGCGCATCGGCTTGTCGAGATACATGGCGTAGAGCACCGGCGCGTCGAAGCCGGTCAGCAGCTTCTCGGTGACGATCAGGATCTTCGGCATCTGGTCGAGCTTGCCGAAGCTCTTGCGGATCTGCCGTTCCCTCTTCGGGTCGAGGTGGAATTCCTTCAACAGCTTGGAGTCGTTGTTGCTGCCGGTGTAGACCACTTCGGAATACTCCGGCGGCAGGAACTGGTCCAGCGCATGTTTGTAATGGGCGCAGGCTTCACGGTCGACCCCGACCAGGAAGGCCTTGTAGCCCAGCGGTTCGACGTTCTCGCGGTAATGCGCCGCGACGAATTGCGCCACTTGCTGCATCCGGTCCTTGCCCTTGAGGAAATTCTTCAGGTTCACCGCCCGCTCGAGGATCTTGTTCAGCTCCTCGATGTCGGCCACGCCCTCGGCTTCGGCCAGCGACAGGAACTCCTTGTCCAGCGTCTCGTGCGGCACCAGCATTTCGTTGGGGGCGAGCTGGTAGTACAGCGGCAGCGTGGTGCCGTCCTCGATGCTGTCGGCGATGGAATACTTGTGCAGATAGCCCTGGTCGTCCTCGCAGCCGAAGGTCTTGAAGGTGCCCTTGCCGTAGACCGTCTTGTCCACCGGCGTGCCGGTGAAGCCGATGAAGGTCGCGTTCGGCAGGCCGGCCATGAGGAAGTTACCGAGATCGCCGCCGGTGGTGCGGTGGGCTTCGTCGATCAGGACGTAGATATTCGAGCGCGTGTTCAAGTCCGCCGGCATGTCGCGGAACTTGTGGATCATCGTCACGATGATGCCCCGGTAGTCGTCGCGCAGGAGCTGGTTGAGCCGGGCGATGCTGCTGGCGTGCTCCAGGTTGCCCAGGCCGAGCGCGGCGAGGTTCTTGAGCATCTGGTCTTCCAGCTCGTTGCGGTCGATCATCAGCAGGACGGTTGGCTTGTCCGCCTCAGGCGCGCGGAACAGCCGCTCCGCCGCCTTGATCATGGTGAAGGTCTTGCCGCTGCCCTGGGTGTGCCAGACCAGGCCGCGGGTGCGTCGGGGATCGAGGGCGCGGCTGACGGCCGCCTCCACTGCGCCGGTCTGGTGCTGGCGCAGGATGTATTTGTTCAGCTCCTCGTCCTTCTCGGCAAAGACGATGTAGTCCTTCAAAAACGACAGGATGTTCGGGATGGAACAGAACGATCTGACCTTCTGCTCCAGACGACCGGGGATTTCTTTAACCGCAGATGACGCAGATTTACGCAGATTATCTTTTTGGGTTTCCCCATCTGCGCCCATCTGCGTCATCTGCGGTTCCAAGATCTTCCAGTTGAAGATGTTGCGCCGCACCGTGTTCCAGCTCACCCCGTAGGAAAAACCGATGGCATCGGTGGCGGTAAACAACTGCTGCGACACGAACAGTTCGGGCGTTTCGCGGTGGTAACGGCGGATCTGGTCCACCCCCAGGGCAATCGCCTCGTCCTTGTTGGCGTTCTTGCACTCGATCACCAGCACCGGGATGCCGTTGATGAGAAAGACCACATCCTCCCGCGTGCCGTAGTGGCCGTTGTGAAAGGCCCACTCCTCGGTGACCTCGTAAACGTTGCGCGCCGGGTCGTCGTAATCGATCAGCACCAGGTCGCGCTCGCGCTTCTCCTCGTGGTCGAAAAACTTGCCCCGGTTGCGCAGGTGCTCGACGAATTCCCGGTTGCCGTAGATGTCGGTGTGCAGATGGCGGAACTGCCCGAGCAACGCGCCCTCGGCCTCGGCGTAACGCGGGTTGAATTCCCGCAGCTTGGCGTCGAGCAGGTCGTCGAAGAACAATGACAAGCCCTTGCCGTCCGAAAAGTGTTTAACCGCAGATTTCGCAGATTCACGCAGATATTCTTTATGCGGTTCTGCATCTGCGCCCATCTGCGTCATCTGCGGTTCAAACCCGCGCCGCTGCTCGGCTTCCTCGCGGGACACAAAGGTCCAGCCGATGGCCTCGGCGTAGCCGAGGATGCGGGACTGAACTGTTTTGTGTTCGCCCGGTTTCATCGAGAGGGCTTCATGAATAGGGTTTCAGATTCAACGTGCGCTGAATTTTTTCGCGCACGGCATCCGGTACGCCGGCCGTTTCCGCAAACGAAGGCCATTGCGCGACCGTCGCCTGCACCTCGGCAAGAATTTTCGCGGCGCGCCCCCGCTTCATCGACGCCGTCCTGGCGCAGGCGTTGAAATCCTCCAGCGTGAAGTTGTCGCGTTTTCCATTCATCGTCATCTGATGGCTTGCCGTCCACGCACCCGAAGGATTAAAGCTGTAGGTCATGTCAAAGGCCGGCGATAGCGACCACTCCCCGGCCTTGTTCATCAGGAAGGCAATATTTTTCACGTGGTCATCCTGATTGCGGGCCACGATGTTGAATACCATGCGCCGGAACTGCTGCTCGATGGCCTGCATGGGCAACTGCAGTTGCCGCATCACCAGCAAGGCTTGCTCGTAGCTGTACGCGCCTGCCATGTTGAAATCGTAGTGCGCCAGGGCGCAGAGCGACTGCATGTGAAGTTTTTCGCCGGTGGTCAGCCGATCAAAGCGGCGCGTCATGAAATGCGAGCGACCATTCTCCCTGAACAGCCGGCATTCACTCATATCGATGCCGCAGTCGAGCGCCATCAGGTAATACGCATACTCGATCAACCCGTAGCCTTTCGGGTCTTCCAGTTCCTTGTCCTTGTTGCCACTGACGCCATCGAATTTCAGCAACCAGTATTCAAACCCCTTGCCGGCCTTGACCTGGCCCGAGCGCACTTCATTGGTTTCCGGGTTCCATGCGATGACTGCTTTCGCCCGCGCGCCCCCGGCGGAGGTGCCCACGCGCAGAATATCCCTCAGCGCATCTTCCCTGCCTTCCGCCGCGAATGACGCCTGCAGATTGTTCCGGTGGGTCAATACCTCCGATGCAAGCTCAACCAGCTTGCTCACTTCGATGTGCGTGTCCTGCTTCGCCCTGGGGCCGATGGCGGGGGCAAATTCCAGCGCACCCATGCCGCGTTCGCCGGTATAGCAAAGCCGCTCAACCGCGTTGAAGGAACCCGGTTGCCGCCCCTGCGAAGCCAGCCAGGCATCGATCAGCGCGTTGCCGAATTTGTCGGGCAGCGAGTCGGCCAGCAGGCCGGGCAGCCCGAAAAAAGTCGGGCGGGAAAGCTCGGGGAATCGGTACACGCGCCGGGAAAGCGGCATCACCATCGGCGCGACCTGAATACCGCTCTGCGCGAATGCCGCATCGTATTCAAAGCTGGCGACGTCCTCCCCGTCCTGCAGCGAGACCGCGCCGATGGTTCTGCCCCACAGCCTGACTTCGGCAAGCGTGCTCATGGCTTCTCATCCCAGTTCCAGGGTTTGGCTGATTCCTTCTCTGCCCGGCGCCCCGACGCCCGTTGCCGGACCTTGCCCTTTTGCTTCAACAAATCCATCGGTCTGGGCCCGGACTCCGGTATCAGGCTATCCAGCCCGGAGGCGGCGTCCAGCACCCGCAGCACCCGAACCAGGGTGGACAACTGCGACGTCTGCCCGGCCTCCATGCGTTCGAGGGTGCGCTTTGCGATCCCCGCCTGTTCGGCCACAGCCGCCTGGGTGAGCTGCAATTCAACCCGGCGACCGGCAATCCGCGCGCCCAGTTCGGCGAGCACAGCATCATCGGTGAGCAGGCCAGTTATTTTCATAGTCGTAACTTATTGCGAGTATGCCCGTTTAACAACCATATATCGTCATATATTGCGATATGTAGGCTAACAATCAACTTTAGTCAAGTCGCAACATATAGCGATTTAATGAACCATGTATTTATTTGTCGCAATTTATTGCGATATATGATGCCTGACTTATGAGCCGACCCCGATTGACGTGGATATCGTGCAGATGGCGGAACTGCCCGAGCTAAGGCGCCCTCGGCCTCGGCATAGCGCGGGTTGAACTCGCGCAGCTTGGCGTCGAGCAGATCGTCGAAGAAGAGGGAGCGGTTCTTGGCGCGGTCGGCGGGCGGGACTTCCGGATCAAAGCCTCGCCGCTGCTCGGCTTCCTCGCGGGACACAAGCGTCCAACCGATGGTCTCGGCGTAGCCGAGGATTCGGGCTTGGACGGTTTTGTGTTCGCCGGGGGTGGGCATCTTTACATTCAAAAATTGTATTTCTTGCGCCGCAGTTCGAATGCGTCCTTACCGCCTTCCATCGTATTGGTGATCGCGTTTCGGACCAATTCCTCATCAATGGCGCCTCCTGCGGCCTGCCGGCCCAACACCATTTCAATCACGTTTTCCGAGTCTCCATTGACTGCGATATTCGCATTGTGCGTCGCGAGGATAAGTTGCCTTCTGTCCTTCGCGGCTCGAATCGTCTTAATGATCTCATTGATGATCTTGTTATCGAGATCCTCCTCTGGCTGATCGATGATAAGTGGGCCATGGGACTGATTCATAAGTATGTTCAGAAGTGTCGCTGCTTGCTCACCCTGAGAAGCCTTCCTGAATTCAATAGGATTCCCTTGGCGAATATGAAAGACCTCGACGCGAGGCCGAAGGATTGCCCGCAAGAGAACAGATACTCGTTCGGTGGAAATTGCCTCCTTCAAGCGCTCTATGAAATCTGGCCCAAGAGCTTCACTTAAAATCGGGGTTGAAGGCGCATCGCCTTTTTCCTCGGGTGCACCTTCTTTCCACTTTAGCAATTGGAGAGACTCATCCTGAATCTCCTTCCACTTCGCTGATTTATCTTCGGCATCCTGAACATTTTTCAGGATTCTTTCAATGCGAGCCCCCCGGATGTGCGGCAAGTCAAATGCCTGCTGAAGCGCACCAACGATCTCTGTGTAGTTTGGATCTTGTGCCAAACGTCCGTTCGCCAGAAATGAAGACGCCGCTTCGATTGTTGCGATCTGTGTTTCAACAACTACCGATAGCTGCGCTTCCAGCTCAGCTCTCTGTTCCCGCAGTATGGTCAATTCGGCGTCAGCATTGCGTAGTTCAGTTACTTCCACACCCGCATCTTCCAAATGCTTACCGACCTCACCTTGCTGCTTACGAAGTCGTTCAATGCTTTCCAAAATTGACTGTTTACCAGCGAGGAGTTTTTTCTGCTCGGTGTATTCCTTTTCATGGGCTGCGTTGATAGGTGCCCATTCTGTCTCTGCTGTCGCGATCTTCTTTAATTCAGACTCGAACCATGACGTGGTAGTCGAAATGATTGCGTGTAGCGGGCCGCCGGGTAAAGTCGCAGATTGCAGTGATTCAAATGCATCATTAAGGCCCATCTTCTCAGGAAAGATCGGCTGCCCAGTCGCGGCATTGTTCAGTTCTGAAGTCAGTTCGGATAGCGCGCCAACAATTGCTTCCATGTTGCGCTCAAGGACTCTGCGAGTCGTCGCAAGAGCTTCGCCTTGGCGGACGAATTTTTCATGATCTGTGATCGCGGGAGTAGGCACCTGACCATCGGAAGATAGTTGCTTCTCCAGATTCTCAATTTGAGACTTCAGGAGCTTCTGCTGTGTCTGTGCGTGACCTTGTGCATGTTGTGCTGCCGAGAGCCTTACCGCTTTCGATAAAGCCTGGGCTAAAGACTGTGCATTACGTTTCAGTTTGGCCTCAATCTCACTCAACTGGTGCGATGCAGGGGTCGTCACGAGATGCAGGAGTCGGTCTTCGGCGTCACCTCTCGCAAGACCAGACAGTTCTCCCTGCCGATACTGTTGCGTGGGAACGAGCCTCTGCACGTCCGCAACGGAACTTAGGTTTACCGTTCCATCGGTTTCAACGGAAATGACATCTTGCTTTGCTACCGAGCGGGTAAGTGTGATTGGCGCTCCGTTCAGCAGAACATTCAAAGAAATTTCGCCACTGTCAGCGTCAAGCGTTCCTTCGAGGATTTCTTTGAGCCGCTGTGTCGCGGTCGTTTCCGAGGTTTGGTCGTCATCGATTGCCGAACAACCCAGTGCGAAGCGGACATACTCAAGAAGCGTGGATTTGCCAGCACCACGCCCCCCGATGATCGAGTTCATTTGCTGATTGAACATGTAGGTTCCGTCAGCGAGATACTTTGATCCTTTGACCGAAACCTTACTAATGACAGCCTCAGGCAATGTAGGCTCAGAATGTCGAATCCGCGAATCTGGTGCTAGCATCGCCTGGCGAAGGGACTCAGCCGTGGGTGATGCCATCTTGATCCAAGTCGCATGTTCGCCGATCAATCGAAAATCAGCGTGGCGAGCATCCGAGCATGACACAACACCCCGCTTTTCCGAGGCCCATGCCGGTATCTCTCCGTCCAAGATTCGACGATCACCTTCGTTGAGATCATCAGGGCGGGTCTGATCCATGTATCCGCCGACGTAAGGCAACTCTTTGAATCGCTTGTGGAACCCTGTTCATAAAACTGTCTTGTGCCCACCCGGCTTAACGTGCGGCAATATGATAAATCGGCCTGTAAGCTCGTTGTCTTCTTCCAAGACGCCTTGCAGGTACTCAATGTTGTAGTTCAGAAGTTCAACCTGAATCCCTTTGCTCTCGGTTGGTCGAACATCTGTAGGGAGACCTAATTTGGCCCGGGCTTTTTCGAAGAGATTCTGCGGGAGAGCTTCGTCGAAAATGATCAATGCTTGGCAAGCGTCCCGGCACGTAAGCTCCATACCAGGAAATAGCCAAAATTCCAACGAAGCGTCGGCAGCACGCATTTCGTTGAGAACCTGCAACGCCTCATAAACATAAACGCCTTCGTGGTGATCGGTTATAGAAACCGCTGCCAACCCTTTCTCGATGCATTTTTTGATGAAGTGTCTGCAGTAGGCTTCTCTAGCCTTCTTGCGATCTTGGTCAGTTGGGCTCTATGCCGTTCGGTGTGGAACTGGACTTCAGCAAACATGACGGGCCTGGCTTAATTGGTGCTTGAAGAGCCGAGCGAGCGCGCCATGAATCACCCCGTAGAAATGCTGTTCACCACCGCCCTGGGCCTGCAAGCGCCGTGGGCGGTCGAGAAGGTTGACCTCAACGCCGCCAAGCGGCGCATCGACTTCGAGGTTTCGTGTCATGCCCGGCGACTGGCCTGCCCGGAGTGCGGCGCGGCCGACCAAGGCATCCACGACCGGGCACGACGCGACTGGCGCCATCTCGACTTCTTCCAGTTTGAAGCCTGGCTGCATGCCGATGTGCCGCGCGTGAAGTGCGATGCCTGCGGCAAGGTGAGCCAGGTCGCCGTGCCCTGGGCGCGCGAAGGCAGCGGCTTCACCCTGCTGTTCGAAGCCTTGGCCCTTTCGTTGTGCCGGGAACTGCCGGTGGCACAAGCCGCCAATCTCCTGCGTGTGGCATCCAAGCGCCTGTGGACGCGCATCGGCCACTACATCAAGGCCGCTCGCGCCCAAGACGATATGAGCCCGGTCCGCCAGATCGGCATCGACGAGACCCGCGTCAAGAAGGGACACGAATACATCACAGTCGTGCATGACCTGGAAGCCAAGCGTCTGCTGTTTGCCTGTCCGGGGCGAGACCACGAGACCGTCGTCACCTTTGCCAAGGATCTGGTCGCGCATGGCGGCGACCCGGCGGCGGTGGCCCACGTCTGCATGGACATGAGCGCGGCCTACACCCTGGGCGTGGGCAAGGCCTTGCCGCAGGCGGCCATCAGCTTTGACCGGTTTCATGTCGTGGCCCTGGCGACCGAGGCCATGGATGCGGTGCGCCGGGAGGAAATGCGAGCCCAGCCGGCAGCCGTGCGCGAGGCCTTGGGCGGTAGCGACCGGAAGGTCCTCAAGGGGCTGACGTGGGGCATGCGCAAGAACCCCAAGGGCTGGAGTCGGAATCAGACCGAGTCGATGCATTGGCTGCAACGCTCCAATCTGAAGAGCGCGCGGGCCTGGCGCCTGAAGCAGGCGTTGCGGGAGGTGTATGCCGGGGCGCTGGCGAGCAACTGCGCGCAGCAGGCGGGCGAAGCGTTGCGATCTTGGCTGTCGTGGGCGCAGCGCTGCCGACTGGAGCCGTTCAAGCGCTTGGCCAAGACCCTGAAGGAGCGTTTCGACGGCGTGGTGCGCGGCATGCTCGATGGCCGCAGCAATGCCTACGTCGAGGCCATGAATGGGCTGTTGCAGCAGACCAAAACCGCGGCCAGAGGCTTCCGGACGGTGGAGAACTTTATCGCCATCGCTTACCTGCGCATGTCCAAACTCAAGCATCTGCCCGCCAACCCGCTGGCTCCCGCCGTTCCCCTCTCCGTCGGCTGCCTCCGTCATGTTTGCTGAAGTCCAGTTCCACACCGAACGGCATAGAGCCGTCAGTTGCGCCTTCAACCAAGCCGTCTTCCGGCCTTGGCCCATCCCAATTGGCATCTCTCGGGGAATGAATTTGAAGATCGGTCTTTCGATATTCTGCGCCGCGTGTGCTCATGAGATTGATCCAAGTTCGATGGTTAAATGATCCACGCAGGTCTTCGCGGTCATCAGTTCGTGAAGGAGGGTGCGGAAGAGGTCGGAGAAAGCATTCTTCTTGGCGATCGCTTGGCGAATCTTTTCGTCGAGGCATCCTGAAATGTCCGCGAGTTCCCGCTGCTCGTCGATTTTCGGAACGAGAACGGGAAGGCCGCGTTGCTTCGTGATACCGATGTAGGCTCTTGTTGATCCGTCGCCAGCGACGTTCTTCAAGGGCTTTTGAAATGTCGGAGAATCGAAGTAACAGCGAAGGTATCGATTCGACAATGCATCGCGATCCAACACCCGATAGTAGGTAACCTGTGGGGTGAGCATGACGTAATGCTCAACCTCTGGAACGATTGCCGTTTCGCCGATAGTAGCTTTGTGGGAAATCAAAACATCACCGCGTAAAGAGAAACCTTTGCGAAGACGATCAGCCCTTTCCTTCGTGAGGAAATTGCAGGTTTTGAGATCCACTAAGCCACCTTTCAGGTCGGAGGCCATGATGAACGGGATGCCCTCTGGAACGAAATCCGAGACCTTCGGATGGATTTCGCCATGGTTTCCATCGATTGGCTTATCAAGAATGTCCCGGTCGACGAGGTCTTGAACGGTCACGACCTCCCAACTTTCGGGGATGGGGCCGATTTCGGTTTGTTTTTGGGGTTCGTTGCGGAGGCCTTCGGTGAAGAGCTTGTGCATGAGGGCCTTTTTCAGCTCGGTGGTGGTCTGAATGATCCGCTCCTGCGCTTCGATCGCCCGCTGCACCGTCGAAAGGATGTGCGCGATCTTCTTCTGCTCGGGGAGTGGGGGGAGAGCCATGGGCAACTCCGCCAGCTTCGACTGCGAAAGGTTCGGGATCGTCGTTACGTTGCCACGACCGAAATAGAGTTTCGCCACATCGAAGGCATACCAAAGCCAATACACGCCAAATTGCGGATGTGCCTTGTCGCCCTTGGCGCGGAGGCGATGGAGATGATTCTGGTATAGGCAGCCATCGACCTCATTGTTCCAAAGTGCTGTTCGCCCAATCGAACCGCCCTCGCAGACGAGTAGATCGTTAGCCTGAAGTTCGAGGCGTGTCTGTTCGGCCTCACTGAAATGCATTTCATCGAGGTCGGTCAGTTCGAGGCGATTCCAGAAGACGTTCTTGGTTCGGAGAAATGGGCGCTGGTGTTCACCGTCGCGATTCTTTTTCGAGACCTGCTTTCCTTGCTGAATGTCGAATGCGGAATCAACGCGGTTGATTTCCCAAGCGGGCGGGAACTCGCCAATTTCGGTTTGCTGGAGTTCGGCGCTCAAGCCTTTCCTCCCTTCCGCTTGAGGTCCTTCTCCAGCTCCTCGATGGCTTTCAAATCCTCGGCGTCGGCGGCTATGGCTTCCTGTTGGCGGCGTTTGGCATCGAAATCTTCGTAGCGTTCGGTGACGAGAGTTTTCATGTCCTCGTGGCTGATGGAGCCGGGGCCGTCGAGCAAGGGCTGGTCGTTGGCAGCGAGCATGCGGTCCACGCTGCTGCGCCAGAAGTCGAGGGTGAGGTCCTTGTGCTGCTTGGCGCGGAGCTCGGCCTGTTCGAGGAAGATGACGACGAGGCGATTGAGGGTATCCACTTCGTCTGCGCTGAGGTAGTTCTTGGCGATGATGACGTCCTGCTTGCGAACGCGGGAGCCGCTCCAGGTGGTGAGCGCCATGTTGGGCTGGCTCGGATCGGCGCGGGCGACGATGAGTTCGGCGGCGGTCTGGCGGGTGGCGGCGTAGAGGAGTTTGTTCTGCACTTCGGCGAAGAAGAGCGAGGTTTCCTTTTCGCGGGCCTGGTAGTCGCTGCTGAGGGCGAAGAGGTCGCGCACCTTCTGGTAGAAGCGCTTTTCCGAGGCCCGGATTTCGCGGATGCGGGCGAGGAGTTCGTCGAAGTAATCCCAGCCGCCGGGATTCTTGAGGCGCTCGTCATCCATGACGAAGCCTTTGACCAGGTATTCCTTGAGATGGGTGCTGGCCCACTGACGGAACTGGACGCCACGCGGGGAGCGCACGCGGTAGCCGATGGCCAGAATGAGGTCGAGGTTGTAGAGCTTGGTCTTGTAGCGCTTGCCATCGGCGGCAGTTGTCAAGGATTCCTTGACAACTGAAACCTCGGCCAACTCCCCGTCCTCGAAGATGTTTTTGGCGTGCAGGCTGACGTTCTGTTTGGTCGTCTGGAACAGCTCGGCGATTTCGAGCTGGGTGAGCCAGACGGTCTGGCCTTCGATGCGCAGGTCGAGCCGTGTGCGACCGTCGTCCGAGGTGTATAGGACGAGTTCACTCATCAGATACCCGTTTCCAACTGTTTCACCGTCCGTGCGGTGAGCGTCCGCATCTGGCGAATGGCGATGGCGTTGAGGCGTTTCAGGCGCTCGCCTTGGGGGAGTTCCATGTGGATGAACTCGGCGTTCATGTTCTCCAAGTTGGCGAGGACGAGGAGTTGTTCGAGGGTGGCGTGGTCGCGCATGTTGCCTTCCTTGCCGGGGTTGGCATCACGCCATTCGCGGGCGGTTTGGCCGAAAAGGGCGACGTTGAGGAGGTCGGCTTCGTTGGCGTAGGTGAAGGCGGCCTGTTTCGCGGTGACCTCCGCCGGGATGAGGTGGGTCTGGATGGCGTCGGTGTGGAGGCGGTAGTTGATCTTGGCGAGGGTGCGGTTGAGGTTCCAGGCCAGGGAGAGGCGGCGGTTTTCGTCTTCCTTGAGGCGCTGAAATTCCTTGATGAGGTAGAGCTTGAATTCGACCGACACCCAGGAGGCGAATTCGAATGCCACATCGGTGTGGGCGTAGGTGCCGCCGTAGCGTCCGGCGCGGGATTCGATGCCGATGGCGGCGGTTTTCTCGATCCACTGCTTCGGCGTGAGGGTGAAGCTGTTTAACCCCGCCTGTTTTTTAATCCCGTCGAATTCGACGGGATTAAACGCGGCGTTGTGCAGCTGCTCCCAGATGCCCAGGAGTTCCAGGGTGTTGCGGTTGCGCAGCCAGTTGCGAATCAGGTCGTCGGGGTGGTCCGGATTCCTCGATTTGGCGATGTCGGTCAGAGAGATGTAATCCTCGTCGCCCCGCCGGATGACGGCGATATCCGTACCCCTGACGGTGATTCTGGTGTCGGTGGGCTTCTTTTTCATCGACTGACTCCCAGTTGTTCGAGGATTATCCGCAGGGCCGCGTCGGTTTCCCTGGCCTCGGCCTCGATGGCGTTCAGTTCCTCGACGATCTCCGCGATGGGCCGGTAGGTTTCGGCGTCGCTGGTGTGGATGTAGCGACTGGGGGAGATGTTGTAGT
This sequence comes from uncultured Pseudomonadota bacterium, assembly GCA_963713085.1. Lineage (GTDB taxonomy): Bacteria > Pseudomonadota > Gammaproteobacteria > Burkholderiales > Thiobacillaceae > PFJX01. The sequence continues at coordinate 94,878 of CAVQKQ010000021.1, read as the reverse complement.
CGTTCTTTTTCAGCTCGGCGTGGTCGACGATGCGGCTGAGTTTGTCGGCTTCGGTCCAGCCGATGAGGGTGTCGGCGATGCGCTGGATGCCTGCCTCGGGGATGAAGTTCTTGGGGTCGCCCTTTTCGAAGACCTGGGAGGCATTGACGAGCAAGACTTTACCCTTGCGCTCCGGCGCCTTGGCCTTGTTCAGGAACAGCACGATGCCGGGGGCGGTGGTGTTGTAGAAGAGGTTTTCGGGCAGGTATAGGACGCTTTCGATGAGGTCGTGGTCGACGAACCACTGGCGGACGGTCTTTTCCTTGTTGGTGCCGGCATTGCCCGATCCGCGCGAGGCGGCGCCGGTGTCGAGGACGACGGCGGCGCGGCCGGTGGTGTTCATGCTGGCGTGGATGTGCTGGATCCAACCCCAGTCGGCGGAGGATTTGCCGGGAAAGCCGGCCCCGGCGGGGAAGCGGTCGAGTTCGTCGTTGTCGTAGTCGGCCTCGGTGAACCAGTCCTGGTTCCACATGGGATTGGCGACGACGCGGTCGAAGGTGCGGAGCCTGCCCTGCCTGTTGCGGAATTTGGGGTTCTTGAAGGTGTCGCCGATCTCGATCTGGCCCTCCATGTCATGGATGATCATGTTCATGTTGGCCATGGCCCAGGTCTCGGGGGTGAACTCCTGGCCGAACAGTTGCAGCGGGGCGACGGTGCGCTTCTTGCCTTTGGCGCTTTCCTCCATGGCGATCTCGCATTTCACGAGCAGGCCGCCGGAGCCGCAGGTGGGGTCGTAGATTTCCATGCCGGGCTCGGGCTGGAGGACGCGGGACATGATGCTGCCGACCTCGGGCGGGGTGTAGAACTCGCCGGCGCTCTGGCCGCCGCCTTCGGCGAACTTTCGGATCAGGTATTCGTAGCTCTTGCCGATGATGTCCGCCTCGACGTCGTCGAGCCCGAGGCGCTTGGTGCTGACGGCCTCGATCAGGTTGGAGAGGCGGTCGTCGTCGAGGTCGCGCTGGCCGTGGGTGGTGGCGTTGAAGTCGACGCGGTCGATGATGCCCTGCAGGAGCGGGTTTTCCCGGGCGATGGCGCGCATGTGGGTGGTGACGCCTTCGCCGATCCTGTCGGAGAGCTTGCGGATGACGGACCAGACCGGCTGCTCGGAATCGTCCGGCACGAGGGGAAGGTAGAAGCGGACGAGCTTGTGGTCGGCCTTGGCGAGCTGGAAGGCCTTCTTGCGCGAGCCGACCTCGGCGGCGATGCGGTTCAGCTCGTCATCAAAGACATCGCAGAGTCGCTTGGTAAAAATAAGAGGGAGGATGTAATCCTTGTATTTCGGCGCGTCCTTCGCGCCACGGATGGAGCACGCGGCATCCCATATCCACGATTCGAGGGATTTGTCTTTGCCGTTATTGTTTGCCATCAGCCCTTAGCCCTGTTTTGTCTGTCGAACTTTTCATTGGGACAGAGTGCGAGTCAGAGTGCGAAATTGGAGCATCCCGCCATTACCCAAACTGAAAGGTAACCCTGAAGAACCGCTCTATGCCGATAGCAGACTATATCAAGGCGGGCATCATCAGACTGCTCTGGCCGAGGTGCAGGTATACGCGGTGATGGCTCTGGATGACCGCTGTTGGTTCACTGCTGCCGGATGCAGGCATACCCGAAAGCAGTCAGACACAAGAATTAGAGGGCCATCACTCTCGGTGGTTTTGGCTGAAACTCAATCTTTCGCACCAGCCCTCTGATCGACTGTTCAGGTTGGTCTGAGTCAATTTCTTGGCATGCCTTGAATGGCCGCACCCTGCCGACCCTAGCTGGCGGCATCGGGCTACCCATTTTCACTGCCGGATAACAGATAAAAAAACGCCCACCGGACAACCGGTGGGCGCAATCGCTTTGAAGTGATGAGGAAGTCGAGCCTCAGGCTGCGGCGGGGGCGCTTTCCCCGGACAGGGCCTGGGCGGGACGGGTCTCACGCCTGCCGATGGTCAGCAGGTCCCAGGCCAGGAGCACGAAGCCGGCGGCGAAGATGCAGCCGAACACCTCGCGCCAGTACATGCCCTGCATGAACCAGGGATGGCCCTGGGCGGCGAAGTAGCCCATCCAGGTGGAGCCCTCGATGGCGCGCTCGATCTGGGACTGCTCGTAGCCGGAGATCAGCATCGCCATGACCATGCCGACCATGCCCACGTGCAGCAGGGTGAGGGCCCATTTCCACTTCCAGGCGCCCACCAGGCCGCCGCTCATCCACACGTTGCCGCGCCACTTCTGCAGGGCCAGGTAGACGAAGCCGATGACCAGGGTGGCGTAGGCGCCGAAGAAGGCCAGGTGGCCGTGGGAGGCGGACCACTGGGTGCCGTGGGTGTAGAGGTTGATCTGGGGCAGGGTGTGCATGAAGCCCCAGACCCCGGCACCGAAGAAGTTGCCGAAGGCGTGGGCGATGATCCAGGCCAGGGCCGGGTGGTTGGTATTCTTCATCTTGTGCACGCCGGAATCGAACACCGCGTGGACCACCATGGCCACCAGGGGCACCGGTTCCAGGGCGGAGAAGAAACCGCCGATGGTGAACCAGTACTCGGGGGTGCCGATCCAGAAGTAGTGGTGCCCCAGGCCCAGGATGCCGGAACCGAACATCAGTGCCACCTCGATGTACAGCCAGGTCTCGACGATCTTGCGGCGCACGCCCAGGGTCTTCATCAGGGCATAGGCCATCAGGCAGCCCACCAGCACTTCCCAGGTGGCCTCCACCCACAGGTGGATCACCCACCACCACCAGTACTGGTCGACCGAGACGTTGGGGGTGTAGAACATGCCGGCCAGATACAGGCCCGCCAGGGCCACCAGGTCCAGGGTCAGCACGCCGGCCACGCCGGTGAACCGGCCTTTGGCGAAGGTGGCGGCGACGTTGTAGAAGAACACCAGCACGCACACGACAATGCCGATGTCGGCCCAGCGCGGCGCCTCGATGTATTCCCGGCCCTCGGTGATCAACCAGATGGTGCTCTGGTCGCCGGGCCCGACCTGGATCAGCAGGTAGACCACCACCACCACGGCCACCGCCAGGGTAAGCACCCAGAACACCAGGTTGCCCAGCTTCAGGCCCACCACCGGGATGCCCGACTCCTCCTCCAGCAGCCAGTAGGTGGAGCCGATGAAGCCGTAGAGCAGCCAGACCACCATGGCGTTGATGTGGACCATGCGGTTGATGGAGAAATCCAGCACGCCGAACAGGAAATCCGGCTTCAGGTACTGGATGCCGGCCAGCAGGCCGAACAGGACCTGGGCGCCGAACAGGACGATGGCGACGGAGAAGTATTTCATCGCCAGCTTCTGGCCGCCGTTGAGGGTGGCGCTTGGGGAATTGCCGGGAGCGGTCATGTCCGGTCTCCTTGTCTTTGGGCCGTCGCGGCGCGGGCCTGTGGGGCGGGCGTGGCTTCGGAGGTGGCGGCGGAACCAGGCGCGGCGGGCGCGTCGGCCTGGTCGATGGGCTTGAAGTTGTAGGGGAAGCCGTTGGTGTCGATGGACGACATCCATTTCAGGAAGGCCACCACGGCGCGGGCTTCCGGCTCGGTGATGCCCAGGTTGGGCATCCGGCGGCCCAGGGCGTTGTGGGGCGCCAGCTCGGGATGCATGAGGAAATCCACCATCAGCTGCTCGCGAACTTCCTTGGAACCCCAGGATGGGTCCAGCCAGGCTTTGGTCAGGTCCGGCGCGTAGTAGGAGCCGTTGCCCAGCAGGGTATGGCAGTCCATGCAGTTCTTGGCCTGGGTGGTGAGCTTGCCGTGGCTGACTAGTGCGGCGGCTTCGTCTTCGCTGAGTTTCCGGCCGAACAGGGGCTCTTCGGGACCGATCACCGGCACCTGGAAATTGCGCTTTTCATCGAACTTGTAGTCGATGCGCTGGTTGATCACCGAGTAGGCCGGCACCCGCTTACCGCCGGCCGTGATCTGCTTCAGCGTATCGAAGGTGAGAAAGATCAGCACCACGAACGAGCCTGCCGTAACCCAGATGGCCATTTTTCGCCAAAAGGATTCGGATGCCCACCACAACGCCTGAGTCTGTGACATGGCCATGCCTCCTGTTACCGCTGTTGATAAATCTTGACGGGACCCGCCTCATCCCCGGGCTCGTCCGCGTGGGTGCCCACACACAGGTGCCAGATGGCGTGCGGGGCGAACAAATAGCCGGCCAGCATGAGCAGGACGATGAAGGTCCAGAAACCGTTGCTGAACAGATTGGCGGCGAAGGCCAGCATCAACACCGAAACGGTCAGGCCGACATAGGCTCCGTAGGCCAGCGGCATCAGGCGGGGCCGCGCCTTGACACGCGACCAGGCGAACAGCAGGGCATAGGTGGCGCCGAACAGGATCACCGAGGCGGCGCTGAAGAAGACGATGAAAAAGTTGGCGAGTTTGACGGGCTCGAGCATGCCGCTCTCCGATACGGGACGGGGTGCGGCCCATGGTGGGGAAATATCCGAGTAAAGCGTTTGACTTTTATCAACCCCTCCGCGACCCCCCGCATCCATTTCAGGGCGCATCGCAACGCAGCCGCTACATCATCCCGTGCTTTGCGGTGGTACTGTGGTTTCCGGTATGTTCCCCCAAACCATTGCCGAAAGCCGCCATGTCCGTCGCCTTCCTCGATGACGTCCGAAACCAGCTGGATACCTGGCTGGCCCTGCCCATGGAGCCTTCCTTCTGGTGGCAGGTGGGGGTTTTGCTGCTCGCGGCGGCAGGCGCCCTGTTCGTGCACCGAACCCTGGGCCAGAGCCTCGCCGAACGTTCCCAGGGAAGCGAGGAATTCGCGGTACGCCACCTCACCCTGAAGACCATTCAGCGCATCCTGTTCCCCATCAGCATGCTGCTGGGCGTGCTGGCGGGACGGGCGCTGCTGAACGCCAAGGGCCTGGGCGTGGACCTGCTCGACCTGGCCATGCCCTTGCTTACCTCCCTGGCGACCATCCGCATCGTCGTCTACTTCCTGCGCAAGACCTTCCAGCCCGGCCCGGCCATCAAGGCCTGGGAAAGCCTGATCTCCACCTCGGTGTGGATCATCGTTGCGCTGCATCTGCTGGGCTGGCTGCCCGCCGTGCTCGATGCCCTGGACGGCATCGCCCTGCAGTTCGGCAAGGTTCGGGTATCGGTGCTGGAGGTCAGCAAGCTGCTGCTGACGGTGGTGTTCATGTGGATCCTGGCGTTGTGGCTGGCCCGCATCATCGAGCATCGCCTTGGCCAGGCCAGCTACATGAATGCCGGCATGCAGGTGGCCATGGTCAAGCTCAGCAAGTTCGTGCTGCTGACCCTGGCCTTCCTGCTGGCCCTGGATGTCGCGGGCATCGACCTGACCGCCCTGACCGTGTTCGGCGGTGCCGTCGGCGTGGGGCTGGGCTTCGGCCTGCAGCGCATCGCCAGCAACTTCATCAGCGGCTTCATCGTCCTGTTCGACCGTTCCATCCGGCCCGGCGACGTCATCACCATCGGTGACAAGTTCGGCTGGGTCCAGGAACTGCGCGCCCGCTACATCGTGGTCCGGGACCGGGACGGGGTGGAAAGGCTGATCCCCAACGAGAACCTGATCACCAACGAGGTGATCAACTGGAGCTACACCGACCGCAACGTGCGCCTCAAGCTCCCTGTCACAATCAGCTACGACAACAACCCGGAACAGGCCCTGGAACTGCTGTTGGAGGCGGCCCGCAGCGTGTCCCGGGTCCTGGCCGATCCCGCCCCCGCCGCCCGGCTGGTGACGTTTGGCGACAACGGCATCGAGCTGGAACTGCGGATCTGGATCAATGATCCCCAGGAAGGCCTGATGAATGTCCGCTCCGACGTCAACCGGGCCATCTGGCGCCTGTTCAAGGCGGCTGGCATCACCATTCCCTTTCCCCAGCGCGACCTGCATATCCGCGGCGGCTGGCCGGCATCGCCGGAGGCCCGGGACTCCGCCCCGGTTGCCTGAGCGCCGGTCCGGGGATGGCCCTATCCCGGCTTTCCGTCCACTCTGGGACGCCAGTAGAACGGGGCATATTTCCACGTCCACAGACCGAATGCCAGCAACCACAAGCCGCCGGCCAGGGAGACCAGGTGATCGGCGAGCAGGCCGCCAGCCAGGTCCGGCAGGATGCGCGCCAGGGCCGCGAACTGCACCAGCCAGAACAGACCCCAGGTCATGGCGTCCACCTCCAGCTTGCGGCCGGAGTGGCCCAGACTCACCCTGGTGGCCATGGCCATCAGCATGGTGGCGAAGAAGCCGATGCCCAGGGCGTGGAGGGGGGCATGGCCGGCTGACCAGTTCCAACCCAGCCAGAGGGCCAGGCTGCCCAGCCCATAAAGGGCAAAGGCGAAGCCCGACCAAAGGAAGGCGATGTGCAGCATGGCCAGCAGGCGCACTTGGCGAGCAGCCCGGACGAAGCCCCAGTGGCTGGCGAACCAGAACACCAGCGCCGTCATGGGCAGGTCCGCCAGCCAGGTCAGGCCGCCTTGGCCGGAGGCCTCCAACCCGCCGTGCAGCAGACCCGCCGCCAGCAGGACCCATAAAGGCGCGAAGGGCCGGATCATCACGTAGTTGGGGATGATCCGGCTGGTGAACCAGGGGATCATGCGGTGGCAAACCGTCAGGAAGGTGGGTACCAGGAAACCCCATACGCCCAGGGCCTGGGCCCAGGTCAGCGGATCGGGAACATATGGCCCGGCCGTGCCGCTCCAGAGCAGGAACAGAGCGTCGCCCAGGCCGCCCAAGGCCGCCGCCGCCGTGGCGATGGCGGCGTGACGCTTGTCGCCGGCCGGCGCCTTCATCAAGGTGCGCAGCAGGGCAGCTACGGCCGCTCCCCATCCCGCCAGGTGTAGCGCCAGGCCGAGCAATTCCGCGCCGGGCAAGGCCATGCCGGCATATACCAGCAGAACACCCAGGGCCATCAACACCCCGCAGGCCACATAGGTCCGGCGCGGAACGGCGGGTCCGTTCAACCAACTGGGCGCCGCGGTGAACAGGAATCCGAATACGAAGAACGGAAAAAAACCGAACAGCATTTCCCAGGCATGGAGCGCAGGCCCCGGAATCCCACCAATCGCCAGATCCATGCCCCCCGCCCGTCGGCTTTCCAGATCCAGCATCCACCAGAGCATGGTGGCCACGCCCTGGAGGATGCCGGGGAGAAACATGACGCGATGGGGGGCGGCGGTGACGGTGGACCAGAGGCGGGACATGGCGGGCATAAGAGTGAGATAGTGTCCGCATGGTAGCCGCCAGGTTTGCAGGGGCATTGATGGAGGTCAAGGGGCCGCCGCCGGCGGTGGCCAGGTTCCGGATGGGACATCCCTTCCCGAACCGGGTAGAATGGCGGGGTCGAATTGGTACTGGGTTTACTTCCGCTCGCCCGCCCGGGCGGGTTTGCTGGTCTTTCCCACTGGTGATTTGATGCTGTGCTCAATATCGGGCGCGACAAATTTTTTTCCGGAGGGATGCCATGCCCATTGGTACCGTCAAATTCTTCAACGCCACCAAGGGATTCGGCTTCATCCAGCCCCAGGATGGCTCCAAGGACGTATTCGTTCACATTTCCGCGCTGCAACGCGCGGGCCTGAGCACGCTGTCCGAAAATCAGCAGGTTTCGTTCGAGATCGAGCAGGGCCGTGATGGCCGGCCCTCGGCAACCGATCTGAAGACGCTCTGATCCAGGTTTTGCCGCGCGGCGCGCCCCAAGCGGGTCGCGCGACTGCCATCGTCTTGCCAACACCCACGATCGGACGTGCAGAAGCTTCGTCCGGAAGGAGCCATCATGGCCAAAGAAGAACTCGTCGAACTTGAAGGCGTCATCACCGAGGTGCTGCCGCAAACCATATTCCGCGTGACCCTGGAAAACGGGGCCGAAGTCATGGCCTACGCCTCCGGAAAGATGCGCAAGCACCGCATTCGCATCCTGGCGGGCGATCGGGTTACCTTGGAAATGTCGCCCTACGACCTGACCAAGGGTCGTATCAACTTCCGCCACAAGGAAGCGAATGCGGCGCCGCGCCCGTCATCGTCGACCTACCATCAGCGCAAGTCGTAGCCCAGCCGCGGCAATCGCACAATTCCCCCACTGTCGATCGGGAGTCCCGCATGGAAATCTTCGTTGGCAACCTGGCGCCGCAAACCACCGAGACCGAACTGACGGACCTCTTCAAGGCCTTCGGCGAGGTGCGCTCGGCGCTGATCAAGCGCGACCTGTTCAGCGGCATTTCCAAAGGCTTCGGCTTCGTCGAGATGCCCGGCCGCCAGCATTCCCTGAACGCCATCGCCGCGCTCAGCGGCAAGGACCTCAACGGCAAGCCGCTGAACGTGAACGAGGCCCAGGAACGCCAAATCGGCGGGCGCCGTAGGCGCTGACTCCGGCCGTCTTGGCGCGGGGAGTGCGCAAAGGCCGTAGCTAGACCACGCTGCCGAAACCCCGGTCCACGGAACCCGCCGGTACTTGCAGTCCGGCCAGGCGGCAACCCTGGGCAATCGGTCCGCCTGGGAACACCTCGTAAAGATGCTTCAGACCGCCCTGGGCATGGAAATGCTCCTCCAGGGCATCGTGCAGTTCCCTTACCTGGATCACGCTGTCATCTCCGTGGCGAGAGTAGTACTCCTGCAAGGCGCGCAGCACCCGCCAATGTTCCTCAGTCAAGGCCAGTCCTTCCGCCCTGGCCATCGCCTCGGTCTTGGCCTGGGACCAATCCGCCGGGGCATGGGGGAACCCGGGCTGGGGCTGTTGTTCCCGACCGGGAAGGGTGAAATCCTGCATGTTGCTTTCCATGACATCCTCCTATCGATAGTGGTTATGGTCTGTTTCAAGCTAGATCGTTTGGCAGACGGCATCAAGTAGATGTCATGGTGACCCGGTGGACCCGGTCGGGTTCCATAGCTGGGCCGCAGGCATCCCGCGACTCCGGTAAGCTACGCTACTGTCCCGCGCCGCGTTTCCGGATGATTTGCCACCGGGGCCCCGCCCATGTCGACCATCGCCCCTGACCCCCGATCCATGTTCGCCGATCTGTCCCACCCCTTGAAATCTCTGCGATCCCGGGATTTCCGCATTTATTTCATCGGCCAAATGATTTCCGTGGCCGGTACCTGGATGCAGCAGATCGCCATGAGCTGGCTGGTCTACAGGCTGACCAATTCCGCTTTGGTCCTGGGCCTGCTGGGCTTCGCCAGCCAGTTGCCGATCCTGTTGTTCGGCGCCCTGGGCGGCGTCTGGTCCGACCGTGTGGATCGCCGCCGCCTGATGATGGGGACCCAATCCCTGGCCCTGGTCCTGGCACTGGTCCTGGCACTGCTTGCCTGGCAGGGCTGGATCACGCCCGCGCTGCTGCTGTTCATGGCCTTCCTGATGGGCTGCATCAACGCCTTGGACATCCCCGCGCGCCAATCCCTGGTGGTGCACCTGGTGGAAGAACGCACGCAACTGTCAAACGCCATCGCCCTGAATTCCTTCCTGATGAATGCCACCCGCTTCGTGGGACCTGCCCTGGCCGGCTTCATCATCGCCATGGCTGGAGAGGCGGTCTGCTTCGCCCTCAACGCGATCTCCTACCTGGCTGTGCTGCTAGCCCTGCTGGCGCTGCGCGCCCGCCCCGTGGGCGACGCCTCCAAGCCCGCCCTGCGCGCGCTGCGGGAAGGACTCGGCTACACCTTCAGCCATGCCGACATCCGGCTGTTCCTGCTGCTGGTGGCAGCCGTCAGCTTCCTGGTCACGCCCTACGTGGTCATGATGCCGCTTTACGCCAAGACCATCTTCCATGGCGATGCCAGTACCTACGGCCTGCTCGTGAGCAGCACCGGCGCCGGCGCCCTCATGGCCAGTCTGTTCCTGGCGACGCGCGCGTCCATCGGCGGCTTGGCCCGCCGGATCTCACTGGCGTCCATCACGGCGGGCGCGGCCCTGGCCCTGTTCAGCCTGAACACCCATCAGGCCTGGGCCTACCCGATCCTGATGGCCCTGGGTTTTTCCGTGGTGCTGATCGCGGCGGGCAGCAATACCTTGCTGCAAAGCTGGGTGCGGGACGACATGCGCGGCCGGGTCATGGCCACCTTCACCATGGCCTTCCTGGGCATCGCCCCATTGGGCAGTCTGGCGGTGGGCGGCCTGGCCCACGCCATCGGTATCCGGCCCACCCTTTTCCTATGCGGCACCCTGACCATCGCAGTGGGCCTGACCCATGGCTATCACCTGCGCCAGAAGACCGCTTTGGGCAATTCGTGAGCGGCTGGCGCGGGCGCCGGAGGTATCGAATTACCGAGGGTGCCCATTGCGGGCGGTGATGAGGTGTGGCGTGATCCGGGCTACACTTGCCCATGATCCGCATTCAGCTCCATCCCGATGCGGCGCCCGTGCCGCGCAAGACTGACTCGAACTCAACCAGGTGCCACCGGCCATGAATGCGCCGTCATGCACCCGTCCCCCTCGCCACAGGTACTGATCGACCCATGATAGAACCCATCCTGCTCGCGGCGGCGCGTGTCTTCACCTTCAATCAACAGCGGCGGCTGACCAACGCCAGCGGCTTTTTCTTCCAGCGCGACGAACGCCTGTTCCTGGTGACGAGCCGGCACGTAATGATTGACAAGCCGACCAAGCATTACCCGGACCGTATCGAGATCGAACTCCACATCGACCCGGAAAACATGGCCAAGTCCACCGGGTTCTCGATCCCCCTGTACCGCGATGGCAAGAGCGTCTGGCGCCAGGGCCTCGATGCCGCCGGGGAGATCGACGTGGCGGCAATCGAGATCGACCGGGCCGCGCTGCCCGAGACCACGGTTTATCGAGCCTTCACCCCCCAACATTTGCCCGGTCCCCTCGATCAGGTGGAGGTCGGCTCCACCCTGCTGGTGGTCGGCTTTCCTCTCGGTTTCCACGATGCCCTGCACCACATGCCGGTGGCGCGCCATGCGGTGATCGCCTCTTCCTATGGCTTGCGCTTCCAGGGCGAAGGCTATTTTCTCACCGATGCCCGCACCCACCGGGGCACCAGCGGCGCCCCCGTGGTGATGCGGGTGTCCGGGCAGGATCCGGCGCACGGCGATCTGCCATGGATGCTGCTCGGCGTCCACTCGGCCAGGATGGATGTCGGAACCCGCGACCTGAAGGTGGATGAGGCGCTGGGCCTGAACTGCGCCTGGTACGCCGACATCCTGTTGACGCTCACCAAGCGTTGAGCAAAGTCACTTGGGCAGGCGGCCATCAGGGTTGGCTCCAGCTCTGGATGCCGAATTTATTTCCGTCCCGGCGCCAGCGCGCCGGCCAGTGCTTCCCATTGGTAGATGGACAGGCCCAGGCTGATGCAGGCCGCCCCCAGCCAGACCCGCACCGGCACCGTCTCGCCGTTGAGCAGACTGCCCAGGAGCAGGGCCAGCACCGGCGTGATCAGGGTAATCAGGGCCACCCGGCCGGTCTCCAGGTGCTTGATGATGTAGTAGTAGAGGGCGAAGCCCAGTACCGAGCCGAACACTCCCAGGTAGACGATGGCCGCCCCGGCCCGGAAAGGCAGGGTATCCGGCACATGGCCGTCCGCCAGGAACCAGGTGAGCACGAACAGGGGCAGGGAGACTGCCAGGGTGCCGGTGGTGATGGCCAGGGGCGGGCTATGGTCGCCGATGCGCTTGATCCAGACCAGGCTGGCGGAATAGACCAGCACCGCCAGCAGCAGGGCGGCCATGCCGGCCAGGACATGGGGACCGCCCATTGCCCGCTCGGTGACGAAGATGACGGCGAGGCCGGCCAGCCCCACCGCCATGCCCGCCAGCTTGGCCGGGGCCAGGGACCGTTCTTCCAGCCACAGGGCGGCCAACAGGCTGGTGATCAGGGGGGCCAGGCCGAACAGCACCGCAACCAGGCCGGAATCGATGAACTGGGCACCCCAGTAGGTGCAGATCATGGCGCCGAACAGGCCCAGTCCGCCGGCCAGGTAGGTCCGGCGTGCAGTGCGGTGCATGGGAAAGCCGACCCGCCAGATGCCCAGGATCAGGGCCGCCAGCACCACGCCGATCAGCATGCGGGCCATCACCGCAAAGGCGAAGCCGGCGCCCAGGGCGCTCCACTGGATGGCCAGGGGGGTGGTGGACCAGATCAGGACAACCGACAGGTAGGCGATCGGAATCGACATGATGTTTCCCATCTCACAACAGCGAACCACAAAAAAGGCCGCGAATCCTTGCGGGTCGCGGCCTCATCGAAAAACGACTTCAGATTTTCAAAGCTTCATCGTCGTTCCGGCCCCGGACCCATGGCATTGCGCCATACGCGAGATACGCGATGGCGGCGCATGATGGGGGCGACATTGAGACGAATCATGGCTCGATTTTCATGGCCGGCCGCAGACGTTGTCAATCACCATATCGTAGGAACACTCGCGACGATGAATGGCGCTATGCTTGAAACAAATAGGGGCTCGTATGAAGTCGTCCATCGCTCTACTGATGGTTGCATTGACGGTCCTATCCGGGTGTGCCTCCCTGCCTGAAACCCTACCCGCACGGCGCATCGAACCGGATGCGCATACCGCGCTTGCCCAGGATGAAATCATCATCGTCGGACGCATCCTATTCATCGAGAACGGTAGGGACAAGGCGCCCTATGGCTGGGGCAAGCCCGTTTGGCAACTGATGAGCCTGGAATCGAAACGCGGCGCTGACGGGCAAGCCGTCCGAGGCAGGAACATCCCCTTGCTCCGCACCGGAAAAGACGGCTACTTCGCCTATGCCATACCCGCGGGCCACTACCAGATGAGCCATGTGGAGCCGATCTATTACCAGCCCTTTATCGACCCCGCACTGGAGTTCGACGCGAATGATCCCGGCCGGGTCTACTACTTGGGCGACCTGGAGGTGGATATCGACACCACAAGCTGGCTGGGCGGCTTGTGGGGTAATTACATCACCCACCTCAACTATCTGGAGGTGGTGGACCGCTTCGAGGCGGCGCGGGGCCGGTTTGCCGGACTGGTCACCGGTAGCGAACCGATGCGCAAGGCCCTACTGACCCGGATTGAGGGACGCATGCCTCAGTCCAAAGAACAATTCGTGCCGCCCATCATCCATAGGTAGTCCGACATGCGTGTATCAGGCTTTTCCCAAAGCTTGTTCGGAAGCTGTCTCGGCGTGGCGATCCTGTTGTCGGGATGCGCGGCCACACAACCGGGCCCCAGGCTCCCATTCGGGCCGATAGCCGTCGTGACGGCGCATTACCCACCGGAGGCCGACTTCAACGTGTACGCGCGGGGCAAGGGTGCTGCGGCCGGGGAACTCGGTGCGAAAGGCGTGGCGGGCGGGGCCGCGGCGGGGGCCATCGTCCCCTTGGGCATGGGTCCGTATGGCATCGTGGCCTACCCCGTCATCGCCCCGTTCACCATCCTGGCCGGCCTCGTCATCGGTGGCACGGTCGGCGCCAGTTACGGCGCGATCAATGGCCTGCCCGCCGATCAGGCGGCGCGGGTGAACGCGCTGGTGGAGCGGGCCGTGAACCAGATCGGCGTGCACGAAGAGGTGGCGCGGCGGGTCGTGGAGCGATCGCTCTCCGGAGGTCGATCTGTCGACCTGCGGGGCGAGGCCGGTCCCCGAACCCGCAAGGACAGGCCGGACTATGCCGAACTGAAGCCGGCATACCGCGCCGTGTTGGAACTGGCCGTTGATAAGGTCGGCATGGCGGCGCGCAAGGGCGACCCGCCCCGTATCGCCCTGGAAATGCGGTTGCACGCCCGCGTGGTTTCCCTGGGAGATGATGGGATCTCAGGGGAATCTCGCCTGGAGTGGGCCGGCAAACCCCGTACCTTGGCGGATTGGCAGGCGGGCGGCGGGGATCTGCTGGCAGCGGAATTCGAGCGGGGCTACGAAACCTTGGTCCAGTACACTTGGGAGGACTTGTTCACCCACTAGGCAATCCCTTGGGCGGCACCGATGTCTTATCCCTCCTAGCCCAGAGCCGCGTCCTTGAGCAGCAGTGTCAGTGCGGGTAAATCGTCGACCGGGCTGTTGTGGATGAACAGGATCAAACTGTACTGGTCCAGCACATAGCTGTTGGGAAATATCCGGGCCAGTTCCCTGCTGACGTTGGCAATCCCGAGTCAGAGAGAAATGTCCATCCTTCCCAGCAATCGGCCTGGCAGTCCGGCAATGCCAAGGCGGGGGCTGCAAGTGCCGGAAATGTGCCGACCAGGAATAATCCGAACGAGGCGGGCCAGACGCGACGACGGCATTTCATGTTACTTCCCCGGCTTTGCTCTTTGCAGCTTGTAGTTGTCGACGATGGCCTGGAGATCATCAGGCAGGCCTCCGCCATCCTTGTATACCTGCATGCCTTGCTGCGCCTTGCCCAGGGTGTCCCTCTGCCGCAGCAGCCATTCCAGAACCTGTTTCTGGTCGGTGAAGTCGTCGTAACGTACACCGCGCCACCCGTATTCAAAGAAAGCCCGGATCAGACTGGTTTGGACACCGTACTTCACTTCCATATATGGGCTGCGCACTACGATTTCCACTTCCCGGATCGCTTTCTTGGGCGGGGTGCAGGCTGGCTTGCAGCACGCCTTTAGGCGCAGGTCGTCGAAGTCGCAGAGCACGGTGAGTGTCGGGTATTCAATCAGCGCCCCCCTGGCGCAGAGGGACTCCGGGATGTATTTGCCGACGATCAGATCCACCCGGGGACAGTTGGCGTGGTCTACCTTTTCGCCGACCAATTGGCCGGTGATGCGGGAGAAGGTGCAGCCCTCTGGATTGATGGCGTCGGCGTAGATCCGGGCGTCGATGGTGGGTTGGGATAGGGTCTCCAGATTGCCCACCACCTTCTGCAAGATCGAGATGGCGTGGCTGGTGGTCTCGTAGAATAAGCCTCCAAGATGCGGGTCCTCGGTCCAACGGCGGGCGGTCTTGCAGGGATCGGGACTGCGCTCCAGGCCTTCCAGCAGTAACACCGTAATGGCGACAGGAGCGACCATGCGGTCCATCAGCTCGTTCCAGGGCAGGGCTGCGCAATCCTCGGGTTCGTCGTCGCGTCGTACGCGGATGTCCAGGTACTGGCGGTGGAAGGGATTCAGCCGATACAGGTAGTTCAGGGGCAGGGCCTTTTCCAGGGTGTAATAGCTCATCGCGAATCCGTCAGCGAACAAGGCGTCGCCCACAGGGGAGGTGAGGGCGCGGATCTCGGGCTCGAACACGCTGATGGGTTTTTCCACTGCGAAGCGGATGCCCTGGGCCTGCAGCAGGCTCAGGTAATAGAAGTGGGAATCAGGGGGCGTGGCGATGATGGCCGGCACCTGGGTGGCGGCGATCTCAATCACGATTTCCTGGGGCTGGCGCTCCACCTTGACCGGAAGTGTTTGGCGGGCCGGTGTACTGCCGGGGAGGTAGTTAGCCTCGGGGTAGCTGATGCTGCCTGGGCGCGTTTCTCCGCCGGGGGCGTAATCATAAATGGCAATGGATTTGCGGTTGATCTCTGTCGGGCTGATGCGGGGTGCGCCCGTACTGGCCTTGCCGGCAGGAAGGGGGTGGATCAGGGCGGGCAGCAACTTTTCCGATACCACCTCGCCGGCGCCGATGATGGCCACACTTGTGATGGGTTTGATCAGGGTCTTGGGAAAGGCGTCCCGAAGGTTGGCCAGCAGCACTACCACGTAGAACAGCCCCAGCAGAGCCAGCCCCGCCCGCCAGGCCGGGTCCACCGTAGTCTGGCCGAAGTTCAGGTTGAAGATCAGCGCCAGAAGGTCCAGAGACGAGCCGGTGTCCAGGTAGGTGGACAGGCCCAGCACCTGTACCGTCAGGGCCAGGGGATAGGCCAGGAAGTACTCCGCGTGGTGGTAAATGGTGAAGGACTTCTCGATAAAGTGGCGGAAGAACAGGTAATAGGCCGTCCAGACCACGCTCTCTGCCGCCAGGTACAAGGACGCCATGTGGATCCAGAAGCAGGCCACGGAGCCCGGCGCTGCAGGCAGGTAGCGCAGGACCAGGAGCAGGACGATCACCGCCAGGAAGTAGCTCTCGGTATATTGGGCATGGAAGTTGGTGCGCTTCTGGAACGGCTTGTCCCGGCCGTAACTCATGCGGAAGGTGGCCTTGAACCATTGCAGCAGGCTCAGCAAGCGCAGCAGCGTGACGCAGTGGAATGCGAACCATGCAAGGAGGGAGATGCGCTCGTCCCAAAGATAGGCGTGACGCTCCGGTAATTTAGCTACTTTGTTGATCAGCGCACGGAGGCGGGTCAGGATGGGCATCTATCAACGCGTAATTGGATTTAGGTGGGAATGCTAAGCCAGGTCGCCGGGACGCGTCTTCTGCGCGGGCGCGATCTTTCCCATATCCATATCATTTTCAGGGGTACCACCTGACTTCCGTCAAGGCCACCTAAGCATGGCTGGGTGAAGATCGGTCACCTTTCAACCACGAGGTCCATCATGCAGGTACAGATCCCCATCCATCACGATCACACCACCCCGGACGCCATCTATCCCTTCGACGCCCGGGGCATCGCCAAGCGCTTCCGCCATGCCGCCATATTCGGCGCACTGGATGCCTTGAATCCCGGGGAGCGCATGCGCTTCGTCAACGATCACAATCCCATTCCCCTTTTGCAGCAAATGCAGGCCCGCTATGGCGAGAAGGTGGAGATCAATTACCTGGACCAGGGGCCCCAGGGGGTGATGATCGACTTCATCGTCAAGGCCTGATAGGCGGGGCAGGGGTGTCAGCCCCTCTCCGCGGCGATTCCCGTCAGGTGTAGCCATGCTGATCGCGCTCATTGTTGCCACCCTTGTCGCCCTGTTCGCCGGCCAGGCCCTGCCCCGGGCCTTCGATGCGGCGCCGGCCCTGTGGGCCCATCTGGCCCTGGCCTTCGGGGTGATGACCCTGATCACCGCCGCCATGCAGCACTTCGTGCCGGTGCTGACCCGGGGCAGGGGACCCGGTCCCCGGATAGGTCGTCTGCCCTGGATCATGATGGGCGCCGGCGGCCTGGCCCTGGCGGTGTTCGCCGGATGGCTGGATTACCTCTGGATCATGGTGGCGGCGGGGTTGGCCCTGGTCGGTGCGGTGGCCATGATCCTCTGGATGCGGGGCATGGGGCGACGCGCCCTGGGCCGGCCCCATCCCGGCCTGGCCTGGTATGTGGCGGCCATGGCGTGCCTGGGCGCGGGGCTGGTGGCGGCCTGGTTGATCCCGGTGCTTCCCGGGTGGCATGCCGAGCTGCGGTCCTTCCATCTGCACATCAACCTGTATGGCTTCATCGGCCTGACGGCGGTGGGGACCCTGCAGGTGCTCATGCCCACCGCCGCCAACCAGTTCGACCCCGACGTGGGCCTGCGCCTGCGCCTGGATCTGAAATGGGCCCTGGCCGGCAGCATTTTGCTGGCCGTGGGCCAGGCGGTGTCGCCGCCCCTGTCCTGGCTGGGCGCCGGCATGTGGGCCTGGGTGCTCGCCCGCATGGGACTGGCCTGGTGGCGCCTGCACCGCCCCCAGTTACTGGCGTGGCATGGGGCCGGGCCAGTGTTGGCGGCGGCGCTGCTGGGCTTCGTCGGCACCCTGGCCGGCACGGTGGCCGGTCTGGAAAACCTGCATCCCCTGACCATCTTCCTGCCCGGCTTTCTCATGCCTCTGGTCACTGGTGCCGCCGGCCAGCTGGGGCCGGTGTGGGCGGGCCTGGGCCGGCCGGCGGCCCATCATGCCCAGGGCCGGGCCCGCCTCACTCGCTGGAACGGGGTGCGGGCCCTGCTGTTCCTCACGGCGGCCGTGTTGCCCCTGCTGGGCTACAAATGTTCCGGCATGCCCGCCTTGACCGCCCTGGTATGGTTCGCCATCGTATTCGGAGTATGGTTGTATCGTGACTGAATCGCCTTTCTGACCCGCTCATGCTTTCCGAACGCGTTCATACCTTTGGCCAATTTCTCCTCAACAAGCATGGCGAGCGGGTGCACAAGATCGCTCTGGATGCCGGCTTCACCTGCCCCAATCGGGACGGCTCCAAGGGGATCGGCGGCTGCACCTTCTGCAACAATGCTTCCTTCAGTCCGAATGGCATAAAGGCGGATCGCAAGTCCGCGCCCCTGGCCGACCAGCTTGCCTCCGGTCGGCGCGGCATCGCCCGGCGCACCCGGGCTCGCAAGTACCTGGCCTATTTCCAGGCCTACACCAACACCTATGCCGATGTGGCCCAGTTGCGGGCACTGTACGACCAGGCCCTGGCCATCGACGGCATGATCGGACTGTCGGTGGGTACCCGGCCGGACTGCGTGCCGCCGGCCGTGCTGGACCTGCTGGCGGAGTACCACGACCGGGGTATGGAGGTGTGGCTGGAACTGGGTTTACAGTCCGCCTTCGACGAGAGCCTGGACCGGGTCAACCGGGGCCACGGCCTGAAAGAATATATCCACACCACCCTGGCGGCCCGGCGTTTGAACATACCCGTCTGTACCCACCTGATCATCGGCATGCCCGGCGAGGATGCCTGGCATAACCGGGAGACCCTGGACATCGTGCTGGACATCGGCACCGACGGCCTCAAGCTGCATCCCCTCCACGTGGTGAAAGGCACCCAATTGGCCAACGAATGGCGGCGCGGCGAGTACACGCCCCTGCCCCAGGCGGAATACGTGGCCATCGCCGCGGAACTGATCGAGCGCACGCCCTGGGAGGTGGTGTACCACCGGGTCACCGGCACCGCCCCGGCCAGGTTGCTATTGACTCCGGAATGGTGCAGCCACAAATGGCCGGTGGTGAATGCCATCGTCGCGGAACTGGAACGGCGCGGCAGCCGGCAGGGCCGCGCTTTTTCTGGACCTGATTCCGGATATGAAGGTATGGTTGGCCGCCATTCCTGACACTATTGCCCCTCATGTCCAACCCACCTCTCCTGGAACTGATCTGCCCGGCCGGCAGCCTGCCGGCCCTGAAGGTGGCGGTGGACAACGGCGCCGACGGCGTCTACCTAGGCCTCAAGGACAACACCAACGCCCGCAACTTCTCAGGCCTGAACTTCGACGAGAACAGTCTGAAACAGGGCATCCGCTATGCCCAGGCCAAGGGCCGCAAGGTGCTCATGGCCCTCAACACCTACCCCCAGCCCGCCACCCTGCCGCGTTGGCACCGGGCCGTGGACAAGGCCGCCGAGCTGGGGGTGGACGCGGTCATCCTGGCCGATCCCGGCCTGATGGCCTATGCCGTCAAGACCCATCCCGAACTGCGCCTGCACCTGTCTGTGCAGGGTTCCGCTACCAGTTACGAGGCGGTGAACTTCTACCGGGAACGCTTCGGCATCCGCCGCGCGGTGCTGCCCCGGGTGCTGTCCCTGGCCCAGGTGGAGAACGTGGTCCGGCACACCGAGGTGGAAATCGAGCTGTTCGGCTTCGGCGGCCTGTGCGTCATGGTGGAAGGCCGCTGCCTGCTGTCCTCCTATGCCTGCGGCGACTCCCCCAACACCTTCGGCGCCTGCTCCCCGGGCCACGCCGTGCGCTGGCAACAGACGGCGAAAGGCATGGAGACGCGCCTCAACGGCGTGCTCCTGGACCGCTACGCGGACAACGAAAAGGCCGGCTATCCCACTCTGTGCAAGGGTCGCTTCCAGGTCCAGGGGGAGACCTACTACGCCCTGGAGGAGCCCACCAGCCTCAACACCCTGGAACTGCTGCCGGAGATGGCGCAGCTGGGGATCGCCGCCATCAAGATCGAGGGCCGCCAGCGCAGCCCGGCCTACGTGGCCCAGGTGACCCAGGTGTGGCGCGCCGCCATCGACGCGACCCGGCGGGATCCCGACGGTTTCCGTCCGACCCCGGCGTGGATGGCCCAACTGGGCAAGGTGTCCGAGGGCAGCATGCATACCCTGGGCGCCTACTACCGGCCATGGAAATGACTAGGTCGTGGCCATGAAACTCGCCCTTGGTCCCCTCCTTTACTACTGGTCCCGGGAAGATACCCTGGCCTTCTACGAAGCCGCTGCCGATTGGCCGGTGGACATCGTCTACCTGGGCGAGACGGTCTGCTCCCGACGCCACCTGCTGCGCCTGCCGGATTGGCTGGAACTGGCGGCGCGGTTCGCAGGCGCCGGCAAGGCGGTGGTGTTGTCCAGCCAGACCCTGATCGAATCGGAATCCGACCTCAAGGCCCTGCGCAAGCTGGTGGAGGCGGCCGGGACCGCGGGAGACCTGTCGGTGGAAGCCAACGAGTGGGGCGCGGTGCGCCTGCTGGCGGAGCAGGGCATACCCTTCGTGGCCGGACCCACCCTGAACGTCTACAACCCGGACACCCTGGCCATGCTTGCCGGGCTGGGCGCCACCCGCTGGGTACCGCCGGTGGAGATGCACCGCGACATGCTGGCGGCCATGGCCGTACCGCCGGGCATGGAGACCGAACTGTTCGCCTACGGCCGGCTGCCCCTGGCCTTTTCGGCCCGCTGCTTCACCGCCCGCCGCTACAACCTGCAGAAGGACGACTGCCGGTTCCGCTGCCTGGACCATCCCGACGGCCTGGTGCTGAGTACCCGGGAAGGCGAGGACTTCCTGGCCATCAACGGTATCCAGATCCAGTCGGCCAAGGTCATGAGCCTGGCACACCGGCTGGACGAGTTGCGTGCGTCCGGCGTGGATGTAATGCGCCTGTCGCCCCAGTCCCGGCACATGGAGCGGGTGGTTGCGGTATTCCGGCAATTGCTGGAAACAACCTTGCTGCCCGCCGCCGCGTCGGCGCAATTGGAGCGCCTCATGCCGGCGCCGCCCTGCGACGGCTATTGGCTCGGGGAGGCTGGCATGGCCTATCACCCGGTCGTTATGGAAAAGGAGTGTGTCGAATGAACCTGCCCACCTTCCCCCAACCCCTGGCCCGTTTGATCGCCCGGTTGCCGGGTTACCCGGCCTCCCTGGGCTTCGCCTCGGCCTGCAGGGTCGCGGCCTGGCCCGCCCTGCGCGAGCTGGACTGGTCCCCGGTGCTGGGGCGACGCTTCTGCGTGCATGTGCGGGACACGGGGCTGAAGCTGTATTTTTCCGTCCAATCAGACGGCTTCCGGGCCGAGCGCGGCGACCGGGCGGAGGTGACCTTCACCGCTACCGCGGCGGACTTCGCCCGGCTCGCCCTGCGCCTGGAAGATCCGGACACCCTGTTCTTCAATCGTCGGCTGGTCATCGAGGGGGATACCGACCTGGGCCTCACCGTGAAGAACATGCTGGACGGGGTGGACTGGCAGGACCTGGCGGCGGCCATGCCCCTCGGTTTGGGGCGTCTGGCCCATCTGGCGCGGGCGCGGGCCATGGGCAGCCAGGCTCCGATCCTTATGTGATTCCGGCCATGGGCGCGCCGGTTTCGGGACCTCCGCCAGTATCGGACACGGCCTGATCTAACCGCGGTGTTTGGGCGTTAAACTGCATCAGTTCCCAATCCGGATCTGTTTCCCATGTCAGCAAGTTCGCCTGATGGCGACGCCAATCCTCGGCACCCCATGAGCTCGACGGCGTTCTATCGTCTGACGCGGCTTTCCGGCCTGCTGGCGGAAAACGTCATGTGGGCGATCGCCATCCTGGCTTTCCTGATGGCCTTGCTGGTGGGCGCCATGATCTGGCAGATCATCGGGATGCGCGCCGAGCTGCGGCACATCGCCGTGGGGCGGGCGCAGAAGCTGGAACTGATCACTGACCTGTTGGATGCGGCTTACCAGCGCCGCCTGGCCCTGGTGAATATCACCCTGGCCGGGGACCCGATCGAACGGGATGACGAGGTGCTGGCATTCCATCGTCACGGCTACGCGGTTGGCAAGGCCCACAAGGATTTTCAGGCCCTGCCCCTGGACGACTTCGAGCGCTCCAACCTGAAGAGGCAGGACACGCTTATCGACCGCATCGTATATTTTCAGGAGGAGGCGCTGGATAGGGTCGTGGCGGAGGACCCGGCGGCGGCCAAACAACTGATGGCTGGCCAGTTGCGCAGCCTGGACGGCCAGTTTGGCGACCTGGTCCTGGCCCTGCGTCAATACGAGCAACGCCAGATCGGAGTTGACGGCGACCGGGCCGATGCCCGGGTGGTGGTGGCGATCAGACAAGGCCTGATCCTCGGGCTCGTCAGCGTCGCCCTGGCGGTCCTCATCGGGCTGTCGGTTCGGCGCCTGCTGTGCCAGCAGGCAAGGCACATCGCCGACAATCTGGACGCACTGAGATTGAGCGGCGAGCGGCCTCCCAATGAAGCCACCCACGACCCCCTGACCCATCTGGCAAACCGGACCCTATTCGACAAGCTGGCCGCGGAAGCCATCCAGCGTGCCCGCGGCACCGGACGGGAGGTGGCCCTGCTGTACCTGGACATGGACCGGTTCAAGCCGGTGAACGATACCTATGGCTACACCGTGGGCGACCAACTGCTCCAGGTGGTCGCCCAGCGCCTCAACGCCAGCGTGCGACAGAGCGATACGGTGGCCCGGCTGGGCGGGGACAAGTTCGCCATCCTGCTGGATAACCTCCATGGTTCCGATGCCCCGCGGCAACTGGGAGAGGTGATCCGTGAGCGACTGGCCAGCCCGGTTTCCCTGGCCGGTTCCATGCTGCACCCCCAAGTCAGCTTGGGCCTGGCGGTGTTTCCCCTGGATGGCGCCAGCCCCGAGGCGCTGCTGGCGGCGGCGGAACAGGCCTTGGTCCGAACCCGCCAGGAACGCCAGAAAACCCACTAGGGCTAGGGTCGGCCGGGGTGGGTGGGCGGTGTAAACTCTCGCCCCCATGCCCTCCGTCATTCACCTTCTTCCCGACCTGCTGGTTTCCCAGATCGCCGCCGGCGAGGTGGTGGAGCGCCCCGCTTCGGCCCTCAAGGAACTACTGGAAAACAGCCTGGACGCCGGAAGCCGGGAGATCCGGGTGGAACTGGAGGAAGGCGGCGTCAGGTTGATCCGTATTGCGGATGACGGCGCCGGTATCGGTCGGGACGATCTGCCCCTGGCCCTGACGCGCCATGCCACCAGCAAGATTGCCAGCCTGGCTGACCTGGAACGGGTCGCCAGCCTGGGCTTCCGGGGCGAGGCCCTGGCCAGCATCGCGGCCGTGGCCCGACTGCAGCTCACCAGCCGCGGGTCGGAAACCCCCCATGCCTGGCGCCTGGGTGCCCAGGACGGGGCCGTGACCGGTCCGGAGCCGGCGGCGTTGGCCCGGGGCACGGTGGTGGAGGTGCGGGACCTGTTTTTCAACACACCCGCCCGGCGCAAGTTCCTCAAGACCGCTGCCACGGAATACGCCCATTGTGACGAAACCCTGCGCCGATTGGCGCTGGCCCATCCCGACGTGACCTTCGGCCTGGCCCACAACGGCCGGGTGAGCCGGCGTTATGGCGCCACGGACTGGCAACGTCGTGCCCTGGAGGTGATGGGGGAAGAATTCGCCCAAACCGCCCGTACCCTGGAAGAAAGCGCCGGGGGGCTGCGCCTGTTCGGCTTGGCCGGCCTGCCCGCGTATTCCCGGGCCGGCCGTGATGCCCAGTATCTGTTCGTGAACGGCCGCTACGTGCGGGACAAATTGTTGTCCCACGCCGTGCGCGAGGCCTACCGGGACGTGCTGCACCACGAGCGCCATCCGGCCTTTGTAATGTTCCTGGAACTGCCCCCGGAAGGGGTCGACGTGAACGTGCATCCGGCCAAGACCGAGGTGCGATTCCGGGACGCGCGCGGGGTGCACCAGTTCGTGTTCCATGTGCTGGAGCGGGCCTTGGCGCGGTCGGGACATGAAGGCGCCGGGCCGGAAACCGCGGTGCCCGGAAATGTGGCGGCCTGGCGCGCGGGCGCTGCGTCTGGGCTGGGTGGCGGCGGCGCGGAATGGCATCAGCGTCACATGCCCCTGGCCGGCGAGCCCGCCGCCTATTACGGCATGGTTGCCGAGGCCCTGGCCCGGAATGAGGGGGCCGCTCTCCCCTTTGAAAATGCGGAGTCGGAGGGTGCCTCCAGCCTTGGGGCCGCCCCCGTCCCCCCCCTGGGCTATGCCCTGGGCCAGTTGATGGGCATCTATGTGCTGGCGGAAAACGAGCAGGGCCTGGTGGTGGTGGACATGCATGCCGCCCACGAACGCATCCTCTACGAGCGGCTCAAGACCGCCCTGGAGCGCAAGGCCATGGCCAGCCAGCCCCTGCTGATTCCGGTGGTGTTCGCCGCCAGTCCCCTGGAAATGAGTGCCGTGGAGGAGGCGGGGGAGGCCTTGGTGGAGATGGGATTCGCCATTGCCCCGGTGTCGCCCACCCACCTGGCGGTGCGGGCCTGCCCGGCCATGCTCAAGGACGCGGATGCCGAGAGCCTGGCCCGGGGTGTGATCGAGGACATCCGCAAGTTCGGGGTGAGCGGCGCCCTGACCGCGCGCCGCAATGAACTTCTCGCCACCATGGCCTGTCATGGTGCCGTACGCGCCCACCGCAGACTGACCCTGCCCGAGATGAACGCCCTGTTGCGGGACATGGAACAGACTTTGCGCGCCGACCAGTGCAATCATGGCCGGCCCACCTGGTTTCAACTCAGCCTGTCCGACCTGGACAGGTTTTTCATGCGAGGCAAATAGCCATGGCCAAACCCTTTCCCATCCCCGTCAAACCTGCCCCCGAATCCCCGGATCTGCCGGAAGGTGCGGCGGATTTGGCCACTTCCGCTTGTGCCAGCGGCGAACCCTATGCCCTCATGGTGCTGGGGGATTCCATGGTGCCCGAGTTCCTGGAGGGGGAGATCATCGTGGTGGAGCCGGAAGGGCTGGCCAAGGACGGCTCCTATGTGGTGGCCTACGTCAACGACGAATACATCTTCCGGCAACTGGTGCAGCACCCGGAGGGTTGGATGTTGAAGCCCCTCAACCCTCTCTATCCCAATATTCCCATCGAAGGGCCCAAGGAGGTGGTCAAGGGCGTGGTGATCATGAAGAAGCAGCCCGGCCGCCGGCGCGAATCCAAGTCCTACATCTGACCCGAAGCCGTTCTTGCAACAGCCTGCTTACCGCGGGCTGTTCTCATGGATGACCTGGTTGCGGCCGTTGGCCTTGGCAAGATACAGCGCCGTGTCCGCCCGCCGGAACAGGCTGTCTTGGGGAGTCATCCGGCCGCCTCGATGCCACGCCCAGGGAGATGGTGAAGGGCTCCAGGCTGTAATTGTCGTGACGACGTACCAGCCGCAGGGCCTCGATGCGCTTGCGGATGCTTTCCGCCACCGCGACGGCGCCCGCCAGGTCGGTATTCGGCAACAGGACAAGGAATTCCTCTCCCCCATAGCGAATGGCGATGTCCTCGCCCCGGATGGACTTGCGCACGGTGTCGGCCACGTTGCGCAACACCATGTCGCCCACGGCGTGGCCGTGGGACAGAAGCAAGTCAATGGATTGGCTGGCAATCGCCTTGGAATTTTCCAGATCTGGCTCGGAGACGATTGGATCGTGGCATTTTCAGACTCGATTTGTTCGTATTGTTGGATCAAAAGGGCGATCGCCGAAATTGCCGCAATTACCCAATGCGAAAACGGTTCACTACTACAAAAGGACTAGAGCTGCTGCCACAGCAAGCGGCACAAAGTAAAAATACTAGTCGAGTGTTGGATTGGAATCCGGAGAAACAGAGGAAGTCGTCAGCGCCCCAGCAGCACTTCAAGCACGAAGCGTACCCCCACGTAGGCCAGCATCAGGCTGATGAATCCGGCCAGGGTCCAGTAGATGGCGGTGCGCCCGCGCCAGCCGTAGATGCGCCGCCCCAATAGCAGCGCGGCGAAGATGGCCCAGGAGGCCACCCCGAACACGGTCTTGTGGTTGAAGGGAAAGGGTTTGCCGAAAATCTCCTCGGAAAAGACGATGCCGCTAACCAGGGTCAGGGTCAGCAACAAGAAGCCGACCTGGATCATGCGGAACAGGAGTTTTTCCAGGGTAAGTAGGGGGGGTAGGCCCGCGACGATGCTGGGTGGCACCGCCTTGTGCAGGTGTTTTTCCGCCAGGGCGATGAGCAGGGCATGGAGGGCGGCAATCGTGAACAGGCTGTAGGCGGCGAAGGCCACGGCCAGGTGGGCCTTGAATACGGGCATGCCGCTGTGGGCCGCAGCCTGGGGCAGGGGGGAGATGGCCTCGATGGCCACGGCGACGCCGGCGAAGGCCAGGACGAAGCCCTGCAGCCCGGCCAAGTGATAGCGCCAGGAGGCGGCGGCATAGGTCAAGACGGTGAGGGCCGCCACCGCTGAGAGGGACGTGGAAAAACCCAGGTGGATGCCGGGCCCGCCGAACATTTCCATCCCCAGCAGGTAGAGATGGACCGCCAAGGGCGGAATGGGCAGCAGTCGGACGGGCCAGTCTGTGCGGCAACAACCCGGGCGGCCGGGCCAGAACCAGGTAGCCAGGCCCAGGTAGGCCAGCGTGCTGGCGGCATAGAGGATGTAATTGATTGGGTCCGACATCGGTGGCATGGGCTGATAAACTGCGCAAGTTTATCCCATCCTTCCATCCGCATCATGTTCGACAATCTTACAGATCGCTTATCCCGGGTCGTCAAAAACCTGCGCGGCCAGGGTCGTCTGACCGAAGAGAACGTACAGGACGCCTTGCGCGAGGTCCGGGTGGCACTGCTGGAGGCGGACGTGGCCTTGCCGGTGGTGCGGGAATTCATCGCCCGGGTCAAGGAAAAGGCCATGGGCAAGGAAGTGCTCACCAGCCTGACCCCGGGCCAGCAGTTGATCAGTGTGGTTCACAAGGAACTCACCCACCTGATGGGCGAGCAGGCCGCGCCCCTATCCTTCGCCAGCCAGCCCCCGGCCGTTTTCCTCATGGCCGGCCTCCAGGGCGCCGGCAAGACCACCTCCACCGGCAAGCTGGTGCGGGTCATCCGGGAACAGGGCCGGAAGAAGGTGCTTGTGGTGAGCTGCGACGTCTACCGTCCCGCCGCCATCGAGCAGTTGAAGACCGTGGCGGGCCAGTGCGAGGCGGAGTTCTTTCCCTCCAGCCCGGACCAGAAGCCGACCGACATCGCCCGGGCCGCCCTGGATTACGCCAGAAAGCATTTTCATGATGTGCTGATCGTCGATACCGCCGGCCGCCTCCATGTGGACGAGGCCATGATGGCCGAGATCAAGGAACTGCACACCCTGTTGAAGCCGGTGGAGACCCTGTTCGTGGTGGACGCCATGCAGGGACAGGATGCGGTCAACACCGCCAAGGCCTTCAGCGACGCCCTGCCCCTGACGGGCATCATCCTCACCAAGCTGGACGGCGATGCCCGGGGCGGGGCGGCCCTGTCGGTACGCCATATCACCGGCAAGCCCATCAAGTTGGTGGGGGTGGGGGAGAAACTTACCGGCATCGAGGTGTTCCACCCTGAGCGCATGGCCAGTCGGGTGCTGGGCATGGGCGACGTTCTGTCCCTGATCGAGGAAGCCCACAAGGCGGTGGACAAGGACGAGGCCCTGAAGGCGGTCCAGAAGCTGAAGAGCGGCAAGGGCTTCGACCTGGAGGACTTCAAGTCCCAGATGCAGCAGATGAAAAAGCTCGGAGGGCTGTCCAGCCTGGTGGACAAGCTGCCCGGGGCCAGCAAGATCGGCGCCGGCGAGTTGGCCCAGGGGGAACAGCAGATGCGCCGGGTGGAGGGCATCATCAACGCCATGACCCCGGAGGAGCGGCGCCGCCCCGAGATCCTCAAGGCCTCCCGCAAGCGCCGCATCGCCGCCGGCGCGGGGGTACTGGTCCAGGACGTGAACCGGCTGTTGAACCAGTTCGAACAGGCCCGGAAGATGATGAAGTCCATGGGCAAGGGCGGCCTGGCCAAGATGATGCGCGGCATGAAGGGCATGATGCCGGGCGGAATGCACTAATAAAACAAACGCTTGGAATGCCTGGCCGGTTCGGATAAAATACGCGGCTTTTCCGGATTTGCCTGATCGATTCAGGCAGATTTCAGGCAACTGGCCTCTTAGATAAAAGGATTCAAAGGCAATGGTGACCATTCGTCTCGCTCGCGGCGGCGCCAAGAAGCGCCCCTTCTACAACATCGTGGTGGCTGACTCCCGCGACCGTCGCGACGGTCGCTTCATCGAGCGCATCGGTTTCTATAATCCCCTGGCCACCGGCAATTCCGAGACCCTGCGCTTCGACCAGGCCCGCCTGGCTTACTGGCAGGGCGTGGGCGCTCAGGTGTCCGATACCGTTGCCCGTATCGTGCGCGGTGTCAAAGCCTCCGCCTGAGGAACTGGCGGTGATGGGGCGGGTGGTCGCCCCTTACGCGGTACAGGGTTGGCTCAAGCTGCAAACCTTCACCGAATACCCGGACAGCCTGTTGGACTATGAAGTCTGGCACCTGGGTGGAAACGGGAACTGGCGCGAATACCGGCTTCTGGACGGCAAGCTCCACAGCAACTACCTGCTGGCCCGCCTGGAAGGCGTGAACGACCGAACAGCGGCCGAGGCGCTTCAGGGCATGGAAGTGGCGGTGTTACGGGACGAGTTTCCCGAGCCGGACGAGGACGAGTTCTATTGGGACGAACTCATCGGTTTGGAGGTGGTGAATACCGAGGGAGAGTCCCTCGGCAAGGTGCAAGGCCTGCTGGAAACCGGCGCCCACGACGTATTGCAGGTCATGGGCGAGCGGGAACGGCTGATTCCCTTCGTGGAGGCCTTCATCCGAGAGGTGGACGTGGCGGCCGGTCGCATCGTCGTGGCGTGGGGACCGGATTACTGATCCGGAAACAGCAGGATGAGCCCCCGGTACCACATCGTCAGTCTGTTTCCGGAGATGTTCGCCGCTCTCACCGGATTCGGCGTTAGCGGACGGGCGGTGCGGCAGCAGTTGTGCAGCGTGAGATTCTGGGACCCCCGGGATTTCACCCAGGACAACTATCGCACGGTGGATGACCGGCCTTTCGGAGGCGGTCCGGGCATGGTAATGCTGGCGGAGCCCCTGGACTTGGCCCTGACGGCGGCGAAAACCGCCCTGGCCAGGACTGGCGTGGACCATCCCCGTCTAATCTATCTGTCGCCCCAAGGGCGACGATTGGATCAGGGGTTGGTGGAAGAACTTGCGGGGGAACCCGGTTTGGTGTTGCTGGCCGGCCGTTACGAAGGCATCGACGAGCGCATATTCGCACGTCACCGGATGGAGGAGGTTTCCATCGGCGACTATGTGCTTTCGGGCGGCGAATTGCCGGCCATGGTGTTGCTGGATGCGGTGATCCGCCAGATCCCGGGTGCGTTGGGACACGAAGATTCGGCACGGGAAGACTCCTTTGCCGACGGCTTGCTGGATTGCCCCCACTTCACCCGGCCGGAGCGTTACCTGGACCTGGCGGTGCCGGAGGTGCTGCGGGGCGGGAACCATGCCGAGGTGGCGCGCTGGCGGCTGAAGCAGTCCCTGGTACGGACCCGGGACCGCCGGCCGGATTTATTGATGGACCGGGCCTTGAGCAGGCTGGAAAAGGAATTGCTCGACGAGTTGGCCGAGGAAACGTCGGATACATCCGGCCAGGCCCGTCGGGAAGCCGATCCGGTATGATCCGGGTCGTTTAGAAACGGTGCCAAGTATCAAACGATACCTCTGACATCCACATTCGTGAGTAAGGAAACGAAGATGAATCTGATCGAGCAACTCGAAAAAGAAGAGATGGCCCGCCTGTCGGCCAGCAAGAGCATTCCCGCCTTCGCCCCCGGCGATACCGTGGTGGTGCAGGTGAAAGTCAAGGAAGGCAACCGCGAGCGTCTCCAGGCCTATGAGGGCGTGGTGATCGCCAAACGCAACCGGGGCCTGAATTCCGCCTTCACGGTGCGCAAGATCTCCGCCGGCGAAGGCGTGGAGCGTACCTTCCAGACCTATTCCCCGCTGGTGGCCGCGGTGGAAGTGAAGCGCCGCGGCGATGTGCGCCGCGCCAAGCTCTACTACCTGCGCCAGCGCTCCGGCAAGTCCGCCCGCATCAAGGAAAAGCTTTCCTTCCACAAGAAGGCGGATAAGGCCTGAGGTCATTCATTCTTGCCGAAAAAGCCGCCGCTTGGCGGCCTTTTCGTTTCTGACACAGAGTCCGTCCGATGGGCGGCGGCTCACAGCGGATATCAGGCCGTTAGTGCCAGGCCTTGAACAGCACCGATGCCGCGCTGGCCAGTAGCAGCCAGGCCACCATCCTCTGAATCTGGAGATTGCTCATGCGGGTGTGGACATGGCTGCCGCCAAACAGTGCTGCCAGGATGATTGGGAGGGCCAGGGCGGCGTGGATCCAGATCTGGGGATCCGCGAGCAATCCCGCTATCAGGAAGGTCGCGATGCGCAGTGCTCCGTCCATGAAGAACAGGCCCGACAGGGTGGCGCGTAGTGCCGATTTTTCCGGGATGCGGTGGGACAGGTAGATAACGTAGGGCGGGCCGCCGGTGCCGAACAGGGCGCCCACCGAGCCACCGATCAGGGCGGCGGGGTAGGCCCAATAGGGAGATGCGGGAGAGAAAAACCTCGGCCTAACCAGGAGGGAACGGAGGGCGAAGGCCAGGATGAATAGGCCCAGAACGGTAAGCAGTACCGATGCGGGCAGGGACACCAGCAAGGTGGTGCCCAGGATCACCCCCGCCAGGGCGGTGGGAATCAGGCGCAATATCTCGGCCCGATCCACATGCTGGAAGTTGAGGCCACCGATCAGGGCCGAGGCGGTGAAATCCGCGATGAGCATGAAGGGCACCACCTGGGGGAGGGGAAATCGCAGGGCCAGGAGAGGAACGGCGATGAGGCCAGAGCCAAAGCCGGAAATGCCGCGCACAAAGTAGGCCAGTAGCAGAACGGCGATCACGTAGGCGATTTCCAGTGACGGCATGGCGAGGATCGGGTGAAAGATTGCATTTCACCATGAACCGTCCGGAGGAAGCGCCTGGCGTGGCAGATATAATGCGGTCATGATCCTCTTGCTGGAGCATGGCCATGCTGCCTGATCTCACCAAACTTCCCGGGCCGGACGCCCTGATCCTTCAATTCGACAAGGCCTTACGCACGGTCTTCACCTCCGCTACGACAAGGCGTCCCTTCCCGGACAAGGATTTGCCCGAGGCGGAACTGAGCGAGGCCGAGAAACGGCATGCGGCAGGCTTGATGCGGGTGAACCACAGCGGCGAGGTGTGCGCCCAGGCGCTGTATCAGGGCCAAGCCCTGACCGCGCGCAATCCGGATGCCGCCAAGGCTCTCTTGGAGGCCTCCGACGAGGAAACCGAGCACCTGGCCTGGTGCGAGAAGCGGCTGCGGGAACTGGACAGTCACAAGAGCGTGCTGAACCCGCTCTGGTATGCCGGCTCGTTCACCCTGGGGGCCCTGGCCGGCGCACTGGGCGACAAGTGGAACCTGGGCTTCCTGGCGGAGACCGAACGCCAGGTGGAGGGCCACCTGGACAGCCATCTGGAGCAGTTGCCCGACCAGGATGCAAAGAGCCGGGCCATCGTCGAGCAGATGAAGAGTGATGAGATCAGGCATGCCGAGACGGCCATCGCCCATGGTGGCCAGGCCCTGCCGCAACCGGTCAGATCGGCCATGAAACTGACCTCCAAGCTGCTGACCAACCTGGCTTACCGATTCTGACGTGGCCTTCGTCGATAACCTGGCCGGCCTGGCCAGTGCCGATCATATTGCCGCCATCGAACTCACCGGGCCTGACGGCGCCATAGAGACGATTGCCAATGCACCCGGGAGCCAGGGCTCGGTGCGGGTCTATCAGCACCTGGCACTGAAATTCGGCGGTATCGGGCCTGAGGCTGCGGCGGAAGGCTTGGCCCTGTACGCCGAACACACCGAGGACGCCCGCCGCAATCCGGGCAAGCATCCGAACATCGACCGGCTTTTCAGTATCCGGACGGGGACAGATCGCCTGGCCGTCAGGCTGATCACCAAGCCATGAAAAAAGCCCGCGTTACGCGGGCTTTTTTGACCGGAAGGCCGCTTACTTGGCCGGGCAGGTATCGTCGCCGGGCACCTTGCCGGGGATCAGCAGGAACTGTTCGAACGGGCCCATGACCTTCATGGCTTCCATCATAGGTCCATCGAACTTGAGGCGGCCGAATGTCATGGCGCGCATCGGTCCGTATTCGCCGGCGCCCATCTCATGCCAGCGCTTGGTCTCGGCGTGCATCAGGTAGTCCATGTCGTAGTCCAGCTTGGCATGCTGGACCGGTCCGGCGTAGACACAGGTGGTCTTGCCGCCCTTGGTGGAGATGGTCATTTCCACCTTGGTGGCCTCGCCGCAATCGGTGCGGTACATGTGGATAACCTTGTAGCCGCGGCCACCATCGTTCTTCGCCCATTTTTCGGCGAGTTCGGTGGTGAGGGCGGGGTTGGTGTTCCAGTAGTTGCAGGCCTGGACGGCCCACTCGGCGGACATCAACGGGGCTGCCTGGGCGGACAGGGAAACCAATCCGGCGGCGGCCAAAGCCAGGGAAGTGATGCGCATAGTATGTCTCCTTGTGCAGATGTGATTAATGTAATAAACGGGCGGAAAGATTAGTCGCCCACTCGGCGACTGTCAAAGAAACCCCTTTGATACTGTTGGGAAAGGAATTAATGGGGCAGATGGTGCTTGAGGGCGCCGTACAGCCACGTCCCGTGCAGGGCGCCGGCCAGGACGAACAGGGCGCCCAGTGAGCCGGTACCGGCCAGGGCGAAAACCGGCCCCGGACAGAGGCCGATCAGGCCCCAGCCGAAGCCGAATATCAATCCGCCGACGATATAGCTCACCTTGCCGGGCATTTTCTCAGGGATCGCGATCTGCTGGCCGTCCATCGCCGATTTCCGGCCCATGCGCTGGATGATCTGGATGCTCATGAAGCCGGTGGCGATGGCGGAAAACAGGATGCCGAACATGTGGAAATTCTGGAAGTGGAACATCTCCTGGATACGGTACCAGGAGGCGGCTTCCGACTTGATGAGCACGAAGCCGAACAGGATGCCCACCGCCAGGTAGGGGAAATAGCGCCTGATATCGGAAGAGGTCATATCAATACCCAGGGAGCCAAGAACCAGGAAGACAGCAGTCCGCCGCCGAAGATGCCCAGGACCGCGTAGAGGGAAGGCAACTGCAGGGTGGCCAATCCGGTAATCGCGTGGCCGGAGGTGCAGCCGCCCGCATAACGTGTGCCGAAGCCGACCACGGCCCCGCCGGCGAACAGGAAGGTGGCGTTGCGCAGGCTGGGGTAGAACAACTCTTCCGGCACCAGGCTCAGGCCCGGCTGGGTGTATCCCCAACTGGTCAGCATGTCCTGAGCGGCCTGGCTGAGTTGCACCGGATCCGGGTTGGCGAAGACCACCCCGGCGAGGTAGCCGCCCAGGGCCGTGCCGACCACGAACACCAGGCTCCAGGTGTGCTCCTTCCAGTTGTAACGGAAGAAGTCCACCTCGACCTGGGCGGGCTGGGTGATGGCGCACAAATGGCGCAGGTTGTTGGATATGCCGAATGAGCGGTTGCCGATGAACAGCATCAGCGGAACCATCAGACCGATCAAGGGGCCCGCGACATACCAGGGCCAGGGATGGATAAGCCAGTCCATGTTCTCCTCCATAAGATCAGGCGGGCGTGATTATATAAGAAATTACTAATAAACCGACCAGAACAGTCGGGTATGCGCCGAATCAGGGCCGGGGTGGCGACTTTTCCAGGATCAGGTCGATGCGGCGCTGCAGTTGGTCCGCAGCCTGGTTGTCACCGGCACCCCGGGCGCGCCGCAGTTCCACCTCCAGCCAGGCTAGCAGCGGGCGGCGCCAGCCCTGGGCCGAGGCGGTGTCCATCGCCAGCCGCAAGGTGGCCGGGTCGGCCCGGCCAGTCTTGAACAACAGGGCCGCGCCGATCAGGCGGGGCAAGGGGTCCTTGATCCCCGCCAGGGCATGGTTTGCTGAGGCGTCGTCCTTTGCGCCGGCCAGGTCGGCATACTGAGCCGGCAGTAACTTGCCATCCAGCCCGGTCCAATCCCCAGTCAGGAAGCGGGCATAGGCCCGGTCGTTGGTGGTGGCATCCGGCGCTAGCCGGGCAAAGCCGTCGCAGGGCCCGAAGTCGAGACCGGCGCTGCGCGTGCCGCATGCCGCCACCTCCAGGCGCGCCAGCAGGTCCAGGCGGCCGGTCTTGGCGATTTCGCTTCGAGCCTTTTCCAGCGCCAGATCCGCCGACTTGCCGTTCCCCTCCAGCCAGCTTTGCTGGAAATGTTCGATCAGGCTCACCGCGTTCAGCTTCCAGTCCGGGGGCGGCGGTGCACCGCCGCAGGCGGTCAGCAGCAGGGCGGCCAGCAGGAGCGAAACGAGGCAGTTCATGGCGTGCGGATCTCCACGTCGCGGGCGAAGGGCCACTTCTTGTTGATCTCGTTGATCAGGTGGTTGACCTTGCGCACGCTGTCATCGATCTCGGTGCGCAGCTGGGCCATGTCGGTGGTGGCCGCCTTGACGTTGCCGGTGATCTGGGCCACATCGGCGCTGGCGGTCTGGGCGTTGGCCAGGATCACATCGGCTTTCTTCAGGCTTTCCCGCACGTCGCCCAGGATGGCGTTGACCTTGGCGACGGATTGCTGGGCCTGGTCCATGACGCCATCCTGGCCGAACATCCGGGCGTCGGTCTTGGTCAGCAGGGTATCCACCTTGAGGGAGACGCCGTTGAGGGAGGCCAGCAGGGTGTTGGCCTTTTCCAGGGCGCCTACCACCTGTTTGGCCTTGTCCGGGCCGCCCAGCACGCCCTCCAGGACGCCGTATTCCCCTTGCATGCGACCGGTCACCGTCTCCACGTTGGCCAGGGTGCGGTTGATGGAGGAATCCTGGTCGGTCATGGCCTTGACGTTTTCCAGGATGTCCTTTACCCGTTCGATCAGCACCGGAATCTCCTGGGTGGCGTCACCCGTGATCAATGTCCGGACCGCGCCGTCCTCCAGGGGTGCATCCTTCAGGTCGGTGCTGAAGGCCTTGATCTTGGCGCTGCCCACCAGGGGTTTTTCCAGGGTGAAGACGCTGCTCTTGCGTAACCATTTGGCATCCTTCTGGGGAATCGCCATCTCGATGCGCACGCTGCCGTCCGGGGTGAGGCCCAGGCGCTTGACCTCGCCGATGGGAAAGCCCGAAAAGGTCATGGCCATGCCCACCTCCACGTTGTCAGCCTGGGGTGCCGTGAGTATCAGGGTGCGGGTGGGCTGGAAGGCGCCCCGGGCATACAGGGTATAGCCCGCGAAGGCCAGGATCAGCAGCACGGTCAGGGCCAGCAGCAGGCCCACCTTGAATTCCAGGTTCTTGATCAGCGGGGCGCGTAGAGGGGCTCGTTCCATCGGTAATCCACAATCCAACAGTCATTCAGGTGGGAAGCCAGGCGCCCGAGCAGGCCGTCGATGAACGGCGGGTAATGGACGTCGGGCAACAGCATACCCGGTCGATCGATCAGGATGATAGACGGTGCACTCACGGCCGCCCGCAACAATTTGGCCACGAAGCGCTCGGCATGGCTCAGGTCGGGGTCGCGCTTGTAGGCCATATCGGTGTGGCCAGCGGCCAGCAGCAGGTTCCAGGCGATATCCGCAGCGTCCAGATAGCTCAGGTTCTGGTGGAACTGGGGAATCACGCCGATGTTTTCCAGCACCGACAGATTGGCGCGCAGCGGCATATCCGGCGAGACCAGGGCAACCTCGCCGTTGTCGCTAAGGAACTTGCGCCGCTGGGCGTCGTCCTCCATCCAGTTCAGATGTATTTGAAGGCTAATGACGCCACCTCGATCAGCATCAGCACGAAGAACAGCCGGACCATGCCGCGCAGCACGGAGATCGGCACCATGAACAGTTTCTTGGGCGTGGCCAGGCCCTCGGTCACCGGGATGCTGGTGACCGCCACGCCGAAGGCCAGGCTCTTCAGCCAGATGCCTGCCATGACCGCACCGTCGAACACCTTGCCCATGACCCGGGTGAAATCATGAAAACTCCAGGGTTGAAAACCGTAGACGGCCAGATAGGCCAGGACCAGGGCCAACACGCTGGTGACGGCGGTCAGGGCCAGCACCGAGATCACGCCGCCGATGACCCGGGGCATGAACTCCAGGCGCAGGGTGTCGACGCCGGATGCTTCCAGGGCGTCGATCTCGTTGTTGATCTTCATCAGCGCCACCTCGGTGTTGATGGCCGACCCAGAGCGCAGGGCCACGAACAGGGCGGTGGTGAGGGGCAGGATCTCCAGCACCAGGACCCGCATGCTCATTTCCAGGGCGTACTCCGACAGGCCGTAATGGGCGGCGGTGGTGACCACGATCTGGATCAGGACGAAGGAGAGCAGGGCGGCGAACAGGGTGTATCCAGGCAGGATCTGCCAGGCGGTGAAGTAGATCTGCTTCATCACCACCATGCGCGTTGCGCTGTTGTAGAGGGCCGGGGAGAGCGACGCCACCAGGACTTCCCCGGCGAAGGACAGGGTGGCGCGCCAGATGCGCCAGGTGGCCAGAACCGCGGCTCCGCGTCGGGTGAGAAAGTCGATGAGCACTCGCATGGGGCCATCATAGCAACTGGAAGCGGGATGTATCATTGCCCATCCCGGAGAGAGAGGACAATCATGAAACGCTTATTGATACTCCTGACTGGCTTGCTGGCACTGCCCGCGTGGGCGGGCACCGGCAGCCTGATCAAGGACGAGGACATGAAGGCCGAGCCCACCTCGAGCGCGGCCACAGTCAAGCGCGTGGCGAAGGGAAGCGCGGTGGAGATCCTGGCGCGCAAGGGCGGCTGGACCGAGATCAAGACCGCCGGCAAGGTGGGCTGGGTGCGCATCCTGTCGGTCAAGACCAACGCCTCCGGCGCCAGCGCCGCGGATCTCGCCGCCTTCACCAGTAATCGGGACAACAGCCAGGTGGTGGCGGTGGCGGGCCTGCGCGGCCTCAACGAGGAAGATCTCAAGGCCGCGAAATTCGATGCCAAGGAACTGGCCGCCATGGACCAGTTTGTGGCGAGCCGCGCGGCGGCGGAGCAGTTCGCCCATTCCGCCGGACTGGTGCGGCGCAATCTGGCCCAGTTGCCCGAGCCCAAGACGGAAACCAAGTCGAACAACAGTCCTTGGGGAGATAACGGACTATGAACAGGAAACCCATATTTGGCTGGTTATTGGTGCTGATGCTGGGCACGGGTCTGGCCCAGGCCGACGAATTCAGCGATGCCCTGCATGGCTTTTTCAAGAAGAAGCTCAAGGGCAAGGAATCCACCACGGCCCCGGCCCCTCAGCAGCCCGCCCAACCGGTGGCGCCCAACGCGCCCAATGCCCCCAGCCAACCGGCCGCTCCCGCCCTGGCCAAGGAACAACCCGGAGACCAGTTGCTCAAGGCCTTGCTGCAGGGCAAGACATCCCTCGAAGAGGAGGAGCGCATCGGCCAGCAGATCGCCGGCAACCTGCTGGGCGCCGCCCATCTGGTGCGGGACGATGCCTTGCAGCGCTATGTCAACCGGGTTGGCCGCTGGGTCGCCCTGCAGAGCGAACGTCCTGACCTGGATTGGCACTTCGGCGTGATCGAAAGCGAGGACATCAACGCCTTCGCCGCGCCGGGGGGCTATGTATTCCTGACCCGGGGCCTGTATCGCCAGCTGCACAACGAGGCGGAACTGGCGGGAGTGCTGGGCCACGAGATCGGCCATGTGGTGAAGAAGCACCACCTCAAGCTGCTGCAGAAATCCCAGGCCATCGCCGCCGTCGGCAGCTTCTTCGGCAGCAAGGTCGACAGCAACGAGAAGATGGTGCAGAACATCATCGGCAACGGCGCTGAGATCGTCGCGCGGGGCCTGGACAAGGACGCCGAGTTCGAGGCGGACCGCCTGGGCCTGGTCTATGCCGCCCGGGCGGGCTACGACGCCTATGGCCTGCCCACGGTACTGGCGGATATCGGCCACGTGGCCAAGGGTGACAAGAGAGTATCGCTGCTGTTCAAGACCCATCCCTTGCCCGAGGTGCGCCTGGATCGGCTGGCCGACGCGGTGTCCGATCGCCTGGACAATCTTCCGGAGGGTCAATCCGGGGCGGGGCGGTTCTATCAGTTGAAAAACTGACATGACCCAACGCTCCCGGCGCTTCCTGGGCCAATTCCTGGCCAGCCTGGCATTGCTGCTGGTGCTGCTGGGGCATGCCGCGGGCTGGTACAACCTGTACATCATCGACAAGCTGGATGCCGCCCTTTACGACCTCAAGGTGCGGATGTTCCGCCTCCACAGCGTGGACGAACGGGTGGTCATCGTCGACATCGATGAAAAAAGCCTCAAGGCGTTGGGGCGCTGGCCCTGGCCCCGGGAACTGACCGCCCAGCTCACCAACAATCTGTTCGAGCATTACGGTGTGGCGGCGGTGGGCTTCGACGTGATCTTCGCCGAACCGGACCAGAGTTCCGGGCTGCCGGTGCTCGAGAAACTTGCCCGGGGACCTCTCGCCGGCGACGCGGGTTTTCATGCCGGGCTGGAACGGGTGCGGGGACAACTCGACTACGACGGCAAGCTGGCGACTGCCCTGGCCAGCGGTCCGGCGGTGCTGGGCTATTACTTCGGCTTTCAAGCGGGACAGGACAGCGTCGGCGCATTGCCGACGCCGGTGGTCGATTGCAAGGCGGTCAATGCCCTGGGGTTGCGCCCCGTCGCGGCGGCTGGCTACAACGGCAATCTGGCGCGGCTGCAGGAAAAAACGCCCTATGCCGGCTTCTTCAACATGGATCCGGATTTCGATGGCGTGGCCCGCCGCATGCCGGTGCTGATGGCATATCAGGGACGGTGCTACGGCTCGCTGGCCCTCAACCTGGTGCGTGCCGGCATGGGCTCGGAGCAGGTCAAACTGCTGCCCGGCGGCAAGGCGGGCGGACATGCCTGGAGCCCGCCAGCACTGGACCTGGACGGTTTGACCATCCCATTGGACGGCAGGGCCATGGCCTTGGTGCCGTATCGCGCCCCCGGCGCCTTCGCCTACGTCTCCGCCAGCGACGTGATCCAGGCCAGTGCCCCCACCGCCGGCCTGGAGGGGCGCATCGCCCTGATCGGCTCCACCGCGCCGGGCATCATGGATCTGCGCGTTACGCCGGGCGAGAAAGCGTTCCCCGGCGTCGAAATACACGCCAACCTGATCTCCGGCATCCTGGACAGCGAGGTGAAATGGGAACCGGCCGGCATCCGCGCGGGCCTGGTCGCCGGCGTGGTCCTGCTGGGCCTGATCCTGGCGCTGGCCTTGCCCTGGCTCACGCCCCTCTGGGCAGCCGGCCTCACCTTGCTGTTGCTGGGGGGATTGTTTGGCTTCGATGTCTATGCCTGGAAGGCCCTCAACATGAGCCTGGCCCTGGCAACGCCGCTGATCGCGGTGGCCGGCCTGTTCGTGTTGAACATGAGTTGGGGCTTCTTCGTGGAAGCCCGCTCCAAGGCCCAGATGAACCGCCTGTTCGGCCAGTACATCCCCCCCGAGTTGGTGGAGGAGATGGCCAAAGACCCGGCCCGCTACAGCATGCGCGGCGAGTCCCGGGTCATGACCGTGCTGTTTTCCGACATCGTCGGCTTCACCAGCATTTCCGAAAAGCTGGAAGCCGCCCAGTTGGCCGAGTTGCTCAATGTCTACCTGTCGGCCATGACCCGCGTCGTTCAGCAGGGGCGAGGCACCATCGACAAGTACATCGGCGACGCCATCATGGCCTTCTGGGGTGCGCCCATGAGCGACGACCAGCATGCCCGGGACGCCGTTTTGACCGCCATGGCCATGCAGGTCGCCCTCAAGGAATTGAATCCGCAGTTGGAGGCCCGCGGCTGGCCGGCGATGAGGATCGGGGTGGGGGTCAACACCGGTCGCATGAGCGTGGGCAACATGGGCTCCGAGTTCCGCATGGCCTATACCGTCATGGCCGACGCGGTGAACCTGGCTTCCCGCCTGGAGGCTCTCACGCGCCAGTATGGCGTCGGGGTGCTGGTCGGCGAGGTCACCCGGGCGGCCTGCCCCGACCTCGCCTTCCGCATCGTCGACCGGGTCCGGGTCAAGGGCAAGGATGTGCCGGTGTCCATCTATGAACCCCTGGGACCCACGGCGGAATTGACTCCGGAACAGTCCCAGGAGGCCGAACGGTTCGAGGCCGTGGTGGCGGACTATCAGGCCCAGCGCTGGGACCAGGCCGAGACCAAGCTCACGGAACTGCTCCGCGGCAATTCCTGCAAGCTGTATCAGGTCTACCTGGACCGGGTCACCCACTTCCGTTTCAACCCGCCGCCCGCGGATTGGGATGGTGTATTTACTTTCACGACCAAGTGATGTTCTGATTCATCCCAAAGCTCCGCCACCTGGAGAGATCGGCATGGAAGTGCGCGTATTGGGCTGTTCCGGCGGCATCGGCGATGACCGCCACACCACGTCGTTCCTGGTCGACCAGGACATCCTGCTGGATGCCGGCAGCGGCGTGACCCGGCTACCCCGGTCCACGCTGGCGGGAATCGACCATATCTTCCTGACCCACAGCCACATGGACCATATCCTGTCGATCCCGCTGCTGATGGACAGCGTGGCCGGGGATCGGGACCGGCCGCTGGTGCTCCACGCCATCCCGGAGGTGCTCGAAATCCTCAAGGACCACATCTTCAACTGGCGCATCTGGCCGGATTTCTCGCGGGTGCCCAGCCTGGAGGCCCCGTTCCTGCGGTATTCCCCCCTGCAACTGGGGGACACGGTGACCCTGGGGGACCGGCAATTCACCGCCATTCCCGCCAACCATACGGTACCGGCTTCGGGCTACCTGCTCAGGGGTCCCTCGGGGAGTTTGCTGTTTTCCGGCGATACCGCAAGCCACGAGGCGTTATGGCAGAGCATCGAGGCGGCCCGGGACCTGCGCCATCTGATCATCGAGTGCTCCTTCCCCCGTGCGCTGACGCAGCTAGCCGAAGTATCCAAGCATTACTGCTCCACCACGCTGTGGTCGGACCTGTCCCTGCTCGAAGGCGATATGGAGGTGTGGATCACGCACCTCAAGCCCGGCGCCGAGACGGTCATCATGGACGAGTTGCGGGAGGCGCCCCTGAATTGTTGTACGCCCAGCGCCCTGGCCCCGGACCAGTACTTCGAGATCTGAAAGGGCGGCGGGTCAGCGCTTCGCGCCCAAGTCGACGGCTCTTTCGCGCCTGATTGTTGCTTCGCGTGCTTCCGCTTCCTGGTTCCACCCCGGCGATATCCAGGATCCGATCGAATTCAGCGTCAGGTCGGCCAGGGCCCGGATCCAGGTGCCGCGATCATTGAGGCCTGGAATGTAGCGGTACTCCCCGCCGCCGGCATTCAGGAACTCCGCCTTGCCTTCCATGGCGATCTCCTCCAGCGTTTCCAGGCAGTCGGCCACGAAGCCCGGACAAACGACATCCACCCGTCGGGTCCCGGCGCGTCCCAGGGTTTGCAGGGTCTCGGCGGTGTAGGGCTTGAGCCATTCCGCCTTGCCGAAGCGGGACTGGAAGCTGAGGCGGAACTGTTCCGGCGCCAGGCCCAGGGATTCCGCCAGAAGACGCCCGGTCTTGCGGCACTCGCAATGGTAGGGATCGCCCAGGTCCAGGGAGCGGCGCGGTATCCCGTGGAAACTCATGACCAGGACGTCGGGGCGGCCATGCTCGGCCCAGTAGGCCTCGATGCTCTGCTGCAAAACGGCGATGTAGCCGGGGTCGTCATGAAAATTCCTGACGGTCCGGATCTCGGGCGCATTGCGGGTGTGCAGCAGGGTCTGCCAGACCGCATCCAGGGCGGACCCGGTGCTGCTGGCGGCATATTGCGGGTACATGGGCAATACCAGCAGTCGGGTCACGCCCTGGGCCTTCATGGCCTGGATCTTGTCGTGGATGCCGGGCTGACCGTAGCGCATGGCGTAGTCCACCAACAAAGGCGTCTCGGTACGCCGGGCGAGTTCCTCGGCCAGCAACTGGGCTTGGCGCCGGGTGAAATAGTCGAGGGGGGAGCCCTCGGCGCGCCAGATGGCGGCATATTTCCCGGCGGATTTCCGGGGCCGGGTGTTGAGGATGATGCCGTTCAGGATCAGCCACCAGACAGGGCGCGGGATCTCCACCACCCGCCGGTCCCAGAGGAATTCCTTCAGATAGGAGCGCAGGGCCGGGGCCGTGGGGGCATCCGGGGTGCCCAGGTTGATGAGCAGGATGCCGGTGCGGGCGGGCTGGTCGTGGCGATAGGGGGGTTCAGGGAGGAAGAAGCTCATTAGCGTTTGAATCCTAGAATGACGACGCCGCCGGCGACCAGAACGATGCCGAACCATTCCCAGGGGTTGGGTCGTTCACCGAGAAAGATGAAGGCGAAGATGGCCACCAGCACCAGGCTGAGTTTGTCGATGGGGGCCACCTTGGAGGCCTCGCCGATCTGCAGGGCGCGGAAGTAGCTGACCCAGGACGCCCCCGTGGCCAGCGCGGAGAGGGACAAGAACAGCCAGGTGTGGGCGGACAGGGCGAGGGGGTTCTGCCATTTGCCGGCGAAGGCCACGAAGGCCCCCAGGACCAGCAGGATGATGAAGGTGCGCACCAGGGTGGCCAGGTCCGAGTCCACGCCCTGGAGCCCGATCTTGGCGAAGATGGCCGTCATGGCCGCGAACACGGCCGACAGCAGGGCCCAGTGGAACCAGGTGAGGGAAGTCGCCATGGGCCCTCAGAGTCCCAGGGCGCGCAGGTCGAGCCGGCCATCCAGCATGGGCGGACACCAGAAATAGGTGCCGGTGACCGGATGGGTGAAGCGGAACAGGCCGTCCAGGATGCCGTCTTCCTGGCCGGTCATGCGCCGCAGCTGGGCCTCGTAGGCCTGGGCGTCGCGGCCGAACGCCAGGAACACCAGGCCGGCGCTGCCACCCTCGGACCAGGGCATGGAACGGCGCAGGACGAAGGCCTCCGGGTCGAAGCTTTCCTGGGCGGTGCGCTTGACATGGGCGCTTTCGGGGGCGTCCTCCAGTTCCTCGTTGTCGGACCTGCGGCGGCCGAATATGTGGTCCTGTTCTTGCGCGGGCAGGGATTCGAACCGATCCAGATCATGGACCCACTGCTGGATGGCGGCGATGCTGCCGCCGTCCAGGCCGGCGCCTTGTCCGTTGGCGAAGGCCGCGTCAAGGGCGTCCTCTCCCTGCGGATTCTCGGTGCCGTCCTCGTAGCCGGTCAGGTCCAGGGAGCCATCGTAGCGGAACGTCTCCAGGCTCCAGCTGTCGACCAGGGCCGGGTCCAGCAACTGTCGGATATGGCGTGCCCGGTGCAGCAGTTCGCCCCGGTCGGTGCCGCGCAGCCAGCACCAGAGGGCGGCGGGCGTGGTGGGAATGGTCACCGTTGCGGACTGGAAGGCGGGAAATGCGTGCAAGCCGGGGATGGACCGGCCCAGGGCTTCCGCCGTGGCGGCACCGATGCCCAGCACCAGGGAGTCGCCGTCGGCCACGTAGCGCAGGCGCTGAAGGGCCGCGCTCAGCTCTTCGGCGGCGCAGCCGGGATTCAACTGAAAGTGAAGATGCCAGGCGGCGAGCGGCACGGGGGAAGGGATGCCGGTTTGATATCGGGTCATGGGTTTTCTCGAACGGCCGTTCCGGCTGGGTAGAGGGGTCAATGATATGACAGGGCG
Organism: uncultured Pseudomonadota bacterium; assembly: GCA_963713085.1. Taxonomy (GTDB): domain Bacteria; phylum Pseudomonadota; class Gammaproteobacteria; order Burkholderiales; family Thiobacillaceae; genus PFJX01. The sequence continues at coordinate 51,411 of CAVQKQ010000021.1, read as the reverse complement.
TTGGACAGGAGCCTGGCGGTGATGTCGACGATGGGGATGACCCGCTCGTAGGCCATGCGGGTGGGACCGATCACCCCCAGGGTGCCGACCACCTCGCCGTTCACTTCGTAGGGCGCGGAGATCACGCTGCATTCGTCCAGGGACGCCACGCCGGACTCGGCGCCGATGAACAGTTGCACGCCGCTGGCGGCATGGCCCACATCCAGCAACTGCATGAGCTCGGTCTTCTGCTCGAACAGGCCGAACAGCTCCCGCAACCGGTTCATGTTGGTGAACAGGTCCGGGGATTGCAGCAGGTTGCGCTCGCCGGACAGCACGTATTCCTTGCCGGCGGCGCTGAAGGCGTCGGAGCCCGCCACCACCACCACCTCCATGAGCTTGCTGATGTCGGATTTCAGTTCCGCGAGTTCTTGGGCCAGGCGGGGCTGGACCTGCTCGAAGGAGTGGCCGGCGAAGTGCTGGTTGAAGTAATTGGCGGCCCGGGTGAGCTGGCTGGGGGAATAGGGCTGGTCCGTGGCGATCACCCGGTTCTGCACCTCCCCTTCGGCGGTCACCATGATGAGCAGGATGCGTTTGTCCGACAGGGTCAGGAATTCGATCTGGCGCAGGCCCTGGTTGCGCCGTTTCGGCGTCAGCACCACGCCGGCGTGGGCGGAGAGTTCCGCCAGCAGGTGGGAGGCGGCGCTGACCAGGCGCTTGGGATCGTCCGGGGCCAGGGTGGATTCGATCTGGCGCAGCGACATGCTGTCCAGGGGTTTCACCGTCAGCAGGGTGTCGACGAACAGGCGATAGCCCCGGGGGGTGGGGATGCGGCCCGCCGAGGTATGGGGACTGGCGATGAAGCCGCCTTCCTCCAGGTCCGCCATGATGTTGCGGATGGAAGCGGGGGAGAGGTTCAGGCCCGTGTGCTTGGACAGGGTGCGGGAACCCACGGGCTGGCCGTCCTCGATATAGCGCTCGACGAGGAATTTGAGCAGGATGCGGGCGCGGTCGTTGAGCATGATGGGTTATCTATCCGGGCTAGCTATAATTTCACGCCATGAAACAAGATTTCAAGACAATTGCCCTGGTCGGCAAATACAACAGCCTGGCCACGGCGAGTTCCCTGCTGCGTCTGGCCGAGTTCCTGCGGGAGCGCGGCCATGACGTTTTGCTTTCGGCGCATACCGCCGAGGCCTGCGCCATCAAGGATTTTCCCATCGCCACGCTGGCCGAGATGGGCAAGGGCGCCGACCTGGCCATCGTCATGGGCGGAGATGGTACCTTGTTGAACATCGCCCGTACCCTGGTGGATTTCCAGATTCCCATGATCGGCATCAACCAGGGGCGCCTGGGCTTCCTGGCCGACGTGTCCATCGACACCATGTTTTCCACCCTGGACGAGATGCTGGCCGGGGATTATGTGGCGGAGGACCGGGTCATGCTGGAAGCCAGCGTGGAACGGTCCGAGGACGTGATGTTCGCCACCTATGCCTTCAATGACGTGGTGGTGAGCAAGAGCACCCTGGGCCGGCTGATCGAGTTCGAGGTCTATATCGACAACCAGTTTGTCTACAGCCAACGCGCCGACGGCCTGGTGGTGGCCTCGCCCACCGGATCCACGGCCTATGCCCTGTCCGCCGGGGGGCCGATCCTGCATCCGACACTGGAGGCGGTGGTGATGGTGCCCATCTGCCCCCATACCCTGTCGGCCCGGGCCATCGCCGTCAACAGCCATTCCGAGATCGAGATCAACCTGATCCATGCCGACGATGCCCGGGTGCATTTCGACGGCCAGCGCCATGCCGACATGCAGATTGGCGACCGGGTGGTGATCCAGCGCGCCCGCAAGACCGTACGGCTATTGCATCCGGAAGGCCACAATTACTACGACACCCTCAGGCAGAAACTGCACTGGGGGGAGAAGCTTTGAGCGGGGACCGGAACACAGGCGATACACCCGCACCGGGATTTGTCCTGCCCCGGGATCTTCAGCCATGTTGCTTTCCCTGACCCTGGCCGACTTTGTCCTGGTGGAACGCCTCAGCCTGGACTTCCAGGCAGGCTTCTCGGTCCTCACCGGGGAGACCGGGGCGGGCAAGTCCATCCTGCTTGGCGCGCTGTCCCTGGTGCTGGGAGAGCGGGCGGACGCCGGCGTGGTGCGGCAAGGCGCCCAGCGGGCCGAGGTGAGCGCGGAATTCGATCTGGCAGGCAGCGAGGCCGCGGCCGCCTGGCTACGGGAACACGATCTGGCCGACGAGGAAGCGGGCGTGCTGATGCGCCGGGTGATCGAGGCCGGCGGCCGGTCCCGCGCCTATATCAACGGCCGTCCGGCCAACGCCCAGCAATTGAAGGAGTTGGGCGAATTCCTGGTGGACATCCACGGCCAGCATGCCCATTACTCCCTGCTCAAATCAGCCGAACAGCGGCGTCTGCTGGATGCCTATGCCGGATGCGGGAAACTGGCTGAGGAAACGGCAGGGGCCTTTCGGGCTTGGAGCGAAGCCGGCGAACGTCGACGTAGCGCAGAATCCGATGCCGACAAAGATGCCCAGGAGCGGGAGCGCCTGGAATGGACCGTCAATGAACTGGCCGCCCTGGATTTTGATCCGGCGGGCTGGCTGGCCCTCCAGGAAACCCATCATCGCCTGACACATGCCGTCGATCTGGCTCGTGGCGCCCTGGCCGCGGCGGAAGCCCTGAATGCCGAGGAAACCGGCTTGTTGGACCTATTGGGCGGTGTCCGTGGCAATGTGTCCGGTTTGGCCGAGATCGACCCGGGATTGAAGGACCAGCTGGAGATGCTGGAAAACGCCGTCGAGACACTCCATGAGGTGGCCAGGGAACTCGGACGTTATGCCGAGCGGGTGGACCTGGATCCGGAAGCCCTGGCCCAGGCCGAAGCGCGCCTGGCCGCCATCCAGGGCGCGGCGCGCAAGTACCGGATACGCGTCGAGGAGTTGCCGGCTTACCTGGAGGAGGCCCGTGCCAGGCTCAAGGCGCTGGGAGAGGCCGCGGACCTGGAGGCCTTGGTCCGGGCCGAAGCCGACGCCGAGCAGGCCTATCGCAGGCTGGCCGAGCAATTGTCCGAGCAGCGCGGGGGCGCGGCGCGGCGCCTGGGCAAGGCCGCCACCGCCGCCATGCAGCAGCTGGCCATGAAGGGGGGACGTTTCAATGTGGCGTTGACCCTGCGGGAACCGGCTGCCCATGGTCTGGAAGACATCGAATTTCTGGTTTCGCCCCACCACGGGCAGGCCGAGCGTTCCCTGGCAAAGACCGCCTCGGGGGGTGAATTGTCCCGGGTCGGCCTGGCCCTGCAAACCGTGCTCTCCGGGGTTTCCGGTGCCCCGACCCTGATCTTCGACGAGGTGGATGCCGGCATCGGCGGCGGCGTGGCGGAAATCGTCGGACATATGCTGGCGGACCTGGGTACCCGACGGCAGGTATTGTGCGTGACCCATCTGCCCCAGGTCGCGGCCCGGGCCGGCGGCCACTACCTGGTAAGCAAGGAGAGTCGGGGCGGATCGGTGGCGACCCAGGCCATCCGACTGGAGGATGCGGCGCCCCGGATTGAGGAAGTGGCACGCATGCTGGGCGGGGTGAAGATCACCGAGACCACGCGCCGGCACGCGGCGGAACTGCTGGGGATGGGCACGGGCTAGGCAATTCCCGGCTGTCTTATTTTTTGCGGTGGGGACAGTTTTCCTTGACGCACTCCACATAGAGGTGGAGCGAGTGTTCCGCCAGCTTGAACCCCCGTTCGGCGGCGATGGCCTTCTGGCGACGCTCGATCTCGGCATCGAAGAACTCCTCCACCCGGCCACATTGCAGGCAGAGCAGGTGGTCGTGGTGCCCACCCTGGTTGAGTTCGTACACCGCCTTGTCATTGTCGAAGTGATGGCGGATCAGCAGGCCGGCCTGCTCGAACTGGGTCAGCACCCGATATACGGTGGCCAGGCCCACATCCACATTTTCGGCCAGCAGCAGGCGATAGACATCCTCGGCGGTGAGATGGCCATGCTCCACCTTCTCGAACAGGCTGAGGATCTTGAGCCGGGGGCCGGTGACCTTGAGGCCCATGGTCTTGAGTTGATCGGTGCTGGTCATGCTGTATGGGCTGTGACGAACGGTGACATTGCACGCTATCATAACGCGGCTTTCCAATCCTTTCGCCGCGCCGCGCCCATACATGCGATTCGCCTACGTGCTTCTCCCCCTCCTTCTGACCGGATGCGGCAGCTGGTCACACCCCATCGACCGGATCTCGCCTTACAGGATCGACATCCAGCAAGGGAATGTCATCACTCAGGACATGCTGGCCAAGCTGAAGCCGGGCATGACCCAATCCCAGGTGCGGTTTGTATTGGGCACGCCGCTGGTGGTGGATCCCTTTCACAACAACCGCTGGGACTACGTCTACCGCTATGTCAAGAGCGGTACGTTGACTGAGCAAAGACGTATTACCGTGGTGTTCGAGAACGACCTGCTGAAAGGGATAGAAGGGGATGTGGTGCCGGCTGGGCCCAAGCAAGCGTCCAAGCCGGAATCCCCACCACAATCCCAGGGGGCCGACAAGTGATCAGGGTGGTGATCGCGGGGGTCTCCGGGCGCATGGGAAAGACTCTGCTGGAAGCCATCGCTGGGACCTCGGACCTGCGACTTCACGCCGCGCTGGAACGCAGCGGCAGTCCCTGGTTGCAACACGACGCGGGGGAATTGATCGGCGCACCCCTCAACGCCAATGTGACCGACGACGTTATCCATGCCCTGGATGGGGCCGATGTCCTGATCGATTTCACCCGCCCCGAGGCGACCCTCTATCACCTGGGTTTTTGCCTGCAGGCCAAGGTGGGCATGGTGATCGGCACCACCGGCTTAGACGACGCCGGCAGGGCGGCCATCCGCGATACGGCCGAACATATCCCCATCGTGTTCGCGCCCAACATGAGCGTGGGGGTCAACCTGGCCCTGAAACTGCTGGATACGGCGGCGCGGGTCTTGAATGAGGGTTTCGATGTGGAAATCGTCGAGGCCCACCACCGTCACAAAGTGGACGCGCCGTCCGGCACCGCGTTGCGCATGGGCGAAGTGATCGCCGGCGCGCTGGGGCGGGACCTGAAGTCCTGCGCCGTATATGGCCGCGAGGGGGTAACGGGTGAAAGGGACCCGGGTACCATCGGCTTCGCCACGGTACGCGGCGGGGATATCGTCGGTGACCATACGGTCATGTTTGCCGGTGTCGGGGAACGTATCGAGATCACCCACAAGGCCTCCAGCCGGATGACCTTCGCCCTCGGTGCCCTTCGCGCGGCCCGTTTTCTGGCGGGCAAGGAGACCGGGTTGTTCGATATGCAGGATGTGCTGGGACTAAAGTAATTACGGATTTCTCGAACTCAATACACGCGTCATCAAATTCGGGGAGGTTCATGGATAGTCTGCAATGCTTGCCCACCCCAGCCAAGGGGCCATAGATACATGCTGCGATTATTGGTTGTCGTGATCGGCTTGTTGCTGGTGGTTCCCAGGGCCGGTGCCGTGGAAGTCATCGCTCACCGGGGCGTGCCGGTCCAATCCTTGAGCCAGAGTCAGGTACGCGCCATGTTCGGGATGCGACAACCGAAATGGCCCGACGGCAATCCAGTGAAAGTCTTCGTTCTGGCGGATCTGAACGCCTTGCACAGTGCTTTTTGCAAGGAAAAACTCAACATCTATCCTTACCAGTTGCGCCAGTCCTGGGACCGTCTGGTCTACTCGGGCATCGGCCAGGCACCCATCGAAGTCACCTCGGAAGAAGAAATGATCGCGCGGGTGGCAGCTACCCCAGGCGCGATCGGATATGTCAGGAAGGCCATTAACAATGACTCGATCGTCACGATTTCTATTCAGTAGCCTATTCGTCGTTGTCTCCCTGCCTTGCTGGGGGGTGGATTTCGGCGATGGCGTCCAGGCTCATGGTTTCCTCAGTCAGTCCGTTGTGTTCACTTCTGACAATAAGATCGCGGGTGATAGCGATGGAGGTGGAGGTTTCGATTTGCGCGAGATCGGTGGAAATCTTTCCTGGCGACCAAGTTCAGATTGGCTGATATCGGGACAGGTGCTGGCGCGTTGGTCCGGGGAGACTGACCAGGGTGATCTGCGCCTGGACTATGGTTTCGTGGAACACAACCTGCTCAACACTGGGGATGATCGTGTTTCATTGGCTCTTGGCAAGGTCAAGAATCCCTATGGGTTTTACAACACCACCCGGGATGTGGCCCAAACCCGCCCCGGTATCCTCATGCCTCAATCCATCTACCTGGACCGGATCCGCAACTTCTTTCTGGCGTCGCCTGGAATTACGCTGCGGGGAGAACACGACAGGGGCGATATCGGTGTGACCTGGCAGGCCAGCGCGATGCAGATCGAGGCGGATGATCCTGAACTTGAAGAGGTGATATTTCTGAGAGATCTGCCTGGCCACTTTGACGGGCGTCGTTCCTGGCTGGGTCAGGTTATGACTGAATACCAAGGCGGACTTTGGCGGGCGGGCTTGTCATTTGGTGATGTTTCCGTGGATTACCAGCCAGGCACAATGCCACCTTTCGATGAAGGTTCTGGGCATACCTCATTTCAGCCGTGGGTGATTTCTCTGCAACATAATCTTGAAGACTTCACATTGACTGGCGAATATTCCCAGATCAAGTTATTGGGGCAAGGCTATTTCAATTCGCAACTTAACACGAGCCATACCGCCGAGGGCTGGTACTTGCAGGGGACTTGGCGTCTCCGACAGGGTTGGCAGAGCTGGTTGCGCTATGGAGAGTTTTATACCGACAAGGACGACAAGGCCGGATCCCATTACTTGCCCGTGTATGAACCTTACTTGGGCTACAGCAAGGACTGGGTGCTCGGTCTGCGATACGACTTTACCCCCGATCTGGCCCTTTCCACCGAATTGCATCACGTCAATGGCGTGGCATCGCTGTCGCCGCGAGACAATACAGGTCCCCCTGGTAGCCGTTTCACGCGTGAGTGGGACATGCTGCTGCTGCAACTCGCCTGGCGATTCTGATGTTGGACAAACCCTCCCGGCGATTCCTCAGTATTCGCTGGCGTGTCGTTCTTCTGTCCGGTCTGGTGCTGGCAGTAACGGCTGCGATCTTCTCCTGGCAACAGCAGGTTTCACTTGCACAGCAGTTCGAGAAGGATCAACTGGCGTATCGGGATCGTGCCCGCGACATGGCGGGGCGGTTGTTCCTATTGCAGGCCAACCAGATGCAGGTATTGGGGCGCATGCTGGCGGACCTGCCTTCGGTCCGCGAGGCCTTGTTGGCCCATGACAAGGATCGTCTGGCTCATGCCGTCAACGCGTTCTGGCCTGAACTGAACCTTGGCCAAGGCCTCATCGCTTTGGCATTTTTCGATCCAGGCCATAAGCAGTTGGCGAGTTGGGGAGATGTTCCACTGCCAAGCTTGCTGGCCATGCGGGCTCGGGATGCGGCCGTGCGCGAAACGCCCTTGAGTTGGCTGGAATGTTCCGCCAGTTGCGACTTTCAGACGGTATTGCCCATCGTCCATGGTGGGCGCGCCCTGGGCGCCGTGGCGGTGTTAACCGGCCTGGAGAACATCATTCTCGATCTGCGCCGTCTTTCCGGTGCTGAAGTGGCTGTGCTGGTCGGCCCCCGCAGGGACGGAGGACATCCGCTGGCCGACATGCACGTCCTGTCCGCCAGCGGGGGCGACAAGGTCATGCAACTGCTGGCCGCCGCGGTGTCCGGCGAGTGGTCCGGCAACTATTTCCGAAAGGAACAAGGGGGGCGCATCTACCATGTGATGGTGTTCCCCAGCCCCGCTGAAGGTGACAGGCAGTCCCATCTGGCCGTGGTTGTCGATGTCACCCAGCAGGTCAACACAATCGATGCCGCGGCAAAACGCGACCTGGCCTGGGGAGGCTCGGTGCTGGGGCTGGCAATGCTGCTGTTATTGGCCTTGCTGCACCCGGCCATGGGGCGTATCCGCCAATTTGCCAGTTCCCTACCGTTGCTGGGACAGGAGCGCTTCCAGGAAGTGCGCGAGGCATGCCAGGAAAACCGTTCCAGCTGGCTCAGGGATGAAATGGATGATCTCAACCAGCTGTCCGTGGAACTGGCGGACCGGCTCGAATTTCTGCGGGCGGAATCCCGACGCCATGCCGATTCGCTTGCGGCCCAGGCGGCACAACTCGAGCAGGAACGCGATTTCGTATCCGGGCTGCTGGATACCGCACCGGTACTGATCGTCACCTTCGGAGAGGATGGCAAGATGCGCCTGGTCAATGCCCAGACCGTGCTGTCCTGCGGCAAGCCGGCCAACGAGATCATGGGTCATGCCTTCACGGAACTGTTCCTGGAGGGGTGGCAGCAACAGTCCCATGAGGCACTTCTGGTTCGCTTGCGGGCCGGCGGCACCGCCCACGAAGAATGCACCGTCCATCGGCCGGATGGTTTCAGCCGGGATGTGGTCTGGTTCTATTCCTGTCTGGCCCAGGGCGGCGAGAAACAGACCTATCTGGCGGTCGGACTGGATGTAACCGAGCACCGTATGGCGGAGCGTCGCCTGAGTCTGCTGGCCGACCATGACAACGTGACCGGTCTGCTCAACCGCCGCGCCTTCAAGCGGGAGTTGGAGGACTTGCTGGCGGCAGGGGGACAAGGCGTTCTGCTGGTGTGCGACATTGACGAATTCAAGTCGGTCAACGAGATGGGGGGGCATGAGGTGGGAGATGCGGTCCTGGTGGAATGCGCCCACCACATCCAGAACCTGGTGCCGCCGCCACGTTTCGTGGCCCGTCTGGGCGGGGATGATTTCGCCTTGGTCTTCCCGGACCTGGATGCGGCCGATGCCATCGTCATGACCCGGGCCTTGAACCAGGCCTTCATGTATTCGGCCGGACGCCTGGAAGGCATGGCCAATCGCCGCCTGTCCGCCAGCGTGGGGGTGGTGGCCTACCCGGAGCATGGCGACAATGCCGACATCCTGCTGGCCAATGTGGAAATCGCCCTCACCCAGGCCCGCGCCAAGGGGCATGGTTCCTGGCACCTCTATACGACGGACGACCCCTACCGGGAGGTGGCGGGGCGGCGCGCCCACTGGCGCGCCGAAGTGGAGCAGGCCCTGGAAGAAGACCGGTTCCAGATGTATTTCCAGCCCATCCTGCACATCCAGGATGACCGGATCAGCCATTACGAGGCCCTGCTCCGGCTCAAGGCCAAGGATGGCACGATGGTGGCGCCGGGCATGTTCATCGACGTCGCGGAGAGCACCGGCCTGATTCGCCGAATCGATCACTGGGTGATCGAAAGCACGGTGGCCTTCGCCAGTGCCCATCCCACAGTCAAAATTGCCTTCAACCTGTCCAGCCGCAGCTTTGACGACGATGTCGCCTTCGAAACCCTGCAGGCGGCACTGGTGCGCCACGGCCTGGACGGGGAACGCCTGCTGATCGAGATCACGGAAACTGCCGCCCTGGCCAATTTCACCAGTGCCACCCGCGTCATGGCCAAGCTGCGGGGGCTGGGATGCGCCTTCGGTCTGGACGATTTCGGCGTCGGCTACAGTTCGTTCCAGTATCTCAAGGAACTGCCGGTGGATTTCGTCAAGATCGACGGGTCCTTCATCAAGGGATTGACGCTCAACCAGGATGATGTGGTCTTCGTGCGGGCGCTGAACGACGCGGTCAAGGGCTACGGCAAGACCACCGTGGCCGAATTCGTCGAGGATGAGGCTACACTCGAGATCCTGCGGGAGATCGGGGTGGACCTTGCCCAGGGGTATCTGATCGGCCGCCCCGCGCCCGAACTTCTGAGTTCCTGGCCCCCGACTTGAATTCCGCCGGATCGTCCCAAGTTTCTCCCCACTTTCGTTAGGGAGAACACAGCATGACCGAAGCGGTAAAGGAAACCCTGGGATTCCAGGCCGAGGTGAAGCAGCTGCTCCACCTCATGATCCATTCCCTCTACAGCCACAAGGAGATCTTCCTCCGGGAACTGATCTCCAACGCCTCCGACGCCGCCGACAAGCTGCGTTTCGAGGCACTCACCGATCCCGCCCTATTCGAGGCCGACCCGGAGCTGAAGATCCGCGTCAGCGTCGATAAAGAGGCCAAGACCCTCACCATCCGCGACAACGGCATCGGCATGAGCCGCTCGGAGGTGATCGAGCACATCGGCACCATCGCCAAGTCCGGCACCCGGGAGTTCTTCGGCAAGCTCACCGGCGACCAGAAGAAGGACGCCCAACTCATCGGCCAGTTCGGCGTGGGCTTCTACTCCAGCTTCATCGTCGCCGACAAGGTCACCCTCACCACCCGCCGCGCCGGCCTCACTCCGGAACACGGGGTGCGCTGGGAGTGCGCCATGGAAGGGGAGGATGCCGGCCAGTACACCCTGGAGACCGTGGAGAAGGCCGAGCGCGGCACCGAGATCACCCTGCACATGAAATCGGACGAGGCCGAGTTCCTGGAGGATTGGCGCCTCAAGTCCATCATCCGCGACTACTCGGACCACATCGCCATCCCCGTGGAGTTCGTCAACGACAAGGGTGAGTCCGAGACCGCCAACAAGGCCAACGCCCTGTGGACCCGGCCCAAGAGCGAGATCACCGAGGACGAGTACAAGGCCTTCTACAAGCACGTGGGCCACGACTACGAAGACCCCTTGGCCTGGACCCACGTGAAGGTGGAAGGCCGCCAGGACTACACGGCCCTTCTGTACGTTCCCGCCCACGCCCCCTTCGACCTGTGGGACCGGGACGCCAAGACCGGCGTGAAGCTCTACGTGAAGCGGGTCTTCATCATGGAAGATGCCCGCAAGCTCATGCCCGCTTACCTGCGCTTCGTGCGCGGGGTCATCGACGCCGCCGACCTGCCGCTGAACGTCTCCCGGGAAATCCTCCAGGAAACCCGGGACATGGAGATGATCCGCAACGGCTGCGTGCGCAAGACCCTGGACCTGCTGGACGAGATAGCCAAAAACAGCGCCGAAAACCAGACCGACGACTACAAGAAGGTGTGGGAGCACTTTGGCCAGGTACTCAAGGAAGGCGTGGGCGAGGACCGCGCCAACCAGGAGCGCATCGCCAAGCTGCTGCGCTTCCGTTCCACCCAAACCGACGAGGAAATGGTCTCCCTGGCGGACTACATCGGCCGCATGAAGGCAGGCCAGGACAAGATCTACTACCTCACAGCCGAGACCCTGGCCGCCGCCAAGGCCAGCCCCCACCTGGAGATGTTCCGCAAGAAGGACGTGGAAGTCCTGCTGCTCACGGACCGGGTGGACGAATGGCTGGTGTCCAACCTGTTCGAGTTCGACGGTAAGTCGTTGATGTCCGTGGCCAAGGGCCAGGTGGACCTGTCCGCCATCGCCGGCGAGGACAAGGAAGCGGAAGCGAAGGAGACCGCCAAGGCCGAGGAAGCCAAACCCCTGCTGGAGCGCCTCAAGCAGGCCCTGGAAGGCCGCGCCAAGGACGTACGCGTCAGCCACCGCCTGGTGGATTCCCCCGCCTGCCTGGTGGCCGACGAGGGTGACATGAACGCCAACCTGGCCCGCATGCTCAAGTCCATGGGCCAGAGCGTGCCCGAGACCCATCCCATCCTGGAAGTGAACCTGGAGCATCCCCTCATGCAGAAGCTGGAAGGGGAGCAGGAAGCCCGCTTCGACGAGCTGGCCGGCCTGCTCATGGATCAGGCGGTGTTGCTGGACGGCGGCCAGCTGGCCGACCCGGCGGGGTTCGTGAAACGGGTGAACGCCTTGCTGTTCGCTTGAGGTTCCACTCCGCCCCTGCCAAGGGGCGGTGCCTCCAGGCTAGGCTGGAAGCATCTCCCGATACAGCGCCTGATACGCCCGGGCGCTGTGCTCCCAACTGAAGTCCTTGCGCATGCCGGCCTGGGTCATGCGATGCCAGGCGGTCTTGTCCGCATACAGTTCGAATGCCCGGGTCACCGCCATCCATAGGGCCTCGGCCGTGGGTGCCTGGAACACGAAGCCGGTGATGCCGTCCTCCACAGTGTCCTGCAAACCGCCGGTAGCATGGACGATGGGCACGGTCCCGTAGCGCAGGCTGTACATCTGGTTAAGGCCGCAGGGCTCGAAACGGGACGGCATGAGGAAGATGTCCGCGCCCGCCTCGATGCGATGGGACAGGCCTTCGTCATAGCCGATGAAACAGGCGACCCGGCCCGGGTATTTATCGGTCATGGCCCGAACGGCATGCTCGATGCCCTTGTCGCCGGTGCCCAGCATGGCCAGTTGTCCACCCTGCAGGACGATGTGGTCGGCCACGGCAAGGACCAGGTCCAGGCCTTTTTGCGGAGTCATTCGGGCAATCAGGCCGAACAAGGCCGTGTCCGCCTCCCTGTCCAATCCCAATTCCTCCTGCAACTTGGCCTTGCAGCGCTTCTTGCCGGAAGGCACCTTGGCGGAAAACTCGCAGGGCAGGTGCAGGTCTGAGGAGGGGTTCCATTCCCCGGTGTCGATGCCGTTGATGATGCCGCTCAGGTCCCCGCCGCGCGAGGCCAGCAGGCCTTGCATGCCCATGCCCAGCGGGGCTTGCTGGATTTCCTCGGCATAGGTCGGGGATACGGTGGTGAGGCGGTTGGCGTAAAACAGTCCGGCCTTGAGGAAGGACAGGTTGCCGTAGTATTCAACGCCCTGCATGGAGAAACTGGTCGGCGGCAGGCCCAACTCGGCCAGGATCTGGGGTGGAAAAATGCCCTGGTAGGCCAGGTTGTGCACGGTCATCAGCGTTCGGGCGCCGCCCGGCGTGTAATGGAGATAGGCCGGCGCCAGGCCCGTCTGCCAGTCATTGCAGTGCAGGATGTCCGGCCGCCAATCCAGGGGGGACGCCGGGCCGGCCAGGACGGCGGCCGCCTTCGACAACAGGGCGAAACGCCAGGCATTGTCCACATGGTCATAACCCAGGGCGTCCTGGTAGGGTCCGCCCGGGCGCTGGAATGCCTCCGGCATATCCAGGATGTAGATCGGCGTGTCCGATCCCGGCAAGTTGCCTGCCAGCAAGCCGGCACCCGTGTCGCGGGGCAGCCCCGCAAGCCGGCAGACCTCCCGGGTCTGGCCGACGCCCTTCAGGACGGAAGGATAGCCGGGCAACAGCAGGCGGCAATCCACGCCGATCGTCCGCAATGCCGGGGGCAGGGCGCCGGAAACGTCCGCGAGCCCCCCGGTCTTGATCAGCGGTATCGCCTCGGAGGTCGCGAAGAGAACCTTCATGGACGCGGAAGCGTTTGCGGTGGGCATGTTCTTGTTTTTCCTGTTTGGTCCGGGCGCCGCGGAGATCGCAATTCACCCCGCACGGCCCATGCAATATTAACCCTTTCTTATATAACACTTGTCCTTGTGATGGAAATCCTGGCCGACGTCGGAAATGATTTCTGCATGGGATGCGATCGGAAAGTCAATCGGACCGGCGGGGTCGAGCATGGACATCCGGGATGATGGACGATGAAGCATGGCCGATCCCGTCCATGGAACACGAACAGTGGCGGGTCTGCCTCAGGCCCGGGGAGATCAGAGCTCGTCGAGGATGCGTTTGCGCAGAAGGTTGTACTCCTCGTCGTTGACCAGGCCTTTCTTGTGCAGGGTTTCGATGCGCTCGAGGCGTTCCGTGTAGTCCCCGGCGGGCGCCACTCGGGATGGCATAGGATCGGCCGGAGTACGGAAGTCCGGGTCGCATTTGAGCTTGGCGTGCACGTCCTTGGAGAGGATGTGGTCGTCGACGTCGACGAAATAGGGCTCGCAGCCGGGCTTCTTGAACGACAGCTTGCCGTAATAGCGATAGGACAGGCCCACGAAACCGGCGCGGAAGTGTTTTCCCGGGACGATTGCCAAGGGCGTCGTGCCGAGTTCACTGCCATCAGCGTAGGCCGTGGCCCCGGCAGGATCGGAAACCAACTGGATGTGATCAGATTTCTCGCTGACCGGGATGCCGCCGCAACCGCCCAGCACGATTGTCGTCAACAGTCCGAGCGAGGCCGCCGCCAGATGTCGTGTGTTCATGGTTTGTCTTCTCCGTCATGCGATAGTCGCCGTGATCACAGCGGGTGAACGAAAAAACCCCGCCGCGAAAGCGGTCGGGGCAAGTCACCTTGATAGGAGGTGGTGGTGCTCAGAAGATCGCGGTCAGTTGCACGCCGACCCTGTTGCCCACGCCATCGAGGTTCTTGTTGGCGTTGGTGCATTGGGCGGATGTGGCCGTGCACTGAAAGTCACGAATCTCGTAGTTGACGGTCAGATGGGTCTTGGGATTGAAGTGGTACTGCACCCCCAGGGTCCACTTGTCGAACTGGTGCTCATCGTTGCGGTCTTTATTGAAGGTCGCGGTGTCGTAGCGCAGGTCCAACTCCCACTTGGTCTTGGGGATGTACCAGCCGCCTTCCACATACCAGCCATTGCCTTTGGCGTCGGCACCGTTGTTGGCGCCGGTGGCATTTGCGGGGTTCGCGAAATATAAGCTGGGTTTGTCGGGACCCTCGAAGATCATGCCGTCGGCGGTGATGTACTCACCTGTGAAGCGGAAAGGCTTCTTCATATATTTCACACCCAGGCCGGCGCGGTTGCGGTCATATTTTTTCAGGTTGTCCACGCTGTCATTGGTGTTGTCCAACTGACGGGAGCCCCACTGTCCCCAGGTGAAGAACTTCAAGCCTTCCGCTTTGGGGCCCTTGCCGCCCATTTTCTTCTCGGCTGAAAGGTAGAGGTACCTGTCATATTCGCCGTCGCTGTTTTTGAACTCGATGCCGTTGCCGTTGCCGATCATGGCGGCATAGGACACTTCCCAGTCCTTGCCCACGTCAAAGGCATCGAATGCCTGGACGCCCACATCGCGGAAGCCACCGACCGGGCTGGTATAGCCGTTCAGGGAGCCGCCACCCTGGAGTTGGGCCTCGGTTTGGGCGGGGAGGTTCGCCGTGTATTTGGGGTTGGGGAAGCGCTCCAGCAGCAGGCCGTTGCTGGCCTCCGTGAAGTTGATGTAGTCGAATACATGGATGGCCTGCAGCCCTTCCTCGGCGCCGGGTGTTTTGAAAAGACCGGCGCGAATACGCGCCCCCGGTATGTAATTCAGGGTGATGCTGGCATCGATCATCCTGGCAATGGTGTTGTCGCCGGCGCAATGGGTAATGCAGCTGTTGCCCATCTCCATCATCAGGAAGTAATTGATGTGGCTGTCCAGGGGAAAACCGGTGCCGCGCGCGCCGATGCGCGCACGGTTGATGTTGAAGCCGGACTGGGAGTCCAGGTCGGGACCGAGCAGCTTGGGCGGGACGTACTGGCCGGCGGCGTTGGGGTCGCTGAAGTCCTTTGAATAGTTCATCTGAATGAAGCCCCAGACATTGGCGCGTGCCGAAGCGGCCTCCGGCTCGGTTCCCTGCAGCATCAGCCAGTTGGCGGCCTGCGCCGGGGCGACGGCGCCGGCCAGGGCAAAGGCGCAGGTGGCGCCGAGCACGGTACGCTTGAATAATCTCTTGCCTTGCATTTCAAATCCTCCTTGAGCGGGATCCAACAGGATCAAATCAGGGCCGGGCGCCCCGGGGTTGGTTAAAGCCGGCTTTGGTGCCGTGTTGTGCATGGGTCAGGGCTTGACGTAGATGTAGCCCTGCTTCACCAGCTCGCCGATGCGGACGATGCCGCCAGGCACCACCTTCGCAACCGGGTTCAGCTTTGGCGCCTCGCCAAGCTGCTTGGTCATGCCCTTGAGGGTGTTGCCGCAGGCTGAGAAGCGCACTCCGCTCTGGGACAGTGCGTCCAGGCGTTCGGCGTTGACGTTGTTGGCGAACATCAGGCGCAGGCCGGGGCCATAAGCCACGACCTCGATGTCCACGGCGCCTGGCGGGTAGGCGTCCAGGAGATTCGCGGCGTTGTTGAGGATGAGTTCCTGCTTGGACGGGTCCATGTCGCTGATGTGCAGGACATACTTGTAGTCCGCCAGGCTTTGGTCAGCCGCCTGAACCGATGTGTGAGCAACGGTGAACAGCAGCGGGATGAAAGCCAGGATCAGGGTGCGAAGGTTGCGATACATCGTGAGTCTCCATGTGGTTGCGGATCGTTGATTCGCGCCGTTGGGCGGCGCGCCGGACATGTCGCCGGCAAGCCTAGGGCCTGACGGCGATCGTCAAAATTTCGACTTGTCCGGGGTGAGTGTTGCCAACGATGGAATTACTGAACCCATCGTCCTTAACAACCTCCGGCCGGGGCCGGAGGTTTGACGGCAGTCAAGCGCCTGTTTGCTTGGCTGCTAGCTCAAGGCTTAATGTAGACGTAGCCTTCCCTGGCCTGGAGCCTGCCGATTTCAGCCACGCCGGAGGGGACCACCTGGGCCTCCATGATCACGGCGCTGTCGTCCAGCTTGCGGCCCTTGAGGGTGTTGCGGCAGACGTCGAAGGTGACACCCCGGTCTTTCAGACCCGCGACCTGGGGTTCGTAGGCACCCTTTTCGTCCTTGGCGTCGTTGAGCAGGAAGTCGATGCCCTTGCCATGGGTCACCACCACGATCTTCACGCCGGGGTCGGCATTCAGGTGGTTCTCGATATTGCGCAGGGCCACGCGCGCCACGCTGGCATCGTTGATGTGGTAGACCACTTTCTCTTGAACGGCGTCGCTTTTTGTGGATTCCGCGGCAACGGCATTGCCGCTCTTGCCCGGGGAGGGGGTTATCGCGATCAGGGCGGCCAACAGTGCGGCGAACATGGCTGCTTGCATGGTCTTCTCCAATATTGAATAAGGTATGTGTTGCCGACGGTCACGCCGTCTGGGAGGTAGGACGTCACCGCCTCCGGATTTATTCCAATTTTTTTCTGGAATAATTGGACCACCTGAAGCGTCTTATACAAAACGAGGAGACGCCGGTGCAAAACCCACTATCGTTGTTCGATTTTTCCGCCCGACGGCGGCTCACGGCCATGCGGCCGCGGCTTTACCGCCTGGCCTTTGCATGGTGCCACGATCCGCATCTGGCCGACGATCTGGCCCAGGATGCCCTGGCCAAGGCGCTGTCCAGAAGATCCCAGCTTCGCGAGGAGGAAGCCATGGAATCCTGGCTGTTTTCCATCCTCAACAATTGCTGGCGCGACCATCTTCGAGGACGCCGGGAGTTCGCCGATTTGGAAGAACTGGAGGATGTGATTCTGTCCGATGAACCGGGTCCGGACCGGCACTATGCGAGCCGCCAGACCACCGCCCGGGTACGCAATGCCATTGCCCTGTTGCCCATGGCGCAACGCCAGGTCATCACCCTGGTCGACATCGAGGAATGCAGTTATGCCGAAGTGGCGAAAGTGCTGGAGGTGCCTGTTGGGACAGTCATGAGCCGCCTGTCACGGGCACGCCAGGCCTTGAAGGAACGGTTATTGACTGAGGATACGGGATGCCAGCCTCAGTTGAGGAGAGTGAAATGAAGGAACCCGTCAATCAACCCATTTCCCAGGAATATCTCAACGCCCTGGTGGACGGCGAATTGACCGCCGACGAGCGGGACCAGGCTTACCGCCTCATCGAGGAGGATGCCGATTTCAAGGCCCGCGCCTGCGAGACCCGTACCCTGAAGGAGATGGTCAAGGGGGTCTATGCGGATATTCCCGCGGTTCCGCCCACCGCGGTTCACAGGCGCCATCATGGGGGTTGGTACCAAGCCTTGGCGGCGGTGCTGGTGCTGGCGCTGGGCGTGGGCGGCGGTTGGCAGGCGCGGGGGCGGGCGGATACCCCGCATTTCGACCGACTGGCCGGGCTGCCGCCTGGTTATCAGACCGTCTCCATGGCCGCCCGGGTCGATCCGGGCAAGGTCTTGCTGCACCTGGATTCCAACGACCCGCTCCGTCTGGAAGCGACCCTGGACCTGGCCGAGCGTTTGTTGAAGGCGGGTCGTGGCAGCAGCAGGGTGGAGGTGTTGGTTAACAACTATGGCCTCAACCTGCTGCGCCAGGATACCTCGCCCTATCGGGAGCGGATCGGCCGGCTGGTGGATCAGCATGCCAACCTGAGCTTCGTGGCCTGCGGCCAGACCCTGGCGCGTCTGAAGCGGGAAGGGGTTCATGTGGTACTGGTGCCGCAGGCCAGCGTGGCGACAACGGCGATCGGCGAGATCCTGGGCCGCATGCGGGAAGGCTGGATCTACGTGAAGGTATGACATCCAGGCCGGGAGCGCTACCGGCCCCGACGACAACCGCTAAATTTGCATAACAACCCCGGCGCCGGGGTTGCAGTCCCAAGAGACAGGGCCGATATTCAGCACTCGCGACCATCACAGGAAGGATGGGTGTCATGCAGGAAATCGGTTTCTATGGCTTGGGACGCATGGGCGGCAGCATGGCTCGGCGTTTGTCACGGGGCGGCGTCAAGGTTCGCGCCCACAACCGAAACGTCGCCGTGGCGCAGCAGTTGGCCGGGGAAGAGGCCAATGTGGTCGCCTGCGACAAACTGGAAACCATGGTCGAGGGCCTTGCCTCGCCCCGCATCGTCTGGCTCATGCTGCCCGCCGGCGCGGCGACGGACCAGGCGATCCAGGATCTGATGCCGCTGCTTGCGCCGGGAGACCTGCTGGTGGATGGCGCCAACGGCTTCTATCAGGAGGCCAAGGTGCGGGCGGAACAACTCCGGGAGCGGGATATCCGCTTCGTGGACGTGGGCGTGTCCGGCGGGGTCTGGGGCCTGGCCAACGGCTATTGCCTGATGGCCGGCGGCAGCGACGATGATCTGGCTCGCCTGGCGCCTTACCTCAAGGTGCTGGCCCCCAACCCGGAATCCGGCTGGTTGCACACCGGCCCGGTGGGCTCCGGCCACTTCACCAAGATGGTCCACAACGGTATCGAATACGGCATGATGCAGGCGCTGGCGGAAGGCTTCGCCCTGATGGGCGCCAAGCAGGAATTCGACTTGGACCTGGCCGCCGTCGCCGAGCTCTGGCGCCACAGTTCGGTGGTGCGTTCCTGGCTGCTGGACCTGACCGCCGATTTCCTCAAGAACGGCCAGAGCCTGGAGGAAATCGCCCCGGTGGTGGCCGATTCCGGCGAGGGTCGCTGGACCGTCCTGGAAGCCGTCAACCTGGGGGTGCCCACGCCGGTCATGACCCTGGCCCTCATGTCCCGTTTCGCCAGCCAGGGCAAGGGCGATTTCGCCAACCGGGTGCTGGCCATGATGCGCAAGGGCTTCGGCGGCCACGCGGTGCAGAAATAGGCGCGCCCCATGTTCGATCAAGAAACCCCGCTCCCCCCCTGCAATTTCGTTATCTTCGGCGCCACCGGCAATCTGGCGTCCAACAAGCTGCTTCCCGCCCTTTACCGGCTGGAGTTGGCCGGCAAGTTGCCGGAAGGGCTCAATTTCGTCGCCTTCGGCCGGCGCGAATGGAATGACGCCGTCTGGCGCGACAACGTCAAGGAACTTCTCGGCAAGAAGATCAAGGCAGAGGGGGAAGCCCTGGAACGGTTCGCCAAACGCTTCGATTACCTGCGCGGCGAATTGAACGATCCCCAGGCCTTCCTGGATCTGAAGGAGGTATTGGCCAAGCCCAAGCTGGGCGTGTGCTCCAACGTGGTGTTCTATCTGGCCATCAAGCCCAGCGACTTCTCGGCGGTGATCAAGAACCTCGACTCCGCCGGCCTTTGCAAGCCCAGGGGGCTGCACCGCATCGTGGTGGAAAAGCCCTTCGGCACCGACATCGAATCTGCCCAGGTGCTGAACCAGCTGCTGCACCGCTACTTCGACGAAAGCCAGGTGTTCCGCATCGATCATTACCTGGGCAAGGAAACGGTGCAGAACCTGCTGGTGTTCCGCTTCGCCAACACCATGATCGAGCCCTTGTGGAATCGCAATTTCATCGACCACGTCCAGATCACCGTGGCCGAGGAAGTGGGCATCGAGAAACGGGCCGACTACTACGACAAGGCTGGCGCATTGCGCGATATGTTGCAGAACCACCTGATGCAACTCCTCACTGTGGTGGGCATGGAACCGCCGCCGGCCCTGGAGGCCGATGCCCTGCGCGACGAGAAGGTGAAGGTGCTGCGTTCCATCCGCCCCATCTCGAAACGATCGGTCCATGCCCATGCCTTCCGCGCCCAGTACCGGGCGGGGCAGATGGGGGGCCAGCAGGTGGCGGGCTATCAGGAAGAGATGGGGGTGGAGCCCGATTCCGTCACCGAGACCTTCGCTGCCGCCAAGTTCTACATCGACAACTGGCGTTGGCGCGGCGTGCCCTTCTACCTGCGCACCGGCAAGCGCCTCAAGCAGGCCATGTCCATGATCGCCCTGCGCCTGCGCCATCCGCCCCAGCAATTGTTCCGGGAAACCCCTTTGGAGACCCTGGAGCCCAACTGGATCGTGCTGTCGATACAGCCCGAGGAGAGCATGCATCTGGAGATCCACGCCAAGAAGCCCGGCCTGGACATGGATACCCGGGTGGTCCGGCTCAACGCCAGCTTCCGCAACCCGGACGAAAGCGCGCTGGATGCCTACGAGACCCTGCTGCTGGATGTGATCGAGGGCGACCGTACCCTGTTCATCCGCTTCGACGAGGTGGAATGGGCCTGGCGCGTTGTGGATCCGATCCTGAAATACTGGGCCCAGGAGCGGGACTTCATCCACACCTATGCCGCCGGCGGCTGGGGTCCCATCGAGGCCAACCGCCTGTTCGACAGCGAGGAGACCGAGTGGCGCAACGGGGTCTGAGCCTGCGACCGCCGAACGGGCAAGCCCGGGATCAGTCCTTCAAATCCCGCCGATAGGTCAGGACCCGCCCCTTGTAGGGAACCCCGCCGGTGGTTTGCAGTGCCTCCAACCTGGACTGGGAATGGGCATAGCCGAGGCTGGCCATGCTCTGGTTGAATTTCGCCCGGTTGCCCCGGTCGGGGTCGACGATGATTACTTCCACATGGTCGCTGGAATGCCGGTCGATGAACCCCGCCAGGATCTCTGGCTGATCCCGTTCGTAGAGCACGTCGCTGCCGATGATTAGATCGAACAGGCCCAGCGCGGCACCGGTCTCGGACCAGTCGCCGGTATGGAATGCGACGGGTGCCAGCTGGTTCAGAAGCAGGTTCGCGGCCAGGAATGAGGCCGCGAGGGGATGGTTGTCGCTGGCGGTGATGTCCGCCCCCCGTCGCATCAGGACCATGCTGGACAAAGCCAGGCCGCAACCGATCTCCAGGATGCGTTTTCCCGTGCAATCGAAGCTGACCATGATGTCGGCCAGGATCTGTCCCGATGGCCACACCAGGCCGAACAAGGGCCAGTTCGCGGAGGTGATGCCCAGGCTTTCCGCAAGGCCCTCGGGATCATCGAACTGCTGCCGGTCCTTGAGGGAGCGGATTTGGTAATCGATATTGCCGAGCGACAGGGTCTCGAACTTGACCTGGTATCGGCCGGCTGCGGGGAGATTGGACAAGGTGGGCGGTTCTCGCGGTCATGTTGCGCTGGACGGGAAATGGGGAGTTGATCGGACAGGACGCCTTTCAGCGGCGATGCCGATCAAGCGGCGCATTTGGTGAGACACGCCATGCTCGAGGCGTGGCGTGGTATCAACATGAGGGGCCATCCGGCAGGATGGCCCCTGGCCAGCTTGGAGAGGGCTTTCGAACTGGATTTCCGAGCGATGCGACCCGCATCACCTGGTCGGCGGGGCAGGCATGAAATTGGGCATGAACGGAATCGGGTAGGGCTGTGCCCCCTGGCCAAAGTTGGGGAACGGCATGGGGATGGGCTGGGGCGCCTGGCCGAAACCCGGGAACGGCATGCCCGGCATGGCGCCGGCAAAGGGATTGGCAAAAGGATTACCCTGCTGGGGCATGGGGAAGGGTTGCGCGCCCTGGCCAAAACCCGGGAACGGCATGCTCGGCATGGCGCCGGCAAAGGGATTGGCAAAAGGGTTGCCCAGCTGGGGCATGGGGAAGGGTTGCGCGCCCTGGCCAAAACCCGGGAACGGCATGCTCGGCATGGCGGGGGAGAACGAAGGATTGCCCATCGGGGGCATGCCGTACTCCTGAGGCGTGTGTTGGAGGCCGCTGAAGGGGACCATGCCCTGCGCCGGGTAGCCGGGTGCCGCCGGCATGCCGGGCATCATGGCGGCCGGATTGCCCAGGGGCGCCATCATGGGAACCAGCATCGCGCCGAACGGCGTCATGATCGGCGCCATCATGGCGAGGGGGTTGAACGCAGGCGGGGGGGTTTGGGCCTGGGCCGGCAGGACCGGCGCCATCATGGCGGCGAATAAGGGAAGCAGGAATGATGTTTTCATGGGATCTCCTGGTAAATGGGGCACGGCAAGCCGTGGCAATGGTGGACCGCCGATGCGCCGCTGTCCGGCCCGAGGAGAAAGATCGAAGCGTGCCCGAAGACTGACCGAGCCCAGGAGGGAAGTGCCCGCACCAGGGACTAAACCAGTATAGCACCCGGTTCGGCCGGAAATATGCCGCTTAAAATGGGCTTCCCGAACTCGATGCCCGTCCCGCCTCCCGCACGGGTATCCGGACAAGCACTCAGTGAGGTCTGGCGCGCAACGCCAGCAGGCTGACCACGAAGAAGGCCAAAAAGGCCAGTCCCGCCCAGTTGGCCAGCGACAGGCCCAACAGGACCCATTCCTTGCTGGAACAGACCCCTGGGGCCGAGAACAGCAGGGGCCAGCGCAGGCCCAGCCAGTCCACCAGCCGTTCGATCAGGGTCGGATCGGTGGCGCCGCAAAGCCCGGTGTCCACCGTGTTCAACTGCAGGTAGCTTTGATACGCCGCCACGCCGATCCCGCCCAGGGCCGTGAATCCGGCCAGGCCCGCGCCCAGCCGCCTCGGCAGGCCTCGGGCCACCCCGCCCATGCCGGCGCCGGCCAGGCAGATCAGGCCGATGGCGATTAACAGGATGCGCTGGAAGATGCACAGGGGGCAGGGCTGCAGGTGCAGAAGCTTGGTCAGCACCACGGAAGCTGCGACCAAGGCGAGGGCCGTCGTCCCGGTCGCGGCCAGGAGCATGCCCGGGTGGCGTTGGAGTCGGGCGAAAAGAGAGGGAGACATGGAGGATCCTAGGTGGTTGAGCGGGTCCCCGCCGCAGGCCGGCGCGGACCGTTGCGCAGCATAGCAAGTTCGCGGCTTGTCAGACCGTCATCCTCTCGGGTGGTGCAGTGCGTGGAGGCTCTTCAAGCGTTCCCGCGCCACGTAGGTATAAATCTGGGTGGTGGCGATGTCGGCGTGGCCCAGCAGCATCTGCACCACGCGCAGATCTGCGCCATGGTTGAGCAGGTGGGTGGCGAAGGCATGGCGCAGGGTGTGGGGCGACAGGGGGGTGGTGATGCCCGCGGTACGGGCATGGCGCTTGATCAGGTACCAGAACATCTGCCGGGTCATGGGGCCGCCCCGTTCCGTGATGAACAGGGCGTCACTGCCTCCCCTGCCCTTCAGCAATGCCGGCCGGGCCTCCTTGATGTACCGTCCTATCCAGTCCAAGGCCTCCTCGCCCAGGGGCACCAACCGTTCCTTGCGGCCCTTGCCCATGACTCGCGCCACGCCTTCGCTCAGGCTCACCCCCGCCTGGGGCAGGCCCACCAGTTCCGAGACCCGGAAGCCTGCGGCATAGAGGGATTCCAGCATGGCCTTGTCGCGCAGGCCAAGGGGCTTGTCCACATCCGGCGCCGCCAGCAGGGCCTCCACCTCGTTCTCCGACAGGCTCTTGGGCAGGGGCTTGGGCAGGCGCGGGGCGTCCACGGTCAGGGTCGGATCGTCCTCGCGCCTGCCTTCCCGCAGCAGCCAGCGATGGAAGCGCTTGATGGCGGTGAGCTGCCGAGCCAGGCTGCGGGCGGCGATTTTTTCATCCAGGGTGCGGTGGGCCAGGAATGCCTGGATGCTGTCGCGCCGGGCCCGGGTCGGCGGGATGCCGCGTTGCGCCAGCCAGGCGAACAGCTGGGTCAGGTCGCGCCGGTAGCTTTCCAGGGAGCGGGGGGAGAGCCCATCCTCCAGCCAGAGGCTATCGCAGAACCGGTCCAGCTCACCGTCAAAGGGCGTGTTCATGGCCGAGCAGCCAGCGCTTGATGTCCTGAGAGTAGCCGGTGCGGCTGTGCATGAAGCCCCCCAGTCCGCCATCGGCGGCCACCACGCGATGGCAGGGGATGATGATGGGGATGGGATTGTCGCCCACCGCCTGGCCCACGGCCCGGGGAGCGGAACCGACCCGGCGCGCGAGTTCGCCGTAGGAGATGACCTGGCCGACGGGGATCGCGAGCAGGGCCGCCCATACGCGCTGGCGGAAGGGCGTGCCCGAGGCGGCCAGGGCCAGATCGAAGGCATGGCCCGGATCGCTGAAATAGGCGGAGAGCGCCGCCGCCACATGTTGCGTGAATGGAGTCGGTGGAGCGGATGGGCGGGTGCCGGGCGGCAGAAACGAGAGCCCGGTCAGACATCCGTTCGCCGCGGACATCCCCAGCGTCCCGAACGGGGTCGGCAGGATCGCGTCGAAGCTTCTATCGGGCTGCATGAGTCGGATTGTGGCCTTGTCCATCCGCGTCTGGCAATCGGCCATTCATGAAACACCAGAGCGCAATACCTGTTCGACTTGGTCGACATCTCGCTAGCACCGCCTATAGTCAGGCTACAGCGGGCTTCGTTGGAAGCAAGTCGCTGGCATACCAGGAGGAACAGATGAGTGATCATATTGCCGACGTCGTGGTGCATGTGAACGAAACCCTGAACGAAGATGTCCTGCACATCCTGGAAGACGAGATATTCGACAATGTGGGCGTGGTGGCGGTAGGGCACAATCCACGCCGTCCCCATTTGTTGATGGTGGTCTTTGACTCCGAAGTGTCCCGGTCGACGGATTTCCTGGGCCCGATTCGGGGGCATGGTCTGCATGGACAACTGGTGGGGTTCTGATTCCATCGCCAACCGATTCGGCGCGCAGCCAGCGCCACGAATGACGAGGGCCCGAAACACGGGCCCTCGCCGTTTTACTCGGGCTATCAAAGGTGCGGCTCGATCATGCGCCTCAGCCATTCGTGGAAGTGCACCATGCCGTCCTCCATGGGGGATTGGTACGGGCCTTCCTGACTGAGGCCCTGTTCGAACAGGGCCTTGCGGCCTTTCTGCATGCCGTAGCAGATGTCGTCGTCCTCGACGGCGGTTTCCCGGTAGGCGGCCTGTTCCGCTTCCACGAACTCCCGCTCGAACAGGGCGATGTCCTCCGGATAATAGAACTCCACCACGTTGAGGCAGGTGTCGATGCCGGTGGGGATGATGTTGCTCACCACCAGGGTGTGGGGGTACCACTCCACCATCAGGGCCGGGTAGTAGGTGAGCCAGATGGCGCCGTGGGCCGGGTCATGGCCTTCCCGGAAGCGTTTCACCTGCTGGTGCCAGCGGTTGTAGACGGCGCTGCCGGGCCGGGCCAGATGGTTGTTGATGCCCACGGTCTGGACCGAATACATCTCGCCGTACTCCCACTTCAGTTCGTCGCAGTTTACGAACTGGCCCAGGCCCGGGTGGTAGGGCACCACGTGGTAGTCCTCCAGATAGACCTCGATGAAGGTCTTCCAGTTGAAGCGGTATTCGGTGATCTGGGTGCTGTCGTACATGAAGCCGCTGAAATCCATGTCCGCCGCCACGCCCAGCCTGGCCAGGTCGGTGTGGATGTCCCGGGGGCCAGCGAACAGCAGGCCGTTCCAGTTCTGCAGCGGGCTCTTGTTCAGGTGCAGGCAGGGATTGTCGGGAAAGTGGGGGGCACCCAGGAGCCGTCCGCGGGTGTCATAGGTCCAGCGGTGAAAGGGGCAGACGATGTTCTTGGCGGTGCCCCGCCCCTTCAGCATTTGGGCCTGGCGGTGGCGGCAGACGTTGGACAGGAGTTCCACGCCGTCGGGATTGTTCACCAGCATCTTGCCGCCGTCGTGGAGCCAATCCAGCACGTGGTAGTCCCCCTGTTCCGGAGTCATGAGTTCGTGGCCGATGTAGTTCGCGCCATTCTTGAACAGGAGTTCCATCTCCAACTGGTAGATCCTGGGATCGAAATACCAGTCGACCGGCAGGGCCGGGCTTGTTTTTGTCAGCAGGGATTCGGCAGTTGGTTCAGACATGATCCATTTCCCGCTAAATCATGAAAACAAAGGGAAATAAAACTGAAAAGAGGGCGCGGATTATGCCCTCCCACCCCCCCCGGGGCAAGCCGGTTCGTCAATTCGCATGCCGGGATCGAGTTGCCGCAGTTCCTCTGCAGAAAACCCGGCGGCCAGGCGGGCGGCCTCGTTGAATGGCCTCCGGGGCCGGGGCACGCCCGGGGCGGCCAGCAGTTCCCGGTAGGTGGCTTCGGGCTCCAGGCCGCGCTCCGCGCAGAGGAATCTGAACCAGCGATCACCGATGGCCACATGGCCGATCTCGTCCCGTAGGATGACGTCGAGGATGGCGGCGCCGGCCCGGTCGCCGAAGCCGGTCAATTTGCGCTGGATGTCCGGCGTCACGTCCAGGCCGCGGGCCTCCATGAGTCGAGGCACCAGCGCCATGCGGGCAAGTGCGTCGTGCGCGGTGCGGCGGGCCATCTCCCACAGGCCCGCGTGGGCGGGAAACGCGCCGTAGTCCCGGCCCAGTCCGCGCAGATGGTCCCGCAGCAGCCGGAAGTGATGGGCCTCTTCCGCGGCAACACGAAGCCAGTCGCCGTAATAGTCGGGTGGGAAGCCCGGGAAGCGCTGCACCGCGTCCAGGGCCAGATTGATGGCGTTGAACTCGATGTGTGCCAGGGCGTGGATCAGGGCCGCGTGGTTCTCCGGACCGCTGAGCTGGCGCCGGGGCATGGCGCGGGCGTCCTGGAGTACGGGTTTGTCGGGCCGTCCCGCCTCGTCGACGGGGGTCAACGGCTGGGACGAGCTGGCCAGGCCGCCCGCATGCCATTCGGCCCATAACCGGGCAGCGCCGGCGAGCTTGGCGTCCACGTCCCGTTCGGCCAGGACCTCGCTACTGGCAACCCTGACGTTCATGTCGCCAGTCGCTGGTCGAGCCGGATCAACCAGGCCGGTGCCAGCCTGCCTGACAGCCAGCCCAGGCCCACGCCGAGCGCATCTGCCGCCAGGTCGAGGAGGTCGCCCTGGCGATAGTCGGTGAAGCTCTGCAGGATCTCCAGGATCAGCCCCATCAGGACGAACAGGAGGGCTGGCCGATAGGCGTTGCGGTCAAGTTGGTGCCACCAGCCCATGAGCCCCGCATAGGCAAGCAGGTGGCCGAGTTTGTCGCTGTCGGTGAAGTCCGGCTGGGGCGGGTTGGGCACGAGGGACAGATAGATCACCGCCAATACCAGCAGCCAGCCGATACCAAGCCAAGCGCGGCGATGCTTCAATGACGCTGCCACAGGACGGCCATCGGCCCCTGGCGGGTTGGCCGCGCTCAGCGGTATTCCACCAGCGCGTCAAGCGGGAGACGCAATTTTTCCCCCTGTTCCAGGGCGCAGTAGCCCAGCGCCAGGATCAGGGCCGGTTCGTGGCGGGTCGGGTCGATCTTCAGCAGACGCATCACCTGGTCCGGGTCGAAGCCGCCGATGGCGCAGGAATCCAGGTTGACGGCGGTGGCGGCGGTCATCATGTTGGCAGCGGCGATGTGGCACTGGGCGCAGCTCCAGGCCTTGATATCGGTGACGGCGTGAAACGCCTGGTAATTCTTCAAGGCGGTGGCGAATGCCTCGCCGGGGTATTCCCGTTTCAGCAGTTGGACGACGTAGTCGGCATCCGGCTCCAGGTCCGCCAGTTTGGCTAAAATCACGATGACCGCGCTGGCGGTGCCCACCTGGGGCTGATTGAAGCAGGTGTCCTGCAATGCCTGCTTGTGTCGCGACGAAGTCAACACCACGAACTTCCATTGTTCCAGGCCAAAGGAGGATGGGGAAAGCCGGCCCGCATCCAGGATGAACTCGAGGTCGTCGGCGGCGATGTCCCGATCGGTGTGAAACATGTGGCAGGCATGGCGGCGATTGAAGATGTCCAGGAGTTGTTGTTTCATGATTCTGCGGCTTGATTAAACCCGTGTATTCTAGCCGGCCCTGGTGTATTGAACTCAAATGAGTCTCCCAAAACCTGCCTTCAAGGTCCTGCTTTTCGGTCCCGATATCCATCCTGGCGGGGTCAAGGCAAAGGCCTACTTCGAAGAAGGTATTCTGGTGGTCCAGGCCAAGCGGCACTGGTTTACCGTCCCCCTTGTCCAGATCCGGCTCAGTACCGGCGGCTATGACGGCCGGCAATGGCTGATTTCCTGGATGACGCCCAATGGCAAGGCCTCCGTCATGTTGAAGGGGGAGGCCGCGGTGGCGGACTTCATCCGTCTGGCCCCGCCCGAGATTGCCGAGGAATTGCGCCGGGCCCATCGGGCGCACACCCGCACCGGCCTTGGGTTTCGCATCGCCATGGTCCTGATCGGCTTTGTCCTGGCCATGCCGCTGGTTGCCTTGGCCCTGTTCTGGATCAATGGGGATCGGATCAGCCAATGGGCGGCGGATCGCATCAGCCTCGAGCAGGAAATCCGGTTGGGCGAACTGGCCTTCGAACAAATGCGGCCTTCCCTCAAGCTGATCGAGCAGGGTGCGGCCCGGGAGGCGATCGATCGAATCGGGGTGCGCCTCACCGCCGGGACGCCTTATCGCTTCCGCTTCTATCTGGCAGACGATCCTCGCATCAATGCATTCGCGTTGCCGGGTGGGGTCGTGGTTGTTTATTCCGGCCTGCTGGCGGCGGCGGACAATGCCGACGAGGTGGCGGGCGTACTGGCCCACGAGACCAGCCATGTTCTGCGGCGGCATTCCCTGCGCAACATGATCCATGGCCTGGGCTGGAGCGCCGTGGTGGCGGTGGCCTTGGGCGACCTTTCAGGCGGCGTATGGAACAACATGGCCCGCGAACTCGGGCAACTCAGCTATGGGCGCGAGTTGGAACTGCAGGCCGACGAGGACGGGGTTGCCCTGCTGCGCACGACGGGTGTGCCAGCCGATGGCATGGTCAAGTTTTTCGAGAAGCTGACGCGCCGGGAAGACGGCGGCATTGCCCTGCTTTCCACCCACCCCGCCGGCAAGGAACGGCTTGCGGCATTGCGGGAAACCATCCTGAAGCAAGGCGCCTATTTCAGCCAACCCATCGATATCGATTGGCAAGCGGTGCGGCAAGATTTGGCCCCGGTTGTGAAATAGCTCACTGCGCCAGGCGACGCGGCCTTTTTATAATTCGCGTGAAGATCAGCGGACGGCGACCGGGTACGCTTCTCACTTTCCGGTCTTGGCTAACGGGTACGCTCCCCGGCAATGCAACCAGGAGGAACACATGGAGGTACATCCGGACATTCTCCGCAAGGGCAGTCTGATCTTTGCCGCCCTCTCGGACGAGGACATCCAGGCCATACTGGAACTGGCGTCGACCGTGCGCTATCCCGCCAAGCACATGATTTTCCAGGCCGGCGAACCGGGGGACACCCTGTTGCTGGTGCTGGAAGGGCGAGTCAAGATTTTTCTGGCCTCGCCGGAAGGCAAGGAAGCCATCCTGAGCATCCTGGAGCAGGGCGAGATGTTCGGCGAGATGGCCCTGCTGGACGGCAGGGCACGCAGCGCCAACGCCACCACCATGGAGGAATGCCGCTTCCTCACGATCGGCCAAAAGGATTTCCTCAATTTTCTCGAGCAGCACCCCAAGGTCGCACTTAAGCTCCTCGCCGCCCTCTCCCATCGGTTGCGCGCCACCAACGACAGGGTGGGCGACCTGAGCTTTCTCAACCTACCCGCCCGGCTCGCCCGCATCCTGCTCAACCTGGGGCAACAGTACGGCAGGTCGACCTCCGAAGGGATCGTGGTCGGGTTGAAACTGTCCCAGGAAGAGCTGGGCAACCTGGTCGGGGTTTCGAGGGAAAGTGTGAACCGGCAGGTGCGTCTGTGGGTCGAGCACGGCGTACTGGACTATGTCCACGGTACGATTATTCTTAAAAACTCCGATGCGCTGTTCCGGGAGGCGTTGGAAGCGGAACGGTGAGGTGTACATGTCCGATCACCTGTAACCGAGTAACAAATGTTCATTCGACTAAGAATCACCCTAGGGGGACGATCAACCGCACGATCCGTTCAAGCCGGGAACAATGATTTGTCCTGGCCGTTAATCCAGTTCGATGCAAGGAGCCTGACATGCGTATATCTCTAACAACCCTTAAATTCGCGTTGCTGGCGGTAGGTTGCGGCAGCTTCGCAGCCCCGGCCATGGCGGAAGGCCGTTATTACGATCCTTCCAATGTCGGCGGCAATACCACCGGCTACCAGGACTATACGACCATAGGCTGTCCCGGCCGGGGCCTGCTCGATCCCCCCTGTGTCCAACCGGCCCCCAAGCCGGCTCCCGCGCCCGTCGCGCCGAAGCCGGCCCCCATCGTGGCCGCCAAGCCCGCTCCGGCCCCGGTTCCCCCGCCCGTCGTCGCACCACCCCCCGCGCCGGCGCCCATGGCGACACCCGCCAGCCTCAGCGTCACCCCCCTGATTTCCAGCGCCGCCATCATGAGCGAACAGACGGTCAAGGGCGTCCTGCTGGACCAGGACGGCAAGCCCATGAGCGACGGCAAGGTGGACCTGCTGGTGGCCGCCGCCCCCGGCAAGGTGGGCAATGTGATCAAGAGAGGCGACAACGAGATCACCCTGACTTCCCCCGTGGAAGGCATCACCCATGTCATCGCCTATGCCCCGGACATCCAGGATCCGGCCAAGAACAAGGTCCATGTCATCCGCCAGTGGGTCGATGCCACCTGGACCTTCCCCGCCGCCAACCTGGACGGCAAGGCGGGCTCCCAGCAGACCCTGAGCACCAAGGTGAGCCGGGTTTCCGATGGCCAACCCGTGCCGGGCTATGAAGTGAACTGGAACGTGGCCTCCGGGCCAGACGCGGTGTTCGCTTCCAGCGGCAAGCCCAGCGCCACCACCCTTACCGGCCAGGACGGCGTTTCCAGCGTCCAACTGATGGAGATCAAGCCCGCGGCCGGGGAGAACGTGGTGGACGTGAACGTCTCCCGCGCCGGCGACGCCACCACCACCTGCTGTCCCATCCCCACCGGCCTCCTGGGCGAGGGGTCCAGCACGGTGGCCTGGAGTATGCCGGCACTGAACCTGGACAAGACCTGTCCCGTGGACGTGAATGTCGGCGATGCCGCCAAGGTTGAACTCACCGTTTCCAACCCCTCCAAGGTGGCGGCCGATGGGGTGGAGGTGCAGGAGATCCTGCCTGACGGCGTGGAGGTCGTTAGCGCCACCCCCTCGGCCAAGATCCTGGGCAACGCCCTGATCTGGGACCTGGGAAGTCTGGCCGCGGGTGCCACCCAGACCCTTTCCTACGGGGTCAAGACCGCCGCCAGCGGCGCCTATGCCTTCGGTTCCAATGCCCTGTCCGCGGAAGGCGTCAGCGCCTCGGGCACTTGCAACATCAATGCCACCCAGGCGGCCTTGGCCATCGCCAAGACCTGTCCGGCCGAAGGGCTGGTGGGCGATCAGATGGAATATGAGGTGACCGTGACCAACACCGGCAACGGCGAAGCCACCAACGTGGTGGTCAAGGACCAGGTGCCCGCCGGCATGAAACATGAATCCGGCCAGCCGGAAGTGGTCTGGACCGTTGGCAATCTCGCGGCCGGTGCCTCCGCCAGCGAGAAATTCAGCTTCACCGCGGAGCAGACCGGGGTGGCCGAGAACAACGCCAGCCTCAGCGCCGACCACGGCATCACTGGCGCAGCCAATTGCGCTACCGAGATCAAGCAGGCCGGTCTCGCCATCGCCAAGACCGGACCGGAAAAACGTTACCTGGGCGGCAACGCCAACTACGTGATCACGGCCAACAATCCCGGCAACGCCCCTGCCACCAACGTGGTGGTGACGGACAGCCTGCCCAACGGCCTGGCCTACGCCGACGCCGGCGAGGGCGGTGCCTACGATGCGGCCAGCCGTAGCGTGACCTGGAACTTGGGTACCCTGGCTCCTGGGGCCGAGAAGACCCTGAACCTGTCGGCCAAGGCCGATGCCATCGGCAAGGCCTGCAACGAGGCCACCGTGGCGGCCGACCGTGGCCTGAAGCAGTCCGCCCAGGCTTGTACCGACCTCATCGGCATCCCGGCCCTGTTGCTGGAAGTGACCGACAACCCCGACCCGGTGGAAGTGGGCAGCAAGACCACCTACACCATCGTCGTCACCAACCAGGGCTCCGCACCTGCCACCAATGTCGGCATCCAGGCCATGCTGGCGGAAGGCGAGGAGTTCGTGGCCAGCACCGGCCCCGACAGCACCCTGGACAATGCCCTGGTCCGCTTCGCACCGGTCGTCAGCCTGGCGCCCGGCGAGAAACAGACCTACACGGTGGAGGTGAAGGCGGTCAAAGCCACCGGCGACGTACGCTTCCGCGTGCTGATGAATGCCAGCGAGCTGTCCGACGGAGTGCGCGAGGAAGAAAGCACCCGGCTGTACGAATAAGCGCAGTTCGGCGGGAAAAAGGGAGGGCTTGGCCCTCCCTTTTTTTATGTGCTGATCCCGTCTTCACGGCTTGGCGCCGAGGTCGCTCCAGCCCCACGATAGCCGCAGTGAAATCATTCTTCCCCCTGGCCCTCGCCGTATTTGGCGTTGGTGCGCTTTCAGTCTTTTACAGCGCCACGGTTCCCCAGATCCGTGTTGGTTATGTCCTTCGGGTGGATGTCCTGCTGGCCGGGTTGATGCCCTATATCATCTATCTTATGGGTGCCTGGCTGCTGGTGATCCTGGGCGCCCCGTTTCTGGCGGGGATGTCTGGGTCCAGATGCAATCCGGTTTTTCAGCCGTGGTCGAAATGGGACATTCGGGGGTGACAAGGGGATTGGGGGGTACGCGATGGATTCGGCATGGGAGGATGCAAGCAAACGGGGTGATCTCCGGATCATCCGCAACCTCGTTGAACAGGGCATGGATGTGAATGCCCGCGACGGATTCGGACAGACCGCACTCATGTTGGCCGCCCATCACGGTCATGACGCGGTGGTCGAAACCCTGATCGCCCATGGGGCCGATCTCAACGTGACCGCCAAGTACGGTCTGAGCGCCTTGATGCTGGCCGTTGTCGCCGGGCACGCGCAAGTGGCCCGTCGTCTGGCGAAGGCGGGGGCCGATCTCTCCTTGCGGGGAACCGGCGCGCCGGGGTTCAACGACAAGACGGCCCATGATCTCGCCTCGGCGCGCGGCATGCGCGAGGTGTCCGAGGAATTGGCCCTAAAACTGGTGCCCAAATGAAACCAGACGCCGATCGTTGCGCGGCATTCGAACAGTTCAGGAAGATCGACGCGGCCTTTCGTGCCGGCGACCTCGCCGCGCTGCGGGCGGCGGTCTACGATCCGAACCTGGTGCCCAATGGGCCGATGCCGCCCGGGATCGGAAACTGCCTCGAATACGCCATCTACCACAGCCCGTCGCGGTTCATACGCGACTTGCTGGAGATCGGCGCGGATCCCAACCCGGTGGATCACGCCGGTTTCCCGCCCCTGATCGCGGCGTTGTCATGCAGCCGACCGCAGGCCGGCGCGACCGGCAGGCCGGATGTGGCCGACATCGTCGAACTGTTGCTCGCGTATGGTGCAGATCCCGATCAGCGCGGCCTCAACGACTACACCCCGCTGCACATGGCGGTAAGCGAGCGGAACCTGCCGGCAGTCAGGCTGCTGCTGGATGCGGGCGCGGACCCGCGCCTGCGGACCCGCATCGACGACTGCGAAACGCCCGAAGAGATGGCGCAAAGGGCAGGCCTTCATGATCTGGCGGACCTGCTCGCCGGGCATGAGGCACCTCCCCGCCGGTAACAACGGACCGGCATACCGACGATCGCCCCGTGCATTTCCCCGACCCCCTCATCCCCGGTGAACTGCTGCGCCGTTACAAGCGTTTCCTGGCCGACGTCAGGCTCGACGGCGGCGAGACGGTCACCGCCCACTGTCCCAATACCGGCTCCATGCTGGGGGTGAACCGGCCAGGCAGCCGGGTCTGGCTGTCCCGTTCCGACAACCCCCGGCGCAAGCTGGCCTACACTTTGGAACTGGTGGAGGCTGAACCCCTGGCGGCCCGGACCCCAAGTTGGGCGGGCATCCATACCGGTCGCGCCAATGCCTTGGTGCGGGAGGCCCTGGAACTGGGACGGTTGCCCGAACTGGCCGGTTTCGACGGCATCCGCGCCGAGGCCCGGCTCGGGGAACGCAGCCGCACCGACCTGCTGCTGGATTTCGCCGGCCAGCCCTGCTTTCTGGAGGTGAAGAACGTCACCGCCGCCGTGTCGAAAGGCGAGGGTTTCTTCCCGGACGCGGTGAGTGAGCGTGCGACCAGGCACCTTCGGGAATTGACGGCGGTGGTGGGGGCCGGCGCCCGGGCCGCGGTGGTGTTCTGCGTGCAGCGGGACGACGTGGCGCGGGTGCGCCCGGCCGACCACATCGACCCGGTGTTCGGGCAGGCTCTTCGGGCCGCGCGTCGATCGGGGGTGGAGTTGTATGCCTTGGGAGCGAGCGTCAGCCCGGTGGAGATCAGCCTGATACGCAGGCTGGAAGTGGATCTGGAGTGATCATGGCGGTGGAAGCACGTCTGGAATGGCAATCCCCGGCGGCGGTCCACGTGGATCGCCTGGTGGTCAACGACGGCGCCCTGCAGCTGGCGGAGTTTGGTAGGGCCGAGCTGGACCCCGCGCCCTGGTGCCAGCCCCGGGGCCAAGCCGCGTTCGTATTGCCGGCCGGCAGCTTCCGATTGCACGTCCCGCCCTTGCCCGGACGCTTCTATCCGCGCCTGGCGTTCGCCGAATTGTCAGAGGGGGGCCGGGACCTGCGCCCGGTGCGCCTTCTGGCCGTGGAGGACGGCCACCTACGGGTGGATCCCAACCATCCCCTGGCCGGCATGCCGGCGCGCCTGGTGCTGCACCCTACAGACTTGGAGGCGATGGCCGGTCTGTCCCTGGCGGAACTGTTCGACGGCCCGGGGCTCCAGGTGCCGCCATCGGACCCCGGCACCACCTTCCTGGCGCCCGGCGGCTTCGAATGCCAGGACGGGATCTGCGACAGCGAGTTCTATGCCGAGCCCCGTTTCACCCACCATCTGGATGCCGCCTGCCGGGCGGAGATCAGCCGCCTTTACGGCCGTTTCCTGGGTCCCGGCATGCGGGTACTGGACCTGATGACGAGCTGGACCAGCCATCTGCCGGAGCAGCCCGTCGATCTGCATGTGGCGGGCCTGGGCATGAACGAGACGGAACTGGCGTCGAACCGGCGCCTGACGGAACGGGTGACGAAGGACCTCAACGTCCGCACCGGCCTGCCCTGGTCCGACGGCCAGTTCGAGCTGGCCCTGTGCACCGCTTCCATCGAATACCTGCTGGATCCGGCGGCCGTGGTGGCGGAGGTCCGGCGCGTGCTGAAGCCCGGCGGCGTGTTCGTGGTGAGTTTTTCGGACCGCTGGTTTCCCACCAAGGCGGTGCGCATCTGGACCGAACTTCATCCCTTCGAACGCCTGGCACTGGTGTCGAGCCTGCTCGTCGGGGCCGGTTTCACCGACCTGCATACCGAGACCCTGCGCGGCGTACGGCGCCCGGCGGATGACAAGTACATCGAACAGCGGGGCTATTCCGACCCGCTGTTCGCGGCCTGGGGCCGGGCCTGACTCTGATTACACCCAGCTCAGTAGTCCCGTATCCGCACGTCGCCGAACAGGGCCGCGCGCGCCTCGGGCGTGGACTCTACGGCGGCGCGATCCACCAGTTCGGGGTCGAGGTGGTGTGCGAAGGCCTGGATGAAATCGTAGTGGCAGGCGCGCAGGAACAGCCCCTTGCGGAAGCCGATCTTGGTGACGCTGGGTTCGAACAGGTGGGCGGCGTCGAGGAACGCCAGGTCCTGATCCAGGTCGTCGTCCTTGGCCATGGCCGCCAGGATGCCCACGCCCAGGCCCAGGCGGATATAGGTCTTGATCACGTCCGCGTCGGTGGCGGTGAGGGCCACGCGGGGCTCCAGCCCCTCGCGCTGGAAGGCGGCGTTGATATGGGATCGGTCGGTGAAGCCGAATACATAGGTGAGGATGGGATGGCGCGCCACCGCCGACAGGGTGAGCGGCGTTTCGGCCTCCAGCGGGTGGCCGAGCGGAACCACTACCGCGCGGTTCCAGCGGTAGCAGGGCAGCATCACCAGCTCGTCGAACAAGTGCAGGGATTCGGTGGCGATGGCGAAGTCCACCGCGCCGCTGGCCGCCAATTCGGCGATCTGCGCCGGGCTGCCCTGATGCAGGTGCAGGCTCACCTCCGGCCAGCGCCGCCGGAAAGACCGGATCACCGCCGGCAACACGTAGCGGGCCTGGGTGTGGGTGGTGGCGATGGACAGGTCGCCCTGGCCGGGATCGCCGAAATCCTGGGCCGCGCGGTGGATGGCCTCGACGTTGGCCAGGGTGGATTCGGCCAGTTCCATCACGGCGCGTCCGGCGGGGGTCAGGCCGATGATGTGGCGGCCGGCCCGCTCGAACAGGGGCACGCCCAGTTCCTCCTCCAGCAACCGGAGCTGCTTGCTCACGCCGGGCTGGCTCTTGAACACCCGCTCGGCCGCGCCGGTGACGTTGAAGCCGCTGCGGGCCAGGGCCAGGAGGTAACGCAGTTGTTGCAATT
Source organism: uncultured Pseudomonadota bacterium (assembly GCA_963713085.1). Taxonomy (GTDB): domain Bacteria; phylum Pseudomonadota; class Gammaproteobacteria; order Burkholderiales; family Thiobacillaceae; genus PFJX01. The sequence continues at coordinate 14,823 of CAVQKQ010000021.1, read as the reverse complement.
GCATGGACGGACTCCTCATTGAGTCGATGCCGGAGGTCGATGCTGTTGGTACGGGCGGTCGGTGTGGACTCTGGGTGGACTCGGTGTGGACTCGGTGTGGACTATATCGCGCCGAGTCATAACCCGGAGTTTGCTTCTCATGCCCACGAGTGATTTCACTGCGTGGGTATGGGCGGCTAACCTGACTGCTCCAATACCCCGGATGAGACATCGACATGAACGCATCTACCGCAGCCGCAACCGCTTACCCACTCGATGATGTCGGCCACTGGTTCGATGACGACGGTTTTCTCGTCGAACCCGATCGCTGGTCTTACGACCTCGCCCAGCGCATCGCCGATGCGGATGGGATGAACCTGCTCACCACCAAGCACTGGGAAGTCATCAACCACGTGCGCGGCAAGTATTTCCTCAATGGCTCCCTGCCGGTGATGCGGCTGGTGTGCCGCGCCGCCGGCCTGGACCGGCACAAGGCCCACAAGCTGTTCGGCAGCTGCCGCGGCCTGTGGCGCGTGGCGGGCCTGCCCAACCCCGGCGAGGAAGCCAAGTCCTACATGCAATAGGCGGACCGTAAGGTCCTCGCCGGCCTGATCCAGCAAGGTTCAGGCCGGCGGGTTTTCTATTTCACCCTGGCTCGACGGTCCGGCCCCGGCTTCAGCCAGTGGGCCATGCGCTGATCACCACCGCATACCCGGAACACACCACCTCGCTCGGAAAATGGCCGCCCTGGACCAGGGGCGCCAATGCCCAAAGGGCGTATCACTACCTATGGGCGCCCTGGTAGTCCCGGGCCAGCCAGAGATAGGCGACCCGGTCGTAGCCCGGGTAGAGGGGCACCCGGACCGTGGTGATGCGGGTGGCCTCGCGGAATACCGCGGGGGCCAGGTCGGGATGATCGGTGTCGGAGACGAACAGGAACTCGCCCTGGGGATGGTCGCGGATGTCCGCGGTGAGGGCGTAGTGGTTGCTGATCCGGCCGCTGGGGTTGTGGATCAGGGGATGCAGGGCGCTGGAGACGGTGCGGCCGGCGTAGAAGCCCAGTTCCGCCAGCATGTCCCGGTTCTCACCCGCCAGCCGCGCGTCGGGGTAAGCCGCCAGTTCCACGGCCACGGCCTCGCCCAGGGCGCGCCACCCCTTTACCCGGTGGTAAGGGTCGGTCTTGCGGCTGAGCTGGATCCCGGCCAGATTTGCAAAATCATGATAGTGAAAAAGGAAGGCGCCGATCAGCAGGTTGAGGGCGATGCCGGCCGCAAGCAGCCGCCGCCGGCCGGCGTGGATCCAGAGGGCGGCGATCAGCGGGGCGGCGGCCACGTAGGAAAAGGCCGCCCAGTTGGCGAAGGCCCGGGAGGTGAAGGCCAGGCCAGTGAACAGGATCAGGGGGGTGAAGGTGAAGCAGGCCAGCAGGGTCAGGGCGTTGTCCCGCCACACGGGCCGGCGCCGCATCACCGCCAGGACCAGCCCGCCCAGCAGGATGGGGCCGAACAGGCCGAACTGGGCCGCCACGAAGGCCAGCATGTTGCCGAACTTGAAGGTGGCCCGGTCCACTTGGGAGATCTCCGCGGTGTGCTTGAAGCTGGCGAACTGGTGGGCGGCGTTCCACAGCAGGTTGGGTACGACGATGGCCAGGGCCAGTCCGGCGGCGGCGTAGAGACGGGGGTTGCGCAGTTGTCTGATCAGCCGGCCGGTCAGCGCCAGGTGCGCCAGCATGCAGGGCGCGAAGAACACCAGGCTGTACTTGCTCATCATGCCCAGTCCCAGGGCCCCGCCCAGCAGCAGCCAGTCGCGCCAGGCGTCGCTGTCCAGGGCCCGCACATAGAACAGCAGGGCCAGGGACCAGAAGAACAGCAGGGGGGCGTCGGTCGTGACGAACCAGGTGGCGAAGCCGATCATCGGCAGGGTGGCGAAGGTGAGGGCGCCGGTCAGGGCGACGGCGTCCCGCTTTGGCGATTCCGCGAACAGCCGGCGCCCCAGCATAAACAGGACCACTGAAGTGGCGGGGTAGAGCAGGGCGGCGGGGGAACGCACCCCGAACTCGGTATTGCCGAACAGCGTCGTGCCCAGGCGGATCAGCCAGGCCACCATGGGCGGCTTGGAGTAGTAGCCCCAGTCCAGGTCCCGCGACCAGGCCCAGTAATAGGCCTCGTCGAAGAACAGCTCCACGTCGGCATGCTGCCGTGCCCACAGGCGCCAGAGGGTGAGCAGGGCCAGGGCGGCGATGAGCAGGAACCAGGGTCGGCGCGGCAGTGCGTTCATACGGACCTCCGGGTTAGGGCCGGGACGGGCGGCAGCCGGACCCTGGGCGAGGTCAAGCTAAGGGGGACGGGTGTGGCGGCGAACCGGTTCATCGCACCCGCACCAGGCTCAAATCCCGGAACTGGCCGATGGGGTCGTTGGGCGGCAGGTCCGCCAGTTTGCGCGTGGGGACAAGCACCACGTCGCCGGGGCGCGGCGCCCGGCGTTCCACCTGGCGGTGGGCGTAGGTCTGGAAGCTGGGCTGGTTCATGTCCGCCATGACCAGGGGGCCGCTCAGGCCGCGGGCCGCGATGCCGGCCTGGCGCACCGGCTCCTGCAGCATCCAGCCCATGGTGGGCAGCAGCAGCAGGGAGATGCCCAGGCCCGCGAACACGCCCAGGAAACCGGCCCGGTCGGCCAGGGAAATGCGTTTCAGCGCCAGGCTGGCCAGGGCCAGGGCCAGGCCCGCCGCGAAGATGACCCGGTAGACTAGGCCGAAGCGGACATCCAACTCGGCCATGGCGGCGCGGTAGTGCTCGTTGACCTGGCCGGCATAGGCGTGCAGCAGGTAGGGCAGGGCCAGGAGCAGGGCGAACTGCAGGGCCGCCACCAGCAGCACCGGCCAGGCCCGGCGCGTTTGCCCGGCGGCCCAGGCCATTGCTGGCACCAGTCCTGCGTAGCCGTAATAGAGGTAGTGGGGCAGCTTGGTGCCCGAGGCGGAGAACAGGGCGAACACCAGCCCGAACCAGATCAGGCCGAAGCGCACCCAGGGCACCGCCCAGGCCTCCCGGATGCGGGCACCCAGCACGCCAAGCAGGCCGGTGAATGGCAGCAGGGTCAGCACCAGCACCGGCAGGTAATAGAAGGGCCTGCCGCCGTGGCCTTCCATGGGCTCGGAGAAGCGCCCCAGGTTGTGCTTGAGGAAGAAGCCCAGCACGAAGTCGCTGCCCTCGCGCCAGGTCAGCACCGCGAACCAGGGAACGGCGATGGCCAGGAAAAGCAGCCAGGAACGGGGATGGAACAGGAAGCCGCGCAGGGCGGCCCAATCCCTGGCCAGCAGGCAGAACACAGTCAGGGTGCCGGCGGGGATCAGCAGCGCCACCGGGCCCTTGGTCATGAACCCAAGGCCCATGGCGGCCCAGGCCAGAGCGCGCCACCTGGCCTCACGGGTGTCCAGCCAGAGCCAGGCGGCGTAGCCGGCGGTGGCCAGCAGCAGGTTGAGCAGGGCGTCGGCGGTGGCGGCCTTGGCGATGATCAGGGTGCCCAGTGCAGTGGCGACAATCACCGCCGCCAGGGTACCGGTGGCCTTGCCCGCCATCCGGGCGGTGAACAAGTAGGTGAGCAAAATCCAAAGGCAGGCCGCGAGGGCCGAAGGCAGCCGGAAGCCGAATTCGTCGAAGCCCAGCAGGTCGACCGAGGCGGCCTGGAGCCAGTAGGACAGTATCGGCTTGTCGGTGCGCGGCACGCCGTGCAGCCAGGTGGCCAGGAAGTCGCCGCGCAGGAACATCTCGGTGGTGGAGGCGGTGAAGGCCCCCTCGTCCAGATCGAACAGGGGAAAGCCCGCCATGCCGATAAAGGGCATGGCCAGGGCGGCGAACAGCAGCAGGCGTCCGGCCAGGGAATCGGGCATCTGGATCCGGGCCAGGCTCATGGCCGTATTACCCCCTCTCCCCCCGGGAGAGGGCCGGGGTGAGGGAGCACGCTTTCGCTACCCATATTGGCGCTTGGAACCCGCGTTCCCTCACCCGTCCTGCGGACACCCTCTCCCGGGGGGAGAGGGAAAATACCCTGCTCATGCCCGGGGCGGGGCATCTGCACGGGCCACCACGTCTTCCCGCAACAGGTACTGGCTCTTGCCCGCCGGCTCGTGCCAGATGCGGGTCAGCATCTCGCCCAGGATGCCCATGCCGATGAACTGGGTGCCCATCAGGGCCAGCATCACCCCCAGCATCAGCAGTGGTCGGCCGCCGATGTTGGCACCCAGCACCAGCTTGTCGATGGTGAGCCAGCCCAGGATCAGTGTCGCCGGCACCAGCATGGCCATGCCGATGCCACCGAATGCATGCATGGGCCGGTGCTGGAAACGCAGCAGGAACTTCACCCAGAGCAGGTCCAGGAACACCCGCACGGTTCGGTCGATACCGTACTTGGAGGTGCCCATGGTGCGGGCATGGTGGGTCACCTCCGCCTCCATCACCTTGGCGCCGAACTCGTGCGCCAGGGCCGGAATGAAGCGGTGCAGCTCGCCGTATATCTTCACGTAGCGCACCGCCTCGCTGCGGTACAGCTTGAGGGAGCAGCCGTAGTCGTGGAGCTTCACCCCTGTCACCTTGGAGATCAGGGCGTTGGCGATCTTGGACGGCAGCTTGCGGCTCATGGCCTTGTCCTGCCGGTTCTTGCGCCAGCCGGAGATGATGTCAATCTCAGGCCGCTCGTCCAGCATCTTCAACAGCCGGGGGATGTCCGCCGGATCGTTCTGCAGGTCCCCGTCCAGGGTGGCCAGGACCGCGCCCCGGGCCGCGTCGAAGCCCGCCTGCATGGCGGTGGACTGGCCGTAGTTGCGGCGCAGATACAAAGGCCGCAGCCAGGGCCGGGTGCGGGCCAGGTCCGCCAGGATCTGGGCCGAACCATCCCGGGAGCCGTCGTCGATGCAGATGAACTCCCACGGCTCGGTCACCGGGGCCATGGCCTCCTCGACGCGGCTCACCAGGTGGGGCAGGTTCTCCCGCTCGTTGTAGATGGGCGCGATCAGGGAGATGCGGATGGAGGCGTCGGTTTGCATGGCGGTGCCGGGATGCGCCAAGCGGCGCGGTAGAACCGGTCAGTGGAAAACAGGCGCCATTCTAGTACGGGGGATATGGAAAATGCCGGGTGGTACCGGTTGTCATCTGTCCTGGCGTGGAGACGCGGAATGAATCTGGCTGGCAGGGCAAGATTGGGTTGTGACTTGAGGGTCTGCGGTTGGCAGAGAAACGGACCATTGGGTTGGCCCTATTGAAGGGCGGTGTTTCGGCCATTGCCGCTGGTGGTGGATCGGCAGGTATGGGGCGACAATGTGGCGGTAACCAGCCCTTCAGTGGCTTCATGGCTCGTCAGCTTCTCAATCAGGCAAACTCACACATTCGAGCCAGAAGAGACATCCAGCTACGCCGTAGCACTGCGTCCCGCTGAAATCCATTTGAAGTGCACGCGACCTGTTATGAATCGCTTTACTCGCCTCCCTAAACAGGCGATTCCGGATCCTAACCCCGTTGGGGTGCCGTCCACACCAGCCTCCCGGCACTGACTGCCTGATTGCCCCAGCGATGGATATCGCCAGCCATAAGTCCGCTAGCGTACAGACGCCCATTACTGAAAGCTCAATTGTGTGCTCATCAAGGACATCCACGTGGAGACCAAGATGCACTCGCAAGGCAGATCGAACCTGTTTGTCCCGTTCGTTCGAGATCTGATCAGGCCGCGGAGCTTGTGCCCTTATCGAATTCGATATTTATCAATGACGAGGGTTGCTCGCCGCAACCCTCGTCATTGCGCATGCGGCGCCGTTCTCCCGGCATTTCATGCTCGCTTCCCACAACCATGCTCGCGCGCGCAAATACGCATCCGCGCCAGCCGTTGCCAACCCATTGCTGACTTCCATCCAGGGCTTAGCCTACCGATCCTGCGAACTGAGTACCGTCACCGATCCGGTGGCGACCGGCCGGCAATTCTTCCGTCTTTCTCGCCATCTTCACGGTGGTTAAGGAAATAACCATGAAATCCCTCAATATCATATTGCTGTCTCTGGCAGCGTTCCTGTCACCACCCACTTTCGCGGATAAAACCATCGACTTCCAGTTCACCGATGTTGGCGGCAAACCCGTGCAGTTGTCCGCTTTCCATGGCAAATGGGTGTTGGTGAACTTCTTTGCGCCCTGGTGCCCGTTGCACTGGGATGAGGTTCCCTTACTCAATAACCTCAACAATCGCAAGGATGTAGTGGTGATTGGCATTGCCCTCGACTACGGTCCCGATGCAAACGTCGTGGCGGCATCAGCCAATACACACGACTTCAATGTCACAGCGATCATCGCCGGCGGCTCGCGTCGCGATCCGAACAGCCTCTTTCGTCAGGTCGGCCCGGTGGATTTCTTCCCGACCTCCTACCTCTACGACCCCAGCGGCGAGATCGTCATGTTCATCCCTGGTCGGTTGAAGCAAGACAACCTTCTGGCCTTTATGGAGAACTGGAACCACAGTCGGTCAGTGGCCAGTAATTAGTGGTGGCGGTGAACGATGACCGCCCTGCATCGGCGGGACGCTGAGACCCGCCGAACGCAGCGCATGTCTGTGCGCTGTTGCACATAGACAAGGGGGGAATGGCACCTATAGCAGTAGGTCTTTGCGTACTCAATACACCGTCGGTGGCGAGACTTTCAATCGCCGCTGATGATAAGGAGGTTAATCATGCCCCTCGCTCCCCATGATCCCCGTCAGAACCACCTTCTCGCCGCCATGCCGGTGGACGAATACGCGCGCCTGTTGCCGCGTCTGGAACTGGCCCCGATGCCGCTCGGCGAAAGGGTTTCCGAACCCGGCATGCCGATGCGCTACGTCTATTTCCCCACCACTTGCATCGTCTCGCTTCTCTAAGTCATGGAGGATGGCGCATCGGCCGAGATCGCCGGGGTCGGCAATGAGGGCATCGTCGGTGTCTCCATGTTCATGGGCGGCGAAACCACCACCAGCCAGGCCGTCGTGCAAAGCGCAGGATTCGCCTACCGGATGAAAGGACAACTCCTGAAGGACGAGTTCATTCGTGCCGGCCCGATGCAGCACCTGTTGCTGCGGTACACCCAAGCGTTGCTGACACAGATGGCGCAGACGGCGGTGTGCAACCGGCATCATTCGTTGGACCAGCAACTGTGCCGCTGGTTGTTGCTGAGCCTGGACCGCCTGCCCTCGAACCAGCTGACCATGACGCAGGAATTGATCGCCAACATGCTCGGCGTACGCCGCGAGGGCGTTACGGAGGCTGCCGGCAAGCTACATCGGGCGGGCTTGATCGAGTACCACCGTGGCCACATCACCGTGATCGACCGGCATGGACTGGAAGCACGGGTCTGCGAGTGTTATCGCGTCGTCAAGAAGGAATACGATCGACTCCTGCCGGAAAAACACTTCCTAAATTCGGTAATCCGAGGTGTAGATTTCGGCTCGATTCGACACGACAGATCGAATCAAGCCGCTGCCTAGAGGCTGCCCGTGGCAGGTGCTATGCCTGCGCGGTATCTTGCAGGTCCTTCACTATTCGGTAGCATGTACAGGCCGCCTTCTCGAGACCTTCGCGGTCCAGAATCCTGATCTTGCCGCGGCTGTAATCGATCAGCTTCCGCAGGTGCAGTGCGCCGGCGGCTTTGGTGACGCCAACCCTGCGTACTCCCAGCATGTGCGCCAGAAATTCGTGCGTAAGAAGAAATTCGTCTGCGTGTAATCGGTCGCTGGTCATCAGCAGCCAGCGCGCCAGGCGCTGCTCGGCGTCATGGAAGCGGTTGCAAGCCGCCGTTTGCGAGATCTGCGCCATCAACAAATGGTTGTAGCGAGATAGCGCCCGTTGCAGCGGCAGATTCTTCTTGAACTCAGTTCGAAAGCGCGCTGCCGTCATGCGTAATGCTGTTCCGCCTCCCTGCACGAGCGCACGCACCGCCGAAACACCTATGCCCAGCGCCATGGGCATGCCGACCATACCCACTTCCAAAGTTCGGTTTTGGTCTACTGCCGTCAGCAAAGAGACGAGGCCGTCGATGGGAAAATAGACATGGCGTATCGATCCCATTGGCTCATAAAGCACCTGTCCATAGGTGAGTTCGACCGACTCAAGGCTCGTTTGCATGCGCAGATGCGCCTGCCTGGGCATTGCGCCAAGCAGGTCCCGCCACCACCTTGCAGACCTGCCTGGTGCATCTGATCCGCAACAGCCTGGACTATGCCAACTGGAAAGACCGAAAGGCCTTGGCAGCAGCGCTCAAGCCGATCTACACGGCGCCCAGCGCGGAGGCGGCCCTGGCCGAACTGGAGGCCTTCGAGCAAGGCGAATGGGGGCGGAAGTTTCCCACCGTGGTGGCGGCCTGGCGCCGAGCCTGGGACTGGGTCATCCCCTTCTTCGCCTTTCCGCCCGAGGTGCGCCGGGTGATCTACACCACCAACGCCATCGAGAGCGTCAACGCGCGGCTACACAAGATCATCAAGACGCGCGGACACTTCCCCAGCGATGACGCGGCCACCAAGCTGATCTGGCTGGCCCTGCGCAATATCACCGCCGACTGGGGACGTGCGGCCAATCACTGGAAAGCCGCGATGAACCAGTTCGCCATCCTCTTCGAGGATCGCTTCACCCAGGGTATCGCGTAACATGAAGACCGACTTTCCCACCGCGCCGGGCGCGCCTGCGTCGCATGCGCCGCGCGCCCGTCACCCTGGAAAAGTATCAGCGCGCCTTATACACAGAAATTCTGACACTCCGGACTACGGCTTCCCGACATGATCGTGCAGCATTACGTCGATTTCTGCTGCCGCCTTCATCCAGTCTTCGTAGGAGCCATCGCCCGCGAACCCACGCTTCTCAGCGAGGTAATAGGCGGCGATCGCAATCATTTCATGGTGGGTCTCAGCGCTAACGGCTGCCTTCGCCGCCGCCCCGGCTTCTTCCGCCTTGATCCAGCCTTCATGGGTGCCCTGATGCCCGAATCCAAGTTTGCCGGCATGGTAATGAATATCGTCCGCAATCATTTTTTGGTGAATATCGGCGCTGTCAACTTCTTTATTCATTGTTTCTGCTCCTGTATTTCAACTGATTCATGTTTTCTGGGAAAACGAACCTGTTTCTTCATGGTGCGCTCCCGCGAATATTGCTACTCACTTGCCGTATGCATAGCGATCCTTCAAGGCTATCAGCCAACAGAAATCACACACATCCGTTGGGCACTCTTCTCGCGGCGTAAGATGGGCTCTGGTCAGGCGTCCTTCTTTGAGTCTTTCAGGTTTTGCTTGACGTCACCAAACGTTGCTTGAGCTTCACCGACAATTTGTTGAGCCTTGCCTTTTACTTCCAGCGTCTCGTTGCCTACGAGCTTGCCGGCGACTTCCTTGACTTTGCCTTTCACTTCTTTGACTCGGCCCTTAACTTGGTCTTTGTTGATGCTCATGATTCGCTCCTGATAACGTATGCCAATAAACGGCCCACAAAACAGCATCACTACCGCAATGCAGACCCCTGGGCGGCTCAGCAAAGAGCCAACCGAGCGGGGCTATGAAAATATGGAACTTGACAGACAGATATATCCGATCAACGCTTGATGCGAGAAATCTTTGTGCCTTCGATGCTGAGGTCGGCCATGAGTCCCTGCTGGTCAAAACTGAAGGCGTAGGCATCTTTTCTCAACGTTGTCGTCGACAGATCCTTGGCAACGCCTGAATTGACCACAACCACGCTCGGGTCCGTACCGATTGACCACCCATCCGACTTGTTGAGATATCCCAAGGCTTTGTCGTTCATGAGGAACACTGCGTAGGCGTATGACTCGGCACCTGCCAGCATGCCCCAGGAGCCAGAAACGGTATTGTAGTAGCCGTCGACTTGGGAACCCTTCATCAAGACTCCTTCGCCATAACTTCCGCCGAATAACAGTCCCGCCTTGATTACTTTAGGAAAAACCAGGACCGCCTTTGCCTCCTTGGCAATGGCTTCGGCAGCAGGATTGTGCTTGTACAAAATTTGTAGTGCCTGAGCGGCGTCCCGGCTCAGGTCTTCCGCTGTTGCGGCATCCGCATAATTGCTAAACGTGCCCAGTAAGAAGGTGGCGGCAGCCACGAGAAAGGAGTTAAGAAAAGTCCGTCGTATATTGGTCATTTGCCTGCCCTTTATCTGGTATAGAACTCGCTATCGATAGCAACCGACAAGACCGGTGGAAGAGACATGCCCTACCACTCATGTCTTGTATATCGACCAGATTGATTGTTCTCGGACAGGCTGGGTTGTTCTGTTCGTTGCCGCACATACCGAGGCTATTCCGTGCTCTAGCGCATGTTTCCGGCCAGCCGTTCGCGAGCCGCCTTCGGCGCCTGCATCCCGGATCGGCAGATCGGTTGCCATGGGATAAACTACCCAGCGCGGATCCACGATGGTTGGAGGGGATCCAGGTCATTCTGACTTACCTGTCGGTGTCGAATCGTCGTCGCCGAGGCCCCCCTGGGCCGCCTGCGCACCGGTAGTGGTGGGCTTGCCCCCCCTCAGGAGCCACTCGAAGCCGACGCCGATCAGCGCGCCCAGGATTGCTCCCGCCACATAACGAAACAAGACGACGGAACGGCTAGTCGCCCAGCAACTCGGACACGGGCTCAAGTTGTTCCACGTGCTGAGCCACCACTTTCACCAGGACGGTGATCGGCATGCTCATCAGCATGCCCCAGACGCCCCACAGCCAAGTCCAGAAAAGCAGCGAGATGAACACCGCCGCCGTGTTCATTTTGGCGATCCTGCCCGTCATCCAGGTGGTGACGAATATCCCGACGACCGTGGTGATCGCCAGTGAAGCCCCGGCAACCAGCAGCACCATCGATGGATCGTTGAACTGCAGGAAGGCCGCCATGCCGATGCCGGTGGCGGTGACGGCCGGACCGAAGTACGTATGGCGAAGGAGTCTTGATGAAGGGTTACCAAGTCGACGGCTACTACAATACCGTTTCTGGCTCCTGGGGCATGCTGGCAGGTGCCAAGTCATACGCCTACGCAGTGTTCCTCATGAACGAGAAAGCCTTGGGATATCTCAACAAGTCGGATGGGTGGTCAATCGGTACGGACCCGAGCGTGGTTGTAGTCAATTCAGGCGTTGCCAAGGGGATGACGTGGAGCAGCCCAGCGGCCACGGCCCAGGCACCGGCATTCTCCAGGCCGATCCAGCGCAAAGCGATCCAGGTGAGCAACCCCACTAGCACATTGGTCGCCAACAGCATGAACATGTAGCGCTGAATGGATTCGTTGATGTCATCGAGGATGTGCACGGTGATCTTCTTGTTCGACAACGTGGGGCCCGTGAGTCGCACCAGCTTTCGCTTGTAGGTGTCGCCATGCTGACCGATTCGAGTCTTGTGAACCCCTGGGGTATGTCGTTCAGTCCCACAAGTCCTTTTTGGGTTTCTGACAAGGGCACGGGTGTATCCACTCTTTACAACGTCAACCCAACGACGGATGCAACCACGAAACTTGGTTTGACCGTAACAATTCCAGGAGATGGCAGCCCAACCGGCCAAGTATTTAATCCCGGTGCCAGCGGTGGCGCCTTCAATGGTGATAACTTCCTGTTCGTCAGCGAGGACGGTACCGTCTCCGGCTGGCGTGGCGCATTGGGAACAAACGCTGAGACTTTGGTATTGGCGTCGACGACCAATGTTTACAAAGGCACTACAGTTGCCGAGGTCGGTGGTCACACTTATCTTTATTCTGCAAATTTCAAGACTGGCACCATCGATGTCATCAAAGGGGATGCCCTAGCACCCGCCCTCGCAGGTAATTTTACCGATCCCAGCCTAACTTCCGGATTCGCACAGTTCAATATTCGCAACCTTGGCGGCAAACTTAATGTGACCTACGCCAAACAGGACGTAAATGGCCATGATGATGTGACAGGGACCGGGAACGGATTCGTTGATGCCTTCGATCTCAACGGTAACTTTCTGGGGCGAATTGGCTCGAATGGCAGCTTGAATTCGCCTTGGGGCCTGGAGATTGCCCCTGCGTCATTTGGGGCGTTTAGTGGGGATCTGCTGGTCAGCAATTTTGGCGACGGTACGATTAATGCCTTCGATCTCGGAACGAACGCCTTTGTCGGGCAACTCCTAGATACCGGAGGTATTCCGCTTACCATCGATGGCCTATGGGATCTTGCTTTCGGTAATGACGGAAGTGCAGGCAGTAGCAGCAAACTCTACTTTACCGCCGGGCCGGATGACGAAACTAATGGCCTCCTAGGTTTCCTGCGGACCGTTCCGGGATCTGTACCAGAACCCAGCACACTTGCTCTTCTAGGCATTGGACTTGCCGGACTAGGAGCACCGCGTCGGCGCAAGCAGTACCGAACCGCTTAAAGACAACCCCGCTTCGGCGGGGTTTCTATTTACGGTAGATGTGCCATGACCGCTTTACGGCGATGTTGTTATCAACTTAATTTTCCGCTGCTGCCCGGAAGCCACATTACAGGCAGGCTCCCGAAAGCTGACCAAAGGAAATTTTAGCATTCGCTCAATCCGCTTGACCCAAATTTGCCGATGCAGATTCAGGCTTCAGAAACGCGCTATAAAACGGTTAATCCGCCTTTAGAGACGTATTATACGTTAAATAAAAATTATTCTCCGAACATCATTCAGAGCAGCACGCATCTGCCTGGCTTCTGCGGGATGGCACCAGACTTGCGTTGGCTCCCCTGCCACCATCCTGGGAGTCATCATGAACATCCTCATGCATTTCAGCATCGCAGTACTCGTCCTGGTTGGAGTCGCAACTGATATTGAAGCGGCGCCCCGCACGCTCACCCTGGGAGCCTACACTACGCCGCGCGAGGTCTACGGCAAGGCCATCATCCCTGCCTTCCAACGCTACTGGAAGCAGAAGACAGGGCAGGAGGTGAGTTTCCGCGAATCCTACCTCGGCAGCGGCGCCCAGGCCCGGGCCATCGCCGGGGGCTTCGAGGCGGACGTGGCCGCCCTCTCCCTAGAACCGGACATCGAAACCCTGGTCCGCGCCGGCCTCGTCGGCAGCGACTGGAAGCTTGGCCCCAACCAGGGCATGGTCACCCGTTCCGTCGTGGTGATCGCCGTGCGCAAGGGCAATCCCAAGGCCGTGCGCGACTGGGACGACCTGCGCCGCCCCGGCCTCCAAGTCCTCACCCCCAACGTGCGCACTAGCGGCGGCGCCAAGTGGAACGTCTGCGCTCTCTACGGCGCCGCCCTGCGTGGCGGCATCCGAGCCGAGGCCCTGCTACGCGATGTACTGCGCAATGTCACGGTGATGGACAAGGGCGCTCGCGAATCCATGATCAACTACGAGAAGGGCGTGGGCGATGTGGCTATCACCTATGAAAACGAGGTGCTGGTGGGACGCAGGGCGGGCGAAACCTACGAATATGTGGTTCCCGCATCCACTATCCTGATCGAGAACCCGGTTGCGGTAGTGGACACGTATGCCGAAAAGCACGGCAACCGCGACCTGGCAGAAGCCTTCGTCGCCTTCCTCGCCTCGCCGAAAGCGCAACTTGCCTTTGCCGAGTATGGCCTGCGTCCGGTGGATGACGGCATCGCCAAGGAAGTGGCCAAGCGCTTCCCAACCCCGCGCGACCTGTTCAGCATCCGCGATCTGGGTGGCTGGGCCCAGATCGACAAGGCCGTGTTCGGCCGTGATGGGGTCTATGAACGGGCCATGGCGGAAACCCGCTGAAGGGGCCTTTCCCTGCCGACCGGAAATTGGAAACCGAAATGAACCGTCCCAGCCAGGCACGCTCCCGGGAAAGCGGCGGGCTAGCCGTTCGCTACGCCGTCCTCGCCTACATCGGACTGCTGGTGCTGCTGCCCTTGGTCGCGTTGGCCCGGCAGGGACTCGAAGGTGGCTTGACTGCCTTGTTCGCCACACTGGCCGCGCCGGGTGTGCGCCATGCCCTTTGGCTCACCCTGTGGAGCGCGGCCCTGATGGCGGCGGTCAATGCCGTCATGGGCACCGCCACCGCCTGGGTCCTGGTGCGCTACCGTTTCCCTGGACGGACTGCCCTCTCTACCTTGGTGGACCTGCCCTTCGCCATTCCCACCTTGGTCACCGGCGTCATGCTGGTCATCCTCTACGGCCCCAACGGCCTGCTCGGCGGCTGGCTGGGCGCCTCCGGCATTGTGGTGGCCTTCGCGCCACCCGGCATCCTCCTCGCGTTGCTGTTCGTCACGCTGCCCTTTGTGGTTCGGGCGGTGGAACCGGTGATGCTGGAACAGGACCCGGCCGAGGAGGAGGCGGCCCATACCTTGGGCGCCGGTTCCCTGGCCATCTTCCGCCGCGTCCTGTTGCCACCGCTGGTACCCGCCATCCTGTCCGGCAGCGTCCGCTCCTTCGCCCGCGCCCTGGGCGAGTTCGGCTCCATCATCGTGGTTTCCGGCAACATCCCCTACAGGACCCTAACCGCGCCCATTTTCATCTTTGGCGAGATCGAGGCCGGCGAACCGCAGGCCGCCGCCGCGGTGTCCCTCCTGCTGCTGCTGCTGGCAGTGCTCCTCACCTGGGCCGGCCACGCCCTGGAAAAGTGGGGGGGTGGGCGCCATGACTGAACGCAAGTGGCTCTCCTACGGCAAGATTCTGCTGCTTAGCCTGGTGCTGGCCTACCTCGGCCTGATCCTCGGTCTGCCCCTGGGGGCGATGGCCCTGCGTGCCCTGAGAGCGGGGCCGGTCACCCTGTTCGCGGCATTGAATGACCCGGCCGCCATGCAAGGGCTACAACTCACCCTGCTACTGGCCTTGATCGCACTGATTGGCAATGGATTGGCAGGGGTGGGCGCCGCCGTGGTTCTGGTGCGTCACCGCTT
>CAVQKQ010000020.1:155000-189066 GCA_963713085.1 uncultured Pseudomonadota bacterium | reverse complement strand
TGGAGGTTGCCCTCGTTGGCGGAGGCCAGCACGGGCAATGCGAAAAGAAGGAAGAGCAGTTTTTTCATTTGTCGGTCACCCTTTCCGGAACCGGCTTGAAAGAATCATTCTTGGAGTACCAAGGCATGAGGAAGAAGAAGGCGAAATAGATCACCGAGAAGATACGGGCCAACCAGGTATAGAGCGGGCTGACCGGCAACACGCCGAGGACGCCCAAGCTGAGGAAGGCGACAACGAAGAAGGTAAGGGCGATCTTGAACTTCGGGCCGCGGTAGCGGATGGACTTGACCGGGGAACGGTCCAGCCAGGGCAGCGCGAAGAAGATCAGCACCGCCACGCCCATGGCCGCCACCCCCGGGAACTGGGAATCGAACATGGGGGGCACGGCGCGCAGGATCGCGTAGTAAGGGGTGAAATACCATACCGGGGCGATATGGGCCGGGGTCTTGAACGGGTCGGCCGGGATGAAGTTGTTCGCCTCCAGGAAGTAGCCGCCCATGTCCGGCGCGAAGAACAGGATGGCCGAGAACACGATCAGGAAGACCACCACGCCCAGGATGTCCTTGACGGTGTAATAGGGGTGGAAGGGGATGCCGTCCAATGCGTGGCCGTCAGGACCTTTCAGCTTCTTGATCTCGATCCCGTCCGGGTTGTTGGAGCCGACTTCGTGCAAGGCCACCAGGTGCGCGGCCACCAGGCCCAGCAGCACCAGGGGGAAGGCGATCACATGGAAGGCGAAGAAGCGGTTCAGCGTGGCATCCGAGACCACGTAGTCGCCCCGGATCCAAAGCGAAAGATCGTCGCCGATGAACGGCACAGCGCTGAACAGGTTGACGATCACCTGGGCGCCCCAGTAGGACATCTGGCCCCAGGGCAGGAGGTAACCGAAGAAGGCCTCCCCCATCAGCACCAGATAGATCAGAACGCCGAAGATCCAGATCAATTCGCGGGGCTGGCGGTGGGAACCGTAGATCAGGCCCCGGAACATGTGCAGGTAGACCACGATGAAGAAGGCGGAGGCGCCGGTGGAATGGATGTAGCGGATCAACCAGCCCCAGTCCACGTCCCGCATGATGTACTCGACGGAACCGAAGGCCAGCTTGGCATCCGGCTTGTAGTGCATGGTCAGGAAGATCCCGGAGACGATCTGGATCACCAGCACCAGCATCGCCAGGGAACCGAAGAAGTACCAGAAGTTGAAGTTCCTCGGCGCGAAGTACTCGGACAGATGCGCCTTGTAGGAGGCGGTGAGCGGGAAACGCTCGTCCACCCAGTTCATGAGCTTTTGCATTGCTTAACTCTCCCCTCGAAATCAGGCGGCTTTGCCCTGGTCCTCGCCAATCAATATCTTGGTCTCGGACAGGTACTTGTGAGGCGGGATAACCAGGTTGGTCGGGGCCGGCGAACCGTTGAACACCCTTGCAGCCAGGTCGAAGCGCGAACCGTGGCAGGGGCACAGCCATCCCCCAGGCCAGTCCGCGCCCAGGTCGGTGGCGCCTACTTCCTTGCGGTAGTTGGGCGAACAACCCAGATGGGTGCAGATGCCCACCACGATCAGATACTCGGGTTTGATCGAGCGGGTCTCATTCTTGCAATAAGGCGGCTGTTGGCTGGAAACCTCGCTTTGGGGATCGGTCAGCTTGTCGTCATTCTTGGGCAGTTGATCCAGCATCGCCTTGGTCCGGTTCACCACCCAGACTGGCTTGCCGCGCCATTCCTCGGTGAGAAGCATGCCCGGCTCGATCTTCGAGATGTCCACCTCGACCGGCGCCCCGGCCGCCTTAGCGCGGGCACTCGGCATCATGCTCATGACAAAGGGAGACGCCACGCCCACGGTCGCCACCCCACCCACTACCGAACTCATGGTCACCAGAAAGCGGCGTTTGGAACCATCAACGCTCATGTCGTTCATAAACCTTTCCTGCCTGAGGGATAAAAAATTTCTTAAACTGGCAAACCGGATATTCCGGTCGGGTACACAACTTTGCCAGCCTGACAAAAGCCGGCATTTTACAGATAAATGTCTCCGAACTTAAAGCCCAACAACACAAAGCGTGAAGGGCCGGAAGTTCGATCGTGCAAGTCGCGGGTCCAGACCTTCGTGCGTGCGCTAGAATTGGCGCCTGCCCAACAAATTTTTCCAGCATGCAAAAAGCTTGGCTCCTCTTCGCGCAATGCGTGGCCGCAATGGTCCTGGTCGCCGCCGCCCTACTGGTACTGGACCGCCTGATTCCCGGTCTGCTGCCCTTCGATGGCGGCGCAATCACCATCCATGAAGTGGCCGGAGGCAGCCCGGCCCGGCTCAACTCCAGCTTTGCCGACGCCGCCGGCAAATCCCGGCCCTCCGTGGTCAACATCTTCACCAGCAAGCAGATCAGAACCCCTCGTCCGCCTTTCATGGACGACCCGGTGTTCCGGCGTTTCTTCGGCGAACGCTTCCACATGAACAACCGGCCCCAGCGGGTCTCCAACCTGGGCTCGGGCGTCATCGTCAGTAGCGACGGCTATATCCTCACCAATCACCATGTGGTCGAGGCGGCCGACGAAATCCAGGTCGCCTTCCCCGACGGCAGGACCCTGAACGCCAAACTGGTCGGTTCCGACCCGGAAACCGACGTGGCCGTATTGAAGGTCAGCAACGGCAAACTGCCGGCCATAACCTTCGCCAAGCCCGAAAGCCTGCGCGTCGGGGACGTGGTCCTGGCCATCGGCAACCCCTTCGGCGTCGGCCAGACCGTCACCATGGGTATCGTGTCCGCATTGGGACGCAACCACCTCGGCATCAACACCTTCGAGAACTACATCCAGACCGACGCCGCCATCAACCCGGGCAACTCCGGCGGTGCCTTGGTGGACGGCGCCGGCAACCTGGTGGGCCTCAACACCGCCATCTTTTCCCGTTCCGGGGGCAATCTGGGCATCGGCTTCGCCATCCCCGTCTCCATCGTCCGCCAGGTCATGGAAGAGATCATCAGGAGCGGCGCCGTGACCCGGGGCTGGGTCGGCATCGAGGTCCAGGAGATCACCCCGGAGATCGCCGATTCCTTCGGCCTGAAATCCACCGAAGGCGCCCTGATCGCCGGCGTCCTGCGCGGCGGTCCGGCGGATCGGGCCGGGGTACGGCCCGGCGACGTGCTGGTCGCGGTGGAGGATCACCCCGTAACCGATTCCTCGTCCCTGCTGAATCTCATCGCCTCCCTGCCACCGGGCAAGGTCGCCAACCTGCGCCTGGTGCGCGATCAAGCCGCCATGCAGATCAAGGTGAAGATCGAGAAACGGCCGGCGATGCGCCAACCGGCAGAGGATCAGCAGGAATAACGGCCTCGCCGGGAATCATCCGGGCCAGGCTGGCATAGGCCAGGGCACCGGCATAGGTTTCCCGCCTGGCCCTCTCGATGGCGGCCAGTGCCCGTTTTCGCTGTTCGCCGTCCCCCACCTCGAGGGTCGCCGCTACCAGGACTACGGCCGGTGCCGGCAGGGCGCCGTCCTCCCAGGGAGAGGCAGCCTCTCCCGCGATCAGGGAACGCGACTCCAGCTTCAGCTCGTCCCCTCGCGAGAAACGTGTCCAAGCCATATCAACCAAACGCCTGGCCAGGGTCCGCGCGGGCACGCTGCCGGAGGCCGCGGCGTAGTCCAGCAGGCCCTGGGCAAGATAGGCGTAATCCTCCAGTTCACCTGGTCCCAGGGCGTGCCCCTGCGCACATCCCTTGATCAGGCCTTGCCGGGTCATCAGCCGCCGCGCCGCAAACCCGAACAGATCGTCCGCCACCTTTAGATAGCGCCGGTCCAGGGCGACCCCCCGCGAGAACGCGGACAATGCCAGACCATTCCAGCCGGACAGTATCTTTTCGTCCCTGGGGATGGCGCGTACGGCCCGAGCCGCCTTGAGGCGTTCCATCGCCTTGGCCAGGACATGCCCGCTCTCCCGGCTGCGGCGCGCGGCGCTCATAGGGCAGGAAACCGGCAAACGGGCTGGGCAGGTCCAGGCCCCAGACCCGCGCCACGACAGCGAACGTCTCGGGCGGGAGGATGTGCTGCAGTTCATCGGCCTGCCACAGATAGGCCCCGCCCTCCACTCCCTTGGCATCCACGGCGGACAGGCTGGCGACGAAGGCGGGGCCGGCGCGCATCCCTGCCATCAGGAAATCCAGGGTCTCGCGCGCCACTGCAAGGTAAGCCGGCTCCCGCAATACCGCCGCCGCATCCTGGTAGAGCATGGCCAGCTGGACATTGTCATAAAGCATTTTCTCGAAATGGGGCTCTTCCCAACCCGGGTCCACGGCATAGCGGAAAAAACCCCCGTTCACGTGGTCCCGGAGAGCCCCCGCGCGCATTTGATCCAAGGTGGTCTTGAGGAAGTCGCGCCGGGCCGGCTCCGGCGCATGGCGCTGGAATGCCAGGAGCGCATGCAGTTGGGGCGCCATCGGGAATTTGGCGGCGGCACCGAATCCCCCGTTAAGTTCATCCGCCTCCGTCCTGGCCGCTTGCAGGAACGCCCCCGGCAGGTCTTGTGCGACCGGCGAGGCGGGAGGACGAGCGGCATCCCGCGCCAGGGCCGTCAGTCCGGCCCGGTCTTCCCGCCAGCGTCGGGCCAGACCCTCGGCCACCTTCATGAACTCGTCCCGGGGCCCATACAGCATGGCGAACAGGGGATACCCCTCCGGGGTCAGGAATACGGTCAGGGGCCAGCCGGCCCGGCCCCGCGTGCGCTCCGCGAATTCCTGGAGCCGGGCATCCAGGGCGGCATGGGTCTCCCGGTCCACCTTCACCGGGATGAAATTCCGGTTGATCAGGTCGGCAGCGGCGGGATCGGCCCAGGTTTCCCGCTGCATGACATGGCACCAGTGGCAGGCGAAATAGCCCAGCGACACCATGATCAGCTTGCCGCTGCGGCGGGCGTCATCGAAAACGGATTGGTCCCAGACCCGCCAGTCGGTGGGATCCTGGCCGTGGAGGGCGAGATAGGGCACCGGACTGCCCGCCAGCCGATTGCCGGCGTGGGCGCTGGGAAACCAGAAAAATGCCAGTAGAAACAATAATCTAAACATGTAATTGGCCCTATCCCGGCTAGGCAGAAGCTTGCCGTCAATGGATTGGCAACACCAGGGCAAGCGGCATCTGGCCCGGCCGTGGCGGTTTGCCTCCCATAGACCAGTGCATCGACGCACGGATCGGATCCGATCCATGCGCAATGCGAATCCGGTTACTGCAGGGTTGGCGCCCCCTGCTCGGCCGGGAAGCCCGATGCCATTTCCTCGGGGGTGGCGTCGCGCAGGGAGACCACGGTGGCTGCCACAGTGGCGGTGCGTCCGGCCAGGGGATGGTTGGCGTCCAGGGTGACCTGGTCGTCCTGGATATGGACCACGCGGAAGGTGACCACGTCGCCCTGCTCGTTCTGGAATTCGGCTTCGGCGCCCAGTCGGCGGTAGGGCGGCGGCACGTCGGCCATGTCCTGTACCAGGACCAGGCTGGGGTCCCGTGGGCCGAACCCCTCTTCCGGGGGAACCTGGGCTTCCACCCGGTCGCCGACATGGCGGCCTTCCAGGGCGTGCTCCACGGCCGCGAACAGGCCGCTGCCGGCGCCATGGACATAGCCGGTGGGCATGTCCTGCTGGCCCATGATCTGGCCGTCCTCTCCCAGAACGGAGTAGGTAATGAACACCACCTTGCCGTGGCCGACCACATCGTCACTCATCTCGATCTCTCCAAAACCGGTCCAACAATATTGGACGGGAGTTTATCAGGCCAGGGTTTCGACCCCGAGGTGCACCAGGATCTCGGTGGCGCCCTCCGCCTCCCAGGTCAGGGTGATCTCCACCGCCTGCATGATCTTTTCGAAGCCGGCCTCGGATTGCGACACGGTGTAGTGGGGACGGGCACGGACCCGGGCGGGGGGACGGGTTTCGAGACGTATGGCGCCGCCCAGGTAGTGGTCCTCCAGGGCGATCCGGGCAAGTGAATTCCAACTGAAGCTCTCGCCAAACCCGCCGGGGATGTGGGGCTTGCCATCCTCGCCGTCGACCACGTAGCGGCCGGCCGGCCCGTCGCAGCAGGGCATGGCGAAGTTGAGGCGGGTGGAAAGCCGGCCGTTGCCCACGGCCTTGAGGGCCACGGTGAGGCGGTTGTCCTTGACGGTGTAGATCTTGCCGACCCGGGTCTCACCGGCCTGCCCCATGAACAGGACGGCGCCGCCCTGCAGCACGGTGCTGGTGTATTCCACCGGGCGCTTGGCCTCGAAATCGGTCCAGGTCTCGGCGAACAGGCCCCGGCTGCGGCTGTCGGGGACCAGATCATCCGCGCCGATCTCGTGCTTGAAGCGCACCACGTCATGGGCCGAGGCGATGCCCTCCCCTTCGTGGCGGGTGGCTTGGCCGGCGGCCGCCTTGTGGTGGTAATGCTCCTCGTAGCGCTTGAGGGTGTCGGCGAAATTCTGGGCCAGGGGATAGCTGGTCAGCTCGATAAGGGCGGCGTCCTTGTCCGGACGCACCACGGCCTGGAGCGCCAGGCTGGTGAGGAAGACCTCGTCGCGGCCGTCCAGGTCCACGTCGCCGCTGAAGCTGGCGGGACGCGGCTGCAGGCTGTCCAGGCGCCGTTCCAAACTGATCATCGCCTTCCACACGGCGCGCCGCAGATGGGGCAGATAGACACCGCCGAACAGGCCGTGCCAGTAGGCATCGTTGGCCTGGGATTCGTGCAGCAGTTCCACCAGGTCCTGGCGGATCTGGTCGGCGGGCAGGCCGGCCAGGCGGGCCGACAGGCCCAGCATGCGCTTGTGGGCCCAGTTGGCCTCCGGATAGCGGGTCAGGAAGTTCTTCCAGATGCCGCCGCGGATGAAGGGCCGGTCCCGCTCCAGCACGCCCTCGTGCTGGGCGGCGTGGACCAGTTCGGCGTAGCGCCGGGCCGCCGGCGCAGGCAAGGTCCATTCCCCCATTTCGCTGTAGGACACGGTGGGCAGGTAGACCACGCCCCGGGTGGGAGCCTCCCGGTGGTAGTCCTGGAAGTGGGCGCTCCGGATCTGCTTCGAGGCGAGCACACCTTCGATGAAAGCCTTGAGCCAGCCCTTTTCGTACACCCACGTGTAGGTCTCGGGCCAGATGCCGAACTTTTCGATGTCGTCGAAGTAGATGGCGGCGGACTGCTTGCTCTGGTCGGCCATGGACTCGATGAAGGCCACCGCCTCCTGGGCGGGAGAGAAGGGCAGGCGGTAGCGAAGGGCCTCGGAGATGGGGAACAGGTCCAGGCGGCGGCCATCCTCCTCGGTGGTGTAGTAGCCGTTGAGCTGCTCGCGCTCGGCCCCGGCGCACAGGAAATGGTAGTCGTCCACCATCACGTAGCGAATGCCGGAATCCGCCAGGGCGGGCACCACCGTGGCCTCCCACACCCGCTCGGTGAGCCAGGCACCCTGGGGACGCTGCAGGAAATACTGCTCCAGCCGGTCCGACATGGCGGCCAACTGGCTCATGCGGTCCCGGTGGGGAATCACCGCCAGCACCGGCTCCATATCGCCGGCGCCGAAAAATTCCACCTGGCCGCGGTTGGCCATTTCCAACAGCAGGGCCATGTCCTCCGGGTGATGGGTCATGAGCCATTCCAGCAACCAGCCGGAACCGTGCAGCGCGAAGCGAAATTCGGGATAGCCGTGTAAGGTTTCCAGGAAGGGCTTGTAGCAGCGCTGGTGGGCATCCTCCATGACTTCGGTGAAGTTACCCACGGGTTGGTGGGCGTGGACGCCGAACAGGAGATTCACGATAGGCATGGGGTGTCCTGGCAAGAAATTTTCTGTACTCGCAACGAGTTCGATGGGTTGAAGGTCAGCTGCCGCGCCGCATGACGCCGCCCGACTCCGCGCCGGCCCCGCCTTTGCAGAGGGGTTGGTCCAGGTAGGCCGGGGCAGCGGCGCCCAGGGTTTCATAAAGGCGTTTGAGTTTCTGGCGATAGACCCGGTCGAAACTCTCCACCGCGTCTGCCGGGTTGTAGTCGCCGAACCACCAGAACCAGTCGGAGCTTTCGCAGGATTTCAACAGGGCCTCCGCCGTCCGGGCGGTTTCCTCCGGCAGGGTGTCGATTGCCGCGTCATAGGCCTGTTTCGCCGCCACCAGCCAGTCCCAACCCCGGTTCTTGGCCGGGTCTCCCATCCAGGTGGTGAAATCGCCGTACACCCAGCTCCCCGCAGTGAGGTGAGGCAGGCGGCGGACCGCCTTGGGATAGATGCTCAGGTAGTCGCTGAAGGTGGTGGCGCGGACGCTGTCGTGGGTCATCAGGGCCTCAAACAGGGCTGAGAGGAAGTAGTAGCCGTTGTAGGGGTAGTACTCCCAGGCATTCTCTCCGTCCAGGATGACGCTCACCACCGGGTTAGGGCCGGGGGCATGGCGGCGCATCTCGTCCAGGGCGTGCATGAAGTGGCGCACGGCGTCCGCCCCGAACCAGCTCTTGTATTCGAAGCCGATCAGATCGGAGAGGTGGTCGTCGCGGAAAAACAGGGCCGTGTCCGTGCCCGGGAGTTTGTAGGGCGTGGTGATCCAGGCCGGCTTTTGCGAGAGGTCCCGGTTGCTCGACGCCAGGCTGTTGCGCAGCACCCCTTCGCCAGTGGCGGCCCATTTCACCCCGGCGTGGGACAGCAGGCGGACGGCGGATTCGGAGACGCCGCCTTCTGCCGGCCAGAAACCCGCCGGCGCATGCTCGAAATGTTGCTGGTGACAGGCGATGGCCGCCTGGATATGGGCCAGGGCGCGGGCCTTGCCGCCGGGATAAGCGGGGGACTCCGGCAGGGGCAGATCGGGCCGGGCCTCGCGACCGGCCCGGAAGTCCAGCAGCAGGGGCAGGATGGGATGGCTGTGGGGCGTGGTGGACAGTTCGATCTGGCCCCGGTCCGCCAGGGAGTGATAGCGCGGCAACACGGCTGTGACGACCTCGCCATACAGGTCGAACAGCGCCCGGCGATCCTCCGGGCCGAAGTTGTCGCCCTTGTTCATCAACTGAAGAAGCAGGGGGTGGGTGCGCCGCACCGTTTCGCCGGTCCAGGCCAGGTGATACCAGGTCACCAGATCGGCGAGATATTGGCCGGAAAAATAACCCAGGGCGGCATCGCCGCTTTCCTCCACCGTTTTCCATAATGTGTAGAGGCGCCGATAGGCAGGAAACGGCTCCAGCATGGTGGGTGCGTTGACCTTGAAACACTGCTCCACGAGTTGGCGCTTGGCTTGTAGGGAGAGTCGTTCCAGGCCGGGATCGATGAGGGCCGCTAGCAGTGGATCGCGGATGTCCCCGCTGCGGAACTGCGCGGTGTAGTCGTCCAGCTGCTCCACCAGGGTGGGCACGAAATTCACGACGCAACACAGGTTGGATGCCGCTTCCAGATGGGCCGCCATATCGGCGTAGTCCTTGACGGCGTGGAGATAGGTCCAGGGCAGTTGGTAGCGCCCGTCGGCATCGCGGTAATCAGGCTGGTGAAAGTGCCAGCAAAGAACGAGGTGGAGCATTGTTGTTTGGGCGGTGAGCGGATGTCGCCGCGATTCTACCGCTTAGCAGGGTGGTGAGAAACGCCGCGCCCCTTGATTTACGCGGGATAGCTGGCGGACTTCGGTCCGGAAGTGACGGTTAATTATGAAGATGAAGGACGCGCGGGATCGAAGATCAACAAGGGGCGATGTTCAGCTATGTGAGTTTGAAGACCGTGTTCCTGCCGATCACCCCCTGCGCCGGCTGCGTGTGTTGGTCAACGGCATTCTCGTCAGCATGAGCAAGCTCCTGGACGAGCGCTACTCGTACACCGGCCGCCCCTCCATCCCGCCTGAGCAGTTGCTGCGCGCCCTGCTGCTGCAAATTCTGTTCTGATTACCGATGAGTCTCAGCCATTCTGATTGCGCATTCGTAGTGTGGCGGTATCCGAGCGCAGTCAAGGATGAGGCTGGAGACGATGGCACGCAGATCGAAGCGGCGATTGAAGCGATAGGCGTACTCGGCGAAATAGCGCTTGGCGTGTTTGGCGAAGCGGAAGGCATGGTAAGTCCCCGACAGAGCGGTCTTGAAGTTCGAGATCAAGGTGTTCACCCAACGGAACTTTGGATGCTGGGCCGCCTGCCTTCCGGAACCGACCACGATGGCCTCGTGCGTCCTGACCGACTTTGCCAAGACCGAGAAACTCGGCAAGGCGTCCGACAGGGCGTGGGCCGTTGGCGTCAAGGCGTGGTTGGCCCAGGCGTCGATCCGCTCGTGGGTGAAAGGCATCGGGTCGAAGCGAACGTAACGGGGCCGACCATCGGCGGTCGTTTCCACCGCCACCACGAACGGCACCTTGTTCTCGGAACCCCGGCCAGCCTTGCCGGCTTGGGCTCCGCCAAGGTAGGCGTCGTCGATCTCGACGCGCACATCCAGTTCCCGGCCGGCTTCGGCTTCGCCCATCACGGCCATCAGCTTGTGCTTAAGCAGCCAGGCTGTATCGTAGCTGACGCCGAGGTGGCGCTTCAGCGACAGCGCCGAGATGTTGTTCTTGGACTGGGTGATGAAGAACATGGCCATGAACCACTTGGTCAGGGGCAACTTGGTGTTCTCGAAGATCGTTCCGGCGGTCACACTGGCCTGGTGGCGGCAGCGATGGCATTGCCAGAGACCTTGCCCGCCCCGCTCGAAACAGGAATGCCGCGCATCCCGGCAACGCGGACAAACAAAACCCGATGGCCAGCGCTGCTCCGCCAGCGCCACCCTACACTTCGCCTCGGTCCCGTACCGCTCCATAAACTCGGTCAACGACAGCCCTTGTTGAAATTGCACCCGGTTCTTCATGGCAAACCTCCTGCTTTAGGTCTGCCGTATTTTCAAACCCTTACCAGCTCACCATGCGAGCCTGCTGAGACTTGTCGGTAATCAGAATTATTAATGATGATTGGGGCCAATCAACGGCGCCCAAAGTGCACTGCTACGCTCCAAGAGGCGCTCATTCCTTGAACATGGGCTTCTCCAGGCACCATCTGTCCAAAGGTAAGTGAACCGGTTACTGCGACAGAGTACCGCTATGCCGCATCAATATCGAGAGTGCTGGTAGTAGACGCGCCCGTATTGGTATTCCCGTCCGTCTCGCACTGTTTCCAGGCTGTACGATAAGTTGCGTCCGGCAGATTCAACGGCCATTTGATGGCCATCCGATCATTACTTCCTAGGCTGGATGAGCTTCTTTGCAAACGCCTCAGCTGGAGCAAGCCAATGCCCGGAAAGACTTGACTCATCCGATGCACCATATTGTCAATTGACATAATACTTCCCCCTCGACTTCCCAATCGCCTTGGGCCGAGCCTTCCCGGCCACCCCGTATGGCGATGCAAAATGCCGCATCGACGGATAACGCCCCCTCCCTGCCCACGCCGAATTCATTCCGACTTGTCGAAACGCTGACAAAGACGTGAAAGTTGCCCTTGGTATTTTCGCTGTGTCGATTACCAGACCAGACTGAGTCCGTTTATATCGTTGGCCACGACCCGTGTGGCAAAGCACCCTCTGGGGGCGCCATGGATAAGACCCTGCATGTCTTCAACAAAGAGTCTTGTCCCAACAGGAAACGAAATTCCACCATGGGACAAAACCATCATCCCGTCTTCCACCCTGCGTACCCGATAGAGACCAACCTTGCGTCCCATATGCCGGATCGCTACTGCGGATTGATTGGAAATCCGATACGGATGGTGGGTTGGAGCAACCTGTGCATTTGTATTAAACATGGCCCGTGTCTCCTGGTTGATCATTATGACTACGGTTGTTCACTGGACTTCGCTGTGACCCTGCGACACCGATTTATTGTTGCGTAGGTTACTCAGCCAAGGGCAACATGAAAATTGCCGAGTCATTTAGTAGGAATAAAGAATTCTTTACCCTACATTTGAACCAGTCGAGGTTGGGAGGGTAGCGACGAGTTGAATCAACTCGGCCAAGGTACGGACTTCCAGTTTGTGCATGATATTGAAGCGATGAACATCCACAGTACGCTCGCTGATACCCAATTTTGACGCGATGCGCTTGCTGGGATCTCCTGCTGCCAGCAGTTTCAAGACCTCGGATTCGCGTTGGGTAAGGCGTCGGAAAAGATCGACGGCCTCTTTCATCTGGCAGCGCCGCTTGAAGGCTTCCGCGTCGGTAGCCAGGCTGGTATGGATGGCATCCAGCAGGTCCTGCTCGTTGAACGGCTTCTCGATGAAATCGGCGGCGCCCCCTTTCATTGCCCGCACCGCCATGGATACGTCGGCGTGACCGGTGATGATGATGATCGGCAGGTCGATACCGCGTTCCCCGAGAACCCGCTGTAGCTCCAGGCCGCTCATGCCCGGCATCCGCACATCGACCAGCAGACACCCGGTCATGTCAGCATTGGCCATCTGCAGGAAGGCCTCCGACGACTCGAAAGCGACCGCATCCAGATTGACCGAGCCCAGCAGGGCGCAGACCCCATCCCGCACGGCGGCGTCGTCATCCACGACATAGACCCTCGCCAGGTATTCACTGTTCACCATGCATCTCCGGTATCGAAAAATTGAACACCGCCCCCCCCTCAGGACGATTGACATAGCCGATCGTGCCGCCATGGGCCTCGACGATGGATCGGCTGATGGCCAGTCCTATCCCGATGCCCGAGGGCTTGTCACTGACAAATGGATCGAAGATGTCCAGCGTCGTTCCTTCGCCCACGCCGGGCCCGTTATCGGCCAACTCGAAGCGCACACTCCCCTCGATGGCACTGGTGCGTATCTGCAGATGCCCCGTTTGGGGTTGTTCCATGACCGCATCGAGAGCATTGCGCACCAGGTTGTACACCACCTGTTCCAGCAGGATGCGGTCCCCCCGAAGCATGGGTAGATGCTCATCCAGGTCGAGGTCGATGACCACGTCCTGCACCTGATTGCTGAACCGCATCAAATTGATCACTTCCCGTACCACCTCGTTCAAAGGCACCGGCGCCCGTTGGGGCGTTCCCTTGCGGGCGAAACGCCGAAGGTACCTGATAATCTCTCCTGCCCGATGGGCCTGGAGGTTGGCCTGCTCCAGCCACTGCAGCACCTGCGCTTCCTCGCCGCCGTTACGCAAGGTGCGCAACGCCGCGGAACTGTACATGGCGATGGCGGCCAAGGGCTGGTTGATCTGATGGGCGATCTCGGTACTGACCTCGCCCACGCTGGCCAGGCGCGAGACATGAGCCAGTTCCAGCAACCGTTGCCGATCCCGGCGTTCGGCCTCCTTGAGTTGAGTGATGTCGTTGGCAATCAGGTAATAACCACGCACAACCCCATCTGGGCTCACGTCCGGGAGGCAGGTCACGGACAAGTCTCGGGGGCCACCGCGAGCCTCCAACAAGCGGATTTC
This sequence comes from uncultured Pseudomonadota bacterium, assembly GCA_963713085.1. Classification (GTDB taxonomy): domain Bacteria; phylum Pseudomonadota; class Gammaproteobacteria; order Burkholderiales; family Thiobacillaceae; genus PFJX01. Next base: position 175,722 of record CAVQKQ010000020.1, on the reverse strand, counting down.
GAAGTCGACAGCCTGGCCGGACAAGGCCTGCCTCAGATACGGCAGGCATGCCTGGGTGGATTTTTCTCCAAGCACATCGTGAATCCGATGGCCATACAACGCCCGGGGCGTCACCCCGAAAATTTTCAGGTAGGTCAGGTTGTTGAAACGGTAGCGGTAATTGCTGTCCACATAGGCAACCAGCATGGGCGCGTTATCCACCACCGTGGCAAGAAGGTGCATGAGGGTGCGATTGCGGGCAGAAACCCAGGACAAGGCGGCCGCGACCGCAAAGGCAAACAGCACCATCAAGCAGTAGCTGAGGCCTAGCCGTTTGATCAAATGCCTATCCATGGCCGCGATGTCCTGCTGCGTGATCGGCAAGACCATCGTCCAGAAGTAATTTTCCTGCCCCACTGGAATTGCCAATCCCGCTTCCTCGCTGTCAGGCTCCTTCCAGGTCAAAGGGAAGACACGTTGATACCTAAACCATACACCGCCTTCCTCGACCATGCCCGACATCTGCCGCTGGATCTGCCGCCATGCCGCGGGATAACGGGCCGCCATGCTCATACCCTGCCCCGGGGGGGGCATACCACCCAAATCCACTTGTCTGTTAGACCCCGAAAGCCAATACCCCGCCCTGTTAACCAACCAGATATCCAGCGATGTGCCGCCAATTTCATGCAGTCGGGATATCAGTCTCTGAGCCCGGAAGTCGAGAACCACGAACCCCTGTTTCTGCCCGGAAGGGCCCAGGGCCGGGGTTGCAATGCGGATCACCGGGCGATTGGCCTGTTCGTCGATCCCTTTCTGGAAATGTAGATGCATGGGCGATACATAGATCTCGCCCACACCCAGCTTTGCGATCTCCGGAAAGTCACCAGAACGACTGAAATCCTTCAGGTTGTCCGCGGGCACGACGCGCGCGCCCCCAGGCATGCGGTCTACCCTGACGCGTTCCCGCCCCGTCAGAGACAATAGTCGAATCTGGCCATAGTCCCGCTTCTGTCCCAGGAAGTGAACGTATTCTGCCCCCAGTCTCATACCTGCCAGAGCCCCACCCGAGAAGAGAAAATCGAGCAGATCATTATGCCGGGACAGGTATCGCGCATCCGACAGTACTGCCGCCATCTCCTCCTGGACCGCCAGGGCCGCCAGATGTTGGATGTGATCCCGCCCGGACTCCAGAATACGCAGATTGTTTTGTAATGCGACACGGTAATAGGCCAACACCATGCCCGCCAGCACGACCGAAAATATCAGGCCGGTCCATAAGGTACGCCATAGCACGTTCCTCATGTTCACCGGCACCACCCGGTCAATGGCATGCCCGGGTACGGAACGGGTACCGTCAGTTTGTGCCTTTGAATCCGGGGGCGAGGGCATGGCGATCTGGCGCGATTCGGTTACGTTGGGCCCTTGGCGACAGGGGGAAAAATGGCTGCAGCATCATTATGCATCGTGATCGGCATGGGGCGGGTTCGACCCAAGTAGATCCGCCGAATCCCATGGCGCGACCCTCCGTGCCACACATTGGCCGTGGGCGGCATCGATCAAACTTCAAATATATTTGAATAGTCCCTATCGGAGAGACCGCGCATTATTCAGGAACGATCATTAGGCTCCAAGACCGCGCTGAGGAGCATGGCGACGCAAATGGATAATCCAAGACGCATACTGGTGGTGGAAGACGATGCGGACATCGCCGAACTGCTCCGCCTGAACCTGGCCGACGAAGGCTATGACCTGGTTTTGGCTGCTGATGGGGAGACCGGTCTGGCACAACTCCAATCCGGAAGGATCGACGTGGTGATCCTTGATCTGATGCTGCCGGGCATCAATGGCCTGGAGGTATGCCGCCGGATCCGGTCCATGCCCCAATACACCCCCATTGTCATCATCAGCGCCAAGTCCACCGAGACCCACCGCATACTCGGCCTGGAACTGGGCGCTGACGATTACGTCACCAAGCCCTTCTCGGTGCTGGAAGTCATCGCCCGGGTCAAGGCCCTGTTCCGTCGGGTCGAGGCATTGGGCCGCACCGCCCGGCTGGAATCCGGCCTGTTGGAGATGGGCCGTCTCAGTATCGACCCGGTGGCGCGAGAGGTGCACAACGACGGCGTCCGTGTTGAACTCACCGCGCGGGAATTCGACCTGCTGTTCTTCTTCGCCCGTCACCCGGGCCAGGCCTTTTCCCGACTGGACCTGCTCAACAAGGTCTGGGGCTATAGCCACGAAGGCTACGAACACACCGTCAACACCCATATCAACCGGCTGCGCAGCAAGATCGAACGGGATCCTTCCCACCCGGCATTCATCATCACGGTCTGGGGGGTCGGCTATAAATTCGCGGTCCCGATCCATGCGGAGCTTGGTTCGTGACGCGTACCCTCTACGGCCGCCTGGCCCTGGTGTTCGCGGCCCTCACCCTGGTGTGCGGCGGCTTTACCGCCTGGTTGTTCCTGGATGCCACCACGCGCCATCAACAGGAGGTACTGCAGCGCCTGTCAAGGGATCTGGCCCACCACATCGCCGGCCACACCGATCTGGTGCGCGACCTGAAATGGAACCGGCCGGCGGTGGACGACCTGTTTCACATGCTCATGGTGGTGAACCCCGGCATCGAGGTTTACCTGCTGGACAGGAGTGGCCATGTGGATGCCCACGTGGCGCCAGCGGACCACATCAAGCGTGACCGGGTCGACCTGGCACCGGTCAGGGAATTCCTTGCCGACCCCGATCTGCCGGTGAAGGGCGACGATCCCCGCAGCGCCATCGCGCGCAAGATCTTCAGCGCAGCACCCCTCAAGCAGGGCGATGCCACCGTAGGCTACCTCTATGTGATCCTAGCGGGCGAGGACTACGACCGGATCGCCGCCAACGTCTGGGCCAGCCGGGCCTTCACCACCGGCGCATGGCTCATGGCGGGGCTGGTTCTGTTGACCCTGGTGGCGGGATTGGCCGCCTTCGCCCTGATCACCCGGCGGCTGCGCAGGCTCACCGGCGAGGTGAAGTCCCTCGAGACCCATGACTTCCAGGTCGAGGCAACCGAGACATCCGTACCCGCCGGCGAGGATGAAATCGGCCAACTGCACCATGCCTTCCGCCACATGGCCGGCCGCATCGCGGGGCAGATGCGGGAATTGCGGCGTCAGGACCAACTGCGTCGGGAAATGGTGGCCAACATCTCCCATGACCTGCGCACCCCCCTCACCTCCTTGCAGGGCTATCTGGAAACCCTGACATACAAAACCGGCCTGGAGGAAGCCGATCGGGCCCGTTACCTGGACGTGGCGTTGCGCCAGAGCCGCAAGGTCAGCCGCCTGGCCCAGGAACTGTTCGAACTGGCCAAGCTGGAATGCGAGATGGTCAAACCCCAGAAGGAGTCCTTCGCCCTGCCGGAACTGGTGCAGGACGTGCTGCAGAAATTCGAGTTGGCGGCCCGTGACAAGCAGGTGACCCTGGACGCCGACATTGCCGCCGACCTGCCGCCGGTGCTGGCCGACCTGGGCATGATCGAGCGGGTGCTGACCAATCTTCTGGACAACGCCCTGCGCCATACCCCGGGGGGCGGCAGCGTCAGGGTGGAACTCAGCCCCGACCCGGGCGCGGTCCGGGTGCGGGTGGTGGATAGCGGCACCGGTATCCCCCGGGACTTGCGCGGACACCTGTTCGAACGTCCCTCGCCGATCCGGGACGGCACCGGCCGCAGTTCCGGCGGCCTGGGGCTGCTCATCGTCAAACGCATCCTCAACCTGCACGACAGCCAGATCGCCCTGGAAGAGGCGAGTGGCTCCGGCTCCGGCGCCGCCTTCCGCTTCGCCCTACCCGCCGCGGGTTGAGCCGCCCGGCGCCGGCCGGTGCTAACATCGCGGCCTGGCATCCCACCTTGGGGGAAGGTAACCACTCATGTCCGCGAAACATCCCATAGTCGCCGTCACCGGCATGGCCGGCGCCGGCCTGTCGACGGTACGGCATGCCTTCAAGACCATCTTCGAACGCCTCGCCATCAAGCCTGCCATCGTTCATGGCGACGGCTTCCGGCGCTATACCGACCGCCAGTTCTGCGCCCTGCTGGGCGAGGCGCGCGCCAGCGGCCGGCGCATTTCCTGGTTCGGGCCGGAATGCAATCATTTTCAGGAACTGGAGACCTTCTTCAAGACCTACGGAGAAACCGGCAGCGGCGTGGTGCGGGAGTATGCCCACAACGAGGTGCACGCCAAGCGCCTGGGTGTGACGGCGGGGGAGTTCACGCCTTGGAGGCCCCTGCCGTCGGCCAGCGACATTCTGCTCTACGAAGGCCAGCACGGTGGCGTGGTATCCCACACATGGACCCGGCGCCAGGTGGATCCCCGGCATTTCCCGCCCGAAATCGACCGGCGCATCGGCCAGCAGGGCATTGACGTGGCCCAGCACGTGGACCTCCTGATCGGTGTCGCGCCCGCCATCAACCTGGAATGGATCCAGAAGGTCCACCGGGATTGCGACAAGGCCTACTGCACGCCGGAAGAATCCGTGGAGACCATCCTGCGCCGCATGGACGACTACATCCATTACATCGTGCCCCAGTTCGGTCTCACCGACATCAACATCCAGCGCATGCCCCTGGTGGACACCTCCAACCCTTTCGTGGCCCGGGATGTGCCCAACCCGGATGAATCCTTCCTGGTGATCCACTTCCGGGATCGGGAACGCCACGACTTCATCGACCTTTTGCAGCGCATCCCCGGTTCCTTCATGACACGCAGCACCACCATGGTCGCCCCGGGGGGCGAACTCAAGCTGGCCCTGGAGGTGATCTGCGGCGCCATCATCCAGGACATGGTGGAAAAGCGCCGGACCATACTGGCCGCCGCCTGAAGCCAACCAGGCTTAGTCAGTCAGGAAAATCTGCAGCAGGTCGTTCAGGAAACGCCGACCCTGCCGGGTGGGCCAGACCCGATGCAGGTCCCGCTCCAGCAGGCCGCGCCGACAGCCCGCCTCCAACCCGGACGCGAGCGTTGACTGGGACAGGCCGGTCCGGGCCTGGAACAGATCCAGTTCGAACCCCTCGGACAGGCGCAAGGCATTCATCATGAATTCGAAGATCCGGTCGGCCCGGCTCAACAGCCGGGTCTCGGCGATCTGCCGCCCCGTCTCGGCGCCCGCCAGGGCCACCATGTAAGCCTTGGGATGCTTGACCCGGACCTGGCGTTCGATATGGTCTTGGAACGACAGCTTGCCGTGGGCACCGGCGCCGATGCCTAGATAGTCGCCGAAACTCCAGTAGTTGAGGTTATGTCGGCAGCGGTGGTCGTCCCGGGCGAAGGCGGAGGTTTCGTACTGCCGGTACCCCGCCAACGCCAGGGTCTGCTCCACCATGTCCTGCATGTCGGCGGCCAGGTCGTCGTCCGGCAACGCGGGGGGGGCGGCGGCAAAGGGGGTGTTGGGCTCCAGGGTCAGATGATAGGCGGAGAGATGGTGCGGGCCGATGGTGATGGCCGTCTCCAGGTCCCGCCGCGCCTGGTCCAGGGTCTGACCCGGCAGGGCATACATCAGGTCCAGGTTCACCGCCTCGAACAGCTCCAGGGCCTGATCCGCCGCCACGCGTGCTTCGCGATCGTCATGGATGCGGCCCAAGGCGCGCAGGTGTTCGGGGTTGAAGCTCTGGACACCCAGGGACAGCCGGTTGACGCCCGCATCCCGAAAACCCCGGAACCTTTCCGCCTCGAATGTGCCGGGATTGGCCTCCAGGGTGATCTCGGCCAGGGGCGACACGCGCAGAAGGGTGCGCACCATCACCAGCAGGCGGTCGATGCCCCGGGCGGAAAACAGGCTGGGGGTGCCACCGCCGATGAAGATGCTGGTCACCTCCCGTCCCCACGCCGAAGGCAGCGCCGATTCCAGGTCCCGCTCGAGAGCGGCCAGATACGCATCCTCCGGCACGGCATCGCGCACGGCATGGGAATTGAAATCGCAATAGGGACACTTGCGGACGCACCAGGGGATGTGGATATACAGGCCTAGGGGGGGCGGTGACTGCAATATGCCGTTTGCCATCATGACCCGGGAAGACATGGCCCTATAATTTGCCGGGTCAATCAACGGAAACCTGCTCCATGAGCGAAGACGTCCCCAAGCTGGACATCACCACCTTTCTGCTCTCCTCCATCCATGACATGAAGAACTCCCTCGGCGTCATGACCGCGTTTATGACGGATGCCCTGTCCAGCCTGCCGGAACAGGACTCCCCGGCCAGGGAAAAGACCACCCAGGCCCTGTACGAGGCCCAACGCGTCAGCGACCATCTGATCCAGCTCCTGGCTTTGCACAAAATCGAACAGGCATTCTATCCGTTCGATCCCCAGGATCACCTGCTCTCCGAACTGGCCCAGGATGCCCTGAACCAGGTGGCGCAGTTGGCGCAATCCAAAGGTATCGGCCTGGAGAGCCGCTGCGAAGCGAATCTCTACGGCTGGTTCGATTACGAACTGATATGCGGCGTGGTGGTCCAGGCCCTGCACAACGCCCTGCGTTATGGCAAGGGGCGGGTCCTGCTGACTTTGCAGCCCCGGGACAAAGGCATCGCGATCCGGGTGGAGGACGACGGACCCGGCTACCCTCCCGCCCTGCTGCAACTGGATAGCGCCATGGATCGCGCCGTGCATTTCGCCCAAGGCAGCACCGGACTGGGCCTTTACTTCGCCAAGGTGGTTGCCCGTCTCCATGGAGTCGGCGGGCGCTCAGGCGAGGTCCGCCTGGAAAATGGCGGGTGCCTGGGCGGAAGCTGCTTCATCCTGGAATTGCCCTGAGCCATGGCCACCGGTGCACGACACTATTCCCCACCGCCCCCAGACCTGTCCGGCAAGCGGTTCCTGGTCGTCGATGACTACGAAGCCATGCGCGGTATTTTGCGCGACATCCTGGCCCGCTCCGGCGCCGGCCAGGTCGACTTCGCGGCCAGCGGCGTAATGGCGCTCAGCCAACTGGAACGCAACCGCTACGACGCCGTGATCTGCGACCTGCACCTGGGCCCCGGCCAGAACGGGCTGCAAGTGCTCGAGCAGGCACGGCATCTGCAGTACCTCGCCCCCCATGCGGCATGGATCATGATCAGCGCGGAAAAGACCGCGGACATGATCACCGGCACCATGGAGTCCCGCCCGGACGATTATCTGATCAAGCCCATCACCGAGTCCCTGCTCTACACCCGCCTCACCCGCCAGATGGCCAGGAAGGCGCTACTGGCCCCCGTGGTCCAGGCCATGCAGGGCCGGGAATACCTCAAGGCCCTGCGCATGACCGAGGACCTGCTGGAACAAGTACCGCCGCCCCATGCCTGGGAATTGAAGCGGCTACGCGCCGAACTGGCCTTGCAGACCAGCGACTACGACACCGCCAGGCACATCTACCAGGAGGCCCTGGAACAGCGGGAATTGCCTTGGGCCCATCTCGGGCTGGCCAAAATGCATTTCCACGAAGGCGCCTTCCAGCAAGCGCGCCAGGAACTGGAAGTCATCACCAGCAACAACCGGGTATTCCTGGAGGCCTATGACCTGCTGGCCCATACCCTGGACCGGATGGGCGACCTGGAATCGGCCCAGGCCGTTCTCACCCGTGCCCTGGCCACCTCGCCCAGGTCGGCGCTGCGCCAGGGCCTGCTGGGCGAAATCGCCTATAAGCGCGGCGACCTCGCCACGGCCGAGCGGGCCTTCCTCCACAACATCGAATTCGCCCGCGGCACACCGCAGCTTGCCGCGGACCCCTATCTATGGCTGAACCGTGTCTCCCTGGCCCTGGGCAAACGCGACGAAGCCCTGCGGGTCTTGTTCAGCCTGGCCAGCGACATGTACGACAACCCTACCTCGCTGCTGTTGTCACAAGCCATGGAGATCCCGGTACGGTTTCAATTCGGGGAACGGGACCAGGCGAAAAAGCTGGTGATCGACTTGTCCATGCCCCTCAAGCGCGAGGCCCGCAATCTGCCGCCGGAGGCGGTGTTCGACCTTGCCCCGCCGATGATCGACCTGGGAGACAAGGACACGGCGGCCACCCTGTTGGCCGGCGTGGTCAGCAACAACCACGAACACCCGGAATATCTGGAACGGACCCGGGCCGTCTATGCCCGGGCCGGCCTTGCCGAGGAGGGCCGCGCCCTGGTGAGCGAGGCGACCCGGGCCGCCTCGGACATCATGGACCAGGGGGTTCGGCTGGCCCGCGCCGGCCGTCTCGATCAGGCCATCGAGCTTACCCGGGAGGCGCGCACCCGCATGCCCAACAACCCGCGCCTACTGCTCAACCACGCCTATCTGTTGATCGCCTGGATGGACCAGCACGGCCGCGACCTGGTCCTGGCCCAGGAGGCCCAGGATTGCATCGAAACCGCGAGCCGGCTGAAGCCGAGCGAGAAACGCGCCGGCGAACTGATGGGCAAACTGGAACTGCTAGGGAACAACTTCGTCGTGTGAAACCCCGCGCAACTTCTCCGCCAGGGACCGCAGTGCCTGGCCGCGGTGGCTGACTCCGTTTTTTTCTTCCATTGTGAGTTCGGCGCCGGTGCGGCCGAACCGGGGCACCAGGAAATAGGGGTCATAACCGAATCCGCCGGTTCCGCGCGGCTCGTCGATGATCTCGCCATGCCAGCTGCCTTCGGCGATCAGGGGCTGGGGATCGTCGGGATAACGCACGAACACCATGACGCAGTAATAATGGGCCTTGCGGTTGGACTGGCCTTTCAGGGATGCGATCAGCTTCTGGTTGTTGCGCTCGTCGGACTTGGGCTCCCCGGCGTAGCGGGCGGAATAGACGCCGGGGGCACCGTTCAGGGCATCCACGCAGATCCCGGAATCGTCCGCCAGGGCGGGCAGGCCGGTATGGGCGGCGGCATGGCGCGCCTTGGCGATGCAGTTCTCGACGAAGGTGACGTGGGGCTCGGGACATTCCGGCACGCCATAGGCTGCCTGGGGAGCAGCCTCCAGGCCCAGGGGCTCCAGGATGCGGGCGATCTCTTTCAGCTTGCCGGCGTTGTTCGAGGCGATCACCACCTTGCTCATTTCCGCTCCCCTTCCGATGCCAGGGCCGCGCGCTGGGCCGCCATCAATTCGCGAATGCCTTTCTGGGCCAAGTCCAGGAGTCGGTTCAACTCGTCCCGGCTGAAGGCCACGCCTTCCGCCGTGCCCTGCACCTCGATCAGACTGTCATTGCCCAGCATGACCACGTTCATGTCGGTATCACAGGCCACGTCCTCGGCGTAGTCCAGGTCCAGTACCGGGCTTCCCTGCCAGATGCCGACCGAGACGGCGGCGACGTGATCCCGCACCACGTTGGCGGGCAGCTTGCCCTCCCGCACCAGCCATTCGACCGCGTCGTGGACCGCCACCCAGGCACCGGTGATGCTGGCGGTGCGGGTGCCGCCATCGGCCTGGAGCACATCGCAATCCACGTGGATGGTGCGTTCGCCGAGTTTTTCCAGGTCCACGGCGGCCCGCAGGCTGCGGCCGATCAGGCGCTGGATCTCCTGGGTGCGGCCGCTTTGCTTGCCCCGGGCGGCCTCCCGGTCCCCCCGGGTGTGGGTGGCCCGGGGCAGCATGCCGTATTCCGCGGTGAGCCAACCGGCCCCCGTGCCCTTGACGTGGAACGGCACCTTTTCCAGGACGCTGGCGGTGCACAGCACCTTGGTATCGCCGCACTCCACCAATACGCTGCCTTCGGCGTGCTTGGTGTAGCGACGGGTGATGCGGACGGCGCGCAACTGGTCCGCCTGGCGCCCGGATGGGCGTTGCACAGTGCTCATGTTTCTACCTTATGATTTCAAACCGTATTTCTCAATGGCCAACCTGATCTCCGCCACCGCCTGGTCCAGCTCTGTCTGCTTGCTGGGCGCTTCGACGCGCTCCTGGTCGGTCAAATGCCTGAGTTGGGTGGTGAATCCGTCCAGGCCCATGTCCTCATCCGGCACCAGGTCTTCGTTCTTGAAGTGCTCCTCGCCGTAGCGCATGGCCACCACTGAAAGGTTGTCTCCATGCAGACCTGCACGGAATTCGGCATGGTCCATCATGTGTTTTACCGCACGTTCCAACGGATAGGCGCGCAGGGTGGACAGCATTTCCGCCGGCGACAATTCCGGCCAGACCCCGTCGGTGCATAAAAACAGGACGTCGCCTTCCTGCAGTCGTACCGGTTGTTCCAATTCGATATCAGGCAGGGTGTAGCCTCCCACCGAGTTGTAAAGTTTGTTGCGATCCGGGTGGAGCTTGACATCCTCTTCGCGGATCAGCCCATCGTCCACCAGTTGCTGTACTGCCGAGTGATCGCGGGTACGCTGCAGCAGGCCCCGGCGATTGAAATGATAAAGGCGGGAATCCCCGACGTGGGCCCAGCAGGCCATGCCCCTCTGCACCACACAAACCACGCAGGTGGTACGCGGGGGATCTTGCATGCGTTTCTTCAAGGCATACTCGTTGATGGCGTCATGGGCTGCATAGACTCCATCCAGCAGAAAACCGGGCATGTCTTCCAGGAAGGGCTTTGCCCGGGACTGGAACAACCCAGTGATCACCTGGGCGGTGAGCTGGGAAGCGACCTCTCCCTGCTTGTGCCCTCCCATGCCGTCCGCCAGCACCATGATCAGGGCCTCGGGGGTATAGGCATAGGCCACCCGGTCTTCGTTGTAGGGACGGCCGCCACGCCGGCTTGCCTGGTAGACGACGTACTTCATAGAGTTCTCGACAAGCGATTCTTGATCAAAGCCAGCAGGGTGGTTTTTTGTTCACGCGCCACCTTGGCCATGGCGATCAACCGTTTCTGGACCGCAAAAACGCTTTGCGGGCGTTCCATGTAATTGAGCCTGAGCATGGCATCGATCAGCTCCAGCAATTCCCTGGAGTAGAGGCCGGCATGGGATTTGGATGCGGGCACCAACTTGTCTTTCTCCTGCCTTTCCGTGGCGGGCGGCGGCGGTCCTTTGGCGATACAGGCATACAGGGTAGCGCCGACGCTGTAGATATCCGTCCAGGGTCCGAGCCGGTCGCGTTCGTTGCTTTGTTCCGGGGCGGCAAAACCCGGGGTATACATGGAGTTGGACAGCTGGAAGTCATGGGTCAAGGCCTGGCGAGCGGCGCCGAAATCGATCAGGACCGGGCTGCCGTCAGCCCGTATGTAAATGTTGGAAGGCTTGATGTCGAGATGCAGTATCTTGCGCGCATGGACCTCGCGCAACCCGTTCAGGAGCTGGATGAAGACGCTGCGGATGAAGCTCTCGCGCATGGGTTCCTGCAAAGTGGTGATGTGCCTTTGCAGGGTCTTCCCCTGCTCGTACTTCATCACCATGTAGACCGTGTCATTGGCGCGGAAGAAGTTCACGACGCGCACCACGTTGGGGTGGCGCACGCTGGCGAGCGCGCGACCTTCCTCGAAGAAGCATTTCATGCCATAGCGGAACGAGGCCTCCTTTTCCTGGGACAGGGGCAGCACAGTGCCCAACTCATTCCGCTTTACCACCCCGCCCGGGAGATACTCCTTGACCGCCACCGGCTGGCCATCCATGTTGAAGGCCAGATACACCAACGAAAAACCGCCGCCTCCGATCTTGCGATCGATCACGTATTCGCCCAGGTGGTAGCCGTGGGCCAGGGGGTCGGTTGATTGAGCGGCCATGGGGTGACGGGTCGGGTTAAGATGGGCCGGCTTGTAATAATCGCCCTAGGATAACCAAGAACGTGCCCACCATGAAGGAAACTAAACAGGAAACCCGTTCCAACAAGGAAACCCTGCGCAGCATGACCGGCTATGCGGTGGAAACCGCGGACCTGCCAAGCGGCCAGATCTCACTGGAATTGCGCGCGGTCAACTCCCGCTTCCTGGAACTCTCGTTCCGCATGGGCGAGGACTTCCGCGCACTGGAGCCCCAGATGCGGGAGCGCATCGGCAACCAGGTCAAGCGCGGCAAGATGGAATGCCGGGTAAATTTCTCCCCGCGCGCGGATGCCGCCCTTCCCGCCGGCCTGAACAGCGCCTTGCTTGATCAGTTGCGGACCCTGTCGGACTCGGCCCAGGCCGCCTTCCCACTGGCCCGGCCCCTGACCATGGGGGAAATCCTGCGCTGGCCCGGCGTCCTCGGGGATACCGCGCCGGTCGCGGAGACCCTGCAGGCCGCAACCATGACCCTGCTGGTCAACGCGCTGGGCCAATTCAATGCCAGCCGCGCCCGGGAAGGCGAAAAGCTGAAAGCCGTGATCCTGGACCGGGTGGCCGCCATTCGAGACCACGTGTCCCGCATCCGCCCGAAAACACCCGAGATCGTTGCCGCCTACCAGGACAAACTGCGCAAGCGCCTGGAAGAACTTCTGCCCAATCCGGAGCCGGATCGCATCCACCAGGAAGTCGCCCTGTTCGCGCAGAAGATCGACGTGGACGAGGAAATGGACCGTCTCGTGACCCATCTCGACGAAGTCACCCGGGCGCTCAACGCCGGCGGCGCCACCGGCAAGCGCCTGGACTTTCTCATGCAGGAACTCAACCGGGAATCCAACACCCTGGGTTCCAAGTCCGTATCCCTGGAACTCACCCAGACTTCGGTGGAACTAAAAGTATTGATCGACCAGATGCGCGAGCAGATCCAGAACATCGAATAGGAGGCCCGGGATGTCCGGCAATCTTTTCATCGTCTCCGCCCCTTCCGGGGCCGGCAAATCCAGTCTGGTGACGGCCTTGCTGGAAAAGGACCCGGCGATCCGCCTCTCGGTTTCCTACACAACCCGTCCACCCCGTCCCGGCGAGGTGGACGGGGTGCACTACCATTTCATCGGCATGGCAGCGTTCCAAGAACGACTGGGGCGGGGGGAATTCCTGGAAAGCGCCGAGGTATACGGCAACTACTACGGCACATCCCAGCCCTGGATCGAAGCGGAAATGGCCTCGGGACGTGACATCCTGCTGGAGATCGACTGGCAGGGCGCCGCACAGGTACGAAGGCTGATGCCCGAAGCGGTATCCATCTTCATCCTTCCGCCCTCGCTGGAGGCATTGAGGTTCCGCCTGGAAGGGCGCGGCACGGACAGCGCCGAGGTGATCGCCAAACGCATGGCCGCGGCCCGGGAGGATATCTCCCATGCACTGGAGTTCGATTATCTGGTCGTGAACGATGAGTTCGATGTGGCCTTGGCCGATCTGCTGGCCATCGCCCGGGCCCGGCGCCTGGTGATTGCTATCCAGGGCAGCAGGCAGGTGGGTTTGTTGCAATTGCTGATGAACCCGTGAGGATAGGTCGAAACCACCTCACACGGTCTTAGTAGACTGCACAGCTACCTACAGATCAACCGAAGTGGCATACGTAGTGGTAGGGCTCCAGGGCCTCGATGTCGAAGCTGGAATTTCCGGATACGCTGAAGGACTCTCCCGGTCCGTAATGGCTCCACTCGCTCTCTCCCTTCAGGCGTACCCGGCAACGGCCGGCCACGCATTCCATGGTTTCCGGCACGCCGGTATTGAAGGTCAGGGTAGCGGGCAGGATCACCCCCACGCTCTTCTTCGTGCCATCAGGGAGGATGACGCTATGGGAGACGCACTTGCCGTCGAAGTAGACGTTGGCCTGTTTGACGACGCTGACGTTGTCGAACTGGGGTGTGGAGTCTTCTGACATGGTCACTTCCTTCCGGCGCCGGGCTTGGCGGCTTCCAGTTTCGCAGCGATGCGCATGCGCAACGCGTTGAGCTTGATGAAGCCGCCGGCGTCCTTCTGGTCGTAGGCGCCGGCATCGTCCTCGAAGGTGGCGATGGAGGAATCGAACAGGGAATCGGTTTGAGAATCACGGCCGGAAACGAGGACATTGCCCTTGTAGAGCTTGAGCCGTACCGTGCCGTTGACGTGTTGCTGGGTATGGTCGATGAGCACCTGCAGAGCCTTGCGCTCAGGCGCCCACCAATAGCCGTTGTAGATCAGCGAGGCATAACGCGGCATCAGGTCGTCCTTGAGATGGGCAACCTCTCGGTCCAGAGTGATGGACTCGATGGCACGGTGGGCCTTGAGCAGGATGGTGCCGCCGGGTGTCTCGTAGCAGCCGCGCGATTTCATGCCGACGTAGCGGTTCTCAACCAGATCAAGACGGCCAATGCCGTGCTTGCCGCCGAGTTGGTTGAGCTTGGCCAGCACCTCGTGCGCCTTCATGACCTGACCGTTGATGGCCACCACGTCGCCCTTCAAGTAATCCAGGGTGACGTACTCGGCCTTGTCCGGCGCTTTCTCGGGCGACACGGTCCAACGCCACATATCTTCCTCGGCCTCGGCATTGGGGTCTTCCAGATGGCGGCCTTCATAGCTGATGTGCAGCAGGTTGGCATCCATTGAATAGGGGGAGCCGCCGGCCTTGTGCTTCATCTCGACCGGGATGCCGTGCTGCGCGGCATAGGCCAGGAGCTTCTCGCGGGACAGCAGGTCCCACTCGCGCCAGGGCGCGATGACCCTGATATCCGGCTTCAGAGCATAGGCCCCCAACTCGAAGCGCACCTGGTCATTGCCCTTGCCGGTGGCACCGTGGCAGATGGCGTCGGCGCCGGTCTGATTGACGATCTCGATCAGGCGCTTTGCGATCAGCGGCCGTGCGATGGAGGTGCCCAGCAGGTATTCGCCTTCATAGACGGTATTGGCCCGGAACATGGGGAATACGAAGTCCCGCACGAACTCCTCGCGCAGGTCGTCGATGAAGATCTGCTCCGGCTTGATGCCGAACTGAAGGGCCTTGGCCCGTGCCGGCTCCAGCTCCTCGCCCTGGCCCAGGTCGGCGGTGAAGGTCACCACCTCGCATTGGTAGGTGTCCTGAAGCCACTTCAGGATCACCGAGGTATCCAGCCCGCCGGAATAGGCGAGCACCACTTTCTTTACCGCGCTCATGTTGTTTCCTTCAATGTGCACTGCCGTCCACGGCGACCACCTCGCCGGGGAAATTTCCTACCCGCAACATGGAGAGGTCCGCCTGCTGGCTGGCATGTTCGATCTCGATGCCCACCACGCGGCCGTCCGCGCTCAGATTGATGACGATGCCCGCCTGGGCCTCCCAGGCATGGGCCGGATCCTCGGGGGACAGCTCGAAATACAGGGCATCCCGATCCTTGAAATAGGCGATGTTCATGATATGGCCATCCGAAAATGCCAAGAAAGTTCAGCTGGAGATACGCCCCAGCAGCAGGAACTCCAGCAAGGCCTTTTGAGCGTGCAGGCGGTTTTCCGCCTCGTCCCAGACCACCGATTGGGGCCCGTCGATAACCTCGGCAGTCACCTCCTCACCCCGATGGGCGGGCAGGCAGTGCATGAACAAGGCATCCTTGGCGGCCACTTTCATCATCTCGCCGTCCACCTGCCAATCGGCGAAGGCCTTGCGCCGTTCCGCGTTTTCGGACTCGAATCCCATGCTGGTCCAGACGTCGGTGGTCACAAGGTCGGCTCCCCGGCAGGCCTCCATGGGATCGGCGAATTCCTCGTAGTGGTCGGTGCCGTAAAGGCCGGCGCGTTCCGGTTCCACCTCGTACCCCGGCGGCGTGGAGACGTGGACGTTGAAACCGAACACCTCGGCAGCCTGCAGCCAGGTATTGCAGACATTGTTGGAATCCCCCACCCAGGCCACCGTCTTGCCCTGGATCGGACCCCGATGCTCGATGAAGGTGTAGATATCGGCCAGTATCTGGCAGGGATGGTATTCGTTGGTGAGGCCGTTGATCACCGGCACCCGCGAGTGGACGGCAAAACGTTCGATGATGTCCTGCTCGAAGGTGCGGATCATGACGATGTCCACCATGCGGGAGATCACTTCGGCCGCGTCTTCCACCGGTTCGCCGCGGCCAAGCTGGGTGTCGCGGGTATTCAGATAGATGGCGGCGCCGCCGAGTTGATGCATGCCCGCCTCGAAGGACAGTCGGGTGCGGGTGGAATTCTTCTCGAAGATCATCACCAGGGTGCGATCGAGCAAAGGGTGATAGGGCTGGTAATGCTTGAACCGTTCCTTGATGACTCGGGTGCGATCGAACAGATAGTCCAACTCGCTACGGGAGAGATCTCTGAACTGTAAAAAATGCTTTAGCGCGGGAGCCATAGCAAGCCTCCTCAGGCCAGGAAGGCACGGATCAGACCGGCCAGTTTCTCGGTCAACAGCGCAGCCTCTTCAGGTTTGATGACCAGCGGGGGCAACAGACGCACCACCGTGTCGTTGGTAACGTTGATCAACATCTTCTCCGCCAGACCCTGTCTCACCAGATCGGTACAGGGACGATCCAGTTCGATGCCGATCATGAGTCCCTGGCCGCGAATCTCCTTGACGCCGGGTAATCCGGCAAGCCGCTCTGATAAATCCGCCCGGATGAAACTGCCGATCTCCTCTGCATTCTTGAGGAGTCCATCACTCGCCATGGTTTCCAGCGTGGTCAAGGCCGCCACGCATGCCAGCGGACCCCCGCCGAAGGTGGAACCGTGCTTGCCAGGCGTGAATGTCTCGGCAGCGACGCCGCGAGCCAGACACGCCCCCACGGGAACACCGGAGCCCAGCCCCTTCGCCAGGGTCATCACATCCGGCAGGATGTCGGAATGTTGGAAGGCGAACCATTTGCCGGTACGACCGATGCCGGTCTGCACCTCATCCAGCATCAGCAGCCAGCCATTGCTGTCGCAGATATCGCGGAGTTTTCTCAAATAGCCCGCCTCGGGCACATTGACGCCGGCCTCACCTTGGAATGGTTCCACCAAAACGGCAACGATATTGTTGTCGTGTTCGGACAGTTTGGCCACCGCATCCGCATCGGCAAATGGGACCCGCACGAAGCCTTTCACCAGCGGTTCGAATCCGGCCTGGGCCTTGCGGTTGCCGGTGGCCGACAGGGTTGCCATGGTGCGGCCGTGGAAGCTCTTTTCCATGACGACGATGGCCGGGTTCTCGATCCCTTTGTTATGACCGTACAAGCGGGCGATCTTGATGGCCGCCTCATTGGCTTCCGCGCCGGAGTTGCAGAAGAAAGCCCGATCCAGTCCGGACAATTGGCACAACCGCTCCGCCAGCTGCTCCTGTTCCAGGATGCGATAGATGTTCGATGTATGAATCAATCGTGCCGCTTGTTCACACAGAGCCTTGGCGAGCGTGGGATGCCCATGGCCAAGGCCGTTGACAGCCACGCCGGCCAAGGCATCAAGATATTTCTCGCCATACTCGTCGAAGAGCCAGACCCCTTCGCCTCTGACAAAGGCGATAGGCTGCCGGGCATAGGTGTGCATCAGATATTCGGACATTACAATTCCAACCGGGACAATTTAAAACAAGACGGCGGCCAAGGCCGCCGTGCGGAAAAGGTAAAACATACCACTAAATCAAGGGTCGCATAAACTTTCCTGTCCCACGTTTCCATGTCTTGTCATGACGTTCCATACCGACCCGATTGAGCGATTCATGCATTTCGATAATCTTCAGATACTGTGGAGAAGTCTGTGAACAATTCGAGTATAGGTGCTCCAACATTGCGATATCAGACTATTCAGTAGCATTAGTTCACTATATTGCATGTTGCACTGCCTCAATAATCAACGATTTGCAAATACATTCAATAGCATCATATAGATATCCGACTTTTCTGATGAAGTAATTGTGACTGTGGATATAACTTGGCATTGACATCTACCAACAAGTCATTGCATGCATCTGCAGAACGCTCTTAACTATCGTGAACACGTCACCTCATGACCTCGCAAGACATCCCCGTAATCTCCGTCAGTGAACTTAACCGTTTAGCGCGCATTGCATTGGAAAAGGCGCTCCCTTCCTGTTGGGTCGGTGGCGAAATATCCAATTTCAGTCGGGCCAACTCGGGGCACTGGTATTTCACGCTCAAGGACAGCCAGGCAAGCGTGCGCTGTGCCATGTTCAAAGGGCGTAATCAGTTCGTGGATTTGCAACCCAAAGATGGAGAACATGTCGAGATGCGGGTGCAAGCCACCCTGTATGAGGCACGAGGCGAATTTCAGTTGATCGTTGAGGCCATGCGCCACGCTGGTAGCGGCACCCTGTTTGAAGCCTTCCTGCTCTTGAAGGACAAACTGGAAAATGAGGGACTCTTCGCGCTTGCCAACAAACGGCCGGTGCCCTCTTTTCCCAAACGGATCGGCATCATCACTTCACCCCAGGCGGCGGCTTTACATGATGTACTGAGCACGCTTAGACGGCGCTGGCCCATGGCATCGGCTTCAATCTACCCAACCAGAGTGCAGGGTGAAGGGGCCGCCAGCGAGATAGCGGCAACGATCATGCTGGCTTCCAGAAGACAGGATAACGACGCCCTGCTCCTAGTTAGGGGTGGAGGGAGCCTGGAAGACCTTTGGGCGTTTAACGAGGAAATTGTTGCCAGAGCCATCGCGGCTTGTGAACTGCCGCTTATTTCGGGAATTGGACATGAAACGGATTTCAGTATCGCGGACTTCGTTGCAGACCACAGGGCAGCTACACCGACAGCCGCTGCGCAGATCATCACCCCTGATCAGACAGAAATTCGCTTTGAAATCGAGCGATTGGCTTCTCGACTTGCACAAGCCTTCAGAAGGAACCTAAATACGTATGCCCAGCGGTTTGACGGCATCCTGCGTCGTCTCCGACACCCCAGGCAACAACTCGTCATGCAGCGGATGACACTTGACCATTGGGTCAGCCGCATTGGCTACGTGTTTTCAAGCAACTGCTCACGTCAGCTAGATCGGTTGAATGCGGTCCTGGCACGTATGAGTTATTCGCGTCCGGCGGTTGCAAGGGAGAAGCAGCAGGTCACCAAGGTCCTTGATCAATTACGGGCCGGTATGTTGAACCGAATCAGCAAACAAAAGGAACAGGCACTCGGGCTGCAAAGCGACCTCCATCACCTCAGTCCAACAGCAATTCTGGCTCGTGGCTACTGCATCGTTCGTGACACCAATGGGAGTGTCATCAGGGAAGCTGCTCGCCTTGCCGTAGGCCAGGATGTGGAGGTGACCATGGAAGCCGGTAGATTCCATGCCGATGTGACTGCCATCAGTCCCTAAACACGGATTTTTCAAACAAAAAGCCCACCTTATTGGGGTGGGCTTTTTTGGAGTGGGGAGTCTGGCGATGACCTACTTTCGCGAGCGCGGGGCTCACTATCATTGGCGCTGGGGCGTTTCACGGTCCTGTTCGGGAAGGGAAGGGGTGGGACCGCCCCGCTATGGTCGCCAGACATAACTGGTTGGATGCTGACTGGGTCAACGATCCTGAGTTGGGTCTGAACGGTGGTTCAGGCAATGCGGAAGAAGAAGTTTTTACCTGGGCATGATTGCCCTTGAGGCATTCAAGGTTATAGGGTCAAGCCTTACGGGCAATTAGTACTGGTTAGCTTAACGCATTGCTGCGCTTCCACACCCAGCCTATCAACGTCGTGGTCTTCGACGACCCTTCAAGGGGCTCAAGGCCCCGGGAGATCTCATCTTCAGGCGAGTTTCACGCTTAGATGCTTTCAGCGTTTATCTCTTCCGCACTTAGCTACCCGGCGATACCACTGGCGTGATAACCGGTACACCAGAGGTGCGTCCACTCCGGTCCTCTCGTACTAGGAGCAGCCCCCGTCAAATCTCCAGCGCCCACGGCAGATAGGGACCAAACTGTCTCACGACGTTTTGAACCCAGCTCACGTACCTCTTTAAATGGCGAACAGCCATACCCTTGGGACCGGCTACAGCCCCAGGATGAGATGAGCCGACATCGAGGTGCCAAACTCCGCCGTCGATGTGAACTCTTGGGCGGAATCAGCCTGTTATCCCCAGAGTACCTTTTATCCGTTGAGCGATGGCCCTTCCATACAGAACCACCGGATCACTAGGACCTGCTTTCGCATCTGCTCGACTTGTGGGTCTCGCAGTTAAGCTGGCTTATGCCCTTGCACTATCAACACGATTTCCGACCGTGTCTAGCCAACCTTCGTGCTCCTCCGTTACCTTTTGGGAGGAGACCGCCCCAGTCAAACTGCCTACCATGCACGGTCCCCGACCCCGATAAGGGGCCTAGGTTAGAACCTCAACGACACAAGGGTGGTATTTCAAGGTTGGCTCCACGAGAACTGGCGTTCCCGCTTCACAGCCTCCCACCTATCCTACACATGTCCCGTCAAAGTCCAATGCAAAGCTGCAGTAAAGGTTCATGGGGTCTTTCCGTCTAGCCGCGGGGAGATTGCATCTTCACAAACACTTCAATTTCGCTGAGTCTCTGGAGGAGACAGTGTGGCCATCGTTACGCCATTCGTGCGGGTCGGAACTTACCCGACAAGGAATTTCGCTACCTTAGGACCGTTATAGTTACGGCCGCCGTTTACCGGGGCTTCGATCAAGAGCTTGCACCCCATCACTTAACCTTCCGGCACCGGGCAGGCGTCACTCCCTATACGTCCACTTTCGTGTTTGCAGAGAGCTGTGTTTTTGTTAAACAGTCGCAGCCACCATTTCACTGCAACCCCATCGTGCTGCTGCCGCGAGGGCTCTCACACTACCGGGGCACACCTTCTCCCGAAGTTACGGTGTCAATTTGCCGAGTTCCTTCTCCAGAGTTCTCTCAAGCGCCTTAGGATTCTCACCCTGCCCACCTGTGTCGGTTTGCGGTACGGTCACTATCCAACTGAAGCTTAGAGGCTTTTCTTGGAAGCATGGGATCAACCACTTCAGTCCACATGGGACCTCGTCATCACGCCTCAGCTAAGCCGTCCGGATTTGCCTAGACAGCACGCCTACACGCTTAAAC
>CAVQKQ010000020.1:0-150000 GCA_963713085.1 uncultured Pseudomonadota bacterium | reverse complement strand
CGGTGAAATCACCGATCAGAAAGATGGCTTGGTGCCCCAGGTCCTGGAGCTGGCGCATCTTGTTGA
Organism: uncultured Pseudomonadota bacterium; assembly: GCA_963713085.1. GTDB lineage: Bacteria > Pseudomonadota > Gammaproteobacteria > Burkholderiales > Thiobacillaceae > PFJX01. The sequence goes on along the minus strand of CAVQKQ010000020.1, from coordinate 149,934 downwards.
GCAGTACCGTATGTCCCAGATGCAGATCCGGGGCGGTGGGATCGAAACCAGCCTTGACTCGAAGTGGACGACCCGTTTTGAGCCTATCGACCAGTTCGGACTCGACCAGGAGTTCGTCGCAGCCGCGCTTAATGACTGCAAGGGAGTCGTCGATAACTGACATGAAGATATGGCAGGAAAATGGATGGAGCGGGTGAAGGGAATCGAACCCTCGTATGCAGCTTGGGAAGCTGCCGTTCTACCATTGAACTACACCCGCGTTGTAAAATTGCGGACCCGAATCCTACTTGATTTCACGGACGCCACCTAGTGATCACCCTGCATGTCAACGGCCTGCCCCACCAGTTTCCCGGCACCCTTTTCATCGCCGATTTGCTGACCGCGCTTGACCTGACCGGCAAGCGAATCGCGGTGGAAAAAAACGGCGAGATCGTTCCTAAAAGCCAGCACTGCAACGTTGCCGTGAAAGATGGGGACCGACTGGAAATCGTCGTAGCCGTAGGCGGTGGCTGATCCAGCCTGGACCAAGCCATCCACCCCAACCATACAGCCATTGAAGAAGAGACATGGACCCATTCGTCATCGCCGGCAAGACCTACTCATCACGTTTGCTCGTGGGCACCGGAAAATACAGGGACTTCACCGAGACCCGCGCTGCCATCGACGCTTCCGGCGCCCAGATCATAACGGTCGCCATTCGACGAACCAACATCGGCCAGGATCCGAACCAGCCCAGCCTGCTGGATGCCTTGCCCCCCAGCCAGTTCACCTATCTGCCCAACACGGCCGGCTGCTACACGGCGGACGACGCCATCCGCACCCTGCGTTTGGCCCGGGAATTGCTGGATGGCCACGACCTGGTGAAACTGGAGGTTCTGGGCGACCCACAGAGCCTGTACCCCAATGTGGTGGAAACCATCAAGGCAGCGGAGATCCTGGTGAAGGAAGGCTTCAAGGTGATGGTCTACACCAGCGACGACCCCATCATCGCCAAGCGATTGGAGGAGATCGGCTGCGTCGCGGTAATGCCCCTTGCCTCCCTCATCGGCTCGGGGATGGGCATCGTCAACCCGTGGAACCTCCAGATCATCATCGACCGCCTCAAGGTGCCCGTCATCGTCGATGCCGGCGTAGGGTGCGCTTCCGATGCCGCCATCGCCATGGAACTGGGTTGTGACGCCGTACTCATGAACACAGCCATCGCCGGCGCGAACAATCCCGTGCTCATGGCATCCGCCATGAAAAAGGCCGTGGAGGCCGGACGCGACTCCTTTCTGGCCGGCCGCATCGCAAAAAAAGTCTATCAAGCCAGCCCGTCCTCCCCCACCTCCGGCCTGATCGGCTCGTGACTCCCCCCCGGCAACAACGCGCCATACGCTCCTTCGTACTGCGGGCCGGGCGCCTGGGCACAGGCCAGCAAAAAGCCCTCTCTGAACTGGGCCCCCGATTCCTCCTCTCCTACTCCGGCCAGATGCTGGATATGGCCGAAATCTTTGGCCGCAGCGCCCCTAAAATTCTCGAAATCGGCTTTGGTATGGGCAGCGCCACTGCCCTTATAGCCCAGGAGCACCCGGAAAACGATTATCTTGGCATCGAGGTCCACACACCTGGAGTAGGCGCCCTGTTGAAATGCATCGGCGAGTTGGGGCTTTCCAACTTGCGCATCGTCCAGCATGACGCGGTGGAAGTACTGCGGCACATGGTTCCGGATACCAGCCTGGATGGCATACATATCTTCTTTCCCGACCCTTGGCACAAGAAACGCCACCACAAGCGCCGCCTGATCCAGCCGCCGCTGGTCAGCATGCTGGCCAACAAGCTCAGGCACGGCGCCTATCTCCATCTGGCAACGGATTGGGAGGACTACGCCCATCAGATGCTGGAAGTGATTTCCAGCGAACCCCAACTTATCAATACCAGCACTGGCTTTTCACAAAAGCCCGACTACCGCCCTTTGACCAAGTTCGAACAACGGGGAATCCGCCTGGGGCATGGCGTCTGGGACCTGTTGTTCCGCAGGCGCTGACGGGGAAGCCCTCTCACCACTGCGGGCCTTTCGCCGCTACAATCGGGTGGATACTTGTTATTGCGTCTTCATCATGAAAAGCAGCGATATACGCCGCAAGTTCCTCGACTACTTCGCCTCCAAGGGACATACCCTGGTCGCGTCCAGCCCCCTCGTTCCCGGCAACGATCCGACCCTCCTGTTCACCAACGCGGGGATGGTCCAGTTCAAGGACGTCTTCCTGGGCCGGGAAATCCGCCCCTATGTGCGTGCGGCCTCGTCGCAACGCTGTGTGCGCGCCGGCGGAAAGCACAACGATCTGGAAAACGTGGGCTACACCGCCCGCCACCACACCTTCTTCGAAATGCTGGGCAACTTCAGCTTTGGTGACTATTTCAAGCGCGAGGCCATCGCCTTCGCCTGGGAGTTCCTAACCGTTGCCCTGGCCATTCCCGCCGACAAGCTCTGGGTGACCGTCTACAAGGACGACGACGAGGCCTACAACCTATGGGCCAACGAGATCAAGGTCTCTCCCGAACGCATCGTTCGCATCGGCGACAACAAGGGCGCCAAATACGCCTCGGACAACTTCTGGCAGATGGGCGACACCGGACCCTGCGGGCCCTGCACCGAAATCTTTTACGACCACGGTCCTGAAGTGGCCGGTGGTCCACCCGGTTCGCCCAACGAGGACGGCGACCGCTATATAGAGATCTGGAACGTGGTGTTCATGCAATACAACCGGGACGAGAGCGGCGTGCTGAATTCTCTGCCCAAACCTTCGGTGGATACCGGCATGGGTCTGGAACGCATCTCCGCCATCATGCAGCGCGTGCACTCCAATTACGATATCGACCTGTTCCAGGTCCTGATAGGGGCGGCAGCCCGGGAAACCGGCGTCGCCGACATGAGCAACAACTCCCTCAAGGTCATTGCCGACCATATCCGCGCCTGCGCCTTTCTGATCGTCGATGGCGTCATCCCCGGAAACGAAGGCCGCGGCTATGTCCTACGCCGCGTCATCCGCCGCGCCATCCGCCACGGCTACAAACTGGGCTGCAAGACTCCCTTCTTCCACAAACTGGTGGCTGACCTGGCTTTCGTAATGGGCGAGGCCTATCCGGAGTTGGTCGAAGCCCGGGAACGCGTGGCCGCCGTACTCAGGCAAGAGGAGGAACGTTTCGCCGAGACCCTGGAGCACGGTATGGGCGTGCTGGAAGCCGCCATGCATACGGAAGACCGGATGCTGGACGGCGAGACCGTGTTCAAGCTCTACGACACCTTCGGCTTCCCCCTGGACCTGACCGCCGATATCGCCCGGGAGCGAGGCATCACCGTGGACTTCGCCGGCTTCGAGCACGCCATGGAACAGCAGCGGGAACGGGCACGAGCCGCCAGCAAATTCACCTTGGGCAAGGGCTTGGCATTCAGCGGAGACAAAACAGAGTTCGTCGGCTACGACACCCTGACGCAGGAAGCCCACATCGTCGCCATGTACAATGAAGGCAGCCAGGTCAACGAGATCGTCGCGGGCGACGAAGCGGTGATCGTGTTGGACAGCACGCCTTTTTACGCCGAATCCGGCGGCCAGGCGGGCGACATCGGCGAAATCGCCTCCGGACACGGCCTGTTCCGGGTGGAAGATACCCAAAAGATCCAGGCCGAGGTATTCGGTCATAAGGGCCGCCTCACCACCGGCAAGATGGTGGTGGGCGAGTCCATCACCGCCCAGGTGGACGCGGAGGCACGCCAGCGCGCCGCCTATAACCACTCCGCGACCCACTTGATGCATGCGGCACTGCGGGCGGTCCTGGGCAAGCATGTCAGCCAGAAAGGCTCCCTGGTCAATCAGGATCGCACCCGATTCGACTTTACCCATCCCCAACCCGTGACGGCGGAGGAGATCAAGCGCATCGAGGATCTGGTCAACGCCGAGATCCGCCGCAACAACCGGGTGGAAACCCGCCTCATGAAACACGAGGACGCCATCAAGGCCGGCGCCATGGCCCTGTTCGGCGAAAAGTACGGTGATGAAGTGCGTGTGGTGGGTATGGGCGAGTTCTCCACTGAGTTGTGCGGCGGCACCCATGTCCGGCGCACGGGCGACATCGGCCTGTTCAAGATCATCTCCGAGGGGGGCGTGGCCGCCGGCATCCGACGCATCGAGGCGGTAACCGGACCGGGCGCATTGACTTTCCTGCAGGTGCAGGACGACACGCTGCGAGAGATTGCCGAGCGACTCAAGGCCCAGCCACAGGAAGTCGCGGCGCGGCTAGCCCAGGTCCAGGAACAGGTCAAGGCACTGGAAAAGGAACTGGCCCGCTATAAATCCAAGCTGGCCGCCAGCCAAGGCGACGATTTGGCCGACCAGGCCCTGGAAATCGACGGAATCAAACTGTTGGCGACCGTCATCGAGGGCGCCGACGCTAAAGCTTTGCGGGAATTAGCCGATAAACTGCGCGATAAGTTGAAGAGTTGCGCGCTTTTGCTGGCCAGTGTCAGCGATGGCAAGGTGGCGTTGATCGCCGCAGTGACGCAGGACCTTACAGGTAAGATCAAGGCTGGTGAGTTGGTGAATTTTGTGGCGGGACAGGTGGGCGGTAAAGGCGGTGGCAAACCCGATCTGGCCCAGGCGGGTGGTACGGAACCCGACAAGCTCCCCGCAGCGCTGCAAGATGTGGCCGGCTGGATTCGCAGCAAACTTAACTGATTGAGGGCCTACAGGATGTTCGGCTTCTTCAAACGCGGGAATAAAGGTAAAGAGGATCCGCTGAGCGATCTGAAGACCGTCTCGCGCTGGATGCAGCAACTGCCGGTGGGTGACATCTACAGTGCCCAGGAACGGGTAGTGCAAAGCCTGATCCAGTTCAACCATGCCGGACTCCCCATGTCCAAGGATCGCCTCCAGGTACTCATGCACCTGGATGAACAGGCACGGGATATGCAGTACTCACTGTGCGTCCAGTATTTGCGCAATCCACGCATGTCCAAGTTGATCGAGTCCCGGCTGTGGACCGCCATCCATGCCTTCTACTGGGAAATAACGCGCGGTTACCACGCCTTCCTGATGGACTTCGTCGCCAACCCCGGTGGCAGCAAGATCCAGTCCATCATCCCATTGCTTACCGCCCGCGCCATCCGGGGCTTCTCGGACATTTTCAAATGGCGCTACTTCCGCTACGAGCGGGCTGAGGAAAAACTCTGGCTGAGACTTCACAACCTCTATCGCATCGCCGAGTTCGACGGCTTCCAATCCAACCGGTTCTCGCTTTACGACAATGAAGCGAAACCATCCAGTTGCATGGAAGAGTATGTCCAGGCCTTGTTGTTGGGGCCTCTAGGGACAGGCAGCCTCAATGCCAGGCAGATCGAGATGGTGGACCAATGGTTGGACAATTGGTCCGACCTCACCACATTGGATCAGGCCTACGACACCGCGCGGCATTTCTTTATGGTCGACACCGCGTTGGGGCATGGCCTGCGCCGTATCCGCGCCAATTCCGACACGGAGCCCAGTTATCGCTATATCAGCTCCGCCAACCTGCTCGCTCGCCTGGAGGAAGTAGAACGAAACCTGAAAGCCGGGGCCCTACCGCCTTCTCTGGGATTGGGGGAAGAATTCCGATTGCCGGATGGATACGACCTGATCAGCTATGCCGCCAGTGAATGGTCCCCCAGCACCGCCCGTGAGCGTCGCAACAGTCATCGAGTGCCCACCGATGGCCATTGCGAGGTGATTCGCGATCTCTCCAACATCTGCAACCGCATGATTGTGGAGTCCGAGATTTCAAGCGGCATCGCTCCCGGCAAGACCCTCAGCCATGAGGAGATACTGGATATCAAGCTCTATGGATTTGTCACCGACCGCACCAAGCTCAACCTCACAGAACACCAGAAAGGCCGTCTCGACGCGACATTGGACCACTGGCCGCTGCAAGACCAAAGCGAGACGGGTATCGGCGTGATTTTGAACGCCGATCAGGTCGAGTGGATCAAGATAGGCAAATTGGTCGCCATCCGTCCTGATCCGGGCAGCGATTGGAAAATCGGCATCATTCGGCGCATCACCCGACTGGATCAGGAAGGTCTGAAAGTGGGTGTCCAAATCCTGGGGGATAAACCGAATCTGGTGCAGCTGGAACCGGACAAGGCGCAACAAGACACAGCCTATTCCGTGGACGACGCCGATTACACCGAAGGGCCGTTCAGCAATGCCCTGGTCTTTCCGAATCTTGAAGACGGGCGGCTCATCCTGCTGGAATCGGCCAAATACGCTCACGAGACCAAGTACAAGATGCGGGACCGGGACAGCGTTGCCCATGTCCGCCTTAACGCCGTCCGCGAAAGAGGCGATGGTTGGCTTCTGGCCATCTTTACCAGATTGGACTAGGCCCCCTACGGCAAGCCCGGCGACATCCGGAACCACTGTGACGGCCCGTCCCGATTGCAGGATTCCGCTCATGAATATCCTGGCCGATCTATCCGACAGAAGGATTGAAGTTGATTACTGACAGCAAGCCCGCACTGCTCATCGTCGATGATGACCCCATGATCACGGATACCTTGCACTTCGTCCTGTCCCAGGATTTCGAGGTGTTCGTGGCGGAAACCCGGCAGCAGGCGAAAAGCCTGCTGACCCAATTGGAAGTCCCCCCTCCCCTGGCCTTGGTGGATTTGGGCCTGCCACCAACCCAGCACAAGCCCGACGAAGGCTTCGCCCTGATCAGCGATCTGCTCAACCATTCGAAGCGGATCAAGATCCTGGTGCTCTCCGGCCAGAACGACGAGGCCAATGCCCGCCATGCCCGGGCATTGGGCGCCATCGATTTCATTGGCAAGCCTGCGGAACCGGAACAGATCAAAAAGGCGCTGTTCGCCGCGCTCCAGTTCGACCAGAAAGAAGCCGCCGCACAGGAAATACAACCAGGCGAAGGGGTAACTGAAGGCATCATATTCGGCACCAGTTTCGCCATCGACAAGCTGCGCAAGCAGATAAAACTCTATGCGGACGCCCCATTCCCGGTTCTGATCGAGGGCGAATCCGGCAGCGGCAAGGAACTGGTGGCAAACAGCCTGCACCAATGGTCCAAGCGCCAGGCCAAGCCCTATCTGGCGCTGAACTGCGCAGCCATTTCCCCCACCCTGGTCGAGCCCACCCTGTTCGGTTATGCCAAGGGGGCATTCACCGGCGCGAATCAGGCCCACGCTGGGTATTTCGAGGATGCCCGGGAGGGCACCCTGTTCCTGGACGAGATCGGTGAATTGCCCTTGGAACTGCAAGCCAAGCTGCTGCGTGTACTGGAAAACGGCGAGTTCCAGCGTGTAGGGGAAACCAACAGCCGCTTCTCCAATGCCCGCATCGTCACCGCCACCAACCGGGATTTGCGCAAAGAGGTACGGGAAGGCCGTTTCCGTCCCGACCTCTACCACCGTCTCTCGGTATTTTCGGTGCACGTCCCCCCCCTGCGCGAGCAGGCAGAAGACAAACTGATCCTGCTGGAACACTTCAAGGCCCATTTCGCCAAGGAGGCCGGCATCGCCCCGTTTTCCCTCTCTCCGGAGGCCCGGCGCCTCTGGGAGGAATACCACTATCCCGGCAATGTCCGGGAACTGCGCAACATCGTCATCCGCCTGACCACCAAATATGCGGGAGAGGCCGTCGATGTCCAGGAATTGGAAGCGGAGTTCGACCTGGACCTGGTCAATCCCGCCAGCATCCCTCTGCCCACGGATGGCCAGGGACTCCAGGACTACGCCAAGTCCCATCTGCGTAGCCTGCACAACTTCAACTTGGACTTGGTCATGAGGCAATGGGAAAAAAGCTATGTCGAGGCGGCGCTCTCCATGACCCATGGCAATTTATCCCAGGCCGCGAAGATTCTCGGGGTCAACCGCACCACTCTATACAGTCGCATGCAGACCTATCAGAGCGAAGACTGATCCATGCTCCGGATACCCGACCAAGCCTGACTTGCCTTACACCCTATTCCCCGGCACAGGCCCCGGGAACAAGGCTGCTGGGCCATAAGCCCGCCAGCTTCTTCCGTCTCTCCGCCGGGACGGCATTGTTCAGGATCAGGCGCACTTCGCCCGAACCCAGCCTGGGTCCATAGCGCACACCTTCGATCTCCTTTCCGGTCATCAGGGCGGCATGGATTCGGGCCCTGGCCAGACTTGGGAAGGCCCCCAGCGAAACGGCGTTGGCCATGGTCCCGCCCCGCACCACCGCCAGATCGGTAACCCCCTTTTGACGCAGGGCCTCCATGACGGCACGAAGGGCCTCGGCATCCGCCATGGGTGGAATGAACACCCACCACCCAAGCTTCTTGGCAAGCGTAAGGTCGTATTGCGCCGTGGTGATTCCCGCCTCCTTCAGGCTGGCTTCCACCCGGGCGAGTTCATCGGCATCCAGTCCGCTCCAGGCAACGCAATTAGGAACCGGAACCGCCTTCACAGCTTCCGGAACCGCCTGGGCAGCCGCCTGAGGGTTCGCCCGGGTCGGGTTATCAGGCCGCAACTCGCTCACCAGGCGGATCTTGTCGGCATTGAAGGTCATGGGCTGGCCGGTCTGGTTGCGCCAGTAACCCAGCCCCCAGCCGAACACCAGCACCCCGAGATTGAGGGCCAGAAGCAAGCCGATCAGACGTCGTAGCCCAGATCCCGGGCGATCCATGTCGCTCCCTCCAACACCATATTGTCCATTTCCATGACGTCCCCTGTCAGTGCGGTCCTGACCTGTTCCCGCGCCCCGCCGGTAAGCACTATACGGGCCGAACGGCCGCAGTCACGCTCCAAGCGCACCCGCATCCCCACAATCACACCCGCCAGGGCCAGGACGATGCCGCTGCGAATCGCGGCAGCGGTCTCGCGGGGATAGTCCTCGAAGCTTCCGCTCCCCATCACTTCCATAGGTGGCAGCGCCGTACCGATCTGTGAGGTTCCCTCGACCAGAGCGGCACTCATGAGCTCGGGGCCCGGGACGATGCAGCCACCCAGAAATATGCCCTCACGAGTCAGCATATCCGCTGTCAGGGCCGTCCCGACTCCAGCCACTATACAGTCGCCAAGTTCAAGGCGGCACGCCGCGACCAATGCGGCATAGCGGTCCACTCCCAGACGCTCGGGCAGCAGATAGGTATTGACCAGGCCGTGGCCGTTCCTGGTTGGGATAACCCGATGCACCTTGCCCGGCGCCAACCCTGTGAATCGAGCCAGCCGAGCCGCCACCTTATCTCCCGCCACACAGATCAGCATCGCGCCGACCAGGGGCAAGCGGGCCCATTCATCCCGCAAACGCTCCGCCTGGTCCGTGGCGCACACCCCCTGGGCGACCATCCCGCCGGTGTCGACCACTCGCCACTTGATCCGGCTATTGCCGGCGTCCAGCAGGAGGATCACGGTGCCAACGGCCTCAGGCTGATCTCGCCGGCGTGAAAACTTTGGCGCCCCGCATCCGTATCCAGCAGCAACGCTCCCTGCTCATCCACGCCCACCACCCACCCAAAAACCTCGTTCTGGATCCCGGAGACCCGCACCGACTTGCCCTGGAAGGCATGGAGCGCCTGCCAGGCTTGTTGAAAGGCTGGAAATCCCGACGCCTCGAAAAGCTGCAGCCCCTCGTCCAGCCCCTCGACCAGGCGCAGGAACACCTCGTTTCTGTCCACCGCGCCCACATGCTCGGCCAGGTCGGTCACCGGCTGTCCCAGTTCTTCCCTGAGCTTTCCCGCCCCCAGCACATTGATCCCCACGCCGATCACCACCGTGCTGGGACCCAGCATGTCGCCTCCCAGTTCGATCAGGATGCCGGCCAGCTTGGCCCCGTCCAAGAGGATATCGTTGGGCCATTTCACCTGCGCCGCTTCCAGTCCGATCGTCCGTAACGCCCGCACCAGCATCACCCCCACAGCCAGGGAAAGGCCGGACAGCGCCGCGGCCGGCCTGCCGGAGCGCCACAACAGGGAGAATTGCAAGCCCGACCCCAGCCCGGCATGCCATTGCCGGCCGCGCCGCCCCCGACCCCCGGTCTGCCATTCGGCCAAGGCGACGCTGCGGTGGGGGGCATCAGCCTGGGCCGCATGCAGCAGATACGTATTGGTGGATTCAAGGCCCTCATGGAAATCCAGGGCCATGCCCCGGCCGGCAAGATGATGCGCAAGCCGCCCCTCATCCAACCAGGACACCGATGCGCCGAGGCGGTAACCGCGGCCCCGAATGGCATGCACCGCAAGACCGGCATCCATGCCTTGATTGACCGCGTTGTGGACCGTCGCGCGGGAACAACCAAGGCGCTCTGCGATCTCCTCGCCGGACACGAAGGCATCATGGGAAAGCTGGCGCAGGATCTCCAGCAAACGCGGGGACGTGGACAGAGGCAACACCCTGGCTGGTGACTGGATCAACACCCCATCACTGCCAACACTCAGCCACCGTCATGTTCTTGCCGGTGACGCCCCGGCGCCCCGCCTGATCGAGCAGGAAGGCACCGCAGTCATCCCCGTCCACCGACTCCGCCACCAAGGTGAAGGTCTGGTCGGTCGTCGCCGGGAACACTCCGTTGGGATCCGTCGAACGGACCGGCTCGCTGGCCAAATGGATGCGGTAAACCGGGTCGCCGCCCCGGGGGGATTGCGGATCTGGAAGTCGGGGGAGGAGATAAGTCTTCGAACTCCCATGCTGAACCAGCAACCACTCGGCCGAATCGGTCAGGATGGTCCGGACTTGAGTCCGCGCCTTGCGCTTCATCGTGTCGTGATAGGAAGCCAGCGCCACCACGATCAGCAGGCACACGATCGTGACCGCCACGACCAGTTCAATGACGGTGAAACCTTTCCATCTTCTCATCGGCATCTTCCCTAATGTTTTTTCGCACGAACTATCGCCCTCTCGGGCATGGGTTGCAAACACGCTGATGTTCCCCCATCGCCGTATTACGCAAATCTGCGTCTACCCCCACTTTATATTGCCGCGCCAGCATGACGTTTCATATCGCCAGTCAGTGGGCCTGGAACAGCGTCGAGACAGACTCACCCCGTATCCGGTCCCCCCATAGTCTAGTCGCCAATCATGCCATGGCGATACCCGATCTCCGCTCGTCCAAGCACAGGGCCATACTCAAGCTGGTGGCATCCACGCCGATAACAAGGAAACCAGAATCCAACAGGCCCAAGACCAAGCCATGCCTACCGCTTATTCTAACAAAGACGCCGCTCATCGCCCTACCGGGCGACACCCCGCGAGGGACGGTTATGCTAGGACTAGGTCAAATCACGAGCGCGAGAAAGTGCAAAATTGTACAACCCTTGATCGAAGCACCTGGGCGCACTCCCCAGGTGATAAGGCAATGACGGGAACCGGCAGGCAAGGCGGTTTCACCTTGATCGAGTTGCTGGTCACCCTCGCCATCGTCGCGGTCCTGCTGACGGTGGCCGTGCCCAGCTATCAGTACTTCATCCAGCTAAACCGGGTTAGAAGCCAGACAGACGATTTCGTGCTGGGGCTGATGTACGCGAAGAGCGAGGCAATCAAACGCGGACAGTCCGTGTCCGTGTGCAGCAGCAGCGACGGGGCAAGCTGCACGGGAAGTTGGTCGCAAGGATGGATCGTGTTCGTCGACCCGAACAACAACGGCGCGGTGGATACCGGGGAAACAGTGCTGCGCGCCCACCAGGCCTTGGTAGGCAACAATACCCTGACCAGCACCAGCGGCGACGCATTTGTCAGCTTTCGCAATACCGGATTCAGCCCCACGGCCGCCACCGTTACCTTCAAGCTCTGCGACACCAGCGGCTTAGTGGATGGAAAACCGATTGCGCTGTCGGCGCAGGGACAGGTGAGCACCAGCGGGGCGATTCCATCATGCCCGTGATCCCACAACCATCCACAGCCATGACCATTTCCAAACCCCCACGGAGTCCAATTTCCAAGGCGCGCGGTTTCACCCTGATCGAGATCCTGGTGGCCATCATCGTGATTTCGCTGGGCCTGCTGGGCCTGGCCGGACTGCAGGCCTACAGCCTGCGCAACAACCAGGTCTCCTATTACCGGTCCATCGCCTCCCAGCAGGCCTACGACATGGCCGACCGAATCCGGGCCAACCTGGGCGGAGTCGCTACAGGTGGCGTCCGGGCGGGCGACTATGACAACTTGGATGCCAGCACGCCGGCTGACCCGGGGTGTTTCATGGCAGCTGGCTGTACACCCACACAGATGTCAGTCACCGACCACTCCCAATGGAACACCCTGAACGGACGCCTATTACCCGGTGGGGCCGGAACAGTCGCCTGCGTAGCTGCCGCCGGGGCATGCATTACACCCAGGGTGTTTGACATTACGGTTTCCTGGACCGAAAAAACCTCAACCGGCACCACAACCCAAAACTTCGTCACCCGCGTCGCGCCATGACCAGACCAGACACCCTGCCCCGGATCCACGTCCAACGCTTGTCGGCAGTCGGCCCAGCGGGCTCTCAAGCCGGCCTGACGCTGCTTGAGCTGCTCATTTCCATCACCCTGGGTCTGTTGCTGTTGTTCGGCATCGGCACGGTCTACGTGTCCAGCAGCAAAACCTACCGGGTACAGGAAAACAATGCCCGCATCCAGGAAAACGGCCGCTATTACCTGGACATCATCGGGCGCAGCCTGCGCCAGGCCGGCGCCGCCGCACCCATGGACGCCAATCCGATAGTGGCCTTCACTACATGCATCGCACCAACCTGTACCGCCATTACTGGCACCAACACCACCTTGACCGTCCAGTTTTATGCCGGGTTCGACGAGAACAACAGCGGTACCTGGGGCACCAGGGACTGCGCGGGCAACTTCGCTGCTGCAAATCCAACTCCAACGACTACCACGCTCATCCAAAATACGTTTGCTTTATCCGGCACAGACCTCCGATGTACCGCTACCAGAACCCCATTTTCCATAACCACGCAGACCCTTGGTACTCCTGTAGTAAGTCCCCCAACCCCGCTAATTTCCGACGTCAAGGATTTTCAGGTGCTATATGGCGTCGACACCGACAACGATCAATCGGCCAATCTGTACACCACCAGCCCCACCCTAGCCCAAGAGCAGTGCCTCCCGGCTCCCGGTGCCGCGCCATGTGTGATCACTGCCAAGGTCTGTGTGTTGACCCAATCAACCGACCCGGGCGTTACCAACGTGGCCCAGAAGTACCTGAACTGCGCGGGCGCGCTGGGGACCGCAACCGGGGCTGCCGCATTCACCACCGCCGGGGATTCCCGCCTATATCGGGCCTTCGTGGCCAACTTCAATCTGCGTAACCGCGTCATCACCCCGCCCTGAACATGAAGCCGATGATCAAGCTCCCAACCCGCTCACCCACCCGATCGCGCCAGCACGGGGTGGCGCTAGTCACCGGATTGATTTTTCTGGTGGTGCTCACCCTGATCGGCATCACCGCCGCCCGCATGGCCAGCCTGGAGGCACGCATGTCCGGCAACACGCGCGACCGGTCCCTGGCCATGCAGGCCGCGGAGATGGCGCTGCGCGACGCGGAACAGGATATCCAGGGCCTGGGAACCTCACCCAGAACCCAACCCATCTTGGGCATTATTTACTTCTATCCCAACTGCAACCAACTCACAGGCCAAACTTATGATGACGGTCTTTGCAGCTGCGGATCCGCGGGAAATGGCTATGCCATCGACGCGGCCCTGTGCGCCGCGCCTCCCGGCAACAGCCCTCTCAATGGTTATAACGCGCCTGTCTGGACCATGGTCAGCATGACCGGGACCCCCAGCGTGCAGTACGGCACCTTCACCGGGGCGGGCGGGATTCCGCTTGTCTCCGCCCAGCCTCGCTACCTGATCGAAGGTTTGAAGAAGAACCAACATGGCGGGGAGTCGTTCTATTACCGCATCACCACCCGCGCCCAAGGCGCCAACCCCAATACCGTAGTCATGCTGCAGGAGCTTTTCAAGCCATGAGGCATGCCCGATCCGACGCAGCAGTGGAGGTAATCATGAACGCAAAACGCATTCTTCTGGCCCTGGTCCTGGGCTACCTGCCGATTTCCTCGTGGGCGCTGACCCTCTCGCAGAGCCCGCTGTTCATCGCCTCCACCGAGCCCAGGATCATGCTGGTGGCCTCCAAGGATCACCAGCTTTCCATCAAGGCCTACACGGATTATTCCGACCTGGACAACGACAACGTCATCGATACCACCTACAACGACGCCATCAGCTACTACGGCTATTTCGATTCCAACAAGTGCTACGCCTATACACCGAGCGGAACAGCCACGACCAGTTCCTTGTCCGCGTCCGGCGGCGGCCAGTTCTATCCCTTCTGGGCGGTCACATCGGGCACGCACCAGTGTGACGGCAGCCACTGGAGCGGCAACTTCCTGAACTGGTCCAGCATGACCCGCATGGACATCCTGCGGAAGACCTTCTACGGCGGATACCGGTCAACCGACAGCACCAGCGCCACCGTCCTGGAGCGCCATTTCCTGCCCAACGACGTACATGCCTTCGTCAAAGTCTACAAACCCACTGGGAGCATGCCCACCATCCAATCCCTGACCGGCATCAGCGGCCAGACAGAGGTCTCCCTGTGCAACGTCAGCGACACCACCAGCACCACCCTCACCGGCCAGATGACCACGCTGCCCCTTCCGCTGATCAAGGTGGCGTCAGGCAGTTGGCCGCAATGGGACTCCTCCGAAGTCACCCAGTGCGAACTCTCGGGCGCGACCGGCAATATCACCCAACCGTCCGCTCTGATCGGCTCCGCCTATACCGCCCGGGTCAAGGTATGCGACAGCACGGGGGGAACGGAGACCAACTGCAAGACCTATACCACCCTCTCCAGCGGCGCCACCACCTCCAAACCCATCGGCCTGCTACAAACATATGGCGATGTGGATGCCGACCGGCGGGTGCGCTTCGGCCTGATGACCGGCAGTTACGCCGCCAACAAGTCCGGGGGCGAACTGCGCAAGAACATCGGCTTCATCGACGATAACAACGGCGCCACCCTGGACAGCAGCAGCAGTTGCAGCACAGCCACTTCGGCAAGCACCGTCAACGGCAGCGCCAACGACGAGATCAACGTCTGCACCGGCCAGTTCATCAATCAGGCATCAACCCAGGCAGGCATCATCAATACCCTGAACCGGCTGCACATCGCCGGCTACGAGTACACCTCTGGCGGCTTGAACAATAAACACCGCTACAGCTGCGACAGCCCCGGCATCCTAACCTTCAGCGACGGCCAATGCGTGGACTGGGGCAATCCCCTGAGCGAGATCTACCTGGAAACCCTGCGCTATTTCGCCAACGCCGGGCATACCACGGCCTTCGACCAGAGCGACGCCTCCATCCTGTCCTCGATTCCCACCGTGCCCTGGACAGATCCCCTGCCCTCCACCCAATGGTGCGCCCTGTCCAGCATCGTGGTGCTCTCCACCGGCCTGAACTCATTCGACACCGACCAGTTGACCAGCTTCACCCCCAGCGGCGGGTCCGCCATCAGCGCCGCCACCCTGACCCAGACGGTGGGCGACTCGACCCACGAGAACATCAATGGCGGCTCGTACCTGATCGGCGACAACGGCGTCACCAGCAACAACCAGTGCACGGCCAAGACCATCAGCAATCTGGCCACCGCCAAGGGCATCTGTCCGGAGGTGCCCAGCACCCAGGGGGGCTACGGCATCGCCGGCCTGGCCTACGCCCCCAAGACCATCGACTTGCGCCCCGGCTACGCCACCCAGCGCGAAGCCCGTTGGGGCGGCGCCACCCCCATCAACAAGGATTGGGCGTTGCGCCAGCCCATCAACACCTACGCGGTGCAACTGGCGGAAAGCCTGCCCAGTTTCAGTCCGACCGTCGGTAGCGGCACGGTGACCCTACTGCCGGCCTGTCTAGCCAGCGCAACCAGCTCCAGTCCCTGGACGTCCGGCTCGACTGGCTGGCGCAACTGCTCCATGACCAATCTGATTGTCAATCCCAACGTGGCCATGGCCTCGGTAGGCAGCGACTCGACGGCGAAAACCAATACCTGCAGCGGCAATGGCACGACTTCCCAATGTTTCACCGTGGCCTGGGAAGACTCCACCTGGGGCAACGACTACGACATGGACGGTATCCAGCGCCTGGGCTATTGCGCGGGTTCGGCTTGCGACACATTCAGGATGGTCTGCCCCACCACCAGCTCAGGTACCGCCACAATCGGCAGTGGCTCCGGCTGGGCAGCGGGGGCGACCGCATCCGACCAAATCCGCATCGCGACATGCGCCATTCAGGCCAATTCGGGACATCCCCTTACGTTTGGATATACCGTGACCGGCACTACGACTGACGGCGTTTCCTTCCCCATCTTTCGACCCGGCGGCTCTGGTACATCACCCTGCTCTCCAGGATTGAATTACTTCAGTATCGGCTGCAAACTGCCTACAGCCGTTACCGCACCGAATGCCGTCACCTTCAGCCAAGGCCCCTCAACGGCGAAACTGCTCAAGAATCCCCTCTGGTACGCTGCCAAGTACGGCGGCTTCACGGAATCCACCCCGGCATCCGGCACCCCCAACCCCGACCTGACCTCCGAATGGGACAAGGTCAACAATACGACCGGCGCAACCGGCGCGGATGGCATTCCGGACAACTATTACGACGTGCGCAACCCGGCCAACCTGATCACCGCCATGGCCAGCATCTTCGACTCGGCCTCCACACCCGACACCTCGGCCGCGTCCGTCGCCACCAACTCCACCAGCCTGCAGATCAACAGCCGGGTGTTCCAGGCCAAGTTCTCCAGCGCGGACTGGAGCGGCCAGTTGCTGTCGTACAAGATCAGCACCGCCGGCGTTCTGACCGTCACTCCCGAGTGGGATGCGGGGGAACTGTTGAACGCCGCGCACATCATCCCTAGTTCGCGGGTCATCCTGACCAAGGGCACCAGTGATGGCCTCGCCTTCACCGTAGCCAATATCACGTCCCTCACCTTATCCCAGCAAAGCGACTTGGCCAGCAATGCGGCCGGCCTGAGCGCTGCGAATGAGTTGAGGTACCTTCGTGGCAACGCCAGCAATGAAGGCACCACCTCCTCCACCTTCCGCCAACGGAATACCAGCAAGCTGGGCGACATCGTCAACTCCAGCCCCTGGTATGTGGGCGCGCCCGCGGCCGGCTACTCGGATGTGGACAGCCCCGGTTATTCCAGCTTCCGCAGCGGCCTGCTGTCGCGCAAGCCGGTGGTGTACGTGGCGGCCAATGACGGCATGCTGCACGGATTCGACGCCTCCCTGGACTTCTCCACCGATCCGGTCGGCGTCCCCACCAGCACTTCGGGAACCGAGGTCCTGGCCTATGTGCCGTCGGCCGTGTATCCGAACCTGAGCGCGCTCACCGCGCAAACCTACAACAAGAACCACCAGTATTACGTGGATGGTTCCCCCATGGTGGCGGATGCCGACCTGGGCGCCCCGTCCACCCCTAGCTGGAAAACCGTTCTGATCGGCGCCATGGGGGCGGGCGGAAAGGGCTATTACGCCTTGGACATCTCCGACCCCACTCATTTCACGGCCGGCAGCAGCGATGCGGCCAATACGCTGTTGTGGGAGTTCGGTCCGAGTGACGACGCTGACATGGGCTACGCCTATGACTTTCCACCGACGAGCTTTGCGACCGGCCAAGCCAAACAGATTGTCAAAATGGCCAATGGCAAGTGGGCGGCCATTCTCGGTAACGGCTACAACAGCACCAGCGGCAAGGCCGTTCTCTATGTCGCTTACATCAACGATGGGACCGATGGCTGGACCACCGGCGATTTCGTCAAGATCGTGCTGGATGCGGGTCCGAACAATGGCCTGTCGACGCCGGTCCCGTTTGACAGCGATGGCGACGGCCTTGCGGATACGATCTATGCCGGTGACCTGAAGGGGCATATCTGGAAAGTCCTGGTCGGGCCCAACCTAAGTGATGGGAGCGTGACCAGCGCCGCCTCCACCTGGAAAATCGCGTTCTCCACCTCCAGTTGGAGCGCAGGCACGGCCACCCTGACATGCAGCCCTTGCGCGCCGCTGTTCAGTGCCGTGAATGGCAGTGGCACCGTGGAGCCGATCATTTGGCCGCCCGAGGTAACGACCCACCCCAATGGCGGACAGCTGGTTTTGTTCGGGACCGGCAAATACCTGGAGAACAGCGACAACACCAACACCGATGTCCAGACCTTCTATGGGATATGGGACAGAAACGACGGCAGCACGACGGTGGGTACACGGGCAGCAGATTTGCTGCAACAGACCGTGACCGGTGTCAGCAGCGGTTACCGCACCACCAGCGCCAATGCCATCAACTGGCGGCCGGCGGGTTGCAGCGGCGCCTGCACCGCCCCGACCAATTACATGGGCTGGTACATGGATCTGCCCACCTCGGGCGAGCGCACCACGGGGATACCCAAGCTCATCAACGCGGTGATCTACTTCAACACCTTCATCCCATCGTCCTCGCCTTGCGCGGCGGGCGGCACGGGATGGTTGATGGCCCTGGATTACGAGTCGGGCGGTCTGGTGACCACACCCATATTCGACACCGACAGCAGCGGCACCATCGACAGCTCGGATCCCCTGGCCGGCGGCTATGAAGTCGGCGCCGCCCTGGGCGGCACGACCCTGATCTCGGGGGCCAGCCCGTCCACAATCGGCGTGGGCGTGTCATCGCTCACCAGCGGAGTGATGGCCATTAATCCGCTCGACCTCGGGGCCGGAACACGGGGCCGCGTCACCTGGCGCGAGATCATCCAATGAAGGAGTCCCTCATGGTCATCAACGCTCAATCCATCCCGGCCAAGACACCCTCCCACCCGGCCCGGGCGGAAGGGTTCACCTTGATCGAACTGCTCGTTGCGGTGGCCGTCATGGCGATACTGACCGCGATCGCGGTACCGTCCTATCAATACTATGTAAAACAGGCGAGTCGTAGCGAAGCCAGAAGCATCCTGATGCAGAACGCACAAACTCTGGAGAATAACTACACCACCGCCAATCGCTACGATACGGTAAACAGTGATGGTACCGGTGGGGCGCCTTCGCTCTTCACGCAATCACCCCAAACTGGTACCGCCAAGTACAACCTTACCGTGGCCTATGGCGCCGCGCCTGCCCAGACGTTCACCCTCAGTGCGGCCCCCACCGGCATGATGACCGGCGACCCGTGCGGGACGCTCACACTGATTCAAACCGGACAAACGGGATCGGCCATCGACAATGCCACCTGCTGGCAGCGTTAGGGCGCTTTGGCGCAAGCCAGGAGAATGTGCGACGCGACCCCAGCCTTCCGTGAATTCCTGCTACATTGACAACTGCGGTAGATAAGTAACTACATAAATCCCTCCCGTCTGGAGAGGGACAGGGCGGTAAGAACAGAAAGCAAGACCACAAGGCCATTGTCGGCCTCGGCCGCCCATGGGCACTAATGGGCGCCGCGGATAGGCAGGGCGTATGGGGAACAATGACAGCAACGGGGGGTTGCCATGGAACGTTCAATTCAGGGGATAGACTCGTTCAACTTCAGGCGCGCCATAACCTTGCCCGGTTCATCGGGCATGACATTGATCGAATTGTTGGTGGCGCTCGGACTCATGGCCACCCTGCTGGCGGTGGCGGTGCCCGCGTTCGAATGGCTGGTTACCGGGAGCAAACTCAGTTCGTTCACCGATTCGCTGTATTCCAGCCTGTACCTGGCCCGCAGCGAGGCCATCAAGCGCAATGCCCGGGTGGTGCTGTGCAAGTCCGTGGACGGCGCGAGTTGCGCCGCGACCGGGAGTTGGAGCCAGGGCTGGATCATGTTTCACGACAATGACAACGACGCCCAATTGGGCTCGGGCGAGCTTCTGATCGTTCGTCAGGATCCCCTGCCAAACGACCTGGCCTTGTGGGGCAACTCCCCAATTGCGAAGTATGTTTCCTATACCGGACTGGGCTCGACCCGGCTGACGGGCGGCGCATTCCAGGCGGGCACCTTCACCCTGTGCCGGGTCTCGGCGGACGGAGGAGAGGCGCGCAACATTGTGATCAGCGCTACCGGCAGGCCGCGCATTCAAAAAACCACGGTGGCTTCCTGTCCTTGATTGGAATCGGATCAGCAAAGTCGACTGGCGTAACCGCGATCGCCTTTGTTACCCTTGCCCATCAGCCCTGATATTTCCTGTGACGATACGAGCGGGTCATGACTGTCCGCGGTTTGAAGCCTGTTCCCTGGTAACCCCCCTAGCCAATCCCCATGTCTTCCGATGTCCTGATAATCGGGGCCGGCGTCAGCGGCCTCCTCAGCGCCCTTTGTCTGTCCCGGGCGGGACTGCGGGTCACCCTCGTCGAACGCGGCCCCGTTGCGGGAGAGTCAACCTGGGCCGGAGCGGGCATTCTGTCGCCGTTGCCGCCGTGGGATTACGGCCCGGAAGTGAATGCACTGAGCGAACGGGGGCGCAACCTCTGGCCGGAATGGATCGCTTACCTTCTGGAGCATAGCCCCGTCGATCCGGAATATCTTACCAGCGGCATGCTGGTATTGGGCCTGGCCGACATGGCCGCGGCATCCGACTGGTGCGAGGCCCATGGCTGGTTTCGCGAGGAGCCCCCGGCCGCCTTGTCCGGATTTATGACCGATGTCGACGACACCATCTGGCTTCCCGGCGTGGCACAGGTGCGCAACCCCAGGCTGGGACAGGCGCTTATGCATGCCTGCCAGGCGGCGGGCGTCGGGATCCTGCGGGACACGCCGGCACAAACACTTGGTATTCGGGAAAACCGCGTCGCCGGAATACATACGCCGGACGGGCTGCTGACGGCGGACAGCTATGTGGTCAGCGCCGGCGCCTGGAGCCGCGAGTTGTTGGGGGAACAAGCCCTCGGGCTGGACATTCAGCCGGTACGAGGGCAGATCCTGTTGTTCAAGGGAACCCCAGGAATCGTTCCCAGCATCATATTCAAGGGGGGGCGCTACCTGGTTCCGCGCAAGGATGGCCGGGTGCTGGTCGGCAGCACTCTGGAGTATGCGGGGTTCGATAAATCCGTGACCGAGGAGGCCAAGGAGGCATTGTCGGCCTTCGCCCTGGAAACGGCGCCCGGCCTGGCCTCGGCCGAGGTGGTTGGGCATTGGGCCGGGTTGCGGCCCGGTTCTCCCGGCAACATCCCCAGCGTCGATCGACACCCGGTGCTGGACAATCTCTATCTCAATAGCGGGCAATTCCGCTACGGCGTCACCATGGCCCCCGCCTGCGCCGAATTGCTGAGGGACCTGATTCTGGGACGGCGTCCCCGGCTCGATCCGACGCCCTACCGCTGGCCGGTAACCTGAGGCAGCCGACAATCGGGTGATCGGCCTTTTCGGTAGCCCGTAACGCAATGATCGCTTCATTCCAATTAGACGCAGTTCATATTTCAACCTAGAATCCGTCTAACTCCTTGAGTTGCTTGCCCTTTACATGAGCCATCAGTCCACATTTCCGATCAGCCGGGAAAACCTCACCGACCTGCTGCGCTCCCACGGCGTCGCCCCGACCCATCAACGCATCGAGATCGCCCTTGTCCTGTTCTCCCGATGCGCCCACCTTTCGGCCGACCAGATCCTCGCCCTAGTCAATTCCCGCCACAGCGAGACCTCGAAGGCCACGGTGTACAACACCCTTAACCTGTTTCTCGAGAAGCGGCTGATTCGCGAAGTGATCGTGGATCCCAGCAAGGTGTTCTACGACCCCAACACCCAACCCCATCACCACTTCTACAACATGACCACCGGGGAACTGACCGACATTCCCGCCGATAACCTCCAGGTTGCCGGCATGCCCACCTTGCCGCCAGGCATGGTGGCGGACAGCATCGACGTCATCGTCCGCATCCGGCCCCAGGCCGATGCGGCCATTTGAGCGTCGCTATTCACCTTTCGCCAAACGCATTCAGGGGGATCTTCAACATGGAAAGACGTGCTTTCCTGAAAGGCGCGGGAGCCGGTCTGGGCCTGGCCGCCGGCGCCCTGGCGCCCAAGGCGTTCGCCGACGGCCCCGCCATCAGGTGGCGCCTGGCCTCCAGCTATCCGAAGAGCCTGGATACCATCTACGGGGCCGCCGAGCTTCTGTCGGATCGACTGCACAGGATCACCGGCGGCAAATTCCAGTTGCGGGTCTTCGCCGGCGGCGAACTGGTGCCCGGCCTGCAGGTGCTCGATGCCGTCCAGCAGGGCACGGTGGAATGCGGCCATTCGGCCAGCTACTACTACGTGGGCAAGGACATGGCCTTCGCCTTCGACTGCGCCCTGCCCTTCGGCCTGACCGCCCGCCAGCAGAACGCCTGGATGTACTTCGGCGGCGGAATAAAGCTGATGCGCGAGCTGTTCGCCAAGTTCAACATCGTCCAGTTTCCGGGCGGCAATACCGGCGTGCAGATGGGCGGCTGGTTCCGCAAGGAGATCCATTCCCTGAAGGACCTGCGCGGCCTGAAGATGCGCATCCCCGGCATCGGCGGCCAGATCATGGCCAAGCTGGGGGCGGTACCCCAGACCCTGGCCGGCGGCGACATCTATCCCTCCCTGGAGCGGGGCGCCATCGACGCGACGGAATGGGTGGGGCCCTACGACGACGAGAAGCTGGGCTTCCACAAGATAGCCAAGCACTATTACTACCCGGGCTGGTGGGAAGGCGGCCCGCAGCTGTCCTTCTACGTCAACAGCGCCAAGTGGAACGAGTTGCCCGAGGCCTACCAACAAGCCTTCGAAACCGCGTGCGCGGAGGCCAATGTGAACATGCTGGCCGAGTACGACTACAAGAATCCCCAGGCCCTGATGCGGCTGGTGAAGCAGGGGGTCAGGCTGCACCCCTTTCCCAAGGACGTCATGGACGCCGCGAAGAAGGCCGCGTTCGAACTCTATGAAGCAGAGGCCCGCGCCAACCCCGGCTTCGCCAAGATCTACCGCAACTGGAAGGCGTTCCGCGACATGGAGAACCAGTGGTTCAAGGTGGCGGAAGCAAGCTATGACAACTTCGTTTTCTATTCCAGGTAGCACGCCATTGGCAAGACGACTTGGCTGAAACACAAAGGGGCGCAACCAGGCGCCCCTTTTTCATACCGCCGGCCGATTCATCGCACGGCCAGCAATTCCACCTCGAAGATCAGCGTCGCATTGGGAGGGATCACCCCGCCCGCGCCGTTCTGGCCATAGCCCAGATGGGGCGGAATGGTGAGCTTGCGCTTGCCGCCCACCTTCATGCCGGCCACGCCCTCGTCCCAGCCCGGGATGACATGGCCACGCCCGAGGGGGAAATCGAACGGATCGTTGCGATCGACGCTGGAGTCGAACTTTGCGCCGTCCGTCAGCCAGCCGGTGTAATGCACGCTGACCCGCTGTCCGGCCGCCGCCTCGGCGCCCTCGCCCACGACGATCTCGTCGATCACCAAGCCGCTGGGGGTTGTTATGGAAGACATATCCATTCCTTTTCGAAAATGAGTCCTGAAAAAATAAACGGCGCGGCCGCGCCGCGCCGTAACCGGAATACCGCGGGTTAGTCGATGACCACCAGCACGACGCGGCGATTCTGTGCCCGCCCGGCCTTGAACCGGTTGTCGGCCACGGGCGCGCTTTCCCCGTAGGAGATGACCGACATCCTGTGCAGAGGAATGTCATCCTTGATGCTCAGATAATTACGCACCGCTTGGGCACGGGCCTCGCCCAATTTCAGGTTTGCCGCCGCCTCGCCCCGGCTGTCGGTATGTCCCTGGATTTCGATGAACACGTTCTTGTTGTCCTGCTTCAGCTTAGCGGCGAACTCGTCCAACATGGCCTGGGCCTCCTTGCTGAGCGAGGTTTTATCGGGCGGAAACTTGACTTTGTCGTCGGACAGCACCAGCTCATAGACGAACTTGCCTTCCGCCAGCTTGCCCGCCGCGGTGGCCCGCTGCAAGGCATCCTGGGCCGTCTGGGAAACCTGGGAGATATCACCGGCATTCTTGGCGATCCGGTCACCTTGCTCCTTCAGGCCGGACTGCAGGCCGGACACCGCGGCCGCATTGGATTTGATGGCAGCCTCGGCCCCACCGACACGACCGTCGACGGCATCCACGTGGCCGGACACCGGTTTCATCTGGGCATCCACGTACTCATGGACATATTCGCGGGTGGCACAGCCGGTCAATAACAGTGTGCCGGCCAGGGTAATGAAAGTGAGATGTTTCATGCTTGCTCCCAATTTGAAGATAAGGTCTTGATTGCAGTGTAACTTATCGACGGCACACGAGAAAACTTGAATCTGCCGTCATTGAGGAGATTCCGGCGGGGCGAAATACCCGGCTCCGTTGTCCTCCAAATGGATTTCCACATTGCCTTGATCAAGGGTCACCTGATCGGTCAGCACCAGGTTCGGGAAGGCCACCACCGCCGCCACCATGGCCAGTTGAATCAGCACGAAGGGAACGGCACCACGGTAGATGTCGCCGGTGCGCACCTCTTTGGGCGCGACGCTGCGCAGATAAAACAGGGCGAAGCCGAACGGCGGATGCATGAACGAGGTCTGCATGTTGATGCTGAGCAGCACGCCGAACCAGACCAGATCGATTCCCAGCTTGCTGGCAACGGGGGCAACCAAGGGAATGATGATGAAGGCGATCTCGAAGAAATCCAGAAAGAACGCCAGAAAGAAGACCAGCAGGTTCACGACGATCAGGAAGCCCAGGGCGCCACCCGGCAGGCCGGTGAGCAGGCCTTCCACCCAGAGGTCCCCGTCCAGGAGGCGGAACACCAGGGAAAACACGGTGGAACCGATCAGGATGAAGATCACGAAACTGGTGAGCCGCGCGGTGGAGTCCATCGCCTGCCTCAACAGGCCGAGGCTCAGCCGCCGCTTCATCAACGCCAGGACCAGGGCGCCACTGGCCCCCATGGCGCCGCCTTCCGTGGGCGTGGCGATCCCCAGGAAGATGGTGCCCAGCACCAGGAAGATCAGGACCAGGGGCGGCGCGATGGTGATCAGCGCCTTCCCCCACAGCGCGGCACCCCGCCGGCTGCGGGCCTGGGGCGGCAGCGCGGGCGCGGCGGCCGGCTTGACCAGGGTCACCAGCAGGATGAAACCTACATACAACGCCGTGAGGGCCAGGCTCGGGACCACGGCGCCGCGATACAAGGCCCCCACCGAAGCGCCCAACTGGTCGGCCATGACGATCAATACCAGGGATGGGGGAATGATCTGGGCCAGGGTGCCGGAAGCGGCGATGACGCCGGCGGCGAGGCGCCGGTCATAGCCGTAACGCAACATGATGGGCAGAGAGATGAGGCCCATGGCGATGACGGAGGCCGCCACCACGCCGGTGGCGGCGGCCAGCAGGGCCCCCACGAAGATCACCGCATAGGCCAGCCCGCCCCGGATCGGGCCGAACAACTGGCCCATGCTGTCCAGCAGTTCCTCCGCCATGCCGCTGCGTTCCAGGATCAGGCCCATGAAGGTGAAGAAGGGGATCGCCAGCAGGGTGGCGTTGGACATGATGCCGAACACCCGCTCAGGCAAGGCCTGGAGTTGCGCGAAATCGAAGAAGCCGGACGCCATTCCCACCAGGCCGAACAGCAGGCCGTTGGCGGCCAGGGAAAAGGCCACCGGGTAACCCAGCAGCAGGATGCACACCAGGCCGAGGAACATCAGGGGGGCCATGAGTTCGAACATCACCGCACTTCCTCGGGTTCCTCATGCTCGAGACGCAGCAGCCCTTTCAGAAACGCCACGCGCTTGATGACTTCCGAGATCCCCTGCAGGAACAACAAAGCGAATCCCAGCGGCACCACTAACTTGATGGGCCAGCGCAGGAGCCCCCCCGCGTCCGGCGAGGTCTCGCCCACCGCGAACGACGCGGTAAAAAACCCCCATCCCAGCCAGGCGATGAGCCCGCTCATGGGCAGCAGGAACAGCAGCCCGCCCAGCAGATCCACCCAGGCCTGGGTGCGGGGCGAAAAACGGCCGTAGATCACGTCGATTCGGACATGGCCGTTGTGCTTGAGGGTGTAGCCGGCCCCCAGCAGGAAGATCAGCCCGAACAGGTACCACTGGATTTCCAGCCAGGCGTTGGAACTGATGCTGAAGCCGTAGCGCATGATGGCGTTGCCTGCGGAAATCAGGGTCGCGACCAGCACCAGCCAGGCAGCCGCTCGGCCGATTGCCTCGTTGACGCCATCGATGGCCCGGGACAGGGCGAGGAGCGCCTTCATCGCGGACAGTCTAGGCGAGGCGCGACAGTCGACCGAGGCGCGGGATCACTCACCCGCCACGGTCATGTTGTCGATGAGGATGGAGCCCACCTGACGCGATCCCCGCGTCTCGATATCCGACCCGACCGCGATGATGGCCTTGAACATGTCGCGCAGGTTGCCCGCCACGGTGATCTCCTCAACCGGGTAGGCGATGGCGCCGTTCTCCACCCAGAAGCCGGCGGCGCCCCGGGAATAGTCGCCGGTCACCATGTTGAGGCCGTGGCCCAGTAATTCCGTTACCAGAAGCCCGGTCCCCATCCGGGCCAGCAGTCCGGCGAAGTCCTCGCCGGTGGAAGGCACGATCAGGTTGTGGTTGCCGCCGGCGTTGCCGGTGCTCCGCATGCCCAGCTTGCGGGCACTGTAGGTGCCGAGAAAATAGCCTTGCACCACGCCATCCCGCACCACATCCCGGTCCCGGGCCGCCACGCCTTCCGAGTCGAAGGGTGCCGAAGCCAGGCCCCGGGCCAGGAAGGGCCGTTCCTGCAACTGTAAGAAGGGCGGAAACACCTGGCTGCCCAGGCTGTCCAGCAGAAACGAGGATTTACGATAGAGATGGCCGCCGGAGATGGCGGAAACGAAGCTGGCGATAAGGCCGGTGGCGATGGGTGCCTCGAACAGCACCGGGCACTGGCGCGTTGACAGCTTGCGGCCGTTCAGACGCCGCACCGTGCGCTCCCCGGCCCGTCTCCCCACCCGTTCCGGGCTGTCCAGGTCAGCGGCGGCCCGGGCCGTGGTGTACCAGTAGTCACGCTGCATGGCCTCGTTCTCTTCCGCGATCACCGCACAGGACAGGCTTTGCCGACTGGTGGCGTAGCCGCCGGAAAAGCCCAGGCTGTTGGCGTAGATGAACTGGGAGGACTGGCTGCTCAGGGAGCCTCCTTCCGAGTTTGTGATGCGCCTGTCCACGGCCAGGGCGGCCGCCTCGCAGGCCCGCGCCAGTTCCATGGCCTGGTCCACGCTGACTTCCCAGGGGTGGTACAGGTCCAGATCGGGAATATCCCTGGCCAGGAGATCCGGCTCGGCCAGGCCCGCGCAATCGTCTTCGGCGGTATAGCGGGCGATGCTCAAGGCCTTTTCCACACTTCTGGACAAGGCTTCCGGGGAAAAATCGGAGCTGGCGGCGTGGCCCCGGCGCTGGCCCAGATACACCGTCACGCCGATGCCCTTGTCCCGGTTGTGTTCGATGGTTTCGATCTCGCCGTGGCGTACCGCCAAGGTAAGCCCGCTGCCTTCGGAGACCTCGGTTTCCGCAGCGCTTGCGCCGCCGGAACGAGCCAGGTCGAGGACCCGGGCCGTCAGATCGCTCAGGTATGCTTGGGTAAAACTGAAGGGGGAGGTGGATGCTGACGGATGGGACACGCGAATGCCTGGTCGGGAGAACGGAGCCGTTATGATACCAATCCCTCCCCAACTAGCCCCGCCCTCCATGGAAGATGAGGATTTCGCCACCGACGACCTCGGCCCCAGCAAGACCCGGCGCAAGAAGGAAATGACCGCCCTGCAGGACATGGGGGCGGCTCTCGTGAAACTCTCCAAGGAGCGATTGGAAAAGTTCAACCTGCCGGAGCCTCTCCTGGACGCCCTGCTGGAAGCCCAGCGCATCACCAGCCACGGCGCCATCCGGCGCCAGATGCAGTACATCGGCAAACTGATGCGGGATGTGGATGCGGAAGGCATCGCCGAGGGACTGGCCGCCATCCGCGGAGAGTCCGATGCGGCCAAGGCCGAGTTCCACGCCTTGGAGCGCTGGCGTACCCGGTTGATCGAGCGGGACGAGGACCTCTCGGAATGGATCAGCCATCATCCGGATGCGGATGTTCAGCAGATGCGTCAACTTATCCGCAATGCCCGCAAGGAAGCCGCGGAGGGCAAGCCGCCCAAGTCCAGTCGGGCACTATTCCGGTTATTGCGGGATCGAAAGGCGAAGGATGCATAGCCGCCAGGCCTCATCCCACGGAATAACGGCATTGCCGCCGGTTAAGGACACCAGTGGTTGTCGGTTTTTTTTACATTCCTCTGCTTCCTCCCTTGTTTAGGGACTGTCCATGCTGATAGGCAGGGCAACCATTACCAATGGCATAAGGATTGCTTGAGGAAGATGCCCTAGAGAGAATACTGTGCCCTGACGTGGCAAACGCTCCACCCTCCCCATCCCATCCGACGCCTTCATCGGCCATCATCGGTTTTGCCAGCCATCCCGGCGTATTAGCACGACTGCTGGCATCCCTTGGCGGCATGGAGGCGCTGGATGATCCGCTTCAGGGTTTGCTGCTGCTGGACCCCGCCATGACCGTCCATATGCTTCAACTGGTCGGAAATCATTATCAGGGAGCCCTGCTGGCGGAACTGAAGCTGGATGAAGTCCTTACAATCCTCAACACCGGCGCCACCAAGCAACTGGTCATCGCGTCAGCCATCGCCCAGTTGGCCAATCCGGCCATGGCCGGCGGCCACCCTGACGAGGACTGGGGCCATGCCCTGGCAGCCGCCCACATGAGCCGTTTCCTGGCGGAGAAGGCGGGATACCCGGGGCTCGACGAGGCCTGGGTGGCCGGCCTGATGACTCAACTGCCCCGATTCGCCCGCGGCGCGGGAACGCCCGAGGCAGCCCGGCGGGACTGCATCGCCCTGCTCGAGCGCCTGCCTCTCAGGACCTTCCTGCCCGATGTGGTGCGATACCTGGACGAGCCGGTAGAACGCCTGCGCGATGCCGCGCCCCTGGTACGCCATGCCATCGCGGCACACCGTTTGACCAGGACAGCGGATGATTCAATCGCAACCGCTCATGATGCGGTAATCTTGTCACAGCCGATTGATCAAGAAGAAATAAGAGCCATGTTGCAACATACCAACAAAGCTGTGGAGACCATCCTGTCGCAGCACGGTGCTTCCCGCTCCGGAGACATGGCCTCAGAACTCATGCGCTTCGGCCGCCTGGAAATCGCCGCGGGAAATGCCGGTGAGGGCGAGGAAGCCTCCATCGCCGCCTTGGCCGACTCCCTGGCCAGCCAGGATGGATTGTTCGACCCGATCTACCTGCGCCTCAACAAGCACACCAGCACCCTGGAGGCCGTGCCCATCGGGGAGCGCGGCGCCCCGCCCATCAGCATCCGTGTGGAAGGCAGCGGCACCGCCGCGGTCCATGCCTTGTTCACACGCACTTGCGTTGTGGTCATGTATGACGATGCCGGTGCCAGCGTCCTGGACCTGCAGATCATTCGCCAGGCGGATGCCGACGGCCTGGCGGCCATTCCGGTGGGCGAAGGCGAACAGCGCGGCGTTCTGCTGATTTGCGGCGACAAGGAAGTACTGACCGAGGTTGCCGCCAACGCCGGACATTACGCCCGCCTGGGGGAAATTGCCGGCCGCGTTCCGGCGCAGGGCGCCAATCAGGCCGAATCCGACCAGGCGGTGTCGGTGGACGGCCTGCCGTCACGGGTGCGCCGGGCCGCCCATGAGATCAACAACCCCCTGGGCATCATCAAGAACTACCTGGCAATCCTCAAGGTCAAGCTGGGAGACAACGCCCCCATTTCCGACGAGCTGCGCATCATTTACGAAGAGCTCGACCGCATATTCCGCATCATTCGCAACCTCTCCCATGACGAAACGGAGGGAGGCGAAGCCGGCGTACTGACCGACGTCAATAACCTGATCGCCGATCTGGTCAAGGTCACCGCGCCCACCTGGAACACCAAGGGCCTGCAGGTCCAGACCCAACTGACCGAGGGCCTGCCGCGCCTGTCCTGCGACCGGGACAAGCTCAAGCAGATCGTCCTGAACCTTCTGTTGAACGCCATGGAGGCCACGCCTCACGGAGGCTTGGTCCGCATCGAGACCGCGGCTCTGGCCAACCACCGCCACGAGCATTTCGTCGAGATCCTGGTGGCCGATTCCGGCCCCGGCATCCCGCCGGAACGGGCGATACAGCTGTTCGATCCCGTGGAAACAGACAAGGGCGGCGGCCATGCCGGCTTGGGGTTGTCAATCGTCAAGACCCTGACCGAATCCCTGAGAGGCGTGATCTCGTTCAAGAGCGGCATGACCGGAACCACATTCCTGGTTACTTTGCCCCAGTCTTGACCCGTTTCTTCCAGTGTGATCTAAAGTCACAATTTACTTGATAGACAAGACAGCCAGGACGGACGATGACACCAAAGGCCAGCGATGTTTGGCGGCGTTGAACCCGGGATGAGCCCGCCGCTGGTCAGCCTGCTCATCGTGGAAGACGAGCCGCGCTACCTGGACAGCACCCGGCTGCTCCTGGCCCAGCACGTACACCACATCGATACGGCCGTCACCGGCACCCAGGCCCTCGCCCACCTGAACAAGCGCGGTTATGACCTGGTCCTGCTGGACCTGCACCTGCCCGATGCCAGCGGCCATGAGATCATGGCCCTGATCCGCCAGAACCAGCCGGAATGCCGCATCATCGTCATGAGCGGCGACACCGAGATCGATTCCGCCATTCTGTCCCTGCGTCTGGGCGCCTACGATTACCTGCGCAAACCCTGCGAGCCGGAGGAGCTCATCAAGACCATCCGCAACGCCATGCGCAAGGTCCAGCTGGAACGCGACAATGCGCGCATGCTGCGGCAGCTGGAGCAATCGGAGGAATGGCACCGCCTGCTGGTCAACGCGTCCCCCGATGTGATCTACACCCTGGACGCGCGCGGCAGCTTCACCTACCTCAACGACAGCGTCGAGCACACCCTGGGCTACCTGCCCAGCGAGCTCATCGGCAAGGACTACCTGTATATCGTCCCCCCCGGCGAGGCCGAACAGGCGTGCAATCGCCTGAACGAACACCGCACCGGCGATCGCGCCACCCATAACTTCGAGTTGCGCCTGAAGCGCAAGGACGACCTGCTGACCGGCCTGTCGGAGAACCTGGTGGTCGTGGAACTCTCCTCCATGGGCATGTTCCGCCCCGTAGCGGAGGGCAAGGAGGAATGCGTGGGGACCTATGGCGTGGTCCGCGACATCTCCGACCGCAAGAAGGCCGAGGCCACCATCGCCTTCCAGGCCTATCACGACCTGCTGACCGGGCTGCCCAACCGGGCCCTGTTCAACGATCGCCTGGGCCAGGCCATCGTCCACGCGAAACGCTATGGCCAGATCATGGCCGTCATGTTCATGGACATGGACCGCTTCAAGGTGGTGAACGACACCCTGGGCCACATGGTGGGGGACAACCTGCTGCAAGGCGTGGCCCATCGCCTGCGCGGCAGCCTGCGGGAAGGCGACACCCTGTCCCGCATCGGCGGCGACGAGTTCATGCTGCTGCTGCCCCATATCCGCAACCGCGACAATGCCGCTTTCATCGCCCAGAAGATCCTGGCATCCCTGAAACAGCCCTTCCAGATCGAGGACCACGAGATCTTTGTCGGAATGAGCATCGGCATCGCGGTCTATCCCGATGACGGGGAAACCATGGAGACGCTGGTCAAGCATGCCGACATCGCCATGTACCATGCCAAGGACAACGGCCGGAACGATTTCCGGTTCTTCACGGCGGAGCTGCAGCAGTCCCTGAGCGGGCGGCTCACGGTGGAGAACGACATGCGGCGCGCCCTGCAGAAAGGCGAGTTCGAGGTCTACTACCAGCCCCAGGTGGATATCGAATCGCAGCGCATCCGCGGCATGGAGGCCCTGATCCGCTGGAACCATCCGGAGCGGGGCGTCGTCCTCCCGGACGAATTCATATCCATCGCCGAGGAATGCGGCCTGATTTCCCCCATCAGCGACTGGGTGCTGAATTCCGTCTGCCGCCAGGCCAATCTCTGGAAGGCGTCGGAGATGCCGCGCATCTCCCTGGCCATCAATCTCTCCCCGCGCCAGATCGAGCATCCCAATTTCGTCGAACGCTTCACCCGGGCTCTGAAGGCCAATGGCATCAGCGGCGAAGGCATCGACATCGAGATCACCGAAAGCACTTTGATGCGCGACATGGACGGGGTCGTCGGCAAATTGCGCCAGCTGGCCGATCTGGGCGTGGAGATCTCCATCGACGACTTCGGCACCGGCTACTCTTCCCTGGCCTATCTGAAGAAGCTTCCGGTCAACACCATCAAGATCGACCGCAGCTTCATCCACGACCTCTCCAACCCGGACAACGGCACCTCCATCGTCGCCGGCATCACCGCCATGGCCAAGGGCCTGCGGCTGAACGTATTGGCGGAGGGCGTGGAGACCTCCGCCCAACTGGACTACATCACCGCCCTTGGCTGCGACGCCTACCAGGGCTTCCTGTTCAGCCGCCCTGTCCCCGCCGCCAAGGCCACCGAGTTCCTGACCAACCGGGTCGACTGAGCAGCTCGACCCGGGCCATTCCCCCACGCCCGGTATTCCCGCCGCCCCGGTTCAGGGGAGAATAGGCGATCGATTCCGAGCATCCGCCATGGCCCACGACCGCATCCGCGCCGACACCATGAGTCCCCGCGTCACCGTTTCCCAGTGGCGCGCGGCCCTCTCCCTGTTCCCTTACGTGTGGCAATACAAGGCCCGGGTCCTGGGGGCATTCGCCCTGCTGCTGTGCGCCAAGCTGGCCAACGTCTCCGTGCCCCTGGTGCTGAAGGACATCGTCGACGGCCTGCAGAACCCCTCCACAGCCCTGCTGCTGCCCATCTTCCTGATCGTGCTCTACGGCCTGCTGCGCTTCGGCAACACCGCCTTCACCGAGCTGCGCGACGGCATCTTTGCCAGGGTCCTGCAGCGGGCCATGCGCGGCGTGATCCACGACGTGTTCCGGCAATTGCACAAACAGTCCCTGCGCTTCCATCTGGAGCGCCGTACCGGCGGCGTCGCCACGGAGATCGACCGGGGCGCCCGCTCCATCCGCTTTCTGATCAACTTTTCCCTGTTCAACATCGGCCCCACCCTGCTGGAGATCCTCATGGTGGCGGGGGTGTTGTTCTTCAAATACGACCCCTGGTTCGGCGCCATCACCCTGCTGACCCTGGTCGTCTACATCTTCTTCACCGTCATCATGACCAACTGGCGCCTGCAGCACCGCCGCGCCATGAACGAAACCGACGCCCGGGCCAGCGCCCGGGCCGTGGACAGCCTGCTCAACTACGAGACGGTGAAATATTTCAACAACGAGGAGTACGAGTCGGAGCGGCTCAAGGCCGACCTCCACGAGGCCGAGGAGGCCTCGGTGAAGAGCGAAATCTCCCTGGCCTGGCTCAATGGCGGGCAGTCCTTCATCATCGCCCTGGGGGTCACCGCCATGATGGGTCTGGCGGCCCAGGGGGTGTCCAGCAAGGCCATGACCATCGGCGATCTGGTGCTGGTCAACGCCTACCTGCTCCAGTTGTTCATCCCGCTGAATTTCCTCGGTACCGTCTATCGGGAGATCCGCAACGCCCTTACCGACATGGAAAAGCTGTTCGGCATCCTGCACCGGCCCCCGGAGATCCGGGATGCGGCGGATGCCGTGCCGCTCCGGATCGACAAGGGCGAGGTGCGTTTCGAAACGGTGCGGTTCGCCTACGATCCACGCCGTCCCATCCTCCAAGGCGTCAGCTTCACCATCCCGGCCGGCAGGAAGGTGGCCGTGGTGGGCGCCAGCGGAGCGGGGAAATCCACCCTGTCGCGCCTGCTGTTCCGCTTCTACGACGTCGATCCCCCGCCGAATGGCGGCCGCATAACCATCGACGGCCAGGACCTGCGCGACATCACCCAGAAAAGCCTGCGCGCCGCCATCGGCATGGTGCCCCAGGACACCGTGCTGTTCAACGACAGCCTCTATCACAACCTGGCCTACGGCCGCCCCGACGCCAGCCGGGCGGAGGTACTGGAGGCGGCCCGGGCGGCACACCTGGACGGCTTCATCGCCGCCCTGCCGGACGGCTACGAGACGGTGGTGGGGGAACGGGGTCTGAAGCTGTCGGGGGGCGAAAAGCAGCGGGTGGCCATCGCCCGGGCCATCCTCAAGAATCCGCCCATCATGGTGTTCGACGAGGCCACCTCGTCCCTGGACAGCGGCACCGAGAAGGCCATCCAGGGGGAACTGGCCCGGGTCTCCGAGAACCGCACCACCCTGGTGATCGCCCACCGCCTGTCCACCGTGGTGGATGCCGACGAGATCCTGGTGCTGGAGGCCGGCCGCATCGTCGAGCGGGGCCGGCATGACCAGTTGCTGGCCGAGAACGGCCGCTATGCGGAAATGTGGCGACTGCAGCAGCGGGAAAGCACCGAGCACAAGGAATCGGCGGTGGATGCCGAACCGGCCTGAGCTACGTTGTCTCCTATGTGCTTTCCCCGCCGCGGCCGTGGGCCGTCAAACCGGCGCACAGGCTCTCCACCTGGCGGGTGCCCACTTCCACCAGATCGAAGCTTTCCGGGTCCAGCAGCCAATTCTCAATGAGGCCGTCCACCAGGGCGTAGATGCCGATGGCGGCCTCTTCGATATCCACGTTTTCAGGGATCTGGCCTTTCGCCGCCGCGTGACGCAGGTTCTCGGCGATGTCAAGCAGGCAGTTGCGCCGGCTGTCCCGTTGCCGGGTCAGCATTTCCGCCATCTCGCCCACGAATTCGCACTTGAAGCTGAATATCTCGAACACGCGGCGTGAGCGGTCGTCCTGGGCGACCTGGGCCAAGACCCCCCGGGCGGATTCCCGCAGCTTGCCCAGAGGATCCACCAGGGCCACGTCGGCGAGGGACTGGTGCATGGCCTCCAAGGGCAGGTGTACCCGGTCGTTCATGGCCTGGAGCAGGGCCGCCTTGTTGGTGAAATGCCAGTAGATGGCACCCCGCGTCACCCCGGCCGCCGAGGCGATCTGGGCGAGCGTGGTATGTCCCACGCCCTTCTCGCGAAACACCAGTTCGGCGGTGTCCATGATCCGGGTTCGGGTTTCCTGGGCGTCCTGCTTGGTCCTGCGTACCATGGAACCTCATCCGTAACAAACCTCCCCCATGGTAATCGAAACCCCGCTATTTACATACATACACGAATGTACGTATATTGCCGCGAAACACCTGCCTGCCTGGAGAACCCCGTGACCCGCCTCAGCCCCTCCTATCGCGCCCTGCTGACCTGTTCCCTGATGATCCTGGCACTGGCGGGCTGCAAGCCCAAGGCCGAGCCCGGACCGGGGGGCGCCATGGGCGGGGGCGGCATGCCGCCCCCCGAGGTGGAAGTTGTCACGGTCGCGCCCCGCAACGTGCCGCGTACCGTCGAGATTCCCGGGCGCATGCAGGCGGTACGCACCGCCGAGGTGAGGGCCCGTGTGGAAGGCATCCTGGAACAGCGCGTCTATCAGGAAGGCACGGACGTCAAGGCCGGCCAGGTCCTGTTCCGGATCGATCAGCGGACCCTCGCGGCCAACGTGGAATCAGCAAAAGCCTCCCTGGCCCGGAGCAAGGCCCAGGCCCTGATCGCCGGCCAGAACCTGGCGCGCATGCAGGGCCTGGTGAACACCAAGGCCATCAGCCGGCAGGACTACGACCAGGCCGTTGCCGCCGACGCCCAGGCCAAGGCCGACGTGGCCGCAAGCCAGGCGACCCTGACCCAGGCCGAGATCAACCTGTCCTATGCCACCGTCACCGCCCCCATCTCGGGCCGCGTCGGCCGCGCCCAGGTCACCGAAGGCGCCCTGGTGGGCCGGGGCGAGGCCACCCCCCTGACCACCATCGAGCAGTACGACCCCATCTGGGTAAATTTCTCCCAATCCAGCGCCGACTTCATCAACCTGCGCGAGGCCATCAAGCATGGCAAGGCCGTGGCCAGCAAGGCCCCGGTCCGCCTGATCCTGGAAAACGGCCAGGAATACAGGCACCCGGGCAAACTGCTGTTCAACGACCTGGCGGTGGATCCCAGCACCGGCTCCGTGGGCCTGAGGGCGGAATTCCCCAACCAGGGACGGGAATTGCTGCCAGGCCAGTTCGTCACCGTGCGCCTGCCGGTGGCGCAGGCCGAAAACGTCATCGTCGTGCCCCAGCGCGCGGTGCAATCCTCGGCCCAGGGCCAGGCCGTGCTGCTGGTGGGGCAGGACGGCAAAGTCGTGCCCCAGCCGGTCAAGACCGGCGGCCTGTCCGGCACCGATTGGATCATCGTCGATGGCCTCAAAGGCGGCGAGCAGGTCATCGTCAACGGTGTGCAGAAGGCCCGTCCCGGCGCGCCGGTCAAGGCTGTCCCCATGAAGGCGAACTAACATGCTGCCGCGCTTCTTCATCGACCGGCCCATCTTCGCCTGGGTCATTGCCTTGTCCATCATCCTGGCCGGCATCCTGGTGTTTCCCAAGCTGCCGGTGTCCCAGTACCCCGAAGTGGCGCCACCCGCCCTTCAGATCACCGCCGTCTATCCCGGCGCCTCGGCCCAGGTGGTAGAGGATGCCGTGACCTCCCTGATCGAGCAGGAGATGAACGGCATCGAGCATCTGCTGTACATGGAGTCCAGCAGCGACGCCAGCGGCACCCTGACCATGACCATGACCTTCGCCACCGGCACCGATCTGGACATCGCCTCGGTGGAGGCCCAGAACCGGATCAAGCGGGTCGAGGCCCGGCTGCCCGACGAGGTGCGCCGGCAGGGCATCACGGTGACCAAGGCGCGGCGCAACTACCTGATGTTCGTCACCATCTTCTCGCCGGATCAGAGCCTGGACGGCGTGGACCTGGGCAGCTTCACAGCCGCCAACGTGCTCAACAACATCCGCCAGGTGCCGGGCGTGGGCGAGGCCCAGATGTTCGGCACGGAATACGCCATGCGCATCTGGCTCGACCCCTTGAAGCTGGCCTCCTTCAACATGACCCCGGGCGAGGCCCTGGCGGCGGTCCAGGCCCAGAACGTGCAACTGGCCACCGGCGAGCTGGGCCAGGTCCCCGCGGTGCCTGGCCAGCAGCTTGCGGCAACGGTGATCACCCAGGGCCGCCTGGCCGACCCGGAACAGTTCGGCAACATCCTGCTGCGCAGCGACGCCAACGGCGCAGCCGTCCACCTCAAGGACGTGGCCAGGGTGGAACTGGGCGCCCAGGACTATATCTTCCGCGCCCGCCTGAACGGACGGCCCACCGCCGCCGTGGGCATCAAGCTGGCCCCGGGCAGCAACGCCCTGGAGACCGCCCAGGCGGTAAAGACGCGCATGGCGGAACTGGCGAAATTCTTTCCCAAGGGGGTGAGTTGGGACGTGCCCTACGACACCTCCAAATTCGTCGAGATCTCCATCCAGGAGGTGGTGAAGACCCTGGCCGAAGCCTTCTTCCTGGTGTTCCTGGTGATGTGGCTGTTCCTGGGCAAATTGCGCGCCGCCATCATCCCCACCATCGTCGTGCCGGTGTCCCTGATCGGCACCCTGGTGGGCATCTACCTGCTGGGCTATTCCATCAACGTCCTGACCCTGTTCGCCATGGTGCTGGCCATCGGCATCGTGGTGGACGACGCCATTGTGGTGGTGGAGAACGTGGAGCGCATCATGTCCAAGGAGGGCCTGGATTCCCGCAGCGCCACCTCCAAGGCCATGGGCCAGATCTTCGGCGCCATCGTCGGCATCACCACCGTGCTGTCGGCGGTGTTCATCCCCATGGCCTTCTTCACCGGTTCGGTGGGGGCCATCTACCGCCAGTTCGCCGTGACCCTGGTGATCACCATGCTGTTCTCGGCCCTGATGGCCATCTCCCTGACCCCGGCCCTGTGCTCCACCCTGTTCAAGGGCCTGGACAAGGACAAGCTGGAGCACCAGCGCGGCCTGTTCGGCTGGTTCCACCACTTCTTCGAGCGCACCACCGGCCATTACCTGGTGGGTGTCAGCGCCGCGGTCAAGCGTCCCCTGCGCATCCTGGCCCTGTTCCTGGGCATCGCCGCCGCCACCGTGGTGCTGTTCCTGCGCCTGCCTACCGGCTTCCTGCCGGATGAGGACCAGGGCTACCTGATCAGCATCGTCCAGCTGCCCTCAGGTGCCACCCAGGAGCGCACCAAAAAGGTCCTGTCGCAGATGGAGCAGTACTACCTGAAGCAGCCGGACGTGGCCAAGGTGGTGGGCGTGCTGGGCTTCTCCTTCTTCGGCAAGGGCCAGGACGCGGCCATCGCCTTCGTGCGGCTGAAGGACTGGGACGAACGCAAGAAGCCCGACCAGCACGCGCTGCAGATCGTGCAGCGGGCCAACATGGCCCTGTTCTCGGTCAAGCAGGCCCTGATCTTCGCCCTCAATCCCCCCCCCATCCCGGAACTGGCCGCCGTGGGCGGCTTCGACTTCCGCCTCCAGGACCGGGCCGGCCTGGGCCGCGAGAAACTCATGGAGGCTCGCAACATGGTGCTGGGCCTGGCCAGCCAGGACCCGCGCCTGGCCGGGGTGCGCCCCGAAGGCAAGGAACCGGCCACCCAACTCATGCTGGACATCGACAAGGTCAAGGCCAGCAGCCTGGGCATCAATTTGGGCGAACTCAACCAGACCCTGTCCGTGGCCCTGGGCTCCGCCTACGTCAACGACTTCATCCGGGAAGGCCGGGTGCTGCGGGTGATCATGGAGGTGGACGCCCCGGCCCGGGCAACACCGGACAGTCTGTTGAGCCTGCGGGTGCGCACCGCCAAGGGCACCATGGTGCCCCTGTCCGAGATCGCCACGCCGCGCTGGGTGGTGGGCCTGCCCAAGCTGGACCGCTACAACGGCGTGCCGGCCACCAAGATCGCCGGCGGCCCCGCCCCCGGCCACAGCACCGGCGAAGCCATGGCGGCCATGGAGGAGATTGCCAAGAAGCTGCCTCCGGGACTGGGCTTCGAATGGTCCGGCACCTCGTACGAGGAGAAGCTCTCCGGCGCCCAGGCCCCCATCCTGTTCACCCTGTCCATCATCGTGGTGTTCATGTGCCTGGCGGCCCTCTACGAAAGCTGGAGCGTGCCACTGGCGGTGCTGCTGGTGGTGCCCCTGGGGGTGTTCGGCGCGGTCCTGGCCATGACCCTGCGGGATCTGCCCAACGACGTCTACTTCAAGGTGGGCTTCATCACCATCATCGGCCTGTCGGCCAAGAACTCCATCCTGATCGTGGAGTTCGCCAGGCAGCTGGAAGCCCGCGGCAAGGCCACCCTGGAGGCGGTGGTGGAGGCCAGCAGGCTGCGCTTCCGGCCCATCGTCATGACCTCCATCGCCTTCATGTTCGGCGTGCTGCCCCTGGCCATCTCCAGCGGTGCCGGCGCCGCCAGCCGCCACGCCATCGGCACCGGCGTCATGGGCGGCATGATCGCGGCCACCGTGCTGGCGGTGTTCATCGTACCGGTGCTCTACCTCACCGTGCGCAGGCTGTTCCCCGGCCCCATCCATTACCACGGCGCGGCCTTGCAAGAAGGAGATCTCGATGAATAAGCCGCTGCCCCGCATCGCGGCCCTGGTGGCGCTGCTCTCCCTGGGGGGCTGCTTCACCCTGCCCCAGGCCCGCCAGGCCGACCTGCCCCTGCCCGCCGCTTGGCCAGCCGGAAAGGCGGACGCGCGGATCGCACCGGACTGGTGGACCGCCTTCGGCGATCCGGTCCTGAACGATCTCATCGCCGAGGCCCTGGTCCACAACGACGACCTCAAGCTGGCCGCCTCCCGCATCGACGAGGCCCGGGCCAATCTCGGCCTGGCCCGGGCGGACCAGTATCCATCGGCCCAGGTCAGCGCCGAGGGCAGCCGCAAGCGTTCCAGTGAAGTGGGCACCTTTCCCATTCCGTCGCCCGTCAACAACGACTTCAAGCTTAACCTGCAGGCATCCTACGAGGTGGATCTCTGGGGCCGCTACCGGCAGGCCACCGCCGCCGCCCGGGCCGACCTGATGGCCAGCGAATACGCCCAAGAGGTGGTGCGCCAGACCCTGACCCACGACCTGGCCGCCGCCTACTTCAACCTGCGCGCCCTCCAAGCCCAGGCCTGGCTCGCCCGCCAGACCCGGGACAACCGGCGCGAGGCGGTGGAACTGCAACACCTGCGCGTCCAGGGCGGCGTGGCCCCGGAACTGGACCTGCACCAGGCTGAGGCCGAGTTGGCGGCCACGGAAGCCGACCTGGCCACCCTCGAGCAACAGATCGGCCAGACCGGCACCGCCCTGGCCATCTTGTCGGGACGCTCGCCCAAGACGCTTGTGGATGGACGCATCGCCAACGGCAAGGCATTGGGCGATCTGATCCAGCCCCCAGCCGTGCCCGCCGGCCTGCCCTCGGACCTGCTGCTCAACCGCCCCGACCTGAGACAGGCCGAGGCCCAGCTGGCCGCCGCCAAGGCCCGCATCGCCGAGGCCCGGGCCGCCATCTATCCAAACATCTCCCTCACCGCCAACCTGGGTTCCGAAAGCAAGCGCCTGTCCGACCTGTTCTCCGGCCCCGCCACCATCTGGGGTCTTTCGGCCAGCCTGGTGCAGACCGTGTTCAACGCGGGCCGCAC
This sequence comes from uncultured Pseudomonadota bacterium, assembly GCA_963713085.1. GTDB lineage: Bacteria > Pseudomonadota > Gammaproteobacteria > Burkholderiales > Thiobacillaceae > PFJX01. The sequence goes on along the minus strand of CAVQKQ010000020.1, from coordinate 109,327 downwards.
CGAGGCCGCCATCCGGGGGGCGTCCGCGCACCAGGAGCAGACCCTGATCGCCTACGAAAAATCGGTGCGCCAGTCCTTCGGCGAGGTGCTGGACGCCCTGGTGGCCCACCGGCAATCCCGTGCGGTGGCCCAGGCCCAGGCCGCCCGCGCCAAGGCCCTGTCCAGCGCCGCCGAGCTGGCCGACCTGCGCTACAAGAACGGCGTCGCCGGCTACCTGGAGGTGCTGGACGCCCGCCGCAACCTCTACCAGGCGAGCCAGGCCAGCATCGCGGCCCGGCGCGATCAGCTCATCGCCATCGCCTCCCTCAGCAAGGCCTTGGGCGGCGGCTGGCAGGCACCCGTCGAGTAAAGACGAAGGGACTGCGGGTTCCTGGGCAGCCGGGAACCCCCGCCCCCGCACGATCTCAAAGTCTGATATCCCTACTGATTACAACGAAACAACGTCCCGCCCACCTTGCCAAGGCCGCCATGAAGACCCTGCCCACCCTCCTAGTCCTGGTCCAGTCGATCGCCCTTCTCGCCGCACAGCCAAGCCTTGCCCGGGCCGAGGAGCCGGCGCCGGCCTTGGCCCCCGCCGGCCTGCCCGACTTCTCCGCCATCGTCGCCAGCCAGGGCCGCGCTGTGGTCAACGTCCATGTGCTGCGCGACATGCCGGCCGAGGGGGAGGAGACCGAGCCCCGCGGCCATTCTGGCAGTCCCCTGCCCCCCCATAGCGCCAGCCTGGGTTCCGGGTTCATCATCAGCCCCAATGGCCTGATTCTGACCAACCGCCACGTGGTGGAAGGGGCAAGCAAGGTCACGGTGAAATTCATCAACAAGCTGGAACTGCCCGCCCGGGTGGTGGGCGTGGACGCCCCCACCGACATAGCCGTGCTCAAGGTGGAGGCGGACAACCTGCCCACCGTGACCCTGGGAGACTCCTCCAAGCTGACCGTGGGCCAATGGGTCCTGGCCATCGGCGCCCCCTTCGGCCTGGAACGCACCGCCAGCCAGGGCATCATCAGCACCCTCAACCGGGCCCTACCGGATGACAACTATGTCCCCTTCATCCAGACCGATGTGCCCATCAATCCCGGCAACTCGGGCGGCCCCCTGTTCGACATCCGCGGACATGTCGTCGGCATCAACTCCCAGATCATCAGCAAGAGCGGCGGCTACATGGGCCTGTCCTTCGCCATCCCCATCAATACCGCCATCGCGGTGGCCCGCCAGATCATCGAAAATGGCCACGCCGCCCACGGCTGGATCGGCATCTCCACCCAGGAACTCAACCAGGAACTGGCCAAGGCCTACGGCCTGCCCCTGCCCCACGGCGCCCTGGTGACGGAGATCGTCCACGGCGGTCCCGGCGAAAAGGCCGGCCTGCAACCCGGGGACATCATTCTTGCCGTGGACGACACCCGCATCGACGACAGCGCCGACCTGCCTCCCATGATCGGCGCCAGCCAGCCGGGCGACATCCGGATACTGACCGTGCTGCGGGAAGGCAAACTGGCGCGCCTGAAGCTTCAGGTCGGCACACTCCATCCCAATGGCCTGCCGGACAAGCCGACCGACTCGGCCAACCGCACCGAGCGCCTGAATCTCCTCGCCGAGGACCTGGACGATGCCACCCGCCAGGTCATCGGCATCCAGGCCGGCGTCGTCGTGAAAGGGATTGGGCCCGGTCCGGCGGCTGAGGCCGGCATCCTGCCCGGCGACATCCTGATGAAGCTGGGCCGCCAGTCCCTGGACAACGTCGCCCGGCTGAACGAGATCGTGGCTCAGCTCCCCGTCGGCCAACCCATCCCGGTCATGATCAAACGCCGTGAGGGGACCCTGTTCCTGCCGCTGACCATCCCACCCCCGGCCGACCAGCCCGCGAAGCCCTGAGCGAGGAGCGGTTGCCGACCGTCCGTAATCGGCAACCACCGGATAATCGAACGGTGCAACACCGTTCGAACCGTCACCGCCGGTTTACGTCGGCAATATTGACGCAACGCAATACTCACAAGCCCCGGCGCGGACCTGCTTGCCTCCGCGCGGGGTCTGGAAGAATATAGTGATTCCCACTCCGTTGGCCGCATCGATAGCCTTGGTGGGCGGTAAGGCACAATATTCTAAGGAGACGGCGTGGAACCTAATCTTCCCAAGAATTTCCCCGGCAAGCCGGCATCCGGCGATGCCGCCGGGCCGGTGGAAGCGGCGGGCGGTGCTTCGCTGCCCAAGAATTTCACGCCGGACATGTCCGGAGGCCAGCGGCCCACCAGGGCCGCATCCCACGAACCCGAGGTGACGCGCGGCGAGATCGCGGAATTCTTCGCGCGGCGCATGATCGAACTGCGCGACCGGGAGAAAGGGACGTCGGCGCGCCCCAGGCTGTTCGCCATCGAATTCCCCTTCCCGGATTTCGAATACGACGTGGCCCATGCCTATGCCCGGCTCATCGAGGCCAACCTGCATCCGGGCGGCGACGCCCCCACCAGCGCCGAACCGAACCAGCCCCTGGTCATGCTCGGCCGCGCCATCACGGGCCAACTGGATATCGAGCGATTGGTCCATTACATCAACCATGGCAACGATGCCCATGTCCTGTGCACCAGGGCGTGGCTGCTGCCTCAGCCTGTGCTCGACCTGCTGGACGCGACCCTGCGCATGCCGCGTTTCGATACCGCCAGTTTCGGCGCCGCCTGCCTGGATTTCTACGAACTGGACGCGCCACCCGTGCTGGAAGGCGACACGAGCTGGGTGGGCAACGCGGTACCCAGGGATTTCCTGCTCAACAGCCAGGTGGCCAGGAACGAAATCGTGCCGGCGGTACGACAGTCTGTGATGCGGCGACTGGCGCGTTACGCCAGCGACGGGGCTTACGAACTGGAGGACCTGTGCGGCATGGAGGAGGCCCGGGACTGGGCGCGGAGTCTGGTGGAGGAGATCCACCTGGCGCAGGCCGGCAAGCTCCCATGGAACGACATCGAAAGCCGGGTGATCCTGGTGGGTGGGCGGGGTGTGGGCAAGACCACCCTGACCCGCGCCGTCGCCCACGCCACCGGGCTGCGCTTCGTCGAGACCACGGCCAGCTTCTGGATGTCCACGGACAGCGAGCCAGGCCAGGGTTGGATGAGGATGAACGGGGATTTCCAGGAGGCCCTGGCGGCCGCGCCAGCGGTGTTCTTCATCGATGATGTCGATGTGTTCACCAGCCAACCCTGGGCACGGCTGACGTCCCAATTCCTGGAACAGCTGACCGGCCTGACTTCGGATGATCGACTGGTGGTGATCGCCGGCGCCCAGAGCGCGGAGAACGTGCGCTTCGAATTACGCCGGCGTGGCGGTCTGGAGTCCATCCTGGCCATGCCCGCCCCCAATTCCCAGGCCCTGGCCAAGATGTACGCGGTGATGCTGAAGGACACGCCCCACAGCCTCGTCCCCGGCGATCTCGACCATGTCGGCAGGCTGTCCCTGGGCCTCGCCGGACACGATCTGGACCTCATCGTCCGGCGCGCCGCACGGCTTGCCCGGAAGGACGGGAATCGCCAGGTGCACAAGGGGGACATCGCCCAGGTCCTGATCCAGGAACGCTTCGGCGCCCACGCCGAGAGCCGTCGCCGGCTCATGGCCGAGGACGAATTGCAGAACACCGCCTATCACGAGGCCGGCCACGCGATCCTTCAGCTCATGCGCAGCCACAACGCGGGGCTCGGCTACGCCACCATCATCCCCCGGGAGAACGGCACCCTGGGCTTCGTGCTGCCCAACGTGGACGAGACGCGCAACTCCATGACCCGCCAGGACATCATGGAGACCATCCGGGTCGCCCTGGCCGGGCGCGCCGCCGAGGAGGTCCTGGGCGGCCAGGAGAACGTCACCACCGGTTGCAGCAACGATCTCTACAAGGCCACCCAGCACCTGGAATACCTGCTGACCCGCGCGGGCTTCAATGGCCTGCTGTCCCTGGACCGCAGCCTGGAGGACTCGCCCGACCTACGCGCCCAGGCCGATGAGATCCTGCAGACCGAATATGCCCATGTGCTGGGGCTGCTGGAACGTCACCGCGCCCTGCTGGACCAGGTTGCGGGACTGCTGATCGAGCGCCAGGAGGTGTCCGGCGACGAGCTCATGGAGATCTACCGCGCCTACCGGGCGAACCAGCCTGACCTTTGAATCCCACCCCGAAAGGAAACACCATGGAATTCGGCAACGAGATGCAGAAAAACGTCTACGCCATGCTGGCCAGCTGGTTCGCCGACGATATCCGGAACGGCACCATCCAGATGGCGGCGGAAACGCCCCGCTTCTACCTGAAGCAGGGCAGCGCCTTCATCTATGTTTCCGTGAATCCCTTTGGGGACAGCGAAGCGGTGATCACGGTGGGGGCCCGGGTCGTGATCGGCGCCAACATTACCCCGGAACTCATGCAGTTCCTGCTGGGACTCAACCTGAGACAGTGGTTCGGCGCCTTCAGCCTCAACGAGGAGACCGGGGTGATCTCCTTCGACCATTCCATCGTCGGCTCCACCTGCGATCAGAAAGAACTGGCCACCTCCATGTCGGCGGTGGCCGACGCCGCCGACAAGTACGATGACACGATCATCAAGGTGTTCGGCGGCAAGAGCGGCCTGGCCGAAGTGACCGGGCAGTGAGGGCAGGGCCCGGCCGCCCTCCCCGCCACATGGCCCGCTACGACCTTGAATCGATACCGCATCCCGTGGCCAGATCAACCGACGGCCTGGAACTCCGTGCCGCGACGGATCCGGACGATCCCCTGCTGGAGAACTTCTTCGCGGAGTACGACCGGGCCTTCGTGCTGCCCGACGAGAAGGAGGAGATCGCCGGCTTCCGCGACTGCCTGGCCCTCAACCTGCCGCCCGCCTACCCGCGCCTGGCGGCCCGCTACGGTCCGTTCCGCGAATTCGTGGCGCTGGCCGTGGATACCGGTGGGGGGACGGAAACGGTGGTGGGCGGCGCCAACTTCATATGCTATCCCCTGGAAACCGGCAGCGGCGGACATGTCCTGACGATGAACCTGAACTACGTCTTCGTCCTGCCGAAATATCGACGTCGCGGCTACCTCGGCCGCATCCTGGCGGCCTGTGAACGACTGGCCCGCATGACCTTCCGCCCAGCCGACGGGGCCAAGGCGCCGGATGAATTACCTCTGTACATCTTCATGGAACTGAACGATCCCCTGCGCCTGGCCCCTGCCGCCTACGCCCGGGATACGCTGCATTCCGGCATGGACCAGCTCCAGCGCGTCGCCGTATGGGCCAGGATGGGCGCACGCATCATCGATTTCCCCTATGTCCAGCCACCCCTTTCCGCCGTCCAGGCGGCCGATCCCACGCTGATGCTGGCGCTGATCGGCCCCGGAGAGACGGATGAAGTTGCTCCCTCACTGCTGGCGGCCCACCTGGTCCGCTTCTTCGCCATCTCGGTCCTCAAGGGGCGGGAGCCGCAGGAGGATGCCGACGCTAGCGCCCAACTAACGAGCCTGGCGGCGCTGGCCCAACAGGGACGGCGGGTGGCGCTGCTGGAGGCGGGTGCCTGGTTGGCGGCGCAACGCGACACGGATGCCGGTGCCTTGCGGCACTGGGGCAGCCTGCGGGCAGCTCTCGCGGCCTACGGGAAATACGCGGAGGCCGGACCGACCGGCGCGGACCATGTCTGAAGCCGGCAAGATGGCGGAGGGCGGCGCCCAGGGCGGCACCCTCTACCTGACGCTTTCCCTGCTGGTGGAACGCGCCCGACTGGACGCCCGGCTCGCCGGCCACTGGCCTCCCGATGACGGACATCTCGCCGAAGCCATGCAGCGGCACGCCGACCTGCGGGAGTTCTCCCAGGCGGTGGACCCCTTCTTCGCCGACATTGCCGACCGGGAACGCCACATCTTTTCCCGCGAGGTCCTGCTCCAGGCCTCCAACGGAAAGCTGGCCCTGGTATTCCCTCCGTGCGTGGACTGGTCCACCGAAGGCAAGCACATGCGGGCCTGCCTGGCCGACGGACTGGAGCTGGCGGTCACCCGGCGCAGCTTCTGGTACCTGCACTCCAACGGCGCCCTGTCCTACAACCTGTCACTGGAACTGGACTACCGCCACGACATGGCCCACTTCCTGGCGCTGTCGGTGTTGCAGAAGGCCGCGGTGTCGTGCTCGGAGGGAACCCAGTGGACCCTGGACGACGGCCGCTTCGGCGTCAGGATGGAGGCGGGCGCGCAGCCTTTCTGGTCCTGGGTGCGGGACCAATTCGACCTGGACGGCTGGGAGATCTTCCGGCAACTGGGCATGGATGGGGCCATGGCGCTGGCCGACGGCGAACGGCTCTGGTCCGTCCTGGTCCAGGATGCCCCCGAAGCCGGCGGCAACGCGCCTGCCGGCTACCCCCGTTTTCATCGGGCCGCCTTCCTGCTGAAGGACCCGGCCTTCTTCCACCACCTGTGCCAGCCGGAAGAGGGGCGCAACCCGGACAAGCTGGAGACGGGACCCCTGGCGCCCCTGCCCCCGGAGGCGAAGCGGATGGTCTACGACCAGGACTGCCTGCGGGGCATCGACGCCTGGCATCCCACCCGCCTGAACCTGTATTTCCTGTCGGGTTTCCTCAGGAACATCCTGGACTTCCTGCGCCAGAACGCCTCCGAGGTGAAGGACGGCACCGACCGTGAGTATCCGGAAGGCGATATGGACCCGGACGACGCGGATTTCCTGCTTTACGTGAACCAGCATTCGGTGTTCGAGGTGGTGTCCGAGTCCCGCAGCCTGGACGCGGGGCTGGACTACCTGGGCACCTGCCCCTATCTGTTCCTGGTGCACATCATGGCCTTCCACAACGAGGCCCTGGTGCGCGCCCTGGAGGGAAAGATTCGGCGCCTGGTGCTGGACCTGGAGGCCCTGGGCCTGAATTCGGCGCGCCTGGGCCCGCTGCGCAGGAACAAGACCCGCATGCACGAAATCGTCGGCAAGTTCGACGAACACCGGCTGGAGATCTTCGAGACCGTGGAGAAGTACACCCACCTGAACGTGTTCCGCTACGACACGGAACAGAATTTCTTCAAGGCCATCGAGAGGGTACGGGGCCTGTCGGACCGCCAGCGGCACTGGGACGAGGTACTCTCCCGGCTGGAGAGCACGGTGAACGACATCCGGGGGAAGGCCCGCGAGAGCGCCGAGGACCTGCTCAACGAGATGGTCTTCGTGCTCTCGGTGCTGGGGGTGTTGCAGGTGGTGTACGGCTGGCCCGAACTGGCCCGCCATCTGGCCCTGAGCGAGAGCGGCGGCCCGCCGCCGGCCTTCGCGGGGCTCGGGGCCGGCGTCGTGCCGTTCGTGGACCAGGCGGTGTTCTATTTGACGGCGGTGCTCATGGCCGGCGTGGTCTTCTGGCCCCTCTACCGTCTCTACCGATGGCTGACCGGCCGCCGCCGGTCCTGAACGCACCGCATCGGCTCAATCGTTTCCGAGGCTTCCAGCATGTGCCGCTTCATCGCCTATCAGGGCCACCCGATCCGGATCGCCGACCTGCTCTATCGGCCGCGCCATTCCCTGGTGCGCCAGAGCATGCACGCCGAGCTCATGTCCCAGCCCTTCAACGCCGACGGCTACGGCATCGGCTTCTATACCGACAGCGAACAAACGCCCTGCATCCTACGCACCTGCGCCCCGGCCTGGTCGAACCGGGGCATGGAGAACGTCGCCCAACGGCTGAACTCGTCCCGGGTGTTCGCCCACATCCGTGCCGCCTCCCCCGGACTGCAGGTGCAGGACGCCAATTGCCATCCTTTCGGTCATGGCCGCTACCAGTTCATGCATAACGGTGACCTGGCCAATTTCCGGCGCTTCAAGCGGCGCCTGCAGAACGGCCTGTCGGAAATAGCCTGGGAGGGCATCGAGGGATCAACCGACTCCGAGCACGCCTTCGCCGTGTTCCTCGACCAGGCCGGGGGACCCCAGGCGGATCTGGCCGCCGGGGCCATGCGCAGCGCCCTGGTGGGCACCCTGGCCAGGCTGATGGAACTGGACGCGCAAAGCGGCCCGCCCGGCAGCCTGATCTGCAACTTCGCGGTCTGCGACGGGCGCTCCACCGTGGTCTCGCGTTTTGCCAGCCGGGCGGAGCGCCCCGCATCCCTGTTCTATTCGGCGGGCTCGCGCTATCTGCTCGACGGCGAGGACGGCGACATGCTCCCTCCGGAGGGAGAGCGCCCCGGCGCCGTGATGGTGGCCTCGGAGCCCATCACCCGTCGGCCCGAGGACTGGATCGAACTACCCCTGAACCATACCCTGACCATCGACGCCGACGGCGCGATCAGCCTTGAGCCGATCCGGCTGTGACGAGGGTGGCACCACCCGAAACGTCACCCGATCATGAGAGGAGCACCCAAGCATGCGCGAAATCGAACCACCGGACGGCCTCAACCCCGGCCACTACTTCGAATTGCTGGACCGCAGCCACGTCGCTTCCAGCTATCTGCAGATGGCCTTGGGCGACCATCCGGTCCTGCTCAGACACCCGGAGCTCATGGCCCTCTACGAAGCGGCCGTCGACAAGCTGGAAGACCTCTACCAGGCGGTCGGGCAGATCGACCAGACCTGGAAGTAGTCGGCGGTAGTGGTGGTCGCCGCCAACTTCAGGCTTCCCGCCACTTGTCCAGCAAGCTTTCCAGCAGAGGGTCGGCCGCCGCCTCGCCGCTGGCGGATTGCGCCGGGGCGGGCGTGTCGCTCTTTAATGACGCGGCCTGGCCGGGGCCCGTGAATCCGCCCTTGGCCCGCTCGTAAAAGCGTATCGGCTTCACGGCCTTGGGCATCACGTCCCGGCCGGCCTCGTAGTAGGGGTTGGCGTCGAACTGTCCGACGAAGGGCATATCGGTGAGGTAATTCGGCAGGCGGGCGACCACCGCCTCGTCGCCGGCCAACTGCAGGATCATCTCGTCCGGCTTCAGGTCCAGGACCTTCTCCGGGTAACCGAATCCGGTCAGGTTCGCCATGTCGGCGGCGGCATTCATGTTGAGCGCGCCGAAGCATTGCAGCACCCGGCAGTTGTTCACCATGGTCTCCCAATCGTGGGGGTAGAGCAGTTCCAACTGGCTGACGTCCTGCCAGAAGCTCCAGGTCTGCAGCCCATAGCCCCGCAACAGCGTGATGGCCTGCCGCAACTGGGGCAGGGTGCCCAGCTGGGCGGCTTCGTCCAGCAGGAACAGGGTGCTGCGTTCGGGCTGGGTCCGGCGCCGGGTGATGGCGGACAGCAGGGTGGAAATCCACAGGCGCAGCAGGCGGCTGTGGCTCTCCAGCATGTGGGGCGGAATCACCAGGAAGATGGACAGCGGATCGCCCCGGATCACCCCTTCCAGCGGGAAGCTGGTGCGCGACGTGGCCTCTTGCACCAGCGGACCGCGCAGGAAGTCCACCATGTCCTGGGCGAAGGCCAGGATGCCCCCCATGGTTTCCTTCGCGGGGGTCAGCACGGTCGAGGTGATCAGGCGGACCTCGGGATGGGCCGATTTGCCCAGGCGCTCAAGGGCCTTCTCCGAGTCCGTCGTGAAGGCCGCGATCAGGTTGCGAACCCCGCCCAGGTTGCGGCGGGCGGGGTCCGCTTCATCCACCAGGAGGTGCAGGATGAGGCCCGTCACCAGGTGGTGGGCCCGGCTGATCCAGAAATCGTCCCGGCTGTCCCCGCGCTGGCCCCAGAGGGTCAGGGCGATGGCGGCGGCGTCATCCACCGCCGTGGGCGAGGCGATGTCCACCGCATCCAGGGGATTGAGGGCGCCGCTCGCGAAGTCGGTGATGCCCATGGGGTCCAGCACGATCACCTCGTGTCCCATCTCCCGGCGGCGACGGGCGGTGACGGCCGCGTTCTCGCCCTTGGGATCGATGACGATGACCGGGCCGTCATGGTGCAACAGGGCCGGTACGATGCAGCCGACGCCTTTGCCCGCGCCGGTCGGGGCGATGGTGACCAGGTGTCCTTCCCGAGCCAGCAGAATGGGGTCCACGTAGCCGGTCGCGGGGGTCTTGGCGGGATCGCCGTAAGTGAAGCCGATGGGCCGGCTCGGATGCCGGTTCTCCAGGGACCAGCCCACCAGCAGGCCGTTGTCTTCGAGTTTTTCCGGCTGGCGCAGCATTTGGGCATAGAACTCGGTGTGTTCAGGCAGGCGCAGCTTCGCCATGGTCAGCCCTCCCCGTTCACGGGAGTCGACCCAGAATCCGGCCATGGTCGGTCATGAACGATCCGGAACGGTCCGCGGATCTCCTCGTGGCGCACGGGCACGGCGGCGACCGCCTCGTCGTCGCCCATGTAGACGCTGCCGTTGGCCTGCAGGACCAGGGTGTTCTCATAGAGTCCGCCTTCATAGAGCATGATGTTCTGAACCTTGCGCGCGTTGCCGTCCGGGGTGAGACGCAGGGGTCGGATGCGTTCGTCGCAGCTTGCCGCCGTGCCGGGGTCGAGGGGCTTCAGCAGGTCCAGGTCCGAGACGGATTCCACCAGGCTGAAGCGACCGTGCTCGCCCCGGGTCAGTCCGACGAACAGGCGCAGGTAGTCCGCCGCCGCGGCGTCGTTCTCCAGGTTCGCTTCGGTTTCAGACAGCAGATCGTAGATCAGGCCCGTATTCCAACGCACCTGGCTCAGCCTGCGTCCGGGACCGTAGAACATGCAGGTCATGCCGACGCTCCCCTCCGGGAGCAGGGCCTGGGCCTCGATCAGGAGCCAGTTCGGGAAGGCCGCGAGGCGGCGGGCCCTGGCCCTTTGATAAGCCACGGTCCAGGCGGTCGGATCGAAACCGTCTGCCATCTCCGCCGCCGACAACCGGGCCAGGACCGCGCAGGCCTCGCCCAGATCCAGATCGCGCCAATCCCCCGCCACCACCGGGAGCGCGGCCCAGGGGGCGATCCCGTTCATGGCTGGCGTGTCTTGCGGATGCGAAGAGTGGCTCATGGCTACGCGGCCTCGGTCCGTGACTGGTCAAGGCCTAAGGATGGCACGACGGGGACAAAGCCACCACGGGTCGGGTCATACATCGCTAGCGCGGCTGGAAACGCACCGGCAGCCTGCGCAACCCCCGCATGATCAAACCCGGTGTCCATTCCAGGTTCTCCAGCGGCACGGCCAGGGCCAGGTCCGGGAAGTGGCGCGCCAGCGCCGCCAGAGCAATCTCCCCCTGCGCGCGCGCCAGGCCCGCGCCGAGGCAATAGTGGATGCCATGGCCGAAGGCCAGGTGATCCGCGGGCGGGTCGCGACGAATATCCAGGTGGTTCGCGCACGCAAAATGACGCGGGTCCCGGTTGGCCGCCGCCAGGCCGACGAACACCCTGTCCCCCGCCCGGATGAGGGCGTCCCCGATCTGGATCTCGGTCGTCGCGTAGCGCGCCGTGGCGGCCTCCAGGGGGCTTTCGAAGCGCAGGATCTCCTCCACCGCGGACTGGGCCAGGTGCTCGTCGGCGCACAGCGCCGCCCACGCCGACGGTTCGCGCTGGAGGGCGAGCACGCCATTGCCGATGAGGCTGGTGGTGGTCTCGTGTCCGGCCATCAGCAGGAGAAACGCCATGGACGCAAGTTCGTTTTCCGACAGCTCGTCTCTGTCGCTGGCCGCCACCAGAGTGCTGTATAGGGAATCGTCCGGCTCGGCGCGTTTTTCCCGGGCAAGGTGCAACAGGTAGTCCTGCATTTCCTGGGCGATGTCCGGGACCCGCTCCGTATCGTCAAGATCCGCGGCCGCGAGCCGCGCGGAGCAATCCCGCACGCGTCCGACGTCCGTCGCGGGGATGCCGACGAGTTCGCAGATGACCCTGAGGGGCAGAGGCAACGCGAACTCCGCCACGAGGTCCGCCGCGCCCCGGGGCGCGATCCCGTCCAGCAACTGGTTGGCGAATTCCAGGATGCGCGGCCGCAGCAGATTCACCCGGCGGGCGGAAAATTCCCGCGCAACGATGGCGCGCAACCGGGTGTGCTCCGGCGGGTCCTGGGTGAGCAGGTGATGGAACAGGGGATGCAGGGCGGCACCCGCGTCTTCAGGTCGTCCCTCGAAATTCACGGCGTGCTTGGACAGCCTGGCGTCGTTCAACAGCCGGCGCGCCTCGTCGTAGTCCGTCACCAGCCAGGCCTCCACACCCGTCGGCAGACGGATGGGAACGACGGTACGGCCCTGCCCGCGCAGGCCCTCGTAGAACGGATAGGGATTCGCCTTGAAGCGCTGGTCGAGGATCGGAAGGTCGATGCGTTCACCGGGATCAGCGAATACCGGCGGGCCTGTTGTGTTCATGATCCGGGCTGGTGGTATTGGACAGCGCCAAGATTACTCGCGGGCATCCGGTTTATCGAGAGTCGATTATCGCCAGGTTGCCTGAAACCCGCCGGGTTCGGAGAATGGAGCATCCGGCCGCCAACCAAGCCCCTCCCATGGATCTCAACTGCCGCGCATCCAGCTTTGACGACCTGGCCAGCCTGTGGCTCACGCCGGAATGGTTTCCGATCGACCTGTCGCCGTCGGAGAACGCGCTGATGCTCGTGCCGGTGTCGGAGCGGCTCTACCGGGACGCGAATTTCCTGGACGATCGGGAAGTCCCCACCGCCGGATGCCTATCGCTGCCGCTGGATCATGCGATCCTCCTTGCGAAGTCCAGCCCGGGGCACGGCAGGCCGGTGCACGGCATCTTTCACATCGCATTTTGCGGTTCGACACTGATCTCCCGCTGCCTCGACCAACTCTCCGACGCCATGGTCCTCAAGGAACCCTATCCGGTCCACGACCTGGCCTTCCGCGGCCGTCATCAGGTCGCTGGGCCGACGGACCAGGTTACCTGGCAAGGGCAATTCGATCTGCTCATGACCCTGCTGGGCCGCACATTCCATCCGGGCCAAACCGCCATCATCAAGCCCACCGACGCCTCCACCAGCCTGATCGGCCAGTTCCTGGCCCGCTCGCCGCAGGCCCGGGCCCTGTTCCTTTACGTCGGCCTGGAAGAGTTTCTGATCGCGCTGCTGGATGACGACGTCCGCATGGGCTTCGTGGACGACAGGCTCGAGGACCTTTCCGTGCTGTTTCCGGACCGGGCGATCATGGCCGAGGGACGGTGGCGCGCGCTGGCCGGCGCCCAGCGCGCCGCCTGCCTCTGGTGGCTGCATATGCGCCTGTATGCGGACTTCGCGCGGACGACGCCGGGCGCGGGCTGCCGCTCCCTGGACTTCGGGGCGTTCCTGCATGACCCGACCGACACCCTGGGGTCCATGACCCGTCTTTTCGGCATCAGGACATCGGATCGGGAAATCGAGGCCGCCGTCGCGTCGACCCTGCCGGTTCACTCCAAGGCGCCCGGGAGCCGGTTTACGGCGCGGGACCGGGCCGGGAAACAGCGCGACGTCTATCGGCGTTATCGGGACGAAATCCGCCAGGGCGTCGATTGGGCCGAACGCCAGTTCGTTGACCTCCCCTTCCCGACGCCGCTTCCCCTGAAGACCGCGTAACACCGTCAATGCGCAGCCTTCCTGTGGCGGCTTGGGTGGGGGCGCCAATGTCCGGACAACGAGGCCCGAATCTCCCTGGATGCCATACAGGGCGCGGCATTCGCTCTATCCGGATTTCTTTGTTGATTCTGATTTTGCGGCTATGTTATTCATATGTCCCCCGGTTGATTCGAGGTTGGATTTTGGTGTTCGGGGGACGATGGCCGGGACAGCCCGACATCCTCGCAAGGGGAGCGGACCACCCCGATTGGTACACATGTGGTGAATAAACTCTTGAGGAGCAGGACAATGAATATCAGTCATGACGTCATACGCAACAGGGTCGATGGCTTGCGTGCCGCGATGCACGCCAAGGCGATTGAACGCGAGCAGGCCGTCGGCGCGCTGACCGGCGACGCCTCCCAATCCAGGCCGGGATCTGTGGATCGCTCCATGCCATATCCCGAGAGCCACCTTAGGGGTGCATTGCACATGTGCCCCTGGCATACCTGCCAAGGGACCAAGATCTCGCCCGACGCGTCATAGCGTTGAGCGGGAGTCTGCCTGATGCGGCGGAGGCCTACTCCGCCGCATTTCAACTTTTAAGCCAACAACTCGAAACCGACTGGAAGATCACCGACTGGTCCGACGGTCCCCTTCGCTGGCGCTTCTTCCGTCCGCACCACGAGGCCACCCCCCATCAGGGTTGGAAGATTCACGTTTCGGCGAGCGCCATGGAAAGCCCCATGCTCCTATCGACCATCGCCGAACCGCTGCGGGACCTCAGGGCCGCTTTCAAGGTCACGCGCCGGATCGAGGATATCGTCTTCCTGAACTCGGGCGATGCCGGTGCGGAGCAGCTCGGCAAGATCGTCACCGTCTATCCCCGCGACGACCAACATGCCCGCGACCTCATCGCACGCATCGATCAACTCTGGCCCGCCAGCCGCGGCCCCGAGGTTCAGACCGACCTGCACCCGAGGCCCGGCTCCGCGGTTTCGTTCCGCTATGGCGTGTTCGGCTCGGGTCCCAGCGTGGTCGGCAGCACGGGCATCCACGAATTCGCTCTTATCCTGGACGACGGCACCCACGTGCCCGATACCCGCAAAACGGGTGGACTGCAGTCATGCCATGCCCCCGCCCCCCCGGTGGCCTGCTGCCCGCCCGCGACTTGCCCCATCGAACTGGACGACCCATTGCAAATCGGCGACGGCCGCTTCGTCGCCCTGGCGCGGCTGAGCGACAGTCCAAGATCGCGCGCCTTCCTCGGCGCGGACCTGGAAAGCCTCGACACAGTGGTTATCAAGGTCGGGCGGCCGGGTGTGGCGGGAGACGCCCGGGGCATCGACGTCCGGGACCAGATGGAAAAAGAGTTCCACATCCTCACCGCGCTGGCAGGCCAGGCCGGCCTGGCGCCGCGCCCCCTGGCCTGGCTGGACGGCGATTGGCCCGTCCTGGTCATGGAGGATTTCCGCGGCGATCTGCTGAGCGAACTGCCTCGCCGCGAACGCATCCGCTACCTGCCGCGGCTCGCAGAGGCCGTGGCGCGGATGCACGCGACCGGCTTCGTCCACGGCGACGTCAAGCTCGAGAACGCCGTGCGCCGGGGCGAGCAGGTGGGCCTGATCGATTTCGAGCTTGCCGAAAGGGAAGGCGACTTCATCCGATCCGGCGGCACGCGCGGCCACATGGCCCCCGAGATCGACGCCAAGGTGCCCGCGGCGTTCTCCCGGGACGTGTTCGCCCTGTCCGGCTGCATCGGCCAGGCGATCCTCGACATCCCCCCCGGTTTGCTGCCCCCCGGCACCGGCAGGCTGCGGGCGCTCCTTGACAATGAAGGTGCTGGGCGCGCCGCCTCCCTGGTGGCGGATTTTACGGCGCCCGATCCCGCCGACCGCCCGACGGCCGCCGTCGCGACCGTGGATCTCGCCGACTTCGCCGACCGGTTGATGGGAATCTCCCCGGCACCGGGCCGCCCGAGCGACAGGCGGGAACGGCGCTGGCAACTGCGTGCCATCCTGGACGCGGGGAGGCTGGCGGGCAGCTACGCCCGAACCGGTCCGGACGGAACCTGCTGGCGCAATACCCACTTCATGAAATCCTTCGATTGCGAGGCCATCAATATCGGGGCCTCGGGGATCGTTCTCGGCCTTGCCACCCTCGACAGCGCCCTGGGCCGACAGGATTTCACCGAGCAGATCGACGGCGGCGCCCGCTGGCTGGCCGATCGGCCCGCCGCGGAGAACGCCCCCGGCGTGTTCACCGGCAACGCGGGGGTCGCCCTCGCCCTGGCCGTCGCGGGACGCCGGCTGGGAAACGAACGCTACCTCGCCGCCGCCCGGCGAAGGTTCGAGGCCGCCTCGGCCGATCTCCGGGAGATGGACCTGTTCTCCGGCAGCGCGGGGGTCGTGTGGGCAGGCTGCCTGCTCGGCGAGTTCCTCCGCGAGACCTGGCCCATGGACCTGGCCCGTAACGCCGTGCGCCACATCCTGGACCACGCCGCAGAAGCGGACGGAGTCCCGGTCTGGGGCATCGATCCCGGGATCGACACGCCCTATCTGGGCTGCGCCCACGGCTCGGCGGGCATCGCCATGGCGCTGGCCTGCTGGGGGCGGTGGGCCGGTGACGAGACCTGCATGGACACCGCGCGCGCGGCCTTTCGCGGCATCGCCGCCCGGGGCCGCACCGAGGACGGTTCGGCCCTGCGCATCGCCATCGGCGACGATCGGCATCACGCCGTAGGCAACTGGTGCCACGGCGTGGCCGGCTATCTCTGGGCCATCCTGCAGGGGCTGGGTGACGATCCGGCGCTGACGGCGGAAATAGACTGGGCGGTGGATTGCCTTGGCGACGCCATGGCCGTGGGCACGCCCACCTATTGCCACGGCCTGGCCGGGCAACTGGAGACTTGGCGCATGCTCGGCGCCATCCCCCGCCACCGGGGCCGGGCCAGGGCCCGGGCCGGCAAGACGGCGCGGGCCCTGCGCATCCTGCATCACAAGGCGGACGGCAGCTGCGCATGGATCTCCGACGATCCGGGTGTGACCACCCCGGACCTCTGGATCGGCTTCCTGGGCCCGGCAACGGCCCTGGCGCTGCACCTCTCCGACAGTCCGTGGCCGCTGCTGTCCGGTGCCTGGCTGGCGCGTTGCGCGGGCCCGCTTCCCGGGAATGGAGGCCGGCCATGACCGACCTGCAAGCCCGTTTCCGGGAGGACGGCGTGGTCTTCGTCAGAGGCGCTTTGGACCGGCGCGGCCTGGATCTGGCCGAAGGCGCCTATCGCTGGACCCTGGCGCATCCCGGCCCCTGGGCCAGACAGGTGCTGGCGGGTCGGCCCGGCGCCTTCTACCAGGATCACGCCAATCCGGATGCCTTTCCCGAGTATCGGGCGTTGCTGGGCGAAACGGGGCTCTCGGACCTGGTGGCGGGGGTGCTCGGCAGCGAAGGCCTCTGGCTGCTTTACGAGCAGATCTGGCTCAAGGAGGGCGGAGATACCCAGCGCACGCCCTGGCATCAGGACCTGCCCTACGTTCCCCTGGAGGGCGACCACCTGGCGACCCTTTGGCTCAACCTGGACCCGGTGGGCAAGGCCGAATCCCTGGAATTTGTCTCAGGCTCCCATCGCGGCCCGCTGTTCAATCCCACAGCCTTCGATCCCGAGGATCCCTCCGCAGCCATGTACGCCGACGGCGTCTGGCCCGATCTGCCGGACATCGAGGCCAACCGCGCGGCCTGGCCCATCGTCTCGTGGGCAATCGAACCCGGCGACGTGGTCCTGTTCCACCCGGCCACCCTGCACGGCGGCGCGCCGACCCGCGTGGGCGGACGGCGACGGACCATCTCGCTGCGTTTTTTCGGCGATCACGCCTTCTGCGCCGAACGGCCGGAACAGGGCGTCGCCGAGGTCGACCGGCTCAGGCGCGAGGAAGGCCCGCGCGACCCGATCGAGGAGATGGCCCTGAGGCCGCCCGGCTCCCTGTTTCGCCATCCCGGTTTTCCGAGGCTGCGATAGGTCGGACCCCATGGACTCGCCTGAGCGGACCACTCTCCTGGGCTATACGGACCACCTGTCCGTGGTGGCCGGCGACCGCCAGCGCTTCATGATCAGTGCGGACCCGCGGGGGCGCTACCGGGCTGAACTTGTAAGGATGATCTGCGGCGACGCGCGGCCCTCGGGCGCCGGTTTCCGGGAAGAGCCCGTCGACTGGTCGGCGGCGGGTGAATTCGAGGCAGGCAGCCAGACCATCGTCGCGGGCTCCTACGGCGTGACGGCAACCGTCCCGCATCTGGACGAAGGCACGATCTGCCTCTACTTCATGCCCACGCTGCTGTATGCGCACGTATCGACGCTGCTGGACATTCCCAATATCGGGATCACCATCACCGTCCAGGCGGACGGCCTGCAAGTCTCGCGACGCCACAGCACCCCCGCGGCGCTCCGACACCGCGATACCCGGGATGTAATCGCCATGGCGCAGACCGTCGGACGACGCTTGTTCGACGACCCGGCTGCCGCTGGTGACGCACCGATGGCATTGGCTGTCCTTCGCGTTCCGGGACAAGCGCCTGGAACTGACGCTTGGTCCGGCTTTCCGGACAGCGTCGGGAAAAGCCGCCCGGAAGCACACGCTGAGCGCAAACTCGCACGCGACTTCGTGCTGTGCGAAAGTCCATGGCTGTTCGCCGTCAGGGCGGGCTGCGACAACCTGCACAATCCCGTGAACGAGCGGTTCTTCAATGGGCGGATCGAATTGCCCTGGGTGGCCGGAAAAAGGATCGAGGCCGCCGAGGCGCTGAAGCTGAGCGAGGATACCGAACGCCTGCGGGCCGACCCCCGCCTCGTCGCCGCCTGGGACTTTTCCCGCGACATCGACGGCGATGAATTCCTCGACGTATCCGGCAACGGCCTGCACGGCAGGTTCCACAACACGCCGACCCGCGCCGTTAAGGGGGTGCGCTGGGACGGCAGCGAACAGGACTGGAAGCGTGCGCCCCACCATTACGGCGCGGTGCATTTCCACGAGGACGATCTGACGGATGCCGGCTGGGAGGCGGGCATCGAGTGGACCGTGCCGGAAACGCTGTCCAGCGGCGTTTATGCCGTGAAGCTCACGCGCGGCGAGGATGAAGGCTACATCCCGTTCTTCGTGCGGCCCTCGCCGCGCCACGCCAAGGCCGGGGTCGTGCTGCTGGCGTCCACGGCCACCTACCTGGCCTACGCCAACACGCGATTCTCGATGTACGCGGCCATGCTGGACGAGAACCTGGCCATGGACCCGAAGGACGCCTATCTGCGTGACCATCCGGAAGTGGGCCTATCGCTTTACGAGCGCCATGCCGACGGGAGCGGGGTGCATTATTCATCCCATCTGCGACCGACCCTGAATCTCGGCCCGAAGGGCAGGATGTGGTCTTTCAACGCGGATACCAACCTTACGGCCTGGCTTCATCATCTGGGCGTGTCTTTCGACGTGGTGACCGATGCGGACCTGGATCGGGAAGGTGCCGCCTTGCTCGATGGCTACCGGGTGGTCATCACCGGCACCCATCCGGAATATTGCAGTACCGGCATGCTGGACGGCCTCGAGAACCATCTGGCCCGGGGCGGTCGGCTCATGTACCTGGGCGGCAACGGCTTCTATTGGCGCATCGCCTACCACCCGCGAAACCGGGCCGTCATCGAGTTGCGGCGCAGCGAGGGACGGGGGCTTGCCTGGGATTCGGCGCCCGGCGAGTACTACCATGCCTTCAGCGGCGAATACGGCGGCTTGTGGCGCAACCTGGGACGCGCGCCGAATCGGCTGGTCGGGGTCGGCTTCGTCGCCCTGGCGGGGGACGCCGGCACCCGCTACCGGCGCCAACCGGGGGCCGACGACCCCCGGGCCGGCTTCATCTTCGCGGGCACTTCCGAGGGGGAACGTTTCGGCGACTATGGCAGCGTGTGCGGCGGGGCGGCCGGCCAGGAGATCGATCGGTGGAATCCCCAACTCGGCTCCCCCGGCCATGCCCTGGTCCTGGCGAGTTCGGTGGATCATCCCGACGATTTCAGACTGGTCCGGGAGGAGGCGGATGCCAGATACCCGGGTCTGGAGGGATCCAAGTTGCGCGCGGACATGACGTTCTTCGAGACACCCGCGGGCGGGGCGGTGTTCGCGACCGGCTCCATAGGCTATGCGGGCGCCCTGGCCCATCGCGACTACGACAACGATATCTGCCGCATCACGAGCAACGTGCTCGAGCGTTTCCTGGATCCGACGCCGTTTCCCTATCCAGGTACGGAAGAGGCCGGAACCGGGGGAAAGGAAGACTCGACCTCCCCATGAGCGAACCATGAGCATCCGCATCGACAAGCTGGCACCTGCCCTGGGCGCGCGGGTGACCGGCATCGATCTGTCCGAGCCATTGGACGACGCGTCGTTCCGCTCCATCGCGTCCGCCCTGGCGCGGCACGGTGTGCTGGTCTTTCCCGATCAGGCCATCAGCGACGCGGCCCACGTCCGCTTCGCCCGCCGCTTCGGCGAGCCCGGCGTGTTCCGCCCGAAGGACAATCCGGAGGGGCTGGAACCCGAGATCTTCCGCCTGGCCAACACCGATCCCGCCGGCAACCTGCTGCCCGAGGACAGCGAGCGCCTGCAGCGGCAGCGGCTCAACTGGACCTGGCATATCGACGGCACCTATCGCGCCATCCCCAACAAGGGCAACATCCTGCACGGCATCGAGGTGGTGACCGACGGCGGCGACACGATATTCGCCAACTTGGCCGCCGCCTACGAGGCCCTGCCCGAGGCGATGAAGGCGAGCATCGCCGGGCTCGCGGCGCGCCACGACTTCGAGTTCCAGGTCAAGGAACTCGGCCTGCCCCCCATGACCGACGAGGCTCGCGCCCGCCTGCCGCCCGTGGAACATCCCCTGGTGCGCGGCCACCCGGACGGCCGCAGGTCCCTCTATCTCAGCCCACCCTACATGGAAACGGTCGTCGGCTGGAGCCGGGCCGAGAGTCGCGTCCTGTTCGAGGAACTCATCGAATGGGCGACCCGGGAGCGGTTTCTCTACCACCACCGGTGGCGGCGCCACGACCTGCTGTTATGGGACAACGGCTGGACCATGCACCGGGTGACGCCGTTCGAGATCGCCCGGCACAGGCGCGTCATGCACGGCGTCACCCTGCTGGGCAGCGAACCCGTATTGGCGGCGGAAGCTACCCGCTTATCCGGCTGACCGCACCACTTTGGGCGTCAGCGAGGCGGCAATACGCATTTCCCGGGCCTGGCGCTGTCGTCGTAAACCTCCTGGAAATAGGTCACCACGCCGTGGTGATCGACGATGGCTCCGTTCGCCAGCTTTTTATTGGTGAGTCGATGCCAAGTGATCGGCACTTTCGAGGCGTTGTTCCCCGTGATGTAGTCGGTGGATGCACCAAGTCCCCACAAATTCATGGGACAAATCTCCAGGTCCGGATCCGGGTCGGGCGCGGCCTTGATGTCCTTGACTCGTGAATGCTGGAACCAGACCTGGACCTCCCGGATACCGATGCCGTCCGGCAGCTCGATGGCCGGATCCTTGATATGGTCCTGGATATCCCTGTACTCGACGTAGCAATTTCCGCCTAGATAGGACGCTTCCACGTCCTCCTGGGGAGAAAAGGCATTGTTCGCCGGATGCGGATCGAGCAGGGTCACCCGGAGGTAACTGCCTTTCAACGCGGGGTCCCGCTGCTTTTTCCATTCCTTCAGCGCCTCGCTGATGATGACCGTGCCCCGGCTGTGGCCGATGAAATGGACGTCAACCACGTCGCCTTCATGCCGGGAGGACATATCGAGCGCGCGTCGCGCCACCTCTGCATAGAGCTCGCGCGCCCGGGCGGTCAGCAGCGACGGCAACTGCTCAATGCTGTCGAAGCGCCAGTTATAGGCGAAGGTCCCAGTGTCATAGCAGCCGGAGGATTTCAGACTCTGTTCCATTTTTAATTGCCAATCCTCGACCGCTTTCTTATCCAGTAACTTTTCACGTAGTGCGTCCTCAGCAATTTTGTCGAGGTCCAGCTTATGCAAGGCAGTTTCAAATAACCCGTCGAACTTCTTGGCTAGCTCCAGCTCATCACGAAAGGTATAGCCATGCACCACGACGCCCATCAGCCACTTGCGGAAATAGGTCTGGCTGGTCTGGCCCGCCGCGTCCGCCACTACCACTACGTAAGGCATGGCGGGGTCCGGCGCCAGGACATGGTCCTTCAGGATCACGGCCTCGTGGGCGCCGGGCGTCAACAGGGCGGGATCGGAGAGGGTCTCCTCGCCGATCGGCTTGGTCTGGGCACCCTCGCACTTCGTGATGGCGGGGTTGCTCGAGCGGCAGGCGCTCAGGTGCACCGGATCGTTGCCCAGGCGGACTCCGACCGTATAGCGGACGGTGATGCTCCGGGCGTCGGTGGTGGTGGCGCTGTCCAGCTTCACCGCGCCGCAAAAGGCCCGCGCCGGTACTTTCGTCCCGAGCGACATCTCCCAGTCGGCGCACAGCCCGTCGCCGTCCAAGTCGTAACCTTCGGCGGGACAGGGCGCCGTCGCCGGGCGCGGCAACTGCGCCATCGCCAGGGCATCTTCGGGTTCCGGGGCGGCCGGCGTATGGGGTGCGCGCGCCGTGAGGGCATTCTTCGTCGCCAGGGCGATCAGACGGTCGGCCTGGTCGCAGGGGAACAGCAGGGGCAGGATCCGCTTGCGGAATACGTAGGCATTCCAGTAATCCAGTTGGAAGCGCATCCAGTAGTAATAGCAATCCCGGGTCGCGCACTGTTCGTACCTGCGCGACTGGTAGAAGCGGTGCACCTCGGGGACGGTCAGGGCGCCCCTGCGCTTGCCCAGGCCTTGGCCGATGGCGAGTTCCGCCATCAGGTAGGATTTTTCCAGCGCCCGCACCTTCGCCTGACGCGCCAGCGACATGGTGGCCGGCTCCTCGTCGGCCTGGTACTGGATGATCTGGCGCAGCAGGACCAGCGCAGTGGCCAGGTTGGTGGCCGCCCGGTCCTGGTCGTCGGGCCCGTGGTTGTATTCCCGCTGGACCACCTGGGCGACCGTCGCAACGCTGGGCATGGTATCGATCCAGTCCTCCGCCCCCAGGGCCGGGCCGGCGAAAGCGCACAGCGCGGCGATCACGCCCAGGCAGCGGTACAGGCTGAAGGTTTTGATTCCGTTATTGATACTGCTGGCCATATCTGCCTCCTCCGGCCGGGTTCAGTGGCATGCCTGTGCAATTTTGACTTCAGGATATCACCCCGGCATCACCGCCCCAGCATCGGCTCCAATCCCCGCCACACGTTCTCCAGCAGCACCGGCTGTGCCGCGGCGACCGGGTGCAGGCCGTCGGCCTGGAACAGCTCCGGGCGGGTGGCCATACCCGCCAGCAGGAAGGGCACCAGGGGCACCTTCCGGTCGCGGGCCACGGTTTCATATAAGGCGTGGAACTTGCGGGTATAGGCGCTGCCATAGTTGGGCGGCAGGCGCATGCCCACCAGCAGGGTCCGGGCGCCGGCCCGGTGGGCGGCGTCGATCATGGCCTTCAGGTTGCGGGCAGTCTGGGCCGGGGGCAGGCCGCGCAGGCCGTCGTTGGCGCCCAGGGCCAGGATGACGATGCTCGGCCGGTGCAGTTTCAAGACGGCGGGCAGGCGGGTCAGGCCGCCGGCGCTGGTCTCGCCCGAGACACTGGCGTTCACGACCCGGTAAGATGGCCGCCGGTGGTCCAGGCGGTGTTCCAGCAGGGCGGCCCAGCCCGCGTCACGGGGCAGGCCGTAGGCGGCGGAGAGACTGTCGCCGTACACCAGCACCACGGGCATGGCCGCCGTGGCGGCGGGGGCGGACCAGATCAACAGCAACCAGGCAATCAACCAGGTAAGGCGCATGCGCATCGAAGTGACCAATCTCGGCAAGAGCGTGATGGTGGGGGAGGAACGGCTGGACATCCTTGACGGCCTGTCCTTCGCCGTCAACCCCGGGGAGACGGTGGCGGTGGTGGGAAGTTCCGGTTCCGGCAAATCCACCCTGCTGGGTCTGTTGGCCGGGCTGGACCTGCCCAGTGCCGGGCGGGTGGCCATCGACGGCCAGGACCTGTTCGCCCTGGACGAGGACGGCCGGGCCACGCTGCGCGGCCGCAGCATGGGCTTCGTATTCCAGTCGTTCCAACTGCTGCCGGGCCTCACCGCCCTGGAAAACGTCATGCTGCCCCTGGAATTGGCCGGCATAGCCGACGCCCGGGAGCGGGCCCGGACCCATCTGGAGCGGGTGGGACTGGCCCAACGCGAGACCCACCGGCCGGCCCAACTGTCCGGCGGCGAGCAGCAGCGTGTGGCCCTGGCCCGGGCCTTCGCCGTCTCCCCCAGCCTGCTCCTGGCCGACGAACCCACCGGCAACCTGGACGCCCACACCGGTGCTCAGGTCATCGACCTGATGTTCGCCATGAACCGGGACCAGGGCGCCACCCTGCTGGTGGTCACCCACGACCCGGCCCTGGCGGAAAGGTGCGGCCGTCAGTTGCATCTGGATGCCGGTCGGCTGACATCCGCGTGATGACCGACCTGCGCCTGGCCCTGCGGCTGCTGGCCCGGGAATGGCGCGCCGGGGAGATCCGCGTGCTGCTGGCGGCGGTGACCCTGGCGGTGGCCAGCCTGACCACGGTGAGTTTCTTCGCCGACCGGATCGCCCGGGCCCTGGCCCTGGACGCCAACACCCTGCTGGCGGCGGATCTGGCACTGCGTTCCGACAACCCCATCGACCCCGCATTCGAAGCCGAGGCCCGTCACCTCGGCCTCGCCAGCAGCCGCACGGTGGCCTTCCTCAGCATGGCCGTTGCGAAAGACCGGCCGGTCCTGGCTGGGATCAAGGCGGCCACGGCGGGCTATCCCCTGCGCGGCCAGCTGCGCATCGCCGACGCGCCCTATGGCCCGGACCGCCCCGCCGCGACCCTGCCGGCCAGCGGCCAGGCCTGGCTGGATGCCCGCCTGGCCGGCGAATTGCGGGTCAGGCCGGGAGATAGTGTCGCGGTGGGCGATATCAGGCTGAAGATGACTGCCATCCTGGCCTACGAGGGGGAACGGGGCGGCAACTTCATGGCCCTGGCCCCCCGGCTGCTCATGAACGATGCCGATCTGGCCGCCACCGGGCTGTTGCGGGAAGGCAGCCGGGCCATCTACCGCCTGCTGCTGGCCGGGGATCCCGAGGTCCTGGCGAGGTTCCGCGCCTGGGCCGAGCCCCGTCTGGCGCGCGGGGAGAAGATGGAGGGCCTGGCCGATGCCCGACCCGAATTGCGTCAGGTCATGGACCGCACCCGGCGCTACCTGGGCCTGGCCGCCCTCCTGTCGGCGGTGCTGGCCGCTGCCGCCGTGCACATGGCCCTGCGCCGCTTCGTCACGCGCCATTTCGACCAGTTCGCCCTGTTGCGCTGTTTCGGCGGCCGCCGTGCCCGCCTGCTGCGCCTTTACCTGATCCAGTTCGCGGCCCTGGGCCTGGTGGCGGGCCTGGCAGGCAGCGCCCTGGGCTTCGCCGCCCAGGCCCTGATGGGGACCCTGCTGGGCGACGCCCTGCGTCTGGCCCTGCCGCTACCTTCCCCGGTTCCATTGCTGTTCGGCCTGTGCACCGGCCTGGCCCTGGTGCTGGCCTTCAGCCTGCCGCCCCTGCTTCGCCTGGCCCAGGTACCCGCCCTGCGTGTGCTGCGTCGCGACCTGGGGCCGGCGCGGACCGGCCCGCGCCTGGCCCATGCCGCCGGCCTGGCCGTGGTGGGGGGGCTGCTGTTCTGGCAGGCGGGGGAGGCCCGGCTTGGCCTCATCCTGGTGGCCGGACTGGCAGCGGCCATGCTGGCCACCATCCTGATCGTCCACGCCCTGCTGCGCGCGGTGGCCGCCCTGGCGCCCCGCCTGCCCATCGCCCCGCGTCTGGGCCTCATGGATCTGCGCCGCCATGCCAGCGAGACCACCCTCCAGGCCATGACCCTGAGCCTGGGCCTGCTGGCCCTGCTGCTGCTGACCCTGGTGCGCGACGACCTGCTGGCTTCCTGGAAGAGCCGCATCCCGCCCGGCGCCCCCAACCGCTTCGTCATCAACATCCAGCCGGAACAGGTGGCCCCGGTGCGCGCCTTCCTCACCACTCGGGACGTGGCCGACGTGGCGCTCCACCCCATGGTGCGCGGCCGGCTGGTCAGCATCGACGGCCGGCCGGTATCCGGCGCCGACTACCCGGAGGGCCGGGCGCGCCACCTGGCGGAGCGGGAATTCAACCTCTCGACCGAGGCCGGCCTGTCCGGCGACAACGTGATCACCTCGGGGCACTGGTGGGGACCGGGGGAGACCGGCGCGTTCTCCTTGGAGGAGGGCATCGCCAAGACCCTGGACATCAAGCTCGGCGACCACCTGGGCTTCGACATAGGCGGCCTGCCCGTCACCGGCCGGGTGACCAGCCTGCGCAAGGTGGACTGGGACAGCTTCCGGGTGAATTTCTTCGTGGTGGCCCCGCCCGGCATGCTGGACGGCCTGCCCGCAAGCTACATCACCAGTTTCCACCTGCCCCGGGAGCGGGGCGCGCTGCTGGCCGACCTGGTGGCCGCCTTCCCCAACCTGACGGTGATCGACGTGGACCAGATCATGACCCACGTGCGCGACCTCATGGACCGGGTGAGCGGCGCCGTGCAGCTGATTTTCCTGTTCAGCCTGGCGGTGGGGGTACTGGTGCTGGTGGCGGCCCTCCATGCGCGTCGCGACGAGCGCGCCCGGGAGATCGGCCTATGGCGCACCCTGGGCGCCTCGCGTCGGACGGTGCGCATCGCCCTGATGACGGAATTCGCCGTCCTGGGCGGCCTCGCCGGCGCCATCGCAGCCGGCGCGGCCAGCGCCCTGGCATGGTTCCTGGCCCGCCATGTGTTCGAACTGCCCCACAGCGTCGATCCCCTGATCTGGCTGGCCGGCATCCTGGGCGGCGCAGTCTTGGTGGTGGGCACCGGTCTGGTCACCAGCCGGGGTCTGGTGGACGCCCCGCCGCTGCAAACGCTGCGGGCGGGGGATTGAAACCTGGGCCGAGAGGGCCGCTTCGTGAAGCCCGAGAAACAGTCACGCCTTGGCGTGACGCCCGAATCGGTCAGGGCAGGTCGATCCTGGGCAGATCCATCATCAGTTCACCCGGTTCTGCCAAATCCGGCGCTGCGACGATCCCCGGCCCCCCTTCGTCCTCACTCCGCGCCGCCAGCAGGTGCAGTTGGCGCGGCGAGTCCGAATTGGCCTTGGCCTCCTCGAAATCGATCTTTCCGGCCCGGTGAAGCTTGATCAACGCGAAATCGAAGCTTTGCAGATCGGGCGAGTGGCCTTCCTCGATGAGTTCCCGGATCTCGCCGAGCTTGCCATCCCGGATCAATTCGCGTAGGTGGTAATCGACGGCGAAGACCTCGACGGCGGGCACCCGCGCCCCGTCCTTGGTGCGCACCAGACGCTGCGCGACGATGGCCACCAGGCAGGTGGCAAGGTCGAACAGCACCGAGGCGCGGCTTTCCAGGGGGAAGAAGCCGATGATGCGGGTGAGCGCCTGATAGCTGTTGGTGGCATGCAGGGTGGAAAGGCAGAAGTGGCCGGTATTGGCATAGATGATCACCTGCGCCATGGTGGCGCGATCGCGAATTTCGCCGATCATGAGCATGTCCGGCGACTCCCTCAAGCCGTTCAGCAAGGCGATTTCGTAGGACTCGGTATCGGTACCCACCTCGCGCTGGTTGACCAGGGATTTCCGGTGGCGGAACACATACTCGATGGGGTCCTCCACGGTCAGGATGTGCCCCTCCAGGCGGGCATTACGGTGTTCGATCATGGAGGCCATGGTGGAGGTCTTGCCGGAACCGGCCGCCCCCACCACCAGTACCAGACCGCGGCGTTCCAGGGCCAGTCGCTCAAGCTGGGTCGGCATGCCGAGGGCGGAGAGGGACGGCACGTTTGAATCCAGGCGTCGCACCACCATGGCCACCGCGCCGCGCTGCCGGAACACGTTGACCCTGAAGCGCCCCACCCCGTCGATGCCATGGCCGAAGTTCATCTCCCACTTTTCCTCGAAGCGGCGGATCTGTTCCGGGCTCATCAGGTCATAGGCCAACTCCCGCGCCGTCTCCGCGGTCAACTCGGGCAGGGAGGTTGGGCGTACCCGGCCGTCGATCTTCAGGCTGACGCGCGCGCCCGCCGTTATGAAGAGATCGGATGCCTGCTTCTGCACCATGGCGTGCAGAAGCTTGACGATGCTGGGCACGGTCACACCCCCGTCGATGGAATGTTCAAGGAACGAAGCGTGGCATTATCTCCCGACCCGCATGTTTGTTTAATGGCGCAGCATGGAAATGATCTGGCCTTGGAAATTCAGATATCGTGAATGGTTGGCCCTGGCGATGAGGTTGAACTCGGCATGCCCTGGAGTTCAGTCGAATACCGCCCCCCCGCCGCCCGCCGGCACGGTGGCGACCGGTGTCGGATACAACAGGTTTACCAGGCCCATGGAGATCTCCGGCACGTAGGTGACCAGGGCCAGAAAGACCAGCATCACGACCACGAACGGCGCCGCGGCCTTGGAGACGTCCGTCAGCCCCATGTGGGAGAGATGGCTGGCCACATAGAGGTTGAGGCCCACCGGCGGCGTAATCATGCCGATTTCCATGTTGATGGTCATGATGATCCCAAGATGGATCGGGTCGATGCCCAGGCTCCGGGCAATGGGCAGGAACAGGGGCGCCAGGATCAGGATGATGGAACTGGGTTCCATGAACTGCCCGGCCAGGAGCAGCACGAAATTCACCACCAGCAGGAACTGCCAGGAAGTCAGGTTCTGGTCCGTGACCCAGGCGGACATGGCCTGGGGAATCTGCTCGGAGGTGAGCAGGAAATTGAACAGGATGGCGTTGGTGATGATGTACAGCAGCATCGCCGAGGTGTTGGCGGCATGCAGAAGCACCTTGGGCACGTCGCGCAGCCTGAGGGAACGGTAGATGAAGGCGGCACAGACGAAGGCGTAGACCGCCGACACCGCCGCCGCCTCGGTGGGCGTGAAGATGCCGCCGTAGATACCGCCCATGACGATGACCACCAGCATCAGGCCCCAGAAGGCATCCAGGAAGGACTTGACCACCACCTTGAAGCTGGCCCGGGGCACGGTGGGGAAGTGGTGCTTCCTGGCGTAGAGGAAGGTGACGCCCATGAGCATCAGCCCCAGCAACATGCCTGGGACGATGCCGGCCACGAACAGCTTGCCGGCGGACTCCGAGGTGGCCACGGCATAGATGATCAGGACGATGGAGGGCGGGATCAGGATGCCCAGGGAACCGGAGCAGGCGATGACCCCGGTGGAAAAACCCTTGGGATAGCCCTGCTGCACCATGGCCGGCAGCATCAGGGAGCCGATGGCCATCACCGTGGCCGGGCTGGAGCCGGACAGGGTGGCGAAGAAGGCGCAGGCCAGCACCGAGGCCATGGCCAGGCCGCCGGGCAGCCAGCCCACCAGGTTGACCCCCAGGGCGATGATGCGCTTGGCCACGCCGCCGTCGGTGAGGAAGGCCCCGGCCAGTACGAAAAACGGCACGGCCATGATGGAGAAGCTCTCCAGCCCGGTGAACAGGCGCTGGGAGAGGATGTTCACCGTGGTCATGTCGAAGGAGGAGAAGCCCAGCATGAAGGCCAGTACCGTCATGCCCAGGGCGATGGAGATGGGCGTGCCGGTGACCAGCATCAGGGCCAGGATGACCAGGATGAGCAGGGCGGTCATGGCTTGATCTCCTCGCGCAATTCATGGGCCGGACCGGCGGATACGGTCTCGCCGCTCTTCCAGAACTTCACCAGGGACTGGATGAAGCGGTAGCACATCAGGCCGGAACCGAAGGGGATGGCCAGGTAGATGATCCACATGGGCCACTCCAGATCCGGGGAGACCTGGCCGGTGCCGTGGATGAAGATCACCCAGCGGGCGCCGAAGAAGGCGATGGTGCCGGTGAAGGTGACCCCCAGGATCAGGCCGGTGGTAATCAGGAGGCGGCGGGGGGCGCCGGTCAGCTTGTTGACCACATAGTCCACGCCCACGTGGATGCCGGTGCGCACGCCGTAGGCGGCGCCGAACTTGGCCATCCAGATGAATAGGTAGATGGTCAGTTCGGTGGCCCAGGTGAAGCCGGTGCCGAATGCGTAGCGCATGACCACGGAGACGAAGGTGGTCAGGGTGGCCGCCGCCATGAAGCTGAGGATCAGCCATTCCTCCAGGCGGTCGAGGATACGGTTGAACATGGCGTATGCCCCCTATGCGCGGGAAAAGAAACCCCGACGCAAGGCCGGGGCCGACATACTTATTTCTTCTTGGCCTTGACCGGGCCGGGCTTGTCCTTCGTGCCGGCGCCACTCGCCTTTGCTGCCTTTTCCTTCTCGACTTCGGCCGCGACCAGGTAGGCGCCCTGAATGAAATCGCGGCCGATCTTGTCCTCGAATTCCTGATGGACCGGCAGCAGGGCCTTGTACCAGACCAGGCGGTCCTTGTAGGGCAGGATGTAGATCTCGGTGGTGTGCGCCGCCTTCACCTTGGCCAGGGCCTCGTCGTTTTCTTTCTGGGCGATATCCCGCTCGAACTCGGTGGTGTCCTTCATGGCCTTGTCCAGGGTGGCGCGGATGTCCGCCGGCAGGTCATCCCAGAACTTCTTGTTGACGATCACCGCATAGCCCAAGTAGCCGTGCTGGGAGATGGTCAGGTACTTCTGCACCTCGTTCATCTTCTGGGTGTAGAGGTTGGAGTTGGGGTTCTCGGTGCCGTCCACCACCCCCTGCTGCAGGGCGGTATAGACCTCCGAGAACGGCATGACCTGGGGATTGGCCCCCAGGGCCTTCATCTGGGCCTCCAGCACTTTGGACGACTGGATGCGCATCTTCAGGCCCTTGAAATCCTCCAGGGTCTTCAGGGGATGGTTGGCGCTCATGTTCTTGAAGCCGTTATCCCAGAAACCCAGACCGATGATGCCCTTGGGTTCCAGCATGGCGAACAGCTTCTTGCCGATATCTCCGTCCATCACGCGATACAGGGACTCCTTGTTGGGAAAGATGTAGGGCAGGTCGAACAGTTCGAAGGAGCGCACCCCCAGGGGGCCGAACTTGGACAGGCTGGGCGCCAGCATTTGCACCGCGCCGATCTGCAGGGCCTCCATCTCTTCCCGGTCCTTGTACAGCTGGCTGTTGGGGTAGATCTCCACCTTCACCCGGCCGTTGGTACGTTCCTCCGCCAACTTCTTGAAATACTCGGCGGCTCGTCCCTTGGGGGTATCAGGTGCAACTACGTGGGAGAACTTGATGACGATAGGCTCGGCGGCCTGGGCTGTGAAGACTGCAACCCCCAGTGCGAGGGCGGAGAACAGTGAAGCAAGTTTCATGGCCAGCTCCTTTGTTATTGTCCACTTCGCAGACCATATGATGGTAGGCGGGGCCATGGCCAAAGACAAGAAAGACGCCCGGCGATCGGGCTTCAGGGGAGCCCGGCCAGCTCAAACGCGCAGGCTTAGCAGCGGCCAATCGTGCTTCTCCGCGTGGGCCCGCAAGGTGGCGTCCGGATCCACCGCCACCGGGTGATGCACCCGGGCCAGCAGCGGCAGGTCGTTCAGGGAATCGCTGTAGAACCAGCTTTCCGCCACATCGGCCCAGGACTTGCCCTGGGCTGACAGCCACTGTTCCAGGCGCGCCACCTTGCCCTCCTTGAAGGAGGGGGTGCCGTTTACCCGACCGGTGAATTCGCCATCGACCTGCTCCGGTTCGGTGGCGATGAGGTGGCGGACGCCCAGGTGGGCGGCGATGGGCGCTGTGACGAAGCTGTTGGTGGCGGTGACGATGACCTTGACGTGGCCATCGTGCTGTTTGAGCAACGCCGCGGTGCCGGGCGCGACCATGGGGACGACCTTGCGCGCCATGAAATCCCGATGCCAGGCATCCAGCTGGCTGCGCGGGTGGCGGGAAAGGGGCTTGAGCTGGAAGTCCAGAAACTCGTGGATATTCAGGGTGCCCGCCCGGTACTGGTCGTAGAAGGCCTGGTTGCGGGCCTCGTATACCTCCTTGTCGACCACGCCCAGCTCGATCAGGTATTGGGCCCATTCGAAATCCGAATCGCCCGCCAGCAGGGTATTGTCGAGGTCGAACAGGGCAAGACGCATGACGGCTCCATAAGCCTTATCCAATAAAATGCCGGGGATTCTACTTGAGGCATGCCATGAACCTGGTCTCCGCGAACATCCCCGCCCATTGGCTCTGGGCCTTGTGGTTGGTGGCAGCCATCCTGGCGGGGGTGGTAGCGCGCCGAGCCAACTGGCGCATCCTGGCCGATCAGCGCAACCTGAACGTGTTCCTGGGCGCGACGGTCGCGGTCCTTGGCCTTTGGCTGATCAAGACCGGGGTCAGGCCGGGGCTGAATTTCCATCTGCTGGGCGCCACCGCCCTCACCCTCATGTTCCGGCCCCTGTTCGCGCTGCTGGCCATCGCCCTGGTCACCGCCGCCCTGTCCCTCTGGGACGGTCAGTACGCCGCCTTTCCGGCCAACTGGCTGATCATGGGCGCGGTGCCGGTGGGCGTGAGCTGGGGCATCTATCGTCTGGTGGACGGCAAGCTGCCCAACCACCTGTTCATCTACATCTTCCTCAATGCCTTTTTCGGGGCCGCCTTCACCGCCGTATCCGTCGGCCTCGCATCCACGGGCTTCGCCGCCTTGTCCGGGGCCTACCCCCTGCGCTACCTGCTGGAAGAGTACCTGCCGTACTACCTGCTCATGGCTTGGAGCGAGGCCTTTGCCACCGGCATGGTCATCACCATTCTGGTGATCTACCGCCCGGAATGGGTGGCCACTTTCGATGACCAGCGCTACCTGCAAGGAAAATAGCGCCGAGCCCGCGCGTCACAAATCCCAGGTAGCCATCAGGCCCAAGCCATAGTCGGCGCTGGAATCGGAGAAACCCGCCGAGGTGTATCCCTGCACCTTCCAGCCCCGCCCGGACTTGTATACCCCGTAGGCGGTGAGATCCCGCTGGGGCGTGGAAGCGGCCGTGGCGGCGGAGCGCCAGTCGAACAGCAGCCCGCCGCTCCAGGTGGACGAGAACTTGCGGGCGACCCCAACGCCGACCCGCCAGGTATCGTGCAGGTTCTGCCCCGGGGGATCGCCCGGGTTCTTCCAGGTCAGGCTCAGGAAGGGCGTGTTGGCGCCCAGGGGAAAATAGGCGTCCGTGCCGAGGTAATAATCGTTTTCCCCGGTGCCCAGGCCCTTGTCCACGCTGGCGGTGCCGAACTTGATCTTGCCGATAACATCCAGCAGCAGGTCTTTTTTCTCCACCAGGGCATGGGTGGCGGAAACCACCACATCCCCCATGCCTTCCCGGCTGACCCGGGCGCCGGTTCCGGATCGGATCGGCAGGCCGTTGTCGTCGTAACCGATGATGACGCCGCCGCTCGGCGCGGTCATCCGCACATAGGGCACGGTGAGCTTGAATGTCCAGCGATCCCGGACGGCCCGAACGGTCACCGGCACATACCAGATCTCCGTGGTCTGGGCGTTGCCATAGCCGCCGTTGCTGTAGTCCAGGCCCGAGGTCAGGCGCAATTGGGTATCCTCCGCCCAGGTGGGGCAGGTAGAAGCACCGGCAATAGCCAGGCTGGTCAGAAGTGTTGCTCTAGTCATCTCTTCGTTCGGGGCGTTCAACGGTTTCAGGCCGCTCTATTCTCTCAGGCTTCTCGGGCGTTTCGACTTTCTCGACCGTTTCGACCTTCTCAACCTTTTCCACCCGTTCGACCGATTCCGGAGTCTCGACCCGTTCCACCCGCTCGACCGTTTCAGGCTGTTCCGGTGCTTCGCTCCGTTCCACCCTTTCCACACCACCCTCGGCCCTTTCCTCGAAGCGCTCTGCCCGCTCGCGTTCGACGCCCTTATCCCGCCGGTACAACAATTCCCTATGGCCCCGCAGCGACTCGATATCGATGCGGCTGGCCTCGAATCCGCCATCGGCACGCCTGACCACTTCCAGGCGCACCCATTCTCCGGGTTTCACGGCATCGGATTTGAGATCATCCGTGGCGACCTTGACGTAGCCCAGGTCGATCGTCTTACCGCGTGGTGGCGCCACGACCGGACCTTGCAACACCGCCCTGTCGGCGTGGGCGATGGCCATGACCTCCGGCGTTATCTGCACGCGCTCCACATGCAGGATCCCGTCCCGCAACCTGCCAGTCACCTGGACCTGCTGGTCGCTCGCGATGCCGGCCACCCCGGTCAACTTCTGGCCGCCGATATGGCCGGTTCCGGACCCGCCGGTCACGATCGGGCCGGAGAGCCGGACAGGCACATCGGGGCGCACCCTTTCCACGCGGGTGGCCAGAATGCTACCGTCCGCCTCCCGCAGGCCGCTTACCTGGATGAAATCACCGACCTTCAGGCCGGTCGCGATCACGGACTTCACCGGCGACATGCCCTGCTTGAGACGGACCTTCTGGCCCACCGCGGTCAGGCTTGCACCGGTATGCGAGATCCAGGAAATAGGCCCCACCAGGGCCGAGTGGAGGGCGATCCCGCGGGCGACCAGAGCGCCGCCCCGCCCCACCGCGTCCACGGAAACCATCTGGCCGATGGCCAGCCTGCGCGGCGA
The DNA here is from genome assembly GCA_963713085.1 of uncultured Pseudomonadota bacterium. GTDB lineage: Bacteria > Pseudomonadota > Gammaproteobacteria > Burkholderiales > Thiobacillaceae > PFJX01. Next base: position 75,283 of record CAVQKQ010000020.1, on the reverse strand, counting down.
GACCGGCGATCCATCCAGCGACACCGGCGTGGCGAGGCCGTAGTGGACCTCCAGATTGTTGACGCAGATGCTGCCGAAACCCGTGATGATGCCGACCACGCCGGTGCCGCCCATGCCGCTGCCGTCCGCCTGGTTTCCCGTGCCGCCGATGCCGGTCCCGCGAGCCTGCCGGCCGGTGCCGCCGATACCTGAATCGCCGGGCGCCAGGCCGGTACCACCGTTACCGGAGCCGTCACCCCAAGCGTGGCCCACCGCTCGGGGTTTGCCCGTGCCGCCGAGGCCCGACGGATCCGGCGCCAGTCCCGTTCCGCCGATACCGCCGTCGCCACCGTTTGCGCAAGTGTCCGCCAAAGCGGATGCCGCGCCGAACAGCATGCATAACAGCAACGGAATTGATCGGAGCAAGGCAGCCATGGGCTAATGGTCCGTCCAGGTGAATTCGTCCCTGGCCGCATAAAAATACGTGCCAAAGGTCACCCTTTGATTCGCCCCTGCCAGCTTGGCGTCCTCCACCTGCAGTTCCAGGGCCTGGCGGTTGATCTCCTGCAAGGCGCCCAGGGCCAGTTCCCGCGCCAGTGCCCGTAGCTTGGCAACGGACTCTGGGGTCAGGGAATCGTAATAGGCCAGTCGATCCAGGAACGCAGGCTGGGAGCCGAGGATGTTATGGGCCGCCGCCGCCATGTGGTCGTGCACGCCCTTGCCGAAATAGAACGCCTTCTCGTCGAAGCCCTGCACCGGGATGAAGGCCGATTCCACCAGGTGCACACGATCTTCCTCGTCCAGACGGGCCACCCCCAGGCGCAACCATTCTTCGAGCACGGCGCGGGAACGGATGTCCTTGCTCACCCCCTCGACCAGCTTCTCGAAGGAAACCTCCCCCCCTTGCGCGCCAGCCGCGGCAAGGGCGCCGGCCGGCGTTGGCTGTCGAGGCAGCGGGGATCGGCGCACCACCTGGCTACCACCTGCCCCCCCAGCGAGACCGCCACCGGCGGGGGGCGATGTTGCAGCATGTCGTCGCGCAACCGCTTGACCTCCCGGCGATGGACGCCGGACAGGATGCTGACCTGGCTATCGGTGATGGTCGCCCCGCCAGCCGGGAAGTCCCGCACCGCCACGTCCACGAACACGCCCTTAGCCAGATTGGCGAAGGCCGGATAGTTCACGCCGAATGCCATCAGGAGCCGGGCGAGCGGCCTGAGCAGGCGTTGCACGGCATGTATCAGCGCGGGCGGGGGCGAGAGATGCACCGGGATCTCATCCATGGCTCATATCCTAGCACGCGTGCAATTAGCACACGGGAACGTCAACGCGATGCGTAAAGATATCTTCAAAGTCATTCTATCGCCTATCGATACAAGGGGTTAACCAGATGACTCAACGGGAATGACCGGGCTTGAAGTTATCTTTATTGACGTGTGCATATTTCACACATATTCTGAACTCAGCCATAAGCAGGGCATGGTTATTCCGATGTTTGATCTGCAGCGACTTAGTGGAGGGTATTGAAATGAACTTGATACGAATTTGGTGGATGGCATTGGTCATGCCGCTTATGTTGATGGGCGTCCAGGCCGCCCATGCCGCATTAACCGTAAGTCCCGGCAGCATCACGTTGGCGGTGGGCAGCAAGGCCATCTTGGATGTCGGCAACGCCAGCGGCCAGGTACGCGTATCCACCTCCAACACCAGGGTCGTCACGGCCGCCTATTCCGAAGGCAAGGTGGTGCTGACCGGCAGGCAGGCAGGCTCGGCAACGGTAACAATACGCGACAGGAGAAGTACGGTCCGCGTCCCGGTCACAGTGACCTCGACCTCGAGAGAAAGTTCGAATTCAAGCGAGACTTCGAACGCAACTTCGACCTCAAGCTCCGAGCAGGCCCCTTCGGTCGAGGCATCCACCCTAACGGTCAGCCCCGGCAGCGTTACGATGACCCTGGGCACGAAGACCGTGTTGACCGTTGCCGGCGCGAGCGGTCGATTAAGCGTTTCCTCCTCGAATACCAGGGTCGTGACCGCCGCCTATTCCAGCGGCAAGATCACCCTGACCGCCAGAGCCGCCGGCAATGCCAACATCACCGTGCGCGACAGCAGGAATAGAGTGACCGTCCCGGTAACCGTCACCAGGTCCGCCTTGTCAGTCAGCCCCGGCAGCGTCACCCTGGCCCCGGGCGCCAAGACCAGTCTGAGCGTCAGCAACGCCAGCGGCGGGGTAACCGCCTTCAGTTCCAATACCAACGTCGTCGCGGCGGAGTTTTCCAATGGCGTTGTCCTGCTGGAGGCCCATAACACCGGCAGCGCCAACGTCACCGTGCGCGACAGCGCGACCACCGTCATCGTCCCCGTGACTGTGACCGGTAGCACCGGTAGTGGAAGCGGAGGCGGTACTGGAGGCGGAGGCGGCACCCCCCTGACTGGTACCTATACCCTGCTGGCGTGGAATGATCTCGGCATGCACTGCATGGACGGGGACTTCTCCGTGTTCTCCATCCTGCCCCCCTACAACAACCTGCATGCGCAATTGGTGGACAGCAGCAACAACAAACTGGTGGTCGATCCGGCGGGCTCGGGCATCACCATGACCTACGAGGCCATGGCGGATGCGAGCGGATCCATCAACAGCATCTCCTCCACCAAGACCAATTTCTGGACCTACGCCAAATACTTCTTCGGCGTCGATCTTCCCATCGACATGGGTCTGGCCGGCAACCCCACAGCCACCATGACCCCGGCCCCCTTGACCTTTGCCGCCGCCTCGGGCCAGTTCATCGCAGAAGGCATTCCCATGACGCCGTACGACGACGCCATGGTCAAGAATCCCTACCCCATGGTGAAGGTGGTGGCCAGGGACGCCACGGGCAAGCAAGTCGCCCAGGCCCGGGTTGTGCTGCCGGTCTCGGACGAAATGAGCTGTGCCGTCTGCCACGCCCCCGGCTCCGCGGATGCCGCCAAGCCCAAGAACGGCTGGATCACCGATGCCAACGCGGAACGGGCCTACAAGCTGAATATCCTGAGCCTGCACGACGACAAGCAGTTGGGGAGCAGCAGCGCCTACATGTCCGCGCTGGACACCCTGAAGTACGACTCGGCCGGGCTGCTCGCCACGGCGCAGAACGGCAAGCCCATCCTGTGCGCCTCCTGCCATGCCTCCAATGCCTTGCCCGGCACCGGCATCGCCGGCATCAAGCCCCTGACCGAGGCCCTCCACGCGTTCCATTCCATGGTTGTGGACCCGGCCAGCAAGCTGCCCCTGGACAGCATCAACAACCGCAGCGCCTGCTATCAGTGCCACCCCGGTTCCAAGACCAAGTGCCTGCGCGGCGTAATGGGCAATGCGACGCTGGCCGACGGCAGCATGGCGATCCAATGCCAGAGTTGTCACGGCACCATGAGCAACGTGGGCCGTAGCGGCCGGGCCGGCTGGTTCGACGAACCTGACTGCCAGGCCTGCCATCACGACGGCCAGCGCGAACTTAGCGCCGTCAGCAGCACCGGTATCCTGAAGGTCTGGCTCGACACCCGCTTCGCCACCAACCCCAACACCCCGGCGGCGAACATCAGCCTCTACCGCTTCAGCAAGGGCCACGGCAACCTGCAGTGCGAGGCCTGCCACGGCGCCACCCACGCCGAGTATCCCAGCAGCCACGCCAACGACAACGTACTGGCCAAGGACACGCAGGGCTTCGAGGGCACCATCAGCGAATGCACCGCCTGCCACAAGAGCGTACCCATGACCGCCACCGGCGGCCCCCACGGCCTGCATACGGTGGGCAGCGCCTGGGTGAGCGGCCATCAGTCCTACGCCAAATCCAACCGCACGGCCTGCGCCTATTGCCACGGCGCCGACTATCGCGGCAGCGGCTTGTCCACCGCCAAGAAGGCGCGCAGCTTCTCGATCGAGGGCCGGACCGTGAACATCGCCGCCGGCCAGAAGGTGGGCTGTTACGACTGCCACAACGGCCCTAGCGGAGACTGACCAGGCGTCGGGGAGCTAGCCGGGTGGGCCATGGCCCACCCGGCTTTTTTTCGTCTGTCGATCAGGTGGATCGTCCCGGATATGACCCTTACCCGTCGCACAAATCCCTGTTGTCCGCGCGAGAGCGCTCCTACAATGACGCCAGATTCCTATCCCCACCCGGCCCATGCGCACCTTGCTCCCCATCGAGATCGGCCCGCATTTCCTGGACCAACCGCTCCCCCACGATCTATACAACCACCAGGGCGTGCTCCTGGTCACGGCCGGCAGCGTCATCAACGACCCGGAACGCCTCGCGCAACTGGCTGGGTTACGGCTGTTCCGCGCCGGCCAGCACGACGAACAACTCCTGTCCACGCCGCTGCGCACCCTCAATCAAATCGCGCTGCACTATGCGGAGCAGGTCTCGGAACTGCCCGGCATCCATCCGGACGAGATCGCCCACCTCGCCAATGCCCTGCGCCAGCTGGTGGTGGGCCATCCGGAAGTCTGCGTCGGCATGGCCCAGCGCCTGCCCCTGACCAGCCTGGCGCAACGCCATGCCCTGTACGTGGCCGCGGTTGCCGTCCTGGTGGCCCGGGCGCTGGGCCGGGATGAAGACACGGAATTGGCTGTGGCCAACGCCGCGCTGAGCATGAATCTCGCTTCCCAGGCGCTCCAGGACCATCTCTCCGGCGTGTCCGGCCGGCCGGACACCCAGCAACGGGAGACCCTGCGCCTGCATCCCCTGGAATCCACGGCCCTGCTGGCCAGGGCCGGGGTCAGCGACGACGCCTGGCTGAGCGCGGTGATCCAGCATCATGAAAACATGGACGGCAGCGGCTATCCCCTGGGCCTGGAGGGCGACAGGATAAGCGCGGAGGCCCGCATCCTGCGGGCGGCGGACGTCTGGTGCGCCCTGCTCAGCCAGCGCCATTGCCGCATGGCCCGTTATCCGGAACAGGCCGTGCGCCTGGCCTTCGACCGGGAACGGGGCCGGCTCGACGACGCCGCCCTGCTGGCCCTGCGCCGATTGATGGGACGCTACCCCCCGGGCACCCTGGTACGCCTGGCCAACCGGGAAACCGCCCTGATTACCCGCTGGTTCAACGGCCGCGCCCAGCCCGCCTATGCCGTGAGCCTGCTGAGGCCTTCCGGCAGCCCCATGGCCCTACCGCTGATCCGAGATACCCGGCGCGCCCATCACACGATCCGGGACTACACCTACCTGCCGATGATCCACCAGCCGATCGACTGGGATCGGGCCTGGGCCATGGGCTAGGGCGTGTCAACACGCCACGGCGTCACCCGCCCGGGTCGTAGCGGATGAACAGCCCGGCCCGCTCCAGCAGGGCGTCGCCCAGCCTTTTGCCCTCCGGGCTCGGCATGACTCCTATCTCCACCAGGGTGACCGGTTCCAGCCCCGCCGCACGCAGGCCGGCCAGTTGCGCGGCGGTGACCGACGCGGGCAGCGCCACGGAGAGCACCTGCTCCACCGACCTGCCCGGCTCGACCTGTACCAGGTACGGCTCCCGCGCCGGGCCAGGGTCCGGACAGGGGGCCGGTTGCCGCCGTTCCAGCCGTTCCAGGGCCAGCCGGGCCCCCTGCCCCAGCCTGGCCAAGGCTTCATTCAGGTCCGCCGGCGAGGCGCACAATGCATGGATCCGCACCTCGGCGGCGACCGTTCCGGGTGCTACGGCCAGATCGAACTTCAGCGCCAGGTCGGCCGAGGCTTCCGTCTCGTCGGGGGCCTGGACATGCAGATGGCCCCGGATGGCCATGGGTTCCTGTTTCGCAGCGGTCCCCTCGCCCAGCCAGCGGAACCCTTCCAGAAACCAGGACATGTCCGACTCGCCGATATCCAGCCCATAGCCGGTCAGCATGCCTTCCCGGCCCAGTTCAGCCTCGTTGCCGGCCAGGGCCTCCAGCGCCTCGCCCACGGGCTGGGCGCGATAGGTTCGGGTTCTGATCCAGCGCGGACCGCCCTGGCGGAAAGCGGCGCCGGCGGCGAGTTCATAGGCCGGGCGGGGCAGGGTCGGGGTGCCCGCCGGCGCAAACACCACCAGGGTATAGGCCCGCCCCTCAAACACGGTGGCCAACTGGAACACAACGGCTTGCCGGTCCCCGGAAGGATGCCGGCAGGTGAGCCAGCGGCGGGGACCCGCCTCGGTCCAGCCGATGGCCGCGTCGCGGCCATGCTGGGCGCGCCACTTGCGGGTGAGGTTGGCATAGAAGCTGTCCGCATCCCCCTTCAGCACGGGGATGCGCCGGGGGACCGCAAGCTGGAGCGCCACCCCTTCCGCTGCCGGAAGCTCCAGCTCGAAGGCGTCGTCCGCCTGCTCCCGCGCCGCGCCGACCCGCTGCCACGCCGGTCCCGGCGCCAGTTCCATGGCGCCCACCCGCAGGGGCGCGGCATGGAGTCCCGCCGCCAGCAGAAGCAGTATTCCCGCCAACATCCCTTTCGCGAAAACCATGCTAACTTCGCCGTCCCATGTCCGAATCGCCCACTAGCCTACCCTACCTGGCGTTTCCCGAGCAGCTCCCGGTCAGCGCCCGGCGCGGGGACATCGCCGCCACCCTGGCCGCCCACCAGGTGGTCATCGTCTGCGGCGAGACCGGTTCCGGCAAGACCACCCAGTTGCCCAAGATCGCCCTCGAAGCGGGGCGCGGCGATATCCGCAAAGGCTCCGGGAAATCCGGCGGCATGATCGGCATGACCCAACCCCGGCGCATCGCCGCCAAGAGCGTGGCCCACCGCATCGCCGAGGAGACCCGGTCGCGCCTGGGCGGGCTGGTGGGCTGGCAGGTTCGGTTCACCGACCAGGTAAGCGGTGAGACCCGCATCAAGGTGATGACCGACGGCATCCTGCTGGCGGAGACCCAGTCGGACCCCGAGTTCCGCGCCTACGACACCCTGATCCTGGACGAGGCCCACGAGCGCAGCCTCAACATCGACTTCCTGCTGGGCTACCTGAAGACCCTGCTGCCGCGCCGCCCCGACCTCAAGCTGATCATCTCCTCCGCCACCATCGAGGCGGACCGGTTTTCGGAATATTTCAATAAGGCGCCGGTGGTGGAAGTGTCGGGCAGGACCTATCCGGTGGAGTTGCGGTATCGGCCGCCTCTCCCCTCCCCCGCCGGGGTAACCAGCGTCTTGGCTGCATTGCAGCCTAGTCGAATGGCTAGTAGTTCTACCAGAGGGGCTGGGGGAGAGGGAAAGACATCTGCTTCCGCGAAGCGCGCTCCCTCATCCCCCGCCCTTCTCCCGGAGGGAGAAGGGCGTGAAGACCTGGACGCCGCCCTGCTCGCGGCCGTGGACGAACTGGCCGGCAGAGGGGCCCGGCGACATCCTGGTGTTCCTGCCGGGCGAGCGGGAGATCCGGGAGGCCCAGGAGGACCTGCGCAAGCACCACCCGCCCCACACCGAGATCCTGCCCCTGTTCGCCCGCCTGTCGGTGAGCGAGCAGGAACAGGTGTTCGCCCCCCACGGCGGACGCCGCATCGTGCTCGCCACCAATGTGGCGGAGACCTCCCTCACCGTGCCCGGCATCCGCTACGTGGTGGACGCGGGCCTGGCCCGGGTCAAGCGCTACTCCATCCGCAACAAGATCGAGCAGCTCAAGATCGAGAAGATTTCCCGGGCCTCCGCCAACCAGCGCAGCGGCCGCTGCGGCCGGGTGGCGGCGGGTGTCTGCATCCGCCTCTACGACGAGCAGGATTTCCAGTCCCGCGCCGCCTACACCACGCCGGAACTGCTGCGCGCCTCCCTGGCCGGGGTGATCCTGCGCATGAAGGCCCTGGGCCTGCCGGACATCGTCGACTTCCCGTTCCTGGACCCGCCGGAGCCCAAGCGGGTGCGCGACGGCCATCAGCTACTCACCGAACTGGGCGCCCTGGACGAGGCGGGGCGCCTTACCGCAGTCGGCAAGCAGTTGGGCCGCCTGCCCCTGGACCCGCGCATCGGCCGCATGCTCATCGCCGCCAAAGAGCAGGCCTGCCTGCACGAGGCCCTGGTGATCGCCGCCTACCTCTCGGTGCAGGATCCCCGGGACCGGCCCCTGGAACACCAGGAGGCCGCCGACCAGAAGCACCGCCGCTTCGCCGACCCCAACTCGGACTTCGTCGCCATCCTCAATCTCTGGCGTTACCTGGACCGGCAATACGCCCACCGCAAGTCCCACAGGAAACTGCGGGAAGGTCTCAAGGCGGAATTCCTGTCCCCCAACCGGGTGCGGGAATGGCGTGACATCCACGCCCAGCTGATGGCCCAGGTGAAGGAGTTGGGCTGGCGGGTGGAGTCCCCTCTCCCGCAAGCGGGAGAGGGTGGCGCGCAGCGCCGGGAGAGGGAAGATGGTCGTGTTCCACCAGCAACAAACTCCCTCTCCCCCAGCCCCTCCCCCGCCAGCGGGGGAGGGGAGCTCCCAGTCCTTCCGCCGAGTGAGGAGGGACCGACCATCCCCTACGCCCCCCTGCACCAGGCCCTCATGACCGGCCTGCTGGGCAACCTGGGCATGCTCCTGGAAGACGGCGTCTACCTGGGCGCCCGGGACATGAAGTTCGCCCTGTTTCCCGGCTCCGGGGTCAAGAAGAAGCCCAAGTGGGTGATGGCCGCCGAGATCGTCGAGACCCGCCGGGTCTACGCTCGCAGCGTGGCCAAGGTGGAGCCGGAATGGATCGAGCATGCCGCCCGGCACCTGCTCCGGATCGGCTACAGCGATCCCCACTGGGCCAAGAAGCCGGCCCACGTGGCGGCGTCCATGCGCGCCACCCTCTACGGCCTGCCGGTGGTGAACGGACGCCAGGTGCATTACGGCCCCATCGAGCCGGCGCTGTGCCGGGAGCTGTTCATCCGCGGCGCGCTGGTGAACGGCGACTACGACAGCCGTGCCCCGTTCTTCCAGCACAACCGCCAGGTGCTGGAGGAGATCGACGACCTGGCCCACCGTTCCCGCAACGCCCGCATCGCCGTGGACGAACAAGCCGTGTATGCCTTCTTCGACCAGCGCCTGCCGTCCGGTCTGCACAACGGCGCCGCCTTCGAGAAGTGGCGGCGGGAAGCGGAGAAGTCCAATCCCCGCCTGCTGTTCCTGAGCCGGGACGACCTGCTGGCCGGCGACCATGGCGACACGGACCGCGCGTTCCCCCCCACCGTCCAATACAACGGCGTGGAGTTCGGCCTGGCCTACCGCTTCGATCCGGGCAGCGAGGACGACGGCGTCACCCTGCTGGTGCCCCTGGCCGCACTCAACCAGGTGTCGGCCCTGGCCTGCGACTGGCTGGTGCCCGGGCTGCTGGAAGACAAGGTGACGGCCCTCATCAGGAGCCTGCCCCAGGGCATCCGCCGGGCCTTCGTGCCGGTGCCGGAATATGCCCGGGCGGCCACGCAGTCCCTGCTGGACAGGCCCGGAGCCCAGAACCAGTCCCTCACCGACGCCCTCGCCGCCTTCCTGACCAAGGCCACGGGCCAGGCCATCCCCCGGGACGCCTGGCGGCCCGAGGCCCTGCCGCCCCACCTGACCATGAACTTCCGGATCCTGGACGACAAGGGCGCCATCCTGGGCCAAAGCCGGGACCTGGGTGCCCTGCGCCAGCGGCTGGGCCGGGAGGCCAGCCGGGAGATGTCCCAGGCGGCCCGCTCCGCCGGCCGGTTTGAGCGGGACAACCTGAGCAAATGGGATTTCGACGACCTGCCGGAAACCCTGGAGATTCAGGCCGGCCAGCGCGGCGTCGCCGCCTTCCCCGCCCTGGAGTCCGAGTCGGGCCAGGTCCGGCTGCGCCTGTTCGACAGCCCCGACGGCGCCCGCCTGGCCCATCGCGGCGGGGTGGCGCGCCTGTTGTGGCTGGCCTTTCCCGACCTGCTCAAACAGTGGGAGCGGGACCTGGCAGGCCGGCTGAAACCGGCCTGCCTGCAGTTCGGCCTGCTGTTCAAGGGAATTTCGTGCGACGCCCTGGCGCGTGACGTCCTGGCCGCCGCCGCCCTGTCCCTGATGGATCAGGCGCCCCGTTCCCGAATCGGGTTCGAGGCCGCCTGCAAGCAGGCCCGGCCGCGCCTGCCGACGGCCGTCGAGCAGATGGCCCGGATCGCCCTGGACGCCATCGCCGCCGCCCAGCACATCCGTCAAGTGTTGGACAAGGCCCCCGGCGCCTGGAAAAACGCCGTGGCGGACATCCGGGCCCAGATCGACAGCCTGGTGTTCCCCGGCTTCATGGCCGCCCATCCGGCGCAGCGCCTGCAGCATCTGCCCCGCTACCTGAAGGCGGCGGAACTGCGCCTGGGAAAGCTGCCCAACCAGCCGGCCCGGGACCTGGGCATCATGAACGAGATCGCGCCGCTGCTGGATGCCTATCGCAAGCGGTCGCAACAGTTGGCCGCCCAGGGGCTGGAGGATGCCGACCTGGCGGATTTCCGCTGGCGCCTGGAAGAGCTCCGGGTCAGCCTGTTCGCCCAGGAACTGCGCACCCCCGAGACCATTTCCGTGAAGCGGCTCCGGAAGCGCTGGGAGGAGATCGCGGGTTGAGCCCCGGCCCGATTTCCTATCCAGAAAGGAATCTACGCCGGAGCCATCACCACCGGCCGGACCGGAACCATTGCCGACCACGCACGCGGGCAAGCATCCGGGTCGATTTCCCCCGTAAAATCCGCCCATGCAGATCAAGATCGCCCTCGCCCAGATGAATGCCAAGGTGGGAGACCTGGAAGGCAATGCCGCCCGGATCGCCGCCCTGGCCAAGGAAGCCCGGTCGGCGGGAGCGGCCGTCCTGGTCACCCCGGAACTCGCCCTGTGCGGCTATCCGCCGGAAGACCTGGCCCTGCGCGCCGATTTCTACGAAGAGAACGCCCGGGTTCTGAAATCGCTGGCGGCGGCCCTGCCTGCCGGCATCACCGTGGTGGTGGGATATCCGCTCATGGAAGGCGCGCTGCGCCACAACGCCGCCGCCGTGCTGGAGTACGGACAGGTGCTCGCCAGCTACCGCAAGCAACAGCTGCCCAACCATTCCGTGTTCGACGAACTGCGCACCTTCGATGCCGGCGGCGAGGCCTGCGTGTTCGAGTGCGCAGGCGTCCGGCTGGCCATCAACATCTGCGCCGACATCTGGGAGCCGGGCAGCGCCGTCCAGGCCCGGGACGCGGGGGCGGATGCGCTGCTGGTGCTGAACGCCTCGCCGTTCCACGCGGACAAGCAGGAAGAGCGCTACGGGGTGGCACGGGAACGCTGCATGGAAAGCGGCCTGCCCATCATCTACGTCAACCTGGTGGGCGGCCAGGACGAGCTGGTCTTCGACGGCGCCAGCTTTGCCCTTGATGGCGAGGGGGAACTCTGCGCCCAGTTTCCCGCCTTCGCCGAAGGCCTGTATTACCTGGACCTGGAGGCCGGCACCCCCAGGGGCGAGCTGACGCCCCTTCCCTCCATGGAGGCCGCCGTGTACCAGGCCCTGGTGCTCGGGGTGCGGGACTACGTCGACAAGAACGGTTTCCCCGGCGCCCTGATCGGCCTGTCCGGCGGCATCGACTCCGCCCTAACCCTGGTCATCGCCGTGGATGCCCTGGGCGCCGAGCGGGTCCAGGCGGTGATGATGCCGTCCCAGTTCACCGCCGACATCAGCCTGGAGGACGCCGAGATCCTGGCCGACAACCTGCAGGTCAAATACGACGTGCAGCCGATCAAGCTCATGTTCGACGCCTTCCTGTCCGAACTCTCCGACGAATTCGACGACCTCCCCTTCGACCAGACCGAGGAGAACATCCAGGCCCGGGTGCGCGCCGTCATCCTGATGGCCCTGTCCAACAAGTTCGGCTCCATCGTCCTGACCACCGGCAACAAGAGCGAGATGGCCAGCGGCTACGCCACCCTGTACGGCGACATGGCCGGCGGCTTCGCCGTGCTCAAGGACGTCGCCAAGACCCTGGTCTGGCGCCTGTCCCGCTACCGCAACACCCTGTCCCAGGTGATCCCGGAACGCATCATCACCCGCAAGCCCAGCGCCGAGTTGCGCGCCAACCAGGTCGACGAGGACAGCCTGCCCCCCTACGAAATCCTGGACGCCATCATGGCGCGCTACGTGGAACAGGACGTCGCGCCCCGGGATATCATTGCGGAAGGCTTCCGGGAGGATGACGTGGCGCACGTGGTCCGCCTCATCGACCGCTCCGAATACAAGCGGCGCCAGGCCCCGCCCGGCATCCGCGTCACCCCGCGCGGCTTCGGGCGCGACCGGCGTTATCCCATAACCAGCAAATACCGAGCACCGTTTTAGGAGACGACATCCATGAAGAAGATCGAAGCCATCATCAAGCCCTTCAAGCTGGAGGAAGTTCGCGAGGCCCTTTCCGCCCAGGGCGTCACCGGCCTGACCGTCACCGAGGTCAAGGGCTTCGGCCGCCAGAAGGGCCATACCGAGCTGTACCGGGGCGCGGAATACGTGGTGGACTTCCTGCCCAAGGTGAAGATCGAGCTGGTGGTGGCCGAGGCCATGGTGGATGGCGTCCTGGAGGCCATCATCAAGGCCGCCCGCACCGGCAAGATCGGCGACGGCAAGATCTTCGTCACCGCCGTGGAACAGGTGGTGCGCATCCGCACCGGCGAGACCGGCGAAGCAGCCATCTGACGGGCTCCGGCCCGCGCAAGGGGCCCGTGGGCCCCTTTTTCATCCTAAAACCGCAGTTCGCAGCTATGCAATTGCCGCCAGCCCATGCCGGGTTTAGCCAGGCCCCTCACCCTGACCCTCTCCCAACAGGAGAGGGGACAAATCACCCCCTCCTCCGTTGGGGGAGGGTTGGGTCTGGCTGGCGGTGGAGGCCTCGCCATCCCAACGTACAAATCACCCCCTCCCCCGCTGGGGGAGGGTTGGGGAGAGGGCGGCGACCGATCAGGTCGCCTTGCAATTGCGGTGTTAGGTTCAGGGTTGTCCGCAGACCTGCAATCGGGCCACGATAGCGGCCATGCATCCCGACCACCCTAAAACCAAGAGACCCGCCCGGCCATGCGCCGCCTGATCGCCCTGCTGCTGTGCCTGGCCGCCCCCTGGGCCCTGGCCGCCGGGTCCGCCCAGCCGGAGGCCGCCAGCGGCTTCGCGCCCAGGCCGGCGGCCAGCGGGCGACACTTCATGGCGGTCACCGCCAACCCCCACGCCACAGCGGCGGCCGTGGAGATGCTGCGGGCCGGGGGTACGGCGATGGACGCCGCCATCGCCGCCGAGATGGTGCTCAACGTGGTGGAGCCCCAGTCCTCCGGCATCGGCGGCGGCGGCTTCCTGCTGCACTACCGGGCCGCCGACCGCTCGATCCGCGCCTACGACGGCCGGGAGACCGCGCCGGCGGCGGCCCGGCCAGAGCGATTCCAGAAGCCGGACGGCGAACCCCTGGCCTTCTACGACGCGGTGATCGGCGGCCGCTCGGTGGGGGTGCCGGGCCTGCTGGCCATGCTGGAGCTGGCCCACAAGGAGCAGGGCCGGCTGCCCTGGGCCAGGCTGTTCCAGCCCGCCATCCGCCTGGCGGAACAGGGCTTTCCCGTCTCGCCACGTCTGCACCGGTTGATCGCCCGGGACCGCTTCCTGGCTCGCACCCCGGCGGCCCGCCGGTTGTTCCACCACCCGGACGGCAGCGCCCTTGCGGTAGGGGAGACCCTGCGCAATCCCGAACTCGCGGCCACCTTCCGACTCATCGCCCGGGCCGGCAGCCAGGCCTTCTACCAGGGCCCCCTGGCCCGGGACCTGGCGGCGGCGGTGCTGGCCCAGCCCGGCGGCGACCTCACCCCGGCCGACCTGGCCGCCTACCGGCCCCGGGTGCGGCAGGCGGTGTGCGGCCCGTATCGCGGCTACCGGGTGTGCGGCATGCCGCCGCCCAGCTCCGGCGGCGTCACGGTGCTGGAGATCCTGGGCCTGCTGAGCCGCTACCCCCGGCCCGGGGTCGGCCCCCTGGCGCCCCTGGCGGTGCACCGCTTCGCCGAGGCGGGCCGCCTGGCCTACGCCGACCGGAACCGCTACCTGGCCGACCCGGACTTTGAAGACGTGCCCGTGGCCCAACTGCTGGACCCCGCCTACCTGGCCCGGCGCGCCGCCCTCATCGACGACGCCGCCAGCCTGGGACAGGCTGAGCCCGGGCTGCTGCACGACCACGCCGGCCAGGCCGACGGCGCCCCCCTGGAACTGCCCTCCACCAGCCACCTGTCCATCGTCGACGCCAAGGGCAACGGCGTGGCCATGACCAGCTCCATCGAGGACGCCTTCGGCAGCCGCCTGCTGGTCCACGGCTTCCTGCTCAACAACGAGCTCACCGACTTCGCCTTCCGCGACCGGGTCGACGGCCGGCCCGTGGCCAACCGGGTGGCGGGCGGCAAGCGGCCCCTGTCGTCCATGGCCCCCACCCTGGTGTTCGATAAGCAAGGCCGAGCTCTACGCCCTGCTGGGCTCCCCCGGCGGCAGCCGCATCATCAACTACGTGGCCCGGACCCTCACCGCCCTGCTGGACTGGCACCTCCCCCCCGACCAGGCCGTGGCCCTGTCCCACGCCGGCAGCCGCAACGGCCCCACGGAACTGGAACGGGACACCCCGGCGGCGGCCCTGGCCGGACCCCTGGAAGCCCTGGGCGACCAAGTCACCCTGGCCGACATGACCAGCGGCCTGCACCTGATCGTGCGGGAGGGGGACCACTGGACCGGCGCGGCCGATCCCAGGCGGGAGGGAACTGCCCAGGGGGAGTGAACAGACGGGGCGGGGCGGGACTTGGTAGACAAACGCCGCAAGTTGCCTTTGTCGACCGGCGCCGATTAGGATGGGGTGAAAAACACCAAGGCAAATGGGGGACTAATTACGTTGGCGCCCTAGGCCTCAACGGGCTGTCGGGTCGGCAACCGCAGACGCTTTGCGCGCCCGCTCAACTATCGATTCTTCTCCGGAATAGGTGAACTGAACATACAAGCCTTATGACCAGCACATCCACCGTTTGGTTTACTGAGATAGTCGGCGACGCTTTCTACGTTGACGATCTACCCTACTTTTTTCCGAGTGGCGCCTCGTTCGCGTACAGGGAGGAGGACCGAACATGGCTGAAGTCCAGTCGATTTCTTGTTGACATGACAGCGGCGCAGGTTCACGCCGAAGCCGAGCGTATCCTTGACGAAATGGCAGGAGCCCTATGTGTATTTCTTGGTCACTACGTGAGACCGAAAATAGGGACGGTGTACATACTGCATCCAGATGGCCGAAGGACAGGGCACCACATCTTGAAGGTCGAAGGATCTGTTGTCAGGTCCAAAGTGAGGGCCAAGCTTGAGGGCTCATCTGGACAAACTGTTCCTCAGCAGTTCATCCAGGCAGCCTCGCGCTCTCCACATCTACAGACTGCGAGCTTGATCTGGACAGATCAAATAAGAACTTGGCCTCGCCTCTATCGAGTCATGGAAGAGATTCAGCAGCATCTTGGGATGCCTCCATACAACACCGGGCTTTGCAGCAAGGCCGAATACAAGATATTCGAACGCACAGCAAACTCAGCTGAGGTTGCCGGGCTCGACGCAAGGCACGCGCAAGGCAAGTTCGAGCCACCAGCTGCGCCAATGACTCTTCTGAATGCCGAGGCTTTCGTTGGTCAGGTACTTGAACGAACCTTCCGTCTTGCAATTGGCCCAGAGGATGAGGCCTAACATGGCGCTCAACCTCGCCTCCTTCAGTCGCTGGACGCTGCGAGATAAAGCTGCACAGCACCGGTTAGCTCTACGTTCGAAACCAACGAACCTTCTTCCAAGTTATCGATCCATTCGCTTTTACAACCACTGAAACAGGAGACCTATCCAATGACAACACTGATCGCCTTTCACGAGGTCGAAGACGGGCAGCGGTGGGCCAGCGCCTGGAAAAAAGGGCCGGGGAGCCGGCATGAAATGTTCGCGAAGATCGGCGTGACCGCCCGGAACTTCAGGGACCCGCAGAATCCCAATGCGACCGGCCTGATCCTGGAGGTGCCGGACATGGCGCAGTTCCAGTCCTTCATGGCATCCGACGAGGCCAGGCAGGCCATGAAAGAGGATCGGCTGAAGATCGAGACGATGCGGGTTCTCAGTGAGTTCACCCCCTAGCCGGGAAGATCCTGGGCGGTGGGGATGGCTTGATCGTTGCGTCTTCCCGCCGCGCCTGAACGCGGTCGTCGAGCCTCTTACGGCAGT
The DNA here is from genome assembly GCA_963713085.1 of uncultured Pseudomonadota bacterium. Taxonomy (GTDB): domain Bacteria; phylum Pseudomonadota; class Gammaproteobacteria; order Burkholderiales; family Thiobacillaceae; genus PFJX01. The sequence continues at coordinate 59,169 of CAVQKQ010000020.1, read as the reverse complement.
TCTTGCCGGATGACGACCCACCCACAGGATCCCCACGATCTCGATCGCTTCCTTGAAGCGCAGGCGGCGAACTACGGCCAGGCGCTGGCCGAGTTGCGCGCCGGCAGGAAGCGCAGCCACTGGAGCTGGTACGTCCTGCCCCAGATCCGGGGCCTGGGTTCAAGCCCCCTATCCGTGCGCTACGCCCTCTCCGGCCTGGCCGAGGCCGGGGCCTACCTCGACCATCCGGTTCTCGGCGCCCGGCTGCGCGAGTGCGTGGCGGCCATGAACGCCAACGCCGGCTCGGACGCGGCCGCCATCCTGGGCGGCATCGATGCGAGGAAGTTCCGCTCCTGCCTGACCCTGTTCGCCCAAGTCGCCGAAGCGGGGTCGCCGTTCCACCAAGCGCTGGCCAAGTACTTCGCGGGCGCCCCGGACCCCGCCACCCTCGCCATCCTGGCCCGCCAGGCTGGGGCGGGATGAGGCCGGACCGTTCATCGAGGCGACTTGTCCCGGCCTGCACCAGGGGATAGGGAAACCTGTCGTGGCCGGCCTCCACCGGCGTATGGGTGGTGAAATTGCACAGCTCGCGCACCCGCGGGATGTCGTGGGGCGATTCCCCGGCCCGCACATCCTCGGCCGGATACGCGTAGCGGCGCAGCAGGTCCAGGGCGAGCAGCGCCGAGTCTCAGACGGTAGCTGGTATCGCCGCCATAGCGGTAATGGGTGATTTCGCGATCGTCCGCGCGATTCTCGTCAAGATCGGTATCCAGCAGGATGACCGGCTCCCGTCCGTTGACCTGACCCTTCAGCACGTAAAGCCAGGCACGCACCCACACCTCGCGCCCTTCGATGGACACCGCGACCTTGGCATCCAGCGGAGTGGCGAACCGCTCGGGTTGCCAGGGGTCCGGATGTTCCGACTGCCGTCCCTGGGCGTCGATTTCCTGGCGGAAATAGCCGGCGGCTGACCAGGCTCACGGCCACCAGCGGCAACTCCAGGTCGGCGCCGGTGCGGATCGTGTCGCCCGCGAGCACCCCCAGGCCCCCCGCGTAGGTGGGGATGTCCGGCTGCAGCGCGATCTCCATGGTGAAATAGGCGATGCGCTCTTCCAGTATGAATTCGTTGTGCATCCCGCACCTCCGGTCCCTTGCCCGTGCATTGCCTGATTTCCGCGCGCCTTGCCGGCCGAGGCAGACACCCGTTCCGGGAATGCTGTCTGGGTCCGATTACTGGGCGGCCCAAGCGCTGTTTAACGATAAAAGCCAGCCGCCGGGAATGCCAGGGGAAGCGGCCCCATGGACCTGGAACGGGGACACCCGGGGGCGGCCCTGGCCGGGGCATTCGGCGGCGAACACCGCATATTGCCTTTCTCGGCCAGCGACGATTAGGATGGGGCGAACGCCAGTGACGTGGTTTCCAAACCCGGCGCCTTGATAACAACGTCGGGCCAAGAGGAATCAGTGAGTTATGGATACCGGAGTGATGTTATGCGACTAGGGATGACATGTTATGCGGCGGTTGCGCCGTTCAATATGAATTAGTTGCGAACCACAAGGAGTTACACGATGAAAATCACCGTTGAAACTATCGTCAAAGCCCCCATTGCCAAAGTCTGGAGCGCTTATACAACACCAGACGACATCAAACACTGGAATGCTGCTTCTGATGATTGGCACACAACCAAATCTACGGTCGACTTGCGCGTGGGTGGGGCGTTTACATCGCGCATGGAGGCTAAAGACGGTAGCTTCGGCTTTGACTTCGCCGGAACGTACACCAAGATCGTGCCAAACGAATTAATTGAGTATTCGTTCGGAGACCGTACTGGTTCAGTTGAGTTCATTGCGGGCGCAAACGGTGTCACCGTGCGCGTCACGTTCGATGCTGAATCCGAAAATCCTGTGGAGCAACAGCGTCAAGGATGGCAAGCCATCCTGGATAATTTTGCCAAGCACGTTGAAGCGAATCAGTGAATTAGTCGTATCAGCAATGGCAACCAATATGGCGTTCGAGAGGGACGCGCCAAATGCGGCGCGCCCCACAACTTTTCGTTGAGCCATGGAAGTACAGTGAGGAGAGCACGATGAGCAACGAACAGGTGGCACCTGAGACGAAAGGTGTAACGGTGAAGTTACTTGAAACGGTTGACCTTGGCCCCGAGATCGAGGGCATGGCGGGGCGGCAACTTCGAATGCGCATGGTGACCATCGAGCCCGGAGGCGTCTTCGGCCCGGTTCACGACCATAAAGACAGGCCGGGCACCGTCTACATCCTGCAGGGAACGATCACTGACCATCGAAACGGCGTCACTACCGACTATGGACCGGGAGTGGGCTGGCCCGAGGATAGGAACACCACACACTGGCTTGAGAACAGAGGCACGGTTCCGGCGGTGGAGATCTCGGTCGATATAGTCAGGCAAGAGTAGGCTCAGGCCCGACATCCAGCCACAGCGTTGGGCAGCAAAAGGAGCGCAGATGGTCTCGCCAGCACAAACACCGCGACCGCCATACTTTGCCGTCATCTTCACGTCCGTCCGCACGGAGGGTGACAACGACTATGGTGAAACGGCAAAGCGTATACCGATATCTGGGGTACGTTCCCAATGTCGCTCCGCGCGGTGATCTCCCCGGGCGGCATACGTCACCCCGGGATAGGGGAAGGGGCGAGCTCCCGGCGAACGACCTGAGGAGAACATCGCGATGCCGAACGACCTTGTCATACGCAACATGACCCGCCCGGAGGTGGACGAGCTGGTCGGCTGGGCCGCGCGCGAGGGTTGGAATCCCGGCCTGCACGATGCCGAATTGTTCTGGGCCACGGACCCCGAGGCCTTCATCGCGGCGGACCTCGACGGCGAGTTGATCGGCGGCGGGGCCATCACTTCCTACGACGGCGAATTCGGCTTCATGGGCTTCTTCATCGTCCGGCCCGAGTTTCGTGGCCGGGGCCTCGGCAACACGCTCTGGCACGCGCGCCGCGAACGGCTGCTGACCCGCCTGCGTCCCGGCGCCGGCATCGGCATGGACGGCGTGTTCGCGATGCAGGACTACTACGCGCGCGGTGGCTTCGTCTTCTCCCATCGCGACATCCGTTTTCGTGTCGAGACCGATGCGCGTGGGACCACCCCGCCGGTCGACGGCGAAGACATCGTGCCGCTGGGCACCGTGCCTTTCGAGCGGGTGCTCGAATACGACCGGACCTGCTTTCCCGCCTTGCGCCCAGCCTTCCTGAAGGGCTGGATAGCCCAACCGGATGCGCTCGCCCTGGGTTGCATGCGGGCTGGCAGGTTGAGCGGATACGGGGTGGTGCGGCGTTGCGGGGAAGGCTGCAAGATCGGCCCCCTGTTCGCCGACGACGCCGATGTGGCCGAAGCCCTTTACGCGCGGCTGGCGGGGTTCGCCGCCGGCGGCCCGCTGTTTCTCGACGCCCCGGAGAACAACCCCGCCGCGCTGGAACTCGCGGGCCGGCACGGGATGGCCGAGGTATTCGGCTGCGCCCGGATGTATCTCGGCCCCGCGCCCGCTCTCGCGCACGAGCGCGATGTTCGGCGTCACCACCTTCGAGCTGGGCTGATGACCGAACGCGACCTGGTCGGCTACGGCGGCAGCCCGCCCCATCCGCGCTGGCCGGGGGAGGCGCGGATCGCGGTTCAGTTCGTGCTCAACGTCGAGGAGGGCGCGGAGTCGTGCATCCTCAACGGCGACGCAAGCTCGGAGGCGTATCTGCACGAGCTGCCGGGCCGCCCGCCGCGCACCGGGGAGCGGGACCTGAGCGTCGAGGGCATGTATGAATACGGCTCACGCGCGGGCGTGTGGCGCATCCTGGAACTGTTCAGCGCACGTGGCCTGCCGCTGACCGCCTTCGCCGTCGGCCGGGCGCTGGAGCTCAACCCGGAGATCGGCCGCGCGCTCGTCGCCGCCGGTCACGAGATGGCCGGACACGGCTACCGCTGGCTGGACTACCGCACCATCCCGGAAGACGAGGAGTGGCGCCACATCCGCCTCACCATCGAGATCATCGAGCGGATCTGCGGCCGGCGCCCGGTGGGCTGGTACACCGGCCGGGTGAGCCAGAATACCCGCCGGCTGGTGCGCGAGGAGGGCGGGTTCCTCTACAGCTCGGACGCCTACAACGACGACCTGCCCTATTGGCTGGACGGATCGCCCGCCCACCTGGTGATCCCGTATACCCTGGTCAACAACGACGTCCGCTATCTGCTGCCGAACGGGGTGCCCACCGGGGAGGACTTCTTTCAGGTGCTCAAGGACGCATTCGACCTGTTGTGGCAGGAGGGTGCGCACCGTCCGAAGATGATGAGCGTCGGCCTGCATGGCCGGATCAGCGGCCATCCCGCGCGGGCGATGGCGCTGGCACGGTTTCTCGACTACGTGCAGGGTCGTGACGCGGTGTGGATCTGCCGACGGGAAGAGATTGCCCGGCACTGGATGGCCGAACACCCCGCCTAGGGTGCCGCGATGAGAATGAAGCGGCCGCATAATGCCGTCAGGTCGACCTGACGCGGTCAACCGACCCGGTTGATGGACGCTTGTTTCGTGAACGCCTTATTGGCAAGGAGAACCTGACATGACATCGCCTGCCCTGACTTTCCAGAATGTAAAAGCCCTCGCGCTGGCCGTGACCGATCTCGATCGCGCATTTCGGTTCTATACCGAGACCTTGTCGCTGCGCCCCGCGTTCGAGGAAGGCAAGCAGGTCGGCAATCACCTCGGCGACACGGTGCTCCTGTTCAAGGCGGATTCGTCCACGCGACCGTCGGCCGACCTCAACCCGCGGGTGACCATCCAGACCCAGGACGCCTATCGCATGGAGGCCAGCCTCCGCGAACGCGGGGTGGTTATCGCGGATCCGGTCCAGACTTACGGCGATGCCACGGTCGGCAGCTTCATGGACAGCGAGGGCAACAAACTTTGGTTCTGTTCAGGTCCCGGACCCAGTTGACCGCTGTGTAGCCCGCTAGGGCGGAAAAGCAAGGCACCCTCCGCCATCAGCGGTAGACCTTCTCCCGCTGGCATTGCAGAGGTGGTGCGGCATCCTCCCCTACCCCCCCTTCAACCCCGCCTCGATCCGATCGCACAGGGTCTTCAGCACCTTGATCCGGGCAAAATACTTGTCGTTGGCCTCCACCAGGGTCCAGGGGGTGATCTCGGTGCTGGTGCGGTCCACCATGTCGCACACCGCCTGTTCGTACTGGTCCCACTTGTCCCGGTTGCGCCAGTCGTCGTCGGTGATCTTGAAGCGCTTGAACGGGGTCTGCTCCCGGGCCTTGAAGCGCTTGAGCTGCTCTTCCTTGCTGATGGACAGCCAGAACTTCACGACGATGATGCCGTGGCGCACCATCTGCTCCTCGAAGTCGTTGATCTCGCCATAGGCCCGCATCCAGTCGGAGCGGGAGCAGTAGCCCTCCACCCGTTCCACCAGCACCCGGCCGTACCAGGAGCGGTCGAAGATCTGCAGCCGGCCGCGCTTGGGCATGTGGCGCCAGAAGCGCCACATGTAGGGCTGGTTGCGCTCCTCCTCGGTGGGCGCGGCGATGGGAGCCAAGTGGTAGAAGCGGGCGTCCAGGGCCTGGGTGATGCGGCGCACGGCGCTGCCCTTGCCGGCAGCGTCGTTGCCCTCGAACACCGCCACCACGGAATGATTCTGGTACTTGGGGTGGCGGGTGAGCAGGTTGAGGCGGCCCTGGAGTTCCTCCAGCCGGGTCTCGTAGTCCTTCTTTTCCAGCTTCTGGGTCAGGTCCAGGGACTTGAGCAGGTACAGGTTGTCGATGGGCGGCATCAGGGGTGGCGCGGTGATCTCGGAGGGCGTGGCCGGATTGGCCAGGCGCTGGCGGATCGCCTGGAGGATGGTCTTGCCCACGGTGAGGCCCCGGTAGTACTCGTCCTCCCCCTCGACGATGATCCACGGGGCGTCGGCGGTGCTGGTGTGGCGCAGGGCTCGCTCGCACACCACCACGAACTTGTCGTACAGCTTGTAGTGCTGCCAGTCCCGGTCGGTGACCCGCCAGCGGGTCTTGGGGTCCTGCTCCAGGGCGGTGAGGCGCTTCTTCTGCTTCTTCTTGGACAGGTGCATCCAGAACTTGATGACCAGCGCCCCCTCCTCGGTGAGCATGCGCTCGAAGCGCACCGCGTCCTCCATGTTCTGGTCCAGGTCGGCGTTGTCGGTCTCGCCGTAGACCCGGCGCAGGATGGGCTGGGTGTACCAGGAACCGAAGAACATGCCGATCCGCCCCTTGGGCGGCAGGGCCCGCCAGAAGCGCCACATGCGGGGGCGCTGCTTCTCCTCGTCGGTGGGCTCGCCCATGCCGTGAGTGGCGATGAAGCGGGGATCCATCCATTCGTTGAGCAGATTCACCGTCTCGCTGCGCCCGGCGCCGTCCACGCCGCCCACCAGGATCACCACCGGGAAGGTGGCGTCGTCCATCAGGTCGTACTGGGCGTCCAGCAGGGCCTCCCGCAGGGAGGGGACTTCCTTCTTCCAGACGGACTTGTCGACGCTGTGGCCCAACTCGGCGGATTCAAACATGTGCCTTCCTTCCGTTCATCCGGTTCGCGTTTCGGGGCCGCCACGGCCGCCGCCTCGGGCGAGTATAGCGGCGGCGCGGCGGGACGGCTCACAGCACGATCAGCGCCACCCCCGCCACCATCAGGCCGCCCGCCGCCAGATGCCGTGCCAGGTGGGCCTCGCGGAACACCCAGGCCCCCAACAGGATGCCGAACAGCACGCTGGTGCGCTTCACCGCGATCATGTAGGCGGTCTCCACCTGAGCCAGGGCCAGGAAGTGGGTCAGGATCATGACCGCCATGAGCGCGGCCACCGCCCAGGGCCGCCAGCCGCTACGCACCACCCGGCCCACGGCGGCCCGGTCCCGGACCAGATAGAAGGCCAGGGTGAAGGCGCCCACCAGGACAAAGTACAGGGCGCCGAAGTCCAGACCCGAGACGTATTGCAGGGCGCCCTTGCCCAGCACCGCCGTGACGCTGTAGATGGCCGCCACCGCCAGCATGTAGCGGGAACCCCGTTCCCGCAGGATGGCGGCGAAGGGTGCGAACCAGGTGCGGGGGTGCCATCCGGCATGCTCCAGGTTCAGGCCCCAGGCCCCGGCCACCACCAGCAGGATGCCCGCCAGGCCCTGGGCGGACACCGTCTCCCCCAGCAGCAGCCGGCCGGTGGCCAGGGTGAACACCGGGGTGAAGGCCATGTACGGCAGGGTGCGGGACAAGGGGGCGTCGCGGATGGCCAGGACGTAGAGGATCATGGCCAGCAGTTCCAGAGGCAGGGCGGTGCCGACCCAGCCCCAGAAGGCCGGCGGCGGCGACGGCAGGCCCTGGTCCAGCAGAACGGGGACCAGCAGCAGGCCGGGCAGGCCGAAACGGATCAGGGTGAGGTCCGCCGCCGAACGGCCCGACAGCCATTTCTTGGTGGCCGTGTCGGCCAGGGCCAGGGACAGGGCGCAGATCAGGGCGAGGGGGAGCCAGGACATGCTATCTCACCCCTCTCTCTCCGGGAGAGGGGCTGGGGGGTGAGGGAAAGCGTGTGGCACCAGCATAGCCAGCCTTGCTCCCTCTCCCCAGCCTTTATGCCCGTCGGGTACTCCCCCGGCGGGGGAGGGAGCAAGGCACGTCCTCAATCCAGGTCGGGCAGTTTCTTGCCCGGGTTGAGGATGCCCAGGGGATCGAACAGGCGCTTCAGGTCGCGCATCAGCGCCAGGGTTTCGGCATCCAGTTCCCGGCTCACGTAGCGCCGCTTCTCGCTGCCGATGCCGTGTTCGCCTGAGAGGCTGCCGCCCAGGCCCAGCACCGCCTCCACCAGGGCGTCGCGGCAGGCCCGGGCCCGGACCATCTCGTCGGCGTCGTCGGGATGCACCATCAGGTTCACGTGAAGGTTGCCGTTGCCGGCATGGCCGAAGCTGACTATGGGCACCCGGTGGTGATGGCCCAGGGCGTCGATGGCGTTGACCAGATTGGCCAGGCGCCCCACCGGCACCACCACGTCCTCGTTGATCTTCAGGGGGGCGATCTTCTTCACCGCGTGGGACAGGGACTTGCGGGCGGTCCACAGGCGGGTGATGTCGGCCTTGGTGAAGCCGCTCTGGATCTCCAGCATGCCGGGGCCGGCCAGGGCCTTTTCGAGGGCGACCATCTGGCGCGGCACGTCCTCCGCGGCGCCGTCCGCCTCCACCATCAGCACCGCCTCGGTGCCGGGGGGCAGGCCTTCGGCACCGCCGTATTCCTTGATGGCGGCCAGGGAGCGGCTGTCCATGAACTCCAGGGCGCAGGGCACCACCGACTGGTTCAGAGGTTGACCCATGATTCGGCCCACGGCGGCGCAGGCGGCGGCATTGTCGGCATAGCAGACCCGCAGGGTGGCCACGGTCTCCGGTGCGGGCACCAGCTTCAGGGTGGCCTCGGTGATCAGGGCCAGGGTGCCCTCCGAGCCCACCAGCAGACGGGTCAGATCGTAGGCCGTGGCGTACTTGCTGGTGCGGCTGCCGCAGCGGATCTCTCGGCCGTCGCCGGTGACGGCGCGCAGGCCTAGGACATGGTCCCGGGTGGCACCGTACTTCACGCAGCGGGGCCCGGCGGCGTTCATCGCCAGGTTGCCGCCGATCCGGCTGTAGGCGCCGGAGCCCGGGTCGGGCGCATACATCAGGCCCACAGTGCGCGCCAGGCGGTCGATGTCCTCGGTGACCACGCCGGGCTGGACCACCACCAGGCGGTTGGCCGCGTCGAACTCAAGAATCCGGTTCATGCACTCGAAGCTCACCACCACGCTGCCGGGCACCGGCATGGCGCCGCCCACGTTGCCCGAGCCGGCGCCCCGGGGGGTGAGCTGGATGCGGTGTTGATTGGCCAGGCGCACCAGGGCCAGCACCTGTTCGTGGCTGGCGGGGAACAGTACCGCGTCCGGCGGGCAGCGGCGCGGGGTCTCGTCGCTGGCGTAGAAGTCCAGGGTGCCCGGATCGTCGAACACCCGGTCCGGTCCCAGCAGGGACTGGAATTCGGTAAACAAGGTCACGGAAAGCATGGCGATAGCTTGTCAGAACCCGTGAAGAAATCGTAGCGAGCGACCCGAGAGCAAGGCGGACGGAGCGCAGCGACGAGACATATCGAACTGATAGGCGAGGAGCGAGCACCGTCCAACGCAGCTATCGGGGCGCGCAGTAGATTTATTCACGGGTTCTCAGCCTAGGGCCGGCTCCAGCACTTCGGCCACCTTGGCCAGGGCGTCGGAGTCGGCGTACCGGCCGTGCACTTCCTGCAGGGCGGCGTCGTAGATGAGGCGGTTGAAGGGCGCGGCGGCCTGCTCATGCATGGCGTGCTTAACGGCCTGGGTCATGACCTTGTCCAGGGAGACGATGCGCTTGGCCTGGATCACGCCGGTCTCGGCGTCCACCAGGGTGATCCTGAGGCGCGCCCGGTCGCCGGTGGTTTCCTCCGGCAGCTGGCGCTCGGCCTCCGGCACCAGCTGCACGTTGAAGGCCACGTCGGACCATTCGCACACGTCCTGGATCTTGTACAGGAAGAACCCCACCGGGCCGTGGCTGAACAGGCCCACCTCCACCGGCTGGTTGCGGATGCCGGCGATCTCGCCCGCGCTGGGGCCGTTCCAGAACAGGATCAGCTCATGAGCCCCGCCGGTGTAAAGATAGCGGGCGCCTTCATCGTAGCGGCTGTAGGCCGGGTCGAAGACCTCGCCCACCTGGCGCTGGGACATTACTGGTCCTCCTCCGGCAGGACCGAAACCAGCATGGCCACCATGTCCGGGTCGAAGTCGAAGCCCAGTTCCTGGCCGGGGTTGATGGACAGGGCGATGTTCTCGCCCATGCGGCGCAGGAGCCAGGACAGCTCGGTGAGGACGCCGCCGCTGAAGCCGGGGTGATCGGCCAGGAATTCCTTGGCCCGCTCCGGCGCGGAGAAGACGACCAGCACCCGGTTGCCCGCCTCGTCCTCCACCAGCAGGGGTTCGGCCTTGGTGGAGGACTGGAAGCCGGCGATCTGGTATTTCTCGTCCTTGACCGGCATGAAGATCTCCATGCCCACCAGGCGCTTGGCGAAGGTTTCCGGGTCCAGTTGGCCCTGTTCCATCTCCAGCAGCAGGACTTCGACGGCGGAGCGGGGATTAGTTGCGGATATATTCATGATCGTTACGTTGCAGTGCGCAAGATTGGTCAGGATACCACCCCGGAGCAAGGGCGACATGGTCCTAAAATCCCGGGTGCGAACGAGGAGCACACCATGCTGAGAATCGGCATCGACCTGGGCGGCAGCAAGATCGAGATCGCCGCCTTCGACGCGGCCAACCGGGAATGGCTGCGCCGGCGCGTGACCACGCCCCGGGGGGACTACCGGGCCACCCTGGAGGCCGTGGCCGGCATGGTTTCAGCCGCCGAAGCGGAACTCGGGGAACGGGGCACCCTGGGCGTGGGCATGCCCGGCGCCGAATCCCCCGCCACCGGGCTGATCAAGAACGCCAACTCCACCTGCCTGATCGGCCGACCGTTGAAGCGGGACCTTGAGGCCCTGCTGGGGCGGGAGGTGCGCCTGGCCAACGACGCCAACTGCTTTGCCCTGTCCGAGGCCGTGGACGGCGCCGGCGCGGGCGCGGCGGTGGTGTTCGGCGTGATCCTCGGCACCGGTTGCGGCGGCGGCGTGGTGGCGCATGGCCGGGTGCTGGGCGGGGCCAACGCCATCGCCGGGGAATGGGGTCACAACCCCCTGCCCTGGCCCCGGGACGAGGAACGTCCCGGCCCGGCCTGCTACTGCGGCAAGCACGGCTGCCTGGAGACCTGGCTGTCCGGCCCCGGCTTGAGCCTGGACCTGGAACAGGCGGGCGGCCCCGCCCTGCCCGCCCATGAGATCACCGCCCGGGCCGAGGTGGGCGATCCCGCCTGCCAGGCCGCGCTGGCGCGCCACGAAGACCGCCTGGCCCGGGGCCTGGCCACGGTCATCAACCTGCTGGACCCGGACGTCATCGTCCTGGGAGGCGGGCTGTCCAACATCGCCCGGCTGTATGAAAACGTGCCCCGGCTCTGGGGCCGGTACGTATTCTCCGACCATGTGGCCACCCGCCTGCTGCCCCCGGTGCACGGGGATTCGGGCGGGGTGCGGGGCGCGGCCTGGTTGTGGAATGATTCGTAACCATTACGCTCAAAGCTGGCACCCCCCCTTTTTTCGATCCCCCATGCCCCTGCGCGCCCTGCTCCTGGACTTCAACTCCTACTTCGCCTCGGTGGAACAGCAACTGCGGCCGGAGCTGCGCGGCCGGCCGGTGGGCATCCTGCCAGTGCTGGCGGAGACCACCTGCTGCATCGCCGCCAGCTACCAGGCCAAGCGCTTCGGGGTGAAGACCGGCACCATCGTGGCGGAGGCGCGCCGGCTCTGTCCCGACATCGTCCTGGTCCAGGCCCGGCCCCACGTCTACGTGGAGATGCACCACCGCCTCATGGACACGGTGAACAGCGTCATCGCCATCACCGAGGTGCTGTCCATCGACGAGGTGGTATGCGAGCTCACCGGCAGCTGGCAGCGGGAAGAGGTGGCGGTGGGGCTGGCCCGGGCCGCCAAGGCCAAGATCCGGGACGAGGTGGGGGAATGCCTCACCAGCTCGGTGGGCATCGGCCCCAACCGCTTCATCGCCAAGGTGGCCTCCAACATGCAGAAGCCGGACGGTCTCACCGTGGTCCACGACGAGGACCTGCCCCAGGCCCTCTACCCCTTGAAGCTGGGCGACCTGAACGGCATCGGCCGGCGCATGCTGGAACGCCTGGAGAACTACGGAATCCGCGGCGTGGAGGCCCTGTGCGGGGCGGACCGGGCCACCCTGCGCCGGATCTGGGGCGGCGTGGAGGGGGAGCGCATGTACGACCGGCTGCGCGGCGTGGACATCCCCCTGGCCCCGACCCAGCGCGGCAGCATCAGCCATTCCCACGTGCTGCCGCCCCAGCTGCGCTACGACCAGGGGGCCTACGCGGTGCTGTCCAAGCTGGCCCAGAAGGCGGCCCGGCGCCTGCGCGGCGAGGGCTACCTGGCCAGGCGCCTGGAGGTGTGGGTGGACTACCGCCAGCGCGATGCCTGGGCGGCCGAAGGCCGGTTCAACGCCATGGCCGACACCCTGGGCCTGCTGAGGGTGCTGGACACCCTGTGGGCCGAGCGGCCCCGGGGCCGGGAACCCGTCAAGGTGGGGGTGGTGCTGAAGGACCTGGCCCCCCTCGGCCAGACCGCTCTGCCCCTGTTCCCCGGCCAGTCCGCCGCCCCCGGCCTGGACGCCGTGCTGGACAAGCTGAAGCAGAAATACGGCAACGACGCGGTCTATTTCGGCGGCGCCTTCCGGGCCATCCACGAAGCCCCCATGCGCATCTCCTTCAACCACATCCCGGACCTGGTGCTGGAAGAGGATTCGGCGCTGCCCTAGCAGCCCGCACCCACCATGAAAAACCGTGTTTCCGAACCCGCCCCCGCCGGCGCGAGGGACAAGCCGAGGCTACCGGCGGCCATCTGGATGCTGGGCTTCGTCAGCCTGCTGATGGATGTCTCCTCGGAGCTGATCCACAGCCTGTTGCCGGTGTTCCTGGTCACCAGCATGGGCGCCAGCGTCCTGGCGGTGGGATTGATTGAGGGTGTGGCGGAGGCCACGGCCCTGATCACCAAGGTGTTTTCCGGCGTCCTGTCCGATTACCTGGGCAAACGAAAATTCCTGGCGGTGCTGGGCTACGGCCTGGGCGCCGCCTCCAAGCCCCTGTTCGCCCTGGCCACCAGCGTCGGCATGGTGTTCGCGGCAAGGGAGATCGACCGCATCGGCAAGGGCATCCGCGGCGCGCCGCGGGATGCCCTGGTGGCGGACATCGCCCCCGCCGAACTGCGCGGCGCCGCCTTCGGCCTGCGCCAGTCCCTCGACACGGTGGGCGCCTTCCTCGGCCCCCTGCTGGCCATGGGCCTGATGCTGCTCTGGCACGACGACTTCCGCGCCGTGTTCTGGGCTGCCATCGTGCCCGGCGGGCTGGCGGTGGCGCTGCTGCTGTTCGGCGTGCGGGAACCGGAAAGGGCGCCAGGTCGGGCCGCCGCGAACCCTATCCGCCGGGCAAACCTGGCGCGACTGGACGGCGCCTACTGGTGGGTGGTGGCCATCGGCGCGGTGTTCACCCTGGCGCGCTTTTCCGAGGCCTTCCTGATCCTGCGCGCCCAGCAGGGCGGCCTGGCCCTGGCCCTGACGCCCCTGGTGCTGATCGCCATGAACCTGGTCTATTCCCTGGCGGCCTACCCGTTCGGCGGGCTGTCCGACCGCGTGAACCACGGCGCCCTGCTGGCGCTGGGGCTGACGGTCCTGATCGGGGCCGACGCCGCCCTCGCCTGGAGTGACCACGGCATCTGGGTTTGGCTGGGCATTGCCCTGTGGGGCCTGCACATGGGCATCACCCAGGGCCTGCTGGCCAGGATGGTGGCGGACACCGCCCCCGCCGAGTTGCGCGGCACCGCCTTCGGCCTGTTCAACCTGGTGGGCGGCGCGGCGATGCTGGTCGCCAGCGTCCTGGCCGGCCTGCTTTGGGAAGGGCCGGGCCCCGCCTGGACCTTCCTGGCCGGGGCCGTATTCAGCATCCTGGCACTCGTGGCCGTCCTGCTGCGCGGCAGGGCCGCGCCACGCTCGTAGCGGCATGGACGGTTATCCGCGCGGGTCGGGCACGAACCAGCCGGGGAACGGCTGGGGCTCGGGCGGATACCGCGGATACGGGTGAGGCACCGGGATGACGCCGCGCGCCACCAGATTGTCCCGGCTGTCGTAGCGCAGGCTGATGATCTGGTCGGGGCCGGGGCCGGCGCGCTCGAACTCGGTGTAGCTGGTCGGCGCGTATTCCCGGGCGCCATGGCCGGTGCCCAGGCGTTCGGCCTCGGCCTTGGCCATGTTTCGGCTCTCGCCCAGTGCGCCTGCCGCCGCCTCCCCGCGCCGAGCCGCCGGCGCTGGCGCGTTTCGCGGATAGAGCAGCGGCGGCTGGGGACGCGCCTTCTCGCGGAACACCGCCACGCCGATCACGCCCACGTTGTCCGGACGGTCGGTGCGGGCGGCATAGGAATCCGGCAGGGCGGTGAAGTAGAACTGGGCCACCTCCCGCAGACTCTTGCGCCAGCCGGCGACCTCGGTGCTTTCGTAGGGGTCAAGGACATAGCCCGACTGCTGGGGCGTTGCGGTTTCGCCGGTCACGACATTGACGCCGTCCACCGACAGCACCGCCAGCATGCGGCCGGCGCTGCGGTTGATCAGGCGCAGCGAGTAAAGCTCGCCGGGATTGCCGGCCACATAGGTGCGGCCGGCCTGGCGATAGGTCGCCAGCACCTGGCCGGTGGCGCGGTTGACGACCTCCAGGTCCAGCAGATGCGCGGCCCGGGCGGGCAGGCCATAGGCCAGCAGGGACAGGGATAGGACGATGAGGCGGATCAGCATGATGAGCTCCTGTGGGGTGGAAGACATCCGCATAAACGCCGGCCGTGTCAAAAAGGGGTTAACCGGTCTGATCCGCGAGGCGCGACGTGGCCATGCCAGCCGCGGTTATCCCAGTCGGTGAACGGTTGGCGCCGGCCGGAGCAAAGCATAGGAGGGACAGAGAAGATTTATCCGGCAGGACAACTGCGCGGTGGGAAGGCGTCGGGATTCCCCTTAGGAAGTAACCGGCCTTGGACCATGCGTGAGTGGGGTACGACTTGGCCTTGCCTATCTTTCCAGAGTAAATTGACGAACCTGCACGGCCCATATGGCTTCTTTCAGCATGCCGAGTGAACTTGCGCATCGTTGCGATTAGGACGGAACCCCATCGAATTGCCGTGATCCAGCCCCATGACCCAACCTAAGAACCCTTCCGATATCGCGCGCGAGGCGCTCAAGCTGCTTGCCGTGCGCAAGTTGTCGCCGACGCCGATGAACTATCAGGAGTGTTACAACGAGATCGCCCACATCTCCAAAACGTCCAACTTCCCCGATGCGCAACTGCGCCAGATCGCGCTGGCATTGGTAGCCCGCAACCCCGCTCAGCAGGAACAACTCGACCTTTTGGATACCGCCATAGGCCGTAATAGCTGGCAGGGCGTGCAAGAGGCGCTGGCCACCTTCGTCAAGTTGGGCGACCCATCCCTTTCGAACGGAAACTCCGGCAACGGGTCATCAGCCGGCGGCGCCACACCGTCCTGCACCGGCGAGTTCCTGGAAAAGCTTGCCAACATGATCGAGCAGGTGCTGCCGGCCTTGGAAAGTGACGACGTGCGTTTTTCCCAGCAGGCGGTCAGTCTGCTGCACAACCTGCGCCACCCCGGAACCAATATCCACGGCATCCAGGCCGAACTCACCGCCTTCAACCACCGCCTGTCCTTTGCCGCGGAGGAACAGGCCGAGATCAAACAGGAACTGCTCAAGCTGCTGCATCTCATCATCGAGAATATCGGCAAGCTGACGCTGGACGACAGCTGGCTCAACGGCCAGATCGACGCCCTGCTGGAAGCGGTCAGCCCCCCCCTCACCCTACGCCGCCTGGACGACGTGGAGCGCCGCATCCGGGATGTGATGCAAAAACAGGCGGCGGCGAAGGAACGCGCGCTGGAAGCCCAGGAAGAAATGCGCCGGATGCTGGGGGCCTTTATCGCGCGGCTGTCCGAGATGAACACCTCCAGCGCCGTATTCCAGGACAAGATCGAGGCGAGCGTCCAACAAATCGAACAGGTCAAGACGATCGAGGATCTCGCGCCGCTGTTGAAAGAGGTGATCGGCGCCACCCGGGTCATGTCGGAGGTCACATCGAATGCCCGCCACGAACTCAACACCCTGCAGGAAAAGGTGCTGGCGACCGAGGCGGAGATCGTCAAGCTGCATCTGGAGTTGAACAGCGCCAGTGCCCTGGCGCGCCACGACCCGCTGACCAACGCGCTGAACCGCAAAGGCCTGGACGAGGCGCTGACGCGCGAGATTGCCGGCATGCAGCGCAGGGACACGCCCCTGTCCCTGGCCCTGCTCGACATCGACAATTTCAAAAAAATCAACGATCGGCTGGGGCACGAAACGGGCGACGCGGCGCTGATTCATCTGGTCAAGGTCGTGCGCGAGTACATCCGCCCCTTCGACTCCCTGGCCCGCTTCGGCGGCGAGGAATTCGTGATCCTCATGCCGGACACGGCGCTGGATGAAGCGATCACTGCGATGACCCGTTTGCAGCGGGAACTCACCAAGAATTTCTTTCTAGCCGACAACGAGAAGATCCTGATCACCTTCAGTGCCGGGGTTGCCCAAATGAATGACTCGGAATCCGGCGCGGACGCCATCAGGCGGGCCGACAAGGCCATGTACCTGGCAAAGCGCGCCGGGAAAAACCGCGTGATGGGCGACTGAAGAATCCAGTCCGGGACCCGCCGGATCGGCTAGTTCAATCCACGCAGGTCTTCAGGCAACGGGTAGCCCGGGTAGCGCCGGACGAACTCCCGGAGTGATCGGCGCGCTTCCTCCTCATGACCTTCCCGCAATTGGCGGCGGATGCGTTCGATTCCCTGTTCCGGCGACTCCTCCGTTGGCGGCAAGGCCTCGGCCTTCTGCGTGACCGCACCTTCCGTGGTCCGGGCGGGGCTCGGTGCCGCGGCGCCGGACGGACGCATCACGCCGCTGTTTTCCCCCGCGGCGGCGGAAGCGGCCGGTGCGGGCGGCGTTGCCATACCTTGCAACCGGCCGGTGGCCGGGAAGGATGATGGTGCGGTTCGGGACCGGGTCACGTCCCCGGCGCCTACGGTTGCGGCGGGTTCCGATAGCGGCGGCGGAGGCGCTGCGGGGACATTGGCGACCCGATCGGATCGATCAGCACGCTCGGTGGCTGGGCCCGCCCGCGTCGAATACTTGTAGAGACGGGCCGGTGGTGCTCCGCTGCCGGTCTCCGCGCCACCAAGGGGCGGGCCGGATTGCGGCAACGGCGGAGACGGCGGCGGACCCTTCGCGGCCTCAGCTGGCGCCTCGCTGGCCTGCCCGGGCTTGAGCCGCGCCGGCTCTTCATTCTGTATCTTCAACACCAGGGCGACGGCCAGCACCAGCACCACCATGGTGGATGCGGGGACCATCCAACTCAGCCAGCCGGCCCGTCGCGGCGCGGGCTCTCGCACCGCCTTGCGGGCCGCCGCCAGTATCCGGGCATCAAGGGCGGTCGGCGGCTCGGGGTGTCGCGCTTCATGATAGGCCCGGCTCAAACGCGGATCCTGTTCTTCCATGCTCGACGTCCTCTTCTCATCGCCTGCGGTCATCGCGAACTCCCCAGTGCCCCACGCAGCCGGGCCATGGCATAACGCAGCCGGCTCTTGGCGGTCTCGCGGCCGACGCCGGTGGCGGCGGCGATCTCCTCCGGCCCCATGCCACCCTCCTCGGCCAGCAGGAAGGCCTCACGCTGGGGCTCGGGCAAGGCTGCCAGGGCCGCCAGGATGTCCCGGGCCAGTTCCTTGCGTTCCAGCATGGCCGGCGGCGTTTCCTGTTCCGGGGCGGGCAGGCGGTCGGCGGGGTCGTCGTCCTCCCCATCCTGGTAGAGCGCCACCACCGCCCGCACCCGGCTGCGGTAGTGGTCCATGAGCCGGTTGTGGGCGATGCGGAACAGCCAGGTGGATAACCGCGCCGTCACCTGATAACTGGCACGCGCCTTGACTACCCGCAGCCACACGTCCTGGAACAACTCGTCGGCCTGACCCGGCGCCTGGTGCGCCAGGTAGCGATACAGGCGGCCGCGCCAACGTCCATATAGGATTTCGAAGGCGTCGGCGTCGCCGTCACGGTAGGCGAGCATGAGGGCTTCGTCGCTGCGAAGATCGTCTTGGCTATCCACTTGAACGGCGCATGCCCGGTTGCGGGGTTGGAGGCGGGTTTAAACAAGGGGCATATTCCCCGGAAAGCGGACCAGCCGCAATGCGGCACCCGGGCTGAGGCTACAGCACCCGCTTCGGCGGCGCCGTCCCGGTGTTCAGGAAGGACAGGTCCATGACGTACTCCCTGAAATTGTCCGGATCCACGACGACCGTGATCATGCGATTTCTGGCCTTCTCGGCGGGATCCTCCCAGACCTGGTGGCTGCGGAACAGCACGAGTTCCTTGGACACGGGATTGCGCCACTCGGTCAGCACGATGTAAGGGTGACGCCCCTGCACCGTGATATGGGTGTTCTCTTCCACGCCATGGTAAGCCGTGATGATGGGTCGTCCCCTCGCGAGCAGGCGAACCAGCTTCCTGCGCCGCAACCCGCGCAGGATCAGAGGCGCCACGCCGATCACCAGCCAGATCAGGCCGAAGCCCGCGAACAGAAGGGGCATGAACCAGCGCGCCATGAAACTGTCGATGACCGCTTGTTCTGGCTTGGCCGGGTCGTAGAGCACCGTCACCTTTTCGCCCAGGGCATAGGCAGGGGGATTGGCGGCGGTGCCGGCGACGAAGCTCACGGCCCCCCCGTCCGGCGTCGGAAACCGCAATTCCGGACTGTAAAGGTCATCCCCGTCCGATACCTGCCGCACCACCTGGGCCACCGCCCGCTGGCTGAGGGCCTCCCAGCGGGCTTGCCGGATCCCCAGGCCCAGGCCGAGCGCCGCGAACACCAGCCCGAATCCCAGCGCCGCGATCACCACCTGTTTCACCCTGGTGCTCATGGCGGGGATGGCGGAAAAATCCGGTGCCGGCCTGGCGCCCGCGGCCTTTTCCACACCCAGGGCATACAGGCCTTCCCGGATGTGGTCGGTCAGACGCGCCACATCCTCGTCCCAATGGCTGTTGCTCAGTTCCAGGGCGTTGCGCCGGGCCAGCGCCTGCAGATCGGGCGGCAGCATGTCCGCCGCGGGCATGGCCGCCCCGTCCACCAGCACCGGGATCACCCGGGCATTGCCCTGCAGCGCCAAGGCGATCTCCTGGCGCACGAAATCGCCCGGATCATCCAGCCGGCGTCCGCCCTGGGCATTCCTGGCATCGAGCCAGCGAGCGCCGATCAGGGCCAGCAGCACGTCGCATGACGTCACGGCTTCCCTGAGGACGCTGGGAAAGTCGGTACCCCCCTCGATGTCCTCGATATCCATGAAGACCTGATCGGCCCCGAGCCGCTGGTTGAGTTCGCGCAACAACGCCCCCGCGAAGCCCTTGCTGTCGTCCCGGCGATAGCTGATGAAGACGCCCGACATGCATTCGCTCCGATCTATCCGGAGATTCCGGCCAGGAACGGCCGATACCGCCCCACGCCCCTCATTGGGCGCCGCATTCCTCGATCACCGGTTTCCATGGCGTCAGCACGATCTCCACGCGCCGGTTGCGCTGGCGACTCTCCTCGCTGTCGTTGGGTGCGATGGGACGGTACTTGGAAAATCCCACCGCTTCCATGCGGGTCGGCTCGATGCCGTGGGCGGTCTCGAAGTAGCGCACCACGCTGGATGCCCGGCCGGTCGAGAGCTCCCAGTTGGAGAAATATTTGCTTTTCAGCATCGGGCCGATGGGAACGGAATCGGCATGCCCCTCGATACGGATGGTTTCGTCGCCGCCAGCCAGCACCCCGGCCACCAGGTCCAGAACCTCGCGTCCCTTGGGCAGGATGTCGGCGCTGCCGCTCTCGAACAGGATGCGGTCAAGCACGCGCACCGAAAGTTGGGAGCGCAGCCGCTCGATCTCCACGTCCTTCGCCCCGATATCGTTTTTCAGGCGTTGGCGCAGGCTGTCTTCCAGCTCCTTCATGCGCTGCAGCTGCTTGCCTGCCGCTTCCGCCGCCCCGGTCCGCTTTTGCAGGTCCTGGCGCATCTGCTCGCAGGCCTCAGCCTCGGTCTTGGCCGCCTGTCGCTGGGACTCGAGGTCGGCACGGCAGGTCGCCAACTCGGCGTCCTTGTCGTGCAAGGCCTTCCGGCCCTGCTCCAGCTGCCGCGCGGCGGCATCCGCATCCTTGTTGCCGCTCTCGGCTGCCAGGCGGGCGGCGTGGCAGGCATCCAGCTCGGCCTTTGACTGTTGTCTCAGGGCGTCGAGCTGATTGTCGCAAGTCCACTCCCGTTGGCTTTTGTCCACAACGGCAACGGGTTCCTGGGCGGCGCATCCGAACAGGAACAAGAGCGCCGGAATGATGAGAGTTGCGGATTTCATGATTTGGCTCCAATTCGCGAACCGGAACAGTTCAGGCTCGAAGGCCATCATCGGGAAGCTCCGAATCCCACTTTGAATATAGAGCTATTTGCAGCGCCATCCCCGCGCCGGCCGCTACCAGTGCGTATGAGGCCGGCCTGCGGGAGGCGGAGAGTGGGATGCCGTCCGGGCTTGCGGCGACGACGTCAGGTCAAAGGTCCTGGCTTGGATCCTTTGCCACCCCCGCGCGCTTCTGCTCGATCCGGCGGATCAGCGCATCCGCCGTGAAGCGCAGGGAGGATTGACCCAGGCTGCCGTTGTAACGGTGGGCCTGGAGGGTGTCCGAGCCGGCGCTCCAGGTGTAGATGCGGTTCTCGAAGACCTGGTCCTTGAAGTTGCGCACGGATTCCGTGCTGACCGCCGGCTCGCCGTATTTGCCCCGCAGGGCCGCCACCACCCTGGGGAATTGCTTCTCGTCGAATTGCAGGCTCAGGCTGCTCAGCAGGCCGTCGCCGTAGAACAGGAACAGGGAGGTGACCGGGGACCCGAGGATGGTTTCCTTCTCCCGGGGCCGCAGGCCGCAGATGATGTCGGCCCCCGGCGCCCGGGTGGTATGGCATTCGTACTTGGGGTCGATGGCGACGCCCACCAGGCTGGAACCCAGCTCGACACCCTTGAAGCCGTAGCGTCCGGCGCCGGCATGGGCCAGGCCGGCGGCCAGCATCAGGGCGACGGCCGCATAGCGGCGCATCAGTCCATTTCCTCGATCCAGGCCATCTGGATGGCCTCGAGGATCTTCTCCCCGGAACGGTTGGCATCGTCGTCGAAGCCCGGCAGGGCCATGACCCAGCCGTGCAGGTCGGTGAAGCGCACATAGCGGGGGTCCACGTCGGGGTGGTGCTCGGCCAGGGCGATGGCGATGTCCAGGGTGTCGGTCCACTTCATTGGCTGGTCCTCATGGGCGTGCCCTCATTTACTCGTTCCTATCATGTCAATGTCCGCCTTCCTTCACCATGTTGATGGTGTATTTGGGGATCTCCACCACCACGTCCTCGTCGCCCAGCAGGGTCTGGCAGGAGAGGCGGGAGGTGGGTTCCAGGCCCCAGGCCTTGTCCAGCAGGTCCTCCTCCGTCTCGGTGGCCTCGGACAGGCTGTCGAACCCCTCCCGCAGCACCACGTGGCAGGTGGTGCAGGCGCAGGATTTCTCGCAGGCGTGCTCGATCTCGATACCGTTATCCAGCAGGGTATCGCAGATGGAGACGCCCTTCCGGGCGTCGATGACGGCGCCATCGGGGCAGAGTTCCACGTGGGGCAGGACGATCAGCTGGGGCATGGGACCTTCACTTGTTGGCTGGGCAGGGCATGGAGCACGCCGTCCCAGAATTCGATGCGGGCCTCCACCGCCCGGACGGCGGCCTCCCGGGCCTCGGCGATCCTGGCCGGATCGCCGCCGCACAGGCCTTCCAGCAGGCGCAGGGACAGGGGAGCATGGAAATCCTCGTCCAGGTGGATATGGCGGTGCAGGTAGTAGTGGAACACGGGGGCCTGTTGTTCCGTCACCGCCATGCGCGCCAGGAAAGCACGGAACATGGCCGGGATGATGTGCTCCCGGCCCAGGGCCAGGGCGGCGGCCACCACGTGGGCCTTGCCGCTTTCAATGAAGCCGAAGGTGGTGCGGGTGAACCGGGCCGCGGGCGCGGGGGCCAGGCCGGCGGCCAGGGCGGCCTCGATGCCGTCGCGGCCGGCGATCTCCACGAACCGGGCCGGGGTGACGGCGTCGGCGCCGATCTCGCCCATGGCGCCCAGGTAGAGCTGGTAGTGGCTGACGAACTCCCCGGGATGATCCGGCCCGGCCTCGTCGGTCTCCTCTTCCAGCACCAGTTCGTTGATGAAGCGCTGCACCGTGGGATCGGCCCCCGGCGTCCAGGGCCAACGGGCCGGGGCCACAGCATGCTGCAGATATTTGATCAGGGACATGAAATCCCACACCGAATGGACGTGGTAGCCCATGAACACGCGCAGGTCCTCCACTCCGCGCAGGGCGCCGTAGATGGGATGGCTGTCCAGGCGCCGCCGCAGGGAGGCGATGAATTCAGGATCGAAGGCGACCATTGGTGCTTGCTTCTCGGGTATCACAATTCCAGTTCGTCCAGGCGGTGGCCGGTCAGGGCCCGCTTCACGCTCCGGTTCATGCGCCGGCCGGCAAAATCCACGGTGCCCTGGTTGAGCAGCTCGGTGGCGCGCTTGAGCAGGGCCAGGTCGTCGCCCACCAGGGCGGATTTGAGTTCTTCGACCCATTTTTCAATGGCTGTGCGCTCCTCCACCGAGAGCAGAGCCGCGCCATCCTCGGCCAGGGCCGTCTCGGTGGCCTCCACCTGACGGCGGCCATCCACCCTGGCCTCGGCCAGGTTGCGGGCGGCCATGTCGTCATGGGCATGGGCGTAGGAGTCCTCCAGCATGCCGGCCACTTCGTCGTCGGTAAGGCCGTAGGAGGGTTTCACCACGATGTGGGCCTCGATGCCGGTGCCCGTCTCCCTGGCCGTGACGGACAGCAGCCCGTCGGCGTCCACCTGGAAGGTGACGCGGATGCGGGCCGCCCCCGCCACCATGGGCGGAATGCCGCGCAGCTCGAAGCGGGCCAGGCTGCGGCAGTCGGACACCAATTCCCGCTCGCCCTGAACCACGTGGATGCTCATGGCGGTCTGGCCGTCCTTGTAAGTGGTGAACTCCTGGGCCCTGGCGGTGGGGATGGTGGCGTTGCGCGGGATGATCTTCTCGACCAGGCCGCCCATGGTCTCCAGCCCCAGGGAAAGGGGCACCACATCCAGCAGCAGCCAGTCGTCGCCGCTCTTGTTGCCGGCCAGCACGTCGGCCTGGATGGCGGCCCCCAGGGCCACCACCTTGTCCGGGTCCAGATTGGTCAGGGGCGTCTGGCCGAAGAACTCGCCCACCGCCGCCAGGATGCGCGGGATGCGCGTTGATCCACCCACCATGACCACGCCCTTCACGTCTTCGGGCTGGAGCCCGGCATCCCGCAGGGCCTTGCGGGTGGGCGTCAGGGTCTTGTTGACCAGGCTCTCGGTGATCTCGTTGAAGCGCTGCTCGTCCAGCTTCAGGTCCACCACCTCGCCGGCGGACAGTACCGCCGTCAGTTGTGCCTGGCCGTGTTCGGACAGGGTTTCCTTGGCTTCCCTGGCCCGGGCCATGAGCAGCGTCTTGTCGTGGTCGTTGAGGGTGTGCAGACCGGCCTGTTCCAGGCCCCAGCAATAGACCCGGCGGTCGAAGTCGTCGCCGCCCAGGGCGGAATCGCCGTTGGTGGCCAGCACCTCGAACACGCCGCGGGTGAGCTTGAGGATGGAGATGTCGAAGGTGCCGCCGCCCAGGTCGTAAACCGCGTAGATGCCCTCGGCGGCATTGTCCAGGCCG
Source organism: uncultured Pseudomonadota bacterium (assembly GCA_963713085.1). Classification (GTDB taxonomy): domain Bacteria; phylum Pseudomonadota; class Gammaproteobacteria; order Burkholderiales; family Thiobacillaceae; genus PFJX01. The sequence goes on along the minus strand of CAVQKQ010000020.1, from coordinate 35,660 downwards.
TAGGCGATGGCGGCCGCGGTGGGTTCGTTGAGCAGGCGCAGTACATTGATGCCGGCCAGCCGGGCGGCGTCCTTGGTGGCCTGTCGCTGGGCCTCGTCGAAATAGGCCGGCACGGTGATGACCGCTCCCACCAGTTCCCCCCCCAGGGCAGCCTCGGCCCGGACCTTCATGGTCTTCAGGATCTCGGCGGACACCTCCACCGGGCTTTTCACCCCGGCCACGGTCCGGAGCTGCACCATGCCGGGGGCGTCCATGAAATGGTAAGGCAGGGTGGAGACATCCGGGATGTCCTTGATGCCCCGGCCCATGAAGCGCTTCACCGAGACGATGGTGTTGTGGGGATCCTGGGCGGCGCCGGCCAACGCGGCCTGGCCCACCGTGGTGGTGCCGTCCTTGAGGTAGCGCACGGCCGAGGGCAGCAGGGGATGGCCGTGGGCGTCGTTGAGCACCACGGCGACGCCGTTGCGCACCGTGGCGACCAGGGAATTGGTGGTACCCAGGTCGATGCCCACCGCCAGGCGGTGCTGGTGGGGCGCGGTGGACAGGCCGGGTTCGGCGATTTGTAGTAAGGCCATTATCTGTGACGCGTAAGGGGTGAGGGGTGAGAAGGGGCCGGCTCCGCCCCCTTCTCACCCCTGACACCTCACCCGAGGGTTTCGTAAGCCGTGTCGATCTCTTCCAGAAGCTTGTCCATGAACCGCAACTTGCGCAAGGTCTCGCTGGCCCGGCCATAGTCCCGCCGCTCGTCCAGCAGCTTGGCCAATTCGGCCTGCAGCGCCTTGGCGTGGGCGCCCAGGTCCCGCTCCACGGCCTGCAGGCCGGCCACGTCCCCGGCCGCAACCGCGTCTGCCAGGGCCTCGCGCCATTCCATCTGCTGCATCAGGAATTCCGGCGGCATCACGGTGTTGTTGGGGTCCAGGGCATCGACGCCCTGAAGCAGCAACAGGTATCGGGCCCGCTCGAAAGGCTTCCGAAGGGTCTGATAGGCCTCGTTCACCCGGGTGGTCCACTGCATGGACAGGCGCTTCTCCGCCTCGCCGGCACCTGCAAAACGGTCCGGATGGATCTCGCCCTGGATGTCCCGGTAGGCCTTGTCCAACCGCTCGGCGTCAATGGCGTAGCTGATCGGCAGGCCAAACAGCTCGAAATGGTTGCGGGAAAAATCTAGGGACATGGAAAGGGGGTGGGAGAAGGGGAAACACGAACTGCCCGTCCCTCCCCATTCCCCCATTTACCGAGGTTAAACGTTGAAGCTCTCCCCGCATCCACACTCGGACTTGACGTTGGGATTGTTGAACTTGAAGCCCTCGTTCAGGCCCTCGCGCACGTAGTCCAACTCGGTGCCGGCCAGGTAGGAGAGGCTTTTCGGGTCGATGTAGATGCCCACGCCGTGGCTTTCGAAGCGCTGGTCTTCCGGGTCTTCAACGTCCACGAATTCAAGCTTGTAGGCCATGCCGGAACAGCCGGAGGTGCGCACGCCGAGCTTGATGCCCAGGCCCTTGCCGCGCTTGGCGATATAGTTCCTGATATGGTCGGCGGCGCGCTCGGAGAGGGTCACCGCGGCGCCGGCGACATTGGCCGGGCCCATGGTCAGTTCGGTATCGGCGCCTTGCGGCGCTGTACAGGTATCGGCGCCCATGTCAGTGCCCCTTGGGCGGATTGCAGGCAGTGTATTCCGTGCTTCCCGCGTTATCGCCGTGCTTCTGCTTGTAGTCCGCCACGGCGGCCTTGATGGCATCCTCCGCCAGGATGGAACAATGGATCTTCACCGGCGGCAGGGCCAGTTCCTCGGCGATCTGGGTGTTCTTCAGGGACATGGCCTCGTCCAGGGTCTTGCCCTTGACCCATTCGGTCACCAGGGAAGACGAGGCGATGGCGGAACCGCAACCATAGGTCTTGAACTTGGCGTCCTCGATGACCCCCTGCTCGTTCACCCGGATCTGCAGCTTCATCACGTCGCCGCAGGCGGGGGCGCCCACCATGCCGGTGCCCACGCCGGCATCTTCCTTGTCGAAGGCCCCGACGTTGCGGGGGTTCTCGTAGTGGTCCAGGACCTGTTCGCTGTATGCCATTTTTTGCTCCTTGCTTCGGGAGGGCCGGCGAGGATACGCCGACCTCTCGCCTCTAGATCAGTGTGCCGCCCACTGCACGGTATTCAAGTCGACGCCGTCCTTGTACATCTCCCACAGGGGCGACATGTCGCGCAGCTTGCCGATCTTCTCGTGCAGAAGCTTGACCGCGTAGTCGATCTCCTCCTCGGTGGTGAACCGGCCGATGGTGAAGCGGATGGAACTGTGGGCCAGCTCGTCGTTGCGCCCCAGGGCCTTGAGCACGTAGGAAGGCTCCAGGCTGGCGGAGGTGCAGGCGGAACCGGAGGACACGGCCAGATCCTTGATGGCCATGATCAGGGACTCGCCCTCGACAAAGTTGAAGCTTACGTTCAGGTTGCCGACGATGCGGCGCTCCATGTCGCCATTGAGGTGCACTTCCTCGATATCCTGCAGGCCGCTCCACAGCCTTTCGCGCAGAGCCCGGATGCGCTCGGTCTCGGCGCCCATCTCCAGCCGGGCCAGGCGGAATGCCTCGCCCATGCCGACGATCTGGTGGGTGGCCAGGGTGCCGGATCGCATGCCTCGCTCATGGCCGCCGCCGTGCATCTGGGCCTCCAGGCGCACCCGGGGCTTGCGCCGCACGTACAGGGCGCCAATGCCCTTGGGACCGTACACTTTGTGGGCGGAGAAGGACATCAGGTCCACCTTCAGGTTCTTCAGGTCAATCTCCACCTTGCCGGCGGCCTGGGCCGAATCCACATGGAAGATCACACCCTTCTCGCGGCAGATCTCGCCGATGGCGGGGATGTCCTGGATTACACCGATCTCGTTGTTCACGAACATCACCGAGGCCAGGATGGTGTCGGGACGGATGGCAGCCCTGAACTCGTCCAGGTCGATCAGGCCATTGTCCTTGACACTCAGGTAGGTCACCTCGAAGCCCTGGCGCTCCAGTTCCCGGCAGGTGTCCAGCACGGCCTTGTGCTCGGTCCTGACGGTGATCAGGTGCTTGCCCTTGCCGGAATAGAAATGGGCCGCGCCCTTGATGGCCAGGTTGTTGGACTCGGTGGCGCCCGAGGTCCAGACGATCTCCTTGGGATCGGCGTTGACCAGGGCCGCCACGTGGCCCCGGGACTCTTCCACGGCGGCGTCCGCTTCCCAGCCGAAGGCATGGGAACGGGAGGCCGGATTGCCGAATTTTTCCGTCAGATAGGGAATCATCATTTCGGCCACGCGGGGGTCCACCGGCGTGGTGGCCGAGTAGTCGAGATAGATCGGGGTCTTGACCATGCTGTTAACGCTCCATCAGCCGTTCACGACGGCCTTGAGTTCCGCCGAGCCGACCACGCGGCGGCCGTCGTTCTTGGCGGAGAGCGCCTCCTCGGCCTGCTTCTCCAGCTGCTTTTGCACCAGGGCCGCCAGACGCTCGGATTCGAGAAACTCGTAGATGCGGTTATTCAGGCTGGTCCACAAATCGTGGGTCATGCATTCCCGCTCGTCGTGGCAGTTGCCCAGGCCACCGCACTGGGTCGCGTCGATGGGCTCGTCCACGGCACGGATAATGTCCGCCACGGAGATCTCTTCCATGGGCTTGGCCAGGGTGTAGCCGCCGCCGGGTCCACGCACGCTGTCGACGATGCCTTGACGGCGCAGCCGCCCGAACAGCTGTTCCAGGTAGGACAGGGAGATTCGCTGGCGTTCGCTGATGCCGGCCAGGGTCACCGGGCCGCGCTGGTGGCGCAATCCCAGGTCTATCATCGCTGTCACCGCAAAACGTCCCTTTGTGGTCAACCGCATGGTGTGCCTCGCTTGTTGGATAAGGATGTCGCTACTGTACTAATCCCGATCATTTTAGTCAACTATTTACCTTCGATATCCGTCAATCGACGATCTTGTTCAGGTAGTCCGGGTCGAAATGGTCGTCGGGCTTGCCCGACTCGGCGTGGCCGCCCAGGCGTTTGAGCTCTGCGATGATCCATTCCAGGCGCTGGTCGGTCATGGCGGAGTGGTCCACCAGTCCGTGAATCGCCTTCACCACCGGATCGTTCATGTCGCTGGACACGGCATAGGCGGAAAAGCCCAGCTTGTTCGCGGTTTCTTCCCGGACCTTGTGTTGTTCCTCGTCCAGGATGCGGGCGGGGATGCCCACGGCCGTGGCTCCCGCCGGCACGTCCTTCACCACCACCGCGTTGGAACCCACCTTGGCCCCGACCCCCAGGGTGATGGGTCCCAGCACCTTGGCCCCGGCGCCGATGATGACGCCCGACTCCAGGGTGGGATGGCGCTTACCCTTCTTCCAGGAGGTGCCGCCCAGGGTGACGCCGTGATACAGGGTGCAGTCGTCGCCGATCTCGGCGGTTTCACCCACCACCACGCCCATGCCGTGGTCGATGAAGACCCGTCGGCCGATCCTGGCACCCGGATGGATCTCGATGCCGGTCATCCAGCGCGCCAGATGGCTGGAGAGGCGGGCGAGCCATTTGAATCCCAGGTTCCAGAGCCAATGGGAAAAGCGGTGCCAAAGAACGGCGTGCAGGCCCGGATAGGTGGTCAGCACCTCGAAGAAGGTGCGCGCCGCCGGATCCCGGTCGAACACGATGCGGATGTCTTCCCGCAGCCTGGAGAACATTTGAATATTCGAATTGATAATCGGACAGTGAAGTATGCAATTCCCGAGTAATCAGGTCAAATTTAGACTCTGTCGAAAGTTCAATCCCGGGTATCGCCGTTGCGCACCTTGCCCAGGCTGGCGAAGATGCCGCGCCAGATGGCCACCTCCTCCTTCTCGAGGCCGGCCTTGGCGAAGAAGCGCCGCATCCGGGGCATCAGGCGCTTGGGATGGCGCGGATCCAGGAAGCCGATCTCCACCAGCACCCGTTCCGCTTCAGCCAGCAGGCCTTCCACCGCCTCTCCGCTCGCTAGTTCGAACTCGGGCAGCACCAGGGTCGTATCCTCCAGGGTGCAGCGCAGTTCATAGGCCAGGACCTGAACCGCCGCGCCCAGATTGAGGGAGGCGTAATCGGGATTGGCGGGGATGTTGAGCAGCCAGCGGCACTTCATGAGCTGGTCGTTGGACAGGCCGAAGGTCTCGGAGCCCAGCACCAGGGCCACCGGGCCGGTCAGAGCGGCTTGCAGCAGATCGGGAGCCGCCTGCCGTGGCGTGAAGGCGGGGTGAGGCAGGTCCCGGCGGCGCGAGGTGCAGGCGGCGGCCAGCACGGTGTCGACCAGGGCCTCTTCCAGGCTGGCGCAGGTGCGGGCCGACTCCAGCACATCCACCGCACCGGAGGCCCTGGCGCGGGCCTCCTCGTCTATTTCACACCGGGGATTCACCAACACCAGGTCGCTCAGGCCCATCACCTTCATGGCGCGGGCCACCGCGCCCAGATTGCCGGGATGGCTGGTTTCGACCAGGACTATGTGGATATTGGAAAGTGGAGTGGCTCTGTTCAAGGTAAAATCACCGCTTATTCAACCGCTCTTTGGTCCAACCGACACTCAGGCAGGCGGACCGTCAAAAAAATGCACCCGATGCTCAATACGGCGGTCAAGGCCGCTCGGCGCGCTGGCGCCATCATCAACCGCGCCACCCAGGACCTGGACCGGCTCACCGTCCGCACCAAGCGGGCGAACGACTTCGTCAGCGAAGTGGACCAGGCGGCTGAGCAGGCGATCATCGAAACCCTGCTGGAGGCCTATCCCAACCACGCGATTCTAGCCGAGGAGTCCGGCGCCTCCGGCGATTCCGAATACCAGTGGGTCATCGACCCCCTGGACGGCACCACCAACTTCCTGCACGGCTTCCCCCAGTTCGCCGTCTCCATCGCCCTGCTGCATCGGGGACAACTCTCCCAGGCCGTGATCTACGACCCGGTCCGCAACGACCTGTTCACCGCCAGCCGCGGCCGCGGTGCCTTCGTCAACGACCGCCGCATCCGCGTCTCCAAGCGGGACAAGCTGCAGGACGCCCTGATTGGGACCGGCTTTCCCTACCGCGACTTCACCCATCTGGACGCCTACACAGCCATGTTTCGCGACCTGGTGCAAAAGACCTCCGGCCTGCGCCGCCCCGGTTCCGCCGCCCTGGACCTGGCCTGGGTGGCCGCCGGCCACACCGACGGCTTCTTCGAGATCGGCCTGAATCCCTGGGATATCGCCGCCGGTTGCCTGCTGGTCCAGGAGGCCGGTGGGCTGGTGAGCGATTTTGCCGGCGAGGAGGATTTTCTCCGATCCGGCAACGTTATCGCCGGCAACCCCAAGGTGTTCGTGCAGTTGCTGCAGGCAATCCAGCCCCATGTGACGGAGGCGTTGAAGGGTTAAGGGCATACGCCGACTTGTGCGCAGCGGCGACTTTTGACTTTGGACAGGAACACCCCCCGCATCCCTGCGACGCCGCTTCAGTGGTAAAGCGCAGGCCTGCCATGACGGCAAACCCCGCGGTTCCGCCTAAAATCCTCCTTCCATGACCCCCGATTTCCTCCTCCGTCTCCTGCTCCAGGTCTGGCTGCCCATTGCCTTGCTGGTGGCTGCGGGCGGAATGTGGGTCCGCTACCGCCGGGACTTCCCCGCCGACACCCTGCGCATCAACCTGAACCGCCTGGTGGTGGACGTATTCGCGCCGCCCCTGCTGTTCGCCCTGTCCGCCCAGGCCACGATCAGCCGTGAACTGCTCACCGTGCCGGTCATCACCATTGCCGGCATCGGCATCAGCTTCGCACTGCTTTATCCCGTGCTGTTCCTGTCCCGTCTCGGCAAGGGGCTGGCCAGGGAAACCCGTTCCGCTATCCTGCTGGCCGGTTGCTTCGGCAACGTGCTGTTCATGGGCTATCCCACCCTGACCTTTCTCTACGGCGACATGGGCGGCAGCTACGCGGCATTCGCCGATGTGCTGGCTTCCACTCCCCTGCTCTGGACCTTCGGGGTCTGGATCGCCACCCGCCTGGGCCACGAGGGGGGCCACGGCCACAGCCTGTTGCGCACCATGCTGACCCTGCCGCCAATCTGGGGCTTCGTCCTGGGCTTCGCGGTGAACCTGTCCGGCATCGAAGTGGCACCGCTGGTGAAGGCGGCCAAGTTCATGGGCCAGGCCACCATCCCCATCATGCTGTTCACCCTGGGCCTGTCCATCCCCTGGGGCGACCTGCGGCCGACCCGGCCGGTGCTGGCCGCCGTCGGCGTCAAGCTGCTGGTGGCGCCTCTGCTGGTGTATGCCCTGGCCCATACCGTATTCGACGAGCTGCGCCCGGCCCAGACCGCCGCCGTCCTCGAGACCGCCATGCCCACCATGCTCATGGCCGCCAGCTTCGCCGACCGCTTCAAGCTGGATGTGCGGGCCGCGGCGCTCACCGCCAGCTGGAGCAGCCTCCTGTTCCTGGTCACCCTGCCGGCCTGGATCGCCATACTGCGTTAAACTGAATCCAATGGCTTTTCAAAAGGACATCATGAATGAAGCAGTTCCCTGGATGGCTGTACGAGCCCTTGCCTTATCTATATGTACTGGTAGGACTCATCACCCTTTTCTCCTTGGAGGAACTCACCGGACGCATGAGCGGCCTGCTGCTGATTGTCGCGGGGTTCATCATCGGGTTCATGCGCTTCCAGTTCAGACACGCCATTGATACCCGTAAGCGCCGGAAACAGCGGCGCATTACCAGACATATCTAGCGTTCCAGCCACCGTGTGAAGCACTACATCGTCTTTCTCGACCGGGACACCCTCAAGGCCGAACTGCGCATCCCCGATTTCGAGCATGTCTGGGTAGAACATCCGGAAACCCGGCCCGAAGAGGTGGCGGACAAGCTTTGGCGCGCCAGCATGGCCATCACCAACAAGGTGGCCATCACCCGGGAAGTCATCGCCGCCTGTCCCAAGCTGAGCCTGGTGGCTGTGGCCGCCACCGGCACCAACAACGTGGACCTGGAGGCCTGCCGGGAACGGGGCATCGCGGTGTGCAACATCCGGGGCTACGCCGGCCATACCGTGCCGGAACATGTATTCATGATGCTGCTGGCCCTGCGCCGCAATCTTCTGGCCTGGCGCAAAAGCCTGCGTGAAGGGGCCTGGCGGCGGGCCGCGCAGTTCTGCCTGTTCGATCACGAGATCCACGACCTGCACGGCTCCACCCTGGGCATCATCGGCCATGGCAACGTGGGCACGGGGGTGGCGCGGCTGGCCGAGGCCTTCGGCATGCGGGTGCTGCTGGCGGAACACAAGGGCGCCACCCATATCCGCCCCGGGCGGACGGCCTTTGACGAGGTGCTGGCCGAGGCGGATCAGATCACCCTGCATACCCCCCTCACCGAGGCCACCCGGGGCCTGATCGGGGCACGGGAATTCGGCCTGATGAAAAGAACCGCCGTGCTGATCAATACCGCGAGGGGCGGGGTGGTGGAGGAGGCCGCCCTGGTCTCCGCCCTCAAGACCCGACGTATCGCCGGCGCCGGATTCGACGTTTTATCCGTGGAGCCCCCCCGGGAGGGCAACCCCCTGCTGGACCTGGACCTGCCCAACTTCCTGCTCACCCCCCATGTGGCCTGGTCCAGCCGGGAGGCGATGCAAAGCCTGGCGGATCAGCTGATTGACAACCTGGAGGCCTTCGCCCGCTGCGAGCCGAGCAATCGGGTTGCTTAACTCTGTCTATTCGTATTCCTTTTCCAAATCATCCATGACGCGAAGGCGAGCCGCAGACAGTACGAAGCAGTACGGCAAGGCGATGTCGACAAAGTCATGGATGATTTGGGAATGGAATTACCCCAGCAGTACCAGCCCCCACACCGCCAGCACGTTGATGATGGCGATCAGCACCGCCGCGCTGCCGATGTCCTTGGCCCGCTTGGCCAGGCGGTGGTTCTCCAGGGAGATGCGGTCCACCGTCGCCTCGATGGCGGAGTTGACCAGCTCCACGATGATGACCAGCAGGATGCTGCCGATCATCATGGCCCGGCCGACGTTGCTGCCGGTCAGGAAGAAGGTGGCGGGAATAAGGATGAGCGCCAGGATGAACTCCTGGCGGAAGGCGTCCTCGTGCAGCCAGGCGGAACCCAGTCCGTCCAGTGAATACATGAAGGAGCTCCAAACCCGCCTGAGGCCGGTCTTGCCCTTGTGGGGACTCTCCTGGCCCTGCGCGTCCCGCGGGGTATCGCTCACGGTTTCCATGCCAGATCCAGCTCCCTGGCCGCGCGCACGTCATCCAGACGCCGGGCCGGCAGGTTGTGGGGGGCGGTCTTCACCAGGTCGGGCTGGCCTTCCGCCTCGGTCTTGACCTGATTCATGGCCGTCACGAAGGCATCCAGGGTCTCCTTGCTCTCGGTCTCGGTGGGCTCGATCAGCAGGCATTCTGGCACCAGCATAGGGAAGTAGGTGGTGGGGGCGTGGAAGCCATAGTCCAGCAGGCGCTTGGCGAAATCCATGGCGGACACGCCGGTCTGATCCTTGAGCTTTTTCAGGGTGACGATGAACTCGTGGGAGGCCCTGCGTTCCGGGAAGGCCAGATCGAAGCCGGCCTTCCTCAGTTCCACCGCCAAGTAGTTGGCGTTGAGGGTGGCGAACTCGGCCACCCGGTGCATACCCTCCCGGCCCAGCATGCGGGCATAAACCCAGGCCCGCAGCAGCACCCCCATGTTGCCGCCGAAGGCGCTCATGCGGCCGATGCTCCGGGGACAATCCGCCTCCTCGGCCCAGCGGAAGAATTCCCGATCCTCCACCACGTAGGGGATGGGCAGAAAGTGTCGGAGCCGTTCCGACACCCCCACCGGCCCGGCGCCGGGACCGCCGCCGCCGTGGGGGGTGGAGAAGGTCTTGTGCAGGTTCATGTGGATCACATCGAAGCCCATGTCACCGGGCCGCACCCGGCCCAGGATGGCGTTCAGGTTGGCGCCGTCGTAATAGGTCAAGCCGCCCGCAGCGTGCACGATCCGCTGGATCTCGACGATGGCCGGCTCGAACACCCCCAGGGTGGAGGGGTTGGTGAGCATCAGGCCGGCGGTCTGGGGGCCGACGGCGGCCCGGAGCGCCGTCAGGTCCACGTTGCCCTGGCGGTCGGTGGGGATCTCCTTCACCGTGTAGCCGCACATGGTGGCGGTGGCCGGGTTGGTGCCATGGGCGGCGTCGGGGACGATGATTTCGCGCCGGGCGGCGTCGCCCCGGGATTCGTGATAGGCCCGGATCATGGCCACGCCGGCGAACTCGCCATGGGCCCCGGCCATGGGGGCCATAGACACCGCCGCCATGCCGGTGACCGCCTTCAGCATCTCCTGCAATTCGTGCATGCTGGCCATGAAACCCTGGCCGGTGTCCGCGTCGGCCAGGGGATGTCGCGCCAGGAACTGGGGCAGCATGGCCAGGCTGTTGCAGGCCCGGGGGTTGTACTTCATGGTGCAGGAGCCCAGGGGATAGAACTGGGTGTCGATGCTGAAGTTCTTCTGAGACAGGGCGGTGTAGTGGCGCACCACGTCCAGCTCCGAGGCCTCCGGCAGGCCGGGAGGCGTCCGACGCAGGCATTCGGCCGGGATGTCTTCGGCGGCGGGCGCGTCGACGGGGGCCTGGGCCTGGGCGCAACGACCGGGATGGGCGTGTTCGAAGATCAGCATATGTGGCTAGTGGCTAGTTGCAAGTGGCTGGTGGCAAAAGGCGCTGGTTCGCGCCACTCGCCACTTGCCACTCGCCGTTTTACAGGGGTTCCCCCCGGGCGGCGGCGAGGGCGGCTTCGTAGAGGGGTTCCTGCTTGATTTCGGGAACCAGCTCCGAGTAGACCACCTTGTCGTTCTCGTCCAGGACCACCACGGCGCGGGCGGTGAGTCCGGACAGGGGCGGATCCATGATCATGACGCCATAATCCTTGTGGAAATCCCGGCCGCGCATGGTGGAGAGGGTCACCACGTTTTTCAGGCCCTCGGCGCCGCAGAAGCGATTCTGAGCGAAGGGCAGGTCGGCGGAGATCACCAGCACCACGGTGTTGGGCAGGGCCGAAGCCGCCTCGTTGAACTTGCGGGCGGAGGCCTGGCACACCGGGGTGTCCAGGCTGGGCACGATGTTGAGTATCTTGCGCTTGCCCCAGAAGGAGGACAGGGAGACGTCCTTCAGGTCCTTGTCCACCAGCATGAAGGAATGGGCGGCATCGCCGGGACGTGGAAAATTGCCGCTTACGGCGACGGGGTCGCCGCCTAGGGTTACGGTTGCCATGTCATGTCTCCTCTTTCAGTTTGCTCAGGATTTATAGGCACAAGGTGGCGCCTCCCGACGCCGGCTCAGGATACGCGCCAATTGCTGCGCATACTGTTCGATATCGTCATCTGTCTTGGTCTCCGTCGCGCAGACCAGGATGCAATCCGCCAGCTCGGGATAGTCCCCACCCAGATCATAGCCCCCCAGGATGCTCGCGGGCACGCAGGGCGCGCAGCACATCGGCCACCGGGGCGTTCAGACGCAGCACAGCTTCGTGGAAGAAGGGCGTTTTATATACCTGTTCCACGCCCTCGATGGCCGCCAGGCTATCCACCAGCCTGCGGGTGTTGGCGTGGGCGGCCAGGGCCACGTTTCTCAGCCCCGCCGGTCCCAGCAGGGCCATGTGGATGGTGGCGGCGGTGACCAACAGTCCCTGGTTGGTGCAGATGTTGGAGGTGGCCTTGGAGCGACGGATATGCTGCTCCCGGGCCTGGAGGGTGAGGGCGAAGCCGGGCTTGCCTTCGGCGTCCACGGTGCGGCCGACGATGCGCCCGGGCATCTGCCGCACCAGGGCCTGCTTGGCGGTCATGAAACCGAAGTAGGGTCCGCCGGAGGACAGGGGTACCCCCAGGGGCTGGCCCTCGCCGACGCAGATGTCCGCGCCGCGCGTGCCTTCATCCTCACCCCACTCCCCCGGCGGCTTCAGCAGGGCCAGGGCCAGGGGATTGACCACGGCGATGGCCAGCATATTGTTGCGGTGGGCCCAGTCGGTGAGTGCGTCCACCGGCTCCAGCACGCCGAAGAAGTTGGGCTGGGGGATCACCAGGGCGGCGGCCGGCTGGCCTTCGTGGATCTTCAGGCCTTCCGCCAGGGTATGCCCCTGCACGGTGCAATAGGGCAGGGTGACCAGTTCGATACCCTGGTTCTTGACCATGGTCTGGGCCACGGCCCGGTAGCGCGGGTGCAGCGTGGCCGGCACCAGCACCCGCTTCACGTGGCCCTTGATCGCCCGCACCGCCATCAGCACCGCCTCCGCCAGGGCCGAGGCGCCGTCGTAGAGGGAGGCGTTGGAGACATCCAGGCCGGTGAGCCGGCACATCATGGTCTGATACTCGTACAGCAGTTGCAGGGTGCCCTGGCTGGCTTCGGCCTGGTAGGGGGTATAGGCGGAATAGAACTCGCCCCGGGTGACGATCTGCCAGACCGCGGCGGGGATGTGGTGCTCGTAGGCGCCGGCCCCCAGGAAGTTGGAGTAAAAGCCGTCCTTGGCGGCCCTTTCCTGGGCCAGCCGGGCGATGGCCATCTCCGACAGGCCCGCTGGCACGCCGCTCAGGCCGCCGCATTGCAGTTCGGCCGGGATCTCGTCGAACAGGGCCGATAGGGAGGGCGCGCCGATGCTGGCCAGCATGGCGCCGATGTCGGATTCGGTGTGGGGGATGAAGGGCATGGGTGGCTAGTGGCTAGTGGCTAGTGACTAGTGACTAGTGACGTAAGTCTCCGCACCTGCGGCGCGCAAGGAAAGGCGATTTGCGACTTGCAATATCAATGGGCTTCCGCTTCCACCAGGGCGGCGTAGGCGGCGGCGTCCATTAGGTCATCAAGATCCGCGGCATCGGCCGGCTTGAGGCGGAACATCCATGCGGCATAGGGGTCCTGGTTGATGGTCTCCGGGGCGGACTCCACCGCCTCGTTCACCGCCACCACCTCGCCGGCGATGGGTGCGTAGACGTCTGACGCGGCCTTCACCGATTCCACCACGGCGCATTCCTCGCCCTGGGCCAGGCTGCGGCCCACGGTGGGGTTCTCCACGAACACCATGTCCCCCAGCAGGTCCTGGGCATGATGGGTAATGCCCACGGTGACCGTGCCGTCGGCCTCCAGATGGGCCCACTCGTGGGATTTGGCGTATTTCAGATCAGCGGGGATAGACATTTTCAGTTCCTAATCGAGTCAAACCAAAGCCTTGCCGTTGCGCACGAAGGGGTATTTCACCACAAGGGCCCGCATGCGTTTATCGCGAATTTCCACTTCCACCGTATCGCCCGTTTGTACCCCCACCGGCACCCGGGCTAGGGCGATGGATACGTTCAGGGTGGGCGAGAAGGAACCGCTGGTGATCTCGCCCTCGCCCTGGGCGGTGAACACCTTCTGGTGGCCGCGCAGAACGCCCCGGTCCAGCAGCTTCAGGCCCACCAGCTGCTTGTCGCGCGGCAGGCGCAGCAGGGCGTCCTTGCCGATGAATGCACGCACCGACTTAAGGTCCACGGTCCAGGCCAGGCCCGATTCCATTGGGGTGGTGGTGACATCCATGTCCTGGCCGTAGAGGTTCATGCCCGCCTCCAGGCGCAGGGTATCCCGGGCCCCCAGGCCGCAGGGCTTCACGCCGGCCTCCAGCAGAGCCTGCCAGAAGAAGGGGGCGGCCTTGGCCGGGATCATGATCTCGAAGCCGTCCTCGCCAGTGTAGCCGGTGCGGGCCACCATCATCTCCCCCACCAGCACCGCGCTGAAGGGCTTCATGGCCCTGGTCAGGTCCTCGCTGCCGGGCATGGCCAGCCACAGTTTTTCCTCGGCCTTGGGACCCTGGACGGCGACCATGGCCAGGTCCCGGCGCGGCAGGATCTGCAGTTCCGGGGCCAGCTTGTCGCGCTGGGTTTCAATCCAGGCCAGGTCCTTGTCGGCGCAGCCGGCGTTCACCACCAGCCGGAACCAGGACTCGTTCAGGAAATAGATGATGAGGTCGTCCACCACCCCGCCGCCCTCGTGCAGCATGCAGGTGTAAAGGGCCTTGCCGGTGGTCTGGAGCTTGTCCGCGTTGTTGGCCACCAGCTGGCGCAGGAAGTCGCGCACGCCGGGACCCTTCAGGTCTACCGGCAACATGTGGGAGACGTCGAACATGCCGGCGTCGCGCCGCACGATGTGGTGCTCCTCGATCTGCGAGCCGTAGTGGATGGGCATCTCCCAGCCGGAGAAGTCCACCAGCTTGGCGTTGGCCTCGCGATGTTTCTGGTTGAAGGGGGTCTGTTTCAGCATTTATTTCACTGGAGGGACAAGGGGTGAGGGCAATGAGCATCGCGTCCCGGCATTTCGGAACCATAGCGCCATGTGCCTGGCGTCAGGGGTTGCGGATCGCGGTGTATCAGCGTGCAAAACGGGCTCCAAATAAAAAAGGTGAACACATCCTCGCAAATGCGTTCACCTCTGTGCACCTCTGTGCCAGTTACCTGAGAAATTTGCCCCATCGGTGTCCGCATTGACTGCGGCGCGCTACGGAGAGCGTTATCCAGCGAGAACGTTGGCGAGCCGACTATACCGGAGGGTGACCGGGGCGAACAACTATCAAGGATAGGCAAGGCTTAGCGAGTAGCCCGATGGCGCCAGATTCCCCACGTCCAGGTCCAGCCGGATCTCCTTCTCGCTGTCCGCGGCCATGCCGGCGCTGATATCCGTGCCCTTGGGCAGGTAGCTTACCGGGGGGAACAGCGTATGGGCCACCGGCGCGTCCCGCACATCGGTCAGGCGCAGATCCAGTTGGGGCCAGGCCTGAATTTGGCCGGTGCGGTTGGCGAGCAGGACAGTGAGACGCACCCGGGATTTCTGTTCGTTGTCATGCTCCAGGGAAGAGGCGGCGATGGCCTCCCGGGTCAACTGGCGAGGCAAAGGCACCTCGCAACCGAGGAAGCCACACAGGCCGGTCATGACAGGCCGAGCCGGGGGATAGGCCGTTGCCAGTTCGGCACGGAAGAAATAGGCCACCTGCGCAAACAGGATGAGTGTCAGCGATGCCGCCGCCATCCAGAGCAATAATGACTTCCACAGGGGCAGGCGCGGCCGGCTGGCCCTGAGACGGGTGGGCAGTTCCGCCAGCAGGATGGATTCCGAGGTTTCCACGAAGGGGCTGGGTTCCGGGCCAAGGGAGGGTGTCGCGACCGGTAGCGCATCCGCCGGCGGAGGAATGGCTGGATTCGGCTCCCACGCGTCATTGGGCAGGGGCTCATCCTGCAGCGGGAATACATCCTGGGCCAGGATCCAGGCGTCGGGTTCGTCCGGGGCTGCCGGCTCCGACTCAAGCTCGGACCCCATTGGGAACTCGGCGTTTGATGCAAGCCCTTCTTCATTGAATGCGGCCAAGGCGGGGGCAGGCTCCAACTCAGCATGGCCCCCCGCCAGTTCCTCCGGCATCTCGCGATGCTCGGCCAGGGCCTGGTGGATTTCGCTGTTGGGCGGCGCATCCAGTTCAGCCAGCAGGGTGTCGTAGGCGTTGAACACCGCGTTGCATTGCCCGCAACGCACCAGGCCCCTGCGCAGGCCCAGGTGATCCTGGGTGATGCGGAATGTGGTGCGGCATTCGGGGCAGGTTGTTTGCATGGCGTCCGGTCAGTCGGTAATCAGATTCGCACACCTTCGAGACAGACCCAACCCTCTTCCGTGGACCAGAGGCTCATGGCGAAGGCCTGGCCGTAAAGGTCCATGAGTTCGGCCGCCTGTTCCGCCAGGATACCGGACAGGGCGATGCGGCCGCCCTGCCTCACCCGGCCGGCCAGCAAGGGCATGAGGGCCTTCAGGGGATTGGTGAGGATATTGGCCACCAGAATGTCGAACCGGCCTGCAATCAGGTCGTCCGGCATATGAAAATCCGCCACCACCTGATTGCGCTCGGCGTTGTCCCGGGACGCGGTCACGGCCTGGGGATCCACATCCACGCCGGCCACCCGCCCGGCCCCCAGGCGTTTGGCGGCGATGGCCAGGATGCCCGAGCCGCAGCCGTAATCCAGCAGGCTTTCCCCCCCCTTGATGTGCTGTTCCAGCCATTTCAGGCAAAGGCGGGTGGTGGGATGGCTGCCGGTGCCGAAGGCCAGCCCGGGGTCCAGGACCAGGGTCAGGGCATGGGGATCGGGGGCATCATGCCAGGAAGGCACGATCCAGAGCCGCTCGGAGATGGGGATGGGGTCGAACTGGGCCTGGGTCAGGCGCACCCAGTCCTGCTCGGCCACCGGTTCGACTTCATGTTCCGTGTTGGCGGACAGGCCCAGCATCCGCAGCATGGCGGCGATATCGGTGTCCGCCTCCAGCAGGGCCACCACCGCGTTGCGGCGCCAGGCCTTGGGATCATCCAGTCCGGGTTCGCCGAATTGGGGCAGTTCCGCATCGGTGCCGGCATCCAGGTCCTCGATGGATACGGACAACGCCCCCGCCTCCATCAGCGCATCGGCCAGGACCTCGGCTTTGTCGCCGTCGGCGGCGAGTTTCAAGGAAAGCCACATGTCGGATTCAAGGCGCAAGACTCAAGGGGCAAGGAGATCGCGGTTGCGAATACCCCTTTGTACCTTGCATCTTGCCCCTTGTCTCTTTCAATGCTTGTTGAGCCCCAGTTTCGTTTCGAGATAGTGAATGCTGACGCCGCCATCCAGTACCGCCTGGTCCACCAGCAGGTCCTGATGCAGCGGGATGTTGGTCTTGATCCCCTCCACGATCATCTCCGACAGGGCGATGCGCATGCGGGCGATGGCCTGCTCCCGGGTGGCGCCGTAGGTGATCAGCTTGCCGATCATGGAATCGTAGTGGGGCGGCACGTAGTAGTTCTGGAAGACGTGGGAGTCCACCCGCACGCCGGGTCCGCCCGGGGCATGGTAGAGCGTGATGCGGCCCGGAGAGGGTACGAACTTGGTCGGATCCTCGGCATTGATCCGGCATTCCATGGCATGGCCGCGGAAGTGGATGTCCTTCTGTTTGTTGGCCAGGGGCAGGCCGGCGGCGATGCGGATGCTCTCCTGGACGATGTCCACGCCGGTGATGAGTTCGGTGACCGGGTGTTCCACCTGGACCCGGGTGTTCATCTCGATAAAAAAGAATTCACCGTCCTCGTACAGGAATTCGAAGGTGCCGACGCCCCGGTAGGCGATCTTGCGGCAGGCCTCGGCGCAGCGTTCGCCGATCTTGTTGCGCAGCTTGGGATCCAGCCCCGGGGCCGGCGCCTCTTCCAGGACCTTCTGGTGGCGGCGTTGCATGGAACAGTCCCGCTCGCCCAGATGGATGGCGTTGCCGTGTTCGTCGGACAGCACCTGTATCTCGATGTGGCGCGGATTACCCAAGTACTTCTCCATGTAGACCGTGGGATTGCCGAAGGCCGCGCCGGCCTCCGACTGGGTCATCTGCACCGACTGGATCAGGGTCGCCTCGGTGTGCACCACGCGCATGCCGCGCCCGCCGCCGCCGCCGGAGGCCTTGATGATGATGGGATAGCCGACGTCCTTGGCCAGGCGCAGCCAATCGTCGGGGTCGTCGTTCAGGGCCCCTTCCGATCCCGGCACGCAGGGCACGCCCGCGGCCTTCATGGCGTCCTTGGCGGAAACCTTGTCGCCCATCAGGCGGATGGTTTCCGGCCGGGGACCGATGAACACGAAGCCCGAGTTCTCCACCCGCTCGGCGAAGTCGGCGTTCTCGGAAAGGAAACCGTAACCGGGATGGATCGCCTCCGCGTCGGTCACCTCGGCGGCGGCGATGATGGACGGCACGTGCAGATAGCTCTTGGCCGAGGGCGCCGGTCCGATACACACGGACTCGTCCGCCAGACGCACGTACTTGGCCTCGGCATCCGCCTCGGAATGCACCGCCACGGTCTTGATGCCCATCTCGCGGCAGGCGCGCTGGATGCGGAGGGCGATTTCGCCGCGGTTTGCGATCAGTACTTTTTCAAACATGGATCAATCCCAGTGAAGGGGAAGAGGATGGGTGAAGGGCGATTGCCATGGCCCGCGCTGCCTCATCCCAAACAACCTTCCCCGCATCAGCCGATGATGAACAGCGGCTGGCCGTATTCCACAGGCTGGCCGTTCTCGACCAGGATAGCCTTGACCACGCCGCCCACGTCGGCCTCGATCTCGTTCATGAGCTTCATGGCCTCGATGATGCACAGGGTATCGCCGGTCTTGATGCTCTGGCCGACTTCCACGAACGACTTGGCGCCCGGCGAGGGGGTGCGATAGAAGGTCCCCACCATGGGCGATTTGACCATGTTGCCTTCCGGCTCGGCGGGCTCGTCCTCGGCGACGATGGTCGGCGCGGCGGCGATGGACGCGGCCGGCGCGGGCGCGGCCATCATCGGCATGCCTCCGGCATAGATGGTTTGCGGGGCCGCTACCGCGCGGGTGATGCGAACCTTTTCCTCGCCTTCGAAGATCTCCAGCTCGGCAATGCCGGAATCCTGGACCAGGTCGATGAGTTTCTTGAGCTTGCGCAGATCCATTTATTCCTCCAAGGCATGAAGGGCATAGCCCAGGGCGAACAGGTAGCCCATGGCCCCCAGGCCCGAAATCACGCCCACCGCCAGGTCGGACAGGTAGGAACGATGACGGAATGCCTCGCGGGCATGGACATTGGACAGATGCACTTCGATGAACGGTATTCCCACCCCCGCCAGGGCATCGCGAACAGCTATGCTGGTATGCGTGAAGGCGGCGGGGTTGATGATGATGAAACCCACGTCCTCGTCCCGGGCGGCATGGATGCGCTCCACCAGGGCATGTTCGGCATTGCTCTGGAAACAGGCCACCGCCACGCCCTCGGCCTCGCCCTGTTCCTGGAGGGCGGCATTGATCTCGGCCAGGGTCTGATCCCCATAATGTTCCGGTTCGCGGATGCCCAGCAGGTTAAGATTGGGACCATGCAGAACCAGGATGCTTTTGCCCGTTGTCACGGTGGAAACGGCCTGGGCAATGGATGATTTCGGCGTGCGCTTGCGGGCCATGTAGTTGAGCATGCCGGTTGTTTTAACGGCGGCGAGTTTGCCGCACATTGCACCCGGATGTCCAGATTTCCACGCAATCCGTATTGAACAAAACAAACTCGGACGCCTGCCTAATCATGACATTTACTTGCATTTTCGATGCCGATTGACGCAAAGCCTCCCCTCATGATCTGGCGCCTCGGGGACGGCAAGCCGGGCCATGAAAAGCAAAGCCAGGGGTTGGCCGATGCCCTGATGCGCCTCACCCCGGCAAGCACCCATACGATCAAGGTGGGACCCCGTTGGAAAAACCTCGGATACTGGCTCGGCGGGCGGTTTCCGCCTGGGGCCGCCCTGCCGGATCCGGACCTGATCCTGGCGGCCGGGCATGCCACCCATGGCGCCCTCCTGGCCGCGCGCCGCGCCCGTGGCGGCAAGGCAGTAGTGTTGATGAAGCCCAGCCTGCCCTTGGGATGGTTCGATCTATGCCTGATCCCGGAACATGACCACCCCCCCGCCCTGCCCAGCGTGATCACGACCCGGGGTGCCCTCAATACGGTAATTCCTTCGCAAGGGCACGAGCAGGGGCAAGGGCTCATCCTGGTCGGCGGGCCGTCTCCCCATTACCGCTGGGACGACCACGGCATTGCCGGGCAGATCGCCACTCTGGTCACTCGCACGCCCGGGATCCACTGGACCCTCACCACCTCCCGCCGCACCCCCCCTGAATTCCCGGCCATGCTGCCAGCGGGACAAATCACCGTCGTCCCGGGCGTGGACACACCTGCGGGCTGGCTGGAGCAACAACTCGCCAGGGTTGGACAAGCCTGGGTCACGCCGGACAGCGCCTCCATGCTGTACGAGGCCCTGACAGCCGGTTGCCGGGTGGGGGTGTTCGACTTGCCCGCCGTGCCCCGCTCCCGGGTCGCGGCGGGCGTGGCGGCAAGGATCGGCGAGGGATGGGTGCGGACCCTGGGTTCGCTCGGGGCCGGCCAGGCTTTCCCACCGCCGGCCGAGAGCTTCAGCGAGGCTGATCGCTGCGCGGCGATAATCCTGCAAAAGTGGTTTTCATGAAATCCATGACCGTGGTTCAGATGCTCCCCGCCCTGGAATCAGGAGGGGTGGAGCGCGGCACCCTGGAAGTCGGCAAGCACCTGGTCGAGCACGGCCACCGCTCCATCGTCATCTCCGCCGGCGGCCGCCTGGTGCCGCAACTGGAAAGCGAAGGCAGCAGGCATCTGGCGTGGGACGTGGGCCGTAAATCCTTGCTGACCCTGCCGCGCTACGTGGGCCGTCTGCGGCGCCTCATGCGCGACGAGAAGGTGGATATCCTGCACGTGCGCTCCCGCATGCCCGGGTGGGTGGGATACCTGGCCTGGAAAGGCATGGATCCCGACCAGCGACCTCGCCTCGTCACCACCGTGCACGGCCCTTATTCGGTCAACCGCTACAGCGCGGTGATGACCCGAGGGGAACGGGTCATCGTCATCTCGCAAATGATCCGGGACTATGTGCTCAGCAACTACCCCGGCACCGATCCGGAAAAGCTGCGCCTTATCTATCGGGGCGTCGATCCCGGTCAGTTTCCCCACGGCTATCGGCCCCCGGAAACCTGGCTGGAGAACTGGTACGAGTCCTACCCGCAAACCCGGGGCAAGCGCCTGATTACCCTGCCCGCCCGCATCACCCGCTGGAAAGGCCAGGAAGACTTCCTTGACCTGATGGCCGGTCTCAAGGTCTCCGCGCCGGAGGTGCACGGCCTGATCGTCGGCGGCACCCATCCGCGCCGGCGCCAGTTCCTAGAAGAATTGCAAAATCGCGTCCATGAGCGCGGGCTGGACGATGCCATCACCTTCACCGGCCACCGCAGCGACCTGCGCGAGATCATGGCCATCTCGGCCATCGTCCTTTCCCTCTCCCGGGAGCCGGAGGCCTTCGGGCGTACCACGCTGGAGGCGTTGAGCATGGGCATTCCCACCCTGGGCTACGATCATGGCGGCGTGGGCGAACAATTGGCCGCCATCCTGCCGCAGGGCTGCGTGCCGGTCGGCGACCTGGACAGCCTCTCGACCCGGGTGACGGAATGGTTGCAAGACCCGCCCGAGGTGCCCCAGCCCCAGCCCTACACCCTCGCCCGCATGCTCGATGCCACCCTGGCGGTATACCGGGAACTGGCCGGATGACCCCGGTTGATCCCGTTGCTTTGAACAAACCCCACTACCGATGCCATGGTTAGCATGCCGGCGCAATATCACCTACTCCTCCCGCCCCGGGAACGCTTTACGCCCGCCGCATCCGGTGCGGTGGCGCTGGTGGTGCGGGATTTCTACTTCGCCAGCCGCCACCGGGAACAGACTCGCATCTACGGCGGGCCCCAGTCGGCCCTGCCACCGGATGTAACCTACATAACCATCGCCCCTTCCTGGCGGCGCGTTTTCGGGCTTACCCGGGATTACGCGCGACAGGCGGCGCAGCGAATCCCCGATACGCCCCAGCACCTATATCGAAGTCCACAATCGGGTCGAGGTGTTCGCAGCCATCCGCCAACGCCACAAAGCCAGCAGGGTGGCCCTGTACCTGCACAACGACCCGCACACCATGGGCGGCCTGGCCACCCCCGGAGAGCGCGGCAAAATCCTGGCCCGGGCCGATGCCGTGATCTGCGTGAGCGAGTACGTCCGCCGGCGCTTTCTGTCGGGTATCGCTGGGGAAGGTCAGGATAATAAAATCCACGTCATTCCCAATGCACTGGCCATGACTGTGCATGGAATCCTGCCACCCGCGCCCAAGGCCCGCATCCTCTATGTCGGACGCATGGTGCCGGAGAAGGGCATCGAGCAACTCGCCCGGGCACTAGCGACCGTGCTGCCGGAACACCCCGATTGGCGGGTGGGCTTCATCGGCTCCAACCGGCACGGCGGCGGCTCCGCCACGGAATTCGAACAGGGTATCCGGGCCCGGCTCGCGCCCCTGGATGCACAGGTCGACTGGTTCGGCCAGATGTCCAACGAGGCAGTTCAGGAGCATATGCGCAACGCCTGCATCGTCGTCATACCCTCCCTCTGCAACGAGGCCTTCGGCCGCGTCGCCATCGAGGCCATGTCCAGCGGCTGCGCGGTGATCAGCTCGGGCCGGGGCGGACTGGCGGAAGCCACCGGGCCGGCAGCGCTCGGCGTCGACCCGGAAGACCCCGCCGCCATCGCCTCGGCCCTGGCATCGCTCATGGACGACGCGGTCCGGCTCGCCTCAGCGCGGCGGGCGGGTTGGGCATACGTCCGACAGCATTTCGACATCGCCGGCATCGCATCCCGCCTGGACGACCTGCGGGAATCCTTGATAGGAGCGGACCAATGAAAATCTGCCAGGTCCTGGCAAGCCGGGGCGAAGGCGGCCTGGAACGGCATGTGCGCGACCTGAGCCGGGCCCTGGCCGGCGCCGGCCACGAGGTGGTGGTTTTCGCCGACCGGTCGCTGATCGCGGGCATGCCCGAGGAGATCGAATGCATCCCCATCCGCTTCGACCGCAACCGGCTCAATCCCCTGCTCGCCCTGGAACTTCTGCTCAAGCTGCGCCGCTGCCGCTGCGACCTGGTGCATGCCCAGGCCAACAAGGCGGCCGCCCTGGTGTCGCTGGTCCGTCCCTGGCTCGGGTGTCCCACGGTCGGCACGCTACACAACGTCAAGCGCCGCACCCGGGCCTTCGACAAGCTGGATCATGTCATCGCGGTCAGTTCCCTGGCGGCGGCACGACTGAACCATGCCCATGCCAGTGTCATCCTCAACGGCATCGAGGCCAGTTCAACAAACCGCCTCGACCTGAAGCAAATGTTCCAGCTTCCTTCCGATCTTCCGGTGCTTTGCGCCGTGGGCCGCCTGGTTCCGGCCAAGGGCTTCGACATCCTGCTGGAAGCGGTGGACGGTCTTCCCATCAACCTGCTCATCGCCGGCGACGGGCCGGAACGCGCAAACCTGGAAGCCCGCCTCGCCGCAATCAAACCACCCACCCGCTGCCTGCTGCTGGGCCACCGCCGCGATGCGATGGATCTCATGGCCTCGGCGGACGGTCTGGTCATCTCCTCCCGGCATGAAGGGTTTCCCTACGTGCTGGTGGAAGCCCTCATGTTGGGCACACGGGTGTTGACCACCGAAATTTCAGGCGTGGGCGACTTCTTCCCCCCCGAGCTTATCGTCCCCCCCGACGATGCCCCGGCATTGCGCCAACGCCTGACGGCGTTGATCGGCGAACCCGCCGCCTGGACCCAGGCGATGGCCCGACCCTGGCAATTTGCCCGGGAACGTCTTACCTTGCAGGCCATGGCGCAAGACACGATCAACGTCTACCATTCCCTGACCGAGAAGCAATGACCCAGCCGCGAAACATCCTGTGCATCAAGTGGGGTACCAAGTACGGAGCGCATTACGTCAACCGGCTCTACGGCATGGTGCGCCGCAACCTGTCCGGCCCGTTCCGCTTCGTCTGCCTGACGGACGATACCCAGGGACTCGCGGACGGCATCGAGACCCTGCCCATCCCCGAGATCGACATTCCCCTGCGCCACCAGGTGTCCCCCTGGCGCAAGCTCGCCCTGTTCAGCCCGACCCTGGGAGACCTGACCGGCAAGGCCCTGTTCCTGGATCTGGACGTCATCATCGTCGACCGGCTGGACGACTTTTTCGACTACTCGGACAAGTTCGCCATCATTGAAAACTGGACCCAACGCGGCCAGGGCATCGGTAACTCGTCGGTCTATTGCTTCGAGATCGGCAGGCATGCCGACGTGCTGGACTACTACCGTACCCACACCGACGAGGTGCATGCCCACTACAGCAACGAGCAGATCTATCTGTCCAAGAAGATCGGCGACATCGCCTTCTGGCCGGAAACCTGGTGCAAGAGCTTCAAGTTCCACGCCATACCCAAGGGCATCATGCGCTACCTGCGCGCCCCGGCACTGCCGCCGGGATGCCGGATCCTGGTGTTTCACGGCCATCCCAATCCGGACGACGCCCTGGTCGGGGATTACCGCGGCAAGCTGCGCAAGTACTACAAACCCGCACTCTGGATCGCCGATTACTGGAAAGAATGAACCTGCCACTTCGCCTCCCGGCCAACCATGTACGCGAACAGCGCGCGGCATCGTGCCTGGGCCGCAACGAATGGGTCGGCACAATTCACCGGGCATTGCCATGATTACGGTAAAGCTGGTCAGCAACGCAGCCCGCCCCTCGGAATGGTCGCGCTACTTCCCGAAAGGCGACTCCGTCTGGGGAAACTGCCGGTTCACCTTCGACCGGGATGCGCGGGAATACGACTGGCTAGTGGTCTACGACGACCTCTCCCCCCACGCCGGCCAGGACAAGTACCATGCCTTCGAACAACTGGCCTGCCCCCAAGCGCAGACCCTGCTGGTCACCACAGAACCCTCATCCATCAAATGCTATGGCAACGCCTTCACCGCCCAGTTCGGCCACGTGCTCACCTCCCAGGAACCCTGGGCCCTCCCCCATCCCAACCGCATCTACTCGCAACCGGGCCTGCGCTGGTTCTATGGCGTAGGCAGCCAGCATGTGCGAACCCTGGATGAGATGATCGACCATCCCCCCACCGACAAGACCCGGCTCATCTCGGCCGCCAGTTCCAGCAAGCGCCAACGCCATACCCTGCACAACAAACGTTACACATTCGTCAAACAACTTCAGGAACACCTGCCGGAAATGGACGTGTTCGGCCACGGCATCCGCCCCATGGACGACAAGGCCGAGGCCCTCGATCCTTACCGATATCACGTCGCCATCGAGAACCACATCGGACTGCACCATTGGACGGAAAAGCTCTCGGACGCCTTTCTGGGGCTCACCCTCCCCTTCTACAGCGGCGCCCCAAATGCCAACGAGTACTTTCCTGCCGAGAGCTTCATACCGATCGACATCAACGATCACGACGGCAGCAATCGTCTCATCGGGGATATCGTGCATTCGAACGAATACCAGCGACGCCTGCCCGCCATCCTGCAGGCACGTGAGCTGGTGCTGCACAAATACAATCTGATGGCCGTACTCAGCGGCCACATCGAGGTAAAAGGCGTCGCATCCACCGGGAACGAGTTTCGACTATGTTCCAGACATACCCTGAGAAAGGGCACCCCGAGCATCGCAATTAGACAATTAGCTGAGAAGATATTTGTACGAGCACGTAACCTTCTGAACCTTTGACGCTCACCCAGAATCCGTGGCATACATTTACAGATCCATGCTCCTTCCCGACAAATCAATCAGCACAGGCATTTGAATGAAATTTACCGCAGGATTTCGATGGAGCGTGCCCATCCAAGCGGAATTGGCATGACATGGCTGAAATCGACTTTGAGTCTAAATATTTACCCATCCATTACAAATAGAAATGTATATTATGTTAATATCATATATTCACCAATGGCTTAGAATTAACAAATACAAATTGTTATCGACATGCAAAAATGTTTTTGGTAAACCAATTTTAAATCAACCTTGTTTATTTAATGGTAAGGGCAAAATAATATTTCATGAAAATGTAAAAATTGGCGTTATAAATTCTCCTTATTTGTACAGTAACTATGCTTATATAGAGTCTCGCAAACCTGATACTGTTGTTGAAATAGAATCAGGTGTTTATGTCAATAATAATTTTGTTATAATAGCCGCCGGCGAGGGTGTGTATATCGGGAAAAATACAATTGCTGGAACTAATTTTGAAATTTATGACAGCGATTTTCACGATCTTCACCCCGACAAAAGAATGCAAGGGGGAACGCCTAAAACTGCTAAAGTTGTTATAGAAGAAAACGTTTTTTTTGGTTCTAATGTAACCGTATTAAAAGGTGTAACCATTGGCAAAAACTCTGTGATCGCTAACGGCTCAATTGTCACAAAATCAATTCCAGAAAATGCGATTGCTGCTGGAAATCCCGCCAAGGTTATCAAAACACTCCCATTTTAAAGTAATTAATATAATACTTGAAACCCAACGCAGGATTAGGACATGAGCTCTGATAAAATATTACCATTTGTTCACGAAAAAGCAGACGTTCAAACTGAATTCATTGGGAATGGAACGATAGTATGGCAATATACTATTATCCTGAAAGGGGCTAGACTTGGAGAAAATTGCAATATTAATGCTCATGTCTTCGTAGAAAATAATGTTATTATTGGAAACAACGTCACTGTAAAATGCGGCGTCCAATTGTGGGACGGAATTACTGTTGAGGACAATGTATTTATTGGCCCAAATGTTACCTTCACAAACGACAAATATCCCAGATCAAAGGTATATCCAGACGAATACTTAAAAACAATTATAAGAAATGGCGCGTCCATCGGAGCGAATGCAACTCTTCTTGGTGGCATAATAATTGGTGAAAATGCAATGATTGGTGCCGGGAGCGTAGTCACAAAAGATGTCCCGGCGGGGGAATTATGGTTTGGAAACCCAGCGAGAAAAAAAGGGGTCGTTCCATCAATAAATGCCTAAGCAACCTCCTAGGTTTCAGTGCTCAAACAGCATCCGAAGACCACCTGAACTACCACTTCATAATCATGCTTGAAAAAGACTTGGCTACAACACGCTAATATGCACGGTTCCTAACTTAATTTCAGGGCTTGAAGTTATGTCTCTAAATGACTGCCGAATCATTGAACTTCCGAAGATCCAGGATCCGCGCGGCAATCTAACCTTTATTGAGAGTTCGCGCCATATCCCCTTCGACATCAAACGCGTCTTCTACCTATACGATGTGCCCGGTGGCTCAGATCGCGGTGCCCACGGTCATCGCCACTTGCATCAATTCATCGTCGCCATGTCGGGCAGCTTTGACGTGGTCCTTGATGACGGCCAGCGCCAGCGCCGTTATCACCTGAATCGTTCCTACCACGGCCTGTATGTCTGTCCGATGATGTGGAGTTTCTTGGATAATTTTTCCTCGGGTGCGGTCAGTATGGTATTGGCCTCGGATTTCTATGACGAGGCCGACTATTTCCGCGATTACGCCACTTTCCTGCAAGTGGCCAACATGCCATGAAAATTCCATTCCTAGATTTTGGGCCAATGAACAACCCCTTGCGCGCTGAATTGCTGGCCGCCTTCAATCGCGTTATGGATTCTAGTTGGTACATACTGGGCCCGGAAACTGAAGCCTTCGAGGCTGAATTTGCAGCCTATTGTGGAGTGGACCACTGCATCGGGGTTGGCAATGGCCTGGATGCCCTGCACTTGATTCTGCGCGGAATGGAAATTGGTCCTGGGGACGAGGTCATCGTACCCAGCAACACATATATTGCTACTTGGCTTGCCGTTACCCATTCTGGCGCCAAGCCAGTCCCAGTAGAACCGGATACACGCACCTACAACCTGGATCCTACAAGGATCGAGGCGGCCATTTCACCCCGCACCCGTGCCATCATCGCAGTCCACCTTTACGGTCAGCCGGCCGATATGGATGCCATCCATGCCATCGCAGAAAAACACGGCTTGAAAGTTATCGAGGATGCCGCCCAGGCCCATGGCGCCCGCTTCAAGGACAAGACCACGGGCGCGTTAGGCCATGCGGCCGGCTTCAGCTTCTATCCTGGGAAAAACCTTGGCGCGTTGGGAGACGGGGGTGCGGTCACTACCGATGACCGAGCGCTGGCGGAGCGGGTACGGATGTTGCGCAACTATGGCTCGCCAATTAAGTACAAGAATGATGAGAAGGGTTTCAACTCCCGCCTGGACGAGTTGCAGGCGGCCTTTCTGCGGGTCAAGTTGAGTCAACTCGATGGCTGGAATCAGGCCCGTCGGTCCATCGCCGAGCGTTACATTGCCCAACTGAACGACACCGGCTTGGTGGTGCCTTGGGTGCCGGATTGGGCCGCCCCCATCTGGCATTTGTTCGTGGTACGCACAGCTTTGCGGGATGAATTGCAGAGGTATCTCAGTGATATGGGCATCCTGACCCTTATCCACTACCCAATTCCTCCACACTTGCAAACGGCATACTCAGATCTTGGCCTCATCAAAGGTGCCTTACCACTCGCCGAGGCAATACACCAAGAGGTACTCAGCCTACCGATTTGGCCAGGAATGACCGAGGTGCAGTGTGATCGGGTCATCGAGGCTGTGGC
Source organism: uncultured Pseudomonadota bacterium (assembly GCA_963713085.1). GTDB lineage: Bacteria > Pseudomonadota > Gammaproteobacteria > Burkholderiales > Thiobacillaceae > PFJX01. Next base: position 7,590 of record CAVQKQ010000020.1, on the reverse strand, counting down.
CAAGGCAACCATCCTCTTGGGCATACGCGATTAAGTTAAGGACGGATAGTACGGTTCCAGTTCAACCCCAGACGAGTGACCACATATGCACCTGCCACCCGTTTTGATCAAGCGTCTAAATCGCTTGCGCAAGAAAGCCACCGCCAGGCATTTACGGTATCTGTTCGCTGTCTTAGTACTAGCCCGTGTGCCCTGGCTGCGAAGGCGTTATTCGGCCTATGTCCAACACCGCTATTTGCAGCCAGGCACAGTACCCCACTTACTAGATCAGGAGATTGCAGCAACCCTGAAGCTTTCCCAGTTAGAACTGGGCTATCTAGAGCATTACAAAGGTTATGTCGAAGGTTGGCAGGTCGGCGATGAACTCAGACTCCGCAACAACGTGGCCGCCTTTTTACTCACAGACTGCGAAGTGCTGCCACTTTCCTTTTCGGTACTGCATCGGCCCAGCGAGCGAATCCAGCTTTGTCCCGACTGGCGCATGGAACGTAATGTGGTCAGGCCGGTCCGGCCCCGCTCGATCAGCCAGGTAGCAGGGCTGGTGATCTCTATGCGGCAGGGCCCTCATTATTTCCACTTTCTGCTCGACCGGCTGGTCATGCTGCATATTCTCCTCGCCTCAGTTCCTGAAGCCCGCAACGCGACGGTGTTGACAGGTGAACATATCGCACCCTATCAGCAGGCTGGCTTCAACATACTCAAGCGTGCGTATCCTGACCTCCAGTTCAGGTCCGTCCGGGACGATGAAAAAGTCGTGTGCAACCAACTGATCGTAATTTGCCGGTCCGCCGGCAACCGATATGTGAACGTACTCGCGGATAGTAATGCTCTACAGCATGTCGGCGCATCATTCCGGGAGCATTACCAAGTGGCTGATAAGGAGCCCAACCGCCTGATTCTGATCAGCCGAAAACAGCAAAAGCTGCGACGCCTGGTTAACGAGGACGACCTCTTTGCCCGGCTGGCCCCCCTGGGTTTTGAACTGGTGGTGCCGGAAGCCCTGCCCCATAAGCAGCAGGTGGCGCTTTTCGCCTCGGCACGGGTGGTCGTTGGCGGTTGTGGGTCAGCCCTAACCAATCTGGTGTTCTGCCAACCGGGTGGCCTGTTGCTCGAACTCTGTCCAGTCTCGTTCGAACCATTCTGGTTCACCCTGGCTAGGCAGATGGGCTTGCGCCATCGTTTTGTCGACGGTCAGGACATCCGGCAGTACGACGCCTTCACAGTGGATATCGAACAGGTCCTGGCCATCCTACAGCAGGAAATCGGCCTTTCGGCCTGAGGTTTCAGACTGGCGTGTATTTGGCGGTAGCATTGGGACATCCGACAACACTGCTGCCCACCCGATATGAATACCGCCCTGATCACCGGAGTGACTGGCCAAGACGGCGCCTACCTGGCGGAATTCCTGTTGAACAAGGGCTATGAGGTGCACGGCATCAAGCGGCGCACCTCGTTGTTCAACACGGACCGCATCGACCACCTCTACCAGGACCCCCACGAGACCGGTCGCCGGTTCATCCTGCACCACGGAGACCTGACCGACTCCTCCAGCCTGATCCGCATCATCCAGCAGGTCAGGCCCCCGGAGTTCGACAGTTAATCTGATAACCGTATGATTTCGTTGAACACGAATTCAAAACGCAACCCTACAAAAGCGTCAATTGCTGTGAAGCGACCGGTTTTTTCACCCGGAGGGCATGAAAAACCTCGTTCTGTTCATCGTTGATGGAAGAAACCCCCGTCACCGGGGTGGCGCCGTTCAGGCGGATGCGGTGATGCTGGATGCGATGCAATTGCTCAAGCGCGCGTTCCGGCGTCAGCCCGGCGTTCGCCGCGCGCAGCCGAGTGCGCATGACTCGATGCAGGATCAGCGCCATGAAACACATCGAAGCGTGTGCCCGAATCCGCTCCGGCAGCCGGTGATACACCGGGCCGATGTCGATCTCCGATTTCAGCACCTTGAAGCCGCGTTCGATGTCGGCCAGCGATTTGTAGCGCGTGACCACGTCCTCGGATGACAGCCCTTGCGCGTTGGTCACCAGCAACAGCTTGCCATCCATCATCTCGGCCAGCGTGCGGGCATCGGCGTCGAGGTCATAGCTGAACAACTGCGCGGCCAGATCCACCTTGATGATCTTCGACAAATGCGCCTCGCTCACCGCATGGAAGAAACGCGCCTTGGCGCCACTGTCGGAGAGCTTGCGGCCGCGACGTTTGACGCCGTCATCCTGTTCGACGAGTTTGCCGGCCCACTGCTCACCCTGCGCGATCAGCGCCTCGATGCGATCGGCGCGCCGCTGCGTCTGGATCGCCGCCATCACCGGATCATGCGCGACCACCAGGCGCAAATCGTTCCACACCCACTCGTCGATGATCTCCTCGCTGGCCGTCGCACAGCGGGTGCGATGGAAATCCCGAGCAGGTCGACGAAGTCGTGATAACGCCGGCCGGGTACGGCGATGATGAATTCGAGCGGTTGGCCGCTGCTGAGTCGGATCGCCCGCAGCGATTCAAGGTTGTCCAGACTGAGCAGTCCGCGATCGGCGATGAGAATCAGCCGGCGCACCGACGGAAAGCGCGCCAGCACAGTCGTCAGCGTGGGCAACAGCGTCTTGGTTTCGGCGGCATTGCCGTCGAACACTTCGTGGTAGAGCGGCAAGCCTTCCGCCGTCTGCACGACCCCGAGCATGAACTGGCGCGCGATCAAGCCTTCCTTGGCCTGCCCGAACTTGCGCACATCCTTCTCGACGGTCACCAGTCCTTCGCTGCGGATCGTGGTTAGGTCGTAGAAGACGACTGACAGGTCCTGGTCAATCAATCGACGCAACAGACCGGCCACGACGCTATCGACTTCGGTCTGGTGCTCCATCAGCGCATCCATGCTGCGGAGCAATTGCTGGTGCGTGATCGCAGTCACATCCACTTCGGGCAAAGCCACCGTCTCCAGCCAGCGCAATACTCCGAGCTTGGAATCCGGATCGCACAGGCGGTTCAGCACCATGACCCGGATCAGGGCTTCGACATCGGTGGTGTGGCGCGTCTTGCGAAAGACGCGGCGCAGTTCGCCAAAGCCGAGTTCCTTCCACAGCTCGGTCAGCATCCAGACGTCACCCAGGGCGCGCGCCGATTCGAACGACGATTGACGGTGTCGATGGCTTCATCGCCCAACGGTTCGCGACCGGTCACTTTGAGCAAGCCGCCGATAACGGAATCCAGATCACCGCCGAGTTGTTCGAGCCGACCGAGGGTGGCGACGGTGCGCTTTTTGACCCGGCCTGCGTCATCCCGATAGGACTCGACGAGTTGGACGTAGCGGCGCTTTCCGGAGGCAGTGATCTTGACAAACATGCCGCCACTTTATCAGCAAACTTCTCTACGAAAATAAAAGCCGTTGTTGACCATCGCGTGCCACCACACAGACTTTTGAAATCGGCGGCGGGAACCCGCATGAATGCTGGGGGGCGTTAGAAAATCACTGTTTTTGGACTGCGAACTGTCGAACCCCGGCGGCCCACGTGCGGGCGGCGTTGACCCAGACTAGTCTGTCCATCCCGGTGCAGGATGGCAACATGGCGCTGGGCACCTGGCAAGGCATCTATCTATACGAGCATCGTCGGGCCGGCCAACTCAGACAGGTGGCTGCTCATTTTCTTGGCGAGTGATCTGGCCCTTAATATATCGATGTTCAACACTTGCGGTCTGTGACGTAAGCGCGCCGACTGTGGCAGACTCCATCCCGTGCTCCCTTACGAATTCCTGATCGGCCTGCGCTACACCCGCGCGAAACGCCGCAATCACTTTATTTCCTTTATTACCATGACTTCCATGGGGGGCATTGCCTTGGGCGTCATGGCGCTCATCGTGGTTCTTTCCGTCATGAACGGTTTCCAGGAGGAACTGCGCGGACGCATCCTGGGGGTGGCGTCCCACCTGGAGATCACCGGCCCCAATAACCAGCTGGAGGACTGGCCGGCTTTGGCAAGCCAAGTTGGGAAACATCCGGAGGTGCGCGGTATGGCGCCCTTCGTGTCGGGCCAGGGCCTGCTGGTGATGGGCAGCGATACAAAGGGGGCCATGATCCGCGGGGTGCAGCCGGACCGAGAGACCCAGGTGGCGGAGTTCGCCAGCCACATGAAGAACGGTCGCCTGGAAGATCTCAAGCCGGGCGGTTTCGGTATCATCCTCGGCCAGGATCTGGCCCGTTCCCTGGGGGTGTTTCCCGGCGACAAGGTGGCCCTGATCGCACCCCAGGGTGTGGTAACGCCCGCTGGCTTGCTGCCGCGCATCAAGCAGTTCACCGTGGTGGGCCTGTTCCAGATGGGCATGTTCGAATATGACTCCGGCCTGGCCCTTATCAATCTGCAGGATGCCCAGAAGCTGTACCGTATGGGCGATGCCGTCTCCGGACTGCGGGTGAAACTGGCGGACATGGAACGGGCCCCCTGGGTATTGCGTGAACTGGCCAAGACCCTCCAGGGTGATTATTACCTGTCGGACTGGACCATGAGCCATGCCAACTTCTTCCAGGCGGTGCAGATCGAGAAACGCATGATGTTCATCATCCTGACCCTGATTGTTGCCGTGGCCGCGTTCAATATCGTGTCCACCCTGGTTATGGTAGTCACCGACAAACAGGCGGATATCGCGATACTGCGTACGCTTGGTGCAGGCCCCAAGAGCATCATGACCATCTTCATGGTGCAAGGCAGCCTGATCGGGGTCATCGGTACGCTGCTGGGTGTGGTGTCGGGCGTGCTGCTGGCCCTCAATGTGGAGACGGTGGTGCCGGTGATCGAACGGCTGCTACACATCGACCTGTTCCCCGCCGATGTCTATTACATCTCCAAGCTGCCCTCCAAGCTGGATTGGCCCGATGTGGTCACCATCGGTGGCGTGGCCCTGATCCTGGCCTTCCTGGCCACGCTCTACCCCAGCTGGCGGGCTTCCCGGGTAGAGCCAGCGGAGGCCTTGCGCTATGAGTGAGAATGGGGGCGCGGTACTTTCCTGTTCCGGCCTGTCCAAGAGCTACTGGCAGGGCAAGACCGAGGTGCCGGTCCTATCGGGGGTCGATCTCGGCATCAGCCCCGGCGAGCATGTGGCGATCATGGGGGCCTCGGGAGCAGGCAAAAGCACCCTGCTGCATGTGTTGGGCGGTCTCGACCGGCCCGACGCCGGCGAGGTGAGGGTGGCAGGGGACGACATCTGGTCCCTTTCCGAACTGGCGCGGGGGCGCCTGCGCAACCGCAGCCTGGGCTTCGTGTATCAGTTCCATCACCTGCTGCCGGAATTCACGGCCCAGGAAAATGTGGCCATGCCCTTGCTGATTCGGCGCCAGGAGCGGGTTGCCGCCCTGGAAGAAGCGGAACACTGGCTGGAGGCGGTAGGCTTGGACCATCGCCTGCACCATCGGCCCGGTGAACTCTCCGGGGGCGAACGCCAGCGCGCGGCCATCGCCCGCGCCCTGGTGACCCAACCCGCTTGCGTGCTCATGGACGAACCCACCGGCAATCTGGACCGACATACGGCAGGGCGCATCCAGGACATGATGGTGGACTTGTCCGGCTTGCATGGCACGGCGTTCCTGGTCGTGACCCACGATCCCGACCTGGCCGCGCGTCTGGGCCGTACCCTGCGTCTGGAGGATGGGGTGCTGGTCTGATACATTCGGACTAGAACTTGTCTGCAAGGAGATACCATGCGTAGTCCCGCCACCCTCATGGGTCTGGCCGTCATTCTCGCTTCCTCCTGTCATGGGGCGGGCCTGCCGGCGGACGCCGCAGTGAATGAAGCGGCGCCCAACAAGACCTTGGTGCCCAAGGTGGTGGTCAACAGCGGCCGCCTGGGTTGGGAACCCCATACCCGGGATCTCACCAAGTGGCTGACCCTGAGCTATGGTGATCATCGCGGGATTCCCAGACCCAGGAAAGTGGAACTCAAGCTGCCCCTGGCTGGCGATGCGGCGCGGGGCAAGACCTTGTTATGGGAATGGTGCGTGGCGTGCCATCAGGTGCCTGACGACCAGTGGCCCGGGACTGTGGGGACTTCCCTGCTCCATTATCAGCGGTACAAAAACCCGGATGGGGCGATCTTCCAGCAGATATTCGATGCCCGCGTCTTCAATCCCAACACGGTCATGCCACCTTTCGGCACCTTCGGCCTGCTGAGCGAGCAGGACATCCGCGACCTGGTGGCCTACCTGCAGTCCATCGAATAAGGAGGGAGCCATGAACGGTGTCATTCAATCCATTGTTCTGACTTGCGCCGGTCTGCTGGTCGCGTCTGCCGCTGCCCAAGCCGGGCCCTACCGTGAATACGATCCAATGGAGCAATACCAGCCCAAGGCGTCAGGAGACTTGACCCTGTCCAATACCTATCCCTACTGGAAGGATCACGATCACCTCGATTTCCGCATGGCCGGCAACCCGGACGAGAACTGGAAGCTGAACTGGGCATTCATGGACCCGCCCTTCAATCCGTCGGTCCATGGCGGCCATTTCGCCCTGGACAGGGGCGAAAGCCTGTTCAAAACGCTCAACCGCAAGGGCCGATTCGCCGCCTGCCTGGGCGCGCGAAAAGGCAGGCTGAAGGGGCTGCGCAGCCATTACCCCCGCTATCGCGCCGATCTCAAGCATGTGGCAGGGGTGGAAGAGGTGATCGAATATTGCGCCAAACGGGAAGGCCGGGTGATCGAGAACGGCAGCTACGACAACAGCGCCATATCGCTGTACCTGGCCAGCCTCGGCAACGGCATGCCGACTGCCATCGATGTGTCCAGAGGCGCCATGAAAGCCGCCTACGAGCGGGGCCGCAAACTGTTCCACCTCAAGGCCGGGGCCTTCAATCTTTCCTGCGCGTCCTGCCATACCCACAACGTGGGCAAGCACCTGCGCGGCGACACCATCACCACACCCTATGGTGATGCCGGCCATTACCCGGTCTACCGCACCCAATACATGCTGCAATCCCTGCAATTGCGAATCATGGAGTGCAATATCGACAGCCGCACCCAGCCCTTGTTGCCCGGTAGCCGGGCCTACACGGACCTGGAGGTGTTCCTGACGGCCCTGAGCAACGGCTATCCGATCGCGGTGCCGAGCGAAAGGAATTGATCAGGAGAGCATCGCTTCACGGGGCAGGACGGTGTCGTCGGCGCCGGCGGCGCAGATAAGCCAGGATATAAAGGCGCCAGACCAACTGCACGCCAAAATAACCCAGAATGGCCAGGAGATTGGCCAGGATCAGACTGCCAAGCAGATAGGCTTCGCCCAGGCCGGAGAACCAATGCCAGAACTGGGGCAGGAAGTCGCTCCAAGGCTGGCTGTGCCAGTCGAAGTGAAAGGCTGTGATCCTTGCCCCGTTGCCGCCCATGACCCAGTGGCCGATGGTATAGGCGGCCAGGATCAGAGGGCCCCAGGTGACGGGATTGGTATAGAGGGTGGTGACCGCGGCCACCGGCAGATTCACCCGAAAAAGAATGGCCAGCAGGGCCGCCATCAGCATCTGAAAAGGTCCCGGCACCAGCCCGCCAAATAAGCCGGCCGCCACGCCCCCCGCCACCGAATGGCGATTCAGGTGCCAGAGGTTGGGGTG